>NZ_JAIXUB010000001.1 GCF_027484205.1 Flavobacterium sp.
CTAATCAATGGGAAGGACAATCTGATGCTGGTGAAGAATTACCAGATGGAACATATTATTATGTAATTGAACGTGATGGTATGAAAACTTTATCAGGATGGGTTTATATTAATAGAGAACGATAAAATCAAACTATACTAATTAAGAAAAGAGACTGATTATCAGTCTCTTTTTTTTGTATATAAAATTTCACTTAATCATTTTTCTAACCTCATTACTATCTAACCCTTGATACATACAAAATTCCTCAATAGTTATTGATTGGTGTTTTTCTTTATTATTTTGCTTTCTTATTTTAGCTATTATTGCTCTACAATATCGCTCACTTTTACCTGTGATAATTTGGATATCGTTTGTGTAGATACACATGCGTTTCATAATTTCTATTTTGTTTTTAAATATTAAATTTATTTTATACTACTTATCAAGTCTTACTCAACTTATAGTCGGCTTTAAGTCAACTTTAAGTCGGCTTTGAGTGGGCTTAGTAACTTTGAAACGTAAGACAATTCTTTGTTAGTATTTTTATTGGCATTATTTAACATAACTTTCTGCAATAAACGTCTATATCGGCAAAAGAAGGTAAAAAGCTCCCTTTTCGGTAGTAGCTGTGTACTAATTTATTTTTTGATTGAGTTATTATTGTAACTCTTCGTACTTAAATATTTAATTTATGTTATAAGAGCATTATTAATTCAAAACGAAAAAAAAGATGGCAAAAACATCAGGTGTTATCAAAATTGAAGGTACGGTTGAAGACTTGACCTTTTACAAAAAAGACGGTAAGAATTTTGTTCGTAAAAAAGGAGGCATCTCTAAAGAACGAATTTCAAGTGATCCTAATTTTGTTAGAACTCGAGAAAACAATAATGAGTTTTCTCATAGTGGTAGTTCAGGCAAAATTTTAAAACTTGCTTTGGGAAGTTTAGTTTTTAAAGCTAAAGACAGTAAATTATCTAGTAGATTACTTCAATTGATGTCGAGAATTAAAAATCTTGATACTGTTTCTACAAGAGGCAATCGCCAAGTGTCTGTAGGTACAGCAGAAGGTAAGCAATTATTAAAAGGATTTGATTTTAATGCTAATGCACCATTAAAAAGTGTGTTTTTTGTTAACTATGATTTAGATACTGCAACTGGCGTAACTACTGTTACCGATTTTATTCCACTTGAACAATTGATGTATCCGCAAGGTTCTACACATATTAGTTTGCAAAGTGCGGTTGTTCATTTAGATTTTGCAACGCAAGAATCGGAAATTGCTTTAAGTAATCTTGTCAATTTACCACTAAACTTGACTATGAGTACTTCTGTTTTAACTCCTTCAGGTGTGCCTACAGGAACAGGTATTCAATTGTTTTTATTGTTTATTTCATTTTATCAAGAGGTGAATGGTGTGCAATATTCATTGAAAAATGAGGAATATAATGTTTTGAATGTTGTAGAGGTTATTTAGTGGTTTTTAATTTTAATTGAAGAAACCTTGTTGAATTTCAATGAGGTTTTTTGTTTTTTTAACCACACTTCACTTCGATAAACTCAGTGCAAGCTTGCTCAATGCAGGTTACAGATCATAGTTTTTATAGTTTTTAAAAAGTCGCTTCGCTCTACATAGATTACATAGTTTTTGGAATGCAGATAACAAAGATTAAATGGATTCTTTTTGTTTGTGGCTCATTGTTTATTTTAATTTTTTAACCACACTTCGCTTCGATAAACTCAGTGCAAGCGAGCTCAGTGCAGGCTACGAAACATAGTTTATCTTTTTTTAAGTCGCTTCGCTCTGTATAGATTATATAGTTTTTTTGAACGCGGATAACACAGATTAAACGGATTTTTTGTTGTTTATTCTTTATTTTAATTTTTACCACACTTCGCTTCATAGACTCAGTTCTTTATTTCATACTCTTTATGATAATTCATGATAACTTTTGGGATATAACAAATAAGAATTTGAATGAAGTTTTTTAGACCCAAAACTATGACTCTCAAATTTTAACATACTTGTAGAAATAGCTCTACAAGTGTGTTAAATAAAGGAAAAATAGGAGAAAAAATTTTGAAGTATAAATTATTTAACCAACTTTTGCAGAAAATTACTGCTATACAATTTGTTGAAAAATTACTTTTTTTAGTTTAAAATGCAGAGGAAAAACCTTTGCATTTTGCATATATAAAAAATAAAAAAACATCATTTTACAGTATCCTCTAAAAATGGTTAAAAAATTGAGCCATTAATTTTGGGGAAAATTTAATTACATAATATTATAAACCTAAATCTATTTTTTATTTATGAGAAAACTTTTATTTATTACTACAATTTTTATTAGCTTTTTAAGCTATGCTCAAGTCCCTAAAATAACTTTTGAATATGATGCTGCTGGAAATCAGGTTCAAAGGTATGTATGTCCTACTTGTAGTGCCAAACTTAATCAAGATGTAAAGGAAATTTCGGAATTACAAGAGGAAGATTTGCAAAAATTCTTTCCTGAAGATGTCATTTCTTATTATCCAAATCCTGTAAAAGAGGAACTGTATTTAAAATGGGAATTAATCAATGATAATAAAGTTTCTTCTATTGAAGTATTTGATATGAATGGTAAAGTAGTACAAAATTATAAAGACCAAAAACAAGAAAATAATCAAGTAATATCCTTTAAAGAGTTTCCTGTTGGGTTGTATGTTATCAATCTCAATTATACTAACGGTGAAATAAAAACCATTAAAATTTTAAAAAACTAAGCCATGAAGAACATTTATTTACTATTAGCCCTATTTTTTAATTACTTTTTATTTTCTCAAAATTTTCATGATACACAAGGTGCTTTAGAAGTATCTGGTTCAGGTCAAGCTACATTTACTGTCCCTATAGCTATGCCTGCAAGTATAGGTGATGTTGGACCTGTAATAAATTTAGTATATGCAAGTGGGCAACAAGGCGGAATTGTTGGTCAAGGTTGGAGTATAAGCAGTATTTCTGCCATTGCACGAATGTCCACAAGAGCGGATATTGAAGGATATCGCGATGGTGTAGACTTTGATGCTGATGATAAACTTTCTTTAGATGGGCAGCGATTGCTATTGAAAAGTGGCACTTATTGGGCTAACAATTCAACTTATGAAACCGAGGTTCAAAGTAATACTAAAATACAGCTTGTTGGAACTGGAACTGCAATGTATTTTATTGTTACCAATGCTGATGGTTCTCGAGCATGGTATGGCAATTATGGAGGTATGAATGCTACTGATTTAACCGCATTTTATATCACACGTTTTGAAGATACTAACGGTAATTTTATGACCTATCATTACTCTACACCTTTGGCTAAAAGTTTGTGTTTGACAGAAATTAGATTTAGTGCTAATGTTACCACAAACCCTAATCCATTAAATAAGATTGTTTTTAGTTACAAAACTTTAGCAAGAAAAGAGTATGGCTATATTAAAGGAATTAAAACTGAAAAATTTGAATTATTACAAAAAGTTGAAGTTTTTACAAATAGCTTGTTGTTTAAGAGATATGAAATTACCCATACAGCTGCTGATGCTCAAGGATATGAAAGAGTAGCAAAAGTTCAAGAGTATAATGGTGCAGGAGAAGCTGCTAATCCAATAGAGTTTACTTATAATACAACAGAATCTGGAGCTTCAGAAATTACGCACTGGTATAATGAATCCCTTGATTTATCTGAGCAACCTGATTTCTCTGGCGATTTTGATGGCGATGGTCGATTGGATTTTATTTCTAATGGTAAAGTATATACAAGACTTTTTACTGAGGGAAGTAACGTTAGTTTTGATGCGCCATCCTTACAACATGAAAAATTAGTAGGTTCTACACTAAAAAGTGGAAAATTAAATCAGGCACAATCTTTAATAACTATTGAAGAAACGTTAACTCAAAATAAGTTTCGTGCCTATCATTTAAACACTGAGACAGGTTTTGTTCAACATTTAACAAAGAATATTGATTTCAATAATCAAGTTACTTGTTATGACGAATGTGCTCCTGCCAATCCCGATGATATATGTTATGAACTTGTCGAAACAGCACCTGATGTTTTTACGCCTGTTCAAGTTCCTTGTTCTAATCGTTGTGCAACACCTATACTAAAGGATTCTAATGAATATCTTGAAGGAGATTTTAATGGTGATGGAATATCTGAAATTTTAGCGATGAGTCATGTTCAAAGACGAACTTATGCACCTTCAAATTCAGGTCTTGGATTACGAACTGTTGATCCTTTGCCTATTGATTGTGTTCAAACTAATGAAACTTTAGATATTTTAAACGGTGCTCGTATCGTTGATTTGAATCCTAACACCACAAACGAGTTTAACACCGCAGGGAACTATAATTTTCCAAGTTATGGTCATTTGCAAGGTGAAAAACGTTTTGTAATGGACTTTAATAGTGATGGTAAAGATGATATTTTAGTTATTGACAATAAAGCTTATAAGATCATTACATTAAAACATCTAACCGTTGCACCATGGGCGACGGTTGAAATTATTGGTCAAGGAATGATTGAGAATTACACTAAAGACAAAACAATACTATTTGGTGATTATAATGGTGATGGAAAACCTGATATGATGATGCCTGATTCTGATAATAAATATGGATGTCAAGGTTGTGCAAAATGGCATATTTATTATAGCAATCCAAATCCTGCGGGTGGCACTTTTTTTGTAAAAGAAACACATGACAATGTTACAGAATATAGACCATTTTCTGATGCTGATTATGACAATAGAGTAATTTTAAAAAATTATTATGCTCTTGATGTTAATAAAGATGGAAAAGCGGATATTGTTAGTGTAAAATTAGTTACATATTGGAGAGATATTGATAAAGCTGATATTGATACAAAATGGAGTGTTCATGCATATGTAAATAATATTGGTTTTAATGGTACTTTTACAAGTTATTATGAGTCACCTCATGAGCACAATAGCGATATAAGGACATTGCCAATCCCTATTGCAGCATCCTATAAATATGGCGGTTACAACAATGATCTAATTGTAGTTCGTTACCATAATCAAAGTGGAGCTGCAAAAACTACAACTTTCATTGATTTTTCTAAAAATTTTAATGATGATAATTTATTGACTAGCGTTTCACAATCTAACGGCGCAATCATTACTAGCATTTCTTATGAAGCTTTAACCAAGGAAAGACGATATATAAATTATGAACAATTTTACCATTCTTACGAGTCATTAAATTATCCTTATGTTGAACTTAATGAAATGCCAGGAAATAAAATTGTTTATAAATTGACAAACACTTCTTTAGGAACAACTAAATATCAAGATTTTAGATATGTTGGTTATGCTGTAAAACTGGATGGCGTTGGAGCATTAGGATTTATTAAAACAGCGAGAAGTAGTTGGTACGTTGATAGAAGTGCCGAAAAGACAACTTGGACTACAACCATTAATGACCCTTTGAAAAGAGGTGCTACGATAAGATCTGGTTTAACTTTATTAAATCCTGCAACAAATTTTCAAATTAGTGATTATACAGGTCCAGCCACAATAAATTACACATATACTAACTATACAGAAAGTACAGATCCTATAACTAAACGTTATTCATTGTTACTCGATAGTCAATCAACCTATGATTTTTTAACTAACGTTAATATTCGTAAAAAATATAATTCGTACTCAACAGATTATTTGTTGCCTTTAAGTGTAACAACGGAAAACTATTTAGGAGGATTTGAATTACAAGGTAGCACTACTACAGTAACAGACTATGACAATGTAGTAACAGGAACAGGAAGTGGATATTATATTGGTCGCCCAAAAGAGGTTACAACTACCTCAACTGTTTATGTCAATACTCCCATGTCTGGCGTTGCTGACACTAAAACGAGTAACACAAAATATTTTTACACTAACGGAAATTTAACTAAAACAGAGAAGAAAGCTAATGGTTCTTCCGAAACCCTTATAGAAACGTTTGCTTATTTTTCTAACGGTTTGTTGCAGAGTAAAACCATCAGTGCCACTGGAGCAATTGCTACAGAAGCCGTATCGCCTAGAACAACAAGCTATACGTATGACCCAACCAACCGATTTGTTAAAACGACTACTGATGTTGAAGGATTAGTTTCTACTAATCTTACTTATCATCCTATTTATGGAACAGTTTTAACTCAAAAAAATCCCTATAACCAAACTACTACTGTAGTTATTGACAATTGGGGTAAACAAACAAAAGTTACTGACTTTTTAGGAAAAAGTATTAACTACACTTACACAAGAGCCAGTAATTTATATACCACTACACAAACAGGAGATGATGGCAGTGTTAGTATGACACAAAGCGATGTTTTATCGCGCGAGGTTAAAAAAGGAAGTAAAGACATGAACGGCAACTGGGTTTATGTTGATAACACTTATAATTATAAAGGTCAAAAAATAGGAACAAGCGAACCTTATTTTGCTTCTTCCTCTCCAACACAATGGGCAACTTTTGAGTATGATGATTATGGAAGACCAATAAAAGCAACCGCCCATACCGGAAAAATTGTAACGACTACTTATAATGGTTTAACCGCAACGGTTACTGAACCTGCCATGAGTAAATCAAAAACAAGTAATGCCAATGGGCAAGTAATTACTGCTGTTGATAGTCCTGGCGGAACAATTGCCTTTAAGTATGATGCTATGGGCAATTTAACCGAATCTGATTATGATGGTATTAAGTTAAAAATGCAATATGACAATTGGGGACGAAAAATTCAACTTGAGGATTCTTCAGCGGGTATTTATACCTACCAATACAATGCTTTCGGTGAAACCATCAAAGAAGTTACCCCAAAAGGAACAACGACATATACGTTAAGTCCATTAGGAAAATTAATGACCAAATCAGTTGTAGGGTTAACTGCTGCTGAAAAAACCAATATAACAAGTACCTATACGTATGACCCAACTAATAAATGGTTGACTAACATGGCGGTAGTAAATACATTTGATGGAAATAGCAACTATGCTTATACGTATGATACAACTACCAAACAATTAAAAACTACTGTTGAAACACTTTATCCTCTTGGATCAACAACTGCTTTAGCAACCTTTACAAAGACTTTAACTTTTGATGCTTTTGGTCGTGTTGCTAATGAAACCTCTACGGCTGTAGCTCATGGAAAAACTAGTTCCAAAACCATTACCCATGTTTATAACGCTTATGGTACTGAAACGCAATTGAAAGACGGAACCGTTGTAAAGTATCAAGAAAATACAACTAATGCAAGAGGACAACTCACAAGTTCTACTTTAGGAAACGGAATAACGATTGCTAACTCCTATGATATTTATGGTTATGCTACACGCAACAAGCATGATAAAGCTACCACAAACATCATGACTTTGAATTATGCTTTTGAACCTATTTTGGCCAATTTACAAAGTCGTTCTAATAGTATGTTTAGCTGGAATGAAAGTTTTCAGTATGATGCTCTTGACCGTTTGACGCACTATACAAACGGCACAGGAACGCAAACCACTCAAAATTATGATGATAGAGGTAGAATTACGGCAAATAATCTAGGTAGTTATCAGTACACTAATGGTCTTAAACCGTATCAAAACACCTCTGTATTGACTTCTACGGAAGCACAAACCTATTATGATACACGACCTGTACAACAAATTTCCTATACGGCATTTAAAACGCCAATTGAAATTTTTGAACAAGGTGTTGACCGTATCAGCTTTGGTTATAATGCTGCATTGCAACGCAATATTATGTATTATGGTAATACCAATACTGATAAACTAACACGACCTTACAGAAAATATTACAGTGCTGATGGTAGCATGGAAATAAAAGCTACCTTTGGTCCTGGAAGTACGACCACACCAACTGCTGTAGAGTTTATCACTTATTTAGGTGGTGATGCTTACAGTGCTCCAATGGTTGTTAAAAGTAACGGAACAACCCAAAGTTATTTTTATTTGCATAGAGATTACCAAGGTAGTATCTTAGCTATCACCAACGACACAGGAGCTGTTGTAGAGAAACGCTTGTTTGACGCATGGGGATTGCTTTTAAAAGTGCAAAACGGCGCAGGTGTTAACTTAGCAGGATTAACGTTCTTTGATAGAGGATATTCAGGACATGAACATTTGCAAAGTGTTGGATTAATTAACATGAATGCTCGATTGTATGACCCAAAACTCCATCGCTTTTTATCGCCTGATAATTATATTCAAGAACCCTACAATACCCAAAACTACAACCGTTATGCGTATTGTATTAACAACCCACTAAAATATACTGATGTTACGGGTAATATTTTTGGAATTGATGACTTATTAATTTCTGCCATAATTATTGGTGCCATAATTGGGACTGCTTCTTATGGTATTCAATGTGTAATAGCAGGAAAAATTTCTGCAGGAGGATTAATACAGTCAGCTGTTGTAGGTGCTATTAGTGGTGCAGTAACCTTTGGAATTGGAGAATATGCCACAACTATTGGTAATTTTTATACTCGAGCATCCTACCAAGCCTTAGCTCATGGTATGTTTCAAGGCACTTTAACCGGAGTGCAAGGTGGTAACTTTTGGCAAGGTTTTGCAGCAGGAGCTATTAGTAGTATAGCAAGTAGTGCGTGGCAAGGAGGAAGTACAACAGAAAGTGGCTTTTTTAAAAAAAATAATTGGGCTTATGGAACAAAAGAAACAGCTCATCAAGGAATAGGTGGGTTTTTAGGAGCAAAAGGAGCAGGAGGTATGATTGCCTTTGGAACCATTATGGGTGGTGCTGGAGCTGCTATGAGTAAAGGAAATTTTTGGGAAGGTGCTGTAACTGGATTAGTCGTTAGTGGACTTAATCATGCTCTGCACGATACAGACCCACCTGTAAAAAGGGAACAATCACCTTTCATGAAAAAGCTATTTAAGACATGGTTTTTCGAAAATCAATATTTTAGTGCTGAAACTGGATTAAGAGCAGGAACCTATATTGATTTTACACCTTTTAAAAATGTTTTAGGTATTAAAATTGGTGAGTATAGAGAGTCAAGTATTAAAGGAGATTATTATGATTATAAGGGTTCTATAAATCAAGGTGAAAATCATTTTTTTGAAGTTGCTATTAGTTGTGGTTTAGGAGCTAGTTATAAATATAACATAGCAGAAAGTAGGTTTGAATCAGCTTCTTTTAGTTTATTTGGATTTTCAGCTGAGTATTCAAAACAGTCTAGTTATCAATCTCAAATTTATATTGGAATAGATACTGGATTTAGTATAGGTTTAGGATTAGGAGGTTATATAAATTTTAAAGGCGGTTGGAGATTTGATTGGTAATTTAAAAATATAAAAAATGAAAACATATTATTTTATTAAATTTAGCACAAAAAAAATATTTTTTTTAATATTAATAATTCCTGTAATAATTCAGTTGTTATTAATAAACATTGTTCAATCAATAGAAAATAATTTATTATATTATTTAACATTTGTTATTTTTTGGATGTTATATTTACCTTTTTTTTATTGGTTAAACAATTCAATAACTTTTTTATATAATCACTCAAGTAAATACCTTAATTTAAAATTGATTAATTTTAAATTTTCGCTTTTGATAAACATTATTATAACATTGAATTTTGTTTTTTTTGTCGCTTATATATTTAGTTTTTTCCATAAAGGAAGCACACCGAATACAGTTATTATTACCTTATTCATAGCGATTCAATTTATTGGGATATTTGCATTTATGTACAGTAGCTATTTTGTTTGTAAAGTTATTAAGACTATTGAATTAAAAAACAAAGTTTTCTTAAATGATATTTTACCAATTTTTCTTTATTATTCATTTCCACCCATAACAATTTGGGTAATTCATAATAAAATTAAGGAATTTCATCATTTAGAAAAAGATAATTACTGATACTTCAAAAAGAATTTTAAAAATAACTTTAAAGAGAATTTAAAAGCAAAAAAACATGAAAAAAATAATTTTATTAGTAGCAGTAATGGCAATCAATTTATCCTGCAGTAATGATGAAAATGATTATTTAAACCCAACCATTCAAAATTTAGGAAGTACAAAATGGCAATACAACACCGTAACAAAAGAAGATGGTACTGTTGTAGATTATGTAAATCTATGTGCTACTCAAAAGGACTATTTAGCCTTCACTGGTCTATATAGTGGTTATATGTTACAGGAATATTTTGGTATACCTTCTTGTGTTATATGTTACGGATGTGGTAACGATATCCTTAACGTTCCAATTGATGAAAATGGAAACCTTCAAGTTGCTGCTGATGCTAATGCTTTTTACTATAAGGGAAGAATAACTTCGTTATCTAAAACAAAAGATAAAATGAAAATTGTTTACAATCCACCGAAAATTGTTGACAAATTATCATCCTATGGTAAAATTAAATCCATTGAACTAGTAAAGTTTGTTGAAGAATAGATTAATTTTTGAGTTATTGTAGTTAAATGAAGTTAAAACTGTATTTATTAATAATGATTTTATCAATGTTGGTTTCTCATGCACAAGGGGAAGCCAACATTTGGTATTTTGGCAATAAGGCAGGTTTGGACTTTAGTAGTGGTAGTCCTGTGGCATTGACTAATGGAGAACTTGTTACTGAGGAAGGATGTGCCACACTATCAACAAGTACAGGGCAATTATTATTTTATACTGACGGTAGCACCATTTACAACAAAAATCATGTGGTAATGGTTAATGGTAGTGGTTTGATGGGGCATAGTTCTTCTACACAATCAGCAACCATTATTCCAATGCCAGGTTCTACAATGTTGTATTATGTTTTTACTATTGACCGAGAATCACAACCCAATGGATTTAGATATTCTGTTGTAGACATGACAATGGATTCAGGTAATGGTGCTGTTACTGCTCAAAAAAATGTTTTGGTTTACACACCAACTATTGAGAGTATAGGTGTTACAAAACACGCTAATAACATTGATTATTGGATTGTTACGCATGGTGTTGAAAACAATAATTTTAATGCTCATTTATTAACAGCTTTAGGATTAAATACAACACCAATTGTTACAACTGTTGGACCTGTAATTGTTAGTGCAAGTTTTACAGAAGCAGGAACTATAAAAATTTCACCAAGTGGAACAAAATTAGCCATTGCAAATGTTTCGGATTTTGTGCAACTGTATGACTTTAATACAACTACAGGTGTATTAACTAATGAAAGAACTTTATTAATTGAAGATTGGTTTTTATATGGCGCTGAGTTTTCACCTGATGAGTCATTATTGTATGTAACAAATAATTATGGTAAAATTTATCAATTTAATCTAAATGCTACTGATGTTCCTGCTTCAAAGTTTACAATTTTAGATTCAAATGTTATTTGTGGTGCATTGCAACTTGGTCCTGATAATAAAATTTATGTAGCTATTGGTAATCAAAATAAATTAAGTGTCATTAATAATCCTAATGTTTTAGGTGCAGGATGTGATTTTCAATTTAATGCTATTGATTTAGCAGGTAGATTATGTTATGGAGGTTTACCCTCTTTTAGTCAATCTTTTTTCTTTACACCATCTATTCAATTTGAAAATGCGTGTGTCAATCAAAATACCTCTTTTGAGTTTGTTACGAATCAAACCGTTTTAGGTGCTACGTGGAGTTTTGGTGATGGAAGTAGTTCAAGTAGCTTGAATCCAACACATAATTATAGTTTAACAGGAACTTATACTGTTTCTGTTGCTGTTACAACACCTTTTGGAACGGGTAGCAACACAAGAGAAATAACTATTTATCCCTTACCTACTCTTTTATCAAGTACGGTATCTCTAAAACAATGTGATGATAACAATGATGGATTTAGTAGTTTTAATTTGAATGAAAGCACTTCGTTGTTAGTTTCAAGTGCTACAGGATTGACTTTTAGTTATTATGAAACGGCACTTGATGCTCAAAACAATAGTAATGCCATTACTAATTTTACAGCTTATACCAATCAAATTGTGAGTAACGATTCTGTTTTTGTGAGAGTTCAAAATACTAACGGTTGTTTTAGAGTGGCACAATTGGACTTGATAGTTTCCACTACTTTAATTCCTGCAAGTTTTCAACGTGTTTTTACCGTGTGTGATGATGTTGCTTCGGGATCTATAACAGATGGAGTTTCTACTTTTGATTTTAGTGGCGTTACTGCAGAAATTCAAGCGTTATATCCACCAGGACAATTGTTAGACATTACTTATTATGCTACTATAACCGACGCTTTGGCAGAAGTTAATTCTATTACTAACACTTCAAACTATAGTAATATTGGTTATCCAAATACACAAAATATTTTTGTTCGTGTGGATAGTCAATTAAACAATGAATGTTTAGGTTTAGGACATCATATTACTTTGAATGTAGAACGCATTCCAATAGTTCAACCCCAAGTCATAAGGCATTGTGATGATGACCATGATGGCGTTTATGGATTTGATACATCTACCTTGCAAGCTACATTATTAAATGGTTTGACAGGTGTTTCGGTAAGTTATACTAATTCTGGTGGAACACCCATTGTGATGAGTAATCCCTTTACAAGTACTTCACAAACAATTACTGCAACTGTAACAAACACCACGGCAACTGCTTGTTCTTATAGTTCGACAATTCAATTTATTGTTGATGATTTACCAGAAGCTTTTCCAATCAATGCAAGTTTAACGAGTGTGTGTGATGACGAAACAGATCCAGCGTTGCAAGATGGTGTTTATCCGTTTGATACCAGTACGTTTCAATCTACTATTTTAGGTAGTCAAACTGGAATGTTTGTGAAATATTATGATGGTTTTGGAAATTTATTGCCTTCACCACTTCCAAATCCTTTTAATTCGTCTAATCAAACACTTTTAGCAGAAGTAAGTAATACCATCAATTCAAGTTGTAAAGCTATTTTACCTATTCCTTTAGTGGTTCATGAAAAACCTAGAATCAATTTGACGGGAAGTGAATTGGTTTGTAGTAATGATCCATCTTTTACAAAGATTATCAATGCAAGTTTGAATAACACTTCCACTATTGGAAATCATACTTATACATGGTATTTTAATGGAACAACGATTGCAGGAGCTACAAATTATAACTTAACTGTGAATACTGAAGGGGTTTATACTGTTGATGTGGAAAACATTTTTGGGTGTGTAAGCACAAGAACTGTAACCGTTACTGCGTCAAATACAGCTACCATTGATGCTATTGAAGTGAATGATTTAGTAAACAATAATTCTATTTTAATTTTAGTTTCCGGTGATGGAACTTATACTTACAGTATTGATGGTGTAAATTATCAAAGCAGTAATAGTTTCAATAATTTATTGCCAGGAATTTATACTGTTTATGTAAATGACGAATTAGGTTGCGGAATTACTCAACAAGAAATCAGCATTTTAGGAATACCAAAATTTTTTACTCCCAATAGCGATGGAACTAATGACTATTGGAATATTGACGGTGTGAGTGAACAATTTAACGCTAAAGCAATCATAAAAATTTATGATCGTTTTGGAAAATTATTAAAGCAAATAAGACCATTAAGTGTAGGTTGGGATGGCACTTACAATGGCTATACAGTAATTTCCGATGATTATTGGTATGTCATTGAACTTGAAGATGGAAGAATTGTCAAAGGGCATTTTGCATTGGTGAGGTAATTCTTTTTTAATCATTCTATCAAATCATTGTGACAATTTTTAAAATTTTAATCCCAAATAGCAGTTATTAAAGAAATACAATAACCTAATAGTCTATTCACAATTTTGGGAAGCTTCTAACATAAATGATTAAACAAATGAAAAAAAATTATGAATATTTATTTATAAAGTTTTATAAATATATGCTTAATACACCAAATCATGAGAATGTTTTCAATGGTGCAATTATTTTTTTATCAATGATCTTTTTATTTTTATTTTTTAGTAGTATTCTAATGTTAAAGATTTGTTTCGGATATGTTGGAATTCAAGGCAATAATTTAATATTATTAACTTTGTTTTTTAGTATTATTATATATTATTTAAATTTCTTTTACTTTAAAAAAAATGAAAAATATAAAAGATTAATTGAGCTTTATAAAGATGAATCAATAAAGCAAAAATATATTAGAAATTTTTTAGTTATTGCTCTCTGTTTAGGGAGCTTTTTATTGTTAATATTTGTTGCAAAAATCGCTAATAAATCTTAAAACTATTCAAAAGTTATTAAGTGAAAAATTATAGATGAATAGTTATGAAATTTTTTGATTTTATTTACACAAATATATTATTTTCTAAAAAAGGAGACAATTCAATTGATGCTTTAGTCGTTGTAACATTGTGCCAAACATTTAATGTTTTAACAATAATTAATTTGTTTTTATTTTTTAGTAAGATTACAAATGATTATGATATACCGACAATATTTATTTTGATATTAATTTTATTGTTTTTTGTGAATTTTTATTATTGTAAAGTAAAAAAAAATGAAGATCGTTTTTTAGACAAAAAAAGATACACTTCATTGAAGTGTACATTACTTATTATTTTATATTTTTTCTTTTCTTTTGCGTTAATTGGTTTAACATACTACCTATTTAAAGAATTTTAAAAATAGATATTAGCTTTTTAAGTTATATAAAAATAATAACTCAGCTTCGATAAGAGTTCCAAAATCTAATTTAAAACAAAGTACCAGCTCCGCAAATATCTACTAACTTTGAGGAATTTATTATATTTTATTAATCATAAGTTTATTAAAAGTATTAAAGAGCAAAGTCAGTAAGGATTGCAAATCCGCGCTATCGGATTGGCTACAGAAACACACACAAGAAATAAAAATTATCAATTTTGGCAATTGGGGACGAAGTAAAGAACTTTTTTGAAGCACTTCGACAAGCTCAGTGTGACATTTTCTATAAAATTGGCTATATAATAATAATTGCACCCAACGGATTATAAAATATATTAAAAAAACAATTATAAAATTTTAAAGAGACTGAAATTCAGTCTCTTTTTGTTTTTAAGTGCACTTCATCTATGAAATAAGTAGTTCGTCTATTTATGAAATAATTTGTAAGAAATAACAAATTTTAACACTACCAAAAAGAAAAAATATTGTTACATTTATAACATTAAATAGCCGAAAATTTCAAATTATGAAAAAGATTATTTTTATTTTAACATTATTATTATCATTAAATGGATTTGCACAATTTCCAATTCCAGGAACAGAAGGATTTGAAAGTACTACAGGTCCAGATGTATTACCATCGACAAACTGGTCTTTAGGAACAGGTAATTGGGCCGTTTTTGATAACGGAGTTGGATTAACCCAACGATGGGGAATTAATAATGGCGTTGCCTCTCCACCTTTAGTTTATGCAGGTACAAATGCTGCTTATATCAATCGAGAAAATATTGGACTTGGAAACACTTCTGAAGATTATTTAGCAACTCCATTAGTAACCGTTCCTGCAAATGGTCAACTCCGATTTTTTGCTAGAACTTTTTCAACCGGAAATACAGGCACACTTTATCAAGTAAAAGTTGCTCCATCAACAGCAACTCAAACAAACCCTGCTGCTTACACAACTCAACTCGCAGAATATAATGAAGACCAATTAACATTGGATATGAATGGTGTTCAAAATGCATACAATATTTATACAGAAAAAGTTATTTCATTTCCAGCTTCTATGATTGGAACTCAAGTTTATGTTGCCTTTGTAATGAAATATACGCAAACCACAACAGGAATAAGTGGTGATAGATGGCTTTTAGACAATGTTAGAGTCTCTGAACAATGTTTGAATCCAACTGGTTTAGTTGCAACTGGAGTTTTATTTAATCAAGCTTCTTTATCATGGGCAAATCCAAGTGGTGCTACATCATGGGAAATTGAGGTTATTCCTGCAACAGCTACTCCAACAGGAGTTGGTATCGTTTATAATGGAACTTTGCCATATGTTGCAACAGGCTTAACACCAAATACTGCTTATAAATATTATGTTAGAGCGATATGTCTAGATAATATTCCAAGTGAATGGGTTGGACCAACAACATTTTCAACAACAACAGCACCGCCTGTTTGTGGAGGAAACTATCTAGATCCAGGTGGAACAGGTAATTATGCAGATAATATTACTGCCGCTACTGGAACAACAACAATTTGCCCGGTAAATGCAACCGATTTAGTAACAGTTACTTTCACCTCTTTCTCTACTGAAGGTTGTTGTGACTTTTTAAGTATATATAATGGTAATAGTTCATCTGCTCCATTAATTGGGACTTTTTCAGGTACGACCTCTCCAGGAATAATTACATCAACTGTACCTGGCGGATGTTTAACTTTTGTTTTCACAACTGATGGTAGTGTCGTATCTAGTGGTTGGGTTGCCAATGTAACTTGTGCTCCTCCTCCAACATGTCCAAAACCTACAGCATTAGCAACATCAGCCATAACTTCAAATTCTGGAACTTTAGCTTTCACAAATAATAGTTCGGCTACTAATTTTGAATATTTAGCTGTTCCATGTGGTTCGCCTGCTCCAACAAATGGTGCTACAGGAACTGTGGGAATTGCAACAACATCAAACCCAATTGTAATTACTGGTTTAACTCCAAACACATGTTACACACTTTATGTGAGAGCAGTATGTGCTGGAAGTGACTATAGTGATTGGTCTGTTGGTGTTAATATTACAACACTAGTTGCTCCTCCAGTTTGTGGTGGAAATTTTGTTGATTCAGGTGGTATTACAGGAAATTATGCAAATAATGCTGATTCAGTTGTAACCATTTGTCCAGTAAATGTGGGTGATGTAGTTACAGTAACTTTTACAGCATTTAATACACAAGCTAACAATGACGGATTGTATATCTTTAATGGAAACTCAATTACTTCTCCTCTAATATCTAGTGGAAATCCTGCAGGAGCAGTTCCTGGTGGTTTAGCTGGTGCATTTTGGGGAACGGTTAGTCCGGGAACAATAACTTCTTCAAGTTCTGATGGATGTTTGACATTTAGATTTAGAAGTAATGGAACAACAACGGCAACGGGTTGGGCTTCAAATGTAACTTGTGCGCCACCTGTAGCTTGTCCAAGTCCTATTGCATTGTCTTCTTCAAATCTACTTCACAACTCCGTGAATTTATCTTGGAATGAAATGGGAACGGCTACAAGTTGGCAAATTTTAGCTTTACCTTGTGGTTCACCTGCGCCAACAGCAGCATCAATAGGATTTATAACTGCATCTTCAAATCCGTTTATACTAACCGGATTAACGCCATTAACTTGTTATGACATCTATATTAGAAGTAATTGTTCAACATCTACAAGTACTTGGAGTGGACCAAGAACAATTACAACGCTAGTCGCTCCACCAGTTTGTGGAGGAACATTCTTAGATCCTGGTGGAACTGGAAACTATGCAAATAATATTACCGCGACTACTGGAACAACAGTAATCTGTCCTGTAAATGCTACCGATTTAGTAACTGTTACTTTCACATCATTTTCAACAGAGGGTTGTTGTGATTTCTTAAGTATTTATAATGGAAGTAGCTCTTCAGCACCTTTAATAGGTACATTTGGAGGAACAAATTCTCCAGGAATAATTACATCAACTGTGCCTGGCGGATGTTTAACTTTTGTTTTTACGACTGATAGTAGTGTGGTTTCTAGTGGTTGGGTTGCCAACGTAACTTGTGCTCCTCCTCCAACTTGTCCAAAACCTACAGCATTAGCTACATCAGCTATAACTTCAAATTCTGGAACTTTAGCTTTCACAAATAATAGTTCGGCTACTAATTTTGAATATTTAGCTGTTCCATGTGGTTCGCCTGCTCCAACAAATGGTGCTACTGGAACTGTAGGAACTGGTACAACATCAAACCCAATTGTAATTACTGGTTTAACTCCTAATACTTGTTACACACTTTATGTTAGAGCCGTTTGTGATGGTAGTGACTATAGTGATTGGTCAGTTGGTGTTAATATTACAACGCAAGTTGCACCACCGGTTTGTGGTGGAAATTTTGTTGATTCTGGTGGTATTACAGGAAATTATGTAAATAATGCTGATTCAGTTGTAACAATTTGTCCTGTAAATGTGGGTGATGTAGTTACAGTAACTTTTACAGCATTTAATACACAAGCTAACAATGACGGATTGTATATCTTTAACGGAAATTCAATTACTTCTCCTCTAATATCTAGTGGAAATCCTGCAGGAGCAGTTCCAGGTGGTTTAGCTGGTTCTTTTTGGGGAACGGTTAGTCCAGGAACAATAACTTCTTCAAGTCCTGATGGATGCTTGACTTTTAGATTTAGAAGTAATGGAACAACAACATCAACGGGTTGGATGTCAAATGTAACTTGTGCTCCACCTGTAGCTTGTCCAAGTCCTATTGCATTGTCTTCTTCAAATGTACTTCACAACTCCGTGAATTTATCTTGGAATGAAATGGGAACGGCTACAAGTTGGCAAATTTTAGCTTTACCGTGTGGTTCGCCTGCGCCAACAGCAGCATCAACAGGATTTACAAATGCATCTTCAAATCCGTTTGTACTAACAGGATTAACACCATTAACTTGTTATGACATCTATATTAGAAGTAATTGTTCAACATCTACAAGTACTTGGACTGGACCAAGAACAATTACAACGCTAGTCGCTCCACCAGTTTGTGGAGGAACATTCTTAGATCCGGGTGGAACTGGAAACTATGCAAATAGTATTACTGCGGCTACTGGAACAACAGTAATCTGTCCAGTAAATGCTACCGATTTAGTAACTGTTACTTTCACATCATTTTCAACAGAGGGTTGTTGTGATTTCTTAAGTATTTATAATGGAAGTAGTTCGTCTGCACCTTTAATTGGTACATTTGGAGGAACAAATTCTCCTGGTGAAATTACATCTACAGTGCCTGGAGGATGTTTAACATTTGTATTTACGACTGATAGTAGTGTGGTTTCTAGTGGTTGGGTTGCCAATGTAACTTGTGCTCCACCGCCAACGTGTCCTAGACCTACAGCATTAGTAGCATCGGCAACAACATCAAACTCAACAACAGTCAGTTTTACGAATAATAGTACAGCCACAAGTTTTGAGTATATTGCTTTACCATGTGGCTCACCAGCACCAACAAATGGCACAACTGGAACATCCGGAATTGCTTTTGGAACTAATCCAATTGTTATTACTGGTTTAACTCCTGCAACCTGCTATACAATTTATGTTAGAGCAATATGTGCAGGAAATGACAACAGTAATTGGTCTGTTGGAATTAACGTAACTACATTAGTCGCTCCACCAGTTTGTGGAGGAACATTCTTAGATCCAGGTGGAATTGGAAATTATGCAAATAATATTACTGCGGCTACTGGAACAACTGTTATCTGTCCTACAAATGCTACCGATTTAGTAACTGTTACTTTCACATCATTTTCAACAGAAGGTTGTTGTGATTTCTTAAGTATTTATGATGGAAATAGCACATCTGCTCCTTTAATTGGCACTTTTGGAGGGACAAATTCTCCTGGTGAAATTACATCTTCAGCGCCAGGTGGATGTTTAACTTTTGTTTTCACAACTGATGGTAGTGTAGTTTCTAGTGGTTGGGTTGCAAACATAGTTTGTGCACCTGCACCAACATGTCCTCGTCCAACAGCATTGTCATTTTCAACTACAACTTCAAACTCTACTACATTAAGTTTTACAAATAATAGTACTGCAACTAACTTTGAATATATTGCACTTCCATGTGGTTCACCTGCTCCAACAAACGGAGCAACAGGAACATCAGGCATAGCTGCAACTACAAATCCTATTTTAATTACTGGATTAACACCAAATACTTGTTACACAGTTTATGTAAGAGCAGTATGTGCCGGAAACGATTTCAGTAACTGGTCTGTTGGTGCAAATGTAACTACACAATTAGCACCTCCTGTTTGTGGTGGAAATTATTTTGACCCTGGTTTATTATCAAACTATTCTAATAATTCAAATATTGCTACGTTAATATGTCCAACCAATACAGGAGATAAAGTAACAATTACTTTTACAAGTTTTAGTACAGAAGAAGGTTTCGATGTCCTTTCTGTTTATAATGGTAATAGTGCTTCAGCACCATTAATTGGTTCTTTTTCTGGAACCACACTACCTGATTCTATAACATCATCAGCTGCTAATGGTTGTCTATACTTTGTTTTTATTTCAAATGGTACTAATGTTAGTTCTGGTTGGTCATCAAATATTACATGTGCTCCTCCAGTATCATGTCCAAAACCATTAGGATTTACATCAACACCTGTAATAACTGATTCAACACAATTGAATTGGATAGAAGCAGGAAGCGCCACATCTTGGCAAATTTTAGTTCAACCTTGTGGAACACCAAATCCAACAGCTTCATCAACCGGATGGATAACTGTATCTTCAAGTCCGTATACTATTACAGGACTAACACCAAATTGTTGTAATGAATACTTTATTAGAAGTGTTTGCGGTGGATCAGCAACAAGTGATTGGACTAGAGTTTATAATAATGAAGATGGTGCGTATATAGTTTGGGCAGATGGACCAGGAAACACATTAATTGGAACTTATCCTGGAGGAACTGTTACTGCAACTTTTACAGGAACAGGAAATACACCAACTATTAATCCAATTGGAAATCCTGTGAATTTAGATACTTCAGGTACTACTACTTTTGAAACTTTTGGTCCAACATCAAATCCACCTTCACAAGATTTGACCTTTACTTTTTCAACTCCTGTAATTATCTCAAGATACACTATGGCGGATATTGATTTAGGTGATTTTGGATGGAATGATACATTTAATTTTGTTGGTGTAACATTTACATCTACAACGTCGGCAAATTTATTGACTACTACAACTGGAGCTGTTGCAACATCAGATGTAAGTGGTAATGGTGAATATGGAAATTGGTTTATGAGTACAACTCCTGTAACAAGTTTTTCATTAGATTATTCGGTAACAAATAACCTGACGCATGCCTATTTATCTTATGCGATGAAAGTATTTATTCCTTGTCCTCCAATAACACCTCCATCATTAACAGTGTCTGTGAATAGTCCAATACAGTGTCAAGGTACAACAGCAACAGTTACTGCTACACCAAATACAGCTGGCACATACAATTATGTCTGGACAGTTCCTGCAGGTGTAACAAATCCTGGAAATGTTGCTTCCTTTACTACAACTACAGGCGGAAATTATAGTGTTGTTATTACAAGTACTTCTACAAGTGCAACAGCAAGTGGTTCAGGAATCGTTACCTTTAATCCAATTGTTACACCAACATTTACAGCAATTTCACCAATTTGTCAAAATAATGTTGCTCCAACATTGCCTTTAACTTCAAATAATGGAATATCTGGAACTTGGAATCCTGCGACAATTAATACAGCTATTGTAGGAACAACAACTTACACATTTACACCTAATACAACAATTGTAGGTCAAGAATGTGCTATTCCAACGACTTTAAATATTACAATTGTAAACCCAACTGTTCCAACATTCACTCAGGTACTTCCTATTTGTTCTGGAACAACTTTGAGTGCACTTCCTACAACATCTAATAATGGAGTTATTGGAACATGGAGTCCAGCTTTAAATAATAGTGCTACAACAACATATACTTTTACTCCAAATAGTGGACTATGTGCTACTACAACTACGATGCAAATTCAAGTAAATGTTTGTGATTTGAATATATATGCATCGGCTGTTTGGATGCAAGATTGTACTACAACTGGTGATGGTAAATTCTTTAATACCAATGGTGCAGGTACAGATTTAATAAATCCTGATGGAAGTAATTTTGCTATTAATTATGGTGTACACGTTCAAAACTCTGCTACATTATTATTAAGAGGTGCAGAAATCAAAACTCAAAAATCAGGTTCAAGTAATATTTGTGATGCAAGAATGAATTATCGAGTTTTCCCTACATCGTCTACTCCAGGTGCTTTCACTCCATGGAATTTACCTTTCTATAGTGATTGTAATACAACATCTGGTGTCTTTAATGTTGGAGGTGGAACTTGTGTAACAGGTCAACAAAAATGGCAATGTGTTTCTCAAGCTGGATGTACTCCTCCATTAGATTTAACAACTTTTGCTCCCGGAAATTACACCATTCAAGTTTATTATGATATAAATGGTAGTTTGACAACTACTACTGGATGTACTGATAATTTAGTTTTAAATAATGGTGGAAATTATTATGTAGCAAACTTCACAATTCAAGCACCAGCCACAGTATCAAGTACAAATCCAACCACATGTAGTGGAACAGATGGAACAGTTACAATTAGTAATTTAGCTGCAAATGCAACGTACTCAATCACGTATTCTGATGATACAGTTGTCACTTCCCCAGCAAGTTACACATCGGATGCTTCAGGAAATATTGTAATTTCTGGCTTAAACTCTGGCGTATATACTAACTTTAGTATGACAATAAATAATTGTACAACAAACTTAAGTAATCTAGTTATTCTAACAGATCCAGCTTTACCTTCTGTAAGTGTAAATAATTCAAGTATTTGTAGTACAGGAACTGCAACAGTAACTGCAACTCCTATCACATCTGGAACTTACAATTATTCTTGGACAGTACCAGCAACTGCAACTAATCCTGGAAATGTAAATTCATTTACAACACAAGTTGGTGGTTTATATAGCGTAATCATTACAAATACAACAACCAATTGTTCAAGTTCTTCAGCTAATGGAATTGTCACAATACTTCCTGATGTAACAATGGAATTAGGTTCTGCTAATAATGTTCAAACAGTTTGTATAAACACACCAATTTCAAGTATTATTTATACTACAACAAATGGAGTAACAGATGTAACTTCAAGTGGTTTACCATCAGGTGTTACTGGCACATTTAATTCTGGAATTTATACTATAACAGGAATACCAACTGTTTCAGGAACTTATAATTATTCTGTAACAACTTCTGGTGGTTGTGGTTCGGTTACATTAAATGGAACAATTACAGTTTCTCCAAATGTTACTATTAATTTAACTTCTGGAAGTTCAACTCAATCCGTTTGTGTTAATACTGCCATTGCTACTATTGAATATACTACAGCAAATGGAGCTACAAATGTTACTTCTTCAGGATTACCTTTAGGTGTAACAGGCACATTTAATTCTGGAATTTATACTATAACAGGAACGCCAACAATTTCAGGAACATATAATTACACAGTAACAACTTCTGGCGGATGCAGTTCGGTTACATTAAATGGAACAATTACAGTTTCTCCAAACGCAACTTTGAATTTAACCTCTGGAAATAATATTCAAAATATTTGTATTAACACTGCAATTGCTACTATTGAATACACCGCAGGAAGTGGAGTTACAAATGTTACTTCTTCAGGTTTACCATCTGGAGTTACTGGCACATTTAATTCTGGAATTTATACTATAACAGGGATAGCAACTGTTGCAGGAACTTATAATTATTCTGTAACAGCTTCAAGTGGTTGTAGTTCGGTTACATTGAATGGAACAATTACTGTTTCTCCAAACGTTACTATGAATTTAACTTCTGGAAGTAGTATTCAATCTGTTTGTATTAACACTCCAATAACTACTATTGGATATACTACTGGAAATGGAGCTACAAATGTTACTGCTTCGGGATTACCTTCTGGTGTAACAGGTGTGTATAATTCTGGAATATTTACAATTACAGGAACACCAACAGTTGCAGGAACTTATAATTACACTGTAACAACTTCTGGTGGATGTAGTTCTGTAACTTTATCTGGTACAATCACGGTAAATTCTTTAACGCTTCCAATCTTTACATTTGGAACTGCTACAACTATTTGTCAAAATGGTCCTGTTGAAATATTAGTAGGAACTTCATCAAATGGTTTCATAGGAACATGGAGTCCATCAGTAATTAGCAATACAACTAGTGGTATTTATACCTTTACTCCAAATGCTGGTCAATGTGCTTCAACAACAACTTACACTGTAACTGTTCAAAGTGCATTTGATTTTGAATTTGAATCTGGTTGTATTGGTGATAATTTTACCCTACAAGCTAATCCTATTGAAAATGGTTATGATGAAAATACAGCAACATATTCATGGGTTTACAACTCAAATGTTGTTGGTACTGATGAATCTTTTGATGTAACTTCTTATTTACTTTCAACTTCGGTAAATGAAGCATTACCAATCACGTTCTATTTAACTATAACTAGAGCTGATGGATGTAGTACAACAAAACCTATTGATGTTACAAATGTTTATTGTGGAATTCAAAAAGGAATATCACCTAATAATGACACTTTAAACGATTCGTTTGATTTGACTTTATTAAATGTAGACAAACTTGAAATTTACAATAGATATGGTATGAAAGTTTATGCCAAATCAAACTATGTTGATGAATGGAAAGGTCAAAGTGACAAAGGTGATGATTTACCCGATGGAACTTACTATTATGTAATTCAATTCAAAAACAATCAACCAACAAAAACAGGTTGGATTTACATTAACAGAGAATACTAAAATAAAGTAAGAAAGCTTCCGAGAAATCGGGAGCTTTTTTTATAATGATTTTGCTTCATTAATTACAGCTCTTAAAATAGTATCTGGAATAGAATCTAAATTATAATAGCGTAATGATTTTACTGTATTTCTGTTTTCTCCAATTAAATATTCCTGATTGTGTTTTAATTGAAAACCTTTTGCAAAACCAATATCAACAAAACCTTTTTTCTTATTTGGAGCTAGATAACAAAATGGTTTCTTGTTCCAATAAAAATAAGGAATACCCCATTTAAAAAGTAGTTCAGTCGATGGTAATTCTTGCTCAACGACACTGATTACATAAAATAAAATTCCCTGAAATTCAGGCGATTGTTTCAGTATATATTCCTCTGTTGGTTTCATTTTACAAAAATAATTTAAAAAACATTTGGTGCAATGATAAAAATATATTTACTTTGTATTTCAAAGAACTTTAAAAATGGAAGAAAAAGATTATTTAAAGGATATAAAAGATATCAAACAAATGATGTCACAATCATCACAGTTTTTATCTTTAAGCGGTTTATCAGGAATATTAGCAGGAGTTTATGCATTGATTGGAGCTTATTTTGCCAATGTATTGTTTACAAATTTTGATAAAAGCAAAATTGTCATTGGTAAAACATATTACTATCCTTCAAATGAAGATATAACGTTGCAATTATTATTTATAGCTTTTCTAGTAATTACTTTTTCTATAATTACTGGTGTCATTTTAAGTCATTTGAAAGCAAAAAAGCGAGGAGAAAAATTGTGGAATGTTTCTGCTAAAAAACTACTAGTAAACTTTGGTATTCCATTAATAACTGGAGGCATATTTGCACTTTTATTGGTTAAAAAAGAATACTATGAATTAATCGCTCCTACGACTTTGCTTTTTTATGGTCTTGGATGCATCAACGCAAGTAAAAATACCTTTAGAGACGTTCGTTATCTTGGAATTACATTAGTACTTATTGGATTAATTTCAACATATAATGATGGTTATGGTTTATTATTTTGGACACTAGGGTTTGGAGTTTGCCATATTCTTTACGGAAGTATTATGTATTTTAAATATGATAGAAATTAAAATCTATGAAAAAGTCAATAAAAATAATCATAATCTCATTGGTGTGTTTTCTAACACTATTGTTTTCTGTTGGTGCAAATAGTGTGTCAGAAAACGGAAAGTTTTGGAAAACAAAATCACAACAATCATTTAATGATGGTGATATTATATTTCAATCTTCACAATCAGAGCAATGTGAAGCTGTTAGAATTGCAACCAACTCAAAATTCTCCCATTGTGGCATTATATTTAATGAAAATGGAAAATGCTATGTTTATGAAGCAATTCAACCTGTAAAAAAGACATTATTGAATGATTGGATTAGCCATGGAATCGATAAAAAATATCTTGTTATGCGTTTAAAAGATTCTACTCTTTTAGATAAATCTTCTTTAGAAAAGATGAAATCCTATGGAAAAAACTTATTTAATAAAGATTATGATATTTATTTTCAATGGTCTGACGAAAACATTTACTGTTCAGAGTATGTTTGGAAAATTTATAAAAATGGTGCCAATATTGAACTGTGCAATTTAGAAAAATTAAAGTCTTTCAATTTAGATGATAATCGCGTAAAAGCAATTTTGAAGGAACGCTATGGTCAAAACATTCCTTTGAATGAAAACGTTGTTGCTCCATCACAGTTGGCTAATTCTAACAAGTTAATAACTATATTTGACAATTATTAAAATTTGAAAACCATAATACAAAATATCAACAAGGCCTTTGATCACCGAATTCGTTTGGGGATCATGTCGGTATTGATGGTCAACGAAAGTGCCGATTTTAATATGCTTAAAGAACTATTAGGAGTAACTGATGGAAACCTTGCCTCTCATACTAAAGCATTAGAATCTGAAAACTATATTGCTATTGAAAAACAGTTTATCGGAAAAAAACCTAATACTAAATACATTGCAACCAAAGAAGGAAAAAAAGCGTTCAAAGATCATATTGATGCGCTTGAAAAATTAATATCAAAAAGCTAAAACTATTTTTTTATCCAAATACTTTGGAATACAAAGTACTTTTAAAAATATGAAGAATATAAATATAAAATTTCTAATCATCAGTTGTTGCATCTTAATAATAGAAATATTGATTGCTATTTATGCTAAAGATGATTTCATTCGACCAATATTTGGTGACTATCTAGCATCAATTCTAGTATTTTACTTATTGGCAACATTTCTAAAAACAGATTTGAATAAAATTGCAATCCTATCATTATTAATAAGCTATATGATTGAATTTTTACAATATATCAACATTCTGGAACTTCTTCATTTAGATAAAATCAAATTCCTAAACATCTTACTCGGAAACTCTTTTTCATGGACTGATATGATAGCTTATACTCTAGGAATTCTAACCATTCTTCTAATTCACAATCCTAATAAAATTAAATCATGAGCTATTTTGTTGACGAGAAATCGATTGTTAGAGAAATCTGGAAAAATACAGATGTAGTTCTGTTAATTTTTGCGGGTTCAGCAGCCGAATTTGCTTTAAACAAAGCAGTAGATTGGTTGTACTTTACGGGTAAAATTCCAGCAAATCCGTTGGAACGATTATTTTCAACTGTTGAATATGCTCAGAAGATTGTTTTTTCTGAAAATGATTTGGCTTTAGCTACCATTGATTCAATAACTCAAATTCATCAAGGAGTTGAAAAAAGTCGCGGTAAATCCATTCCAGATTGGGCTTATAGAGATGTACTTTATATGCTTATAGATTATTCGATTCGCTCGTTTGAATTATTAGAAAGAAAATTACAAATCACTGAAAAGGAGGAAATTTTTGATGTTTTCTATCGATTAGGATCAAGAATGGACTTGAAAGACTTACCAACTACTTTCAACGAATGGATTGTTGACAGAAACGTACATTTAGAAAACGATTTACAAAAAGGAAAATTCACTATTCATTTATTTCAACAATACAAAAAACATTTAGGAAGTTTTCGCTATTTCATTTTGATTCAAATCCAACAAATATTAGTTCCGAAGGTTGTCCACGTCCAACTTTTTCAAACTTCTAATTTCCCAACAATTACAATCCTAAAACTTTATAAATCAAGCAAAAAAATAAGATTAGACCATTTAATAAAATCTATAATCCTACCAAAGCAACATAAAGAAAACCTTATCAAGATTGGAAAATTTGAAAAAACATAAAACTATTTATTATACAAAAAATGAAAGATTTACTAATTGAAAAAATGTACGAATTAACCAAAAAACCTTATCAAAAATTCATCAAAAAAGGAATTGCTTGGAATGTAACCCCAAAAGAATTAATCACTTATAAAGAAGATAGTTTAGGATTTCATTTGGGTTGTTTTCTACTAAAATACAATTTTGAAATGCAACCAAAACTAGAAGATCATGATGTAATTCATGTACTTACAAATACTGGAGTTACTGTTGTAGATGAAATTGCAATGCAATACTTTTTATTGGGAAATGGTAAAAAAAGTGCCTACTTATTTATGGTAATCTGCATTGGAACTGTCTTCTATCCTACTCATATGAAACACTTTATTCACAATTACAAACGCGGCAAAGATGCACATCAATTTCATGATTTAAATTTTTATAAAATGTTATCCATTCCTGTTAAAACAATTCAATCAACCTTTAATATTAAGTAACTATGAACAATTTATTTTCACTTTATGTATTAAACAAAAAGCAAAACAATTTTTTAATTTTTAGTTCAATTATTGCCTTAGTTTTACTTTTAATTCGTGTAAAAATTACCCATTCATTTTATCTTTTATTTCTTATTTGGAATTTAGTTCTAGCGGTTATTCCTTATATAATATCTAATTTCATAAAAATTGATTTAAGTATAAAAAAATATAATTTCCAAAATCTGTTTTTGATTTTATTATGGTTACTTTTTCTTCCTAACACCTTTTACCTCATTACTGATTTTGTGCATTTAAACCATAACAATCTGATTCAATTTTGCTTTGATTTCATACTACTTTCAAGTTTTACAATAGCAGGTTTTTACTTTGGAATGTTATCAATATCGACAATTCATCAACAAATTGACTTTTTCTACACTAAAAAAGAATCGACACTTTTTATAATAACAATAAGTTTTTTATGCGCCTTTGGAATTTATTTAGGACGTTTTCTTCGTTTTAATAGTTGGGATATAATTACCAATCCATTTTTTTTAATTGAATCCATATTCAATTGTCTATTCGAGAATGAAACCTGGTTATTCACTCTTGGATTAGGCACACTAATTACAATTGTAAACCTTATATATATCAAGTTAAAATCAAATAACTAAAATTATGACCAAAAAACAATATGAAAATGCAACAGGTATTTTCTCAACACAACTAGCCATTGGTTCGTTCATCATTGGAACCATACTTCTCATTATTCAATTATTATTTCCAAATGGACACCTACTTTTTATTGGAGTTTTGTATGTAATAATCGCAATTTTAGTAAATCTATTAATGCTCTTGCAACTTTTGTATTTATTACTAACACAAAGAAATCATCAAGACTATTTTACTATTAAAATACTAATTCTTTTAGCCAACATTCCAATCGCTTTTGTGTATTTAAAAATCGTTTTAGAAAAAATAAATATAAATTAAATGAAAATACTAATCATAAATCCACCTCACTTATCCATCGGAAGTAGAATGCCTAATGAACATTTGCCTCCTTTGGGATTACTTTCAATTGCTGGTCCACTTATAGATATTGGACATGAAGTTAAACTTTTAGATGCTGATTATAGTAACATGAAGCATTTAAAAATTGTAGATGAAACAATAAGATATAATCCAGATTTCATTTTACTTGGTCATTCAGGTTCAACCTCAGCACAACCAATTATTAATGAAATTACAAATCTTATAAAAGAAGAAAATAACTCGTTTAGAATCATTATTGGTGGTGTTTTCCCAACCTATCATTGGAAAGAAATTCTTGAAGAAAATCCGCAAATAGATTATATTGTTTGTGGTGAAGGTGAGCAAGTTATACTTGATTTAATTAATAGTTTAGAAACAAATTCTGATTTAAATTCTGTGAGAGGTATTGCTTATAAAAATAATTCAGAAATAATAAAAACACCAATAGCACCAACAATTAAAGATTTAGAAAATTATAGAATTGGTTGGGAATTAATGAAAGGATATAATTATACCTATTGGGGAAAACGAAAAGCAGTTGTTATACAATTCTCACGTGGTTGTCCTTATCCTTGTAGTTATTGTGGCCAAAGTTTGTTTTGGAAAAAATGGCGTCATCGAAATCCTCAAAAACTAGCCGATGAAATTGAAATGCTTCACAAAGAATATGGAGTAGAGGTTATAAATTTTGCAGATGAAAATCCGGCAACTTATAAAAAAGCATGGCAAGAATTTTTAGAAGCTTTAATTGCTAAAAATCTAGATTTAACTCTAGTAGGTTCGCTAAGAGCAGACAATATTGTTCGTGATGCAGACATAATGCATTTATATAAAAAAGCTGGTTTTGAACGATTTTTATTAGGAATAGAAAACTATGATGAAACGGTTTTAGAAACTATCAAAAAAGCTGGTTCAACCACAATGGACAAAGAAGCAATTCAAATTTTAAGAAAAAATGACATCCTTTCAATGGCTACTTATGTTGTTGGATTTGGTGAAGAAACAACTAAAGATTTTATAAATTCATTAAAACAATTATTACATTATGATCCAGATCAAATTCAATTGCTATATGTTACACCACATAAATGGACACCTTATTTTGAAGATGTAAAAGAAAAAGAAATAATACAATTAGATCAACGTAAATGGGATTACAAACATCAAATTTTAAAAACTAAATTGAACCCTTGGCAAATCATTTTATATGTAAAATTAATTGAAGTAATCATGCAATCACGACCAAAAGCTGTAATGCGATTGTTTCTTCATAGAGATAAAAAAATCAGAAAAGCAATGAGTTGGTACACTCGAATAGGAAAAAGAGTTTGGATATATGAATGGTTGCAATTCTTTTTTTACGATAAGCATACCAAAAAATCAATTCGATTAAATGAATTTTGGAAGTAAAAATAAAACTACTTTTCTCTATTGAGGTAAATCCATCCTGTTTTAGAATTATCGTCTTTAAAATCAATTACATAATAATAAACCCCATCAGGTAATTCATCTCCTTTTTCTGAAATTCCAGTCCATTCATTTTTATAATCTGCTCTAGTATATACTTTTACACCATATCTATTAAATATAGAGAGTTTTTTAACATCTAAATTGCTCAATTCAAAAAAGTCATTAAAACCATTGTTGTTTGGTGAAATACCTTTCTGTATATCACAATAAATAGTAATTGCCGCATAAAAAGATTCGCCTTGACAACCAAGATTATTAACAATTAGTTGATATATTCCAGGCTCAGTAACAACCAAAGTTGAATTTGTTCCGACTAAAACTTGATTTGAATCCAACCAATTATATGACACGTCAGAAGTTACATCAGAAAAAGCAACTAACTCATAATCCTTACCATTGCACCTGTAATCAATATTTACATTAGGTTTTAGATTAACAATTAGATTAAAAGTAGTATTTACTGCACATTGACCAACATTAGGTGTAAATGTATAGGTTGCAGAAGCAGTATTATTTATTTGAGGTGACCAACTGCCAATTATTCCTTCATTAGAAACTGTAGGAAATTCAGAGATCACTTGACCTTTACAAATTTGACTTGGCAACGAAAATGATGGTGTAATTATCGGATTTAGAGTAACTGTTAAAGAAGTTGTTGGACTATAGCAATTATTTATACTATCATAAAAAGCAGCATAATAAGTTACACCTATTGGCTGAGACTGCGCTTGAGCAAATGTTAATTGATTTGCATTGGTAGCTGTGGCAGTTGTAAACCAAGCTAAACTTACTCCAGTAACTGAAGGCAAATTAGTTGCATTAATTGAATTTAAATTAACAGTATCAACTCCACAAAAAATTGTATCGGATAAAATTGGAGCAATTGACCCACTATTACAAAGTGGCACAATAGAATTTGAACAAATAGAAACTAAAGAGCCATTCGAACCTCCGTCTCCATTGATTGTAATTGAAGTAAAATTGTTTGGAGCCGTAATAGTAAATATTCCTCCACCTCCATCAGATACTCCTGAACCTGCTCCGCTTAAAATTGTATTCCCAATTATGGTAGAAAAACATGATAGAGACGAACTTATCGATGGAACTCCTCCGTTTGTATTAAATATAAAATTTTCACTCTCAAAACCAGCACCTGTCATAGCAATAACTAAATTATTAACAGGTTGGTCAAAATCTAGAGTATAATTAAATGATCCAAATGAACCTAACCAAATTGAATTCGCAGGTGTTATTACTGAACCACTACAAGTAGAATATTGATTTGGATATGTAGATACATATCCAGAAAATGTTGCCGTGACAAATACACCATTTACTATTGCAGGCGGAACTACAGAATAAGAGCAATCTGCAACATTCATATTAACACCAATCTTAGAGCTATCTTGAACTTTGTTATTCTTTACTATATTAAATGGAGGATTATCAAAATCGTTATTTACTTTAACTTCACTATTATTATTTTGACCATAAACAAAACAAGAATAAAGAAAAATAAAAATGATACTTTTTTGCATAGCTAATGTTTTTCACAAAACTAAGAAATAATTACTATCATGATAAAAAAACTCCGAAAGAAACCTAAATTTCCTTCGGAGTTTTTAAATTATTGAATAATCACTGTAAACTGAACACTGATTACTGAACACTATTTTCTAATGTCCGCCACTAACTTTTTTGTCAAAATTAATTCCTTGATCTTTTAATATACCACTTACTTTCCAAGCATAAAAAGCTAAATAAGCAAAACATAAAACACCAACAATATAACTTACATGAATTGTTGTTAAATCGGCAACATATCCTTGCAACCAACTTACAATTCCTCCACCCATAATCATCATAATTAAAAAGCTACTTCCTTGACTTGTGTGTTTTCCTAAACCACTAATCGCTAATGTAAAAATACATGGCCAAAGCGTGCTACAAAATAATCCAACACTAGTAAATGCATAAACACTTGTCATACCTGTAGTAGCCATTCCAATAACTAATGCTAAAATTCCTAATGATGAAAATATCAAAAGCATTTTTGCAGGATTTCCTTTACTAGCCATATCAGCAGCAATTAATACCAAAATAATTAAAGCATAAACATAGAATGGAGACAAATCATGTTTTGCTAAAGCATTTACAAATAAGAATACTCCAAAAGCTAAGTAAGGTGCAATAAAACGAAGTATTTTTTGTAAGTTCATATCTTCTGTAAAAGCTTCAACTGCACCAGTCCAACGACCAATCATTAAACTAGCCCAATACAAAGAAATATAAGGTGCAATATCTTTAGTCAAAAAACCTAAATCTTTTTCCATGTATGCAGGTAAATTACTTGCTGTAGATACTTCAACACCTACATACACAAAAATTGCAATCATTCCTAAAATCAATTGAGGATATTTCAATGCAGAACTTCTAGATGTACTAATAGATTCGTCTGATTCTACAACTGCTTGAGGTTTATCAGGTAATGATGAAAATTTTAATAAAATTGCAACTAATAAAAATGCTGCTCCAAGAACTAAATAAGGAATTTTTACACTTTCAATACTCATATCGGTGTTTCCTGATGTTGCTGAACCAAAAATAGCAAAACTCACAATTAGCGGTCCAATTGTTGTTCCTAAATTATTAATTCCTCCAGCTAAAGTTAATCGTTGTGAACCTGTTGTAATTGGTCCTAAAGCAATCGCTAATGGATTTGCTACTGTTTGTTGCAATGAAAAACCTAAAGCAACAATAAACAATCCTGATAACATTAATGGAAATGATCCTGTGTTTGCCGCAGGATAAAATAATAGAGTTCCTAAAGCCGAAATCACTAAACCTAATGCTAAAGAGTTTTTATATCCAATTCTATTAATTAAATCGCCTTTTGTTAAATAGGAAATTATCATATAAATTATAGAACCAACTGTGTAAGCAACATAAAATGCTACAGATACAAGCTGACTTTGCCCTTGTGTTAAATCGAATGCTTTTTTAAATACGGGAATTAAAATGTCGTTACTTGCAGCTACAAATCCCCAGAAGAAAAATACGGTTACTAAAGGAATAAATTGACCCCAATTAGTTTTTTGTTCTGTACTCATAAGTTTTAGTTTTTGGTTTTGGTTATTTAGTATTTAGTTATTTTATTAAAAATGTTGCCATTATTGGCAAATGGTCGCTTGGATATTTAAAGTCATAAAAGTCGTTTATTGTAATGAATTTTCGAACTTTTATTGAAGAAATTTTATCAAAAAAAATGTAATCAATTTGTTTTTCAAGTTTAGTTTTGAAATCGAAAGCATTCCATGTAGCTTTCTCACCATAAGGTTTTGTTTCAGAAACTGATGAAGCTTCATGTAACGATTGTTTTAATAATTGAACAGAATCTTCATTTGAAGTGGCATTGAAATCTCCTGTGATAATTACTGGAACTTGTTTTTTAGCTTTTAAATCTATAACTAATTTTACAATCATTCTAGCCGATTCCATTCGGGCGACTTTTCCTTCATGGTCAAAATGTGTATTAGCAATCCAAAATTGCTTTCCTGATTTTTTGTTTTTAAACAATCCATAAGTTACAATTCGGTGGCATGCTGCATCCCAACCTTTTGAAACCGAATCAGGTGTTTTTGAAAGCCAAATTGTTTTTTGCTCTATTAGTTTAAACTCTTTTTTGTTGAATAAAATACACGAATATTCCGCAAATTCTCCTGCTTCTCGTGGCAAACCTATATAATCATAATTGGGAGATTTCATCAAAATAAAATCCAATTGAAACTTTTGAACTTCTTGTAAACCTATAAAACTTGCTTCGTAATAATTCAATAAATCGGTAACTTTTTCTTTTCTAATTTCCCAATTATTTTCTCCATCATTTGCTGAACCCAATCGAATATTATAAGACATAACATTCATATCAGTTTGAGAGAAAACTTGAACTGAAGTAAAAAACAAAACTATAAAAAGAATATTTTTTTTCATTTATTCACATTTAATGACTTCTGTCCTTGGACTTATTCCATTATTATTGAAAGCTTCAATTTGAAAATAATAGGTATCTGTTCTATCCATTCCTGTAAAGAAATAATCGTTTTTGCCATAAACCATAATACTTCCATAAAGTTTATCCGCCGATTTTCCAAAATAGATTACATAACCATCAGCATCGGGATTTTGTTGCCAACGAATCCATGAGCTTCTTCTTTCTCCGTATTTTTTTGCATCAGCTCGAAGTACAACAAATTTTACAACCGCTTTTGGAGCATTTCCGTTTCCTTTTCCAAAAACTCTAAAACCACTCAAGGCAAATTTTCCTGTTGGCATTTTGATGTTTTCTAATTTTAAATAGCGTGCTTTTGAAGGATTTTCAAACTCAATATAATCGTGTGGAACATCTGTTTTATTTTGGCTTTTATCAACAAGTGTTGTCCATTTTTTACCATCGATAGACGCTAAAATTTTATACTGATGAAATTTTCCTAGCGTTTTACCCATAAATTCAACATCCTGATCAGCGTAATTTATTTGGATAGCATTAATTGTTGAAACTTCACCTAAATCGGTTTGAAACCACTCGCCTTTTTCACCTGTTTTTGCACTCCAATAGGTTCGCATATCTTCATCGACAGCATAATTAGGTTGGTTTCCACCAAGTGTTGAGGAAACTTGAACAGGTTTATTATAATTTAGTAACATCCAACCTGAAAATAATCCTTTTGTAAAGTCTTTTTCTTTTGCAAACTCAGGCAACAATGTTGGATAATCGCCATAAGCTGTGTTACAATACATAACATCGTCTTTGTCAAAACCACTTGGCCAAATACCGATTCGACGTTCGAAATTGTTTTTTTGTCCTAAAATTACAGTTGATGTATGCCACCAATTTCCAAAATTGTCTTGATATGTTGCGCCATGTCCAGCACCACGAGCAAAACCTCCAGGTTTATAGGAAAAAGGATTGTGTGATTGATAAGCAAAACCTTCTAAAGGATTTTCACTAACATAAACTCCGTCAGCATATCCTGAAAATTCTGTTGCTGGTGCACCATATTGAAAATAGTATTTATTCTTATACTTTGTAACCCATGCACCTTCCATAAACGGTTGTAAAAATGAATTGTCGTTATATTCTCCAAATCGTTCCCAACCGTGATCATTTGGTTTTAAAGTTAAAATAGGTTTTACAAATCCATCCGATTGTAAGGTTTTTGTGTTTAACTCTGTACCAAGAAGTGGAAATTCATTACTTGAACCCCAATATAGAAACAATTTATCTTTTTCTTCATCATAAAGAAATCCTGGATCCCATGCGCCAACATTTAATGTATCTATGGCAATTTTCCAATCATCTTTTGTTGGATTTGTACTTTTCCAAATGGGGAAATCTTTTTCGTGCGTAGAACCATAAACATATAAAGTATCTTTCATTGCAAAAACTCCTGGCGCATTCAAGTCGTGAGTGTATTTATTGTCTAAAAGGAATTTTCTGTATACAAAATTCCAATTGAGCATGTTATCGCTCCACCAATATCCTTCTTGATTTGTAGAAAAAAGAAAATATTTTTTTTGAAAATTTACAATAACTGGATCAGCAGTAGCGCGGTGTTTTCCTTGTTCAGAAAACCATTTAAAAGGTGTGTAACCATAGTCAATATTGATGGGATTACAATAGGTTTTTTGTTGGGAAAACGTATTTTTAAACGAAAACAGGAGTATTAAAACCAAACTAGCCCTGATAGCAATGGAAAGCCAATTTTGTGAAAAATCTATTTTTTCTTGACGAAAAAAAGCGACCAAAGAAGCTTCTTTTTTGTCATTAGAAAAAAAGGTTTTTGCACAATTGCTTGTAATGGATAGCAGGAAATGGCTCATTGAAAAAATTAATTTATGGGTTCAAAACTTATAGCAGTTCCGCCACCATTAGCTAAACTTAATTTAATTTTTGACTTAGAAGTAACTTGCATCGTTTTTATATCATAGCTTATTGGGTTATTTTTCCAATCGGCAGTTTTGCCATCTTGATAAATTGTGGCTTTATACTTTTTATTTGGCGAAAGAAAATCAAGTTTAATTTCGGTTGTTCTTTTATTCTCATCGGTTATTGCACCAAGGAACCAATTCTCTGAATGTTTGTCTTTTCGGGCAATAGTTAAATAGTCGCCTGGTTCCGCTTCAAGGTATTTTGATTCTTGCCAATCGACTGCTACATCTTTAATGAACTGAAAAGCATCTGGATATTTTTCGTAGTTTTCTGGTAAATCGGCAGCCATTTGTAAAGGTGAATACATGGTGATGTAAAGTGCCAATTGTTTAGCTAATGTTGTATGAACTTGCTCTGTTTTTGACTTATCATACACACTCATTTTGATTTCAAAAATTCCTGGTGTGTAATCCATTGGTCCACCAAGAAGACGTGTAAATGGTAGAATTGTTTCGTGCATTGGTGGATTTCCGTTGCTCCAAGCGTTGAACTCATTTCCACGAGCAGCTTCGGCAGCAATATAGTTTGGATACGTTCTGCTGAAACCTGTTGGACGTGAACTTTCGTGCGAGTTGACCATCATTTTATAATCTGCAAAACGTTTTGCTACAAAATTGAAATGGTTAACCATAGTTTGTCCGTCATGAAATTCGCCACGAGGAATAATTCGACCTACATAACCAGATTTTGCTGCAGGATAACCATACTCTTTCATTAAATTTAAAGCTCTGTCAAGATGTCTTTCATAATTAGCCACAGAACCTGAAGTTTCGTGATGCATAATCATTTTTACACCTTTTGACTTTGCATAATCATTGATTTCTTTCAAATTATAATCTGGATATGGTGTTACAAAATCGAAAACATTTTCTTTCCAATTTCCGAACCAATCTTCCCAACCTACGTTCCAACCTTCGACAAGAACTCCATCAAAACCGTGTTTTGCAGCAAAGTCAATATATCGTTTCGTATTCGCAGTTGTTGCGCCGTGTTTTCCTGTTGGAATTAAATTTCCTGCAGCATTTTGTGCATTTTGCGAACCTGCATAATCCCATGTGGCTTTTCCAACGTGCATTTCCCACCAAATTCCAACATATTTCATGGGTTTAATGAAAGAAGTATCTTCGATTTTACAAGGTTCGTTTAAATTTAAAATCATTTTTGAAGAAACAATATCTCGAGCATCATCACTCACCATAATTGTTCGCCAAGGAGAAACGCATGGTGCTTGAAGATACGCTTTATCTCCAATGGCATTAGGAACTAAATTTGATGTTAATTTATATTCATTAGGAACTAAATCTAAATGCATTACAGGATAATTGACAACCGCAGCTTCGAAAATATTGATGTAAATTCCATCAGCAGTTTTCATTTGTAATGGCGATTGCACTCTGTATTTATCTTTAATAGATTTTAAACCAATGCCATTATTCAAATCTATTTTTGAATTATCAACTTCAGATAATTTTGTTTCATTATACACATATTCTTGTGAATCATAATCGCCCGGAATCCAAAAAGTTTTGTGATTTCCTGTTAGATTAAATTGTGATTTCTCATCAGAAATTATAAAATAATTTAAACTTGGTTGTTTTGGAAATTCATAACGAAATGCAACGCCTTCATCAAAAACTCTGAAAATAATATTTAACTTTCTGTTACTTGATAACTGCGAAAGAGAAACCGTCATTTCGTTGTAGTTATTTTTAATATTTGACTGTTCGCCCAAAACAGGTTTCCAAGTTTCGTTGACACTTTTTCTATCAATATTTTCGATACGAAAATTAGCGTCAAGACTATTTGTTTCTTTTAGTTTAATTCCTAAATCGCTTTGAAGTATTATAGGTTTATTTTTATATGCTAAAGTATAACTAGGAATTCCATCAGAAGATAATTTAAAATCTAAAGAAATATTTTTAGATGGTGATTGTATGTTTTGTGCATTTAAAAAAGCAATAAACAAAAGTAGAATTGTAGTTAATTTGTATTTCATTTTATATATTTTTTGCTAAAGATAGAGAAAAGAATATTATTTTTTTCAAAAAAACCCTTTAGTAAAGTGCTAAAGGGCTTTAAAAATGCACAAAAAAATTCTATTTAACTAACTCCAAATTTATTTTATTGGTAGCATCGGAATCTTTCCCGATGAATATTTCAAACTGACCTTCTTCTGCAACAAATTGTAAATCTGAATTATAGAATTTTAAATCTTCTACAGAAATTTCGAAAGTTACTGTTTGCTTTTCTCCTTTTTTAAGGAATATTTTTTTGAATCCTTTTAGTTCTTTCATTGGACGAGTTATCGAACCAACAACATCTCTAATATATAATTGAACTATTTCTTTTCCATCATAATTACCTGAATTTAAAACATCAACAGAAATTGAAACTTTTTCAGAAAAATTCATTTTTGATGATGACGTTTTTAAATTAGAATATTCAAAATTAGTGTAACTTAAACCATACCCAAATGGATAAAGTGGCTCATTTGGGACATCAAGATAGTTAGAAAGAAACTTTTGAAACTTTCCTTCCTTGTTGTTTAATGGTCTTCCTGTATTTTTATGATTATAATAAATTGGAATTTGCCCAACATTTCTTGGCCAAGTAGCTGTTAATTTACCTGAAGGATTGACATCCCCAAAAAGTACATCAGAAATTGCTAAACCAGCTTCACTACCAGGAAACCAAACATTTAATATTGTTGATAATTTTTTATCTTCTTCTACTAAAACTAATGGTCTTCCTGTAAATAATACTAAAACTACTGGTTTACCTGTTTTAAGTAATTCGTCAAGTAATCTTTTCTGCACAAGCGGCAATTCTATACTTGAACGACTACTACATTCGCCATTCATCTCTGCACCTTCACCAAGAACTGCAATTAAAACGTCTGATTTTTTTGCTACTTCAAGAGCTTCTGCAATTAATTCCTCATCAGTTCTATTATCTCTCACATACGATTTTGGATTGTGAGGATTGATATTGATTTTTTCTTCTGCTGCAGTTGAAAGGAAATTACATCCTCGAGCAGAAAGTATATTCACACTTTTTCCAACAGTACTTTTTAAACCTTCTAAAATTGTTATTGGTTTATCAAAATTTGCTGCAACGCTCCATGTACCGGGCATATTCGCTTTATTATCGAAAAGTGGTCCAAAAAGTGCAATAGTTCCCGATTTTTTTAAAGGTAAAATATTTTTGTCGTTTTTTAATAATACCATAGATTCAGATGCAACTTTACGGGCAAAATCTCTATTTTCTTTTGAAAAAATTTCTTTTTTTGCTAAATCAATATCGCAATTTTTATAAGGATTTTCAAATAACCCTAAATCATATTTTGCGGCTAAAATTCGGGTAACAGCAGTATCAATATCACTCATTGAAATTTTACCTTCTTCTAAAGATTTTTTTAAAGTCGATAAAAAACCTTCTCCAACCATATCCATGTCAATTCCGGCTTTAAGTGCTAACGAAGAACAATTTTGCAAATCGCCCATTCCGTGCTCTATCATTTCGGGAATACCTGTATAATCTGTTACTACAAAACCATTGAACTTCCATTGATTTCTTAAAACATCGGTCATCAACCATTTGTTACCTGTTGCAGGAATTCCGTCAACTTCATTGAAAGAAGCCATTGCAGTTCCAACTCCAGCGTCAACGGCTGCTTTATATGGTGGAAAATATTCATTATACATTCTAACACGACTCATATCTACAGTATTGTAGTCTCTTCCAGCTTCTGGTGCGCCATAAAGTGCAAAATGTTTTACACAAGCTAACAAAGAGTTTTTAGCTTTAAGGTCATTATTCTGATAACCGTTAACCATTGCTTTTGCGATTTGACTGCCTAAATATGTGTCTTCACCACTTCCTTCAGAAACTCTTCCCCAACGTGGTTCTCTAGATAAATCAACCATAGGTGAAAAAGTCCAATTGATTCCATCTGCCGTTGCTTCATTTGCAGCAATTCTGGCAGTTTGTTGAATCATAGGCATATCCCATGAGGAAGATAATCCTAGAGGAATTGGAAAAATTGTTTCATACCCATGAATTACATCCATTGCAAAAATTAGCGGAATTTTAAGTCGGCTTTGTTCTATGGCAACTTTTTGAACTTCCTTAATTCTAGAAACCGATTTTATATTAAATAATCCTCCTACTTTTCCTTCTTTAATTTTTTTTGCAATATCAGAACTTCCAGCTTGTCCAGTTGTAATATCACCAGAAGTAGGAAGATTCAATTGACCTAACTTTTCATCGAGAGTCATTCTTGATAATAATTCTGAAATGAATTGGTTTTTAGGTGCAATTGCAACGGTTTTTTTCTTTTGTGCAAAAATTACTGATACCGATAAAAGAGCAAGTATAACTATATGATTTTTTAATCTCATAATTCAAATTTATTGTAAACTAATTATTGTTTTTTTTGTTGAAACATCCATTCATAAAATTTTGGATTTGAATAGGTTGAATCCCAACTGTTGTGATTGTCGTTTGGAAAAATGGTTAAGCTTGCATTAGGATTAACTTTTTTTAATTCACTAAAAATATCAATCGAATTATTTACTGGTACAACATCATCTAGAGCACCATGAAAAATTTGAATTGGTAAATTTTTTAACTTCTCAGCTTGAATTATCATTACTCTATCAACTGGTGGACATACTGGAGCAATTGCTGCAAAAAGTTCAGGATGTTCCAATGCTAATTTAAATGTTCCCCATCCGCCCATACTCAATCCTGTTAAATAAATTCTAGATTTATCAACATTATATTTTGCAGAGATTTCTACTATTAATTGATAAATTGCTGTTGTATCCCACCAAATATTTTCGGGACATTGTGGAGCTAAAATAGCACACGATTCTTTTATTAAACTTTGATATGTAAATGGACTGTGATTTTTAACTAAATCTAATTCTGTTCCTCTTTCGCCTGAACCATGAAGAAAAACTATTAAGGGAAATTTTTCTTTTTGATTTAATGGAAGTTGAAGAATATATTGTAATTCATGTTTTGTCTTAATTTCTTTAGAAAATGATGCTTTTATTTCTTGAGAAAAAATTGATATTGAAAATAATGATAGAATGAGGCAATATTTTTTCATTAAAATCCGTGTTGCGTTGATGAAAATCCTAAATTTTGTAATCCTGTTTTAACTTCTGGAGCTTGCATGAATAAATTCCATAACAATCCTGTACGGTGATTTTCAATCATAGGTGCAATTGTTCCTTGATCTATGGCTAAATATCTTGGTGTTTTCCAAATATATTTTGGAGAAAATGCATCATAAGGTCCAGCAACTCCAACATATCTTGCTCGATGTTCTTGATACAAATATTTTAGAAATTTCATACTTTCAACTGGAGTATATGGAAATGATGATAAGGCAGCTGTTGGAGATATGACACCTCTATCGTTATTAGGTTGATGAGCTGCATATCCTGTTGAACCATTAGAATTTCTTGAATAACTAGCCGTTAAACCCCAACATTTATCACTATAATCTGTGTATGCTAAAGGGTTAGCCTTGCAATATTCTAACATTATTTTTGCATGATTTTGAATAAGCGTCCAATAATTTGCATACTGATCTGACAATCCTCTTGGATCAAGACCTAAATAAGAATAGTGAGCCCAAAACATTGGACCAACGTTTCCGTTAGCACCATTATAATTAAAAACTACAGGAATTCCATATCTTGTTGAAGCATTTTGAATAGCTCCATTTCTTGCCCATGCTTGATTATAAGCTAAAGTTGAAATTGGATGCGTTGGTGAAGCAGCGGCCATAACATAAGTAATTAAACATTCGTTATAACCTTCTAATTTGAAATTCATTTCCCAACCGTAGTTTGGCGACCAATGCCAATACAAAGCATTTTCTCCTTTAGTGTACCAATCCCACTCGACACCTTTCCACAAGTCATCTGCCTTTTGAGCTAAAGCTTGCTCTTCTGCTGTTCCGTTTTTAAAATATTCTCGAACAGTAATCAAACCTTGACAAAGAAACGATGTTTCTACTAAATCACCACCATTATCTTTAGTTCCAAACGGAATTACATGACCATTTGTACCATTAATCCAATGCGGCCATGCACCATGAAATCTGTCAGCGGTTTCAAGAAAATTTAATGCTGTTGTAAGTCGAGAAACAGCTTCTGCCCTATTGACAAAACCTCGTTCTACACCTACAATAATTGTCATTAATCCAAATCCTGAACCTCCTGTGGTTACAATATTGGCATCATTTGAAACATCATCAGTATGATATCGTTCTCTGGCTAATTTTGAGTTAGTTTCTGCATATTCCCAAAAATACTTTAGTACATCTTTTTGAACTTGGTCTAAAGCATCAGTATCTGAAATAGGCGTTATGGGATCATTTATTACTGGAACAATAATTTCTTCTTCCTCTTCAACAATAGTCGACTTATCTGAACACGAGCAAGAACTGAAAAGAAAAGGAATAATAAGTAAATATTTTGAAAAACTGTTCATGATAATATATTATTGAAAATTAAAAAATAAAAATCTGACGGATTTATAAAAATCCGTCAGATTGAAAAAGAAGAATTATCTACCTGCTTTTTCTAATTCATATAAAGCACCGATTTCTGCTGGAGTCAATGGTTTATCAAAAACTCTTACCTCATCAACTTGACCTTTTAAAGCTGCGTTCCAAGCATCAGTATTTGTTCCATTTACAACAGTTTCTAAAGCTCCAATAACTGGTCTTGTAGGAGTAAAATGATTTAATGGTTTTGCTGCTCCACCATTTCTAATTTCCCATTGAGGGTTAGAAATTTTTACACCATTAACATACAATCTATTTGCACCTGCTGGTCCATCAAAAACATAAACTATATGTGCCCATTGACCACCAATTTTGTTAGCAAATGCTTGATGATTTTCTCCAGCTGCATTAGCATCAATCATCCATTGTTCCATTTTAGTCATGTTAACTGCATCACCACCAAATTCTGAACCATCAGTTTGTTTAATTCTAAAAATTCCTTTCACCTGGATAGTGTCACTAGTTGTTAAACCATGTGTTTCACCCATAATATTTAAATTACCAAAAATTTCACTTGATCTTGTTAAAGAAAAGATCGGTGAGATATTACTAACTCCACCAGCTACTAATTTAGTATTTGAAATTTTTGCCCAACAACTTACTGAAGCACTACCTGATGTAGTTGCTAAAGCAGCAATCGAAGGATATGCCATATAACCTGTGTTAAAACTCGCTGCTTGACCTTTTACACCTGTAACATAAGATGTAGCAACTGTAGAAGAAGGAGCAGTATTTGAAATAGACTCATTTCCATCTCCATCTAGTGGCCAATATGCTTTTAATGCAGTAGCAGCAACTTCGTCAGCATTGTTGTAACCGCCAATTGGTGGTAATGAATTATCATCATCGCTTCCACAGCTTGTGAATGATGCAAATGCAATAGATAATGCAAATGCAGAAACTAGAATTTTGTTTGTTTTCATAATAAAATATTTAATTTAAGTTAATTTAATTTTTGTTAATATCCTGGATTTTGTGTTAATCGATTTCCACTTTGAATTATTTGGTCTAATGGAATTGGGAAAAGTTCGTGAGTTCCGGTGATGAAAGTTTTACCATCAGCAGCCATTGCACTTTGAGCAGTTCCTGTTCTTACCAAATCAAACCATCTGTCATGTTCCATAGCCATTTCCCAACGTCTTTCATTTAAAATTTGTTGTAATGTTACTGATGTAAGTGTTGGAAGACCAGCACGAGTTCTAATTTCGTTTACTCTATCAACAGCTTCACCTGTCATTCCAGCATGGAAACCTGCTTCTGCTCTAATCAATAAAATATCGCTGTATTTAAGAATTCTGAAGTTTTTTGCTGTTGTACCTTTGTCTCCATTCCACGGTTCAGCAATTGGACTTTGATAAGCTTTGTAATTGTATCTTGGATTAGTCCATGATGTTGGAGCAGCAAATCCATCCCAAAGCGTTGATGGTACAAACATTACTGTAGCATTTTTTCTAACATCTCCTGCTTGATAAGAATTTGCTAAATTTAGTGATGGTGTATTAAAACCCCAACCTAAATCTGGCGTTCCTCTTGGACCTTGAACATTAGTATAATCTCTTAAACCAAGGGTTAATGTTGCTTGAACCTCATAAATAGATTCTAATTTATTTTCGCCGACTTCCCTCCAAACATGAGAATAATCAGGAAGTAAAGCATATTGACCGGATGTAATTACATTTCCTGCCATATCATAAGCATCCATCCATTTTTCTTGATATAAATAAGCTTTGGCTAAAAGTGCTTGAGCTGCTCCTTTACTTGCTCTTCCTAAATCGTTTGGAGCATATTGTGATTTTAAAGGTAGTTTTTCAATGGCATCTAATAAATCAGCTTCAATTTGAGCATAAGTTTCAGCTTTTGTTCTTCTTGTAAAAACAATTTCATTTATTGTTTCAACATCATTTATATCAATTTTTGAAGTAACAATTGGAACTCCACCATAACATCTTACTAAATCAAAATAGAACAATGCTCTTAAAAACTTTACTTCACCAATCAACCTATTTTTTAAAGTTGCATCAATGGTTAATTGTTCTAAATAGAATAATGCATTATTTGCTCTATAAATTCCATCATACCTGCCATTCCAAACATCTTTAAATGATATATCCGATGCTTCAAATGTTAAATTATCCATTTTATGTTTATCAGAACCTGAATCCGATAATGTAGAACCTTTATCTGCATCATCTGAAGTAATACTAGTCATTCCAATCCATGAAAAAGAATACATATTGTAATCTAATTGTTTATTGTAAACTCCATTAACTAATTGGACTGCATTATCAGGATTATTCAAAAAATCAAATTCTGAGATTGCATTTTGAGATTTAACATCTAAATCTTCTTCACACGATGCTAATGCAAAGGTCAATAAGAAAAGACTAATTATTTTTATTTTAAAATTTGACATCATAACTGTTTTGTATTAAAAACTAACATTTAAACCTAATAAGAACGTTTTGTTTGTTGGGTATGCGTCAAGCTCTATACCTGCACTTCCCAATGGATCGCCATTTCCGCTACCTGATAACTCAGGAGAATAGCCAGAATATTTTGTAAAAATGAATGGATTGATTGCAGAAACATATAATCTTACTTTATCAATTTTTTCATATACCTTAGGCAAAGTATAACCAATAGTAATATTATTTATTCTTAAATAATCACCATCTTCAATGTAGTAAGTTGAGGATATTGGCACGTTATTAAATGGTGTTGGATTTGTAGCATTAGGATTAGATGGTGTCCAAAAATCTTGTAAAACATCATACTCTACATTTTCACCACCAAAACGTTGTGCCTTTTTACCGTTATAAATTTTATTTCCCCCAACGCCATAAGCGTCAACAGAAAAATCAAGATTTTTGTAATTTCCACCAAAGCTAAAACCATAAGTAAAAGTTGGAAGGTAAGAACCTGCTACAACTCTCTCATCACTATAAGTAAAATTACCATCACCATTTAAACCAGTTACTTGATAAACATAAAAGCTTCCTAATGCTTCACCAACTAAAACCTTTTTAGTCCATTGACCATTATTGATACTTCCGCCTATAAAATCTGAAAAATAAGAATTGTCAACATTTGTTAACTCATTTTTGTTGTAGGAATAATTTCCTGAAACATAATAATTAAAATTGTCATTAATTTTAGAATTCCATTTTAAAGAAACTTCTACACCTTTGTTACTTACATCGCCAGTATTAACTGTTACTAATCCTGGTGAGAGAACTGATGGAAGTGTAATCGGCAAAATTATATCAGATGATTTTCTATCATAAACATCAACTGAACCTGATAATTTATTATTTAAAACCTTGAAATCTAATCCAAAATCAATTTCTTTCATGGTTTCCCATGTTAAGTTAGGATCTACTTGATATGGTTGATTATTTCCTGGGTAAATATTTTGATCATCGCCAAATGCATAATTATTTCCAGATGAAAAAACAGGTAAATTTAAAGAGTTGAGTGTATTTCCATTTCCAACTTCACCATAACCACCTCTAAATTTTAAATAATTAAGAAATTTTACATTTTCCATAAAACTTTCTTTAGTAATAACCCAACCTGCTGAAACTGAAGGAAAGTATGCCCAACGTTTGTCAGATTGAAATGCGCTAATTCCCTCTTTCCTGATTGTTGCAGAAAATAAGTATTTATTATCATATTCATATTCCGCTCTTGCAAAATAAGCAATTGAAACAACTGGTGTTGAATTGATATTACTAACCACAGAACCTGGAGCTATTTCAGTATTGTATGATGATAGATCTAATGACCAATAATTAGATTGTTCAGGAACATTCCATCTTGTTCCCGATAAATTTTCAGATGTATTAGAAGTAGTTCTTGACATTCCTGCAACAAAAGTTAACTCACTATTTCCAAATGCCTTTTTATATGTTGCAAAGTTGTCCCAATTCCATCTATATGAACTACCTCTTCTTTGGTTTAATGTGTTTATTGGAGAAGCTGCAGGATAATCTGCAATTTCATCCGTTGGATTTTGAGATAAATAAATTTCTCGTGAAGGTGTGTAAGTATATCCTCTTGACCAATCGTAAGTAGCACCAAAATTTGAATTGAATTTTAAATCTTTAAAAATTTGTAATTCTGCACCAATTGAACCAAAAAGAGTTACATTTTTATTTTGCTCATTAGTATAATATAATTGAGCAACAGGATTTCCAACATTATTAAATCTGTCGCTACCATTTATGTCAATCAAACCTGTTGCTGGATCTCTCAAAGGAACACCCCAACGACCGTTTGCGAATTTCACAGGAACAATTGGAGATTGTTTGTAAGCATTTGTAAAAGCACTTAATGGTTTTGGTGTATTATTAACAATTGCTACATTAATTGCTGGGGTAATTTTCAAAGTTTTATTTAGAAGTTTGAACTCATTTCTTGAACTAATGTTTGTTCTTTCAAATTCAGTTCCATTTAAAATTCCTTTTTCTTTATAGTTTGTTGCTCCAAAATAATAATTTGCATTATCAACTCCGCCAGATAAAGAAATATAATTACTTATTACTTCACCAGTCGACGTTATTTCATCTAACCATGTTGTATTATTAGGTTGCGTAAAATTAAAATAGGAAGATGAACCAAGAGCAGTGTTGTTATAGTACGCATACCTATAAGAATCAGACATTTTCACCTTACGTTGAATAAATTTCTGACCATAATAAGCATCATAATTAACTTTAATTTCTCCTTTTCCTCTTTTTGTGGTAACTACAACTACACCATTTGAACCTTTTTGACCATAAATCGCTAATGATGAAGCATCTTTTAAAATATCTAGTGTAGCAATTTCGTTTGGACTTAAACCATTCAAACTTGATGCTTCAACTCCATCTATTATATACAATGGATCTCTTGCTCCAAGTAAAGTTCCTAAACCTCTAATTCTTATCGTTGGATTTGCACCAGGTTCGTCATTTGTAACAATATTAACACCTGCTGCTCTACCTTGAATTGCCTGAATAGCATTTTGTGCTGGTGTTTTTACGATATCAGCTGCTTTAATTTGTGAAACCGAACCTGTAATTGCTCCAGCTTTCTTAGTACCATAACCAATAACTACAACTTCATTTATTGTACTAACTTCTTCTTGAAGTACTATTACTATATTTGATGTTGCTTTTACATTTTTTGTGGTGTAACCAACCATCGAAATTTTAAGATTATCACCTTTGTTTGCTTTAATTTTAAAATTTCCATCTAAGTCTGAGGCAACATTTAGTTTGCTAGTAACATTAGAAATATTTGCACTTGGAAGACCATTACCCTTTTCATCAACAACTCTACCCGCAATTTCTTGTGAAAATAAAGTTCCTGAAAAGAGCAATAAAAATAAAATTAGAATACTGTTTTTCATGATTGAAATGTAATAATTGGATTGTACACACAAATATAATCATTACATCGTTATAGTTGCAGTGAATTTTATACTACATAACTACATCAATAATAGTAAAATATTATTTAAAATATTGTTTTTCAATACTATAAAATATCAAAAATTAAATATCAACTAATCATCAATAATTACAAATGATGTATATATGATGTAGCAAACAAATTAGTAAATCTATAAAAAATTCACTGTAAAAAAATTACATCGATAAATAATTCATTAACTTTATATATTATTCATAAAACTAGAAAGATTGATTTCTTGGTCAATATTGAGTTTCTTTCTGAGTCTATAACGATGTAATTCAACTCCACGATAAGAAATATTCATTAAAGGAGCTATTTCCTTTGAAGTTAAATTCATTTTGAGGTAAATGCAAAGCTTTTTATCTTTTGAAGTTAATGCAGGATATTTAATTGATAGTCTTTTTATAAAATCTTCATGACTTTTAAATAAATTATTTTCAAACGTTTCCCATTCTTTTTTATTGATGGAATTCATTTTAATAGTTTTTCGAATATTATTTTTCAAATTAGAGATATCATTTTCTTTCTCAAGTAAATTTTGAATACCTTCTATCATTTCAGTTTGTTTTGCAATAGATAATGATTTCCCTGCTACCTCTGAGGCTTTTGTTTGCACCTGAATTTCTAAAATATGTTTTTCATATTCTTGAATTTTCAATTTATTTTCGGCATCTAACTCTAATTGAAGTATTTCTCTTTGATGTTTTAATTCTTCTTCTTTTAACTTTATTTTTTCTAAATATCTAATTTTATTCCATTTGTAATATAAAAACAAAAGCGTAGATGAAAACAATATGTAAAATGATATCATCCAAAAAGAAAAATACCAAGGTCGTGCTACATTAAACTCATATGATGTAATCTTTTTAAAATCATTTCCGTTATTATAAAAAATTTCAACCTCTTGATTACCACTTGTTAAGTTATTCAAATTAATATTACCATTTGATATTGGCAACATTTCATCCGTATTATTAAGTTTATAAAATAATGTAAGTTCATTATACCCATAATATGGTGAAATAATATTTAAATCAATAGATTGATTGTGTTCTAAATTAAAATCTTCATCAATCAATTTGCCTTGATAAAACCCTTCTACTTTTATAACTCCTATATTCAATTTGGATTTAGTAGGTTCAAAAACAAAAAAACCATCATCAAGATTAATTATCAATTCCTTCCCAAACTGGTACACTTTTGTATCTTGATTTACAATTTTTCCTTTATAATATTTTTCAGGAATTAGCTCACTAATAAAGCCATTATCATCTTGAGTAATTAGGTAAAATAATCCATTTTTTAAAATCACAAATTGCTCATTATTTACAGCTATTATTTGTGAAATATCCTTAAATAATTTATTGAAAACCGAATTGATTTCTAATTTATTAGTCAATGAATTATAATTGTACCATGAATTGTGGATAAGAAATAAAATTTGATTTTTGTAGTTAAACATTTTTACTTCATAATCATTTGAAATTCCATTACTTTTAGTAACGTTTTCTATCCTTTTAACCTTAAAATCAGGGTTGAAATTAATTTTATATAAACTTTTATAATTATCAACAGCCCATAACTCATCCTCTTTATTCTGGGCAACCGTTTTTATAGGTTTTGTCAGTCCTTCTAATCGTTTAAAATTAGAAAAATCATCGCTAGAGTATGCAATTATTCCTGCATAATGTGCCATAAAATAATTGTTCGAAAAGTTGTTTTTCAATAATTGCCAACCTCCATTTATTGGATTTACTTTTCTGTAGGAAGTATTATCAAACAAAAAGGTTCCATCATTGTGTCCAATTAAATAATTATTATCAACTTTATTAATATCCCAAACTTGCCCTTGTGAATTATCAATAAACCTCAATAAATTATTTTCATAAACAAACAAACCATGATTTGAACCAAGCAAATAACCATTTTTTGTTGGTGAAATCGCATAAACAGAACCCAAAACTCCTGAATTATCTGAAAAAACTGAAAACGGAGAATTAATTTCAACATGAGCAATGCCATTATCCATTCCTAACCACAAATCATTTTCTTTATCAAATCCAATACTTAAAATCGAATTGTTCTTTAAAGAATTATTTCTATTTATACTTATGGTTTTATTCTTTTTAAAATCAACTACATAAACACCTTTAAAAGCTGTCCCAATGGCTAATCTATCATTATCAATAAATCTTGCTGTAATGATTAACTCTGATTTTAAAATAGTGTTTATTGGATGATTCCAAGTAGATAAAATTCCATTCTTTTCAACATAAACACCATTCTTTTTTGTAAATATAAAAGTACCATCAGAATTTGAATCAATAGAATGAATTATAGTATTTTCGAGAGTAATCCACTTATTAATTTTTACAAACTTTTTATTTTCAAGTAAATAAACACCATTTGTAACTGAAGCAACGTACAATTTTTCTTTTAGAGGAAAACAATAAGAAATTTGAAATGGTATCTTAATCTTTTCAATTTTATTACCATTTAAAATAAAAATTTCATTGAATGATTGAAAGTAAATTTGATTTTTAAATTTGAATATCTTCCAAATTTCTTCATTATTTGAAGCGCCTGTAAAAAGTTTTTTACCTTTTGATAATGATGTGTATTTCATTTCGCCATGAACTCGTTTCCAGTATCCAAATTCATTATAAGAACCACAATATATTTTATCACTATCAGCAAAAACGGAACGAATTATAGTTTTGTTAGGCAACGTGTACTTCTCCCATTTCACTCCATTGTAACGCAAAAAATAATGATTGTTCGCAAAATAAATAGCATTATCATTCCCTTGGCAAACACTCCAAACTTGATTATCGCCATTATATTCTGTTTTTGTAAAATTTTCAACAAAAGGTAACAATTGCTGAGATTTTACACTAAAACTCAATAAAAGAAACAAAAAACTATGAAAGAAATATTTTTTCACGACACAAATTTTATTGTATCAAATATATAGTTTTTATTATTAACAAAAAATCCCGAAACGAATCGGGATTTTTTTGCTATTTTCCATCTACATAATCTTGTAAATATTGGAATCTTTCTGTGAGTTTACCTTTCTCGGTTATTTTAGCTCTTTGCAATATTCCATCTTTATCACCATTAAAAAAAGCTGGAATCACATGTTCCATAAACATTTCTCCAAATCCTTCACTCGCATCTTTAGGCAATTCGCAAGGCAAATTATCAACCGACATTACCATAATTGAACCTGGATGTGTATAGGAAACTTCTTTGTGCCCACTTGGCAAATATCCAAAAAATGGTTCAGCAATGGTTGATGCTTTTACAGTACATGCAATTGGACCATCAACATCACAAGAAATATCTGCAACGACTTGAATTTTATTTTTTGGAGCGTTTAACATTTCACGTGTTAAAATATCGGGCGCACCATTTCCATGAAAATGTCCTGCCATATAAATATCTGCAACTTTAGTAAATCGTTCAAAATCGGAAACATACTCTTGTGGATTTTTATAAAAATCTTGATTATCTAAAACTTGGCCATCAATTCTTTTATTGTAATCTAAAACATCAATTTGAGTATAAACGGGTTGTGTATAAACTTTATTTAAAAAGTCATCAACTGAAACCTCTTTAATTTTCATTCCATCGAGGATTTCTTTCGCGCCCATTCCTACTTTTCCATGACCTGTAAGCACAATTTTAATATTTGGAAGCATTGGTCTTCTTAATCTTTCAATTAAATCTTCCTTGCTTTTTAATGTTTCGGCTTTCGCCAAATTAAAAAGATCATACTTAATTCCGAATGCTCTAAATCCATTGTATGCACCAACTATTCCTGCATATCTTCCGAAACCAATAAGTCTTTTATTGTTAGCATCAACAATAGTTTCATGGTCGTACAATTCTATATTTTTTTCTAAAACTGCTTGAAGTAACTTTCTATTATATGGTTGAAATTTTATTGTATGCGAAAAGAAAAAATACTTTTTATTAGGAATTAATGCATCTACTGGAACTTCTTTTACACCAAATAAAACATCACAATCGGTCATATCTGTTGCAACTTCTAAACCTAAATTACTATACTCTTCATCTGAAAAAACTCTAATATCAGAACTTTCTACTTTTATTTGAGCTTCAGGATGTTCAGTTTTTAATCTAACTAATTCTTCAGGCGTAAAAACAACTCTCCTATCGGGTGGATTTTTTCTTTCTTTAATAATTCCAAACTTCATTTTAACTTTATTTTTTTGAGACCTCAAAAGTAGTTGTAACGAAAACGTTTTCAAAACTTTTTATTGAAAAATAAACAACAAGTTTAATTATTGAATTTCAATTAATTGAATACTATTGTTGATAATTTTATAATTATTATAACATTTCAAGAAATTTGATTGATGTATTGTTTGTTATATTTGTTTTTCAAGCTAACCAAAAATGAACCATAATAGATTACCATATATAGTACTTTTTGCTACTTTTTTATTGCTTATGAGTTGCGATAAATCAGGCAAACTAAAAAACCCTTTCCAAAAGAAAAAGCCATCTGTTGAGTATGCAATGCTTCCTTTAGAAGATTCATTGCCAAAACTTTCTGATGCATATAAAAAGACCAAAAAACGTGAAATAGAAAATTTTTTTACTAATAATTTTGCCAATGATTTTGAAAACATGAGTTTTTTAGTGGCAAAAAATGGTCAAATTATTTATGAGAAATATGATGGATTTGCTGATAAAGAAAATAATGTTTTAAATTCTCCAGAAACGCCATTACATATTGCATCTGTTACCAAAGTTCTAACCGCTTCCGCAATTTTAAAATTAGTAGAAGCAAAAAAAATTACTTTAGATCAAAAACTAACAACGATTTTTAAAGGTTTTCCCTATCCAGATGTCACCATAAGAACACTACTAAATCATCGAAGCGGATTGAAAAAATACAACTATTTCTGCGATGATAAAGCCATTTGGGGAAGAGACAAAACACTTACAAATAAAGACATTCTGAACATTCTTATCACAAAAAACATTCCTTTAGATTATAAAACGGATACACACTTTACTTACAATAACACTAATTATGTTTTATTGGCTTTAATCATTGAGAAAGTAACTGGAAAACGTTACAGTAAAGCCATGAAGGAAATTATATTTGATCCATTGGAAATGAAAAATACCTTTGTTTTTGATGAAACTACACCTATTGAAAAAGGAACTCCTTCTTATAAATTTAACTATCAAAAATATCCTTTTGATTTTCTTGACGCCGTTTATGGTGATAAAAATATTTACTCTACACCAAGAGATTTACTCAAATTTGATTTGGCAAGAAATGCTCCAACTTTTTTACCAAAAAAACTACTTGACGAGGTTTACAAAGGATATAGTTATGAAAGTAAAGGAATTAAAAATTATGGTTTAGGAATTCGACTGCGCGAATGGGAAACCGGTCAAAAACTATATTATCATAATGGTTGGTGGCACGGAAACACAGCAAGTTATATCAATTTAAAAAAGGAAAATGCGGTAATTATTGCGCTTTCTAATAAATTTACAAGAAAGACTTTTCAAATGAAACGTTTGTCGGTACTTTTTGGAGATTATCCTTTTACTTTGAAAGACACTGTTGCGAGTGAATAGTCTAAAAATCTGATTAAAATTTAATAATTTTTTGCTATTTTTGACCAATCTTTTTTGATATGCAATTCAAACATCCAGAAATACTTTATTTTCTTTTTTTATTGGTTATTCCAATTTTGGTGCACCTTTTCCAATTGAGAAAATTTAAAACCGAATTTTTTACCAATGTAAAGTTTCTAAAAGAGCTTTCTATCCAAACTAGAAAAAGTTCTAAAATCAAAAAATACTTACTACTTGCTAGTCGATTGTTGTTATTGGCTTTCCTTATTCTTGCCTTTGCTCAACCCTTTTTTAAAGCAAAAGACAGTAAAAATGCAACTAACGAATTGTACATCGTTTTAGACAATTCCTTCAGTATGCAAGCCAAAGGTCAAAAAGGCGAGCTACTAAAACGCGCTGTTCAAGATTTATTAGAACATTCACCAGAAAATGTTAATTTTTCATTACTCACTTGTTCAGACAACTATTGGAACACCGATATTAAGTCCATTCAAAAAGAGTTGCAAAACTTAAAATACAGTGCTTCTCCTTTTCAATTAGATAATCTTTTAGCAAAAATTAAAGCGCACAAATCGGCTTTTAACAAAGATATAGTTGTTATCACAGATGCTGTTGGTTTACAACCTAATCAAGTGAAAAACACTAAAGAAGATGAAAATTTATACTTTATAATTCCTGAGGCTGAAAAAACTGATAATATTGCTATCGATAGTGTTTATGTCAATCAGGTTTTAGATAATTTTTATGAAATTGGAGTAAAACTGGATGCTTTTGGAACTGATTTTAAAGACATTCCAATTGCTTTATACAATAATAAAAAACTAACCGCTAAAACGTTAGTAAACTTCGAATCTAAAAGTAAAACCATCAATTTTACCATTCCAAAAGAAGATTTTCATGGCTATGTTTCTATTGCTGACAATGGATTAGAATATGACAACAACTATTATTTCTCTATTTCAAAACCTGAAAAAAGTAATGTAATTAGTATTGGTGATGCTGAAAAAAGCAGCTATTTATCAAGAATTTATACCGAAGACGAATTTAATTATTCTAATTTTTCATTACAAACTTTAGATTACAATTTACTGGATAAGCAAGATGCCATTGTTTTAAATGAATTGAAAGATATTCCACAAGCATTGCAAACTACTTTAAAATCATTTGTAGAAAAAGGAGGAAATGTGATTTTAATTCCGAGTTCAGAAAGTGTAGTTTCAAATCTGAATACTTTCCTTTCTGCTTTTGGAGGCATTCAATTTAAATCGTTGAATAATTCTGAAAAAATGATTACAAAAATCAATTTCAGTCATCCGTTATTTGGAAGTGTATTTGAAAAGAAAGTAGATAATTTTCAATATCCTAACACTAAAACTTCTTTTGATTTGAATAGTGCAGCACCAATGGTTTTAGGATATAGCGATCAAAGTTCGTTTTTGAGTGCCATTCAAAATGGGGTTTCATCAGTTTATGTTTTCAATGCGCCAATTAATAAAGGAAATAGTAATTTTCAAAATTCACCATTAATTGTTCCAACGTTTTATAATATGGCACAAAATTCCCAAAAAGCTGGAATTAACGCCTCAATTATTGGAGAAAGTAAACCTTTTATAGTGGAAACTCTTTTGACAAAAGACGAAATTGTAAATGTTAAAAATGACACAGAAAGTTTTATTCCAATTCAGCAAATCCTGAACAATAAAGTCAAACTTACCTTTAATGACAATCCGAAAGAAGCAGGAAACTTTGACATTTTAAACAAAGAAAATCCTATAGGAAAATTGAGTTTCAACTACAATCGTTCAGAAAGTAATTTAACCAATGCTAATCCTGATGCGGTTAGTGATTATAAAGAAATAAACAATGTAGCTTCAATATTTGATACACTACAAGCTGACAGAAGTGATAATCAAATTTGGAAATGGTTTATCATTTTAGCGCTATTATTTGTTGCAATAGAAGTTTTAATTCAAAAATTTGTAAAATGATTTTAAGTAATCAGGAAAATATTGAATTAATAAACACAATAAAAGAATTAGTTGTTAATTCTAGAAAAAATATTTTAAGAAATATTAATTCTGAAATAATCATAACCTATTGGAGTATTGGAAAACTAATTATTGAACAAGAAACAAAAAAAAATATAACGGATAAATCTAGTCGTCAATTATTAATTGAATTATCAAAAGAATTAACTTTACAAATTGGAAAAGGATTTTCTCGCTCTAATCTCACCTATATGAGATTATTTTTTTTAAAATACCCTGATGGTGTAACACTGTCACACCAAATAAGTTGGGGACATTATTATGAATTACTTAAAATTGATGATGATTTAGAAAGACGTTTTTACGAAAATCAAGTTAGCAATGAAAACTGGAGCATAAGAGAATTAAGACGAAATAAATCAACTGCTTTATATCAGAGACTGGCTCTAAAAAAACAAAAAGACGAAATTTTAAATTTATCAAATTTTGGACAAAAAATTGAATCTGAAACTGACTTAATAAAAGATCCATATGTTCTTGAATTTTTAAATTTATCTGAAAAAGAATCCTTTTCAGAAAAAGAGTTAGAACAAAAAATAATTGATAATCTTCAAGAGTTTTTATTAGAACTTGGCAAAGGTTTTGCTTTTATTGGAAGACAGCATCGAATTACTTTAAGAAATAGACATTATTATGTAGATTTGGTATTTTATCACAGAATATTAAAATGCTTTATTCTTATTGATTTAAAAATTAATGAAGTTGAACATTTAGATATTGGCCAAATGAATCTCTATCTAAATTACTTCGAAATGGAACAAAATGTTGAAGGTGATAATCCTCCAATTGGTATCATTTTAACAACCGAAAAAGACGATGTATTTGTAGAATATGCTATCAAAGGAATAACTAATAAAATATTTGTTTCTAAATATCAACTTTATCTACCTGAAAAAGAAGCATTACAAGAAAGAATAAAAAGTATTGTTGAAAAAGAATAACTAAAATTTGTAAAATGAAAATAATCATCCGAGAAGCCAAGATTGTTGATGTTAAAAGTCCTTTTCACAATCAAATAGTTGATGTAAAAATCAATAATGGAACTATTGAAAAAATTGGAACAAACCTCTCGCCTTCTGATGATTATACCGAAATAAAGAAAGAAAATCTTAATCTATCACAAGGTTGGTTTGACAGCAGTGTTTCATTAGGTGAACCAGGTTTTGAAGACCGAGAAACGATTTCAAATGGATTACAAGTTGCCGCAAAAAGTGGTTTTACAGGAATTGCTTTGCAACCTAATTCCTTTCCAATTATTGATAATCAATCGCAAGTATTATTTGTAAAACAAAAAGCAGCAAATTCAGCAACCGATTTATATCCTATTGGAGCTTTGACAAAAAATAGCGACGGAACTGATTTAGCAGAACTTTTTGATATGAAAAATGCTGGAGCAATTGCTTTTGGTGATTATAATAAGAGTTTATCAAATGCTAATTTGTTAAAAATCGGATTACAATATGTTCAAGATTTTGATGGATTAGTACTTGCTTTTTGTCAAGATGAAAAAATTAAAGGAAGCGGCGTTGTTAACGAAGGAGTTGTTTCAACAAGATTAGGATTAAAAGGTATTCCGAATTTAGCCGAAGAATTAATCGTGGCAAGAAACCTATTTTTATTGGAATATACAGGAGGAAAAATGCATATTCCAACGATTTCAACAGCAAAATCTGTTGCTTTGATTCGAGAGGCAAAAACTAAAGGATTAAATGTAACTTGTAGTGTTGCTGTTCATAATTTGGTTTTAACCGATGAGAAATTGGATGGATTTGATACTCGCTTCAAAGTTTCACCACCTTTACGAACGGAAGAAGACAGAAAAGCTTTACTTGATGGCGTTTTAGACAATACCATTGACATTATAACTTCAGACCACAATCCAATTGATATTGAGCATAAAAAAATGGAATTCGATTTAGCTAAAAACGGAACGATTGGTTTAGAAAGCGCATTTGGTTCACTTTTGACGGTTTTACCATTAGATAAAATTGTAGAAAAATTAACGGCTTCAAGAGCAATATTCAAAATTGAATCGCATACAATTGAAGAGGGAAAATCTGCCAATATTACCTTATTTACAACTGATGAAGATTGGACTTTTACAAAAGAAAACATTCTATCAAAATCTAAAAATTGTGCTTTTCTTGGTTCAAAAATGAAAGGAAAAGTAGTTGGAGTTTATAATAATTCAAAATTAATCTTAGCATAAAATGACACTTGAAGAAATCAAAGAGGGAAAAACTGCTGCTGTAACAAGTTACATTTTAATTGTTGGCGTTTTAATTGCATTGTCAATGAACTCTGAAACAAAAAATAAATTTGCATCCTTTCATATTCGTCAAGGATTAGGATTAACATTAACCTTTATCATTCTTGGAGTTTCCATAAGCCATTTTGAAAGTATTTTAATTGCAGCTCCAATGTGGATTTTCATTTCCATTTTAACCGTTTACGGGATTTTCACAGCTGCTAAAGGCGAAACTACACCTTTACCATTATTAGGAAACGTATTTCAAAAATGGTTTAAAACAATATAAAAAAACGAACCACAGTTTCGCAGATTATAAAAATTTGAAATTTCACTAAAATAGTATCGAGATTTTTGAAGTTGAAATTGATTTTTGAAATTGATTTTTAAAAAAAATATAAAATATGACATTACATCACTTAGTTCGCGAACCTAAAATTAAATTAGACAAAAACCCATTGCTTTTACTATTGCATGGTTATGGAAGTAATGAAGAAGATTTATTTTCGTTCGCATCCGAATTACCCGAAGAATATTATGTAATTTCTGCACGTGCGCCTTATGACATGATGTACGGAAGTTATGCTTGGTACGCTATAAACTTTGATGCTGATGAGAACAAATTTTCAGATATAGGTCAAGCACAAACTTCTAGAGATTTGATTGCAAATTTTATAGACGAAGTAGTTTCAAGTTATGCTATTGATGCAAATAAAGTGACGCTTATAGGTTTTAGTCAAGGTTGTATTTTGAGTTATGCTGTTGCCGTTTCTTATCCAGAAAAAGTGCAAAGAGTTGTTGCTATGAGTGGTTATTTCAATGAGGAAATTGCAACTGAAAACTTTAAAGATAACGACTTATCAAAATTAAAAATATTTGCTTCTCATGGTTCTGTTGATCAAGTAGTTCCTGTAGATTGGGCAAGGAATTCAATCCCAAAAATTAAAGATTTAGGAGTTGAAATTGTTTATAAAGAATATCCTATTGGACATGGCGTTTCTCCACAAAATTTTTATGATTTTAAAAATTGGTTGCAAGAGAACTTTTAAAATATGAAACAAAAAAACGGCTAACAAATTTTAAAGTTGTTAGCCGTTTTTATTTTTAAAATTATATTGTTATTCCGTTACAGGAATTTCTTCACTATCATCGCTTCCGGTTACAGTACTACCAATTTGTCCGTCACCTGAATAAAGGATTTGTCCGTCTTTTTTCAAGACAAAACCTTTCCATGGAATTAATTGCCAACTTCCGTTAACCCATGGTTTCCCTTCACTTTCACGTTTTAAAAGAATAGATTCGTCTTGATTAGGTAAAAATATTTCGGCATTATCTTTTGTTTTATCAAAAAGTACATAAGCCGCAAAAACAGCTTCATCTTCAGTGGCGTCAACTTTTTCAGCAGGAAGCAATTGAACTCCTGTAAAAACTCGAACACATTCTTTGTTAAGTTTTGACCAAGTATATCCAGCAGAAGCTAAACATCCATCAGCATCTTTATCGCCACCTAAAACTACATCTTTTGCAGCATCGACTTCTTTTGGTTTTTCTTCATTTTTATTAATCAAATTACATGATAATAATGAAGAAAAAATTACTATTCCTAAAATAATTTTTTTCATCTAATAACTTGTTTTTTGCATTGGATAAAGATAAGATTCCATTGTTTCAAAACGAAAACTTCCATCGTCATTTATAAAATATTTAACCAAAACTTCACCCCATAAATCACCATTGCTATAGTCAGCAATTATCCAACGGTGATTTAATAATTTTATTTTGTTTACAATAAACTTTTTTCCACCCATGACAGGTTGATCAGTATATTTATTTCCTTCTGGAGCAAAATTATACTCCATTAGTGCATCTTTAACCTTTGGAATCAATTCTGTTATGTTGTAATTTTCTAAATAATCTTGAGCATTATCATTCGTTTCTAATGCAAAATAATTAGCATCAACCATATCATTATACATTACAATGATACTATCATGTTTTTTCTTTAAAGCTACTTCATTTTCTTTTTTTACCGATACTTCTTTTTTTGTGAAATACATATAAGTAAATACATTAATCAATGCAGAAATAATAAATAGATATAATAATAATTGCTTTTTCATATTGAATTTTAAATTGTGATTTCTAAATTATCATAAGCCAAAAACACATTTTCAGGTAATTTTTTTTGAACCTCTTCATGAAAACCTAATAAATGACTTATGTGAGTAAAATAGGCTTTTTGTGGCTGAATCAAAGTTACAAAATCTAAAGCTTCTTGCAAACTAAAATGTGAATGATGCTGTTCTTCTCTCAAAGCATTAATAACCAATACTTTCAATCCTTTTAATTTTTGAATTTCTTCAGATTCAATAGTTTTTACATCGGTTAAATAGGCAAAATCATTGATTCGATAACCAAAAACTTGTAAATTTCCATGTGAAGCATTAATTGGAATTATAGAAAAATTTTCAATAGAAAAATTTTGATTATTAACAACTTCAATCGATTTTACAGAAGGCGCACCAGGATATTTATTTTCTGTTTCAAAAATATAATCAAAACGCTTTTTTAAATTTTCTAAAACACGTTGATGAGCAAAAATTGGAATCTCGCCTTGACGGAAATTAAAAGGACGAATATCATCTAAACCTGCTGTATGATCAGAATGTTCGTGCGTAAAAAGAATAGCATCCACTTTTTGACATTTTGAAGTAAGCATTTGTTGTCTAAAATCTGGACCACAATCAATCACTATAGATTTTTCATCATCGTGAATCCATACAGAAACACGCAATCGTTTATCTTTTAAATCATCGCTTAAACATACAGAATGATGGCTTCCAATTACTGGAATTCCTTGTGAAGTACCTGTTCCTAAAAAATAAACTTTCATTTAGCACGATTTTTGATACTGTTAAAAAAAGTATAAGATGTTAATTTTTCTACAAAAATAGAACTATTTATCTTTTAATACCGCAATCGTTTTATTAACTTTGCATTGAATATAATTGATATATGGGAAATAACGGTTTAGACATTAAGTTAAAAGGTGATAAAGTCATTGAGCAAATTCCTTCTATTAAGGATAAAGCATTGCGTATCAACTTAAATGAGAACATCTACGGAACTTTTGCAGAAATTGGTGCCGGACAAGAAACGGTTCGTCATTTTTTTAGATCTGGAGGTTCATCTGGAACTATTGCAAAGGCTATGTCGGCATATGACAAAGACTTTAGTGATGCCATTTATGGTATTGAAAGTGATGGAAGATATGTAACAGAAAGTCGTTTAAAAAAGATGCTTTCGCATGAAGTTGACTTGATAGAAAAACGTTTAGACAGAGAAAAACATCCTAATAAAATGTTTTTCAGTTATGCAAACACTGTTGCTACAATTGATTTTGCAAAACAATTTAAAGGTCATGGTTGGGTTGGAATTAAATATCAAATCGAACCAGATGAAGACTATAATGAAATTATTCTTCACATTCGTTTTAAAGAAACTGATGCAAGATTACAACAGGAAACACTTGGAATTCTTGGTGTAAATTTAATATATGGTGCGTTTTATAAATATAATGATCCAAAAAAATTATTACGTTATTTATACGACCATTTAGATAAAGACCAACTTGAAATCGACACGATAAACTTTTCTGGTCCACGATTTGCCTCTGTTGATAACCGATTAATGAGTTTGCAATTAGTCAAAAATGGAATGACTGATGCCGTAATGTTTAGTCCTGAAGGAAAAAACATTTTGCCAGCAGCAGTTTTATATAAAAAAAATATTTTAGCATTACGAGGAAGTTTCCGTCCTGTTACAAAAGTAAACATGGATATGTATGAAAAATCTCTTGAAATGTTTGTTGAAGAAAATAAAGTTGAAAAAGAAAATACCTTTGTAATTTTTGAAATTACACTTTCAAATCTTCGTTCAGAAGGAGAAATTGACGAAAGAGATTTTATGGACAGAGCAGAACTTCTTTGTTCTTTAGGTCAAACCGTTATGATTTCTAACTTCCAAGAATATTATAAAGTTGTTGAATATTTTTCTAGTTATACTAAAGCAAGAATGGGATTAGTAATGGGTGTAAATAACCTTGTTGACATTTTTGATGAAAAATATTACCGTCATTTAAGTGGAGGAATACTTGAAGCCTTTGGAAAACTTTTCTACAGAGATTTAAAAGTATACCTATATCCAATGGAAGAAAATGGTGAAATCATTACTTCACAAAACTTAAAAGTTCATCCACGAATGAAAGAATTATACAAATTCTTTGCTTATAATGGAAAAGTAGTTGATGTGCCTGTTAATGATAAAGATAATTTAAAAATATTCTCAAGAGAAGTTTTAAAAATGATTAGCAATGGAATTCCAGGTTGGGAAAAAATGCTACCAAAAGGAACTGCTGAATTGATTAAACAACATCAATTATTTGGGTATGATTCTAATAAAGTGCTTGAAAAAGCCTAAATCAATACAATATAAATTCTTAATCCTCATTTGTAATTATTTGAGGATTTTTTATTTTAGATAAATACAACAACTATAGTAGAAACTCGTTATTTTAAAAGTAAATCTATATCTTTAGAACTCATTTCAAAATATGACTTTTAGACTTTTCTTTATTGTTTCATTACTTTGCTGCCAAATTTTGATGGCACAGAATAATCCTGCAAAAAAAGATTCTATCAAAGTGTATAAAAACATCGAAAATTATTCCAAGAAAAGTAAGTTTACCAAATTTGTTCACAAACTACTTTTTAAATCTACAAGAAAAGCAACTCCATCAAAAAAAGCTCAAAAAAAACGGTTTTTATTGAAACGTGCCTTTGATAAAAATGAAGGTAAAATAATTAGAAATATTACTATTGAAACTTTAGATCCTTTTGGATATTCTGTTTCAAATCCTAATGAAAAACCTAATAATGGTGTTGAACGATTTGGAAACAAAGTACATTTAAAAACTAAAAAATTTATTGTTAAAAACCTTTTATTAATTAAAAAAAATCAACCTTTAGATTCTCTTTTAGCAAAAGAATCTGAACGTTTAGTAAGAAGACAACGTTTTATTCGAAGCGTTTTGATTGAACCTATTGAACTAAAAGACAACAAAGATTCAGTTGATATTTCTATTAGAGTTTTAGATTCTTGGAGTTTAATTCCAACAGGCTCATTTTCTGGAACAAGAGGAAATTTAGAAATTACAGAACGAAATGTTTTTGGTTTAGGACATGAATTTGAACAAACTCTAACAAATAGATTCGACAATAAAGCTAATGGAAATAGCTCAAGATACACAATAAACAACGTTGCAAATTCATTTATTAATACAACTTTATATTATGAAAATGATTTGAATGACAATAAACGAAAAAGCTTTAAAGCAGAACGAATATTCTATTCACCTTTAACACATTGGGCTGGAGGAGTTTTTTTTGAAAATCGATTTTACAGAGACTCATTACCTGATCTTACCAATGATTTTGAAACTCAAAATTTCAAGCTAGAAACACAAGATTATTGGGCAGGACATTCGTTTAAAATATTTCCAGGAAAAGATGAAGATTTTAGAACGACTAATTTCGTTTCAACACTACGTTATCAAAATATAAATTATCTAGAAAAACCTGATTTAGTTTATGATACATCTCGTTTTTTTAATGATGAAAAAAACTATTTAGCAAGTATTGGAATCACTACAAGAAAATTTGCCGAGGAAAAATACCTTTTCAATTTTGGTATTATTGAAGATGTGCCTTTTGGTCAAGTTTATTCTTTTACAGCTGGATTTCAAGAAAAAAATTATCTAAAACGCGCCTATTTTGGAGGACGATTTGCCTATGGAAATTACTTTACATTTGGTTATATAGGAACTAATGTTGAATGGGGTAGTTTTTTTAATAATGGAAATTCCGAAGAAACTACACTTCGAATAGAAGCCAACTATTTTACAAATGTTATGCATTGGGGAAATTGGAAAATTCGTCAATTTATCAAACCCACATTAGTTATTGGAAACCATAGAAATCAGAACATAAAAGACAGAATCAACATCAATGAATCTAATGGATTGAGTGGCTTTAATAGTGCAACCTTATTTGGAACAAGAAAATGGATTGCATCCTTTCAAACGCAAACTTATTCACCTGGAAATTGGCATGGATTTCATTTCAATCCTTATCTAAATATTTCAATGGGAATGATTGGAAATAAAGAAGATACACTATTCAACAAAAAACTATATACAAGTTTGGGCATCGGAATTTTAATCAATAATGACTATTTAGTTTTCAATAGTTTCCAATTATCTTTTGCTTTTTATCCTTCTATTCCAAATGAAGGCGCCAATATTTTTAAAACTAATTCATTTAAAAACAATGACTTATCAATTCCTGATTATCAAATTGGTAAACCTACAATTGTTCCTTACAATTAATAATACTTTTTGAAGTAACAAAAGTTTATCTTCATCGTCTTACCTATATCTAAAACCAAAATCTTGTGGAAACTATTCTATCAATCAAAAATTTAAACAAACGTTATGGCAAACTTCAAGCCGTAAAAAATGTTTCTCTCGAAATTCAAAAAGGTAATGTTTATGGAATTCTTGGTCCAAATGGTTCAGGGAAATCAACTACTTTAGGAATTGTTTTAAATGTTGTAAATAAAACCTCGGGCGAATACAGTTGGTTCAACGGAACAATGGCAACACATGACGCTTTGAAAAAAGTAGGTGCCATCATTGAGCGTCCTAATTTTTATCCCTACATGACTGCCAAAGAAAATTTGCAATTAGTTTGCAAAATAAAAGGGATAAACTATTCAAAAGTTCAAGAAAAACTTGAAGTTGTTGGATTAATCGACAGACAAGACAGTAAGTTTAGAACCTTTTCATTAGGAATGAAACAGCGTTTAGCGATTGCATCGGCATTGTTGAATGATCCTGAAATTCTAATTCTTGATGAACCAACAAATGGTCTTGACCCACAAGGAATTCATCAAATTAGAGATATTATTCGATTGATTGCCTCACAAGGAACAACAATTCTTTTAGCATCGCATTTACTTGATGAAGTAGAAAAAGTATGTACTCATGTTTTAGTTTTAAGAAAAGGCGAAATTCTTTATACTGGAACTGTTGCAGGTATGTCAAGCTCAAATGGAATGATTGAATTACAATCAAGTGACATAAACGCCTTGAAACTTGCTTTACAAAGTTATCCAAATATTGATGAGATAAAAGAGGAAGAAGGGAAAATAATTATTACTTCAAAATCGAATATTCAACCAAACGAATTGAATAAATTTCTTGCGGAAAATAATATTTATTTAACCCATCTAGTAAAAAGAAATCATTCGCTTGAAGAGCAATTTTTACAATTAACGGGTAAATAATTCTAGAAAACATCTTCAAAAATCTCAAAAAACCAAACAAAATGAAACGATTACTCTCTATAGAACTACAAAAAATTTGGAAAAATAAAGCAAGTCGAGTTTTAACAATTGCTTATTTTGCTCTTCTTTCTTCATTAGCATTAATTGCATCAATCAAATTTGATATTGGACCACTACATTTTGATATTGCTGAAATGGGAATATTTAATTTTCCATACATATGGCATTTTAACAGCTATTTTGCAAGTTGGTTTAAGTTGTTTCTGGCAGTAATTATTGTTTCTATGATGGCAAACGAATACAGTTACGGAACTTTAAAGCAAAACTTAATTGATGGTATGAGTAAAAAAGAATTTATAATGTCAAAATTCTTTACCGTAATTTTATTTGCATTAACATCTACTTTGTTTGTTTTTTTAATGAGCTTAATTCTTGGATATTCTTTTTCTTCATTTAATGAAGTAGCTATTGTTTTCTCTGAATTAGATTATTTAATAGCATTCTTTGTTGAATTATTAGGTTTCTTTACAATATGTTTATTTTTAGGAGTTTTAATCAAAAAATCTGCTTTTGCTCTTGGCTTTCTATTAGTTTGGAAAATATTTGAAGGTATTTGTTATTTAGTAATGAAATGGTTATTTTTTGATACTTGGGAGAAAGCATATGAAGCATTGGGCTATTTCCCATTACAATCAATTTCAAATTTACTTCCTGATCCATGGAGAAGGCTATCAATTCTTAAAAGTGCTGGAAACCAAGCAGGTTTTGATATGAGTTATGATTACTCAATTCATTACTCCTCAATTGCAATAGTTTTAGCATGGACAGCAATTTTTGTTTTCTTATCACATTATATTATAAAAAAACGAGATTTGTAGTATCTTTGCAGATGCTATGATGTCTTTAAAAACATATTTTTATACCATATTATTTTTTCTTTTTTGCGCTAAAACAATTGCGCAAAATATAGTTGTAGACGATACTTATACAGCACAACAACTTGTTGAGAATGTGCTTGTAAACAGTCCTTGTGCAACCGTTTCAAACTTTTCTGTATCTGGAGATACTTTCAGTACTGGTCAAAATAGTTATGGATATTTCGATTATTCTGGAACGGATTTTCCTTTTGCAAACGGAATTGTTTTAAGTACTTCAAGAGCTTCAAGAACTGCTGGACCAAATGATAATTTAATAGATGAAGGTTCGACTGCTTGGATTGGTGACAGTGATTTAGAACAAGCACTATCAATTACAGGTACAGTAAATGCAACAGCTTTAGAATTTGATTTTACACCACTAACAAGTCAAATTAGTTTTGATTATATTTTTGCCTCAGAAGAATATCAAGGAACTGCTCCATGTAGATATTCCGATGGTTTTGCATTTCTTTTAAAAGTTGCAGGAAGCACTGATGATTATCAAAATTTAGCGCTAATTCCAGGCACATCTACACCTGTAAAAGTAACTTCTGTTCATCCCGATATTTCGGGCGGAAGTGGTTGTAGTGCTCAAAATGAAGAATATTTTGGGAGTTATAACGGCACAATTCATCCGATAAATTTTAATGGTCAAACAGTAGTAATGACTGCTAAAGCAGATGTAATTCCGGGAACAACATATCATATAAAACTAGTCATTGCTGACGAAGAAAATATTCGTTATGATTCGGCTATTTTTCTTGGTGGAGGAAGTTTTGATGTTGGAACTGATTTAGGCGAAGACCGATTAGAAGCTACAAATAACCCTGTTTGCGATGGCGAAAGTATCGTTTTAGATGCAACCGAAAGTGGTTTAAACACATATCAATGGTATAAAGACGGAACATCTTTATCAGGAGAAACAAATCCAACTTATACTGTAACATCTGAAGGATTTTATGAAGTTGAAGTCTCCATAAATGCTACCACTTGTGTTGCAAAAGGTGAGATTTTTATAGAATATGTAAACTTACCAATATTAAATAATCAAACTTTAATTCAATGTGATGAAGATACTGATGGAGTTACAACTTACAATTTAACTACTTTAAATTCTTTAATAACTGGAGGCGATTCACAACTTACAAACGTTACTTTTTATGAAAGTTTAGCAAATGCTCAAGCAGGCACAAATCCTATTTCAAATCCAACTAATTATCAAAACACTTCAGTAAATCAATTATTTGCAACTGCACAAAATCAATTTGGATGCATCGGTTTTGCCACAATTGATTTACAAATAGCATCCAACTCGCTACCAACAATAGCACCTATTTTTACTTGTGACGTCATCGGAAATCAAGATGGAATTACTGATCTTGATTTAACTTCAATGATAGGAACATCATTATCAAGCAGTTTACCATCAGGATTGACCTTAGTTTACTATGCGACAGAAAACAATGCTATCACAAATACAAATCCATTAAATTTAACTTTCACCAATACAATTCCAAATCAGCAAACGATTTATGTAAAAATTCTTGATGGAGTTAATTGTTATGGAATTCTACCTATAGAATTGAATGTAAATACTTTCAATCCTCCAAATTTTAATGATGAAACAATTTATTTATGTAATGGCTCATCTCAAACACTTTCTGTTGCATCTGGATTTTCAAGTTATAATTGGTCAAATGGTGAAACAGATAATTCAATTACAGTAAATACCTCAGGAACTTATTCAGTTATAGTAACCGATATTAATGGATGTGAAAAAACGAAACGATTTGAAATTATTTTATCAAGTAGTGCAACTATAACTTCTGTAGATGTAAATGATTTTTCAGGAAATAACAATTCCATTGAAATTATTGTTTCAGGAAATGGAGATTATGAATATTCAATTGATGGAACAATTTTTCAAGAAAGTCCATTTTTTTCAAACCTTGAACCCAATGAATATACCATTTATATAAATGATATCAATGGTTGTCCTCAAGTTACACAATCTGTCTATGTATTAGATTATCCTCACTTCTTTACTCCAAATGAAGATGGAATCAATGATATTTGGAGAATAAAAAGGATTCAATTTTTAGAAAATTCTACAATTTCAATTTTTGATAGATTTGGAAAACTCATAACCTCTTACTCTGAAAATTATGTAGGATGGAACGGTAAACTAAATGGTTTTGATTTACCTTCGACAGACTATTGGTTTGTAATCACTTTAAATAACGGTAGAACAATTAAAGGAAATTTTTCATTAGTGAGATAAAATTAAGTATTTTTTACTAATTTTATAAAATGAAAAAGAAAATTTACTTATTATTTACAATTGTCTTACTATCAATAAATTGCTACAGTCAATTTAGTAAAACGCATTATATTCCACCATTATCTGGTGCATCAAATGTTCCTGTTGAGGAACAATATCTCTATATTTCTTGTCCAAGTATTACACCGATAAACTTTGTTATAAAACAACTTGGAGGTACAAATATCAATGGAACAGTTTCAAGAGATAATCCCTATGTTTTTAATGTTGGAATTGGTTCATCTAATAATTTACATGTTGACCAAAGTGAAGTTAATACCATTCTTACAGATAAAGGTTACATTATTGAAGCCGAAGACGTTATTTATGTTACAGCTAGAGTAATTGCTGGCGACGGAAATCAAGCTGGAGAAGTTGTTTCAAAAGGATTAGCAGCATTAGGTACACAATTTAGAATTGGAGGTTTTACAAACATGATGATTCCATCAATCAACATCAATAATTATACATTTATATCAATTCTTGCTACAGAAAATAATACAGAAGTTTCCTTTAGTGATATTGAACTTGGAGCAGTTTTAGTAAACGATGCTGGATCAGGAAGTACTCCTGGAAATGTTTTTTTAAATGCTGGAGAAAGTTATGTTTTAGCTGTTCAAGGCCCAAATTCTGTAAACAGAGATGCTTTGATTGGAGCGCTTGTAAGTTCTGACAAACCAATTGCTGTAAATTGTGGATCATACGGAGGTACCAATGGTGAAATGCAAAATCAAGATTTAGGTTTTGACCAAATAGTATCAGCTGAAAGAACGGGAACTGAATATATTTTTATAAAAAATGATGGATTAGATAATGTTGAAAGAGTTTTATTAATTGCTCATGAAGATAATACCGATATTTTTTTAAATGGCAATACTGGAACACCAGATTACACACTACAAGCAAGTCAATATATTTTATTAAACGGAACTCAATATGGTCCAAATGGTAATTTATATGTCAATACTTCTAAAAATATATTTGCTTATCAGAGTGTTGGTGATGGTCCTACTTCAATTCAAGCTAATCAAGAGTTGTTTTTTGTTCCACCATTAAGTTGTCAAACACCAAAAGTTATTGACAATATTCCATTGATTGAAGAAATTGGAACTAGAATTTTTACAGGACGTGTAACCATTACAACAGAAACTGGTTCAGCACTAAATTTTGTTTTAAACGGAACGTCATACACTCTTGCAACTTTACCTGCAACTATATCTGTTGTTGGTCCTACTTCTGTTTTAGGAAATGCAAATTATGAATGTTACACAATCACAGGTTTTACTGGAAATGTTTCTGTTTATTCAACAGGTCAACTTTATTTAGCCGCATACGGAAGTAATGGAAATGCTACTTTTGGTGGATATTATTCTGGATTTACATTTAAACCCGAAATCACTTTCCAACCTATAGATTTAACTCAAAACAATTGTATTCCAAACGTATCTTTAGAAGTTAGTACCTTAAATGGCTTTGATTTTTTCCAATGGTATTTTAATGACTCGCCAATTGCAGGAGCAAATTCAAGTACGTACTCGCCTACTCTTCCTGGATATTATCATGTATCTGCAACAATTACTTCATGTGGAATTCCTGAACTAATTTCAGACAAAATACCCGTTAGTGATTGCCCAACAGATATGGATAATGATAATGTAAACGACAACATTGATCAAGATTTAGATAATGATGGAATTGCAAATTGTACAGAATCACTAGGAAATTCAGCGGTTAATTTATCAAATAATTCCTTTGGTTCAGTTACTGTGGGTTCATATTCAAATTTATTCTCAGGAACAATTACAACTACAGGAGATACTCCAACAGCAACACCATTTGTAGGAAATACCGATGGAAGTTTTGTTGCATCAGTTCCAAAAGGGGAAGAAAATTCTGTTACTTACCAAATGAATTTTGTCCAACCAATTAGCTTATTATTAGATTATCCTTCAACAGCTTCCGCAGGAGATTTATTAAATTCTAATTTAAGTTTTGTTCTTTCAGTTCCTGTAAATAAAACAATTACAGTATTAAATCCATCAAATCAATTATTAATTGACACTAACTATGATGGCATTTATGAAAGTGATGTAACCTCATTCTCATCATTTGAAATCCGATTTAGATATGACGGAGCTTTACCACTTGCCGCTGGAGCTGGAACTTTTAAATTTTACACACACGAAGTAACTAGCTTAAAATTCAAACAAATCAATCTTGTAGATAGAGGAAGTGATCGAAAAGCTACTTTTAAATTAACAGCAACATGTGTATCTAAAGATTCGGATAACGATGGTATTCCTGATAAATTTGATTTGGATTCAGAAAATGACTCCATTTCAGATTTCATTGAAGCACAAGGTTCTACATTATTAAGTTTATCAAACACTGACGCAAATGGCGATGGAATTGATGATATTTTTGGAACTGGATTAACTCCTGCAAATAACGATACTGACACGATACCAAATTATTTAGATTTAGACAGTGACAATGATGGAATTTTTGATATTATTGAATCTGGAAGTCCAGGAAATGCAACAAATACAAATGGAGATACTGTTGGCCCAAATTTTGGCACCAATGGCTTAGATAATACTCTTGAAACATCAGCAGATAGTGGTGTTTTAAATTATTCTGTTTTAGATATTGATACTGATGGCATTTTAAATTACATCGATTCTGATAGTGATAATGATAATTGTAATGATATCATAGAAGCAGGATATTCTGATGCAAATGGTGACGGAATTGTTGGTGACGAAAATCCAGCTACATTCAATACAGGAACAACTTTAGTTGGAACAGTTATTTCTTCAACAGGATATGGAATCCCAAATGCAAATTACATAACTTCTGCTCGAATAATAATTAATACACAACCACAAGATGCTGTAGCTTGCGAATTACAATCAACTACATTTACAATTAATACAAATCCTGTAAATAGCTATCAATGGCAACTTTCTACAGATTCAGGAACAACTTGGACAAACATTATTGATAATGCTACTTATTCAGGAAGTACTACAATTACTTTAACTGTTTCAAACGTAACACCTGCAATGGTTGGCTATAAATACAGAGTATTTTTAAATAAAAACGGAAATACTTGCGGATTATATTCTGCGGCTGCAACATTAACAACTTACGCATTGCCAGTTATAACATCACCTGTAACATTAGTTCAATGTGATAATGATACTGATGGTGTTTCAACTTTTAATCTAACAGAAAAAAATACATTCATTTCTGCAAATTCAGCAGTAGAAACTTTTACCTATTTTACAACATTTGCTGGTGCAGATAACAATACTTCTTCTTTACAAATCACTACTCCATTTGCTTACACAACAACAAATTCAAGTGTTTATGTAAGGGTTGTAAATGCAAATGGATGTTATCGCGTTGCCCAATTAAACTTGGTAGTATCAGCCACACAGTTACCATCAACATTCATAAGAAATTTTTACACTTGCGATGATTATATCGATGCAACAAATGATGATTATGATGGAATTTCATTGTTTGATTTTAGCAGCGTAACTACTGATATTCAAGCTATTTTACCAACTACAGCATCATATACTATAAATTATTATAGAAACGAAGCTGATGCTTTGTCAGAAACAAATGCAATTCCGAGTAGTTTGACTTCAAATTACAGAAATATTGGTTATCCTGGTATTCAAAATATTTGGGTTCGTGTAGATAGTGATGTCGACAATGCTTGTTTTGGACTTGGACCTTATGTTGTTCTAACTGTTGAAGCGTTGCCTGTTGCAAATTCAGTGAATGCAACAAATATCATTAGAACTTGTGATGATAACCATGATGGTATTTTCAATTTTGATACTTCAAATTTAGAAGCAACTATTTTAAATGGACAAACAAATGTAACTGTTACTTACTTTGACGAATTAGGTAATCCAATTATTCCATTACCTAATCCACTTTTTGTAAATACTACTAAAACAATAACAGCTCGAGTAACTAACAACTCAACACAAGCTTCAAATGGACCATGTTTTGATGAAGTGACAATACAATATATTGTTGACGATTTACCAGAAGCTTTTGCCATTTCAAACACATTAACAACAGTATGTGATGATGAAATTGATCCAATAGACCAAAATGGTTTATATGATTTTGATACTTCAACTTTTGAAACGACTATTCTAAATGGTCAAACAGGAATGGTGGTTAAATATTTTGATTCAAGCGGAAATCCATTACCAAGTCCTTTACCAAATCCATTTACTACTGGTACTCAAAATGTAACTGTATTGGTTGAAAACACAATAAACACAAGTTGTTCAGCTACCCTTGTAATTCCATTTATTGTTAATCCTACACCAAAAATTAGTTTAACTGATAATGAATTAGTTTGTACAAATCTTCCAACATTTCTTGTAACTGTAAACGCAGGAATTTTAGATGGAACTCCAAGTTCTTCATACAATTATCAATGGTATTTGGATGGAACACTAATTCCCGGAGCAACTTCATATAATTTAGATGTAAACACTGGTGGAATATACACTGTTGATGTTACCAATAGTTTTGGATGTACAAAAACAAGAACAATAGATGTTTATGCTTCTGATATTGCCACAATTCAAGATATTAATATTATTGATTTATCAGATGTTAACACTGTTGAAGTTATTGTAACTGGAACTGGAGATTATGTTTATAGCATTGATGATTCAATGTTCCAAGAATCAAACTTTTTCACTAATATTCCAATGGGTATTCATACTATATTCATCAAAGATTTATTAGGATGTGGAACGGTAATTAAGGAGATTTCTGTTCTTGGCGTTCCTCAATATTTTACTCCAAATGGTGATGGCTATAATGACACTTGGAATGTAAAAGGTGCAAATTCTGAATTTTATTCCAACTCCATAATTTATATTTTCGATAGATTTGGAAAACTAATAAAACAAATATCACCAATTGGTCCAGGTTGGGATGGAACGTATAATGGAAACTTAGCGCCGTCAGATGATTATTGGTACAACATTTCATTTGATGATGGAAGAAGCGCGAAAGGACATTTTAGTTTGAAACGATAAAAAACATTAAAAGTAAATCATAAAAAAACCATCAGCTTTCACTGATGGTTTTACTTTATATAGATTTTGACAAATTAGATTTTATTTCTTTTTCTATCATTTTCTGTTAAATAAATTTTTCTTAAACGAATAGTTTTTGGGGTTACCTCAACATACTCATCTTTTTGAATATATTCTAAAGCTTCTTCCAATGAAAAGATAATTGGTGGAATAATTCTAGCTTTCTCATCATTTCCTGATGAACGAACGTTAGATTGTTTTTTAGCTTTAGTTACATTAATACACATATCATCGCTACGAGAATTTTCACCAATAACTTGACCTTCGTAAATTTCATCATTTGGATTAACGAAGAATTTACCACGATCTTGTAATTTATCAATAGAATAAGGAATTGCTTTTCCATTTTCCATAGAAATTAATGAACCATTATTTCTTCCTGGAATTTCACCTTTAAAAGGTTCATATCCAATGTAACGATGCGACATAATAGCTTCACCAGCAGTTGCAGTAAGTAATTGATTACGTAATCCAATAATTCCACGTGATGGAATGTTGAATTTTACAATCATACGTTCTCCTTTTCCTTCCATTGATAACATTTCTCCTTTACGGATAGATACAAATTCAACAGCTCTACCTGATAAAGATTCTGGCAAATCGATTGTTAATTCTTCAATTGGCTCACATTTTTTACCATCAATTTCTTTGATAATAACCTGTGGTTGACCAATTTGTAATTCATATCCTTCTCTTCTCATTGTTTCAATAAGAACAGACAAGTGAAGAACTCCACGACCAAAAACCATAAATTTATCAGCAGAATCAGTTTCACCCATTCTCATCGCTAGGTTTTTTTCTAACTCTTTGGTCAATCTTTCTCTAATATGACGAGAAGTTACAAATTTTCCTTCTTTACCAAAGAAAGGCGAATCGTTAATAGTGAACAACATACTCATTGTAGGCTCGTCAATTGCGATAGTTTGCAATGCTTCTGGATTTTCAAAATCAGCGATAGTGTCACCAATTTCAAAACCTTCAACACCAACAATTGCACAAATATCACCAGCTATAACTTCTGATACTTTTTTACGACCTAAACCTTCAAAAGTGTGTAGTTCTTTAATTCTAGATTTTATTATTGAACCATCTCTTTTTACTAAAGAAATTGGCATACCTTCTTTTAAGACACCTCTTTCTAATCTACCAATCGCAATACGACCAGTAAATGAAGAGAAATCTAACGATGTAATTAACATTTGAGGAGTTCCTTCAGAAACTTTTGGAGCAGGAACATTTGCAACAACCATGTCAAGTAATGGTTCGATATTATCTGTTACATTTTCCCAATGATCTGACATCCAATTGTTTTTTGCAGAACCATAAACAGTTGGAAAATCCAATTGCCATTCTTCAGCACCTAATTCAAACATCAAATCAAAAACTTTTTCATGAACTTCTTCAGGAGTACAATTTTCTTTATCCACTTTATTGATAACAACACAAGGTTTTAAACCTAAGTCAATTGCTTTTTGAAGAACAAAACGAGTTTGAGGCATTGGACCTTCAAAAGCATCAACCAAAAGGCAAACTCCATCAGCCATATTCAATACACGCTCTACTTCTCCACCAAAATCGGCGTGACCTGGAGTATCAATAATATTGATTTTTGTTCCTTTATATGAAACAGAAACGTTTTTTGAAGTAATTGTAATACCTCTTTCACGTTCCAAATCGTTGTTGTCAAGAATTAAATCACCTGTATTTTCATTATCACGAAAAAGTTGACAGTGATACATAATTTTGTCAACCAAAGTAGTCTTACCGTGGTCAACGTGAGCAATAATTGCAATGTTTCTAATAGATTCCATCTGATTTTTTTAGGAGGTGCAAAGGTACACTTTATTTTGATTAAAAAAACCTTAATATAAATACTTTACCATTTAATAACTTATAACCAATAAATTAGTAAAAATTTTGATTTTTTTTCATAAAAAAAATTGTATTAGATAATAATTTTTTATTTTTGAGTAATGAAAAATAAATCGAATAATATAATTCTAACTTATTTTCTGGTCTCAACTCTTTTGGTTTTTTTAAGCCAATATATTTACCTAAATTATTATGAGCCAAATCATAATTGGAAATTAAACTCTTTAATTTTAATTTCATTCGCTTTAATTTCATCTTTACTGCTAAAGTATCTTCTTGAAAAAAACATTAAAAATTACAATTCTAACTTAAATCAACTGATTCATACAAATGACGAATTATACAAGTCAAATGAACGATTCGATATTGTTGCAAAAGCAACAAGCGATACCATATGGGATTGGAATGTAAAAACAGGAGAATTTACATTTAACAAAGGAATTCAGGGTATCTTTGGCTACAAAAAAGAAGAAGTTGGTGATACTATAGATTGGTGGTTTAGCAAAATACATCATGAAGATAGTTTAAAAGTGTCTGTCAACGTTCATTCCTATGTTGAACAAAAAATTGAAAAATGGGATGACAATTATCGATTTCTTTGTGCAGATGGAACTTATAAATATATTTTTGATAGAGGTTTTTTAGTAACAGATTCAGAAGGAAATGTTACTAGAATTATTGGAGCAATGCAAGACATCACAAAACTAAAAAAAGAAGAGGAACGTCTTAAACTTTTAGAAACTGTAATTACTCAAACTAAAGATGCAGTAATAATTACCGAAGCAAATGAAAATTCACGTGGAATTCCAAGAATACTATATGTCAACCCTGCTTTTACAAGAATTACTGGATATAAATCTAAAGAAGTAATAGGTAAAACTCCAAATGTGTTTATGAATAAAAATTCATTGAAGAATGATTTTAGAAAAGTATCACAAGCATTAAAGAAAAAAGAAGAATTTAATTTTGAATCTTTAAACATCAATAAAAACAAAGATGAATATTGGGCTAACATTACTATGATTCCAATAACAAATAAAGATGAAGAGCACTCACATTGGATATCAATTCAAAGAGATATTTCAGATGAAAAACAAAGAGAAAAAGAAAGAGAGCAATTAATTAGTGAATTAACTCAAAACAATAAAGATTTAAAACAATTCTCTTACATAACCTCTCATAATCTAAGAGCACCATTATCAAATTTAACCGGATTATTGAATCTAATTGAAGATATTCCAATAGAAAATGACGAGTTAAAAGAAATAATCAATGGCTTTTCTAAATCAACAGCACTTTTAAATGAGACTATAAACGATTTAGTAAAAGTAATAATCATAAAAGATAGCCATTCTATTGAAAAAGAAGAAATCATTATAAAAGATGTTTTTGAAAATGTCTTTAACCAATTAAGTTTCTTGATAAGTATTAAAAAACCTATCATCAAAATGAATTTTGAAAAAGCGGAAACTTTAACAATCAACAAATCTTATTTCGAGAGTATTCTATTAAATTTAATGACCAATTCATTAAAATACAGTGATGATAATAGAAAATTAAAAATTAGTATTTCTTCAAAAATCATAGGAGGAAATACTATAATACATTTCAAAGACAACGGAATCGGAATTGATTTAGTTCGAAATAAAGACAAAATTTTTGGTTTGTATCAAAGATTCCATGATTATGCAGACAGCAAAGGACTTGGACTGTATTTAGTTAAGTCACAAGTTGAATCAATGAATGGATCTATAAGTGTTGAAAGTGAAGTTGGCGTTGGTACAAGTTTCAAAATAATTTTTAAAAATATTTAAACATGTTGAGTAAAATTTTATGTGTAGATGACGACCCCATAACACTTATGTTATGCAAAAAAGTCATATCTAAAGCTGAGTTTTCAAATGAAATTGACACTGCACCCAACGGAGAAAAGGCATTACTTTACTTAGAAAACATTATCGAAGAAAAAAATGATGACACGCAATTTCCTGAATTAATTTTTTTAGATTTAAATATGCCAGTTATGAATGGCTGGGAATTTTTAGATATATTCTCTACAGATAAATACTCGAAAGTTTTTAAAAATACTAAAGTTATAGTTTTATCTTCAACAATAGATCCAAAAGATATAGAAAAATCAAAGTCGTACCCAATGGTTATAAACTTTTTATCAAAACCAATTACTCTTGAAATATTAAAATCAATTGAAATTAAATAAAAAAAGCTTCCAAAAATTGGAAGCTTTTTTTATTGATAAACTAAATCAAATTACAATTTTGCAACATGCTTAGTTAATTTTGATTTTAAGTTTGATGCTTTATTATCGTGAATGATATTTTTCTTAGCTAATTTATCAATCATTGAAATAACACCTGCTAATTTTGAAGCTGCGTCAGATTTATCAGTACTTAATCTTAATGCTTTAATTGCATTACGAGTAGTTTTGTGCTGATATCTGTTTAACACTCTTTTCTTTTCGTTGCTTCTAATTCTTTTTAAAGCTGACTTATGATTTGCCATTTTTTCTTAATTTAATTGTAATTATTAATAAACTTAGTTAAAAAAGAAAAACCTCCCACAATTAAAAATCACTTTGGTTTTAACTAATAAAACAAAAATCTGAGACACTAAACTCTTGTTCTATAAAACTAATTTACAACTAATTTGTAGCCCGTAGGGGAATCGAACCCCTCTTACCAGGATGAAAACCTGGCGTCCTAACCGATAGACGAACGGGCCATTATTTATACACCGTTATTTATTTTCAATAAAAACTGAACTTGTAGCCCGTAGGGGAATCGAACCCCTCTTACCAGGATGAAAACCTGGCGTCCTAACCGATAGACGAACGGGCCATTACATTATTTTGTAATGCGAGTGCAAAAATACAACTATTTTTAATTCACGCAATAGTAGTATGCACTTTTTTTATTTTTTTTTAATATGCTTTTGCAAATAGCACTCTACCAGATGATTTCGCTCCAGAAAAAACACATTTTCCTTCAACTTCTTCTCTATCTAACGGAATACATCTAATAGTTGCTTTAGTTAAATCTTTTATTTTTTCTTCTGTTTCAGGAGTTCCATCCCAATGTGCTGAAATAAAGCCGCCTTTATTTTCTAAAACTTCTTTAAACTCTTCAAAAGACTCAACCTCAGTAATATGCTCTGTTCTGTAATCAATAGCTTTTTGGAATAATTCCTTTTGAATTGTTTCTAATAAATCATTAATATACGACACAATTCCTTCCTTAGCAACTACTTCTTTACTCAATGCATCTCTTCTTGCTACTTCAAAAGTTCCGTTTTCCAAATCTTTTGGTCCAACAGCGATTCGAACTGGTACACCTTTTAATTCCCATTCTGCAAACTTGAATCCTGGTTTTTGTGTTGTTCTATCATCAAATTTTACTGAAACTCTTATTTTTTTAAATTGAGCAACCAAATCATTTACTACTGATGTAATCTTTTCTAATTCTTCATCTGTTTTAAAAATTGGAACAATTACTACTTGTATTGGAGCTAAATTTGGTGGTAAAACTAATCCATTGTCATCAGAATGCGTCATCACCAAAGCACCCATTAATCGTGTAGAAACTCCCCAAGAAGTTCCCCAAACATATTCTTGTTTACCTTCTTGATTAGCAAATTTTACATCAAAAGCTTTTGCAAAATTTTGTCCTAAAAAATGCGAAGTTCCTGCTTGTAGTGCTTTTCCATCTTGCATTAATGCCTCAATACAGTAAGTTTCTTCTGCTCCTGCAAAACGTTCTGTTTCCGTTTTTAATCCTTTAATTACAGGAATTGCCATAAAATTTTCTGCAAAATCAGCATAAACATTCATCATTTTTTCTGATTCTGTAATGGCTTCTGCTTTTGTAGCATGTGCAGTATGTCCTTCTTGCCATAAAAACTCAGCTGTTCTTAAAAACAAACGTGTTCTCATTTCCCATCGAACAACATTTGCCCATTGATTAATTAAAAGTGGTAAATCTCTGTATGATTGAACCCAACCTTTATATGTTGACCAAATAATGGCTTCACTGGTAGGACGAACAATTAACTCTTCCTCAAGTTTAGCATTAGGATCAACCATTAATTTACCTGGACGAGTTTCATCATTTTTCAATCGATAATGCGTTACAATAGCACATTCCTTAGCAAAACCTTCTGCGTTTTTTTCTTCTGCTTCAAACATACTTTTGGGCACAAAAAGGGGAAAATAAGCATTACTATGACCTGTTTCCTTAAACATTCTGTCTAATTCTGCTTGCATTTTTTCCCAAATTGCATAACCATAGGGTTTGATAACCATACAACCTCTAACACCTGAGTTTTCAGCTAAATCAGCTTTTACCACAAGTTCGTTATACCATTTTGAATAGTCTTCTGCTCTTTTTGTTAAGTTCTTGCTCATAATGAATAGTTTGGCATAAAAATTGTTTTGATAATTTTAACTAAATAGTTCGGCAAAACTAACTATTTTTGTATTGACCAACAATAAAAATGCTATAGATATGAAAACAAATTATTTTACTTTGAAAAATGCATCCAAATTTTCTTTATTTGGATTGGTTGCACTTATTGTAACTTCCTGTGGTTCTTACAATAACAAATCTTATTATGATAACGATGGTATTTATGGAGAAAATCCTACACCTACAGCCAAAGTTGAAAATGATAAAACTGAGAACAATAAGTATAAAGAATATTTTAGTTCCTTAAATCAAGAAAATCAAGAAGTTTTTACAGATGTAGAAAACTATTCTTCTCAATCTAATGATAGTATAGCAAATAGAACTTATGCAAATAACGGAACAAGTTATTCTTCATGGGGTTCAAATGCTTCAGATAATGTTACAATCAATGTTTACGACAATAGTTGGGGTTGGAATAACTGGAATTATGGTTGGGGTTGGAATGGTTGGTACGGAAATAATTGGGGTTGGAATAATTGGGGTTGGAACAATTGGGGTTGGAATGGCTGGTATGGAAATAATTGGGGCTGGAATTCATGGTATGGTCCATCTTGGGGTTGGAATAACTGGAATTATGGTTGGGGTTGGAACGGATACTACGGAAATTATTATGGAAACAACTACGCTTATGGTGGAGGAAGAAGAAATTCAAACTACAGCTATGAAGGTTACAACAATTATTCAAACAGACAATCAATAAATAGAACAAGAAATAGTTCTACAACATACAGTGGCATAAGAAATACTTCAAACACTATTAGACCTATTAGAAATAATTCTATCAGAACAACTAACGAAAATAGCACTGTTAGACCAATTAGAAATAACACTACAAGAAACGAATCTACAACAACTCCTGTAAGAACAAACACTAACAATGGTGGTGTAAGAAACAATTCTCAAAGTACACCTATAAGAAATGTTGCACCATCTTCAGCACCAACAAGAAACAACTCTTCAACTCCTACTAGAAGTTACAATTCTTCGTCATCTGGCGGAAGTTATGGCGGTGGAAGTTACGGTGGTTCATCTGGTGGCGGCGGAAGATCATCTGGTGGCGGAAGACGTTAATTATTTGTTCTAAAAAAATTATATGAAATTGCCATTATTAACTAGTTTACAATGATTAAAATAGCGATTTCATATTTTACTGCTAAAAAATAAAATTTAAAAATATGAAAAAGATATTTGGACTCTTCATGGCTTCTTTTGCCATGACGACTATACAAGCACAAGATATTAACGACGCTATGCGTTATGCTCAAGACAACCAAACAGGAACTGCAAGATTCAGTGCTATGAGTGGTGCATTTGGTGCACTTGGTGGTGACTTTTCTTCCATAAGTGTTAATCCTGCTGGTTCATCGGTATTTGCTAACAACCAAGTTGGTGCAACTTTAGGGGTTTTCAGTACTAAAAATAATTCAAACTATTTTGGAACAAATTCTTCTGAAAATGACTCTAAATTTGATTTAAGTCAAGCTGGTGGAGTTTATATTTTTGAAAATGAAGACCATAAAAGCGATTGGAAAAAATTTGCTTTAGCTTTGAACTATGAAAACACAAAAAATTTAGATAACACTATTTATTCTGCTGGAATAAACCCTACAAATTCATTAGCAAATTATTTTTTGAGCTACGCTAATGGTGTTCCTTTAAGTATTGCTGATGGTACAGATTACTATTTTGGCAATATGTTCTTTAACGAACAACAAGCTTATTTAGGTTATCAATCTTATATGATTAATTCTACTGATGATACTAACCCAAATAATACTGCTTATACTTCAAACGTTCCTGTAGCAAATTATTTTCAAGAAAGTTTAATTGAATCAAGAGGTTACAACGGAAAATTATCTTTCAACGCTTCAACAGTTTATAAAGATAAATTAATGATTGGTATAAACTTAAACTCTCATTTTACAGATTATAGACAATCATCAACTTTTTATGAAGAAAATGATTATAATAACACCACAACAACAGATGTAATCAACAGAGTTCGTTTTAATAATGAGTTGTATACTTATGGAAACGGATTTTCATTTCAAGTAGGTACAATATACAAAGCTACTAAAGAGTTTAGACTTGGTTTAGCGTATCAATCGCCTACTTGGTACCGATTGAATGACGAGTTAACTCAAAACATTAGTTCAGTTAGAGGAAATGTAGATGGCGAATTACCGGCTCAAATTGTTGACCCACAATTAACAATGGTTTATGATGCTTATCGTCTTCAAACTCCAGGAAAATGGACCGGAAGTTTAGCTTATGTTTTTGGGAAAAGAGGTTTAATCAGTTTTGATTATACTTTGAAAGATTACAGTAACACTAAATTCCAACCAAAAACTGACTTTACAGCTACAAATAACTTAATGTCAAATGTGTTAACAGCTACTAATGAATTTAGAATTGGAGCTGAATATAAAATAGAAAAATTCAGTTTGCGTGGTGGTTATCGCTTTGAAGAAAGTCCATACAAAAACGGAAAAACTATTGGCGATTTAACTGGATATTCAACAGGAATTGGGTACAACTTTGGTGAGTTTAAAATAGATTTAGCGTATGCTTTTTCACAACGTGATTATCAACAACGTTTTTTCTCTCAAGGTTTGACTGATGCTGCAAATGTTAAAGCAAAAAACAATAATATCAATGTAACTGTGTTATTTGAATTATAAATTTTTTGATTATTACTTTAAACCATTCGTTTTTCGGATGGTTTTTTTTGTGAAAAACAATTTTATTTTAGCCCTGATTGAGCTGATATCCTCTTGCGTAACGAAAGTGAAGCAAGAGATAAAAGCGAAAGCAGGAATATGGTTTGCCAAAAAAGCCCTAAAGTTTCGCTCCTTAAATTAATTATCGTAATTTTGCACCCGATTCCGAAACTATGGAACAGACAATTAAAAAAAGGTATGAGAACCAAATCGTTAAAGAAAAATAAAATCAATGTAATTACGCTTGGATGTTCTAAAAACACTTACGATAGTGAGGTTTTGATGGGACAATTGAAAGCCAGTGGCAAAGATGTTGTACACGAACAAGAAGGAAATATTGTTGTAATTAATACTTGCGGATTTATTGATAATGCAAAAGCCGAATCAGTAAATACAATTTTAGAATATGCTGATAAAAAAGAACGCGGAATTGTCGATAAAGTTTTCGTAACCGGATGTTTATCTGAAAGATATCGTCCCGATTTAGAAAAGGAAATTCCAAATGTTGATCAATATTTTGGCACAACAGAATTACCTCTACTTTTGAAAGCTCTTGGTGCCGATTATAAACATGAATTGCTTGGAGAACGAATTACTACAACTCCAAAAAATTATGCCTATTTAAAAATTGCCGAAGGTTGTGACCGACCATGTAGTTTTTGTGCTATTCCAATTATGCGTGGAAAACACGTTTCGCAATCTATTGAAAAATTAGTTCGTGAAGCAGAAGGATTGGCAAAAAATGGTGTTAAAGAATTGATTCTTATTGCACAAGATTTAACTTACTACGGATTGGATTTGTACAAAAAACGTAATCTTGCCGAATTACTTGAAAATCTTGTAAAGGTTGAAGGAATTGAATGGATTAGATTGCATTATGCTTTCCCAACGGGTTTTCCAATGGATGTTTTAGAATTGATGAAACGCGAACCGAAAATTTGCAATTATATTGATATTCCGTTGCAACATATTTCAGATAACATTTTGAAATCTATGAAACGTGGTACAACGAAAGAAAAAACTACTAAATTACTGAAAGATTTTCGTGAAGCTGTTCCTGGAATGACCATTAGAACGACTTTAATTGTGGGTTATCCTGGTGAAACACAAGAAGATTTTGAAATTATGAGAGATTGGGTTCAAGAAATGAAGTTTGAACGTTTAGGATGTTTTACCTATTCTCACGAAGAAAATACTACGGCTTTTGCATTAGTTGATGATGTTCCTGAGGAAGTGAAAAAAGCTCGTGCACAAGAAATTATGGATTTACAATCGCAAATCTCATGGGATTTGAATCAAGAGAAAATTGGCCAAACTTTTAAATGTATTATTGACAGAAAAGAAGGTCAATATTTTGTGGGTAGAACTGAATTTGATAGTCCAGATGTAGATAATGAAGTACTAATTGACGCTTCAAAATTCTATGTAAAAACAGGCGATTTTGTTATGGCAAAAATTACCGACGCAACAGAATATGATTTATATGCTGAACCGGTTTAATATTTTTGTCACACTGAGTATTTCGACAAAGCTCAATACAAACCAAGGTCGAAGTGCTTCAAAATAATAACATAAAAAAACTCCTAAACATTACATTTAGGAGTTTTTCGTTTTTAACCAACCTTTATTAATTATGATTTTGCTACTACAGTACCTTTAAAAGTCAACACTTTTGGAGTTTCTTCAACGTTTGTTGTAACTGTAACTGTTTTTGTAAATGAGCCTAAAGCTGCTGCATTGTAAATTGCTTTTACGAATCCTGATTTTCCTGGAGCAATTGGCTCTTTAGAATAATCTGAAGTAGTACATCCACATGCAGGTTTTACATTAGTAATTATAACCGATTTATCACTTGTATTTTTAAATTCAAACTCAATTGTTCTTGGTGTTCCTTGTGGAATTTGACCAACTTCAATCGCTTCTGCTTTCCAAATCACTGCTGATGGTGGCGTTACTTTTTCAATTGGATTTTTGTGTGTTGGAACCACTGAAAATGACATTAATCCTAAAGTCATTGCTAATAAAGAAATTTTAATTGCTTTCATATTTTTATGTTTTTTTAAATGTTAATCTGATTTACTGTTTTTCAACAATTCAAAAGTAGTACAATACAATCTATGCCGTTGTTAAGCGATTTCAAATGTTTGTTAACGACTTGTTAAGCACATAAAATGTGGTTATTTTTTAGTAATATTACGTTCTGAAAGATGGCACTTCACTTTGATAAACTCAGTGCAAGCTAGCTCAGTGTAACAAAGATGGAAGATGGAAGATGGAAGAACATAGAACATAGAATATATAAAATTGAAAACTAAAAACCTCAACATAATAATCGTATTAGGACTTGTAGCAACCATAGGAATATTGATTGCGCAATTGCTTTGGACAAAAGAAGCTTTTAATCTTGAGGAAAAGAAATTTTCTCAAAAGGTTCATATTGCTTTGCTTGAAGTAGTTAAAAAATTATATCAAGGAACAACAAGTGAATTGCCTTCTCACAATCCTGTAAATAAAATGGCTACCGATTATTATGTAATTAATGTAGAAAACGATTTTCAACCCGATATTCTAGAATTTTATTTGAAAGAAGAATTCGCAAAATCAAACATCAATACCGATTTTGAATTTGCAATGTACAATTGCCAAAGTGACGAAATGGTCTATGGAAAATACGTCGATATTTTAGACAATAAAACCTCAAAAAACAATATTGATTTCCCTAAACATGAAAATTTAGTCTATTATTTTGCCATTCGTTTTCCCAATGAAACAAGTTATTTATTGAGTTCGTTACGCTTTTGGTTCATTCTATCATTTGCATTGATTATCATTCTTTTAGTGTATGTTTATTCGATTTACACCATCATTCAGCAAAAAAAATATTCTGAGTTGCAACGTGATTTTATTAACAACATGACACATGAATTCAAAACGCCACTATCCTCTATCCTACTCGCTTCAAGTTTTTTAAACAAGCAAGAAGTGATTAAAAAAGATGACAAACTTGAAAAATATACTGAAATTATCATCAATCAAAGTAAGAAATTAAACAGTCATATTGAACAAATTCTGAACATCGCAAAATCAGATAGTGCTCCAATGCAAATGGATAAAAAAGAAATTTTTATTCTTCCTATAATAAAAGATGTTATTGAAAACATGCGATTGAAACACGAAAGTTTAGAAGTAAATATCAACGCTGACAAAGATTTTTCTATTGATGCTGATGCGTTTCATTTTACCAATATCATCTACAATCTTTTAGACAATTCTATTAAATATTGCGATGGAAATCCAAAAATCAACATCACGATTACAGAAGAAAATAAAAAATTAAAATTAGATTTTAGTGATAATGGAATTGGAGTTTCAAACAAAAATATTAACTTTATATTTGATAAATTTTATAGAATTCCAGGAATAAAAAGTAATGAAACCAATGGATTTGGACTTGGATTATATTATGTAAAAAAGATTTGCACCCAACATAATTGGAAGATTTTTGCAACTAACAACAAGGAAAAAGGAATCACCATTACTATAGAAATTCCAAAGTAATAAGTAAACAATACAGCATTCATGAGATGCTTAAAAAAGGTAGTACAAAATGACTAAATTTAAAATTCTTTACGCCGAAGACGATGAAACCCTTGCGTTTCTTACTAAAGACAATTTAGAAAATTACTACGATGTAACACATTGTACTGATGGAGAAATATGTTTTGAAACGTTCAAGAAAAATGAATTTGATTTGTGTATTTTTGATATTATGATGCCTAAAATGGATGGTTTTGATCTTGCCGAAAAAGTAAGACAACACAACGCAGATATTCCTATTATCTTTCTATCGGCTAAAACCTTAAAAGAAGATCGAATCAAAGGTTTGCGTCTTGGAGCTGACGATTATCTAGTAAAACCCTTTAGTATTGAAGAGTTATTACTTAAAATTGAAATCTTTTTAAAACGTTCGCAGAAGAAAATCACACCAACAGAAAACCCAATTTACACTGTTGGAAAATACCAATTTGACCACAAAAACTACTTGGTTTTTACAGATACTGAAAAAGTAAGTTTAACACAACGTGAAGCCGAACTTTTAAAACTGTTTTTAGACAACAAAAACAAAGTTCTAAAAAGAGAAGAAATTCTAAAATCACTTTGGGGAAATGACGATTATTTTATGGGAAGAAGTTTAGATGTGTTCATCTCAAGATTGCGAAAAATTTTAACCAATGAAGAAGGAATTACTATTGAAAACCTTCACGGAATTGGGTTTAAATTCAACATGAAATAACGTAATTAAAAGGTCTTCGACAAGCTCATGCTGACATTTTTTTTTATTATTTGAAGTTTGATTTTAAAAAATAAAAGTTGTTTTTTTTCAACAGACACAATTTATTACATATTGTCACACTGAGCTTGTAGAAGTGGTTTAAATTAATCCTTCAAAACTCTATTGATTTTTACGAAACTTCTAGCATAATAATCTTCTTTTGTTGACGAAATCATTACACCTTGACTTGTTGAAGAATGAATAAACTTAATTTCATCATCAAGCACTTCAGTCACCATTCCTACGTGGCTAATGCGTCCTTTTCCGAAAGTAGCAAAAAATATTAAATCACCTTTTTGTGCTTGTGATCTTTCTACACGTTGTCCATAATTTCCCATTTCGTGCGATGTTCTTGGCAACGACATATCCAGATTTTTAAAAGTAAAAAGCATAAAACCTGAACAATCAAAACCACCAGGTGAAGTTCCGCCACGTCTGTATCTTGTACCAATATGTTCTGACGCTTTTGCAATTAACAATTCGGCTTTTGATAGATTTTCTGCTGAAAGTGGTTTGGCTAATTCAACTTCTTTTTGAACTTCCACTACTTCCGCTTTATTTTCAATTGTTTCGCCTGTACCCTTTTTTATAATTAAAAATTGGTCAATTTTCAAACCATTTGCCACACTTGGATTCAATCGAGTAATCTCTTCAATAGAAACACCCGTTTGTCTTGAAATTCCATACAAAGTTTCTTTTGGCAATACTTTATGAACTATATCTACATTAGAAACCATAGGTTCGGCAGAAGCTACATTAATCGTTTCTACAACCTTATTTTCCTCTTTAAGTACTTTTTCAGGAACCGTTGCTTCCTCCATATTAGGCAATTGCAACTTCATTCCGGTTTTTAAATTACTTGTTTTCAATTCTGGATTTAACTCACAGAGCGTTTCCATTGTTACACCATATTTTTTTGAAATGCTGTATAAAGTTTCTTTTGCTTTTACAGCATGAGTTGCTTTCGAATTACCTTGAATCTGTGCTGAAACTTCAGTATTTTTCAGATTATCATTTTTATCAGCATTTGCTTTTTTATCAGCAACCTCTTTCTTTGTAGGCTTTTCTTGTTCCTTGAATTTCTTGTTTGGAATTTTAACCTCAGCATTCAAACCTAAAACGGCTCCTTTCAACTTAGGATTCAAACCATATATTTCCGATTGAGTAACGTCGTATTTTTTAGCAATAGAGTAAATCGATTCGCCTGATTTCACCTTATGTTTAATAACTTTTTGAGCAAAAGTTGGAACAGAAAAAAACAGAAAGAACAGTATAAAGAGTTTGAAAAATTTCATGAGTTGTATATAATTCACAGCACCAGAAAGTACCATTAAAAGTTTTGCAATTTACAAATAAATGTGCATTTCGTCGGTATTTTTTAACTTAAATTTAAAAAAACAATAGTTTCATTACTACAAATACAACATAATAAAGAAATAAATGGATTTAAAAATTTGCAACATTTTTTTCGTATATTTGAATACTACACGCTGTTATGTAGCGCAAATATTACCTTATTTGGGTGTATTACCGCTATAACGTAGCGACTATATAAGTTAGTGACAATTGTAAAAAAAACGGAACGAATTCAATAACTTAATTTAACAAATGAAAGAATTTATAATAGAAAACTGGGATAAAATAGTTTCGGGAATTTTAAGTATTTATGCTACAATTTTATCTACTTATACATTTATAAAACAAAAAGACAAACTGAAAGTTGAATTTTCTTTAGGTTATATGCATGTCAAACAGAAGAATTATATGTATAGACTAGCATCAATTAACATAATAAATTTGTCGCAAAATCCACTAAAAATTAAAGGCGCAAAATTTCATGACATTAAAGGGAAAATAGTTGATATTTCTGGTGTTCCTGAAGAAATCACAAAAAATGTGTTGCGTTCAGAAATGGATTTTGAAAATAAAGTTTTTGTTGATGTAAATCAAGAAATGAGCAAATTTGACAAGAAAACTCAAATAAATCCCTATGATGATAGATATTTATACTACGATTATATTTCATTGAAAAAGTATATGGACGATAACAAAGTTATCTATTTTACTGTAACTCATAACAATGGAAAAAAGAAGATAAAAATTACTAATAAAAAGATATTTGACATGTAAACAACTGTCACTAAAAACGGTTTAAAAAAATGGTGTGGCTCGGGATTTTTCAGAAATGGTAATTGTTGAATCAAAGTTTTATTTACATTTGTAATTGGCAGTGAATGAAGTACGCAACTTCTTGTAGCCGCAAAACGTTAGGCTCAACTATTACAACTAATACTTATGGAAGGAAAAAAGCTAATAAGAACATTATTATCATTAAGCATATTATTCATTCTGATTACGATTGGTTTTTATTTATACCAATTTGGTAGTTTAAGACTTTCAGAAAATAACGAAGATTGGTCTAACTTTTCAAACTATTTTAATGGAATTTTGACACCAATATTAACCTTGTTAAATTTACTCATGTTTGCTTACCTAAGTTTTAAATTAGTACAAATTGAGGATGATAGAAATCACTGGACATTACAAGAATTAGCAAGACCATATGCAAATTTAATAACTGAAAACACTTCTGGAAGTGTCGAAATTACGGTTCATAATGTTGGACTTGGGCCAATGATATTAACCGATTTCAGAATTTTCAAAGATCCTGAAAAAACATACAGGAACTTTTACTATTTAATTAATGACATCGCTGATTATGAAAATATAGGTCCAGAAATTCAACCAAAAATTGATTCTTTTGAAGTCAACTCTGAAAGTGGTGCAATTGCGAAAGACAAATCGCATTGTTTATTGAAAGTTTATTTTTTAGAGGATAGTCAACAAAACATGCAATTTTTAGATTTAATACGTATTCATTTGAATGATTATACTCTATCCATAACTTATAGTGATATGTATGGTAGAGAAATAGAATGTATGCGCGAAAAGTTAAATTTTAAACCTTGGAACAACTAGCAGCGCCTAATAGACGTTTCTCGAAATTGCGAATTTTGTGGTAAGTTCACGTTTACGTTTCGCAAGAATTTTTATCTTTAACAGAAAATAATTCGTTCCGAAGTTCGCAACTGACGAGAAGCGGCAGAACGTTGTGCGTCATTTTAACCGAACAAAACCGTAGAAAAAAATAAACAATGTGTGATTTTACCAAAGGCATTAAATTATGTAGTTGTGAAAACGAAACTATAAAATTTCGTGAACAAGAGTTCTATAAAATGTTAGAAGGCGAACTTGTTAAAATTCCCAATAAAAAGAATGAAAATGTCCCCATAATTTTTATTTGGAGATTATTCAAATTGAAATCTAAAAATAATAATTACGAAATTGGAAGGTATATGCTTCCTGTAAACGATATTGGAAATGGATTAGATGCTGAATGGATTGCTTTAAATTTAAATTCAGAAAATTGTTTTGATTTTGATTACACTCCTGATGAGGGTGATAATTTATTCATTCAGACCAACGAAATTGCTTCAGCATATATTTCATTCATTTTTAGGAATGGTCAATGGAAAATTGACCATTACAGCCCTTTTTCGTGGGATATTAGACATGTTAAAGATGGACAAATTAAGGAAACTTTATAAAAAGTAATAATGTTTGAAATAATAGATATAAATTTCGTTGAAGCAGATATACTTGAAAAAGAAATAATTTCTTTTCACATTCCTCATTCAAAGATGCTTAATGAAGACCACAAATATTTTAAAAAAAGAATTGTTTGGACTTTAATAGAATGGAAAGACACTGAAGATTATCCATATAAAGAAATTGAAGAAGACGAGAAAAACGGAATTCGTTATCATGAAATACCTGAACAAATAGTAAGTGAAATTAATGGAATTACAAGTGAATCTATTAAAGATAAAATTAACGTGAATGATTGTTTTGCTTTTAATTACAACCCAAGAGAATTCGATAAATTGATATTGAGAAGTGATTACGAGTTTCAAGAGATTAAAGCAATTAGACAGCCTTACAATAGAATATTCAAATATATTGCTCTGACTTACAAAAACGGAGTTTGGGAGATTGATGAGAAAGTGGAAAAAAGAGTTTTTAAGAAAAGTAGAACAGGAATAGTAAAAATAATGTTAGAAAATGAATAATGAAAAAAACAGAAAAATGAATGAAAATATAAGATATAGAATATATAAAACCAGTATAAATATTTTCTTTATTTCAATTTATAGTAATTCAAAAGTTTATGAAATCAAAAGTGGTAAAAGTTCAATTTTACCGGGAATAAAATATTCAATAATAACAATTTTATTTGGATGGTGGGGATTTGGATTTCCTTGGAAAAAAATTCAAGAGTTAAAAAATTCATTAACGGCATTACATATAAATTTCTCTGGTGGAGAAGACTATACCAAGGTAATAACTGAAATGGATTACGAAGAAAAAACAGTTTGGGTTTATAACAATCTAAAACATGAACTTTTTGAAAAAACTAATATTGAAACTATTGACATTATTATTGATTTACAAACTAATTCAAAATTGACTCTTGAAGGAAATATAATTTTTATAATTGAAAGTTTAAAAAAGTTGAACATTGTAAACTTAAGAAATTCAGATATAGAAGAAATTATTAATAAAATAAAGCAGTTTGATTATAGAAATTAAATGAAAAATGAAATGAAAAAATTAAATATAATTTTAATTGTATTCTTAAGCTTAACTTCTTTAATATTTGCAGTATTAAATAACTCTAACGCATAAGATTTAAAAACAACTGAAGTAGAACTAAATTCAGCAAGAGATTCTTTATCAATGTATCAAGGGAATTATAACAAATTGAATGTACAATATAAAATTTTGGAAAAATCACTTGAAGAAAAATAAAACCGAACGGCTAACTGCAGTTACAAGAAATTGCTAGGCTTGATTTTTGTCAGAATTCGTTATGCAGAATCAAAGTTTTGGTTATATCTGTAATTGACAGTGAATGAAGTACGCAACTTCTTGTAGCTGCGAAACGTTAGCAGATATAGCATGAAAAAAGAACATCAAAACATATTAGAATTAATTCCTAAAGATAAAGGTGATTATAAAACTGCTCAAAATCTAAAAAAACACAATATTTCGAAATTAAAATCAATTATACCAAAATTATTGGAATGGATTCAAGATATGAATTGGCCAATTTCAGTAATAGTTGCTGAATATTTAGTCGATAATTTTAGTGAAATAGAAAACGAAATATATCCAATACTAAATACTAACGATGACATTTGGAAATGGAATGTAATAAATATTTTTAAGGATTTAATTGGAGATGAAAAAAGCATTGAATTAATAAAAAGAATAGCTGAAAATCCAACAGAAATGGAAAAACTTGAAGAATTAGATTTACTATGCAAAGAAGTTATTGAAAAACGAAAATGGTAAAAACTACATCTGCTAACAGCAGTTACAAGAAATTGCTATGCATGGGATTTATCAGAATTGGAAATTGTTGAATCAGAGTTTTGTCTATATTTGTAATTGTCAGTGAGTGAAGTACGCAACTTCTTGTAGCGGCGAAACGTTAGCATCAATTTTAAATTTACGATGTATGTCATTTTTGAAAAATATATTTGGGAAAAAATCTAATGAAGAAGGTACTTTAACTCAAATTAGATTTACAAAAGATAACATTAAAAATTTCCCGAAATACGAAGCACTGTTGATTGATGGAAAAATAAAGTTTGATTCTTCTGGAAGGCTTCGTTATCTGCATGGAGCACCCGTTGGAGATATGTTATTAATAAGAATGAATAAGGATGGTAAAGCTGTCTACAAAGAGTCTGCTAAAGAATGGTTTGATCCAGAAAGTCAAAAAGCAAAAGACTTTTTTTGGAAGTAAAAACTGCTGCTAACATTGGTTTTCATCAATGGCAAGGCTTGGGATTTATTTGTCATTGGAAAGGTTTTTAATTTAAAGTTTTGTTAATACTTGTAAAGGCTTGGGCTTGGTTCGTCACCACTTCTTGAAGCCGCGAAACTTTAGCCGTCAGTTTGACAGAACGCAAAAAAATCTAAACAGAATGAAAAAAATAATTAGTTTAATATATTTTTCAATTTTAATGAATAGCTGTGCTTGGCTTGATGAAAGTGAACATCAAAAAATTATTGGACAATATGAAATTGGCTGGAACGACCTAGAATCTAATCGAGCAATTACGAAAAAAATCGAAAATTCTGAAAGTAATTATCAAGAAATTGTTGGATGTTATGTTTTTGCAGTCGGTCATAATGAAAATTTCATAATAGCAAAACAACACCAAAATTTTAATTCGAAAACTAATTATTACTTAATAGATATTAAAAAAAATGAAAAAGATTACTCAAAAGGTGTTTTCGGACCTTTAAACGAAACCGAATTTGAAAAAATGAAAACAAAATTTAATATTAAAAACTTAAAATTTGACTTAAAATTTGCTGATGAACCATATAATTAAATCAAACAAAAAATCGAAAAGAAAAAATCGAAAAGAAAAACTCATAAAAGAAAAAAAACGAACGGCTAACAGCAGTTTACAAACATTTTTTACATCGTTATGAAAGAACTTTATCCTGAATTAATAGACTATATTTTCCAACATTGTTGGAAATATTACTCTGAAATAGAGAAAGAAGCAATCGACCATCATATTGGAGCTGTGAAGTTTGATAAATTTGCTTTTCAAAGTCAGAAACTTGATGATGCAAAAACCAGATTTTCAACAGAAAATCCAGAAGCTTTAAAATTATTGGAGAATGGTTACTCAGAATTTATTAAAACTACAGCGACTAGAATTTTTAATGAGCACGAAAACGAATTGGAATTGAATTTTTGTCCTGGATGTGGAAAAATAGCCAGAACTCCAAAAGCCAAACAGTGTAGGTTTTGCAGAAATGATTGGCACTAAAAAACGGCAGCTAACAGCGGTTTCTCTCAATTGCGAATTTTGTAGTAAATTCACGTTTACGTTTCGCAAGAATTTTTATCTTTAACAGAAAAAAATCAGTTCCGAAGCTCACAATCTCTCCAAGCGCCGAAACGTTAGCAGAAAGCGTCTCCAAAAATCACGTAACTAAATATGAAAAGATGTTTAAATTAAAAAAAATAACAATTTTACAAATTGAAAAATTTTTAACAATTATATTTTTCTTGATTTTTGTAATCTTAACAAGAAACACATTAATTGAATCTTACAATAGAATAGAAGATTTGAATACTGAAAAAACTATCAGAATTGTAAATGATAAATCTCAGAATGAAAATTTGGTTAATTTTACAAAAAAAGACAAAGCTAATTTCTCAAATCATTTGGATGTTTTAATTTTACTCATAATTGGTTTTTTTATTATGTTTTACAAGGTTCAGAAAAAAATAAATGTAGAAAAAAATAAAATTGAATAATCGGTTTTTAAAAGTTAAAACTAATTGCAAAATAATTGCAAAACAAAAACAGAATTACTAAAAAAAACGGCTTCTACTAACAGCCATTTGCACCAATGACGAGGCATGGGATTTATCAGAAATTGGAAAGGTCTTTAATTAAAAGTTTTGGTTACATTTGTGAAGGCTTGGTCTTGGTTTATCGCCACTTCATGAAGCCGCGAAACGTTAGCGGTAATTTTAAAAAACGCACGTGAATAAAATACGAAACATGAAATATCAAATCAAAACCGATTATAAAAGACTTGGACTTCATGATTCTCATCTATCTGAAATCAAAATAGAAAATGATAAAATTTTTATAAATTTAGATTGGGGATTTTTAGAAAATTATTCCGAAGATAAAACTATAGAAGCAATTATATTTGATAAGGCTAAACTTAATTTAGATAATATTTACAATCAATCATTTAAAAAGTATGATGAAATTGGTTTTGTAGATATTGAGAAACCTGATAATTTTGAATTAGATGAATGGCTTGTAATGGAAAATAAATATCAATTCAATGACAACAAACATATTTTTACATTAAGTATAACAAACTATTCTTTGTACTTACAATGGACAATAGTTTGTATAAATGCAGAATTAAATTGGGACAAGTTCATTTTACATAAGAATTGGCTAACAGGAGAACAGTCGTTGGGATAAAACACTATCGCTAACACAGGTTTTATGCTATTGCTGCGCTTGGGCTTTTTTGGACGCTTGGTCTCTTATCTTTTTTCTTTTTCATCACGTTTTATTTCCAAAAGTTTTCGGTATATTTGTTATCGGCTGTGATAAAAGCAGCAACTGTCGCAAAGCGGCATTACGTTGGTGGCAAGACTACATCAACAGACAAAAAAATCAATAAATAAAGAAAAAAATGAACTTTTTAAAAAATATATTTGGCAAAGAAAACACCAAAATAAATTCAAATAATGACTTTTGGAATTGGTTTCTACAAAATGAAAAGACTTTTTTCAATGTTGTAAAAAACAACAATAATATACATAAAAACTTTTTTGATAAAATTTCTCCCAAATTGGCGGATTTAAGAGAAGGATATTTTTTTGTGTCTGGAATGTTTAATGACGAAACCGCTGAACTCGTTTTGACAGCAGATGGCAACGTTAAGAATATTAACTTTGTAGAGGAACTTGTAAATGCTGCACCAAAAATTGAAGGATGGAAAATAACTGCTCACAAAGAACCAATGGATATTGAAAATATAGAAATTAAAATGGGAAACTATATTTTTAATAGTGAAAATATTTTCTTTTACTCAAACGATTTTAAAGAATATCCAGATGAAATTGATATTTCTGTAATTCACAATGAATTGAATGATATAAACAAAGAACAAGTTGGTAATGGTACTTATATTTTTCTAGATAATTATTTGGGGGAAATTGATTTTATTAATAACATTGATAATTTATCAATAATAGGAAAACAAGAAAGTCAAAAAGAGCTAATTCCTATATCTAAATTAAAAGATTTTCTAAATTGGCGTAGAAAAGAATTTATTGAAAAATATGAAGGTGTTCGATATAATACAGAAGATGATGAATATTCAATAATGGAAGCCGAATTGGAAAGTGGAAATAAATTATTAGCTGTAATTAATACAACATTGTTAAATTGGGATAGAAAAGCATCACATCCTTGGATTTGTATCTTAACAATGAAGTTTGATGGAAAAGATACAAATGGAATGCCAAATGACAATGATTATAAATTACTTAATGAAATTGAAGAAGAAATTTTACAAAACCTAATTGATAAAGATGGCTATTTGTATATCGGAAGACAGACTGCTAACAGTGAACGTGACATTTATTTTTCTTGCAATGATTTTAGAAAACCGTCAAAAGTTTTTGATGAAATTCAAAGAAAATATCACAACAATTTTGAAATAGATTTTGAAATATTTAAAGACAAATATTGGCAAGCATACGAAAGATTTACATAAAAGCCCAGCCACCAACATGCAGTTTGGCAAACAGTTTATAAAAACTACTAAAAATAAAAAATATATTAATTATGAGTGATAAAGAAAAACCAGAAAAACCTACAAATCAATCAGAAAAACCAACTGATGGAGGTTCAACATTTATAACTTTGAATGATGAAACACCAAGCCGAAATACAACAAACAAAGACTAACCAAAATAGCAAAGTTTTAAAAGCTTTATTATAAGAAGTGGAAATTATAGTCAAATGTTTACCGTTTATCTCAATTGATTTTTGGTAAGTAAATAGAATATTAATTCTTGACTTTTCTTCTGTTTCTGAAGTTATTTTATCGAAGTTGTCTGGCGCAATTCCATTAAACCTTAAATCTAAAGGAGTAATGGCTTTTCTTGTATGGAATACGATGATGCCTCCGAATAATACTATTGAATAAAGTATGTAGCTTTTTAACGTATAAAACTTACCTTCTATAATGTCAGAAACAGAATATCCGAAAACGGCTAATATTAAAGTTAATAAATAAAAAAGTCTATTTCTTGTTTCTCGTATAGAGTCATTGATGTGAATAAGCAAATCTTTTGCTTCACTTAATTGAATACTAAATAATTCGTTTTTTGTTTTCATATTTGTAAAATTAAACATTTTCACTTAATTCAGTGGAAAATAAAACCGATTTGCCAACACAGGTTTTATGCTATTGCTGCGCTTGGGCTTTTTTAAAGGTTTGGTCTCTTATCTTTTTTCTTTTTTTAAAACGTTTTTTCTTTCAAAGTTTTCGGTATATTTGCTTTGGTCTTTGACAAAAATCAGCAACAGACATAAAGCCTGGGAACGTTAGCTGCCATTTTCATAACACTCGATTTTATGAGAAACTATATCTTTATTTTAACTCTAATTGTCTTATTTGGATGTTCAACTCCAAAGCAGCTTAATGATTACTATAGTGAAGATAAAAACATAAATCTTTATACTTTTGTAGGCAAGAAAATATCTGTAACAGAATTTGATCCAAACGCAGAAGAAAAAGGAGAAACTATTGTTGACAAAGTGACTGGTGAAAATCAAGTTAGAAAGTCGCACATAATGGATTTAGGATTTCGATGTAAATATTCAGTCCTGAAAAACGTCTTCAATAAATTAGAAAACGACACTATTGATTTTGTTGCTTATGATCATTACGGAAATCCCAGGTTTTCGGAATATAAAACTGTATTACTTTACATTTCAAAAAGCACAAAAGGAAATTATTATTTTCATCAAAAATATCAGTTCGACTACTTGGAAAAAACTTCTGATGGAAAGTTTTATGGATACACATATGACAGAAAAGAAAAAAGAAAAAGAATCACATTTAAAAACAAAAAAATTGCCAGTATAGAAGATTTATTTGTTAAGAAAAAAGAAGAAGTATTCAAATCGCTATTTAAAAAAAACGGCAACTAACAGCCGTTTCTCGTAATTGCGAATTTTGTAGTAAATTCACGTTTACGTTTCGCAAGAAATTTTATCTTTAACAGAAAACAATTAGTTCCGAAGTTCGCAACCTCACCAAGCGCTGGAACGTTAGCCATTATTTTACCTAAACGACACGAAAAATGAAAAAATCGACCAAAATTTTCTTGACAATACTTCTAACTTTAATAATTGGAATTTTTATTCATCCACAGAAAGTAATTTATGAGGCAAATATTGAAGGAAAAGTAGTTGACGAAAACAATAAGCCTGTTATCAATGCAATAGTTTACAGAATTGAAAAAGAATATTATACAAATGAGGAAATTGGATCTAATGAATCAAGAGATTTAAGAACAGAAAGTGTAAAAACAGATGATAGTGGAAACTTCAAGTTTTATGAAAAATCAAGAATCGATTGGTTTCATACTCCATTAGATTTACCAATTGGCTACTGTTATGCAGAATTCGAAATTGAGAAAAATGGATTTGAATTTTACAAAACAAAGTTTGGTGAATTTGAACAATACAGAATTGAAAATTGTTACGCTTGTGAAAAAGTATTATTTAAGCCAATTATTACTTTAAAAGTAAAAACTAAATAGAAATTTAAAACAGCACTAAAAAAAAATAACGGCTAACAAGTGTTTGTAGCAATTGCGAATTTTGTGGTAAGTTCACATTTACGTTTCACAAGAATTTTTATCTTTAACGGAAATTCGTTCCGAGGTTCTCAACTGCGTTAAGCGGCGGAACATTAGACACAATTTTATCGCAGAAAACTAAAAAAATGAGAAATCTAATAATTACATTTTATTTATTAATAAGTGCAATAACATATTCACAAAACGCAGAAAACAATTTTCCAAGTATTGTTGAACAGAAAACAGCTTATTTTCATAAAGACAACTTAAAACCATTTACTGGAAATCTTATATTTAAAGATGATGAAACAAATTTAATAATTAAATCAAAGATTATAAATGGTTTTGAAACTCTTTCTGAAGTATATAATCAAAAAAATGAACTTGTTCGATTATTAGAAAATGGAATTGATGCTGAAATACAAAAAACAACAACACATAAATCTAAATTTTTACCTAAAGATAAATTTACTGACACATTAAATATTGAGCATAAAACTGTTATTATTAGCTATATAAATAACAATAAAACCAAAGAGAAAATAAAATTTAATGGTATTGTTTCATTTAACAATACTAAACTATACTATAAAAATGGAATAATCTTTAAGATAGTAAATTTTTATGATGAAGATTTTAAAAGAATAAAAGAAAGCTATGAAATATTTTATACTGAACTTGGAAATATAGAATTTGCTGGTGAAGAGAAAATATTTAATGGAAACTACAAAAAATGGAATGAAGAAGGAAAAGTAATAGAAAGTGGAGTATACAAACAAGGGAAAAAAGTAAAATAAAAAACTGCGTATAACAGCTGTTTGGCAAGATTGTTAATTTTGTAGTAAATTCAAGTTTACTTATCGCAAGAAATTTTATCTTTAACATAAAATAATCAGTTCCGAAGTTCGCAACTAACGAGAAGCGGCGGAACATTAGCAGTCATTCTGCGAGAAAATCTGAAAATCAAGAATTCATTATGAAAGAACAAATATTACTTTTAATTTCATTCTCTATATTTTTCCTTTCTTGTAATAAAACAGAAGATAAAACTTCTGAATTTTTAAAAAAATATGATAAAATCAGACTTATCTCTTATAACAAACACAGAGATGTTTTCAGACCAAAATATGAATTAAAAATAGAAAAAGACACCATTCAAATACCAAACATAAAGGTTATTGATAATATTGTCTTAGACAAATACTTTTCACAAAAAATAGCAGAAGTTTTACTTTCGACAGAAAAAGAATGTATAGTGGCTGATTGTTACAATCCAAGACATCTAATCTTATTTTATAAACAGAATAAAATTGTTGACTTTTATGAGTTCTGTGCTGAATGTGGTGGAAGTAGACAATCAAAAAATATTAATTTTCCAGAACTTTGCACAGAAAAAGGAGACAGAATTATTGAAGTTTTTAAAGACCTGAAATTGAAAAATGACGGCGAAGAAACTGAAAATTACAAATATTTCTAATAAGAACGACTGCTAACAGCGGTTGCAAAAAATGGCGTTGCTCGGGATTGATTTGAATTGAGAAAGATTTTTAATTAAATTTTCGGTATATTTGTGAGGGCTTGGTCTTGGCTTATCTCCACTTCTTGTAGCCGACGAACGTTTTCTGCTATTTTATGAAAAGTGAAGAATCAAAGGAAATTTTAACAAGTGTAGCTAAATCTCTATTTAGTACTATTCCTTATGCTGGCACTGCATTAACAGAATTAGTGTTTGATTATAATGGAAGGTTAAAACAAAACAGATTAAATAAATTTATTGAAATTCTTGCTGAAAGCTTCACAAAAAATTCTGATATAAATTTAAACAATATAAAAACAGAACATTTTAATGACTTATTTGAAGCTGTTATAAAAAGAGTAGTTAGCACAAAATCAGAATCAAAATTGAGAAGATTTAAAGACATTTTGATTAACGAATTAATAAATCCAACCGAATCAGATACTGTTGACATTTATCTTGATTTAATTAACAATTTATCAGATAACGAAATTTTAATTCTAAACCATCATCGCCACTTTGACAAATCTTATATTAAAGAAATTGCCCGTCGTGATGAATTAAGGGAAGAACTCAATAAAGCTTTAGAAAACAAAAAACGTGAATCAAATATTATGGATATATCCTCATCCTCGCATAACAATGAGACAATTAGAGCAATTGAGACAGAAATTCGTATGATAGAGGAAAAACATAATAAATTAAAAGAATTTCGTTCGCCTGCTTTTTACAATTTGGATGAGAATAAATATTTTTTCTATATCCAAAGATTATATTCTCAAGGTTTATTAATTGACATTGGTATTGGCAGAATTGGAACAGAGCCATTTTACATTATGAGTATAACAGAATTTGGAATTAATTTTCTAAAGTTTCTTAAAGACTTTAAAGATTAAAAAATACAGATAACACAAGTTTTATGCTATTGCTTCGCTTAAGCTTTATTTAGAAAGTTTGGTGATAATTTTTTTTAATCACGCTTTCTCTCTCAATTTTTCGGTATATTTGTTAAAACAAGTCTTAAAACACAACAGACGTCAAGCCAAAAAACGTTCTGTGATGTTTCAAAAAATATATCTATGAAAATAAGCATCTTAATAATATCCCTTTTTATTTTTGGACAAACTTTTGGCCAAAATAAACAATTGAAAGACAGAATTAATCAAGTAGAAAACAACTTAATTCCCTATGTGCCTGTAAAAGGTTTTAATGGTTGGAATATTATTGACAGAATGAAGTATTACAAAGTTCCAGGATTAAGTATTGCTGTAATAAAAGATTACAAAATTGACTGGGCTAAAGGATATGGATTAGCAGACACAATTCAAAAAACAAAGGTTACAACCGAAACGATGTTTTCAGCAGGTTCAATCAGTAAATTTTTAATGGCAGTTACAGCTCTTAAATTAGTTGAAGAGGGAAAAATTGGCTTGGATAGCCCAATTAATGATTATCTCACTTCTTGGAAAATTACCGAGAATGACTATACCAAAAAAACGCCTGTTACTCTAAGAATGTTGTTAAGCCATTCGGCAGGTACTTCTCAAACTTCCTATTTTGGTTTTACACCAACAGAACCACTACCAACGATTGTAGATGTGTTGAATGGTGCGAAAATTTCACAAACAAGAGCTGTAGTTGTAAATAGTGAACCCAACAAAGAATTTCGATATTCTGGTGGAGGTAGTATGATTGCGCAAATGGTTTTGATGGACGTTAGCAAAAAGAGTTTTGGTAATTTAACACAACAAGTACTATTTGACAAAATTGGAATGACCAACTCAACATTTGAACAACCAGTTCCAGAAAAATTTTCTAAACAATGTTCTTGGGCTTATTCGCAAGCCTCATGGTTTAAAGGAATGCCTTATGTCTATCCACAACAAGCAGCAGCAGGTCTTTACTCAACTCCAACTGACTTGGCTAAATTTTTCATAGATGTTCAAAACTCATTCAATGGAAAAGGCAAAGTTTTGAGTGAAGAAATGACAAAAAAAATGCTAACATCGCAAGTAAATGTTTCTGATGGTGGCTATAAAGAACAAATGGCAATTGGACCATTTCTAATTCAACGTACAGACAACAAAGACCCAAATGGAGTTTACTTTGAATTTACTGGTGTTAATGCAGGTTTCTTGGCTTATGGAATAGCGAGTGTACAAGGAGGAAATGGAGTTATTGTAATGCTTAATTCTGGTGACAATCAAAACGGAATTGGAAAAGAAATTAGAAGAGCCGTAGCCAAAGTGTATAATTGGACTAACTTTTTACCCGATGAAATTCAACCAATCAATCTGCCTGAAGATGAATTAAACAAAATGGCTGGACGATATAGAATGGCTACAGACGAAGTACTTTATTTAAGAAAAGAAAAAAACTATCTAGTAGAGAATATAAACAATGGAAATGAAATTTACTGCTTCCCAATCTCAAAAGATAGCATTGTATTTACGGATTACAACATCAAGGGCTTCTTTAAAAGAAATGAAAATGGAGAAATAATCGGGCTTCAAAATATTTATCAAGAAAAGCCAATGCCAAAAATGAAAGACAATGAATTTTCGCCAAGTGAATATTTAAATATGCAGCAATATGATGAAGCCAAAAAAGCATTTGCAGCAATGAAAATGAATGAAGGACAAATTACATACTTAGCCTATGACTTGATGAATAAAAAGCCATTAAACCCATTTGCCGTAAAAACCATTTTAGATTTAGCAACAGAGCAACATCCGAATTCTTCAATGGTTTACAGTCGTTGGGGTGACTATTATTTAAAACTAAATGACAAACAAAATGCATTAAAGAGCTATCAAAAAGCCATAGATCTTGACCCAAACGACCAACAAACAAAAGATATTTTGGAAACCTTAAAAAAATAAACAACTGAATTTATAAAGAAAAGAAAAATGTCATTTAAAATGATTCGTCAATTGCATGAAAAATCAATCATTCCTACTGATGTTTCGATACAAACTTATTAAAAGACACAATCGCTAATAGTGTGCAAAACTTCATTACTTAGTTTTCGTTAAGTAGTGCGATTTGTTACTATTTTCGTTTTGAGTTAATCCAAAATCTCTGTTGCCAAGATTTAACGAGTTTTCCGAACGAATTATTTTTATAACTATATAGATTTCGAAAACTTACATAAAAAAGAAAATTTTAAATTAATAAAGTTTTTCGTTAAAAATGAGAAAAATAAATTTATACTTAATAATACTTGTTTCAATTTTTCTAACAAACAAGTCGTTTTCACAATCTATAATTAATGACAAAGATGGTTTTGTAAATGTCCGAAAAGAGGCTAATAAAGACAGTCAATTAATTGATACCTTAAAAAATGGTCACATAATATATGATTTAGAACGAGAAGGAAATTGGGTAAATATCGATTATTTTAAAAATAACGAATCTTTAAGCGGTTATATTTACAACGATAGGTTTAAACGAATCGAGAAATTTAAAGAAATTAAGAGAAAAACAATCAGTGCTAATGAGGTAGTTTTAGGCAATGATAGTATTGAAATTAGAGTAACTGAGGCAAAATTTGAACCTAAAAAACACAAATTCACTTATTCGAAGGAAAATAAAAAGGTAATTACTCTCATTGATAAAAAGCAGTATTACGGAACTGATGGCGAAGTACCAAAAACACAATATGAAGAAATTAAAATGAAGATTAAAGATAAAGTAATTATACTTCCAAAAAGTGCGACAGAAAATTTATATGAACCGAGTATAAATAAAATTACTGTTCATTATGACGAAATTAATAAAACAATCTACATAGATTCAATTAATAGCGATGGTGCTGGCGGTTATGTTGTGGTTTGGAAAATAAAAAAAGAAAAATTTGAAGACAGATATATATTTTATGGTTTTTAATTTAACAAAAAAAGCTAACCCTAACTCCAGTTTTTAATTCTGTTTATGCTTACGCTTGCCATTTTGTTATTCGCGAAAAGTACTCAGATATTTTCAATTTAATCTTTCAAATTAATTCAGTAAATTTGTTTTGCTAGTGATTGCACCAACATCAGGCGTAAGCCGAAACACGTTAGTCGCTTTACTAAAAACTTGAATAAAAAACATGAGCGAATTACAAACAAAGTATCAAAATGCAATAAAGTTTGCTGCAAAAAAGCATGCTGATAAAAATCAATTAATCCCGGGAACAAACTTATCTTACGTAGTTCATTTAAGCAATGTTGCAATGGAAATTTTAATTGCTTCTCAAAAAACAGAAACGTTTGATACAGAATTTGCAATTCAAGTCGCTTTACTCCACGACATATTGGAAGATACAGAAACTACTTTTGATGAACTTGTAAATGAATTTGGAGAAGAAATTGCAAAAGCAATTTTATCTTTAACAAAGAACTCTAATATTCCAAAAGAAAAAAGAATGGACGATAGTCTAAATCGTATTAAAGAATTGAAGAAAGAAGTTTGGGCAGTAAAATTGGCAGACAGAATTACAAACTTACAAGTTCCACCAGAACATTGGAGTATTGAAAAGATTACAGAATATCAAAAACAAGCTGTTCAAATACATAATTCCTTAAAAGGCGGAAATGAGTACTTAGAAAACAGACTTAGTAAAAAAATATTAGATTACTTAAAATATTGCGTAACAACTACAGAATAATTACTGATACGAACATCGATTTCAATAATTTACAACAAAAGATAATTTTAAAATTTGAATATGAGAACCAATTCGAAAGTTAAAAAAGATGAAAAGAGCAATTTAAAAAAACATAAAAAAATCATCAATTTATCAGTAATAACAGGATTCCTTTTTTTATTGATTTGGATTTTCTTTTTTTATCAAAAGACATTTATAGATATTAAAATTGTATTAGCATTACTTTTCATTCCGAGTTTAATTGTAACAATACTTTTCTATAAAAAATTTGTGCCAATAAGTTTAGAAAACACTCTCCTGAATATTTTATCATACATACTCGTCTATTTTCTTATTACTATTCCAATTGGTAATTTTGTAGTAATTTTATTTTTTTCGATAAACACTTTTCTAGCTTCTGATCATATTGAAAAAGTAAACTTGAAAATCGAAAATGTGAATGTCACAAAAATCCGAAAACGAACACTTAACAAAAATAACTACTATTCCCATTTTGATGTTACCTATAATGGCGTTTTAAAAAGATTTAAAACGGGAGATACACCAATTGATGAACTTGAAAACAAAACTGTAGAGTTCAAGTTAGCCAAAGGTTTTTTTGGATATTATATAATTAAAGGACGCAAAATTCAATAATAATGATACTACTTACAGAAAAACAAGCCAATGATTTAATCACGTTTGTAGAAGATAAATTAACTACAAAATCGTGCAATCACAAATTAACTTTTGCAATGCAATGGGCAAAAAAAAATAAAATTGACTTAGAAGATTTTGAAGATTTGATGTTGGAACAAGGTTGCGGTTGTGATTGCGAAGTGGTTTTGAACTTACCAAATGAAGGCGATTTAGAGTTGGAAGAAGAAAAAGAAAAAAACGATGATAACATAAACCCATTCAAAATCCCAGCTATTTTTGTTGAAGACTTATCGAAATTGTACGACAAAGCACTTTTTACAAGTGATGATTTAGATTATAATATCCACACAAGTCCAAATGAAATTTTAATTCCAGCACCATACGGATATAAACCTAAAAAAAAAATGCCCAGAAGCGACTGGTTTTTCATTAGTTCAATAAGTGAAATGCCTAATGGTTTAGGTTTTGTAAAGCAAATTGAACCCATTTCAGCAATTGAATTTTCAAAAAAAATAAGAAACTCAAATATTGAATGTTTAAAAGACTTTTCGCCAAGAGCGGCATCTTATTATTTTTCAAGAATCGAATTGCAACAAATTGGTAATGGAATGTGGTGCCATTTTTTAGAAAGAACAGGAATTGGAGGATTTAGTGTAGATTTAAAAATTAACAAAGCAGTAAGATGATAAAAACTTACACTAAAAGCGGTTTGATAAAATGGCAAATTTTATGGTAAATACAAGTTTATATTTTACAAGAAATTTTATCTTTATCAGAAAATAATTAGTTCCGAGGTTTTCAATCTTGTTAAACGCCAGAACATTACTAGCAATTGACTAGCAGGATGGAGAATTCAATAACTTAATGCAGAAAAGATATTTTTTATCTTTATTGAATTGTGGAAAAAAACAAAATTTAAAATATGTTAATACCAATTATTTTCTTTTCAACTTTTTTTATATTAATATTATTTTTTATAAACTCAATAAATAAAAACAGAGAAAATCAATATAAATTCTTAATTGAAAGTTTAAAAACTGAGACAGAACTTTATATTGAGCAGACCAAAATCGCAACTATGACAATGGGGCGAAATAATCGAGATTTTTTATTTAATCGTTGCGATTTATATTTGACTAAAAACGCTATGATAATTTTAGGTTTTACTAAAAATAGTTTTCTAAAACAACTCTCTTTACCAATTATTTTAACAACAGAACTTAGCGAACTTTCAAATAGGTTTCCATTTGCATATGTAAAAAAAGTAAATAAGATAAGCTTTGAGAATAATATTGTGAAGATTAATTTTGGAGAAAAAGGAATTACTAAAACAGAAGTTACACTGAAATTTAACTCACTGAGCGAAATTGAAAAAACAAAAATTAAAGAATTAGTTGAAAAAAACTGCTGGTAACAACAGTTTGGTAAAATGGAGAATTTTGTGGTAAATACAAGTTTATATTTTACAAGAAATTTTATCTTTATCGAAAATAATTAGTCCCGAGGTTTGTAACCTTGTTTAGTACCATAACGTTAGCAAACATTTATGAAAAACAGTATCTTTTTCTTCATATGTTCATTATTCTCACAATTTGCACATTGCCAGGAAATGAGCATGGAGGATGAATTATATGTATTTCACTCTCCTTCAACTGGTAAAGTTGGCTATATGAATAATCATGATGAAATTATTATTCCTGCACAATATTCATCAGCTAGCTCTAAATTTAATATGTATGTTGTAACTCTTGGTAAAATAAATTCAGGAGAAGAAAAATATGCTCTTTATGATAGTCGTGGTAATTTCATTTTAGGATTTGAAAATAATTATGAATTTATTAGTTTGTCAGATTATGAGGAAAGTCTTATTCAAGTTCAGAAAAATGGCAAATATGGTTACGTAAATAAAGAAAATGAGATTAAAATTCCAATCATATATGACGAGGTATTACAATTAGGGAATGGATTGATAACGGCTCACAAGAATGGCAAATATGGTTTTATTGATTTTTCAGGCAATATAATTATTGAATTTCAATATGAGGATGTATTCATCTTTGGAGAGATACAAAGTGACAATCACAAATACTGCCAAATTTCAATAAATGGAAAGTATGGGTTTATTAACGAAAATGGACAAAATGTAATTCCATGTATCTATGATTCAGTAACTCAATTTCACAAAGATATTTCAGAAGTAACTATTAATGAAAAACATGGAGTTATAAATACAAGTGGAGAGATTTTAATCCCAATATTGTACGACCATTTAAAAGAAGATTACGAAACAAGTCAATTTGTAGCAACTATCAATTCAAAACCAAAGTATGAATTTATATACGACAGAACAGGGATTTTTATAAAGAGAAGAAAAGTTTCTAACTAAAAAACTTTTACCAACAGCAGTTTCTCTCAATTGAGAATTTTGTAATAAATTCACGTTTACGTTTCGTAAGAAATTTTATCTTTGATATAAAATAATTGGTTCTAAGATATGCAACTGAAAAGAAGTGACGGAACGTTAGCATAATTTTTTTATATCAACAACATAGATGAATATTATTAGAGAGATAAAACATTTTTTTCAAAGACGAAAAGCACTTAATGAAATTTATGATGATCTTAATAACTTAGATGAAGTTCATTTAGACAAAAGAATAGAAATTTTCAATGAAATTGTAACTCCAAAGTTAGCAGAAATAGGGTTAGTCAATTGGAATGGTAAATACATTTGGTTTAGTAATTTTAACGAAGAGGGAATTAAACACGTAGTGGAATATAATGTGTTTAAGTATTTTGGTGGATCTTTTTCGTATGGAAACTGTTATAACTTCATACCAACTATTTCTGGACGTAAATTAATTTATCACAAGACCGACAAGTCAACTAAAATCATTTATTACAAAAAGTCTGAAGGTTGGCAAAAAAGTGATGATGAACATTCTCCTATAAACATAGATAAGGTAAGTACTGTAAACGAAGAAAAATTTCGTAAAAGTTTAAATGAAGTTTTAGATAGAAATATTTCAAAATTTCAAAAATGGTTTCAACAGAATGAATCTATCGAACAAAATATTCAAAATTTAATAAAAGATATTGAACAAGAAAAAAAAGAATTTATTCGTAGAATTATATCCTTTGATTACATTCTATGCTTTTTGTACACTCGGAAAGGTGATGTCGATGCCGCCAAAAAACATTTTAATCAACACATAAAAAGAAATTTAAGTAGTCCAACAGAAATAGAACTTTTAAAAGAGAAAATATAAATTATGCAAGCTTCTGCTTACAACACCTTCAAGAAATGTCCATACAAGGGATTTATCAGAAATTGGAAAGTTTTAATTTAAAGTTTTAGTTATATTTGTAAGGGCTTGGTTTTGGTTCATATCCACTTCTGGTAGCGGCAAAACGTTAGCAACTTTTTAAAATGATAACAAAAAGAAAATTACTATTTACTTTACTTTTAACGTTTGCAACATTCTATGCAAATGCACAACAAGTAATTTTTGGAACTAATAATTTTATTGAATATCAAGTAGGAACACTTCCGTTAGTTATTTCAGTTCCTCATGGCGGTAACTTAAATCCAAGCGCTATACCAAATAGAACTTGTAACAACCCTGTTTATGCAACAGACGAATTTACCATTGAAACTGCGTTAGAAATCAAAAACAAACTTTTTGAATTAACAGGTTGCTATCCTCATTTAATTATTTCTCACTTGAATCGTAGTAAACTTGACCCTAATCGTAATTTAGCAGACGGTGCATGTGGTAACTCTGAAGCAGAAACAGCGTGGAATGAATTTCATGGTTTTATAACTAATGCACGAAACACGACAAATCTACAAAATGACTATAAAACTTTTTTCGTGGATTTACATGGTCATGGCAATCCAATTCAAAGAATTGAATTAGGATATTTACTTTACGATTCTGAACTAGGATTATCTGACAGTACCTTGAATACAGAACAATATTTAAACTACAGTTCTATTAAAAATCTAGTTCTAAACAATGTAAACAATTATACACATGCGGAACTTTTGAGAGGACCTTATTCTTTAGGTACATTTTTAGCAAATAATAATTTCCCATCAGTTCCTAGTCAAAGCATTCCGTTTCCTGGAACAACTTCAAATTATTTTAGTGGTGGATATATTACTGCAAATCATACTTGTTATAACATTGGAGCTCCAATAAATGGACTTCAAATGGAATTAAATTACAACAATATTAGAAACACAGCAGCAAATAGGACGGCATTTGCTCTTGCATTTACTCAAAGTATGGTATCCTATTTTAGTACACATTTTAATGTCTCACTGATTGGTTGTAGCACACTTTCAACTATTAATAATGAATTAGAAAAAAAAATAATTATATACCCAAATCCGTTAGTTAGAGGAGATAGTATTCATTTTAATTTCTCAGAAGATATTGAATATGAATACCAAATTTTAAATACATTAGGGCAGATAGTAGTTGCTGGACAGTTGAAGCACAATCAGTCTATAGATTCAAGTAAATTATCTCCAGGCGTTTTTTTAATAAAACTATCCAATAAAAACAATAATGATATAAATGTGCTTAAAATTATTGTTCAATAAAAACAACTGCCAATACTGGTTTTATTGACTATTACAAAGCTTGCACTTGCTGTTTTGTTTTAATGGAATAATCTGGTTGATACATTTATATCTTTCAAAGAAAATTCGTGGGTTTGTTTTGATCAGTCATTGCAGCAGCAACTGGTGAAAAGCAATAGAACGTTGACAGAAAAACCTGAATTACCAAAAAAAGGTCAAGTGTAAAACCTCACAAAAAAACCCGTTTTGCATTACAAAACGGGTTTTTCATTTCATGAAAAAAAGATAATTACAACGGAATATTTCCGTGTTTGCGTTTTGGTGTATCAACCACTTTATTTTCGAGCATACTGAACGCTTTTAGTAGTTTTCTACGTGTATCTTTTGGTAAAATAACCTCATCAATAAAACCACGTTGCGCTGCTGTATATGGATTTGCAAACAACTCCGCATATTCTGCTTCTTTTTCTGCTAATTTTTCTGTTGGATTTTGGGCTTCACTAATTTCTTTTTTGAAGATAATTTCAGATGCACCTTTTGCTCCCATCACAGCAATTTCGGCACATGGCCATGCAAAATTCATATCGGCACCAATGTGTTTCGAATTCATTACATCATACGCGCCACCATAAGCTTTACGAGTAATCACTGTAACTCTTGGAACTGTGGCTTCACTGAAAGCATATAATAATTTTGCGCCATGAACGATAATTCCGTTCCATTCTTGATCCGTTCCAGGTAAGAATCCAGGAACATCTTCTAAAACCAACAATGGAATATTGAAACAATCGCAAAAACGAACAAATCGCGCACCCTTAATTGAAGATTTCACATCCAAACATCCTGCTAAAAACTTAGGATTATTAGCTACAATTCCGATGCTTCTTCCTCCTAATCTTGCAAAACCTACAATAATATTTTCGGCAAAATCCTTATGAATTTCGAAAAACGAATCCTCATCAATAATGTTGTCAATAACATCGTGCATGTCGTAAGGTTTGTTCGCATTATCTGGAATAATAGTATCCAGTTTCTCCCGAACTTCATCGTTAGTTACATAGGGCAACTTAGGTGTTGTTTCTCTGTTATTTTGAGGCAAATAGCTCAATAATTTTTTAATATCTTCAAGACATTCAATTCCGTTAGGCGAAGTGATATGTGCCACACCAGATTTAGTAGAATGTGTACTCGCTCCACCTAATTCTTCCGAAGTAACTTCTTCGTTTGTAACCGTTTTCACCACATTTGGTCCAGTAACAAACATATAACTATTTCCTTCAACCATCATCGTAAAATCGGTCATAGCAGGCGAATAAACAGCGCCACCAGCACATGGTCCCATAATGGCAGAAATCTGTGGAATTACACCACTAGATTGTACATTTCTATAAAAAATATCAGCATAACCACCAAGCGAACGAACACCTTCCTGAATTCTAGCTCCACCAGAATCGTTTAACCCAATCATTGGCGCACCACTTTTTAGAGCCATGTCCATTACTTTACATATTTTTTCAGCATGAGTTTCAGATAATGAACCTCCAAAAACGGTGAAATCTTGTGCAAAAACATATACAATTCTTCCGTTAATTGTTCCATAACCTGTCACAACACCATCGCCATAAACAATTTCTTTTTCCATACCAAAATCGGTAGTTCGGTGTGTTACCAACATTCCGATTTCTTCAAAAGAACCTTCGTCCATAAGATATTCCACACGTTCACGAGCCGTTAATTTCTTTTTGGCATGATGCGACGCAATTCTTTTTTCACCTCCACCTAATTTGGCTAAAGCTATTTTATCGTTTAATATTTTAATTTTATCTTCCATTTATTTTTATTTTTAACCACATAGAAACATAGATTCATAGTTTCATTTTGTGTTGAGACGCTTCGCTTTATATAGCTATCATAGTTCCTATGAAAATCGAAGATTTTTCTATTTTATCTTTAAAAAAATCTAAAATTATCTATGATTCTATGTGGTTTAAATTATTTTATTGTATTAATGTAAAATCGCTAATTGCTAATTATTGGTAATCTTAAAACTTGTTTGTCAGCAATATACTGTTTCAAGGCAATCATGGCTGCAATTTCAGCTTCGATGTCTAAATTAGCTTTTAGTTTTTCAGGACTATAATACGCTTTTACGAAACCTGTATCAAAATCACCTGAGCGAAAAGCTTCATGTTCCATTACAAATTTTCCGAAAGGTAATGTAGTAGCAACACCTTCTACATGATAATTATCAATGGCTTTAATCATCAACTCGATGGATTCCTCACGAGTTTTTCCATAAGTAACCAATTTAGAAAGCATCGGATCATAATAAATTGGGACATCCATTCCTTCTTCAATTCCGTTATCTACACGAATTCCTTCACCTTCTGGTAATTTATAAGTACTTAAATTTCCGACATTTGGTAAGAAATCATTCATTGGATCTTCGGCATAAACACGAAGTTCCATAGCATGACCTTGAATTACTAAATCTTCTTGTTTGATATCTAAAGCTTCACCACGAGCGACTTTAATTTGCAATTCAACTAAATCTAATCCTGAAACCATTTCAGTAACTGGATGTTCCACTTGCAAACGTGTATTCATTTCGAGGAAATAAAAATTATGTTTATCGTCTAATAAAAACTCAACGGTTCCTGCGCCAAGATAATCGCAAGCACGAGCTACTTTTACAGCTGCTTCACCCATTTTTTTTCGCATTTCAGGAGTTAAAATAGACGATGGTGCTTCTTCCACTACTTTTTGATGACGTCGTTGAATACTACATTCTCTTTCAAAAACATACAATACATTTCCGTGACTGTCAGCCATAATTTGGATTTCAATATGACGTGGTTTGGTTACATATTTTTCAATAAAAACCGAACCATCACCAAAAGCATTGGTAGCCTCAGAAATAGCGCGTTCCATTTGGGATTCAAAATCTTCTTCTTTTTCAACAACACGCATTCCTTTTCCTCCGCCACCAGCTGAAGCTTTAATCAAAATTGGAAATCCAATTTGAGTAGCAACTTTTTTTGCATCTTCAATATCAGATATTGCATCTTCTGTACCAGGAACCATTGGAATATCATAAGCTTTTACAGCATCTTTTGCAGCTAATTTACTTCCCATCATTTCAATAGCTTTGGATTTTGGCCCAATGAAAATGATGTTATTCTTTTCACATTCTTCTGCGAAAGCGGAATTTTCACTTAAAAATCCGTAGCCTGGATGTACTGCATCAACACCAAGTTCTTTACAAACTTCAATGATTTTATCACCACGTAAATAAGATTGGCTTGAAGCCGCTTCACCAATGCAAACTGCTTCGTCAGCATATTTTACATGAAGTGCATTTCTATCAGCAGTTGAAAATACGGCTACCGTTTTAATACCCATTTTCTTTGCTGTTTTCATTACCCTAATCGCAATTTCTCCACGATTGGCAACTAATATTTTGGTTATTTTTTTCATATATAAATTTTAATTTGCCGTTAAGACATTAAGTCGCTAAGTTTTTTTTAAATAGTATGAATAAAAAAAAAAATCCTTTGTGGCTTTGCGCCTTTGTGGCAAAATTTGTGTCTTTTTATTCGAATTCAATTAACAATTGTCCTTTATCTACAGCGTTCCCTTTTTCAACAGCAATAGATTTAATCACTCCATCACGAGGTGAAAGGAAACTGTTTTCCATTTTCATGGCTTCTAAGATTAATAAAGGATCGTTTTCTTTAACGGTTTGCCCAACTTCTACGCTAATTTCAAGAATTAAGCCAGGCATTGGCGCTTTAATAGCATTGATAACTTTAGTTCTACCACGTTCAATTCCCATACTTTTAATAAGAATATCTAAAGCGTCTTCAATAGCTACTTCATAAGTGTTATTGTTTACCTTGATGGTGTATTTTTTAGCTAAAAAATCGGCAGAAACGATTTCTGCTTTGTAAGGAATGTGATTTTTTAAAATATGGAATTTATTATTTTCCACACTAACAGCATCAAGATTTTTTAGATCACTTTCCGATAAATCATAGGCATTGGAATGATTTACAGACAGTTTATAAGTATTACTCATATTGATTAATTTTTGTTGGTAGTAAAATTAGCAAAAGAAAACGTTTTCGTGACTGATAATTATCACAAATTTGGAAATTTAGTATAGTTGAAAATATCAAAATAAATTAAACATTTGGAATAATAAGTGAAAAACACTGAATGATAGTTGCAATAATCTATGCTAAAAACTTACCTTATATTTGTAGTAATTAGTTAAAGAAAAATATTTTGAAAAATACATTTAACATAGTGATTCTCTTTTTGGTAGTTTTTTATTGCCAAATTGGTTTTTCGCAAAAAAGTGAAATTGATAGTTTAAAAAGAGTTTTGAGTGTTTCAAAAGCAGATACATCAAAAGTAAATCTATACAATCATTTAGCGGATAAATTCAAAGAATTAAATCCAGACTCAACTGCTTTTTATGCTAATAAAGCAAAACTACTATCCTCAAAAACAGCTTATGGTTTTGGCTTAGCAAGTTCTTACATCAATAAAGGGAATTCAAACATCATTTTAGGAAATTATAAAAATGCTAAAAGTGATTTCAAGAAGGCGCAAATTGAATTTGAAAAATTATTAAACAGTGATTCCAATAATAAAAAATATAAAAATGGTTTAGCAAGAGCTTATGCAAGTGAAGGTGTAGTTTTTTCAGAGGAAAGTAATTATTATATGGCTTTAGAACTATATCAAAAAGCTTTAAAATTATACCAAGAAATTGGACAAAAAAACAACATCTCAAAAGCTTACAATAATATTGGAATTGTATATAAATCGAAGCAAAACAATACCAAAGCTTTAGAATATTTTAAAAAAGCACTTACTATTCAAGAGGAAATTGGAGAGCAAACTGTTCCTGTGACTTTAACTAATATTGGTGTTATTTATTTTGAAAACGGTAATCTTTCGGAAGCTATAAAATACTACACCAAAGCTGAAAAAAGTTTTAAATTAGTTGAAAATAATCGCGGTTTAGCATTGTTAAACAACTATTTAGGTGATTATCATAGAAAACTTAACGATGAATCAAAAGCAATTTCACATTATACATCAGCTTTGAATTTATATGAAGCGATGCAAAATAAATTTGGCGCTTCACTTGCTTTATACAATTTAGGACAACTTTATTTTGAAAATAAAAAATACAGTGAAGCGATGCCATTCGCAACAAAATCTTTGAATTATGCGAAAGAAATTGGAGTTCTTGACCAAACATTTCATTCAGAGAAACTGTTAAGTGACTTGTATGCAGCACAAAACAATCCATCACAATCCTTATTTCATTATAAAAACTATATTATTGCTCGAGATAGTATTACCAATCAAGAGAACGACAAAAAATTTGTTCAAGCCGAAATGGATTTTGAGTATCAAAAAAGAGAAGCACTTTTGTCTGAAAAAAACAAACGCCAAAATTTAATTCTGCTTTTTTCTATCATTGGTACACTACTTTTACTTGGTTTGATTTTAGTGATGTACAACAGAAGACAAATTAAAAGACGATTAACATTACAAAAAGAAGTGGCAGAATATGAGCAAAAAGCATTGCATTTACAGATGAATCCTCATTTTGTTTTTAACTGTTTGGGATCAATTTCAAGTTTTATTGTTCAAAACGGAACCGACTCAGCACTAAAATATTTATCTAAATTTTCTAAACTAATGCGATTGACTTTAGAATACTCAAAAGGCGCATTGATTCCTATTGATAAAGAAGTTGAAAGTTTACAAAATTATTTAGAATTAGAGCAATTGCGTTTTCATAACAAATTTGAATTCTCAATAAAATCATCTGATAAAGTGGAATTTAATATGGGAATACCACCATTATTGATTCAGCCCTTTGTAGAAAATGCTATCTTGCATGGCGTTGTTCCAAAGGAAGGAAATGGTAAAATAGAAGTTCATTTTGATGTTGAAAACAACCAACTCGTTTGTAAGATTAAAGATGATGGCATTGGCGTTTCAAAATCGAAAGAAATAAAGGAAAAATCGGTAACCGCACATCAATCAATGGCGTTAGAAATAACAAAAAAACGATTGGAAATTATGGAAGCAACCATTTCTAAATCGGCACAAATTGAAATTATTGAAAACAACGGAACGATTGTAACATTGAGATTACCAATACAATACATAAAATAGTTAGCAGACTAATCACTTTTCACTAAAAAACATGATTACAGCAGTATTAATAGACGACGACAAACATTTACGTGAAGGTTTAAAAGCACTTTTACAACGCTATACCAATGAAATAAACATTATTGGTGAAGCAGAAAGTGTAAAATCGGGTGTGGAAACATTAGAGCGTTTACAACCTCAAGTGATTTTTCTTGATATTCATTTATCTGACGGAACAGGTTTTGATATTTTAGAACAACTGAAAGGTAAAACAAAAGCACATATTGTATTTATTACTGCTCACGAACAATACGCCTTAAAAGCATTCAAGTTTAGTGCTTTAGATTTTATTTTGAAACCTGTTGATCCTGAGGAATTACAAAATACAATTTCAAAAATAAAAGAGGTTGTTGGAAAAAGCAACTCGTTTGAACATATTGATTTGTTGTTGGAAAACATTCGTAAGAAAGTTGATAATTTTAAAAGAATAGCACTTTCTACAAGCGATGGCATTCATTTATTTGAAGTTTCTGATATTATTCGCTGTGAGGCAAAAGGAAATTATACAGAGTTTTTTATTAAAAATCACAAACCAGTTTTAATTTCAAGAACATTGAAAGAATTTGAAGAAATGCTTACTGAACAAGGATTTGAAAGAATTCATCAATCGCATTTAATTAATTTATCTTATTTAAAATCGTACATAAAAAGTGATGGCGGTTATGTAATCATGGCTGATAATAGCAATATTCCATTAGCGCAAAGTAAGAGAGAACGATTGCAGGAAATGATAAAAAATTTGTAATAAAGTCCTTCAAACTCCCAAAGCTTTGGGACAAGATGACAAAAAATATAAAAATATGAAGACACATACTATAAAATCACGAACTATGAGAACGCTACTAATTATTTTGCTATTTGTATCGGGTTTTGCATTTGCGCAACCATCAATTAACAATCCTACATCATTACAAGTTTGTGATGATGGTAATGATGGATTTGAAAATTTTAATTTATTTTCAAAAAATGCAGAAGTTTTAGGATCATTAAACGCATCAAATCATACCGTAAGTTATCATGAAACATTAGTTGATGCAGAAAATAATCTTAATGCATTACCATCAGTATATAGTAATATCGTAAACAATCAAATAATTTATGTCCGTGTAATAGAAAATAGTAGTCCAACATTATATTCAACTACAACATTAACTTTAGAAGCTGTTTCTTATCCTTTAATAATTCCAATGTCAAATGTTACCGTTTGCGAAAGTTATACTTTACCTGCTTTACCATTTGGTCAAAATTATTATACACAAACTTTTGGCACAGGAACATTATTAGCAGCAGGATCACAAATAACTACAACACAAACGATTTATATTTTTGCGCAAACACTAACGATACCACCATGTACAAGTGAATCTAGTTTTACAGTAACAGTAAATTCTATTCCAACATATTCTACACCACCAAATTTAGTTCAAAATAGTACAACAGGAACTGCTGTGTTTGATTTGGCTACTCAAAATTCTTTAATAACTACTGACGCTGATTATTCAATTTTTTATTTCGAAACTTTATTAGATACTGAAAACACAATAAATGCAATAAATCCACTATTGTATGAAAATATTTCAAACCCGCAAACAATTTATGCAAGAGTTCAGGACAACGCAACGGGTTGTTATTCTATTACTAATTTTAATTTGATTGTAAATACAAATCCTTTTCCAATAAATAATCCAACACCATTATATGCATGTGATTCAGGATATAATAGTGGTTTTGGTTTGTTTTATTTAGTAGATGTAGGTGAAATTTTAGGTAGTTTAAATCCTAGTTTATATTCAGTTACTTATCATGAAACTTTAGCAAATTCTCAAACTGGTGCAAATCCATTATCAACATTAGGATACGCAAATATCTATCCATTTTTTCAAACTATTTATGTTAGAGTAACTGAAAATGCTAATCCAACAAATTTTGCTACTACAACTTTAGATTTAATTGTTAATCCATCACCGATTTTAAATTCTGTACCAAATTTAACACAAGTTGATAATGACGGATATGCCTCATTTGATTTAACTACACATAACAGTTTATTAATTGCTCCTGCTAGCATTACAGATTATGGTTTTTTGTATTACCCAACAATAACTGATGCCGCTAACGGTACAAATCAAATACTTGATTTTTTTAATTATACAAATAGTACAAATCCGCAAAATATTATTGTAAAGGTTACAAATAACGTAACTGGATGTTATCAATTTAGTGGTTTTGACTTAGTAGTTCAAGCAAGTGATTTTCCAATAAATACACCTACAACACTTTCCACTTGTGGAAATGCTTCAGGATTTAGCAATTTTAATTTACATTCAAAAGACACTGAAATATTAGGTAGTTTAAATCCTAGTAATTACACAGTAACTTATTATGCAAATTCTAATGATGCCTTCAATGAGCAAAATGCACTAGCATCACCATTTACAAATACTACAGCAAGTTATCAAACAATTTTTGTAAGAGTTGACGAAAATTCAACAGCAAGTTTTTCAACAACAACTTTACAATTATATTCAGTTCCACCGCCTTTTATTGCTACAACAGTTCCAAATTTAACTGTTACAGAAAATCCTTTTGATGGCGTTGCTACTTTTAATTTGACCACACAAAATAATTACATCACGACAATACCAACACAAATTATTAATTTCTTCACCACTCAAACTGATGCAGAAAATCAAACTAATGCCATTTCAAATCCTAGTTCATTTACAGGAAATCACTTGCAAACCATTTGGTTTAGTCTAACAGAACCTTCAACAGGATGTTTTACCATTGAAAGTTTCACTCTAAATGTATTTGATTCATCTATAGTAGTTTATATTCCTGATAATAATTTTAAAACGAAACTTTTATCAGCAAATCCAAGCAATACAGTTGCAAAAAATTTAGCAGGAAACTACTCTATTGTTGATACAAATTCTAATGGAGAAATTGAGTTTTCTGAAGCACTAAATATAAGTTACTTAGATGTAAATCAAAGCAATATTGCAGACATGACAGGATTAGAAGCTTTTACAAATTTAACTTATTTAGATTGTAGATTAAATCTTGTACTATCAAATTTAAATGTTTCAAGTTTAACAAATTTAACTTATTTGAATGCTTACTATGCAGGTTTGTTCACAATAACTCTAACTCCTAGTATTGTAAATTTAGATATAAGTGCTAATAATTTAACAGGAAACTTAGATCTAACATCGTTTACTAATCTACAAACATTTAAAAGTGGTCCATATAATGGTTTAACCTCTCTAAACCTTTCTGGATTAACAAATCTTACCACAGTCGATTGTAGTAATAACAGTTTAACATCTTTAAACGTAGATGGTTGCACACAATTACAAAGTCTTAATTGTGTTTCAAATCAAATAGCTACTTTCAATGGTTCAGGACTTGTATCATTATTAAATTTTGATTGTACTTTAAACCAAATCCTTTCATTAGATGTTTCAACATCAGCTAATTTACAAACTTTAAGCTGTGGATCAAATTTATTATCAACTCTAAATTTAGGTACAAATTATTATCTATCGTATCTTGATTGTAACAACAATAATCTTTCATCATTAAATGTAGATAATTGTCCAAACCTACAAACATTATATCTTTATACAAATCCTATTTCAAGCATAAATTTATTAAACAATATCATTTTACAAAATCTTTATGCTAGTTCTACAAATTTAACTTCAATAGATTTATCAAATAATAGTTTTTTAAATTACATCGATGTTTCATCAAATCCACAATTGACTTATTTGTCATTAAAAAATGGAGGAATTGAAGAAGGAATTTCTATATTTTCAAATCCTAATCTTCAATTTGTGTGTGCCGATGATAATGAAATTGAATCCATTCAACAACAATTAAACATTGCTCTTTTAGAAAATGTTACTGTCAATTCCTATTGTTCATTTACACCTGGAGGCGATTTCAATACTTTAACCGGAACAGCAACTTTTGATGTAAACAATAATGGTTGCGATGCTTCTGATATTCCTTTTGATTTATTAAGTTTAAATGTAAGTTTAAATGGTATTTCAACAAATTCATCTGTGATTACTAACAATTCTGGAGTTTATAGTTTATATACCAATGTAGTAGGTGAATACCAATTAACTCCAAATTTTGAAAACCCAACATTTTACAATGTTTCGCCTGTTGTTCAACTGTTTCCTGTAATTGATAATTCAACTGCTACTCAAAACTTTTGCATCACTGCAAATGGTGCTCATCCTGATTTAGAAATTATAATTGCACCTATAACTCCTGCGCGTCCTGGTTTTGATGCATTATACCAAATTGTTTATAAAAACAAAGGAAATCAAACACTTTCAGGAAGTTATACATTTAATTATGATGATGTAAAATTAGATTATATTTCAGCAACAGTTATCCCAAATACTTTTGCTACAGGTATTTTAACTTGGAATTATACTAACTTAATGCCTTTTGAAAATAGAACTGTCTATGTGACTTTAAATGTGAATTCACCTGTAGAAATTCCTGCAGTAAACATTGGTGATATTTTTACGTTTTCATCAACAATAAATCCAATAACAGGTGATGAAACTCCAAGTGATAATACGTTTACTTATGCGCAAACAGTCGTTGGTTCTTACGATCCAAATGACATTACTTGTACTGAAGGACAAACTGTTGCACCATCAGAAATAGGTGAATATCTTCATTACATTGTTAATTTTGAAAACACCGGAAATTATTATGCCGAAAATGTAGTGGTAAAAATTGAAATCGATGCAACTAAATATGATGTAAGTTCGTTGCAATTACTAAATACATCAAGCGAAAGCAAAAGTAAAATCACAAATAATGTAGTTGAATTTATTTTTGAAGGAATAAATTTAGCAGCAGCAAGCGGAAATCCACCTGTTGGCGGACATGGAAATGTACTTTTCAAAATCAAGTCCAAAAACAATTTAGTTACTGGAGATATGGTTCAAAAAGCAGCTAAAATTTATTTTGATTACAATGCACCAATTGAAACCAATCTTTCACAAACAACTTATCAATCGTTGAATAATCCAATATTTGAGTTTGACGAAAGTGTAAAAGTGTATCCTAATCCAACCCAATCAATAATCAATATCAACAGCAATTTCAATATTCAATCAATAGAATTATATGACGTTCAAGGTAGAATTTTAGAAAAAAGTTTTGAGGATAACACCGCTACAACTCTAGACATATCTGAAAGACAAAACGGAATTTATTTTGTAAAAATAAATTCTGACAAAGGAAGTAAAATTGAAAAAGTAATTAAAAATTAGTAATTGAAAATAGGTTAAGTTAATGAAGAAGCGTGAATCAGAAATGGTTTGCGCTTTTTTTATAAAACCAAAAGTCCAAAATCTCTCAAAGTAGCTAAAGGTTTAGAATACCAAAACAATTCGAAATTTTCAAAATGAGTTTCAAAATCCAATTTTAATTGTGAAAATGTAAATTTTGAATCCTTGTAAACCGATACTTTTTCTAATGTAGTAACCAACCAATCTGCCTTATCTTTTTCTAGTGAAATATCGAAAGTTTCGGTTTTATCATGAAACGTCAATTTTGTCATTTCCCTAGAACTTCCTTTTTTAGATTTGGTAAAAGTTTCTGAAGTTGGCTTTCCTCCTATCCAAACAATTTTTGCTGAAGGTTTAGTATTGAAATCGGTTTCTTTTTCAAGGCAAGAAACAATGTAATCAGAAGAAATTTTAGTAGTTGGAATTTTAAAATCAAACCAATCTTGTAAGTCATAATCGAAACAAATTCCGTGCATATAATTAAACAATGACTTCTTTAATCCGAAACTAAATTTATCGTGATTGATTCCGGTTTTGTCTTTGAAATTAATGTCATTATTAGCAAAAGTAATTGTGTTTTGTTCAGGAATTACACCAAATTCCTCTGGAAACATTCCAACTGGAGAATGTGCCGTCATAGCAAATTGATGCCAAAAACCAGATTGTAAAACTCCTAGTTCAAAAAGTTGGCGCACCATTTCTAAACTATCAATCGTTTCTTGAACCGTTTGCGTTGGATAACCATACATCAAATAAGCATGAACCATGATACCGCTTTCAGTGAAATTTCTTGTTACTTGCGCTACTTGTTCTACAGTTACACCTTTTTTAATTAATTCTAAAAGTCTATCGGAAGCAACTTCAAGACCGCCAGAAACGGCAATACAACCAGATGCTTTGAGTAAAACACACAAATCAGAAGTAAAACTTTTTTCAAAACGAATATTGGTCCACCAAGAAACTACTAACTTTCTTTTGATAATTTCTAACGCAACTTCTCGCATCAATGCTGGTGGCGCTGCTTCATCTACAAAATGGAATCCGTTTTCACCAGTTTGAGCCATTAATTCCTCCATTCTATCGACTAGAATTTTGGCTGCAATGGGTTCGTATAACTTGATATAATCTAAAGAAATATCACAAAACGTGCATTTTCCCCAATAACATCCGTGCGCCATGGTAAGTTTATTCCATCGACCATCACTCCAAAAACTGTGCATTGGATTGGCAATTTCAATAACCGAAATATAATTTTGAAGTTGCAAATCCGAGTAATCTGGAGTTCCAACATCGCTTTGTTTATAATCTTGATGTGTAGAATTATTGATATAAGTTACTTCGTTATTTTGTAATTTAAAGGTTCGCTTTAAAATGACTTCGACAAGCTCAGTATGACAAATGTGGTTAAATAGTAATTCAATAGGAAGTTCGCCATCATCTAAAGTTATGAAATCGAAAAACTCGAATACACGTTTGTCTTTTAGTTCGCGAAGTTCGGTATTTGGAAAACCGCCACCCATTGCGATTTTAATATTTGGAAAATGAGTTTTGATGAATTGTGCACAACGAAAAGCACTATATAAATTCCCTGGAAATGGTACCGAAAAACAAACTAATTTTGGTTGAACTTTATCTACTCTATCATTTAGAATTTTAAGTGTAATCTTATCGATATAAGTTGGTTCATTTTGCAAATTAGAATACAATTCATCAAATGAATTAGCACTTCTACCTAAACGTTCCGCATAGCGACTAAAACCAAAATTTTCGTCAACACATTCTACTATAAAATCTGATAAATCTTCAAGATATAAAGTCGCTAGATGCTTGGCCTTATCTTGCATTCCCATCGTTCCAAAAGCCCATTCCATATCGTCTAATTGTGAAAATCGTGAAGCTTCTGGAAGGAAATTTCCACTACAAATTTGACGTGCTAATGAAGGATTTTTTCCTTGAAGAAAAGCAATTACAGCATCGATGGTTTTTATGTAATCATCTTTTAAGGAATAAATTCGCTTTGAGTTGGAATATGCACTTAGACTGCGCTCAGTGTGACAAAAAATGTTGGTTAAACCTTTTTTAGAAAACAGTTCTAAAATCACTTCAATCCCTAAATCCATTTGGAATGCAGAAATCCCTTTAGTGTTTAGAAAACCTTTTATATAAGCCGTCGCTGGATATGGTGTATTCAGTTGGGTAAACGGTGGAGTTATAAGAAGGAGATCTTTCAATTGGAAATAGTTTTTGCAAAAGTAAAATTAATAATTAAGGTTTTAACTATTATTTGTGAATTTGAAAATGTATTTTCAATTTGAATTTTAAGTATTTTTACAAAAAATTTCAAACATGCCAAGCGATTGTATAACCTACCAAAATTCAGGATATTTCACTAAACTAATGATGGATTATTTAGATGAAAAGTCAGAACTGAAGACGTTTTACAATCATTTTCCAACGATTGAAAATTTTAAAACACAAATTGAAGAGAAAAATTTCAATTTTAATGACAACAACAATTTTAAAAGAGAAATTTTAGCCTCAGAATTAGAAAAACAATATTTAAATTTTGAAGTTTCAAAAACAACTTTAAACAATATTAAACTTTTAAACAACACAAACACTTTCACAATTACAACAGGTCATCAACTAAATTTATTTACCGGACCATTGTATTTTTTATATAAAATTGTTTCCACAATCAACCTTTGTAAACAATTAAAAAAGGAGTTTCCTGAAAATAATTTTGTACCCATTTACTGGATGGCAACTGAAGATCACGATTTTGAAGAGATTAATTACTTTAATTATAAAGAAAAAGTTTTTAGATGGAATCGCGAGAGTTTTGGTCCTGTAGGACGATTATCTACAGAAGGTTTAGACAAAGTTTTTGATTTATTTTCTAAAGAAATAGGAACTTCAAACAATGCTAAATTTTTAAAAAATCTCTTCGAAAATGCCTATTTAAAACATTCTAATTTAGCCGATGCTACCCGATTTTTGGCTAACGAATTATTTCAAAATGAAGGCTTGGTAATTATTGATGGTGATTCCATTGAATTGAAAAAACTTTTTATTCCTTTTGTAAAAAAAGAGCTTTTAGAACAAACCTCATTCAAAAAAGTTACAGAAATCAATGAGCTTCTGAAAGACTATTTCATCCAAGTAAATCCGCGTGAAATTAATTTATTTTACATTAAAGATAATTTACGTGAACGAATTATTTTTGAAGACGGAATATACAAAGTGAACAACACAACCATTCAATTTTCTGAAAGTGAAATTCTATCGGAATTAGAAAATCATCCTGAAAAGTTTAGTCCAAATGTAATTTTGCGACCTTTATACCAAGAAGTAATTTTGCCCAATTTATGCTACATTGGTGGCGGTGGCGAATTAGCCTATTGGTTAGAATTAAAATCTAATTTTGAGGAAAATAATGTTACTTTTCCAATGCTGTTGCTACGAAATTCGGTTGTTTTAACAACACAAAAACAAACTGAAAAAGCAGATAAATTAGAACTATTCTGGAGTGATTTATTTTCAAAGCAAAGAGATTTAGTAGATGTAAAAACTAAAGAATTCTCGCAATTCACAATAGATTTTTCAGAACAAAAAGAACATCTAAAGAAGCAATTTGAAAAACTATACACCATTGCAAATCAAACCGATAAATCCTTTATTGGAGCTGTAAAATCTCAAGAAATTAAACAAATAAAAGGTTTAGAGAATCTTGAAAAACGACTTTTAAAAGCTGAAAAAAGAATTCATTCAGAAAAACTTGACCGAATAGTTTCGCTACAAAATGAATTATTCCCGAATCAAAGTTTACAAGAGCGAAAAGCAAATTTTAGTGAATTTTATTTAGAATTTGGAAATACATTAATTGAAGAATTGTTAACAGAACTGAATCCGCTTTCACAAGAATTCAAAATCATCACTTTATAAACGATATTTTCTTGTAATTCTTCAAAAAAACACTACTTTTGCACCCGAATTGAAATAAAAAACAAATAAATTAAAATAAAAATGGCTACAAATAGAACATTTACAATGATTAAGCCAGATGCTGTTGAAAACGGACACATCGGTGGAATTTTAAACATGATTACAGAAGGTGGTTTCAAAATTGTTTCTTTAAAATTAACACAATTAACTGTTGCTGATGCTCAAGCATTTTACGCTGTTCACGCTGCAAGACCATTTTTTGGTGAGTTAGTTGAATTCATGACAAGAGGTCCAATCGTTGCTGCAATTTTAGAAAAAGAAAATGCTGTTGAAGATTTCAGAACTTTAATTGGCGCTACAAATCCAGCTGATGCTGCAGAAGGAACTATCCGTAAAAAATATGCTACTTCAATTGGAGAAAATGCAGTTCACGGTTCTGATTCGGATGAAAATGCAGCTATCGAAGGTGCTTTTCATTTTTCTGGAAGAGAGCAGTTCTAATATTAAATTTTAGATATTTGATATCCAATATTTATTAAAAATAAAAATCCCGTTTCTTAATTGAAACGGGATTTTATTTATCTTAAAACTAAATCTTTTACAATTTCTTTTCGAAGTTCTTCGTTTAGCATTGCAATTATTTTCTGTTTGCCGTAACTTAATTCTTCTCTTAAAACAGCCGAAGTTAATTTGACATACAAAGTACTTCCTTTCAAAATTACTTCTTGTGTATAACTATTCACACCATTTCCCATAAGTGATTTCCAAGCTTGCTCAACATCAATTTTATCCATACCAACTTCGAGTTTATTAGCTTGAATAAACTGTTGTAAAACCTCTGAAATAGAACTTTCGTTACTTAATCTTTTTGCCATTTAAAAAATTACTTTAAAGAAAATGGTTGGTACCTTTTATAATTGTATTCTAATTCATCTTCATTTTTAAGAACTAAAACAGAATCTTGAATTTCGATTATTTTTTCTTTCCATTTACCATAACTTGTAGTATAATTTAGAAAATAACTTCCATTTTCGTTGGAAACAGAAATCGTTTCTTTCGAGTCATTAGTTCTGTATGTTCCATCAAGTTGTGGCATGACTTTTTTTCGAAAACCATTCCAAATTTTGTCAGACTTAGCTTGTGAAAGTTGAAAATAATCTATTGTTTCATTGATTTTATAATCTTTCTTCTCACCATCTTTTAAAATTACTTTTTCAATTTCCCAATATCCATTTATTTTATTGATATCATTCTCTTTAATCTCTTGTTTACAAGACACTAAAAGTATTCCCAAAACGAGAAACAGGTATGTTTTTTTCATAATTAAAATAAAACCTAAAATTACAATTAATTTCAAAGAATAAAAAAGTATTTTTGATTAAACCTTTTTATTTTTTTTAAGTCTTAATTGAAATTCTACCAATTATGAAAAAATATTTTACTTCACTGTTAGTTGTAATTTCAGTTTTAGTATCTTGCTCTAAAGATGATTCTGATACAAATGCAACTTTAGCTACGGTTACTACAAATCCAATTACATCATTTACAACAATTTCTGCTGTTTGTTCAGGAACTGTTTCAAATGATGGTGATTCAAATATAACCGCTAGAGGAATTTGCTGGAATACAAGTACAAATCCAACAATTGCAAATTCAAAAACTATTGACGGAACTGGAACTGGAACATTTACATCAAATCTATCTGATTTAATTCCAAATACAACTTATTATATTCGAGCTTACGCAACAAATTCTGTTGGAACTGCTTATGGAAATGAATTGAGTTTTACGACAGAAGAGGCAATGTATTTTCCACCAAACGACGGAAGTACAACTTGGGAGACAAAAACAATTGAAAGTTTAGGTTGGAATCAAACTGCAGTTCAACCTTTATTAGACTACTTAGAATTAAAACATTCTAAATCATTTATTGTTTTAGTAAACGGAAGAATTGTTTTAGAAAATTATTTCAACGGACATTCAGCTACAACGCCATGGTATTGGGCAAGTGCTGGGAAAACATTAACTTCAACTGTAACCGGAATAGCTCAAGATCAAGGACTCTTAAACATCAATAATAAAGTCTCTGACTATTTAGGAACAGGTTGGACAAGTGCACCAATTTTAAAGGAAAATTTAATCACTTGCAAAAATTTACTTTCAATGAATTCTGGATTAAATGATGAATTGGGCGATGATGTTTCGCCTGCAAACCTTCAATATGTTGCAGATGCAGGAACGCGTTGGGCATATCATAATGTATATGTAAAACTTCAAGATGCTGTGGCACAAGCAAGTGGTCAAACTTGGACAAACTATTTCAATACAAATTTGAGAGATAAAATTGGAATGACTGGTGGAAGTTGGATACAATCTGATGGTTTGAGTGTTTACTGGAGTACTTCAAGAAACATGGCTCGATTTGGATTGATGGCATTAAACGAAGGAAAATGGAATGGAACTACTATTGTAAGTAAAAACTTCATGAATCAAGCGTCAAATACATCACAAACTATTAATCAAGCATATGGTTATTTATGGTGGTTGAATGGAAAATCTAGTTATCATTTACCGCAAACACAATTTCAATTTTCTGGAACTTTGATTCCAAGCGCACCAAGTGATATGTATTGTGCATTAGGCAAAAATGATCAAAAGATTTACGTAATACCAAGCAAAAAAATGGTTATAATAAGAATGGGAGAAGTTGCTGACGGAGTAAATTTTGCCTTATCGGATTTTGATGAAACGCTTTGGAGTAAAATTAGTGATTTATATGAATAATTTACTTCGCTCTTGAATTTAAAAATTTATTAATCGTAAAAAGTAATAATCCAAAAGTAATGAGTTGAAAAGCCATTGCTAAATCAGGTAACTTACTTTCAATTAACTTCGCCAAAAGTCCTAAACAAACACAAATGATTAATAGGATTTTTGGCGAAACTGTTTTAAAAAATACAATAACCTTATTCATAATTCTATTTAAAAAAACTATCTACAAATTCGTATTTATTAAACACCTGTAAATCTTCAATTCCTTCACCTACACCAATATATTTGACAGGTATTTGAAATTGATCAGAAATTCCAATAACAACGCCTCCTTTTGCAGTTCCATCTAATTTTGTTACAGCCAAACAAGAAACTTCTGTTGCAGCAGTAAATTGGGTTGCTTGTTCAAATGCATTTTGACCTGTTGAACCGTCAAGAACTAATAAAACATCATGTGGTGCATCTTCAATCACTTTTTGCATCACTTTTTTAACTTTTGTTAACTCGTTCATTAAACCAACTTTATTATGCAAACGACCTGCTGTATCAATAATCACAACATCAGCATTTTGAGCAACTGCACTTTGCAAAGTATCAAAAGCAACAGAAGCTGGATCACTTCCCATTTGCTGTTTTACTATTGGAACTCCTACTCTATCAGCCCAAATTTGAAGTTGGTCGATTGCAGCAGCACGAAACGTATCAGCAGCACCAAGAACAACACTATAACCAGATTTTTTTAATTGATAAGCTAATTTTCCAATAGTAGTTGTTTTCCCAACTCCATTAACACCAACTACCATAATTACATATGGCTTTTTATTAGCTGGAATTTTAAACTCAGAATCTTCACCAGAATTTGTTTCAGATAGTAATCCTGAAATTTCTTCACGAAGAATTTGATTTAGTTCTTCCGTTCCTAAATACTTATCATTAGAAACTCTTTCTTCTATTCTTTTGATGATTTTTAGAGTAGTGTTTACTCCTACATCAGAAGAAACTAAAATTTCTTCAAGATTATCTAAAACCTCATCATCAACTTTTGATTTGCCTGCAATAGCTTTAGTAAGTTTTGAAAAAAATGAAGTTTTAGTTTTTTCTAAACCTTTATCAAGTGTTTCCTTTTTTTCTGATGAAAATATTCTTTTAAAAAAACTCATATCAATTTTGATTAAATATACTTATTTATAAGTAGTGACAAATATAAAAATAAAAAAGCTACTTCCGAAAGAAAGTAGCTTTGATATATATTTTACTAGGAATTATTTCTTTTGCAAGAAAGAATCCACTTCTTCTGGAGTCATAATACTCTCAACAAATGTGTAAGCACCAGTTTTAGGTGACTTTACCATTTTAATAGCTTTAGTTAATCTCTTAGAAGCTGTTTGTAATGTTGCAACGGTTTTCTTTGCCATGACTTATGAGTGTTATTGAATTTAAAAAAATCTAAATGTAACCACTTAAGATTTATATTAAATATCTAATTATTTAATTTCTTTGTGAACAGTCATTCTCTTCAAGATTGGATTAAATTTTTTAATCTCTAATCTATCTGGAGTATTTTTTTTGTTTTTGTTTGTGATGTAACGTGAAGTTCCAGGAAGACCTGTTCCTTTGTGCTCAGTACATTCTAAAATTACTTGGATTCTATTACCTTTCTTTGCCATCTTGCTCTATTTTTATTGGTAAGGATTATTTTATAAATCCGTTTGCTTTAGCTGTTTTTAAAACCGCAGCAATTCCATTTTTATTAATCGTTTTTATTGTAGATGCAGCTACTCTAAGAGTAATCCATCTGTCTTCTTCTGGAAGATAGAAACGTTTTTTAACTAAGTTAACAGAAAATTTTCTCTTAGTTTTGTTCATAGCGTGAGAAACGTTATTTCCTACCATCGCTCTTTTACCTGTAAGGTCACAAACTCTTGACATTATGCTTTTCTTTTATCGTTATTCTAAATAAGGGTGCAAACTTACATAAAATAAATGTTAGTAGCAAAAAAAATATTATAGATTTTTAAAAATTTCTTTTTGTAACATTTCAAATGCTTTATTTACTGTTCTATCTATCACTTTTTCACGTGGTTGACCAAAATTAAATTCTTCAACAATTATATTATTCGGAGTGATTAAAGCTATAAAAACAGTTCCAACAGAAGCATCTGCATCACCTTTACTTGGTCCTGCATTACCTGTTGTTGCTATGGCGTAATCTGTTTTCATTAATTTTTGAATTCCGATTGCCATTTCTTGAGCAACTTGAGCACTTACTACAGAATGTTCATCAATAACTTGTTGTGAAACTCCTAAAACCGATACTTTAGTTTCTGTTGCATACGAAACAACACTTCCTCTAAAGTAGTTTGAAGCACCTGAAACCGATGTCAAAACTTGTGCTATTTTTCCTCCTGTACAACTCTCTGCAGTAGAAATTGTTTTTCCTAACTTTGTTAATTGTCTTCCCAAAACAACTTCTATAGTTTCATCTTCATCATATCCTACAATAATATCAGCAATTATTTTTGAAAGCGATTGAACATTTTCATCAATTGCATTTTGAAGTAATTCTTTGTTTGTACCTCGTGCTGTTAAACGCAAACGAACTCTTCCTGGAGCAGGCAAATAAGCTAATTTTATAAAATTAGGTAACTCATTCTCCCAATTTTCAATTCGCTCAGCTACCAAACTTTCTCCTTGACCATAAGTCATAATTGTTTTATGAATAATATATGGTCTATCGTACTCATTTACAATTTTAGGAACAATCTCATTTTCGACTAAATATTTCATTTCATAAGGAACACCTGGCAGCGAAATATAAACTGTATTTTCCTTTTTCATCCACATTCCTGGAGCAGTACCGACTTTGTTAAAAAGAACTTCACATTTAGATGGAACAAGAGCTTGGTCGCGGTTCATTTGTGTAATTGGACGCTTAAAAATACTTTCAATCATTTCCTTAACGTGAGTAAGTACTTCTTGATTTTCAATTAAATTATCATCAAAATATTCGCAAAATGTTTTTTTAGTAATATCGTCTTTAGTTGGACCTAATCCACCAGTAATGATTACAAAATCTACTTTATTTTGAAGTGATTTGAATGTGTCTAAAATGTGCTGTTTATCATCACTAATTGACAATAATTCATGCGTTTGAACTCCAATTTTATCGAGTGCTTTGGCGATGTATCCTGAATTAGTATCAATAATTTGACCAATTAAAATTTCATCTCCAATGGTTACAATTGTAGCTTTCATTATTTTTTTTAGCAAATTTAGTGGTTTTATTCAAAGTGAATTGAAATAAAAAAGGAATTATTCTCGCAAATAATTCCTTCAAATAATTTTAAAAACTAAAAGTTTATATCTCGAAATCTTTCTTAATCTCTTTTATTGCTTTTTCTACTTGATTTTCAATACTTTCAAATGTAGCTTCAATTTCTTTTTTCTTTCCTTCTGCTCTTGTCCATGCTTCAACTTGAAGAATTTCCTCATGAGCCATCGTCATACCTAACAAATCTAAAGTTGGCTTAATTTTGTGCGCATAGGCATAAGCTAATTTATGATCTTTAGTTTTAATTCCTAGATCGATTTGTTTTAAATCTTGTGGAACTTCTGTTACAAAAAGTGAGATGATTTGCATTACAAATTCAGGATCATTGTCCGAAAGTGCATAAACTTTTGATAGGTTGTAGTTTAGGGCCATTATTTTACTTGTATTTTGAATATTTTTTTGTTTTCTATAAATCCTTCTAAGACATCATTTGGTTTTACAACAGCAACTCCTTCTGGTGTTCCTGTAAAAATAATATCTCCAATTTTCAGGGTGAAATATTGTGAAACATGAGAAATTAGTTCGTCAATTTTCCACAACATATGACTTGTATCACCTTTTTGAACAACTGTTCCGTTCTTAACTAGTTCAAATTTAATACTTTCTAAAGAATTGAAAAAATTTTTCGGTAAAAAGTCACCAATTACCGCTGAACCGTCAAATGCTTTAGCTTTTTCCCATGGCAAACCCTTTTCTTTAAGTTTGGCCTGTAAATCTCTAGCTGTAAAATCTATTCCTAAACCAATTTCATCATAATAATTATGAGCGAACTTTGGTTCGATATATTTTCCAACTTTATTTATTTTAACCAATATCTCAACTTCATGATGAATATCTTCTGAAAAATCAGGTATAACAAACGGATGTTGCTTTAACAAAACAGCAGAGTCTGGTTTTAAAAACACCACAGGTTCATCAGGACGTTCATTTTGAAGTTCCTCGATATGTTTTACATAATTTCTTCCGATACAGATGATTTTCATTTCTTATATTGTTTGAAGATGGAAGGTGAAAGACAGAAGAAAAACTTCCTGCTTTAGACTTCTAACTTCTAGCTTTTTGTATTCAGTTTTCTTAATTTAATTCCTGTTAATACTTTTTTAGTATACAGAGGAAAATCAGCACCTTGAATCCAACCATAATAACCTGGCTCCTTTTCAAGAACTTCTTCTACTAATTGTCCTTTATTTTTTCCAAAAGTAAAAATTTCTCTTCCATCGTTATTTAAAGCTATGAATCCTGCAAAATCAACTGATTTTTTTCGAGTTGTGAATTCAGACAACCACTTCATATCATTGTCCAAATCGTCATATCTATCTAATTGTGCTTTTAGAATTTCATAAGTCGCCATAGTATCAGCTTCAGCAGAATGAGCATTTTCTAAACTCTCGTTGCAATAAAACTTATAAGCCGCACTTAAAGTTCGCTCCTCTTTTTTATGAAAAATGGTTTGAACATCTACTGAAACTCTATTTTTCATATCAAAATCAACTTCTGCACGAAGCAATTCTTCAGCAAGAAGCGGAATGTCAAATCTATCTGAATTAAAACCTGCCAAATCAGAATCCTTAATCATATTATGAATTTGAGAAGCTAATTCTTTAAACGTAGGTTCATTAGCCACTTTTTCATTAGTGATTCCATGAACAGCTGTTGTTTGAGGCGGAATTGGAATTGTTGGATTTACTAACCAAGTTTTGCTTTCCTTATTTCCGTTAGGATAAACCTTAAAGATTGAAATTTCTACAATTCTATCCTTAGCAACATCAATTCCTGTTGTTTCAAGATCGAAAAAACAAATTGGTCGGTTGAGTTTTAATTCCATTTTTAATTTTTGTTGCGACAAATATAAAATTTTGTACTTACCGTTTATCGATTATTTATAATTTATTATGTTTTTAAACAAAAAACCCTTTCACAATTTGGAAAGGGTTGATTTGCAATTATCTATATTATTAGTATTCTCTATTTACATCAAATGCTTCTAAATACTCAGCTACACGTTTTACAAAACTTCCGCCAAGTGCTCCATCTACAACTCTGTGGTCGTAACTGTGCGACAAGAACATTTTTTGACGAATTCCGATGAAATCACCTTCTGGAGTTTCGATAACTGCTGGTACTTTTCTAATCGCACCAAGAGCTAAGATTCCAACTTGAGGTTGATTAATAATTGGTGTACCAAATACAGAACCAAAAGTTCCTACGTTTGTTACAGTGTATGTTCCGCCTTGCGTATCGTCTGGTTTTAATTTTCCAGCTTTGGCTCTGTTTCCTAAATCGTTAACCGCTTTTGCCATTCCAACCAAATTTAATTGGTCAGCGTTTTTAATTACTGGAACGATTAAATTTCCGTTTGGTAATGCAGCAGCCATTCCTAAATTGATGTTTTTCTTTTTAATGATATAATCACCATCAACAGAAATATTCATTCCAGGGAAATCTTTTAATGCTTTTGCAACTGCTTCCATCATAATTGGAGTGAAAGTCAATTTCTCACCTTCACGTTTTTCGAAAGCACCTTTTACTTTATCTCTCCATTTTACAATATTGGTAACGTCAACTTCAATAAATGACTGTACATGTGCAGAAGTTTGCACTGAAGCAACCATATAACCCGAAATCAATTTACGCATTCTGTCCATTTCAACAATTTCGTCACCTCCATTTACAGAAACCGGAACGGCTTGAGTTGTAGGATGAACCGTTGGAGTTGTAGGTTGAGCAACTGGAGTAACAGTTTGTGCTACAACTGGCTGACTTGTTCTATTCTTTACAAAATTTAATATATCTTCTTTAGTTACGCGTCCATCTTTTCCTGAACCAGAAATATTTTCAAGTTCTGCAACAGACACACCTTCTTCTTTAGCAATGTTTTTTACTAAAGGAGAAAAGAATTTATCTGATCCCGAATAGTCGGGAGAAAAATCAGCAGGAGTAACTGTCTCTTTAGCAACTTCTACTGTTTTAGCAACTTCAGCAACAGCAATTGGCATCTCGACTGCGCTCGATGTGACAGAACTTTTTTCAAATGATGTACTTCCGCCTTCTGTTTCGATAATCGCAATAGTTTGACCAACTTTTACCACATCATCTTTCCCAAAAAGTTGCTCTACTAAAACACCTGAAACTTCACTTGGAACTTCACTATCAACTTTGTCTGTAGCAATTTCAAGAACTGCTTCGTCCATTGCGATAGTATCTCCAACGTTTTTTAACCAATTGGTAATTGTTGCTTCTGCAACGCTTTCACCCATTTTAGGTAATTTCAATTCAAACTTTGCCATATCTTTAAACTAAAGTTGTGTTTTTTTATAATGATTGCAAAATTAGTAATTTTATCTTCATTTTGTAAAGAATATACTAATTTTTTAGCTGAATAATTTCTCCTCTATCTATTGAATTATTGCTTCCAATGAGAAAGTTAGAGTTTGGAATGTAATTTTTAAATGTTAAATTACTGCATTTATTTGAATTCATGAAATTAATAATCTCTTGAAAACTAAATGATTTTGTATCAAAAATAATTTCGATATTCGATTTAGAATTGTTTTTAAACTCGGAAAAATCATTTAAAACAGTCTCTTTTTTGTTCAGATTGAATTGTAATGCATCTTTCGAAAAAATAACATATTCATCAATCGTTCTTTTTATTTCTTTGGATTGATTTTTCTTAATAAGTGAAAAGACATAAACTCCAATTTTCATAAAAACATTAAATAAAAACGATTTTTTAAAATGCTTAGAATAAAAGAAGTTCATCGCTTCTTGAAATCGTTTCATATACTTTTCATCACGAATCGTGCTCTCTCCTTTATAATGTATTACGGTTGTATCATGAAAATAATAATTGCATTTTCCTTTTTGTAACACCATATAACTCAAATCAATATCGTCTGAATACATGAAGCAATTTTCGTCAAAACCTCCTATTTCATTATACAATTCCCGTTTCATCACCATAAAAGCACCAACTAAAATATCAACTCTTCCCGATTGATTTTCGGTTAAATGTTGGGCATAATACTTTCCAAAAATATTTGAAATTTCATACAATCCGAAGATTTTAGTGAAAGCAACCCAAGGTGTTGGAACTCCGCGTTTAGATTCTGGTAGAAAATTTCCTGTTCCGTCGATTAGTTTACATCCAATTATTCCTATTTCAGAATTTGGCACTTCGTCTGCGCTCAGTGTGACAAAATTTAGAATTTTTTCAAAAGTATCTTCTGCTACAACGGTGTCTGGATTTAAAATACAAATATAGTCGCCTTTGGCTTGTGCAACTCCAATATTATTTCCTTTTGGAAAACCAAGATTTTCTTTATTTTCGATAAGTTTTACTTTAGGAAACAGTTCTTTCATCATCGCACAACTTTCGTCAGATGAGTTATTGTCAATTACAATGATTTCGCCATCAATGGTTGAAAGTGCCTTTTGAACACTTAAAACGCATTGCTCTAAAAAAAAGCGCACATTATAATTAAGGATGATAACGGATAGTTGCATTGGACAAATTTAAAGCAACTTATTTAATTCTTCAGGATTTTTTTGATTGTTGAAAAAAAAGTGAAGTTCTATTATTTTCATATCAGAATTAAAACTGTAATACAAAGTAGTTTGTTTAGAAATAACAATGCAATATACTTTAAGAGATTTGCTGTAAATACCAATCTCAGGATTTATTGATAATCTACTCAAATTTTCTTCAACTAAATCACTAAACTTTTTAACTTCATTGAAATTCCACTTAAATAAAATATAATTGATTTCTTCTTCAAAAGTTATTTGAGCTTTTACATCCCAAATCATGTCATAAATCATTTTAAAAAAGGATATTTTTCTTTTATTCTTTTCATTACAACGTCATGAGGAATTCCCTTTCCTTCTTTTAAATCTTTTTTAGACTTTTCAATTACTTTGGCAAATAGTGGATGTTCTTCAACATTTGCATAGGTTTTCTCTGTTGAATATTCCGTAATTGGTTCTTCAACTTTATTAAAGTCTTGGTTTTTATCTTTTTTGTTTGAATTGTCGCTCATGGCAAATAGTTTTGAATTTAGCTTCGCTCTGTTCGCTGTTGCTCGAGTCAAATATACAAATTAAATTTAGTGTTGTTTTGAAAATTGAAGCAAAAGTGCAATACAATTACTTTCTAGCCCTGATCTCGTCATTGTTGAAGTCTCTTTTTTTTTCGAATGAGACGACTGACGAGAGCAGGAAAATGGTCCCGAAGTTTCGGGACAAATAAATCCCATGCCATTCGCTCCAACAAACTTGAAACTTTAATCATCAAACTTGAAACAAAAGACTATTTTTGCAAAAAAAATACAACTGTGAATTACCTTTCTGTAGAAAATATATCGAAATCATTTGGAGAACGAACGTTGTTCAAAGACATTTCGTTTGGAATAAATAAAGACCAAAAAATTGCTTTTATTGCCAAAAATGGTTCGGGCAAAACTTGTATCATGAAAATCATTAATGGCGAAGATGAACCAGATTCTGGACAAGTTGTGATTAGAAAAGAAATTAAAATGGCTTTTCTATCGCAAGTTCCTCAATTACAAGACGAATTGACCGTTGAAGAAAGTATTTTTGCATCAGATAACGAAATTCTACATGTAATTGAGCGTTATGAAAAAGCATTAGAAAATCCAGAAGATACTGAAGCTTATGAGAAAGCTTTTGACGATATGGACCGACATAATGCTTGGGATTTTGAAACACAATTCAAGCAAATTTTGTTCAAATTGAAGTTGGAAGATTTCAAATTGAAAGTCAAAAATATGTCTGGTGGACAAAAAAAACGTCTTTCATTGGCGATTATTTTGATTAATAAACCCGATTTATTGATTTTGGACGAGCCTACGAATCACCTTGATTTAGAAATGATTGAATGGTTAGAAAGTTATTTTGCAAAAGAAAATATTACGTTGTTTATGGTTACGCACGACCGTTTCTTTTTAGAACGCGTTTGCAACGAAATCATAGAATTAGATAACGGAAAATTATACAGTTACAAAGGAAATTATTCGTATTATTTAGAGAAGAAAGAAGAAAGATTAGCGTCTGAAAATGCTTCTATCGACAAGGCTCAAAATCTTTTTGTAAAAGAATTGGCTTGGATGCGAAGACAACCAAAAGCACGAACTACAAAATCAAAATCGCGTCAAGATGACTTTTACAAGATAAAAGAAGTTGCCGAAAGTCGTAGAAAAGAAAACAAAATTGAACTTGAAATCAACATGGAACGTCTTGGAAGCAAGATTATTGAGTTGCATAAAATTTCGAAAAAGTTTGGTGATAAAAAGATATTAGAGAATTTTAGTTTCGATTTTCAACGTGGTGCTCGAATTGGAATTATTGGTAAAAACGGAACAGGTAAATCGACTTTTTTGAATTTGTTGACACAAACAATTCCAGCAGATTCTGGGAAAGTTGTAATGGGTGAAACTATTAAAATTGGTTACTACACTCAAAGCGGAATAAATCCAAAACCGGGACAACGTGTTATTGATATTATTAAGGAATATGGCGAATATATTCCGTTGATGAAAGGAAAACTGATTTCGGCAAGTCAATTGTTGGAGCGATTTTTATTTGACAGCAAAAAACAATACGATTTTGTTGAAAAACTTTCTGGTGGCGAATTGAAACGATTGTATTTATGTACGGTTTTGATTCAGAATCCGAATTTCTTGATTCTCGATGAGCCAACAAATGATTTGGATATTGTTACATTAAATGTATTAGAAAGTTTCTTGTTGGATTTTCCAGGTTGCTTGCTTGTGGTTTCGCATGACCGTTATTTCATGGATAAGATTGTTGATGATTTATTCGTTTTTAGAGGTGACGGAATTGTGGAGAATTTTCCAGGAAATTATTCAGATTTTAGAGCTTATGAAGATTCGGCTGAGCCAACAAATAAAGATGATAACAAGGAAAAGAATAATTGGAAAACCAAAACTATTTCTTCAGGATTAGATTTTAATGAACAAAAAGAATTCAATAAAATTGAAAAGGAAATCAAAGATTTAGAATACCAAAAGAAACAAATCGAGCAGTTATTCTCTGACGGAAATGTTGCCGATAATGATATAGAAACAAAAGCCAATGAACTGCAAAAAGTGATTAAAACACTTGAAGAAAAAGAAGAACGTTGGTTTGAATTGAGTTCAAAAATGGAATAAGAAAAAGTATTCAGTGCTTAGTTTTCAGTTGGCAGTTTCGCACTGAACACTGAACACTAAACACTGAACACTGAACACTAAATAATGTTACATATTATAAAATCATACTTAAAATTCCTTTGGAACTCCAAAAATCAACATGGAGTACATTCGCCGTTTGTGTATAATTTGGTTACCAAATGTTTTTATGATAAGAAAAAGTATCCTGAATATTCCATTCTAAAAGATTACAGAAATTCACTTTTACAAAATAAAAATACGATTGAAGTAACTGATTTTGGTGCTGGTTCGCGAGTTTTTAAAAGCAATACAAGAGCTATAAACCAAATTGCTAAAAACGCTGGAATTTCCTCAAAAAGAGCGGAATTGTTATTTAGAATTGTAAATTATTTTCAACCAAAGAACATTTTAGAAATTGGAACTTCTCTAGGATTAGCGACTTCGGCGTTATCTTTGGGACTCGAGGCGAAGACGAACAGAGCGAAGCTAAATTCTAAATCAAAAATAATTACATTAGAAGGTTGTCCTAAAACAATGTCAATTGCAAAAAATCAATGTGAATTTCAGAATCTAAATAACATCGAGTTTGTAAATACAAAATTTGAAGACTTTCTAAAAAACCCGAAACCCGAAACCCGAAACCCGAAACTAATTTACTTCGACGGCAATCATTCTAAAAAAGCTACTTTAGAGTATTTTGAACTTTTGCTTCCTTCAATAACAAATGATTCTATTTGGATTTTTGATGATATTCATTGGAGCAAAGACATGGAAGAAGCTTGGGAAATTATAAAAAATCATCACAAAGTCACTGTAACTATTGACACCTTTCAATGGGGAATTGTTTTTTTTAGAACTGAACAAGAAAAAGAACATTTTGTGATTAGAGTGTAAAAAAAATGACAACCATCACTGATTGCCATTTTCTTGAATTAATAATCATACTTAAAATCTTTATTCTTTTGCTTCGGCTGTTTCTCTACTCTTTGCACCCATTCTGTTCACTTTAAACATTGGTCCAAATTTTAATTTTACAGAAGCTATTTTATTATTATCGTCAGATGTTAATCCTTCTTTCTCAACGGTATTTTTTCTGTTATCTAATGCTTCATACATCAATTTAATCTCGTCATAATCCTCTCTAGAAAAATCTTCTTTATTGTCTTTGTATGATTGGAAAAAAGTTTCATACGTTTTCAAGATATTATCTTTATTAACCCAAGCAAAACTCATATCATCACCTATTTTTCCTGCACCAAAAAGTCTATCACGTAAACGTTGACTTGGTGATGATTCCGCAACAATTGCTGGAGTTGCTGCTTCCTTTTTTTCTTCAACACTTGCTTTCATTTCATTATAATCGGCATTATAAGAGTCTAATTTTTCTTGACCAGATGTTTTCTCTTTCTCATTAAGCACACTCAATGCATCTTTAGCACTTGTTGATTTTTTGTCATAATCTGATGCAATTTGATCCCAATTATCATTAATTGCCATTTCATCAACTGTCTTCAATGAATCAACATAACTCTCTAATTCACTAATTCTTTTATCGGCCATTTCTTTCTCTTTATTTTGACAAGAAACAATACCTAATAAAATCATTGAAAACAACCCTAATTTTAATGTACCTTTTTTCATAATTTGAATGTTATATTAATTAATGGCAAAGTTAGTTCCACATTTTATCACTAGTGTTATACAATTAAATATTATATTTACATAAATCTTTTTAAATCGATTTTGTAACTTTATTGCTACTTTTAGTACTAATACTTCATAATTTACACAAAAATGTCAAATTCACTCATAAACATCACAAACATTAAACGTGATTTCCAACTTGGAACTGAAACTATAAATGTTTTAAAAGGAATTGATTTACAAATCAATAAAGGAGAATATGTTGCTTTGATGGGACCATCAGGTTCAGGAAAATCAACCTTAATGAACCTTTTAGGATGTTTAGACACACCAACATCTGGAAGCTATATTCTTAACGGAAAAGATGTTTCACAAATGGATGATGATGAGTTAGCTGAAATTCGTAACAAAGAAATTGGATTTGTTTTTCAAACCTTTAATCTTTTACCAAGAACAACCGCTTTAGATAATGTTGCTTTGCCAATGATTTATGCAGGCTATTCAAAATCTGATAGAAATGCGCGAGCTACAGAGGTTTTAACACAAGTTGGGTTAAACGACAGAATGGATCATCAACCTAATCAGCTTTCTGGTGGACAACGACAAAGAGTTGCCGTTGCAAGAGCATTAGTCAACAAACCGTCTATAATTCTTGCCGATGAACCAACAGGTAATTTAGACAGTAAAACTTCTGTTGAAATCATGAAACTTTTTGGCGATATTCATGCAAACGGTAATACTGTAATTCTTGTAACTCATGAAGAGGACATTGCAAAATATGCTCATAGAATCATCCGTTTAAGAGATGGAATGATTGAAAGTGACGCATTAAATACAGAACATCTTTAATAAAATATTTCTACTAATAAAAATTTCAAGGAGCGAATCGTTCGGGCTTCATCCGTAAGCCATATTCCTGCTCTTGTCAGTCGCTTTTTTACAATGTGGCCTTCGTCAAGTTCAATGTGACACCTCAGGCAACATTGAAAAAAGAGCTCCAATAATGACAAGATCAGGGCTAGTTAGCAATCCATTTTAATTTTTGTTACCTTTGAAAAACAATTTTGATTTTTTGACAAAGACATAAATCTTATAGTCAAAGAATCTAAAAATCTAAAAATCTAAAATGAAAGTATATACAAAAACTGGTGACGCTGGAACAACAGCTCTTTTTGGAGGCACACGAGTTCCAAAACATCACATTCGTATTGAAAGTTATGGAACGGTTGACGAATTAAACTCACACATCGGACTCATTCGCGACCAACAAATAAATCAATTATATAAAAATGTACTAATTGAAGTACAAGATAGACTTTTTACTGTTGGAGCTATTTTAGCAACGCCACCAGAAAAAGAACTATTAAAAAGTGGTGAAAAACGTCTTCAAAATTTGGGTATTTTAGAATCCGATATTGAGTTTCTTGAAAAAGAAATTGATACCATGGAAGATAGTTTACCACAAATGACACATTTTGTACTTCCTGGTGGTCATACTTCTGTGTCATATTGTCATATTGCACGTTGTGTTTGCCGTCGTGCCGAACGTTTAGCCGTACATTTGAATGACATCGAACCTACAGATGAACTTGTAATTAAGTATCTAAACCGACTTTCTGACTACCTTTTTGTCTTGGCACGAAAGTTGTCATTTGACCTGAAAGCTGAAGAAGTTCAGTGGATTCCGAGAAAGTAGTTAGTTTTGTATTCAGTGTTCAATTACTGCTTACTGAGACTGAAAACTGAAAACTAAAACACACGTTCTTAAACTTAATTGAAAAATAAATCAAAAAAAACTTGACTTTTTCAGTAATAAATTTATTTTTGCACAAATTAAAACCCGAAGAAGATGTATTGGACATTAGAATTAGCATCGTATTTAAGTGATGCACCGTGGCCTGCAACCAAAGATGAACTTATAGACTACGCAATTAGAGCTGGTGCTCCACTTGAAGTAGTTGAAAACCTTCAATCAATTGAAGACGAAGGTGAAATATATGAATCAATGGAAGAAATTTGGCCAGATTATCCAACAGACGAAGATTATCTTTGGAATGAGGATGAATATTAAAAAATAAACTAACACAACAGAAGAAAAGTCTCCATTGGGGCTTTTTTTTTGTTTAAATTCGCATTCCCAAATATTGGGACATTAAAATTATAAATACAAACCATTATGAGTTTCATAAATAGCATACTTAAAGTATTCGTTGGAGATAAATCTCAAAAAGATGTTAAAGCAATTCAACCTTTAGTAACAAAAATTAAATCATTTGAAAGTGCTTTGATGGCATTATCTCATGATGAATTGAGAGAAAAAACAACTGCTTTTAAAGAAAAAATTAAATTAGCAAGAGCAGAAAAGGACAATAAAATTGCATCCCTAAAACAAGAAGCAGAAGGAACATCTGATATTGATAAAAGAGAAGACATCTACAATGCAATTGACGCACTTGAAAAAGAAGCTTATGATATTTCTGAAAAAGTATTAATGGATATTCTTCCTGAAGCTTTTGCTGTAGTCAAAGAAACAGCAAGACGTTTCAAAGAAAATACTTCAATAACAGTAAAAGCAACTCCAAAAGACAGAGAACTTTCTGCTACAAAATCATACATTGCTCTTGACGGAGACAACGCTACTTGGGCAAATTCATGGAATGCCGCTGGAAAAGAAATTACTTGGGACATGATTCACTATGACGTTCAGTTAATTGGTGGAATCGTATTGCATCAAGGTAAAATTTCCGAAATGCAAACCGGTGAAGGTAAAACACTTGTTGCTACACTTCCACTTTATTTAAATGCTTTGACAGGAAATGGAGTGCATTTAGTAACTGTAAATGACTATTTAGCAAAACGTGATAGTACATGGAAAGCTCCTTTATTTGAATTTCATGGGATAACTGTTGATTGTATTGATAACCATTCTCCAAACTCAGATGCAAGAAGAAAAGCCTATGAAGCTGATATTACTTATGGAACAAATAACGAATTTGGTTTCGATTATTTAAGAGATAACATGGCTCATTCGCCAGAAGATTTAGTACAAAGAAAACACAATTTTGCCATTGTTGACGAGGTTGACTCGGTATTAATTGATGATGCTAGAACACCATTAATTATTTCAGGTCCAGTTCCTGATGGCGATCGTCATGAATTTAATGAGTTAAAACCAAAAATTGAAAATCTTTACAATCTGCAACGACAATTAGCCAACGGATTTTTAACAGAAGCTAAACGTCTTGTAAAAGAAGGAAACACAAAAGATGGTGGTTTTCAATTGTTAAGAGCTTATCGTGCGCTTCCAAAAAACAAAGCATTAATTAAATTTTTAAGTGAAGAAGGAATTAAACAATTACTTCAAAAAACTGAAAATGAATACATGCAAGACAATAACCGCAAAATGCCAGAAGTTGATGAAGCATTGTATTTTGTAATTGAAGAAAAAAACAATCAAGTAGAGTTAACCGATAGCGGTATCAAGTATTTATCACAAGATACAGATGAAACTTTCTTTGTATTGCCTGATATTGGAACTGAAATTGCTACTATCGAAAAACAAAATCTTGAAAAAGATAAAGAAGCGGAAGCTAAAGAAAAATTATTTCAAGATTTTGGAATAAAATCAGAGAGAATTCACACGCTGACACAATTATTGAAAGCCTACACTCTTTTTGAAAAAGATGTGGAATATGTAATTATGGACAATAAAATTCTAATTGTTGATGAACAAACAGGACGTATCATGGATGGACGTCGTTATTCTGATGGATTACACCAAGCTATTGAAGCAAAAGAACAAGTAACTATTGAAGCTGCAACACAAACTTTTGCAACTATTACATTGCAAAATTATTTCCGTATGTACAGCAAATTAGCTGGTATGACAGGAACAGCAGTTACTGAAGCAGGAGAACTTTGGGAAATTTATAAATTAGATGTTGTTGAAATTCCAACAAATAGAGGTATTTCTCGTCAAGATAAAGAAGACTTAATTTACCGTTCTGTTCGTGAAAAATTTAATGCTGTAATTGAAGACGTAACACAACTTTCTGCTTCAGGAAGACCAGTATTAATTGGAACAACATCAGTAGAAATTTCAGAATTATTAAGCAGAATGTTGAAAATGCGTGGTGTTGCTCACAACGTATTGAATGCAAAAATGCACAAAAGTGAGGCTGAAATTGTTGCTGAAGCAGGAAAACCTGGAGTTGTAACCATTGCAACAAACATGGCTGGTCGTGGAACCGATATTAAACTAACTCCAGAAGTAAAAGCTGCTGGTGGTTTAGCAATCATTGGTACAGAACGTCATGATTCGCGTCGTGTTGACCGTCAGTTACGTGGTCGTGCTGGTCGTCAAGGTGATCCAGGAAGTTCTCAATTTTATGTTTCTCTTGAAGATAATTTGATGCGTCTTTTTGGTTCAGATAGAGTGGCTAAAATTATGGATAGAATGGGATTGAAAGAAGGTGAAGTTATTCAGCATTCAATGATGACCAAATCTATTGAAAGAGCACAGAAAAAAGTAGAAGAAAACAACTTTGGAACTCGTAAACGTTTGTTAGAGTATGATGACGTTATGAATGCACAAAGAGAAGTAGTTTACAAACGTCGTCGTCACGCTTTGCATGGTGAACGTTTGAAACTGGATATTGCTAACATGATGTATGACACTTGCGAAGTTATTGTTGGTGATAATAAAGCAGCAAATGATTTCAAAAATTTTGAATTTGAATTAATTAGATATTTTTCAATCACATCACCTGTTTCAGCTTCAGAATTTGAAAAATCTAATGAAATGGATTTGACAGGAAAAGTATATAAAGCAGCAATGCAATATTATACTGAAAAAACAGAGAGAAGCGCTCGCGAAGCATTGCCAATTATATCAAATGTATATGAGCAAGAAGGAAATAAATTTGAAAGAATTATTGTTCCTTTCACTGACGGAATCAAATCGCTGAACGTGGTTACTGATTTGAAAAAAGCTTACGAATCAAATGGTGCTCAATTAGTTGCAGATTTTGAAAAAAACATTACACTAGCCATTGTTGATGAAGCTTGGAAAAAACATTTACGCAAAATGGACGAATTGAAACAATCAGTTCAGTTGGCTGTTCATGAACAAAAAGATCCATTACTTATCTATAAATTAGAAGCATTCAAATTATTTAGAGCAATGCTTGATGGTGTTAATAAAGAGGTAATTTCATTCTTGTTTAAAGGAGATTTACCTCAACAGCAAAACAACATTCAAGAGGCAAGAAATGAAGTGCGTCAAAAAGAGAATTATACGGAATCAAGAAGTGAGATTCCGAATAGTGAAGAACTCGCTGAACAAAACAGAGAAGCAGGACAAACTCAACAACGTCAAGTTACAGAAACTATCGTTCGCGATCAACCAAAAATCAACAGAAACGATAATGTTACTATCAAACACGTTATGAGCGGAAAAACAGAAACCTTGAAATACAAAAAAGCTGAAAGCATGATTGCAAGTGGCGAATGGGTTTTAGTTAATGAATAATAAAACTTTTTAAGTTTAAAAATAATATCCTCAATTGTGAAAGCAGTTGAGGATTTTTTATTTACATTTGATAAAAATCAACCAATGAAAAAATATATTTTACAAATTTTCTTCATTATATTTCTAATTACAAACTCATTTAGTCAAAGTTTGGAGGAATTAAAATCAAATAGTCAAAAAATTTATGAAGCGACTACTACATTAAACTATGATCAGATTTTAGAATACACCTATCCAAAGGTCTTTAAAATCATCCCTAAAGATAAAATGAAAGAAGCTTTAGAGTCAACTTTCAAAGGAACAGAAGAAATGAAGGTAAAACTAATAGATGTTGCTCCAAATTTTACTTACGGCGAAATAAAGACCATCGATAAGCAAAAAATCTGTCAAGTAAATCATAATTTATCCATGGAACTAACATTCACAGAAACACTTGAAGAGGGAAATGCTGAAATGATGATTGAAATTTTTAAAGAAGCAATGGAAACCGAAGATGTAACTTTTAACAAAGAAAAAACAACATTCAGCATCAATAAAGTAGCTACAATGATTGCTATTTCAGATGAATTAACAAAAAATCAATGGCGATTTTTAAATAAAGACAAAGAAAATAAATTGATGAAAATGCTTTTAAATAAAAAAGTACTTCAAGAAATAGGATTATAAACTAAACTAAAAATATCATGGCAAAAAGTCAAGACGCAAAAAAGACCGTAAAAAAAGAACCTCTAAAAACGGCAAAAGAGAAAAAAGCAGAAAAAAGAGATAAAAAAAATACTCCTAAAAGAGACTAAATCAAATCCTCAATTGTAATTCAGTTGAGGATATTTTTTATAACTTCACTCTATCAAAAGTATTCAGCTTATCAATTTGAAGAATTGTTTTACTATCAGAATCGTCTCTGGTAAACATGGGTGCAAACTTAGCTCCATAAACAATTTCATTAAAAATATAAGATGATCTTTTTACAACAGTATTACTAAACATATCATCAAAAGCTTTTATAATTACTATAACTTCTCCAATGCTATTTTTAAAATCCGCTTCTGTAAAACCATAAAATGGACTTGTTTCAGTAATTGGATGAACTAAAGTCCAACTCAAATTTAAAGAATTTACTTTGTCCATTTCTAAATCTAAAAGATAAAATTTATTAAAAACTTTACCATTTTCTTCAATATGTAAACCTAATGTAATTTTAGCTTCAACATCAGTCAAATTTGCATTTTTATAAGGTGTAATTCTCATCATTAAAGCTGTTCCATCACCATATGGTGCAACAATCGCATTTTCCGAAAATAGAATGTGAGCTTTAGGTTTACTAAATCTTCCGTAAAACAATCCAGTTGCAATAGCAAAACTCAAAAGCCCAAAAAGAGCTTCAACTGCTGCCGTAAAACTTGCTAAAAATCCACTAGGACTAATGTGTCCATATCCAACAGTTGTTAATGTTTGAATACTAAAAAAGAATGCTTGTCCAAATTTTTCAGCAGTTGTAGTAACTTCTGCACCAATTAAATTTTCAACACCAATAATATAATAAAGACTTGCAAAAAAACAATTTACAAGAAAATAAAAAAGTATAATTATAAAGAAAAACTTCCATCGAGGTATATTCAACATGGTGTGAAACCAACTGATGCTATCAAAAAATCCAATGCCAGATTTTCTAACATTGGCTACACCTGATTTTGTTACAAATCGACCACCATAACTTGATGAATTTATTCCAAAACCTGTATTTTTAACCGACTTTGCTTTACTATTTATTCTTTTGAGAAATGCCATGAATTTTTACGAATATTAAAATTGAATTCAAAGAAATCTATTAAACCTCATCAGGAAAAATTTTTCCCGGATTTAAAATATTATTTGGATCAAAAACATATTTAATACGTTCCATTAACTCAAGATGAACTTTTGAAAATGCAATATCCATAAAGTTTTTTTGCACAAAACCTATTCCGTGTTCGCCTGAAAGTGTTCCTTTTAAAGCCACTGTCAGTTCAAATATTTCGCGAATTCCTTTTGGAACTTCTGTTTGCCAATTCTCATCACTCATCTCTCCTTTTATAATATTAACATGCAAATTTCCATCGCCTGCATGACCATAGCAAACTGATTTGAAGCCGTATTTATTTCCGATTTTTTTAATACCATTCAATAATTCGGGCAACACATATCTTGGCACAACCGTATCTTCTTCTTTATAAATCGAATTCGATTTTACTGCTTCAGCAACAGAACGACGCATTTTCCATAGTGCATTTTTTTGATCTTCTGTATCGGCAAACAAAACCTCGTCAATTTCAAACTGTTCTACAACTGACATGATTTTTTCAGCTTCAGAAAAAAGAATTTCAGGATAATTTCCATCCACTTCAATTAGTAAATGCGCTTCAACATTATCATGAACCTCTACATTAATATTGTCATTATATTTTAAAGTCCAATCAATAGCGTCACGTTCCATAAACTCTAAAGCACTTGGAACAATTCCTGCTCTAAAAATGGCAGAAACCGCTTCACAAGCTTGACTTGCTTTGAAAAAAGGCACTAACATTAAAACATTATAAGAATTTTGAGGGAGAAGTTTTAGAACAATTTTAGTAATTACGCCAAGAGTTCCTTCACTTCCAACCATCAACTGTGTTAGATTGTAACCTGTAGAATTTTTTAAAGTATTGGCACCTGTCCAAATAATTTCTCCATTTGGCAAAACCACTTCAAGATTTAAAACATAATCTTTAGTAACACCATATTTTACTGCACGTGCGCCACCAGAATTTTCTGCTACATTTCCACCAATCCAACAACTTCCTTGACTACTTGGATCAACTGGATAGAACAATCCTTTTTCAGCTACAGCTTCGCGCAAAACTTGAGTAATTACAGCTGGTTCAACAACAACTTGCAAATTTTGTTCATCAATTTCAATGATTTTATTTAAACGTTCCATAGAAAGCCCAATTCCTTGATAAATTGACAATGCGCCACCACTTAATCCTGTTCTTGCTCCTATTGGCGTTGTTGGAATTTTATATTCATTGGCAATTTTTAAAATTTCAGATATTTCTCTAGCATTAGCAGGTTTAACAACTACACTTGGAGGAAAAACATAATCTTCAGTTTCATCATGACCATAGTGATTACGAGTTTCAATATCTGAGAAAATATTAGTTGAACCTACAATATTTTCAAGTGCAAATAGTATTTCTGGCGATAAAGACATTTTATTATTGTTTAAATTTTATTACTTTTACAAAAAGCAATTCGATTGAGTAAAAGTATAAAAAAATCGGCACTTTCAGAAATTCACGGCGTAGAACAACCTAAAACATTAAGTGAAGTTGTAGCTAGCCAAATTCAACAATTCCGAAGAAAACAACCTTCGGCAGAAGAATTAATTACAAAAATTTTGAAAGGCGATAAAACTGCTTTAAGTCGCGCCATTACACTTGTTGAAAGCACCAATCCTGACCATTTAGAAAAAGCAAATACAATAATTCAGGCATGTTTACCCTATGCAAACAAATCAATACGCATAGGAATTACTGGTGTTCCTGGTGTTGGAAAAAGTACTTTTATAGAAGCTTTTGGAAAACATATTACATCCTTAGGAAAAAAAGTTGCTGTTTTAGCTGTTGATCCGAGTAGTACAATTTCTCACGGAAGTATTCTTGGTGATAAAACCCGAATGGAAGAATTAGTAAAAGATGAAAACGCTTTTATTCGTCCGAGTGCTTCAGGAGAAACACTTGGTGGTGTTGCTAGAAAAACACGTGAAACCATAATTCTGTGTGAAGCTTGCGGTTTTGACACTATTATTATTGAAACTGTTGGCGTTGGTCAAAGTGAAACCGCTGTTCATAGTATGGTAGATTTCTTTTTATTATTAAAAATTTCTGGTGCTGGCGATGAATTGCAAGGTATAAAACGTGGTATTATGGAAATGGCTGATGCTATAGTAATCAATAAAGCTGATGGTGATAATATTGCAAAAGCTAAATTAGCCAAAACAGAATTCAATAGAGCATTACATTTATTTCCTGCAAAACAAAGTGGTTGGATTCCGACTGCTGCGACTTGTAGTTCTTATACCAAAGAAGGAATTGACGAAGTTTGGACAACGATTTCACAATATTTTGAATTGGTAAAATCAAATCATTATTTTGAAGAAAAACGTCAAAATCAGAATCAATTTTGGATGATGGAAACTATAAATGAGCAATTAAAATCAAATTTCTACACTCATCCTGAAATCATTAAACTATTAGAAGAAAACAAAAAAGCAGTGCAAAATGATGAAATTTCACCCTTTGCAGTTGCCATGAATTTATTGAAAAAATATTTTAGATAATTACTCTTCGTACGCTTCCATTTCTTTATCATAGAATTCTCCTGCCAGAGTAATTAAATGTTCCATTTCACTTTCTAATTCGGTTTCGTCTTCTCCTTCTAAATCTTCTAAAAACTCTACTTCATCGTCTTTCAAATTAATTATAAATCTAGGAAAATCAAGATGTATAACAAATATATCATCTGGAAAATCTGAGTTGTCAGCTAGAACAAACTTTGGTAATTGCATAATATTTATATTTTTTAAACTTTAATGTGACCCCAATTTTCACCTTTTCTAATGCGGTATAATTGTTGGGTTGAAATATTGAATTGTTTTGCAATCATTACCAAACGAGTTTTATTCTCTGGACGTTGCAACATTTTTTTTATTCTTATTACTTGAGTAGAAGTTAATTTTCTTCCATCGGCTTTTTTATTGATTTCAATAATCTTTAATTTTCCTGCAATAACTGCTGGATTTTTTGATTGAAAAGCAACTTGCTCAGCTCTTGTTGCCCATTTCAAATTTTCCACTCTATCATTGGTTTTAACATAATCTAAATGCAAAACCATTGTTCGTTCAGGATTATCATTCGGAATAAAATACTGAGCAACTAGTTTATACAACAAAAAACCTTTAGTTTTTCTTTTACCATTTTCTCGTATTTGGTATCTAAAAACTCTAAAACCTTCGACAACAGTTCCTTTCAATTCATTTCCGCTTAAAAAATCATCCGTATAACTAATGATTCTACCATGATTAGAAATGGCATATTTCAATTGTAATGGATGTTCAATTTGAATTTGTTTGAACTCTTCTCCTCTATTCAGTTGTATCATTTGGGGTTGATTTTGAACTATCTCTCAAAATTAATGATTTTGTTAAATAATGAAAGCGAATATACAAAAATAATGCTGCAGCAGTTAATCCTGCTAAAAGACCTAACCAAACACCAACAGCTTTTAAATCAGTGTATTCTCCTAAATAATAGGATATTGGAAAACCAATTATCCAATAAGCAACAAAGGTAATATACATAGGAATTTTCACATCTTGCAATCCTCTTAAAGCACCAAGAACCACAACTTGAATTCCATCGGAAATTTGAAAAATAGCAGCAACTAGTAATAATTTAGCAGCAATAGTTACAACTTCAGCATTATCAACTAGTTGAACTTGGTCTTCCATATCCATAAATAATGGCGGTAAAATTTGATGAAAAATCACAAATAAAACAGCAAAAACTACTTCAATAATAATTGCTAATAAAAAGATAGAACGAGCAACTACAACTAATTTTTTATAATCTTGTAATCCTTTTTGATTGCTAATTCTAATCATTGAAACTACACTCAATCCCATAGCAAACATAAACGTCATGGAAGCTAAACTTAATGCAATTTGATTAGCCGCTTGACTCGTTTTTCCAATGTTTCCACAAAGCCAAATTGCAGCTGTAAACAATACTACTTCAAACAACATCTGCATTGCAGAAGGCATTCCTAAATTTACAATTTTGACTATAGTTGCTTTCTTAATTTCATCAAAACTAAATCCTTTAAAATACTGTTTCAAGCGTTCTTGTTTTGCCAAAATAAAATGCATAAAAACTACCATTGCAATTCTTGAAATTACTGTTCCAAGTGCAGCGCCAATAATTCCCATTTTTGGAAAAATCCAAATTCCGTAGATTAATACATAGTTTATAATAACGTGAATGATATTAGCTCCAACAATGGCATACATCGAATATTTTGTCATCGATAAACCATCGGCAAACTGCTTGTATCCTTGATAAATAATTAACGGAACTAAAGAAAATGCAACCCAATCAAGATACGGTTTAGCCAATTGAATAACTTCTTTTGGCTGGTGTAATAATTCCATAATAGGTTTAGCTAAAACCACTAATCCGAATAACGCAAATCCTAGAATAGTACACAAAAGCATTCCATGATGAAAAGCCGAACGAATTTTATTATTATCGTTTTCTGCATCAGCTTCACCAATTATCGGAGTTAAAGCTGTGGAAAATCCTATACCGATAGACATCGCGACAAAAATCAAACTATTTCCAAGAGAAACGGCAGCCAATTCTGTTGAACCTAATTTTCCAACCATAATATTATCAACAATTCCAATTAATGTATGACCAAGCATACCCAAAATTACTGGATAAGCCAATTGAAGGTTGTAACGAAACTCTTTAGTGTATTGAGATAAATTCACGGTGCGTTTTTTGAGTGCGCAAAAGTAGGTAATTCAACTTCAAATATCAATTTCAACCTCAAAAATCAACAAATAAAAAAATTGAAATTGATTTTTGAAATTGATATTTGAAGTTGACTTTTGATATTAAATTTTAAAATTGTTATTGCAACTGGTTTTTGTAAAATTCAATATTTGCTGCAACTTTTGGATCCAATTTTGGTTCGGTGATATCTGTTAATTTTTGCATTTCTTCCCAAATGGTTTTGGCAACAATATATCTTGCAATACCTTTATCATCAGCAGGAACAACATACCAAGGCGCATTTTCAGTTGAAGTTTTATTAATTGCTTCTTCATAATACGTCATGTAATCGTCCCAACGTTCGCGCTCTTTTAAATCACCTGCAGAAAATTTCCAATTATCTTCTGGTGTTTCTAAACGTTTTAATAATCGTAATCGTTGTTCCTCTTTGCTCATATGAAAATAAAACTTCAAAATTTTAGTTCCGTTTTGCGAAATGTGTTTCTCAAAATTATTGATTTGCTCAAAACGATTTTCCCAAAATTGAGGAGTAATATCTTCTACTTTTTCAATTCCGGGAAGGTTTTCAAACAAAATATATTCTGGATGAACTCTTGTTACCAATACATTTTCATAATGTGTTCTATTGAAAACGGCAAACTTTCCTTTCTCAGGCAAAGCCAAATAATGACGCCATAAATAATCGTGTTCCAACTCGGTAGAATTAGGTGTTTTAAAACTATGAACCACAACGCCACGCGGATTAAACTCTTTAAAAACCTCACGAATCAAACTGTCTTTTCCGCTGGTATCCATTCCTTGAAGACATATCAAAAATGCATGACGATTATGAGCATACATGGCATCTTGTTTTTTACTCAACTTCATTTGAACTTTGTCCAACTCTTCTTCTTCTTGATTTTTATCAGTATCGATGGCTAATTTTGTTGGAATTTTTGACAAATTTATGTTTCCAACAACTTTAAAATCTTCTATGTTAATTGATTTCATATGTTTTAATTTTATTTTTTAGCGGTAACATATGGTATCGCCCTTTTAAATTATAGGTTTTTGCTTTTGCAAATTTATTATTAATGGCGATTTCATTTATCACGTATTTATATTTGTAAAAATAGTATTTTTGAGGAGCTATTTCCAGCTATTCGCTTTATCTTTTTTGGTGACTTCGAGAAATCCTCAGCCACCAAAAAAGGATGTCGCTACTATCTGGGCTAAAACTATTTGCTAACTTATGGAAAAATTTCAACTTACACTACTATTTAAAATCATTGGTCTTGGTTCTGCTTCTGGATTGATTTATCACGATAATACTATTTTGGCAATTGGCGATAATAGTTCTTATTTGTATGAATATAATATGAATAACAACAAACTTGAACGTCATGCATTAACTAAAAATCCCGAAGAAAACATTCCTAAAAAACTAAAACCTGATTTTGAAGCCATCACAAAGTACCAAGATAGTTTATATCTTTTTGGTTCGGGTTCAACCGAAAAACGTAATTCTATGGTTCAAGTTGATGCAAAATCTAAAAGTGTAATTCAAACGCAAGATTTATCCGATTTGTATTTAGCCATGCAATCATTTGGTGAAATAACTGAAGAAGAATTTAATTTAGAAGGCGCTATTTTTAATGGTGAAACTTGGTTTCTTTTCAACAGAGGAAATGGAAAAACCAACAAAAATGTAGTCTTCACTATCGACGGAAAAAACTTAGCAAACGAATTCAGAATTGTAGCAAACGAATATAAATTACCTAAAATAAAAGGAATTAGAACCAGTTTTACTGATGCAATTTTAGTTGATGACAAAATCTATTTTCTTGCAACTGCTGAAAACACTGATTCAACTTATAATGATGGTGAAGTTCTTGGAAGTATAATTGGAAGAATTGATGTAATGAAAATGAAAATTGATTTTACAAAGAAAATAACCAATACCAACAAATTTGAAGGAATAACCCTTTTCAAAAAATCAGAAAAAGAAATTGAATTTTTACTTTGTGAAGATAATGATACTGAAGTTTTGGAATCTAATATTTATAAGTTAGTGATTAGTGAATAGTCCTTCGACTCCCGAAGCTTCGGGACAGGATGACAAATGAGATTAGAAATTAATTTTTCGTTCTGAAAACTTAAAACTAAAAACTTTTTTTCACCTCTTCCCAACCTTTTTATAAAAAATGTACTCTTTACAATAAAGACCTTTAATTGTGATAAACGAAACGATATTAATTAACTGCCGAAAAATGCAACGCGATGCACAGCGACAAGTTTACGAACTGATGTCGCCTAAGTTGTATCGCACTTGTAAAAGGTATTTAAAAAAGGAAGAAGAAATTGAAGAAGTATTGGCCGATGCATTCTACACTATTTTCACTAAAATGGATCAGTTGAAAGAATTGGGTGCTTTTGAAGCTTGGGCAAGAAAAATTACAGTGAATCAATGTTTGCAACAATTGAAAAGAAATGTAAATTTTAACATCTATATAGAAGATGCAAGTATTCAATTGCAACCAGAAACTTTGCCTGAAACCCATTTAGAAGAAGAAGATTTATTGAATCTACTTAATTTCATTCCAGAAGGATGCAAAACTATTTTTAACCTCTTTGTGATTGAAGGTTACGGTCATAAAGAAATAGCGAGCATGCTAAAAATATCAGAAGGTACATCAAAATCGCAATTGAATGTAGCTAAAACAAAATTGAAAGAATTAGTCAACAATCATTATTATCAACAAGTAAAATAGTACTGAAAATATTCAGGATATATCATGGACAATCAAGATAATTTATTCAACAAAATCAAATCGGCTGCTGATAATGCTGAAACTAAAGATTTTCCCTCGATGGAAAAAGTTTGGTCACGAATTGATGCTAAATTGGATACCAAAGTTGAAAAAAAACATAATAACAATTGGAAAAAATTGTTAGTTGCTGCCTCAATTTTATTAGTGATAACAATTGGTTATCAATTTTTAAAAACCGAAAAAGAAATTGTTTCACCTAATAATGAAATAGTAACAAAAGAAGCAAAAAAAACAATAATTCAAGATTCATTAGAAAATCAAAATGCCATAGTTTCTTCAGAAACAGTAAATCCAGTAATAAAAGAAAATGCAGAGGAAATTTTGAATGAACAAGTCGCAAAACCTAATGTTGTAGCAAGTTCTGAAATGCCTGAAGAAGCTACAAGTTTAGTACCAATTGCACCAAAAGCAGATATGAATAATGCCGCTTCATCAAATTCTGATGGTACTTGGTATGGCAATAGAAATTTTGAATCTCGTGGGGTTCAATACCTAGATGCTAAAAAAATTGTTGTTGAAGCAGAAGCCAAAAAAGAAAAATCAGAAAAAAAATTAGACCCAATTATTATTGTTGATGGCAAGGCAACAAATAAATCAGTTTCAGATTTAGATGATGAAAATATAGAATCCATTATTGAATTACCAAATCCTATTTATTACATCAATAGTGTTTTATATACTGAAGAAGAACTTTTTGGACCTAATCCAACGAGTCCTTATGCACCATTAAACAAACAAAAAATTGAAGCAACAACAGTTTTAAGTCCGGAAAAAGCTGTTAAAATTTATGGTGAAAAAGGAAAAAACGGAGTAGTCATTATTACAACTAAAGACGGTAAACCTGCCAAGAAAAAAGGAAAATAAATTAATTTAACTTACTGAAAAACAATATTATGAAAAAAATTAAAACATTTTCATTAGCTCTACTTATGTTTATTTCTTACCAAATATTTGGCCAAGAAAGAATCATTACAGGAACAGTTTCTGATAAAATTGAGAGACTTCCTTTTGTGACAATTAATATAAAAGGAACACAAAAAACAGTAAATTCAGATATTGATGGAAAGTTTTCTATAAAAGCAAAAAAAGGCGATAAACTTATTTTTAGTTTTCTGGGTTATGATAATTACGAACAAGAAATTGGAGAAAAAGTATCTGATTATCAAATCATACTTAAAAGTAATGTTGTTTTATTAGAAGAAACTTATGGTTACGATCCAAAAGTAAAAAAGAAAAATTTGCCTTCTACAACAACAATTTCTGTAGAAGAATTAAAGAAACCTGTTGAAGAAAATAAAGAAAATAGTGTCGAAAATGAAACTTCAAAAAACGAACCAGTTTATATTGTAAACGGAATAATTTCAACAAAGAAAATAATTTCTGAAATAAATCCTGACAATATTGAATCAATTAAAATAATAAAAGGTGAAGATTCTTCAAAAATTTATGGTCAAGAATATAAAAATGGAGTTCTCCTAATTACAACCAAAAAACTCTCTAAAAAACAACTAAAAAAATTAAAAAAACGTTCTAAAGAAGAATAAAACCAAACACAAATTAAGTTTAACTTATTAAAAATCAATATTATGAAAAATTTAAAAGTATTTTCATTAGCCATTGCTATGCTTATTTCTTTCCTATCTTTTGGGCAAGAAAACACAATTACTGGAGTAGTTTCAGATAATTTAGGACCGCTTCCAGGTGCAAATGTAATTGTAAAAAGTACCAATAAAGGTGTACAAACTAACGTTGATGGAAAATATTCCATTAAAGCGAAAACTGGTGATATTTTAATTTTCCAATTTACAGGTTATGAGACAAAAAATATAACCGTTGGAAAGTCAAAAATAATTAATGTGAAATTAGTTGAAAATGTTCAAAAAATTGATGAAGTTGTAGTAACTTCATTTTCTAGAAAAAAAACGACAAAAAAATTAGCTTACTCAACTCAAAAAGTAGAATCAAAAGAGCTTGTACAATCTACACCTTATAAAGCTGCTAAAGCTCTAAATGGAAAAGTTTCAGGTATCAATATTGTCACAAAAAACAATTCTACAAATCCAAGTACGGCTATAATTTTAAGAGGTTATAAATCAAGTCCCGATAACACTTTAGAAAAAATAAATAATCAATCAGGAATAATTTCAACTGAACTAAACGATGAAGATTATGGAAGTTTCATCGAAAATCCATTTGAAAGTCCAAAAAAAGCACCTCTTTCAACTTTTTCTATTGATGTAGATAATGCCTCTTACACAAATGTTCGACGTTTTATAAATAATGGTCAAGTTGTTCCAAAAGATGCAATTAGAGTGGAAGAAATGGTAAACTTTTTTAAGTACAATTACCCACAACCTTTAAGTGAAAATCCGTTTTCAATCAATACAGAATATAGTGACTGTCCTTGGAATTCTAATAACAAATTAGTTCGCATTGGTTTACAAGGGAAAATAATTGAAACCGATAATTTACCTGCTTCGAATATGGTTTTTCTAATTGATGTTTCGGGTTCAATGAGTGATATGAACAAACTTCCCTTACTAAAAGAATCATTAAAAATATTAGTGAAACAATTACGAAACGAGGACAAAATTTCAATGGTAGTCTATGCTGGTGCAGCAGGTTTGGTTTTACCTCCAACATCTGGAAAAGACAAAAAAACAATTATTGATGCTTTGGACAAACTTCAATCTGGAGGAAGCACTGCTGGTGGCGCTGGAATTGAGTTGGCATACAAAGTAGCTCAAGAAAATTTTATAAAAGGTGGAAACAACAGAGTTATACTTGCAACTGATGGCGATTTTAATGTGGGTTCATCTTCTGATTCTGATATGCAAACACTAATCGAAGAAAAAAGAAAATCGGGAGTTTTCTTGACTTGTTTAGGTTATGGAATGGGAAATTATAAAGATAGTAAACTAGAAACTTTAGCTGACAAAGGAAACGGTAATTATGCTTACATCGACAACATTCAAGAAGCTAATCGTTTTTTAGGAAAAGAGTTTAAAGGTTCGATGTTTGCCATTGCAAAAGATGTAAAAATTCAAATAGAATTCAATCCAAAACATGTTCAAGCGTATAGATTAATAGGTTATGAAAATCGAAAATTACGTGATGAAGATTTTACAAATGATGCTATTGATGCCGGAGAATTAGGAAGTGGTCACACGGTTACTGCATTATATGAAATCATTCCACGTGGTGTGAAAAGTGATTTGTATAACGAACCAACCGATTTAAAATATAGTGTTATGGCTGAACCTTCATCTAAAAATTATAGCGAAGAATTAGCAACAATTAAATTCCGTTATAAAAAACCTGATGGCGATAAAAGTGTTGAAATGAGTTCAATTATTGCCAATAAAGCGAGTGATTTACAAAGCACATCCGAAGATTTTAAATTTTGTGCTTCTGTAGCTTGGTTCGGATTGAAATTAAGAGATTCTAAATTGATAGTAGATAAATCTAATGAGGCAATTTTAGCTCTTGCCAATCAAGGTTTAACAAATGATTCAGAAGGTTACAGAGCTGAATTCATAAGATTAGTAGAAAATGTTAGGTTATAGTTAGGTTAAATTTGGTTAATTGAAAAACCCGATACGTTTCTAAAATGTATCGGGTTTTGTTTATAGTCTTACTACTAAAATCTACTTCTCAATTTCTTTCAAAGAATCCATTTTCTTGTGAGCTAAGAAACCTTTAATATCTTCAAAATGTTCTTTTACTCGTTTGTTACCAAATTCAAAAACTTTTTCTGCTAATCCATCAAGGAAATCTCTATCGTGTGAAACTAAAATTAATGTTCCATCAAAATCACGTAAAGCATCTTTAATAATATCTTTAGTTTTCATATCCAAATGGTTTGACGGCTCATCCAAAATAAGAAGATTCACTGGTTCTAACAGTAATTTAATCATTGCCAAACGCGTTTTTTCTCCACCAGAAAGCACTTTCACTTTCTTTTGAATATCATCTCCTTGAAACATGAATGCACCAAGAATATTTTTAATTTGAGTACGAACATCTCCAACAGCAATTCTGTCGATAGTTTCAAATATGGTTGCGTTTTCATCTAACATTGCTGCTTGATTTTGAGCAAAATATCCAATTTGTGAATTATGACCAATCTCAACGGAACCACCATTGATTTCAATTTCTTTCATAATGGCTTTAATCATGGTTGATTTACCTTCACCATTTTTACCCACAAAAGCAACCTTTTGACCACGTTCGATAACTAAATTAGCATCTTTAAAAATCAAATGATCACCATAAGATTTTTCTAAATCCTTAACAATTACAGGATATTGACCTGAACGAACAGAAGGTGGAAACTTCAACTTTAATGCCGAATTATCAATTTCATCAACTTCAATAGGAACAATTTTTTCTAACATTCTAACACGCGATTGAACGGCATCTGTTTTAGAAAACGTTCCGCGAAAACGTTCAATAAATGCTTGATTATCTGCTATAAACTTTTGTTGTTCATCGTATGCTTTTTGTTGATGAACTCTTCTATCTTTTCGCAATTCTAAATAATGAGAATATTTAGCTTTGTAGTCGTAAATTCTACCCATGGTTACTTCAATCGTACGATTTGTAATATTATCAACAAAAGCTCTATCGTGCGAAATTACCATAACCGCTTTAGCTTGCGTAATCAAAAACTCTTCCAGCCATTCAATACTATCCATGTCTAAGTGATTCGTTGGCTCATCCAGTAAAATCAAATCAGGTTTGGTTAAAAGTATTTTTGCCAATTCAATTCGCATTCTCCATCCACCAGAAAATTCTTTGGTTGGACGATTGAAATCTTCTCTTTCAAATCCTAATCCTTTTAATATTTTTTCAACTTCGGCTTCATAATTCACTTCTTCAATTGAATAATATTTTTCAGATAATTCCGAAACCTTTTCAATCAATTTCATGTACTCATCACTTTCATAATCAGTACGAATGGTCAATTGTTCGTTGATTTCGTCGATTTCTTTTTTCATGTTTAAAACACCTGCAAAAGCCTTAGATGTTTCTTCCATTACGGTACAATTATCCTCTGTAAGTAAATGCTGAGGCAAGTAAGCAATAACAGCATCACTTGGAGCTGAAATAACACCACGCGTAGGTTTATTTGCACCAGCAACAATTTTCAATAAAGTAGATTTTCCTGCTCCATTTTTACCCATAAGGGCAATTTTATCAGTTTCATTAATAGCAAATGTTACTTCACTAAAAAGAGTTGTGCCACCAAATTCAACGGCAATATCATTAACTGTAATCATTTTTTAATATGTTGGAAGTTTGAAGATGGAAGTTTGAAACTTCTATCAACTTATTTTTTTAAAGGTGCAAAGATAGATTAATTAAAGAATTTATCAATTTCAATATCAGAAAAAAAAGGGTTGTTTTTCAATGATTTAATAATTGAAATGCTAATTTTTTAAAGTTTAAATAATTCGGATGATTTAGTTTCAAAAATTCAAAGGCAAAAAATAAATTTAAAGTAATTTTGAAAATCTAATAAAACCTTATGCCGTTAATTGACTATAGTTTTTTGAGTAAAATTCTGCCTAAAGCGAAAATAAAAAAATCGTTTAAAAAAGCGAAACAGTCTTATCTTATTCGCATTAGAATAGCAACATCATTATTTTTCTTCGGAATGGGTTTTTGTTTTGCAACATGGGCAAGTAGAATTCCCGATTTAAAATTAAGTCTTGGTTTGAGCGAATCAGATTTAGGCACCATTTTATTTGCACTTCCAGCAGGTCAATTGTTAGCAATGCCATTATCAGGAAGAGTTGTAGCACAATATGGAAGCCGGAAAATAGCTATTTTAGGGCTTTTTGTATATGCCTTTTTCTTGACTTTATTAGGTTTACCAAACGAAAGTTGGCAGTTGGCTTTAGGATTATTTCTCTTCGGATTTTTTGGAAATTTTTGCAATATTGCGGTGAACAGTCAAGGAGTTTTCACACAACAATTATTTGACAAACCTATTACTGGCTCATTTCATGGTTCATGGAGTTTGGCTGGATTTTCTGGCGCATTGTTAGCATTATTGATGTTATTTTTAAAACTATCGCCTTTTCAACATTTTCTTATTGTATTAATTATTATAGCTATTTTAATTGCTACAAATTACAACTATTTGGTAAAAGTAAAACCACAAAAAATAGTTGAAAAAGAAAAAACTTCTTTCTTCAAAATTAAAGACAAATCTCTGATTTGGTATGGCTTAATAAGTTTTTGTTGTATGGCAAGCGAAGGAATAATGTTTGATTGGAGTGGCGTTTATTTTAAAGAAATTGTAAAAGTTCCAGGCGCATTAGTAGTTTTAGGTTACACTTCTTTCATGATAACCATGGCAATAGGACGTTTTTTAAGTGATATTTTAGTAAGGAAATTTGGTTCAAGAAAAGTGATTCTAATAAGTGGATTTGTAATTTCAACTGGACTATATTGTGCCGTTTTATTTCCCTATTTAATTCCTTGTACATTAGCTTTTATGCTAGTAGGATTTGGAGTTTCCAATGTAATTCCGATAGTATTTAATGCAGCTGGAAATAGTAAAAAGGTTCCAACAAGTATTGCTTTAACAATAGTTTCGAGTATTAGTTTTATGGGATTTTTAATTGGACCACCAATTATTGGATATATTGCCGAGCTAACAAGTTTAAGATATTCTTTTGCCTTTATTGGCGTTTTTGGAATCTTAATTTCAACTTTATCTTATAAACTGAATTTGTTTAGGTAAAATAACTCAATTGGATTATTAGTTAAAATATATCATATATTTGTAACTATGAATTTATTGAAAAACATTCTTTTATCTAACTATATTGATGCATTCCCAAATGAAGCCATTGCTGGATTTGATGCTTTAATTGATGCCGAAATTTCAACAGATAATTTTAGTTTTTATACCTCAGTTGCAAGTGTTTTTTCAAGTAAAATTGAAGGCGAAGCTATTGAATTGGATTCTTACATCAAGCACAAAAGATTTGGAATTGAATTTCAACCTGATTACACCAAAAAAATTGACGATTTATACAATGCCTATTCTTTTGCAAAAGAAAATTCGTTAAACGAAAATAATCTTTCAGAAGTTCATAAATTATTGAGTAAACATTTGATCTCTAAAAATTTTCAAGGAAAATATAGAAATCAGAACATGTTTGTAACAACCGATGATGGAAAAATTGAATATGTTGCGGCATTACCAGAAGTAGTTTCTACTGAAATGAAATTGTTTTTTGAGGATATAAATCAACTTTTAAATACTTCTTTAAGTTTTGAAGAAACATTTTTTTATGCCAGTTTAATACATTTGGTTTTCGTCAAAATTCACCCATTTAATGATGGAAATGGTAGAACGGCGAGATTATTTGAAAAATGGTTTTTAGCAGAAAAAATTGGAGATAAAGCATGGTTCATTCAAAGTGAAAAAAACTATTATAATCACCATCAAAATTATTACTCAAATTTAAGAGTTTTAGGTTTAGAATATGAAGATTTAGATTATTCAAAAGCGCTGCCTTTTTTGAAGATGTTGGTACAGAGTTTGAATAGCTAACTTTACAAAATCACTTTCAACTTTTCCTTAAAGTCTTCATTATCGTTGATATCAATATGACCTTGATTTTCTAATGTAAATAAACTATCAGTTGGTTTGATGATTTTCTTTAGTCTCACAGAATTATCAAAAGAAATGAGTTGGTCTTGATTTCCATGAAAAAGATAAATCGGAGCTTTGACTTTTACAATGTATTTATTAGTTTCAAATTGAAACTTCTTTAAAAAATCAGGAAAATAAGGTGCTCTTAAAGTAGAAAATTCTAAGAAATTATAAAATGGAGCTTGAAGAATTAATTTATCTGGATTTTTAATTGACGCTAAATAAGTTGCTAATCCTGTTCCGATTGAATAACCTATTATAATTTTTTGCTTATTCTTGTAAATAGGAGCAATTTCATCATAAACAATTGAAATATCCTTAAAAACCTGCTCTTGATCTTCAATTTGACCTTCACTTTTGCCAAATCCACGATAATCTAAAAAGAAAATATCGTAACCTAAATCAGTAAATATTTTAGCATTATTTCCCCAAGAATCAAGTGAACCTGCATTTCCGTGAAGGTAGAAAATTATTCCTTTTGAATTTGATGTTTTAAATAATAATCCGTTTTGTTTTTTGCCATCGTAAGAAGAAATATTGAATTCTTCAAAGCTTTGATTGAACTCAAACTTGTAATTTTTTGGAAGTTTATTAGCAACGAAAACCATCTCAGCTTGATTGAAATATACATAACTTACATATAACAAGTAAAGTATTCCAAAAAGTGAAGCTAATGATAAAAATATAAATCGGATTGTTTTCATCAAAAATAATTTTTAATCAGCAATAAAATAATCCAAATCATTATGAATAGGAACAATATAAATGCGTTCCCAAATTTCACCGTCAAGAATTTTCCATGAATGACCTTCGCCATCAATATCTTTAGCAATTAGAATAATTCCTGGTTCGATGATAAACGTATTTCCTTCGGAAGTTGTGAATTCTAATTTTCCTTTTAAAGTTACTACAAATTGTTCTCTTGGCGCAGTGTGTTGCTCTTGTTGCCAAGGTTCAATCTTGGTTTGAATATTGAAATATACAACCTCAATTTTGTGGTATTCAGGTAAAGTTCCTGTTTCAAAATAGGAATTTCCAAGGTCATCGTTAAGTAGACGTATTGCTCTCATATTTAAGTTATAAACTCAATCGAAACTCATCAATTAAAGGACTTGCCTTTCCATAATCCGCTTCTTGAATGAATAATTCCATTATTATTTTTTAAATCTTGTTGGATTTTGACGGGTGTCAAAAATTTGGAGAATTCTGATTTCTGATTCGGATTGAATTTTATAAATGATTTTATAATTTCTTACAACCATTCTTCTATATGGTTCACCAAGAAATTCATCAACTTGATATTGCTCTGTAAAATGGATACTTTTGCTTTGGATAATTATATCTCTAATAACATTTTTTGCTCCTTGTGGTGATTTTAATTTAATAAATTCAAAAATCAATTTTAAATCGGCTTTCGCATGATTATCCCAAAGAATTTGTATTGGTTTTTTCATGCTACCAATTCTCAATTTCCTTTTCTAAATCTTCAATTGTTGTAAATTTGCCAGATGAAATTCGTTCGTCGGCTTCTTTAACCATATTAATATACTCTTCTTTATCAACAGGATAACCGCTAATAGTATGAGCTACTACTTCATTATCTAAAACTGATTTTAAAGCAATGATTTTTTTTAGCTTACTTTCATCATTTAAATTTAGTAACCAATCAACTAATTCACTTTTTTTTGCAGCTATATCCATTTTTAGCAATTTTAAAAACAAATATACAAAATTATAAACTCAATCGAAACTCTTCAATTAAAGGACTTGCCTTTCCATAATCAACTTCTTGAATGAATAATTCTGCTGCTTTTGATGTTTGAATACTCGGTAAAACATTCGCCTGATTGTTATGTCTTAAAACTGTATTTATACCAACTGATTCTATTTTTTCTTGTAATGAAATAGCTAGAACTTCTTCTCCTGAAAATATTTTTATTAAACCCATTTTGTGTTGTAAATTGTATTGTTGTAAAATGTATAATTGCATCGTTGTATAATCTAAGTGCACTTCGAATGCGCTCAGTGTGACAAACTGATTACTGCGACTGAACACCGATTACTAAAAACTACTCGTCATCTTCCATTTCGAAAAATGTTGGCTCAATCATGATTTTGTCTGCTAATGCTTCTACTCTTTCAGTAATTTCTGAACAAAAGAAAATGCGTTGTGTTTTTTCTACACTTGCCGAAAGCCTCAGAATTACTGCATCCAATCGGTTTCTAAAAATTACATCGGCATCATCAACAATAAACATTTTTACGGTGTTCATATTGAATCCAGCTGATGAAAATAAGGCGTTAATTTTGTTTGGTGTTCCAATAAGTATATCTAAACCCATTGAAATTATGTTTTTATCATAATCGGTATCACCTTTGTCATGTACCCCAAAAATACTTAAATCGGTATAATTTCCGTATTTCAGAAAAAGCTCTTCCATTTCAAGTACTTTCTCCTTATTCTCTACAATTATTAACGCTCGAGTACTTTCGCCCATGGTTTTTTCCATACGCTGAATTACATTCAAAACTATTGTTGTTGTTTTTCCTGTTCCGCTTGGCGATTGAATTACAGCATCTTTCCCACTTTTAATGGTAGAAAATGTTTCTTGTTGCATTTCATTTGCTTCAATTAACTCGTTTTCAATTAATGCTTGCTGTAGGTTTGGGTTTATTTTTTTTAATTGCATTTCTTTTAGTTGTCGGTTGTCAGTTGTCGGTTGTCAGTTCTTTTTAGTGACTGATAACAGATAACTGACAACAATTTATTTACTTGCGAATAACTTCACGTCTGTCTCAGAAATTTCGTTTCCTCCTAATATAATAAGGCGTTCTACTACGTTTCTTAATTCGCGAATGTTACCTGTCCAATCGTATTCTTGTAATAATTTTGTTGCTTCTTTAGAAAATGATTTCTGTGCATTTCCTTGTTCTTCAGCAATTTTTGAAGCAAAATGTTCAATTAGCAAAGGTATGTCATCACGTCTATCATTCAATGCTGGAACTTTAATTAAAATTACCGCCAATCTGTGATACAAATCTTCTCGGAAACGTCCTTCTTCGATTTCTTTTTTCAAATCTTTATTGGTTGCTGCAACCACGCGAACATTAACTTTTATATCCTTATCTGCACCAACTCTTTGCACCAAACTTTCTTGTAAAGCACGTAAAACCTTAGCTTGTGCTGCCAAACTCATATCGCCAATTTCATCAAGAAAAATGGTTCCTCCATCGGCAGCTTCAAATTTCCCTGCTCTGTCTTTCACAGCTGATGTAAAAGCACCTTTTACGTGACCAAATAATTCGCTTTCAATTAATTCTGATGGAATGGCAGCGCAGTTCACTTCAATTAAAGGGAAAGCTGCTCGTTCACTATTTTCGTGTAATTGATGCGCAACAAGTTCTTTTCCAGTTCCGTTTGGTCCTGTAATTAAAACTCTGGCGTCAGTTGGAGCTACTTTTTCAATCATTTGTTTGATGTGATTGATGGGTTCAGAATTCCCAATCATTTCGTAGTTTTTACTGACTTTTTTCTTTAGAATTTTGTTTTCAACAACCAATTGTTTTTTGTCTAAAGCATTTCGAACCGTATTCAAAAGACGATTCAAATCTGGTGGTTTTGAAATATAATCGAATGCACCAAGACGCATGGTGTTTATTGCTGTTTCCATATCGCCGTGACCTGATATCATTACGATTGGAATTTCAGGTTTGATTTTTTTTACGGCTTCCAATAATTCTTCGCCGTCCATTTTTGGCATTTTGATGTCGCAAAGAACCAAATCATAATCGGTGTTTTTTATTTTTTCAAGTCCTTGAACACCATCTTCTGCTTCTTCTACTTGATAGGTATCGTTTTCTTCAGAAAGAATTTTAGTTAAAACTCTTCTGATGGATGCTTCGTCTTCTATGATTAATATTTTTGACATAGTTTTTTATTTAACCGCAAAGTTCGCAAAGTTTTTCGCAAAGTTCGCAAAAATTCAAAATTGTTATTCTATTAGCCCTGATTGAAGGGAAAAACATCCCGATTTTTTTTCGGGATTTTTGAAATGAAAGCAGGAACACGGATTACTGATAATGCCCGAACGATTCGCTCCTGACTTCAATATTTCGATAAGCTCAATATAAACCAAGCTCAGTCTGACATTAGTATTTTAGCCATTTATAAAGTTCTTTCCAAGATGGTTTTTTACCGTACATTAAAATTCCGACGCGGTAAATTTTACTTGCAAACCAAACTACACCTAGAAATGTTCCGAAAAGTAGTGTCATTGAAATGGCGATTTGCCACCATGGCACACCAAATGGAATTCGCATCATCATTACGATTGGTGATGTGAGTGGAATCATTGAAAAAACGGTTGCCACAGTTCCGTGCGGATCATTTATTACTGTGAAAAAGCCAATGTAAACTCCAAGAATTAAAGGCATTATTATTGGCAATAAAAATTGTTGCGAATCGGTTTCGTTATCAACAGCTGCGCCAATGGATGCATAAAATGAGCTGTAAAGAAAATAGCCACCAATGAAATAAATAATAAACGAAATTAGTATCGTTGCTATTGGTAAATTCCATAACTCTTTGATGTACATTTGAATATCGCTACCCATTCCTTTTTGTGCCATTTGCATAGCTTCTTGAGTTTGTGCCGATGATGTTGCTCCCATTTGAACTCCAAAAATGGACGACATGATAAACATAGCTGTCATACCAAGTAATGCCCAAATTAGAAATTGAAGAATTCCTGCTAATGAAGTTCCGATGATTTTTCCCATCATTAATTGGAAAGGTTTTACTGATGAAATGATGACTTCAATAATACGAGATGTTTTTTCTTCTATGACGCTTCGCATCACCATATTTCCGTAGATGACGATGAACATCATGATTAAATATCCGAATGCTCCACCGATTCCGATTTTGATTTCGTTTAATCCTTTCAAAGATTCCTCGCCTGATGCTTTGTTTAGTTTTATGGAAACATCAGCTTTTGATTGATTGATTTTTAAAGTGTCTAATCCTTCTTTTTGAAAATTTTCTGCTGTTATTTTTTTAGCAATAACATCTTCTAAATCTTCAACAAACATAACACCTGGACTGTCATTTGAAACATATTGTATGTTTTTTTGCAATGAAGTATTGTCATTAGATTTTGGAATAATTAGAAGTCCTTCATAGCTTTCACTGATGATGCTGTCCTTTAAAACTTTTAAATCTACATTTGACAGATTTAGGTATTTGTATTCGTCATCGCTTTTGAAATCATTGACAAATCTTCCTGTTTCATCGTGAATGGCAATGGTTTTTAAATCGGCTTTCATTTGGCTTAAATATCCAACAAAAACACCAATTCCAACAAATAACAACGGACTCAAAAACGTCATTACAATGAAGGATTTGTTGCGAACTTTGGCAATGAATTCTCTTTTTATTATTAGAATTAATTTATTCATATATGTTTACTTATAAGCACTTCTACAGCGCTCAGTGTGACAAATTTGTTATTTATTCGGTAACAGTTTTTATGAAAATATCGTTTACACTTGGGATTTTTTCCATAAAATGGGTTACTTGACCTCTTTGAATTAAGGTATTTAGTAGTTCATTAGGCGTTGCAGTTCCAAGATTGATTTCTAGTTTTAATTCGTCGTTTAGTGATTTGAAATCGGTTTGTGAAAGTGTGAATTTTTGTGATAAATCATACATCAAACCTTCGATATTGTTACTAAGAATTCCAACTTCGTAACTATTGGTTCTGAATTGCTTTTTGACATCGGTTAATTTTCCCTCAATCAATTTATTCGATTTGTGGATTAAGGCAATGTAATCACACATTTCTTCAACGCTTTCCATTCGATGCGTTGAAAAAATTACTGAAGTTCCTTGCTTGTTCAATTCGATAATTTCATCTTTAATCAAATTGGCATTTACAGGATCAAATCCTGAAAAAGGTTCGTCAAGAATTAATAATTTGGGTTTGTGTAAAACAGTAACCACAAATTGTACTTTTTGAGCCATTCCTTTAGAAAGTTCTTGCATTTTTTTGTTCCACCAACCTTGAATTTCTAGTCGATCAAACCAATAATCTAATTGTGTTTTGGCTTCTTGCTTTGACAACCCTTTTAATTGTGCTAAGTACAAGCATTGCTCACCAACTTTCATGGTTTTGTACAAGCCGCGTTCTTCTGGCATATAACCAATGAAAGCAACGTGTTCTGGTTTTAAAGGTTCGCCATCTAGGATTACTTCACCACTATCGGGCATTGTAATTTGGTTGATGATTCTAATTAAGGATGTTTTTCCGGCGCCATTTGGACCAAGAAGTCCGTAGATACTTCCTTTTGGAACGGATAGAGAAACTTCGTTAAGCGCGGTGTAATCGCCATATTGCTTTACGACATTTTTTACTTCAAGGATATTAGTCATTTAAATTCCAAATTTTTAAATTCCAAATTCCAATTAAACTATAAATTTAAATTGATTTTTGAAATTGATATTGCTATTGATGTTGTAAAAGTACTGAATTAGTAGCTATTTGATAGTTTTTGTTACAAAAAAAACCCACCCTTATTTTGACACAAGGATGGGAAAAATTGCTATGAAAAAGAAATTACCTGTTTCCAAGTAATTAGTCAAATGTAGAAATAATTTTATAATTATGAAAACATATCTTTAACTTTTTCAAAAAAAGATTTATCGCTCTTTTCTGGATGAGGAATAAAGTTGTCATCCGTCAGCGATTTTTCAAAGAATTGACGTTGTTCTTTGCTTAAAGTCTTTGGTGTCCAAACGTTTACATGAACTAATAAATCACCACTTCCGTAACTATTTAAACTCGGAATTCCCTTACCTTTTAGTCGTAAAATTTTTCCAGATTGGATTCCTTCTTCAAGTTTGATTCTCACTTTTCCGTTTACGGCTTCAATTTCTTTAGAAACTCCTAATGCAGCTTCTGCAAAACTTATATATAAATCGTAATGAAGATTTTCACCTTCACGTTTTAAAAATTCGTGTTCTAATTCCTCAATGGCAACAATTAAATCACCTGCAATTCCGTTTCCTGGTGCGTCATTTCCTTTTCCAGAAACTTTTAGTTGCATACCATCAACAACTCCTGCTGGAATTTTGATTGAAACCGTTTCGTCTTCTAGAATCATTCCGTGCGCATCGGCATTGTTAGGTTTGCTCTCAATAGTTTGTCCTGCTCCACCACATGTTGGACAAGTTGTTGCCGTTTGCATTCTACCCAAAATAGTATTGGTTACTCTCAAAACCTGACCTTGACCATTACATGCCGAACACGTTTTATAACGAACACCTGGCGCTTGAATTTTTCGTTTAACTTTTACTTTCTTTTCAACACCGTTAGCAACTTCTTCTAAAGTTAATTTAACTTTGATACGAAGGTTACTTCCTTTTACACGACGTTGTCCTCCAGAATTTCCTCCGAAACCACCGAAACCGCTACCGCCAAAAGCACCTCCAAAAATATCACCGAACTGGCTGAAAATATCATCCATATTCATGTGACCGCCACCAAAACCACCTGCGCCATCGAATGCTTGATGTCCGTATTGGTCGTATTTAGCTTTTTTGTTTGGATCACTTAATACTTCGTATGCTTCAGCACAAAGCTTGAAATTTTCCTCTGCTTCAGCATTTCCGGGATTTTTGTCAGGGTGAAATTCTATGGCTTTCTTTCGATAAGCCTTTTTTATTTCCTCAGGTGATGCACTTTTTGTGATACCTAATATTTCGTAAAAATCTTTTTTCATGTTTGAAAATAATATATTTTAATTGGAACGCAAAGCATCACGTTTCCACAGTAATTATTGTCCTAAAATAACCTTAGGGAAACGGATAATTTTGTCTCCTAATTTGTATCCTTTTTCGATTACATCGACAATTTTTCCTTTTAAATCGTCTGATGGAGCTGGAATTTGGGTAATTGCTTCTGCAAAATCTGCATCAAATGAATCGCCTGCTTTTATTTCAACTTCTTCTAATCCTTTAGAAACTAATGTTGATTTTAGTTTTTCGTGAATTAATTCAACTCCTTTTAAAAGCACTTCATCTTCTGATTTTGCAATTTGTGTCATCGCTCTGTCAAAATCGTCAAGAACTGGCAACATGGCTTGTAAAACCTCTTGATTGGCAGTTCTAAATAAATCGATACGTTCTTTTGAGGTGCGTTTTTTATAGTTTTCGAATTCGGCAAAAAGACGTAGAAACTTATCTTTTTCTTTAGCTAATTCTTCTTCTAATTTTTGCTCAACGGTTAATTCTTCTACTCCCGAAATTTCGGCATCAACTTCTGGCGTTGCTTCATCTGTAGGATTTCCTTCTGATTGTGTTGCCATTTCATTTTCATTCTCAAGAATTTCTTTATCAGTATTTTCAGTACTCATTGTGCTTTTATTTTTAAATATATTTTTGATGTTCATTGTTGGTTTTTTGTTCCGAAGAATTTGGTTGCAAAAGTACTGCCATTTCTTTAAAAATGTCAAATTGTCACGTATTTTTTACCACAAAATCAAAAGAAATCGCGAAGAACACAAAGATTTTATTTGATATTTAAGAATAATATCTTGTGAAAAACTGAATTTAGAAGCCTAAAGATTGAGTTTAGCCCTGATAGAAGCAGTTACCTTGTAACGCGGATAGCAGGAAAATGGATTAAAAAATGCCTTAAGTGATGCTCCTAAAATTTTACATGAATTAAACAAATTTGCACAATTTTACCTTGTGATAAATTTCACTAATAGAAACTTTGATTTTATTTCAATCACAAAAAAAGACCTAAATAAATTCAGTGTAAAACTTTAATAAAACTTTAAGAGTTTTGCTTCACGAAATCGTTATATTTGGATTTATAAAAGGTTTATGATTCGCTGAAAAGCAAAATATATTATTAATTCAAGTTGAAAAAAGTTCTAGTAAAGCCTAGAACTTTTTTTATTTTATGATGTTTTCAAGCGCTTCTTTAGCTGTTGGAAATTGAAACTTAAACCCTAATTCTTGTGCTCTTTTTGGAAGAATATTCTTGTTGTTGAAAAGTAGAATGTGCATCTCGCCTAGGATTAATTTCATAATGAACTGAGGAACATTTGGCAAAAACAGAGGTCTTTTTAGTTGTTTTGCGATAGCTTTTGTCAACTCTTGATTGCTAATTGGATTAGGTGAAACAGCATTGATGATACCTTCTGTTTGATTTTGAATCACAAAGTAATACAAATTAGCAACATCCGTTAAATGAATCCATGATTGCATTTGCTTTCCTGAGCCAAAACCTGATCCAACATACATTTTTATTGGTTTTATCATCTCTAAAAGTGCACCTCCTTTTTCAGAAAAGACTACGCCAGTTCTTAGTTTGGACACTTTTAAATTTAACAATTTGAATTGATTAGCGCTTTCCTCCCATTTTTGAACTACATGGCCGAGAAATGTATTGTCTATTTGGGTTGATGTTTCGTCGTAAATATTGGTATAGCTATCAGGATAAATGGCTGTTCCGGAGGCTGAAATAAAATGTTTTACCTGATGTGGTGCTTTTTTGAGTAAATTGAAAAGTAAATTAGCAGACAAAACACGACTTTCTATTAATTCTTGTTTGTATGAATTTGTCCATCGTTGCGAAATGGATGCGCCAGCAAGGTGAACAATAGTATCTACACCATCGAGGCAATTGTCATCAATTTTTCCTTCTTGTGGATTCCAATAAAAGCCATAGTAATTGGTTTTATTTTGGATTTTTTGTGGCGATGTTGTTAGATAGTGAACGGTGTGATTGTTTTTAAGAAGAACTTCTACCAATTCTTTTCCAATTAAACCTGTTGCACCTGTAATTAAAACTTTCATTTCTTTTTTTAACCAAAATTACAATTTATGAATCAAAAATGTACGTTAATTGGTATTGGTTTAACTTTTGTTGAATTATTCTTTGGAGAAAGGTTTCCACGAAGACACTAAAGCACGAAGTTTTTTAAATACAGATTGCAAAGATTTTTTTGAAAAAATTTTTGATGAAAAGTTGTCACGAATTGCACGAATTTTCACTAATTAATTTGAAATTTGATTAAACGAATTTTCTCAAATTTATTTTAATTTTATTGATGAAGTTTTTTGAGAATCTGAAACAATCCCGAAGTTTCGGGACAGATTAAAAAAATCCCAATCTCGTTTTAGAACGAGACGGGATTTTTTTACAACTAAAACTATAAATAAATTCTAAAGGCTTGAAACGCTTCCGCCAGAAGTTTCTTCTTTCACAATTGTTTTTGGCTTGTTAGTGTATTCAATGGAACTTCCGCTTGATGCTTTTGCTTTTAACAAGACTCTTGGGTTTACTTCCGTAGAACTTCCGCTAGTTGACTGTGCAACTACTTCGTTTGCTAGAAGATTTCCTGCTTCAATTTCGCTACCGCTTGATGATGCTGAAGTGAATTTTAATGCTTTTCCAGATAATGTAATATTACTTCCACTTGTAGATTCACCAGAGATAGTATCGAATTCAGCATTGATGTCTATTTCACTTCCGCTACTTGATTTTACATATACTTTAGAACCTTTTAGTACCGATGTACTTGATAAATTAGAACCACCTGTAGTTTCTAAACCTTCAATTAAAGGCATTGTAACTCTTACAAGTTCTTTCTCGGCGTTGTAAATATTTTCGTCTGATGAAATTACTAAAATTCCGTTTTCAACTTTTGTTGTGATGTGTTTTAGTAAATTTTCATCGGCTTCGACCTCAACTTTTACAACATCACCTTGTTCTACAACTACTTCTAAACCTCTATTAACTGAAATTTTAGTAAATGATTCTGATATTTTTCGTTGCTCAGTTTGAACGTTTCCGTTTCCTTTAACTCCTTCAAATACTTGATTACATGAAGCGAATAATATGGCTACAACTGCTGCAAGTAATATTTTTGTGCAAAAAACTATAAATTTTATCATGACTATTTAGTTTTAATGATTATTCCGTCTTTATTTATTGTTAAACTTCCTTTTTCATCTTTTCCTCTTAAAGTTTGGATAACTTCTTTACCGTTCACTTTTACAGAAACCGTTTTGATAGAGTCATTTTCTTCGATTACATTGATATCTTCCGTTTCGATTTCATCATTCTGAGAATCTTCATTTGGACAATTTAAACAATCTAATTCGGTACCTTTCACTTTATATTTATAACCTTCTGGACCATAATAGTAATCGAAATCGGCGTTGTTTCCGCTTAAATATTGCTCTACATTCTCGTTAGGATAATATACAATTCCTTCTGGTAAATAAAGATAAACCTCAACCATTTGACCTCTGAACTTATTCTTTGTTTCTGTAGTAAAATAGTTGTCAAGAATCAATTCGTTTCCTACAATTTTGTAATTATATTTAATTTTTTGAGCTCTTTGATTGGCTTCTGCAAATGATTTTCCTTGCGCTAATTTCTCAATTTGAACGTAAGGGAAAGCTTTATCCGTTTTTTTCAAATGAATGGTAACATTTGTAGAGTGAATTACTTCATTTCCAAGAGAATCTTGTACAATTCTATATTCGCTTCTATCTTCAATTCTTTTTGAATAGAAATCATTGTAGGCAAATCTTACTTTTAAAGTATCCGTTGCTACAACAGTCATACTTTGTTTTTCTAATGCTTTTCCTGAATATGCCAATTGATTAGCTTCACTAATTCCTAATGAAATTAAAATTCCAATAGCTATAATCCAAATGGCTAACAAACTATATTTTGCAATATTCCCAATTGATTTTAAGTTAGTTACTAATAATTTCAAACCTAAAATGATAAGAAAAAATAAGGGAATTCCTGCTGCAAGAAAGAATAAAATTCCTTGTGCCCAAATTGGTGTTTCTAATCCTATTGGTGTGTGAATAAATTCAACAATTTTGTTATCTGGCATTGATGAAGAGAACAACATAACAACAGAAACTATTGCGACTGCCAAAAAAATAATTGACGAAAAAACAACAATTAAAGCACCTAAAACTTTAGCAAAAGCACCAAAAACAGATGTAAATGCACTTCCAATTTTAGTTCCTGCAGTTTCAGCACCAGATTTTATTTGGTTTCCCATTTTATCGTAATCTGCATTTTTAATTTTTTCAGATACGTTTTCAAACTCTTCTCTAACTTTCTTTTCAATATTAGAAATGGTTACTGGTTCACCTGTCATTTCTAATTTTTCAGAAGTTGTTATGGCTTTTGGTGTAGCTATCCAAAGGATTAAGTACACAATTAAAAACCAACCAAAACTAACTAATGCAAAAATCAAGAATATTATTTTTATCCAAACAGCATCAATTCCAGTGTAATGACCTAAACCAGTACATACTCCTGCTATTATGCCTCTATCTTTATCACGGTATAATTTTTTAGTTTTATTTGGAACATAAAATGGTTCGTTTTTAGGAGTTTCAGCATCATCGTCAATGCGATAATCTTCTGGTTGTCCCATAACGGTAACTACTTGATCAACATCAACATTATTGATAACATGTTTGTCGCTTTTTTGTCTTTCTGTAAAAAGTTCGGCAACACGCATTTCAATGTCTTTCATGATTTCATCTTTACCTGATGAATTTGAAAGTGAACGTTTTATAGCATCAAAATATCTTGATAACTTTTGGTATGCATCTTCATCTATGTGAAAAAATAAACCACCTATATTAATATTTACTGTTTTGTTCATGATTGTTATTTTTGATTGGTTATGATGTTTACGGCGTCAGAAAGTTCTGTCCAAGTTCCGCTTAATTCGTTTAAAAATGTTTTTCCTAATTCGGTCAACTCATAATATTTTCTTGGTGGACCCGAAGTTGATTCTTCCCAACGATAGTTGAGTAAACCGTCATTTTTTAATCTTGTCAATAGCGGATAAACTGTTCCCTCTACTACAAGCAATTTTGCGTTTTTTAAAGTGTCTAATATTTCAGAGGTGTAGGCTTCTTTTTCTTTTAATACAGATAAGATGCAGAACTCTAAAACACCTTTTCGCATTTGGGCTTTTGTGTTTTCAATGTTCATAATTCGATTTTGATTTTTTTAATTAAACTGTTCATTTTTTTGATTTAATCTGAATTTAGTTCAGATTCTGATGATGATTTTTGATGATTGAAACTTATTATTTAAAGAATGGTATTGTTAAAGGATATTTATACTGTTCGCCATTAGATGCTTTTACTGCTGCATATATGATTAATATGAATTCAAATACTTTTAGAAACATAAAAAGTACGAAAGCTACAATTGCAATTCCTATTAAAGTTGTGATTTTTTGATTATGAAAACCATTAAAATCAACTTCAAAATTACTGAAGGTACAATTGGTTCCTATCAAATCTACAAACCCATAGATTAAAAGTGGCAAAGAAATTAAAACTAAAATTGCACTGTATGCAAAAATACTTAACTGAAAATTTAATATTTGTTTTCCATTATAGTCAACAAATTCAGAATCGTTTTTTTTAGCACTCCATATAATTATAGGAGCAATAAAATTTCCTAATGGAAAAACATATTGAGCAAAGGAACTCAAATGTGTTACTGATGCAATGGTACGTTCGTTAGCTGGTGTCATTTTATTTTGATTTTTGATGATGAATAAATTTTGATTTCAACAATACTATAGATAGCTTATTAATTTCTTATACAAAGATACAACCAAAAAAAGGTATTATGCATTACAAAGTACTTAAATTTAACATTTTATTAACATTATGATTTTAGTATGAGTGCATAGTATTTTTAGTATATTTACAACAAAATCAATACATCATGGAATTTTCACCTTCAAAATTGAATACTTTTTTATTTTTCAAATTACCCTCTGCTTTTTGGTGCGGCGTAAGAACAAAATACATTTCACCTGAAAAATGTGTTGCTACAGTAAAACACCGTTGGTTTAATCAGAATCCGTTTAATTCGATGTATTTTGCTGTACAAGCAATGGCTGCAGAGCTTACAACTGGCGCTTTAGTAATGTATCAAATAAAGAAAAGCGGTAAAAACATTTCGATGTTAGTTTCTAATAACAAAGGTAATTTTACCAAAAAAGCCAAAGGAAGAATTACTTTTACTTGCAATGATGGCACTATAATTGAAGATGCTATCAAAAAAACCATCGCGACTGGTGAAGGACAAACACTTTGGCTAAAATCAATTGGTGTAGATGAAAAAGGCGACCAAGTTTCTGAAATGGATTTTGAATGGAGTGTTCGTGTAAAATAATTTATGATAGATTTTATAATTCTATTAACATTGCTTTTTATAAATTTGACAACAAATTAAATACATAATGAAAAAAACAATCTTCCTAACTTTATTACTAATAACTACACTTTCTTACTCTCAAAAGAAAGAAAAAGTAAAAGGTTCAAAAATTGTAACTACTGAAATAAAAAAAATTGAACCTTTTGAAGCTATTGAAGTTTTAGACAATATCGAAGTTTTCATAATAAAAGGAGCTGAATGTGGATTAGAAATTGAAGCAGACGATAATTTACATGACGCCATTGATATTGTTTTAAATGGTTCAACATTAAAATTATCTACTTTAAAAAATGCTTTTGGATATAAAAAACTAAGTGTTAGAATTACTTATAATGATAGTTTTAAATCAATCATCACAAGAAATGAATCTAGTGTAACAGCACTTGCTGATATTGAACTAGAAAATATTACTCTTAAAAGTTATGATGAATCTAAGTTGTTTATTAATTCTAAAGCAAAGAATTTTACTTTAATAATGGATGATAAATCTAAAATTGAATTGAATTCAAAAGCGGATAAGTCTGCCATAACTTTGAGTAAAAATGCTAAACTAAAAGCTTTAATTACTTCTAAAGAATTGACTTTTGACATGTATCAAAAAACGGATGCTGTTATTGAAGGTGATTGCGATAACTTGAAACTTCGTTTAGATAACAATGCAACATTCAATGGAAAAAAATTAACTTCAAAAAACACCGAAGTCATAGCGGAATCATATACTAATGCAAGTATTTTATGTACTTCAAATATAATTATAGAAGCATCAGGAAAATCAGAAATTGAATTGTATGGTGATCAAAAAGTAGAATTAAAACGATTTGTAGATAGTGCTATTTTGAAGAAAAGGCCAACAAAATAAATTTTTATAAAAAATAGTTTTCAAAATCTTTGTAAACTTGAATATTGTTATATATTTGCACTCGGAATTTATAACAAATTTCGGGGTGTAGCGTAGCCCGGTTATCGCGCCTGCTTTGGGAGCAGGAGGCCGCAGGTTCGAATCCTGCCACCCCGACAAAAAGCTGAACTTTTATTAGTTCGGCTTTTTTTTATTTTCGATAATTAAAATTTATATTAAAATAGTTTTTTGTCAAGTACTTTACATTAAAATATTTTAAGAAAAACTTACCTTTGCATTTCATAAAAACAAACAAGTCATGTCTGATACAATAGAAAAAGTAAAATGTCTTATAATAGGTTCTGGTCCTGCTGGTTATACAGCGGCAATTTATGCAGCTAGAGCTAATATGAATCCTGTTTTATATCAAGGAACACAACCTGGTGGACAATTAACCACTACTAATGAAGTTGAAAACTGGCCCGGAAATCCTGAAGGAATTACCGGACCACAAATGATGATTGGTATTGAAGAACAAGCCAAACGTTTTGGAACTGATGTTCGTGATGGTTGGGCTACAAAAGTAGATTTCTCTGGAGATATTCATAAAGTGTGGATTAATGACACTAAAGAAATTCACTGCGAAACGGTAATTATTTCAACTGGTGCAACGGCAAAATATTTAGGTTTACCATCAGAACAACATTATTTGAATATGGGTGGTGGTGTTTCTGCTTGTGCGGTTTGCGACGGATTCTTTTACAGAAATCAAGAAGTTGTAATTGTTGGTGCTGGAGATTCTGCTTGTGAAGAAGCGCATTATTTATCTAAATTGTGTAAAAAAGTGACCATGTTGGTGAGAAGTGAGAAATTTAGAGCTTCTAAAATTATGGAACAACGTGTTAGAAATACAGAAAATATCACAATTTTAATGAACCACGATACCGTTGAAGTGTTAGGTGATGGTCAAGTTGTTACTAGCGTAAAAGCTTTAAACAAAACTACAAACGAAGAAATTGAAATTCCTGCAACTGGATTTTTTGTAGCTATTGGACATAAACCAAACACTGATATTTTTAAAGACTATATAACATTAGATGAAACTGGATATATTGTAAATATTCCTGGAACTTCTAAAACTAATGTTGCTGGAGTTTTTGTTGGTGGTGATGCTGCCGACCATGTTTACAGACAAGCTATTACAGCTGCTGGAACGGGTTGTATGGCGGCTTTAGATGCTGAGAGATATTTAGCTGCAAAAGAGTAATTTTTTACACGAATTTCGCGAATTTTCACGAATTCTTTAAAACATAGATTTACTACGTCTGTTCGACCTTTGGTCTCGAGTCACGAACTATAAAAGTTGTTCCTTTTTGGAATGGCTTTTTTTTTACACGAATTGCACAAATTTTCACGAATTTTTTGAACGTAGATTTCACTAACGATAAAAACTGTTCCTTTATCGGAATGGCTTTTTATTTGGAAAAGTTTCTTGTGAAAACTGAATTTAGTGTTTAAAGATTACTATTTAGCCCTGATTGAAGTGGAAATCCTTTTTTTATTGCCTTCGAGAGCATTTCGACAAGCTCAATGTGACACCTCAGGCAACAAAAAAAGATTGAAACGAAAAGCAGGAATAAGGTCACGAAGCTTCGGGACAAAAACTCCCAAGCCATTCGCTCCCAAAAACAAAAAAACCGAACATTACTGCTCGGTTATTTATATTTAATAATTAAAATTAATCATTCATAGAAATCAAAAACTCTTCGTTATTTCTAGTCTTTTTGATTTTATCATTTATAGTGTCCATTGCTTCAACTGGATTCATGTCAGCTAGGAATTTACGTAGAATCCACATGCGTTTTAATGTGTTTTCGTCTAATAATAAATCGTCGCGACGTGTACTCGATGAAGTTAAATCGATGGCTGGGAAAATTCTACGGTTGGCAATTTTCCGGTCTAATTGTAACTCCATATTACCTGTTCCTTTGAATTCTTCGAAGATTACTTCGTCCATTTTAGAACCAGTTTCTGTTAATGCTGTTGCGATAATACTCAACGAACCGCCGTTTTCTACATTACGAGCTGCTCCGAAGAAACGTTTTGGTTTTTGCAAGGCATTGGCATCAACTCCACCTGAAAGTACTTTTCCAGAAGCAGGTTGAACCGTATTGTATGCTCTTGCCAGACGTGTTATCGAATCTAAAAGAATCACTACATCGTGACCACATTCTACCAAACGTTTAGATTTTTCAAGAACAATATTAGCAATTTTAACGTGTTCCATTGGTTCACGGTCAAAAGTTGAAGCGATAACTTCTCCACGAACGCTACGTTGCATATCGGTTACCTCTTCTGGACGTTCGTCAATTAATAAAACAATTAAATAAACCTCAGGATGATTAGCAGCAATGGCATTGGCAATGTCTTTTAGCAACATTGTTTTACCCGTTTTTGGTTGGGCCACAATCATTCCACGTTGTCCTTTACCTATTGGTGAAAATAAATCGATTATTCTTGTAGAAGTGCTGGCTTGTCTATCGGCAATTTTGAATTTTTCTTGAGGAAATATTGGCGTTAAATGATCAAACGAAACTCTATCGCGAACGACTTGAGGATCATGACCATTTATTTTTAAAACTCGTACTAATGGAAAAAACTTCTCTCCTTCTTTTGGAGGACGCACTACACCTTTCACCGTATCACCTGTTTTTAATCCGAACAAACGAATTTGTGAAGTTGAAAGATAAATATCATCTGGTGAAGCTAAGTAATTATAATCGGATGAACGCAAAAATCCATATCCATCAGGCATCATTTCTAAAACACCTTCACTTTCGATAATTCCGTCAAATTCGTAATCGGCATCACGGAAATTAGGATTCTTTTTATTTTTGAAATTTGGATTTTGGTTCGGATTCTGATTAGAATTTCCGTTACCATTACCGTTTTGGTTTGGGTTTTGGTTCGGATTTTTATGCTTTTGGTTGGGATTTTGATTAGGGTTTTGAGGTTTTACAGGAGCGTTTTCTGCATTTTCAGAAGTTTCTTCTTTATTTGTCTCCTCTTTATTTGCTTCTTCTTTATTCGCTTCTTCTGTAGATTGCTCTTCAGAAATTACTTTTACTGGCTTAACAAATTTAGGTTTCTTCTGAAATTTTTCAGGTTTAGACGTAACTTCTTTTACTGGTGCTACTTCTTCCTTGATTGAAGACTCTACTTGTTCAACTGGAGCTTCCGAAAACAAGTTTTTAGACTCTTTTTCTATTTTAGGCTTTGCCTCTGAAGTAATTCTAGCTCTTTTTGGTTTTTCTTCCTTAGGTGCTTTTTTTTCTTCTGAATTTTCATTCATTGAAGCAGCTTGATGTTGTAAGATTTGCTCAATTAGCGCTTCTTTTTTTACACCGTTAAATTTTATGGTTTTAGCCAATTTGGCAATTTCTTGAAGTTCAGATAACTTCATTCCTTTTAATGCAGAACTATCAAACATAAATGTTTATATATATTTTAATGAATTGAATGACAATACAAAATGTGTGGTGATTTTTTTATTGGGACTTCCGTGTTTTTGAAGTACTTACGGATTTGTTATGCAATAATACGAATAATTTTCTATCAAGCAATAGTTTTTTAAAAAAAGAAAATATATTTTTGCGTTATAAATAAGTAATAATGTTACAAAGAATTCAAACTGTTTATTTAGCTATTGTATTCATTCTAGTAGGAGTACTTCCATTTGTGTTTCCGCTTTGGAAATTTGAAGATGGAAAAGAATTCTATTTTATGAGTAAAATGCTTTATCAAATCTTGTTTGGGTTGAGTACCGCTTTTACAGTATTAAGTATAATATCCTTTAAAAAAAGACAACAACAATTTGTTTTTAACAGATTGAATATGATATTAAATTTAATTTTATTAGGATTATTTGTTTATCGTTCACTAAATTTATCTGGAGAAACTCCTGTAGTTTCTGAGAAAGGTATTGGGATGTTTCTACCTATCATTTCTATCGTAATGCTGGTTTTGGCCAACAAAGCCATCAAGAAGGATGAAGATCTCGTAAAATCTGTTGACCGATTGAGATAAACCTATAAACTTAGTTTATTAGTGCGAAGAAAATCCTGGATGAAAATCTGGGATTTTTTTGTTTAAAAATGTTGCCACAGATTCACAGATTTTTTTATATTTGGTTTTAATCAATATTTAAATCCAATGAAATATTTATTCTCGACAATTTGCTTATTCCTTTCTATATCAAATTTTGCTCAAGATTTTAACTTCAATACGAAATACAATCCATCAGACAAAAAAATGATTCAAGACTATTTTCATTTTGCAGAAGTAAATTATTCTCAAAACACAATTACAGGCAAAGATTTAGTAAATAAAAATTATATCATAAACCTGAAAGAATTTAAAAACGGTAAGTTAGTTAACACTATATGTTTAGACAAAAGTGATAATGCTTATTATGCAGTTTTAGATTCAACAACATTCAATTTTAATATTATTGGTAAGAGAATTAAGAATAATTATGAAATGAAATTGTTTTTTGATAGGTATTGGACAAAAAAATTCACTCTAAAATTACAACCCAAATATGCAGAAGATTACATTTTGAAAGAACTTCCAGTAAAAGAAAGTGATTTACAATTCAATAAACCATTCATTTTCTTACTCTTAACAACTCCTGAATATCACAAAGATGGCTCTGCATCCTGGTGCGAAGTAGCTGCAAGTGAAACTCCAGAGAAAATCTATGAAAAAAACAAAATTCCTCATTTTTTTGTTTTCGAAATGACAATTTTATAAATCTTCAACCTGAAATCTGAAATCTAAAACCTACTTCTTCCCTATTTCCACAATCTCCAAACTCTGAATTTTATCTCCATCGATTTCAAATCTGAGCATCGTTCGCACTTGATGAAATCCTGAAATTCCACACGCACCAGGATTCATGTGAAGCAAATTCAAACTTTTATCAAATTGCACCTTTAATATATGGGAATGTCCGCAGATGAACAATTTTGGTGGATTCGTTTTCAATTCCTCACGAATCGCTTGATTGTATTTTCCAGGATAACCTCCAATATGTGTAATCCATACATCAACTCCTTCGAACAGAAATCTATTATTTAAAGGAAATTCCATTCGAGCTTTGTCATCATCAATATTTCCATAAACAGCGCGAAGTGGTTTTAGTTTTTTAATTGTATCGGTTACAACCAAATTACCAATATCGCCTGCATGCCAAACTTCATCAGCTTGATTGACATATTTTAAAATGGTATCGTCAATATGACTGTGCGTATCAGAAAGTAAAAGAATTTTTTTCATAGTATTTGCCACAAAGGCGCTAAGTCACAAAGATTTTTTTTGACACGAATTGCACGAATTTACACGAATTCATTGTCCATAAAATTTCACCAATAACAAAACTTCGTTTTATTTATTATGATTGATTAACTATTCAACAAAGTTAATTATTTAGGAAAACTTTAAACATTCAATCTATCAAAATCTTTGTAAATTTGCAAAAGTGTTTTCAAACTGAACACTGCCAACTGAACACTGAATACTAAATTTTGAGATATTTTCTAGAATTTGCTTACAAAGGAACTAACTATCACGGATGGCAATATCAGCCAAACGCAACTTCTGTTCAAGAAACTTTGACCAAAGCACTTTCCACGATTTTGAAAACAGAAATTGAACTTGTTGGCGCTGGTCGAACCGATTCTGGTGTTCATGCCAAGCAAATGTTTGCGCATTTTGATTACGACTTAGTAATTGATGTTCCATATTTAAGTCATAAACTCAATTCATTTTTACCAAAAGATATTGCCATTTTGAATATTCATAAAGTTCATGATGATGCTCATGCCCGATTTGACGCAACAAAACGAACTTACGAATATCATATCCATACCAAAAAAGATGCTTTTGAAAGTGACGATTCTTGGTATTATCAAAATGATTTGAACCTTGATAAAATGAATGATGCTTGTAAAATACTATTCAATTATATTGATTTTGAGTGTTTTTCAAAAGTGCATACCGATGTAAACACATTCAATTGTACGATTTTTGAAGCAAAATGGCAGCAAAATGACAATCGATTAGTATTTACAATTTCAGCAGATCGATTTTTGCGAAATATGGTTCGAGCAATTGTTGGAACAATGGTAAATATAGGATTAGAAAAAGTATCTTTGCAAGACTTTATTCAAATAATCGAAAGCAAAGACCGAAATAAAGCAGGTTTTTCAGTTCCTGCACACGGATTGTATTTGACAAAAGTGGAATATCCGTTTTTAGAAAATAGAGAGTAGAATATAGACATCACTTTTTATATTTAAAATCTGATATCTAAAATCTAATATTAAATTAATGAAAGCAAAAGCATTCGACATAAATTTATTTAAACGTATTTTAAAATACACAAAACCCTATAAAATTCTATTTTATGGTGTAATTGCTGCTGCAGTTTTGTTAGCGATTTTTGCTTCATTACGTCCATTTTTATTGAAACAAACTGTTGACCATTACATAAAACCTCATGATCAAAATGGGTTGTTACTTTATGTTTCATTGATGGGAGTTGTTTTATTATTAGAAGGAATTTTTCAGTTTTTCTTTGTTTTTTGGGCCAATCTTTTAGGTCAAAACATTATTAAAGATATTCGTTCTAAACTTTTCAAACACATGTTGAGTTTTAGAATGAAATATTTTGACAACGCACCTGTCGGACAATTAGTTACACGTTCTGTTTCTGATATTGAACAAATCGCGAGAATTTTTAGTCAAGGTTTGTTTATGATTATCAGTGATTTGCTTAAAATGTTTGTCTGTTTAATCATCATGTTTTACATGAACTGGAAACTTACTTGGATTGTAATTGGAGCCATGCCTATTTTGGTTTTTATTACCAGAATTTTTCAACGTAAAATGCAAGTGGCTTTTGAAGAAGTAAGGAATCAAGTGGCTAATTTGAATACGTTTGTTCAAGAACGTGTTACAGGAATGAAAATCGTACAACTATTTAATCGTGAAGATATTGAATATCAAAAGTTTAAAGACATCAATCAAAAACACAATGTTGCTTGGATAAAAACCATTTTATACAATTCTATTTTCTTTCCAATCGCCGATATTATTTCGTCGTTAACATTAGGATTTGTTGTGCTTTATGGAGGTTTTCATATTTTAGATGGTGACAAATTTACCACATTTGGAGATTTATTTTCTTATACGATGTTTATCGGAATGTTGTTTAATCCGTTACGCCAAATTGCAGATAAATTCAACGAAATGCAAATGGGAATGATTGCTGCTAACAGAGTTTTTGATATTTTAGACACCGAAGAAGATGTGCAACAAACTGGAACTATTGTAGCCAAACATTTTGCTGGAAACATTCGTTTTGAAAACGTTCGATTCAGTTATATCAAAGATGAAGAAGTTTTAAAAGGCATTTCATTGGAGGTAAAATCAGGTGAAACTATTGCGATTGTGGGTTCAACTGGCGCAGGAAAATCTACAATCATTAATTTGTTAAATCGTTTTTACGAAATCAATTCAGGAAGAATATCCATTGACAATCAAGATATTAATACCTTTACTTTAGAAAGTTTACGCGCTCAAATTGCAGTTGTTTTACAAGATGTTTTCCTATTTGCAGATACCATTTATAACAACATTACCTTAAATAATACTAATGTTTCTCGTGAAGAAGTTATTGCCGCTTCCAAGAAAATTGGTGTTCACGAATTCATCATGAGTTTACCCGATGGTTATGATTATAATGTAAAAGAACGTGGCGTAATGTTATCGTCTGGGCAGCGCCAATTAATTGCTTTTTTACGTGCTTATGTTAGTAATCCAAGTATTCTAATTTTGGATGAAGCCACGTCTTCTATCGACACTTATTCTGAAGAATTGATTCAAAGAGCTACTGAAACTATTACTAAAGACAGAACTTCCATAGTGATTGCACATCGATTGGCAACCATTGTCAATGCTGACAAAATTATCGTAATGGACAAAGGTCAAATTGTAGAATCTGGAACGCATCAAGAATTAGTTACCAAAGAAAATGGTTATTATAAAAACTTGTACGATTCACAATTTTCTGAAGCAATTTAAAAACCACTTCGTTTTTATTATATTTGGTGAAAATTAAATAAAAACTATGGCATTTACTATTGCAATTTCAGATGAAAGAACTCCTTTAAAAAACAATACTTGGTTAAAAATTTTCATCGGATTTTTTCTGATAAATTGGATTAATTCCTATGTAGGAAATACCGATACAGCCAATTGGATTTTAGAAAACACCTTAGTATTTCTATTTCTAGGTTTCATGATTTTTACTTATAAAAAATTTATTTTCAGCGATTTAAGTTATTTATTGATTTGTGTTTATTTATGCCTTCATGTTTATGGTTCAAAATATACTTATGCTGAAAACCCTTTTGGATATTGGCTTAAAGACGCTTTAGATTTATCTCGAAATCATTACGATAGAATTGTGCATTTTAGTTTCGGATTTTTATTGGCTTACCCAATGCGTGAAATGTTTTTGAAATGGTTAAAGTTTCCTTCATGGGTTGCTTGGACATTACCAATAGAGATTACACTTTCTGTCAGTGGTTTCTACGAATTGATTGAATGGGCAGTTGCTGACGTTTTCTTCAAAGCACAAGGTGATGCTTATCTTGGAACTCAAGGTGATATTTGGGATGCACAAAAAGATATTTTCTTAGCATTTTCAGGAGCAATTATTGCTACAACTATTGTTTCTATCATCAAAAAAATGATAAAAAAATAATCCGCTGACATGAATTATAAAAAAGTAAAAACCAAAGTAGCATCCTTTCATAATCAAGGAAAAACTAAAGAAGCTGCGAACTGGATTTTGCAACATTTCAACATGCAAGATCATTATTTAAAAGGTTTTGAGTATCGAGATAAAGCAGAACCAAGTATGATTGTTCTTACTACAGAAGGCGATTTTGGTAAACAACAAATTATTAGAATTCCTGAAAATTCTTTCCAATTTCCATTGCCTTTGATGATATCCTTAATTTCACATGAAATGGTTCACGTGCGTCAAAAAACAAGACAACCTTATGTGATGGACAAAAATGAACGCGAATGGCAAGCGTACTATGAAATGCTATTCCGAAAAATATTTCCAAATATTCCTGAAATTTCTAATTTCCACAAAAAAGCATTCGCGAACAAAGCCTTCGATTACTATAATAGAATGGGCGAAGGTTCAGAATTACAACTCAAATATGCAGAACAAAAAAAAGAAGTTGAGGAATTAATTGCTTCATTAGGTTAGAAAATGGAAGTTAGTAGCATGAAGTAGTTGCCAAAACCATATAACAATAAAAAAATAATGAAGGTTAAAAAATTAGAAATTGATAATCTAATAACTGAAAGATTACTACTCATTCCCTACACTATTGATATTTGCAAGAATATTTTAAACAACGATTATAAAGATTTAGAAAACTTGAACTTAAAAAGAGGAAAAAGTTGGCCAGATGCAGATGTTTTAGACACATTACCAAGGATAATCATTAACTTAAATAAAGTTGAAAGTCCAACTGGCTTTGAATCTTGGATGATTATTAAAAAGGAAACTTTGGAAATAATTGGAGATTTAGGATTTAAAGGATTCAATTATAAAGAAGAAAATATTGATTTAGGATATGGAATAATCATAGAGGAAAGACGAAAAGGTTATGCAGTAGAATCTGTAAAAAAAATAATAGAATGGGCTTTCTCAAACGAAATTATAAAAGAAATCACAGCAAATTGTTTAACTGAAAATAGTAGTTCTATAAATCTTTTAAATAAATTCAATTTTGAACAAGTCAGAACAGAAAACGATACAATATATTGGAATTTAATTAACCCAAATTATAAAAACAAGCACTAAAAAAAGGTGATTCAATGAAATGCCTTGCAAGTTTCAATAATAGTAATTGTATCGTTTTTTTACTAAAATCTGCTCAAGTCAAGATTTCAATCTGTGGTTAAACTTTTAGATTTCTAAACTCCTAAACTTTTAAACTTTTTTACTAAATTTGCAATCAAAATTATCTAAGAAATTTATACTTATGACACGAGCGAAAGCGACTGCATTTTTACATTAAATAAATAATTACTAAAAAATGAAATACGATATTATTGTTTTAGGAAGTGGTCCAGGCGGTTATGTAACTGCAATCCGTGCTTCACAATTGGGCTTTAAAGTAGCCGTTATTGAAAAAGAAAGTCTTGGTGGAATTTGCCTTAATTGGGGTTGTATTCCAACAAAAGCACTTTTAAAATCGGCTCAAGTATTTGATTACCTAAAACATGCTTCCGATTATGGATTAACTATTAAAGAATTTGACAAAGATTTTTCTGCCGTTGTAAAACGCTCTCGAGATGTTGCAGACGGAATGAGTAAAGGTGTTCAATTCTTGATGAAAAAAAATAAAATTGATGTTATTGATGGTTTTGGTAAAATAAAACCAGGAAAAAAAGTAGATGTAACGGCTGCTGATGGTAAAGTTACTGAATATTCAGCTGACCACATCATTATTGCAACTGGTGCACGTTCAAGAGAATTACCAAATCTTCCTCAAGATGGAGTAAAAGTTATTGGATACAGACAAGCGATGACCTTACCTACTCAACCAAAGAAAATGATTGTAGTTGGTTCTGGTGCGATTGGTGTTGAATTTGCTCATTTCTACAACTCAATGGGAACTGAAGTTACTATTGTGGAATTTATGCCAAATATTGTTCCTGTTGAAGACGAAGATATTTCGAAACAAATGGAACGTTCTATGAAGAAAGCTGGTGTAAATATCATGACTAATTCTTCTGTTGAACGAATTGAAACAACAGGAAATGGCGTAAAAGCTTATGTAAAAACCGCAAAAGGTGAAGAAGTTCTTGAAGCTGATATTTTACTTTCGGCAGTTGGAATTAAAACAAATATCGAAAATATTGGTCTTGAAGAAGTTGGAATTGCAACAGATAGAGATAAAATTTTAGTTAACGCATACAACCAAACTAACGTTCCAGGATATTATGCTATTGGTGATGTAACGCCAGGTCAAGCGTTAGCTCACGTTGCTTCGGCTGAAGGAATTAATTGTGTTGAAAAAATTGCAGGTTTACACGTAGAACCAATTGATTATGGAAATGTTCCAGGTTGTACTTATGCAACTCCAGAAATCGCTTCTGTTGGTTTAACAGAAAAACAAGCAAAAGAAAAAGGATACGAACTGAAAATTGGTAAATTCCCATTCTCAGCTTCAGGAAAAGCTAAAGCTGCTGGTGCTGCCGATGGTTTTGTAAAAGTAATTTTCGATGCAAAATATGGCGAATGGTTAGGTTGTCACATGATTGGTGCTGGTGTAACAGATATGATTGCAGAAGCAGTTGTAGCAAGAAAACTAGAAACAACTGGACACGAAATTCTAAAAGCAATTCACCCACATCCAACTATGAGTGAAGCTGTTATGGAAGCCGTAGCCGCAGCATATGATGAAGTAATTCATTTGTAAATCGACATTAAAATACGAAATACGAAGTTTTAATAAAATTCCGTTTGGTGAAAACTAAACGGAATTTTTTTATATTTGAAAATCAAAACATTACTAATGAAAAAAATATTCCTTTTATCCATAATCGCCTTATTTTTTAGTTGTAAAAATGCTGAAAATAATACGTCAGACAATCCATATCAACCAAAACCATATGTGGAATTAAAACATCCTGAATGGACAAAAAATGCTACTATCTATGAAGTTAACGTGCGTCAATATACCAATGAAGGAACTTTTAAAGCTTTTGAAAGTCATTTGCCACGATTAAAAAAACTTGGTGTTGATATCATTTGGTTGATGCCAATTCATCCTATTGGAGTTAAAAACAGAAAGGGAACTTTGGGTAGCGAATATTCTGTAAAAGATTACTATGACATCAATCCTGAATATGGAAATAAGGAAGATTTCAAACGTTTGGTGGACAAAATTCACAGTCTAGGAATGTACGTTGTTGTAGATTGGGTTGCCAATCATTCGGCTTGGGATAACGAACTTACTAAAAAACATCCTGATTGGTATACCAAAAATAAAGATGGTAATTTTCAACCAACACCATGGTATGATTGGGACGATGTAGTAGATTTTGATTATGAAAATCCTGAAATGAGAAAATACATGACCGATGCTATGAAATTTTGGGTTAAAGATTTCAATATTGATGGATATCGTTGTGATGTTGCAGGATTCATTCCAGTAGATTTTTGGGATAATGTTCGTGCAGAATTAGATGCAATCAAACCTGTTTTTATGTTAGCCGAATGGGAATCAAGAGACATGCACAAAAAAGCATTTGACATGACGTATTCATGGACTTTATTTGACAAAATGAAAGATGCAACTACAAATAACAAAGGTATTGGAGGATTGGTTGAATATATGGCGCACGACCAAGGAGCATTCCCTAAAGGCGGTTATCGTATGACATTTACTGATAATCACGATATGAATTCTTGGAACGGAACACCATTTAAAAACTTTGGAAAAGGACTTGAAGCGGCTATAGTTTTTTCAAATGTTGTCAACGGAATGCCATTAATTTACAGCGGACAAGAAGCCGGTTTAAATAAATCTTTGAAGTTTTTTGACAAAGATTCTATCGAATGGAAAGAACATCCACACAGACAATTATTCACAACACTATTTGAATTAAAACACAAAAATCAAGCACTTTGGAACGGAGAACATGGTGGTGCAATGGTCAGAATATACAATGATAAAATGGATAAAATTGTATCTTTTTCTCGTGAAAAAAACGGAGATAAAATTATTCCAATCATCAATTTTAGTGATGAAAAAGTGACGGTTGTTTTAAACTCCAAATATGAAAAAGGAACGTATAAAGATTTGTTTTCAGGACAAACTTACACTTTCAAAGGTAATGATTCTGTGACCTTAAATCCTTGGGGTTATTTGGTATTGATAAAATAAATTGTAATAAAATTAACAAAAGTTGATTAGTACTATTTAAGAAATAGCAACCTTTTTTAGTATTTTTACATCAAATTTTTAAGAAATGAAATTATACAAAATTGCTATTACAGTTCTAACATTTGCTTGTTTTACAATCAATGCACAAGAATCCAATTTAAAAAACATAAAAAAATTAACTTTTGGTGGTGATAACGCTGAAGCTTACTTTAGCCCAGATAGCAAAAGTTTAACTTTGCAAGTAACAAATACTGCGTTTGGTGTGCCTTGCGATCAAATTTTCATGTTGGATTTACAACAACAAGAAATCAATTCGAAAAGTTTAAAATTAATTTCAAATGGTAAAGGACGTACCACATGTTCGTTTTATATGCCTGATGGAAAACATATTTTATACGCTTCAACACACGAAGGAAATATAAACTGTCCAGCGCCACCAAAACCAAAAGACGGAAAATACCTATGGGCAGTTTATCCAGAATTTGATATTTATATTTCTGATTTACAAGGTAATATTGTAAAAAAACTTACTGATTCACCAGGTTATGATGCAGAGGCAGTGGTTTCTCCTGATGGTAAAAAAATTGCTTTCACTAGTATGAGAAGTGGCGATTTAGAACTTTACACAATGGATATTGACGGAAGCAATGTAAAACAAATCACTACTGGCTTAGGTTATGATGGTGGAAGTTTCTTTTCACACGATAGTAAAAAATTAGTTTTTCGCTCTTCTCGTCCAAAAACTGATGAAGCAATCAAAGAATATAAAGATTTTTTAGCTGAAAATGTAGTTGCTCCAACAGAAATGGAAATCTATACTTGCAACGTTGACGGAACTGATTTAAAGCAAATTACCCATTTAGGAAAAGCAAATTGGGCACCTTATTTTACTCCAAATGATAAGAAAATCATCTTTTCTTCCAACCATCATTCCACAAGAGGTTATGATTTCCAATTATATACAATTGATTTAAATGGTGAAAATTTAAAACAAATTACTTATGAAAGTGAGTTTAATGCGTTTCCAATGTTTTCGCCTGATGGAAAAAAATTAGTTTTTTCGAGTAACCGTCAACAAGAACAAAAAAGAGAAACTAATGTATTTATTGCGGATTGGGTTGAAACCGATGAAGTTGAAAATGCAAGCGAAAAAAATCTTAAAAAACACATTACATTTTTATCTTCTGATGATTTGAAAGGAAGATTGACAGGTTCGAAAGAAGAAAAAATTGCTGCTGATTATTTAGTTAAAGAATTGAAAACATTAGGATTAAAACCTTATGACAAGAAAAATTATATTCAAAGTTTTACTTACTCATTAAAATTAAATCCAAAAGATTCTCTTGATGTAAAACAAAATTCAGGTCGAAATGTAATTGCCTATTTAGACAATAAAGCTTCAAAAACTATTGTTATTGGTGCGCATTATGACCATTTAGGATTGAACGAACACAAACATTCTACAAAACCAAATTCTGATGGAGAAATACACAATGGTGCAGACGACAATGCTTCGGGTGTTGCAGGTGTTTTAGAATTAGCACGAATTTATTCTCAAAATAAAACCACTGAAAAAGCTAACTATGTTTTTGCCTTATTTTCGGGTGAAGAAGATGGTTTAATTGGTTCTAAAAAAATGGCTGAAACTGTTAAAACACTTTTCCCAAATGTTACTGCTATGATTAATATGGACATGATTGGTCGATTAGAAACTGCTAAAAAAGAATTAACTGTTGGTGGTGTTGGTACTTCACCTGAGTTTAGTAAAATGGCAGAAAAAAATAAACCTGCAGGATTTAATTTGACTTTAGATGAAAGTGGCGTTGGACCTTCTGACCACACTTCGTTTTATTTGAAAGATATTCCAGTGTTGTTTTTCTTTACAGGAACACATAATGATTACCATAAACCAAGTGATGACGAGGACAAAATCAATTATTATGGTGTAACAAACATTGTAAATTATGCTTTCAGAATGATTTCTGATATTAGCAATCAAGAAAAAACAGAGTTTACAAAAACAAAAACTACAGCAACAAAATCACGACCAAAATACAAAGTAACGTTAGGAATTATGCCTGATTATACTGATCATGGCGATGGATTGCATGTTGATGGCGTTACTGAAGGAAGACCTGCTGACCTTGCCGGAATTAAAGAAGGTGACATTATTATAAAAATTGGAACTTACGAAATTAAAGAAGTATATAGCTACATGGAATGTTTAGCAAAACTAAACGCAGGTGACGAACTTCCTGTAACTTATGTAAGAAATGGCGAAACAAAAACTGTTACAGTAAAATTTTAATTCAATTATCATGAAAAAAGTACTATTATTATTATTCTTATTTTCAATTGCATCTTATTCACAATGTGTTAAATGCAATTCGTTTGAAGAAGCAGATAAAAACCCAACAATAGTTAAATCTATTATTATCAATTCTTATGTTCATGATATTGAGTTGAATGAAATTCCAAAATCAATTGAGAAGTTTGTAAACCTTGAAATTTTATTTCTTTCCGATCAACAATTCACTTCAGTTCCTGCAGAAATTGGAAAACTTACTCACTTAAAAAGTATAAGTTTTGGTGGTTGCATGCTAAAAACAATTCCAGATGAACTATTTCAATTGAAAGAACTTGAAGAAGTTATATTAGCAAACAATGAGTTTTCTGATGAATACAAAGCAACGTTAGAAAAAAGATTCAAAGCAGAATTACCTAAAGTAAAAGTTATGCTTTAATACAAAACATAAACATTTTAAAAATCCGTTTTATCAAGTTGAAACGGATTTTTTTTTACAAAAAAGCTAATTATTACCAAAATTTGGTAACTTTACATAAAATTAGATTATTATGGGACGTAACACATCAGTTTCTTTAGGTGATTATTTTGAAGATTTTGTTGACAACAGAGTTTCAGAAGGAAGATTTAAGAATGCAAGTGAAGTAATTCGTGCTGGTTTACGATTACTTGAAGAAGAGGAAAATAAGATTATAGTATTAAAAAAGGCTATCAACGAAGGAATAGAAAGTGGAATAGCTAAAGATTTTGATGCAAAAAAACACCTTGAATCACTAAAAGCAAAAAAGAGAAATGGTTAAATTTCATCTAACCAACAAAGCCGTAGAAGATTTAAGTAAAATTTGGGATTACACTTTTGAAATTTGGTCAGAACATCAAGCAGGTAGGTATTATTTTGAACTACTTCAAGATTGTCAAGAAATAGCAAAAAATCAAAATTTAGGCAGAAATTACAATGAAATAATCAACGATTTATTAGGTTATAAATCCAATCAACACATTATATTTTACAGGATAATAAACGAAAATGAAATAGAAATCATCAGATTTCTTCATTCACGAATGGACTTAAAAAGTAGAATTGGAGAGTGATATATACATATAATAAAATAAAATTAGAAAACAGCTATGCTAGAATTAATCATAATATCAATAACTCTAGCTACATTGGGTTCTATCATTTACTTTGTTCGATATAAAGATAAGGGAAAACCTAAAGTTGGAGTAAAAAGAAATAATAATTCAGAATATTTAAATAACTATTCAGAATTGAAATTATATTGGAGTTCAATCTTTCTATTTATTTTTGGCTTGACTGTTTTAATAGCGATTTTAATAATAGAGTTAATTTTATAAATCATGTTTAAAAAAAATTCTTAAAAAACTAATAATCAAATGTTAAAAAAAAATCCCGAATCAATCGGGATTTTCTATTTTTATTTACTCAAGTACATTTTTCGTCTACTATACAATTCGTAGAATTGATCATCTTTTAAATCATCAATAAACAAAATACTCTCACCTGTCGATTTCATTTCTGGTCCAAGTGCTTTGTTTACATCTTTAAACTTACTGAAAGAGAAAACCGGTTGCTTAATCGCATAACCTTTCAACTGCGGATTGAAAGTGAAATCGGTTACTCTATTTTCACCAAGCATCACTTTGGTGGCATAATTTACGTAAGGTTCGCCATACGCTTTTGCAATAAACGGAACGGTTCTCGATGCTCTTGGATTGGCTTCAATGATATAAACCGTGTCATCTTTTATTGCAAATTGGATGTTTATCAAACCAACTGTTCGTAAAGCCAGAGCGATTTTCTTAGTATGATCTTTTATTTGTTGCATTACAAATTCACCTAAATTAAATGGTGGCAAAGTCGCATTAGAATCACCTGAATGAATTCCGCAAGGCTCGATGTGTTCCATAATTCCGATGATGTACACGTTTTCTCCATCGCAAATAGCATCAGCTTCTGCTTCTATTGCTCCATCTAAATAATGGTCAAGAAGCAATTTGTTTCCTGGAATCGATTTTAATAAATCAATTACATGTTCTTCTAATTCTTGTTTGTTGATTACGATTTTCATTCCTTGTCCACCCAAAACATACGATGGACGAACTAGCAACGGAAAGTCTAAACTATCAGCCAATTTAGAAGCTTCGTCAGCACTTTCAGCAATTCCGAATTTTGGAAACGGAATATTTAATTCAGTTAATAATTCTGAAAAACGTCCTCTATCTTCAGCTAAATCAAGAGCGTCGAATGAAGTTCCTAAAATTTTAATTCCGTATTTAGATAATTTTTCTGCTAGTTTCAAAGCCGTTTGTCCACCAAGTTGAACGATAACTCCTTCAGGTTTTTCATGACGAATGATATCGTAAATATGTTCCCAAAAAACGGGTTCGAAATACAATTTATCAGCCGTATCAAAATCGGTAGAAACCGTTTCTGGATTACAATTAATCATTATAGTTTCGTAACCACATTCTTTCGCTGCCAAAACTCCGTGAACACAAGAATAGTCAAATTCAATTCCTTGCCCAATTCTATTTGGTCCTGAACCCAAAACTACCACTTTCTTTCTGTCAGTTACAATACTTTCGTTATGAACGTATCTTTCACCATTTGCTGTTTGAATTTCAGCTTCAAAAGTTGAATAATAATATGGAGTTTGTGCTTTGAATTCGGCCGCACAAGTATCAACCAATTTATAAACACGCTTGATGTTCATGTCATCACGTAATTTATAAACCTGACTTTCCAAACAACCCAACATGTGCGCAATTTGTCTGTCGCCATAACCTTTTTGCTTTGCTTCAAGCAATAATTCTTTTGGCAAAGTATCTATTTTATAGTTTGTGATTTCTCTTTCTAACAAATACAATTCTTCGTATTGTTTCAAGAACCACATATCAATTTTAGTAATTTCGTGTATTCTGCTCAACGGAATTCCCATCGCAATGGCATCGTAAATTACGAAAACTCTGTCCCAACTTGCGAACGTTAATTTCTCAATAATTTGTTCATAGTTTTTATAACCTTTTCCGTCAGCACCAAGTCCATTTCGCTTAATTTCAAGTGATTGCGTTGCTTTGTGAAGCGCTTCTTGAAACGAACGACCAATTCCCATAACTTCACCAACCGATTTCATTTGAAGTCCTAAAGTTCTGTCTGCACCTTCAAATTTGTCGAAATTCCAACGTGGTATTTTTACGATTACATAATCTAAAGTTGGTTCGAATAAAGCCGAAGTTGATTTGGTAATTTGGTTTTGAAGCTCATCTAAATTGTAACCTAAAGCTAATTTCGATGCGATTTTGGCAATTGGATAACCAGTCGCTTTTGATGCTAAAGCAGATGAACGCGAAACTCTCGGATTGATTTCGATGGCAACGATATCTTCTTTTTCATCAGGCGAAACGGCAAATTGCACGTTACAACCTCCAGCAAAATTTCCGATAGAACGCATCATCAAAATTGCCATATCACGCATCTTTTGAAATGTAGTATCCGATAAAGTCATCGCTGGCGCAACGGTAATTGAATCTCCAGTATGAATTCCCATTGGATCCATATTTTCAATCGAACAGATGATTACTACATTGTCATTTTTATCGCGTAAAAGTTCTAATTCATATTCTTTCCAACCTAATAATGCTTTATCAATCAACACTTCATGGATTGGTGACATTTCTAAACCGTAGGTTAATTTTTCGTCAAATTCTTCTTTGCTGTGTACAAAAGCTGCTCCAGTTCCACCCAACGTAAACGATGGACGAATTACTAATGGAAAACCAAATTCTTGTGCTATTTCTTTTCCTTTTAAGAACGAAGTAGCTGTTTTAGCTGGTGCTGCAGGAATACCAATTTTTTCTAATAATTGTTTGAATTGCTCTCGGTCTTCAGTAATATTGATGGCATTAACATCTACACCAATCATTCTTACATTAAAATCTTCCCAAATTCCTTTTTCATCAGCTTCTAGGCACAGATTTAACGCGGTTTGTCCGCCCATTGTAGGAAGAACGGCATCAATTTGAGGATGTTCTTTAAGAATTTGGATGATAGATTTGGTTGTTAATGGCAATAAATAAACATGATCCGCCATAGATGGATCAGTCATGATGGTTGCTGGATTAGAATTGATAAGGATTACTTCAATTCCTTCTTCACGAATGGAACGTGCTGATTGTGAACCTGCATAGTCAAATTCGCATGCTTGTCCAATAACGATTGGACCTGAACCAATTATTAAAACCGATTTGATTGAATTGTCTTTTGGCATTGTAGTTAGTTTGTTGTGTTGTTGTTATTTTTTTTTGCCTCTAATCCCGAAGCTTCGGGAACGAAGACTCAAAGTTTCAAAATTTTACTATCTTATAAATTAATCAATTTTGACTGCTGATAAGCTTAGCCCTGATAATCCCGAAGCTTCGAGAGAAATCCTTTTTAATTTTTCTTTAAAATTAAAAAGATTGCAACGGATAGCGGGAAATAGCTTTAAAAACTTATCAAAATTTATAAACAGGTTTAAAAAAAAGCCGCTACTAATAAAAGTAACGGCTTGATATTGATTAAAATCTAATCATTATTTTTTGTGTCTTGGTTCAGAAGAAACTGTTAATTTGTGTCTTCCTTTAGCTCTACGACGCGCAAGGACTTTTCTTCCATTTGCAGAAGCCATTCTGTCCATAAATCCGTGTTTATTTCTTCTTTTTCTTTTCGATGGTTGAAACGTTCTTTTGCTCATTGCTTTTTATCTTTAAAATCGTATAATAATCTTTTCTTGAGGTCTTTTTAAAACCGAGTGCAAATATACAACGATTTTTATTACTTGCAAGTAGTTTTTTAAAAATATTTTAATTTCCTTTTATTATCTTTGCAACCTTAAATAATCACTATTATGTTTCACAGAAATATCAAACTTATTTTAACAGGTTTAATCTTTATCGCAGCTATTTGGCAATTTACTGAAGGTAACATTGGAAATGGTATTTTCCTTATACTATTATCATTAATTCCTTTGTTTTTATACTTTAGAAATGAATATATTTTATTAGCATTTTTACAATTGCGTAAACAAAATTTTCCTGGTGCAAAAGCTTGGTTGGACAAAATCAAAAACCCTGAAACGGCTTTAGTTCGCAAACAGCAAGGATATTATAATTATTTAAATGGTATTATGTTGTCACAAACGAACTTGATTCAAGCGGAAAAATATTTTAAAAAAGCAATCGAATTAGGATTGAACATGGATATGGATTTAGCTGTTGCGAAATTAAATTTAGCTGGAGTTGCAATGTCAAGAAGAAGAAAATTAGAAGCAACTAATTTGATTGCAGAAGTTAAAAAACTAGACAAACAAGGAATGCTTGCCGATCAAATAAAAATGATGAAAGAGCAGATGAAGAAAATCTAGTTGGCAGTATTCCGTGATCAGTTATTATGATACTTAAATAAAAAAGTTCGCAAAAATTGCGAACTTTTTTATTTAAAACATTTCTGCCAACTGAGCACTGCCAACTGACTAATAACCTTCCGTTGGAATTTCTAATTGATATTTTTTCTTCGTTGGATTATTCAACTTTTTATCTCGCAACCAAGGATTGTGAATCTTTAAAATCTTATAATTAATTCCTTGTGACTTTGCAAATGTGGCTAAATCAGTTATAGAACTATCAACCTCAATAGTTTTCGTTGGAATATTATCATACAATTCATGTTTTGCTACATCGAAACCATAAAGTGTTGGGTTTTTCATAATCTCTTTCAAAGCTAAAATTCTGAATACATATCTTGATGTTTCGTCTGTTAGCAACAAATCATAATAATCTGAAACTTTTTGTTCAGCAATTTTATTGTTTACTCCTGTTATTCCACCATTATATGATGCTGCAGCAAGTGTCCAATTTCCAAATTTTTCTTTGGCTTGAATCAAATATTTACATGCAGCTTCAGTAGCTTTTTTTAAATGATAACGTTCGTCAACACCATCGTTAACTTCCATACCTTTTTCTTTAGCAGTATCAGGCATAAATTGCCAAACACCTTTTGCTCCTGAAGGCGAAACAGCATTCATCAAGGCACTTTCAATTACGGCCAAATATTTAAAATCATCAGGAACACCATATTGTTTCAAAATTGGTTCAATGATTGGGAAAGCTCTATTGGCACGTTTCATGATAAGTATTGTAGAAGAATGAAGATTAGCGTTCACTAATAATTCTCTATCAAATCGTTCTTTTACATCAGCAATTTGTAATGGCGCTTTTTCACCTGCAAAATCAACTTCTGTTGGAAAATATTGCGCCGTTCCAACTTTAAATTGTTTGTCTTTCTGCTCACCCGAAGTTGCATAAATAAAAACTCCACTAACTAAAACCAATAGTGTAACAACACCTAAAACTTGTATCTTTTTCATTTTCAAATTATATATTCTTCAAAACTACAAAAATTGAACCAAAATCAATATTATTCGAGAATTAACTTGGCTAAATTTGTGTTAAACCATCTATATTTACTCAAAATCATGGCATGAGTTCCACCTTTTACATTAATGAAATCTTTAATGTTTTTAGCAGGAAAAACCTCATCTGCATCACCGTGAATATGAATAACTTCTGAATCAATAGTTTTCCTCTCCCAACAAATCATTTGTTCAATTGCCCAATCTAGATATTCTTTATTGCGCATGTGGAGGTATTTTTCGTATAATTTTAGTTTCTTTTTTAGCGTATCTCCAAAAGCGTATTTCGTTAATAATTCAACATCTTGAAGCAAACCTGTGGGCAGTAATTTATATGCTTTTGTGGTTTTTATTATTTTCATTCTTCGAGGCAATTCAGAATTACATCGCACACTCGAAATAATTATTATTTTTCTAGTAGTAAGAAAAGGTTTCATTTCTTGAACTAAAACACCTCCAAAGGAAACTCCTATCAAAACAGCATTTTCATGCACCACTTTCTCAGCCATTCGTTTAGCATAGCTAGAGAGTTTTTCATTAATTTCTGGTAAAAACCAATGAAGTAAATGCACTTCAAAAGTATCTTCTGGTAAATCTATCATTTCAAAGATTGTTGGACTTGCTGCTAATCCTGGCATAAAATAAACAGGTATCTTACTCATATTTTAACGTATTTCAGTGGCTTTATCCATATTTTATTCCGAAATTTGCATAAAATTAATTTATTTATCCCACTTATACATGAACTCAGAGTTAATTTTAGAAAAAATGGAAATTAAAGACAACACATTTGCTAGACAGTTCGAAACTTTGGTCGATGGAAAGCTAGTTTCTATTGAATACTCATTTCAAGAAAAAAAGATTTTCCTAACTCGAATCAACACTTTTGAAGGATTTGATAATGAAGAATTTATTACCGATTTCTTAAAAAATATTATGGAAATTGCTTATGAACGCAAATTAAAAGTTGTGCCAATTCTTCCGAAAATTGCTGCTTTTATGAGAAAAAATACTACTTACAGAGATTTATTACCTCCAGGAATTAAAATATAGATTTCAGGTTACAGTCATCAGATTGCAGATTACAGAAAAAAATTAAAGAATTCCAAATTCCAACAGTTTAAACTTGGGATTTGGAATTTTTGTTTTGAATTATATTTTTTATCTTTATCAAATGAATTCCGAAGAACTAAATCTCAACATCATTTCATTTTTTGAAAACATCCAAAAATATTATGGTTGCAAAACCGAAATTACCGAAGGTTTATTTTCAGACTTGGAAGATTTAGATGCTAATTTAACTACATGGAATTTATCTGAATTTGATTTAATTCGTTCTGCTTATCGCAACAATGGCAAACGTTTTATGTTTGAAGGAAGTTCAATGTACTATGAAATTTCTGGCGAAAGAATCATTGATTTCAAACAACCTGGTAGAAATAAATTTGAATTTATAGAACAATATAGTGAATCGGTTTTTAGGATTACTAAAATAAGATTTCACTATAAATACTAAATAAGAAATCTTTAATTTAAGAAAGATTTATTTATTACTTTATCAAATATTATATCCGAAATACAAGAATTCAGCATCTTTAAAATAAAATATTTAGAAAATTCTTATTTTAAAAAAATCTTGGCATCAAATTTGAATTGTCAAAATTTGTAGATAATTGCCTCAGTAAATCCGGAATACTAGAAATTATTTAAAGACAAAAAATCAATCTTTAACATTTTAAAAAATTTAATTAAATGAAAAAATATCATTTTTATTTAAGTGTATTCCTATTGCTTATTTTTAGTAATTGCAAGAATATGAGTGCTTCTGAAGTATCTTGTGCTGACTCTGCATCAGCTTCTGCAGACGAAGTTATTGTCACTGAATTTCCTGAATCTACTTCTTTTGATGAGAATAGTGAAAGCTATGCTGAATTAGAAGAAAACCAATTTGAATCTCCAAAAAACAATCCGCTTTCTACTTTTTCAATTGATGTTGACAATGCTTCTTACACCAACATTAGAAGATTTATAAACAATGGACAAAAAGTTCCAAAAGATGCTGTTAGAGTTGAGGAAATGATGAACTTTTTTAAGTACAATTATCCGCAACCAACAGATGAACATCCGTTTTCAATTAATACAGAATACAGTGAAAGTCCATGGAATGAAAAACATAAGTTACTAAAAATAGGTTTACAAGGAAAAGATGTTTCGCTTACTAACCTACCAAATTCTAATCTAGTTTTTCTAGTTGATGTTTCGGGTTCGATGAGTGATGATAATAAATTGCCATTACTAAAAGAATCCATGAAAGTTTTAGTAGAAGAGTTACGCAAAAAAGATAAAGTTTCTATTGTGGTTTATGCGGGTTCGGCTGGAGTTGTTTTAGAGCCAACATCTGGAGATGAAAAAGAAACAATTATGGATGCCTTTGACGATTTACAAGCTGGAGGAAGTACTGCTGGCGGAGAAGGAATTGAACTTGCCTATAAATTAGCAGAGCAAAACTTTATAAAAGAAGGAAATAATAGAGTAATCATTGCCACTGATGGCGATTTTAATGTTGGCGCTTCATCTGATGAAGACATGATTGATTTAATTGAAGAAAAAAGAAAATCAGGAGTATTTCTGACGGTTTTAGGTTTTGGAATGGGAAATTATAAAGACAGTAAAATGGAAATTTTAGCAGATAAAGGAAACGGAAATTATGCTTACATTGATAACATTCAAGAAGCCAATCGATTTTTAGGAAAAGAATTTAAAGGTTCTATGTTTGCTATTGCTAAAGATGTGAAAATCCAAATTGAATTCAACCCAAAACACGTTCAAGCTTATAGATTAATTGGTTATGAAAACCGAAAATTGAAAGCTGAAGATTTTAAAAATGATGCGATTGATGCAGGAGAACTGGGAAGTGGTCACACTGTTACTGCTCTGTATGAAATAATTCCTGTTGGTGTTGAAAGTAACTTCTCGCCTTCTGATTTAAAATATACAAAAGTAAAAAATGAAGATTCTAATTATGATGAGGAATTGGCAACAATAAAATTTAGGTATAAAAAACCTGATGGTGAACGAAGCATCGAAATGATTAAAACTATTGAAAACAATGTAATTACACTTGAAAAAAGTTCGGCTGATTTCAAATTTAGTTCCTCTGTAGCATGGTTTGGGTTAAAATTAAGAGAATCTAAATTAATTTCAAACACTTCAACTTCAGAAATAAAAAAATTAGCTAAATCAGGATTAGCCTCTGACGAAGAAGGTTACAAATCAGAATTTATCCGATTAGTTGAATCAGTAAATTAGATTTTTATAAAAAAAAGAAACCCTGAAAAGTAATTATTTCAGGGTTTTATATTTTAAGCTTCAACATTCAAAAACTCCATTCTTACACTTCCATCTTCATCAATTCTTGTCAAGTTGATTTCATGTAAAGTATTTACCAACTCTGGATTCCATGGCGTTTTTACTTTTACGTAATTTTCTGTGAATCCGTGAATATAACCTTCTTTATTTTCTCCTTCAAATAAAACAGTTCTATTGCTTCCAATCTGACTTTCGTAAAAGGCACGACGTTTTTTTACCGATAATCCTCGAAGCATTTTACTTCTTTTAGAACGCACATTCATTGGCACTACATTTTCCATAGTAGCGGCTTCAGTGTTATCTCTTTCTGAATAGGTAAAAACGTGAAGATAAGAAATATCCAACTCGTTCAAGAAATTATAAGTTTCTAAAAAATGTGCATCAGTTTCACCTGGAAAACCAACAATAACATCAACACCAATGCAAGCATGTGGCATTACTTTTCTGATATTTTCTACTCTATCAGTGTAAACTTCGCGTTGGTAACGACGTTTCATTTTGCCTAAAATTTCATTACTTCCAGATTGTAGCGGAATATGAAAATGAGGTACAAAAGTTCTACTTTTTGAAACAAATTCGATAGTTTCATTTTTCAACAAATTAGGCTCAATAGATGAAATTCGTAAACGTTCAATTCCTTCTACCTCATCTAAAGCTTTAACTAAATCTAAGAAAGTATGTTCATGTTTTTTATTTCCAAATTCTCCTTTACCATAATCACCTATATTTACACCAGTAAGTACAATTTCTTTGATGCCTTGTTGCGAAATTTCGTAGGCATTTTTCAATACATTTTCTAAAGCATCACTTCTTGAAATTCCGCGTGCTAGAGGAATGGTACAATAAGTACATTTATAATCGCATCCATCTTGAACTTTTAGAAAAGCACGAGTTCTGTCTCCAATTGAGTAACTTCCTACATAAAAATCGGCTTCTTCAATTTCGCACGAATGTACTTCGCCCATATCATTTTTGGACAAATCATTAATGTAATCGGTGATTTTAAATTTTTCTGTAGCTCCAAGAACTAAATCAACACCATCAACAGCGGCAAGTTCTTCAGGTTTTAACTGTGCATAACATCCAACGGCAGCAATAAATGCTTTATCGTTGAGTTTCATTGCTTTTTTAACTATTTGTTTGAATTGCTTGTCGGCATTTTCAGTAACCGAACACGTATTAATGACATACATATCGGCAATTTCTTCAAAATCTACTCTATCAAAACCTTCGTCTTGAAAATTTCTCGCTATAGTAGAAGTTTCTGAGAAGTTCAATTTACATCCTAAAGTATAGAATGCTACTTTCTTTTTATTTTCCATAAGTAAACTCAATTAATGAAATCGTTGTCAAAAAATTGAGTGTGCAAATTTAGGTAAAAAATAAAAATAGCCACAGATTCACACATTAAAATTATTTTAAAACCATAAAATAACAAGCAATTATGCAATATTACTTTACAATTATGTAATATTAATAATATAAAAATAATGAATTTTACATTGATAAAAAATTAATATTATGATAGTAGAAATAGCAAACGAAGGAAAAAAGTTTATTGGTTTTAGAGCTGTTGGCGATGTTACAGCTGATGATTTTACAAAAGAAGTTGTTCCTAAAGTTGAAGCTTTTGTAACTGAATATAACACCTTAAATTATCTTCTACAAATTGAAACAGAATTATCAAATTTCACAGTTGGAGCTTGGCTTCAAGATGCTATTTTAGGAATAAAAGTTTTCTCAAAATGGAATAAAGCAGCGATAGTAACCGACACTCAAGGAATCAAAATTTTCACTAAACTTTTCAGTAAAATTATGATAGGAGAATTTAAGTGTTTTAATCATGATGAATTGAATGCTGCTATTAGATGGGTTTCTGAAGAAAAAAGCTGAATTAAGTAATTAATAAAAAATCTTTTACATATTTGTAGAATAATGTTTACTAATTTAATAATCAAAATGTTATACTTTTACAAAAAATTACAAGCTTTCAATTTTGTTTGAAAATCAACTAAAACACTTATAATTAGTATTAAAATTAGATAATAACGCTAAACATATTTCCATGAAAAAAATTACTTTGATTTTTTTAACTCTATTTTTTGTATTGCTGTCATTACAAAATACCAATGCTCAAACTGCGGGTTTTAATTCAACTTTTGCTGTTTTATCCATAAATGGTAGTTCAAATCAATATTATGATTTACAAGCTACTACCGGAAATTCTGATTTTAATGGATTAAATTTAGGAAGCTTTAATTCAAGTAATTCCTTATTATTAAAAGGCGCAGAACACAATGTGTATAAATGTGGTGGTTGCGACTTAACTTCAACTAGAGTATATTATAGAGTTTATAAAACAAATTCAACTCCAGGAAGTTTTTCTAACTTGAATATTGGATATTCTAGTGGAGGAGCAAATGGATGTGGTGGCGAAGACCAACAATGGTCAAATACTGGATATTCAGTTGATGTTCTTTCAGGATTGACAGCAGGAAATTACACTTTTGAAGTTTATAGCGATGCAAGTGTGACTTGTTTAGGCGGAACAATATATGCTGGAAACAGTGGTGCAAATTATAAAGCAACTTTTAATTATTGTGGATCATTGAGTGGAGCTTTGCCTGTTGGTGAATATTCAATTCCAGGTTGTTTTCCTACAGTTGCCTCGGCGGTTACTTATTTGAATTCAAATGGAGTAACAGGAACTGGAACAGTACAATTTAATGTAGCTGCTGGACATACAGAAACAGCTCCAACATCAGGAATTATTCTTAATGGTTTAGGAACATCAGGAAGTTTAGCTACTGGAACTTCAACAACTCAAATAGTATTCAAAAAAAGTGGTTTAGGAGCAAATCCTATAATTTCTGCACCACAACGTTTAGCAGGTGGTTTAAATGATGGAATTATAAAAATTATAGCAAGTGATTATGTTACTTTTGATGGTTTCAAATTAGTTGAAAACCCATTAAATACAATTACCACAACAGGAGCAACAAATACGATGACTGAAGTGGGAATTGGAATTTTCCTAGGTTCTACTACAAACGGTGCTCAAAATAATACTATTCAAAATTGTACTATTAGTTTGAATGAAAATTATCAAAACTCATTTGGAATTCTATCAAGTTCATCTTCTTCATCGACAAATGCTGCAATGGTATCATTAAATACTAATGGAACTAATTCATACAATAAAATATACGGTAATATAATTTCTAATGTTGCTTATGGTATTTATGTTATAAGCGAACAAGCTACAACTATTTTAAACGAAACAGGTTGGGATATTGGTGGAACTTCTTTGGCTACAGGAAACACTATTACTTTTGGAAATCCAACTGCTTCAAATATTAATTATACTAGGTTTTCAGCCGTAGGAATGGCAGGAATATATTTTAGAAATAATGCTGGGGTTAATGTTCAATTTAATACAATAACTTCATATCCAAATTCTTATACTCAAAATAACGTAGCAGGAATTTTCTCTAATCGCACAAGTACGGTAAATCCTAATGGAATAACCTATACAAATCAAATTAGTAATAATATTATTAACTTGACAAATAATGGTTTGTTGATAACATCAGGAATTGACTTTGGTTATGGAAATTCAACTGCTAGTTTAATTGGAAACAACAACAACATTTCTATTATTGGAGGTGCAAGTGGAGCTTCTACAGGTTTTTATCACGGAATAAAGGCAAATTACATTTCAAATAATGTTAATTTTTCTAACAATACAATTTCCATAAATCAATCGGGATCAGGAACATTTTCAGGAACAGTTTATTTCATAAATGCTGATGGTAACACCAATGATTTAGTAATTGAAAATAATAATCTGTTTACAACCGGAAGTCATTTAAAAACAACAGGGCAATTTTTTGGAATATCGCATGATGCTCTTACAAATAATAGTTTATCCATTGGATCAACTATTGGAACAGGAAACATAATAAATATTTCAAGAAGTGGAATTGGAACTTTTAATGTTCATGGAGTTTTTGTTGGTACTTTTGCTACAGGTGTTCCAAATGGATATACCATAAATTTCAATTCAATTACCATTTCAAATCCTAATGGTACTGCAGGAACTTTTGGAATTAACGATACCTCTGGAAACTCTTCAGCAAATAAATTTTATAACAATAATGTAATAAATTTACTTGGTTCCACTGGAGTAACAATGGGTGAATTTTTAACTTTTGGAAACATTAACACATCCAACAATACAATCTCACTAAATTCAGCTGCGAATACAACTAATGGAATAGAATTTAGTTCAAATGGTTCTATCACTTCAGGTTTTGCAGATAATAATATTATTGAAATTAATACCTCAGGACTTTCACCAATTGCAAGAGGTATTAATACATCAGCCACATCGGTTACTAATGGTTATACAATCACAAATAACAATATTAATGGGATTTCAACCTCTACAACTACAGGAAATCCAATAATAATGGGAATTAGAGTTGGTGAAGGAACTAACAGCATTGTATCAGGAAACACTATTAAAAATTTATCAGCTGCAAGTACTTCTGGCAATGCAACTGTAAATGGTATTGCAATTACAAGTGGTACAAATGCCAAAATCTTTAGAAATAATATTAATTCTATTTCAAATTTGAGTTCAGGAGCAGTATCAACTTTGTCAGGAATTGCAATTTCATCATTTACACCTGTTGGTTCTACTGATATTTACAATAATTTAATTTCTGGTTTCAATGCACCATCGATAGCAACAAGTTATGGGATAGTTGGAATTGCATGTAATACACCTTTTTCTAGTTATAAAGTTTATTATAACACTATTAAACTTGGAACTGCAGCTTCACCTCTATCTGGAGGAACAAATTTTGGAGCAATTGGTGTTGGAGTAACCGGAAATTCAGCATCAACAATTCTTGATTTAAGAAATAACATCATCAATATGAATATTATTCCATCTGGAGATGGTTTTGCTAGTTGTGTTGGATTTAGTTCAGGAACTGCAAATACTACACCTTTTGGATTTGCTTCAACAAGTAATTCAAATATCTATAGTATCAACGAAGGAATTAACAATTACTTATTTGCGCAAGGTTCAAGTACAACTTCACCAATTGTAAATGGATTTGCATTAAGCGGATTAACACCAAACACAACTAATAACATAAACAATGATGTAAATTTTAATGCTACATGTGGTATTTATAAATCATTTATGGGTGGAACTCGTGAATCTGCAACTTACAATGAAAATAACTTGGTTGCAACTTCACCATCAGGAGCATTTGTTCCTTCAGGAAATTCATTTGCAGAAAATAATGCAGAAACTGTTGCTTCAATTACAACTGACTTTAATTCAGTTAATAGAACTCCAACTAACGATAGAGGAGCAATTCAATTTGAAGGAACAGCTTTAACTTTTACAAATCCAAATACAATTCCAACATTTGATGCTGTTGCACCAATTTGCTCGGGAACACCATTAGCTGATTTACCAATAACATCAACAAATGGAGTTACTGGAACTTGGTCACCTTCAATGAATAATAATGTTACAACAACTTACACTTTTACACCTACTGTTGGTCAATGTGCATCAATTGTAACTTTAACAATTGAAGTTATTCCAAGTATTTTCAATACAACAACTATAACAGCATGTAATTCATATACTTGGTCAGTAAATGGAACAACTTACACTTCAAGTGGAACTTACACTAATGTTAATGGCTGTACAACAGACACATTACAATTAACAATTCAACCATTATTAACTTTTTATCAAGATGCTGATGCTGATGGATATGGAAACCCTGAAGTAATAGTTGTTGATTGTATTGCACCAATAGGATATGTTCTTATCGGAACTGATTGTAATGATACCAATTCTAATATTAATCCAGGTGCAATTGATATTTGCTATGATGGAATTGATAATGATTGTAATGGAATTATAGATAATGTAGGACAACCTGGTGGATGTATTCCTATTATTACGGTTTTACAACCAACATCTTGTGGTATTACTTACAATAACATATCTCAATCATTTTATGCTACAACAATACCTGGAGCACAAGGATATAGTTTTAGAGTTAAAAACATGTCCACAAATGCGGTCCAATTATTTCAACGTTCAGTAAACAACTTATCACTTGCACAAATTCCAGGCGCAACTTATGGAACAGATTACCAAATTGAAGTTGGTGTTAAATACAATAATGTTTGGCAACCTTTTTATGGTACACCATGTATTATTTCTATTGCTTCACCACAAGCAACAATTGGAACTTATTGCGGAACTACATTAACCTCTATGAATCAATGGATATATGCCAATTATGTTGCCCGTATTACATTGTATCGCTTTAGAGTTACGAACACTGTAACAAATCAAGTAGAATTTGTAACAAGTAGTTTAAATAGATTCAATATGACTCAAATACCTAATAGAACATTTAATACAGTTTATCTGGTAGAAGTTTCTTTAAGAAATACTGATGGTACTTTCTTACCATACGGTACAGGTTGTACAATAACTACTCCATCACTTTCACCTTCAAGAATTGTAGAGACAGAATCTATTTCAAAATTAAATACAATTTTTAGAGCTGTTGCTTATCCAAATCCATTTGTTGATGATTTTAAATTAAATATTGAAACTACAAGTAGTGAAGCAATCGAAATAAAAATCTATGACATGTTAGGAAAAATAATAGAAAATAAAACTATTATTTCTTCTGAAATTGATTATGAAATTGGAAGAAATCTTTCTTCTGGTGTTTATAACATTATTCTAATTCAAGGAGAAAATACACAAACAGTAAGAGTCATAAAAAGATAATCCTCACCAAATAGTATCCAAAAAAAACTCCTCAAAATTTTGAGGAGTTTTTTTATTTCAAAGATTTACTCTTTTCTATATTTTTTAGTTTCTTCAAAAACATGTTCCAGAATTTTTGCATCTTGCTCAGTAAAATCTACATGTCTCCTACTCATTACAATTTTTGCCGTTTGAAATGCTTTTGAAGTTATGTAAGTTGTAAAACCGGATGCTCCACCCCATGAAAAGCTTGGTACAAAATTTCTAGGAAAACCACTTCCAAAAATATTAGAAGAAACTCCCACAACTGTTCCTGTATTAAACATAGTATTAATACCACATTTACTGTGATCGCCCATCATTAAACCGCAGAATTGCAAACCAGTTTTAGCAAACCCTTCAGTTTCATAACTCCACAAACGTACTTCTTCGTAATTATTTTTAAGATTTGAATTATTACTATCAGCACCAATATTACACCATTCACCAAGAACAGCATTCCCTAAAAAACCATCGTGACCTTTATTGGAATATCCAAAAAGTACCGAATTACTAACTTCACCACCAATTCTTGAATGCGGTCCAACAGTTGTTGCTCCATAAACTTTAGTCGCTAACTTTACTTGAGCTTCTTCACACAATGCAAAAGGTCCACGAATTACTGAACCTTCCATTATTTCAGAATTTTTGCCTATATAAATTGGTCCAGTTGATGCATTTAATGTTACAAATTCTAACTTCGCTCCTTCTTCTATAAATATATTTTCAGGTGATAAAACATTAACACTTTTTGGGATTGGTTGTGAAGTTCTTCCTTCTGTAATTAAATCAAAATCTTCTCTAATTGCAGCATCGTTTTTAGCAAAAATATCCCAAGTATTTTCAACAGTTAAACAATCTTCGTTGAATTCTATAATTTCATAAGTATCAAAAACAATCTCTTCTTGAGTATCATTTGTATAAAAAGCAACTACTTCATCACCTTTAAAAATGGCTTGATTTTTTTCTAAACTCTTAACCATTTCTGATAAAATATCATTTGGCAAAAAAGAAGCATTAATCATTACATTATCTTCCATTTCCACCATTGGGTATTTTTCAGAAAGATATTCTTCAGTAAGCGTTGTGGTTGTATAACCCAAATATTTTTCCCATTTCTCACGAATAGTTAAAATTCCAATACGGATTTCTGCAACAGGTCTCGTAAAAGTAAAAGGTAAAAGTGCGTTTCTAACAGTTCCATCAAAAAGTATGTAGTTCATTTTAATTTCAGATTTCAGATTTCAGATTTCAGATTTCAGTTTAAAGGCTGAAAACAAAATTTAAAAATCATTAGTAATGTTTTGTCAAAGTTACAAAAGTTTATTCCATAAAAAAACCTTCCAATTCCGAAACTTCGGAAGGAAGGTTTTAATAAAATTTGAACAGCTAAAAAATTATTTTGCTTTTTTAGCGTATTTGCTATTAAATTTATCAATACGTCCTGCAGTATCGATAAGTTTAGATTTACCTGTGTAAAATGGATGAGACGTTCTTGAAATCTCCATTTTAAAAACTGGATATTCAACACCTTCGTGCATGATTGTTTCTTTAGTTTCAACTGTTGATTTAGTGATAAAAACATCTTCGTTTGACATGTCTTTAAAAGCAACTAATCTGTAATTTTCTGGGTGAATTCCTTGTTTCATTTTGTAAATCTTTTATTTGTTATGAAGTAGTTTGTTGTGAAGCTTTCATTATAAAAGGTATCAACTCACTACAACTTTTAATTATTCTTTTAATTTTGAGAGTGCAAAAATACAACTATTTTTTATAATTCAAAGATTTACATAGCTTTTTTTTACAATTAACAAGAAAATTATTTTTTCTTACATTGATTTGATAATTACTATATTTGTAGATTAATTTAAACCAATAAAATCATGAACGAAATAGTTAAAAAAAATGGTATCACTTATGGTATAATTACGGGAGTTGTATCAATATTAATTACTACATTAATTTACACAATTGATTTAAAATTATTTACATCAGTGTGGGTAGGATTAGCTAATATTTTATTCTATATCATTATAGGTGTTGTTTTACTTATGAAAACGAAAAAAGAATTAAATGGCGTTTTCCCATTTAAAGATGCTTTTACTACCTATTTTATTTCCGCTCTTATTGGGATATTAATTTCTGTTGCATTCAACATAATACTTTTTAATTTCATTGATCCTGCAGCAAAAGAAACAATAAAAGAGTTAACAATACAATATGCTGTAGAAATGATGGAAAAATTTGGTGCTCCATCATCTGCAGTTAATGAGGCTATTAAAGGAATGGAAAAAAACGATCAATTTTCAATTATTGAATTAGTTAAAGGTTCATTTGTTACAATAGCTTTTAGTGCTGTTTTCGGATTAATTCTTGCAGCAATTTTCAAATCTAAAAACACCAATCAAGGTTTTTAATGAATCTATCCATTGTTATCCCATTATTAAACGAACAAGAGTCGTTACCTGAATTGCATTCATGGATTGTAAATGTCATGAAAGAACATAACTATTCCTACGAAATTCTATTTATAGATGATGGTAGTACGGATGATTCTTGGCAAACTATAGAAAATTTATCTAAAGAAAATTCGTGTGTCAAAGGAATACGCTTTTTGAGAAATTTTGGTAAATCGCAAGCACTTCACGCAGGATTTGCTAAAGCTCTAGGTGATGTTATCATCACAATGGATGCAGATTTGCAAGATAGCCCAGATGAAATTCCTGGGTTATTCAAAATGATTACAGAACAAAATTTTGACCTAGTTTCGGGTTGGAAAAAGAAACGATATGACTCTGTTGTTTCTAAAAACATGCCTTCTAAATTGTTTAATTGGGCTGCAAGAAAAACTTCTGGTGTTTACTTGAATGATTTTAATTGCGGATTGAAAGCATATAAAAATGTAGTAATTAAAAACATTGAAGTTTCTGGTGAAATGCATCGCTATATTCCTGTTTTGGCAAAAAATGCTGGATTCGGAAAAATCGGCGAAAAAATAGTCATTCACCAAGCTCGAAAATATGGCGAATCAAAATTTGGAATGAGTCGTTTTATCAATGGCTTTTTAGACTTAATAACTATTTGGTTTTTATCAAGATATGGAAAACGCCCAATGCACTTATTCGGTGCTGCAGGAGTTATTATGTTTATCATAGGATTTTTAGCAACAGGATTTATTATAACGCTAAAGCTTATAAAATTATATTCTGGGTTTGAAACCATTTTAGTTACCGATAACCCGTTATTTTACATCGCATTAACATCAATGATAATTGGTTCACAACTATTTTTAGCCGGATTTTTAGGTGAGATAATTCTTCGAACAAAAAGTAATGAAGAACGATATAAAATAGCTTCCGAAATAAATTTATAATAATACAAAAGCGAAATTTCGCATTTCAAAATAAGAACATGCACATCGATCAAAACATTTTAGACAAAGTTAATGAATGGCTAACACCAACATTTGACAACCAAACGCAAGAGACTATCAAAGAAATGATGACTTCTGCTCCAAAAGATTTAGAAGAAAGTTTTTTCAAAAATCTTGAATTTGGAACAGGTGGAATGCGCGGTGTTATGGGAGTTGGAACCAACAGAATCAATAAATATACACTAGGAAAGAACACCCAAGGTTTATCAAATTATATGATAAAATCATTTCCTGGAGAACAACTAAAAGTAGCAATTGCTTATGATTGTCGTCATAACAGTAATACTTTGGCTAAAGTCGTTGCAGATGTTTTTTCGGCTAATGGAATTCACGTTTATCTTTTTTCTGATATGCGTCCAACACCTGAATTATCTTTTGCTCTAAAATATTTAAATTGCCATGCAGGAATTGTGCTAACAGCTTCACACAATCCGCCAGAATATAATGGTTACAAGGTGTATTGGCAAGATGGCGGACAACTAGTTCCACCGCAGGATAAGGAAATTATTGAAGTTATCGAAGCGTTGAATTACAATGAAATTAAATTTGAAGCTAACGACAATCTAATTGAATATATTGATGTTGCAGTAGATGAAGCTTTCGCAAAATCAACAGTAGAAAATGCAAGTTTTAATACTCCAAAAGAAGCAAAAGAAAATTTAAAAATTGTTTACACATCACTTCACGGAACTTCTATAAAAGCAATTCCAGGAGTTTTGGCAAAAGCGGGTTATACCGATGTAAATATCGTTCCCGAACAAGAAATTCCAAATGGTGATTTCCCAACAGTAAAATCTCCAAATCCAGAAGAACCAGAAGCATTAACAATGGCTTTAGCTTTAGCTGACAAAATTGGTGGCGATATCGTAATTGGCACTGATCCAGATTCTGATCGTTTAGGAGTAGCTGTTCGTGATACTGATGGAAAAATGATGTTATTGAATGGAAACCAAACTATGGTAATCATGACCGCTTTTTTATTAGAACAATGGAAGCGTGCAGGAAAAATAGATGGAAAACAATTTATTGGCTCGACAATAGTTTCAACTCCAATGATGTTAGAATTAGCATCAGGTTATGGTGTTGAGTGCAAAGTTGGATTAACAGGATTCAAATGGATTGCTAAATTTATTAAAGATTTTCCTGAATTAAAATTTATTGGTGGAGGTGAAGAAAGTTTTGGATTCATGGTTGGTGATGCTGTTCGCGATAAAGATGCTGTTGCCGCTTGTCTTTTAGTTTGCGAAATTGCAGCTCAAGCTAAAGCATCGGGCACAACTTTATACAAAGAATTACTAAATTTATATGTTGATTTTGGATTTTATAAGGAACATTTAATTTCATTAACTAAAAAAGGAATTTCAGGAATGCAAGAAATTAATCAAATGATGATTGATTTACGTGAAAATCCAATGAATGAAATTAATGGTCAACGTGTAGTTTGTATTGAAGATTATGAAAATTCAACTTCACGAAATATGTTTACTGAGGAAATAGAATCTATTTCAATTCCGAAATCGAATGTATTGATTTATTACCTTGAAGATGGTTCAAAAATTTGTGCACGTCCAAGTGGAACCGAACCTAAAATCAAATTCTATTTTAGTGTAAATACTCCATTAGATAATATTGAAAATGCAAAAGAAGTTGAAAAACAATTAGACCAAAAAATTAAAAATATTATCGCAGAAATGCAGTTAAACTAATGGACCAAAATTTAAAAAAAATTATTCCTTTTGCTAAAAAATATAAAAGTAATGTTGTTTGGAATGTTATTTACAATATTTTATATGCTCTTTTTGGAACAATTGGAATGGTTATGATTTTCCCCGTTTTGAAAGTACTTTTTGGAAACGAAGAAAAAATAACTGAATTGCCTGTTTACGAAGGGATTACTACAATCGACTCTTATCTAAATGATACACTCTTTTACTATGTAAATTACTATTCAGAAACCTATGGAAAAAACTATGCTTTATTATTAACGGTTTCATTAGTTGTAACTACCTTTTTATTTAAAAATGTATTTGGATATTTAGGTTTACAACATCTGACTAAATTAAAAACAGGAGTTCTTAGAGATTTACGTGAAAAAATGTTTAAAAAAATAATAGAACTTCCTATTCCCTATTATTCTGAAAAAAGAAAAGGAGATATAATGTCACGAATGCTTGGCGACATTAACGAAGTTCAAAATTCATTTTTCATGGTTTTAGAACTAATTGTAAAAGAACCACTTACAATTATTTTTTCTTTAATTGCGATGATAAATATAAGTTGGAAACTAACTTTATTTGTATTTATATTTATACCCATTTCTGGATTTATTATTTCTAAAGTAGGAAAGTCATTAAAAGGAAAATCAGCAAAAGCACAGCAAGAAAATGGGCGTTTGATTTCTGTAGTAGAAGAAACTTTATCGGGTTTAAAAGTGGTAAAAAGTTATAATGCTGAAGGCTTTTTTTCTCAAATTTTCAATGATTCTGTAAACCGATTATACAAATTAAACAATAGCATTGGAAAGAAGAATAATTTGGCTTCTCCAATGTCCGAATTTCTTGGTATTATCGTTATTGCCATATTACTTTTTTACGGTGGAAACTTAGTTTTGGTAGATAAATCTTTAGATGGCTCTTTATTTATTTCTTACATTGCATTAGCTTACAACATATTAACTCCTGCAAAAGCCATTTCAAAAGCTTCATATCAAGTTAAAAACGGATTAGCTGCAGCAGAACGTGTTTTTGAAGTTTTAGAAGTTGAAAATACAATTACTGATAAAGTTGATGCTTTTGAATTAAAACAGTTTAATGAAAACATCAGTTTAAAAAATATTACATTCGCTTACAACAACGAACCTGTTTTAGAAAATTTTTCACTGATTATACCAAAAGGTAAAACAGTTGCTTTAGTTGGACAATCTGGATCAGGTAAAAGTACAATTGCTAATCTTTTAACCCGTTTTTATGATGTAAATGAAGGTGAAATACTTATTGACAATCATAATATAAAAGATATAACAATGCAATCTTTAAGAGGATTAACTGGTTTAGTTACTCAAGATAGCATCATGTTTAACGGAACTATAAAAGATAACATAAAAATTGGTAAACAAGACGCTACAGATGACGAAATCATTGAAGCATTAAAAATTGCAAATGCTTTTGAATTTGTAAAAGATTTACCAAACGGAATTGAAACTAACATTGGCGACAGCGGAAACAAACTTTCTGGTGGACAAAAACAACGATTATCAATTGCTCGTGCAGTTTTGAAAAATCCTCCTATTATGATTTTGGACGAAGCAACCTCAGCATTAGATACTGAAAGCGAAAAATTTGTTCAAGTTGCTCTAGAAAATATGATGCAAAATAGAACTTCCATTGTCATTGCTCACCGACTTTCTACAATTCAAAAAGCAGATAAAATTGTGGTAATGAATAAAGGAAAAATTGTTGAGCAAGGAACACACGATGAACTTTTAGCGCTGAATGGAAATTATTCAAGACTAGTTACAATGCAAAGTTTTGATTAAGAGGCATGAAGTTATAAGTTGATTGATGGAAGATGGAAGCAATAAAAAATATTTAAATTTTATAAAATCGCCATAAACAAGAGTTTGCGAATGCATTTGTAAATCATCGAAGACAAATGAAAATAACAAAATTGCGAAATAAACTCTAAAGAAAATAGCGATATATGCACCAAAAAACAAATAATATTTACAAATGAAAAGAGAATATTTTATTGGTTTATTTGTTGTGCTTTTTATGTTGGTCAATATTCAATGAAATTTCCGAAACGTTTTTAAATGTATATCAACAATCCAAATATCAATCTTCCCACAAATCCTGACACTATAGTATGGAAATATTTGGATTTATCGAAGTTTTTAGATTTACTACTTTCTAAAAAACTCTTCATGTCACGTTCCGATAAATTTGAAGATCAATATGAAGGTACTTTTAGTGAACCAACTTTTGAAGAAATCAAAAAATTATCTGAAAACAATCCTGACTTTTTAGATTTTTATAAATCACATCGCGAGAAAGTAGTAGTAAGCAGTTGGCATATCAATGAATATGAGTCATTTGCTATGTGGCAAATTTTCACACAAAATAGTGAAGGTTTGGCTATTCAATCAACTATTGGAAGATTACAAAAAGCATTGGATGTTGAAAAAAACTTCAAGCAATACATTGGCGAAGTGAATTATATCGACTATAAAAAAGAATACATTCCGTTTGATGATATGTTTTTTCCATTTCTTTTCAAGCGAAAAAGTTTTCAATATGAGCGTGAAGTTCGCATCATATCCGATTTATCTGAACAAGAAATAAAAATCAACGATGGTTTAAAAATTGATGTTGATATTACTCAATTGATTGAAAAAATCTACATTCATCCAAAATCTGAAAATTGGTATAAAAAATTAGTCATCGAACTCGTTGATAAACTTGGTTTTGACTTTGAAATTGAAAAATCTGATTTGGAAAGTGATATTTTGATTTAAAATTAGTTACAATTCGGTAAGTTTTAACTTTTATGTTACACAAATTTATCTAATTTTACGTAACTATATTTCACACCAATTGGAAATCAAATTCTTTAAGCCAAAGTCAGAAATTCTTCAAAAATATATTGAAGGATATTACTTCTTGACCAATTCTAAATCTGATTTACCAATAGAATATTTTACATTCCCAAACAATTATAGTATCGTTTCTATCATTGAAAATGCTGAAGTTCTCTATTCAGAAAACAAAGGCATTATCAAAGAGAAAAAAGGAAATCCATTAAATTCCGACTTAATTTGTCATTACAAAAAACCCATCAAATTAAGCTATGAGGGAAATATTAATGAAATTACATTTTATTTCAAACCACTTGGTCTCAATGCTTTTTTAGAAAAATCTTTATGCCATTATACTAATGATTTTTTTGCGAATTTTATACCTTTTGACGATTACAAAGAATTATTTACCACCATATTAAAAGAAAATAATTTAAATAAAAAAATAGAATTAATTGAAAATTATTGGTTGTCAAAACTAAAAGAATTTCAACATCCTTTTCTAAATCAAGTCATTAATGATTTAAAAGACACCCAAAAAGAATATTCAATTTCAGATTTAGCCAAGAAATACAATACCACGCGTCAAAATCTGACCAAACATTTCGAATCAAACTTATGTAAATCGCCTTCCGATTTTAAAAAAATTCAACGATTTAGAGATGCTTTAAAATCTCATATGAACTCGAAAAACAAAAACAACCTTACTTCATTAAGCTACGATATGTTGTTTTATGATCAATCTCATTTAATAAAAGACTTTAAATCATTAACTGGTTTGACTCCAAAAAATTTCTTCAAAAATATTTCATCTCAAGAAAATGGTGAAGTGAATTGGTTATTTGTTTAAGATTACATTTTTACAATTTTCATCTATTTATAAGGCGTAGTTTTACTAAAATTAACGTAACCATTTTGTCATGATAAATTTAATTGTAAAAATCGTTGTTACAGCTATAAACATTGTTGTAAGTTGTTTGTTTTAAATAATATAACCGAAGAAACTTCCATAATTTCAAAAATCATCAATCAATTTTCGAATATTACTTTTCATGGAGTTTCTTTACAAATCTTGACTACTTATGTATAATTACGTAAGCAAAATTATTTTTGCATTAATCACACTGCTCAGTTTTCAAGTATGTAACTCTCAAATTAGAACCGAACAATTCAATAAAAATTTAAAATCAATCTCTAAAAAATCAATTCTACCTGGTTTTTCAGTCACTATTTTAAAAAACGATTCTATTTATTTCCAAAATGGATATGGTTTTGCAGAAAAAAAATTGAAGAAAAAATATACTTTAGAAACCATTCAACCTATTGGTTCAATTAGCAAAACAATTATTGGTTTTTCCATTATGAAATGTATCGATTTGGGCTATTTCACTTTAGATACAGATATAAACACTATTTTACCATTTAAAATCCAAAATCCAAATTTCCCGAATTCAATTATAACAATAAAAGATTTAGCAACACACACTTCAAGTTTAATTGATAATGAAGCTACTTATTTATCTTTATATTCCGTAGGAGAAAAACCTTTATTGAAATTAGGCAGTTTTTTAAATGAGTATTACTCAAAAGAAGGTAAATTTTATTCACTTTCAAATTTTGGAACTTTTGAACCAGGAAAAGAATACAATTATTCAAATATCGCATCCAGTCTAGCTTCATATATTATTGAATTAAAATCGGGTTTATCATTTGAAGCTTTTACAAAAAAATATATTTTTGATCCCATAAAAATGAATGATTCACATTGGTTTTATGATAAATCGAAAAGTGAACATTATGCTACATTATATGAAATTAATAAAACAGATATTACTTATTTAAAACCATTTTTAAACAAAGACAATAGTGTAAAAATATATTCATGCATTACATACTCTGATGGAAGTTTAAAAACCTCAACTCAAGATTTAACAAAATATACCTTAGAGATGATTAAAGGATTTTATGGAACATCTAATTTATTATCTAAAGAGTCCTATTCAACACTATTTCAAAAACAATTTTCTGAGGAAAATATGCCACTAAATATGGATGTGAAAGAACCAAACCGAGCTGTTTTTTGGTGTTATAGTAAAAAAGGAAAATTGATTCACACCGGAAGTGATATTGGTGTAACTGCATTTTTATCTTTTGACCCAATAACAAAAATTGGAAGAATAATAATGATTAATGCGGCACTTGATGGCGAGAAAAATGATAAAGCCGTAAAAGATTTTATGAAAATAATTGGCGAAATTGAAAAATTTGAAGCAACATTAAATGAAAATTAAAATGAAAAAAACAATCCTATTTATACTTTTAGCAATTTCATCTTTTGCACAAACGAAAAATGAAAAAATTAAAATAATCCTAATGGGAACTTTTCATTATGGAGCAACTGGCGACAAAAACTCGACTAGTTTCAAAGATTTATTTTCTGAAAAAAGACAAAAGGAATTGGAATATATGACTTCAAAACTCAATGCTTTTGGAGTAAAAAAAATATTTGTAGAAACAGATTTTCGTGAACAAAAAAAATCAGATAGTTTATACAATGCTTATAAAAATGGTGTTTTAAAAGATTCCGTTTGGTTAAGACGTGAAGAAATTCAAGTAGCTTTTAGATTAGGAAAAATTAATAATCTTCCAATTATTGCCGCTGATAATCGACAAGATTTAGACTATAATCCATTAAATGAATACGAACAAAAACACAAAGATGACAAACCAAATCCTGATTCATTTTTTGAAGTTCCTTATCCGTTTACCGAAAAATTAAAAAAACTTTCAGAAACACCATTACCTGAATATTACATTCAATTAAATTCACCATACGCACGCCAAGCAAATCAATATGATTATTTACATTATGCCATGGCTTATGGTGAAAAAGATGATTTTACTGGTGAGCAATTTACCCTTTCATTTTATGATCGAAATTTGAAAATTTATAATAATATTCTTCGTAATATTGATGTGAAGAAAGATAAAGTAATTTTGGTTTTATTTGGTGCTTCACATACTAATATAATGCGTCAATTTTTTGAAAACCATCCGTATTTTGAAATTGTAGAATTGGAAACTGTTTTTAATTAAAGAATGATTTGTACTAATTGTAAAACTTCATTTGAAGGTAATTTTTGTTTTAATTGTGGACAAAAATCTAGTGTTCGCGAGTTAAAAATGCACGACTTATTTCATGAATTATGGCATTCTCTGACTCATACAGATAAAGGAATTTTAAAACTTATTAAAGATTTATTTATTCATCCAAAAAAAGTATATTTTGGCTATTTTTCAGGAAAAAGAAAAACCTATTTTAGTCCAGTAACTTTTTTCTTAATTACTGCTACCATCTTACTTTTAATAGGAAATAAAATTTATGACTATGAAGATTATGTACGCAGTGCAAATAATCCAAATGGTTTCAATGAAATGGGTCGTTTTGTTTTTGAAATGACAAAATTCAAAACATTAATTCTGTTGCCATTTCAGGTTTTACTTACATGGTTTTTTTATCATAAAAGGTTTAATTTAGCAAAAATCATTGTCTTCTTTTTATACTTTCATGGATTGATTTTTGTAATTCAAATACTTTTATCTCCTATTTACTTTATCTTCATATTAAAGAAGGAATTACTCGATAACTTTGTTTCAATTATTAGTTATATTTTATTATTTTGGCATCTAAATTCAATTTTTGGATTAAAAAAATGGAAAACATATCTAATTAATTTTTTTGTTTTAAATTTGTTTTACATCCTAAATTATTTAATTACTTTTTATTTGATATACGGCGAAGGGCTTTTCGAACAAACAAATACTAAAAATATTTTTGGATTTATAATTGAATTATACAAGATATAACCATGCATCATCATCTTTGTAAAAACTGCGATCATACTTTTGAAGGAAACTTTTGTTCTAATTGTGGACAAAAAACAAATACAATTCGATTAAATTGGCATTTCGTTAAAGATGAACTGCAATACACATTTCTTCATATAAATAAAGGGTTTTTATTTAGTGTAAAAGAATTACTGACTCGTCCAGGTGATACTGTTAGAGAATTTTTAGAAGGAAAACGTGTAAAACATTACAAACCTATCTTATTAGTTTTTGTACTTGCTGGTTTGAATGGACTTCTTTCTCAAAACATTGATTACAAAGGTTTCATGCCTAAAAATGACACCAAAAATATTGTAGCTAATGAAATGCCTAAAATGATGAATTGGATTTTTAGTCATTATGCTATAATTGAATTAACTCTACTTCCATTATTTTCAGTATGTTCATGGTTAGCATTCAAAAAATATGGATACAATTATATTGAAAATATTATTATAAACTGTTTTGCATCTGCTCAAAGGTTAACTTTTGGATTAATTACTATTCCATTAATGTATTTGATTGATACAAAATATTTATTAACGTTTTCAAGCTTAATTTCAATACCTGTTTACGCTGTAACCATTTGGCTTTACCTTCAGCTATACAAAAAACACGAACTAGGAAATGTAATTTTAAGATTACTACTTTTTGGATTCTTAGCAACTGTAGTGTTCTTCGGAGCAATATTAATTGCTTGTTTTATATTTCTTTATTATTTGGTTAAAACCGGTCAGTTAGAAATCAACTAAATAGGATTATACTCCACAACTTTCAACTCTTTATCTAATAAGTCTACAAACTGATAATGAACTTTGTCCGCTTTGTCGAAAGCACCATTTTTATTGATGTCTTCAATGGTTCTGAAGTACAATCTGTTTTGAGCTTCGATTACATTCCAATCGATAAATTCTTGTAAATCAACGGAAAGTTTTTTGAAATTAGTTCCGTCTATATTGCTGATATAAAGATTCTTAATATCATTTTCATCATGTTTTCCATCTTTGTTAGAATCCATATCTTCTAAAACATAAACTAAAAATTGTTTTTTAGTTTTATCAGCAATCGATTTTAAATAAGTAACGCGTTCAATTAAAACAGGTTTATCGGTTAAAACTTTCAATGAATCTGAACCAATTTGTTGGAATTTAAAATTGCTTAAATAACCCGTGATTTCATTTTCACTCGCATTAGAAACCGTAAAGCTTGCTCTTTCTGAGCTTGAATATTTTGTTTTTGAACTTCCGTCAGAAACGCTAAATTCTCCAATTGGGTATAACAAAACCGATGTTCCTTCCATTTGAACAGGTAAATCTGCTACAAGAATTTTTTCAGCAACAGTTTTTACTTCACTCCTATCTTTTGAAGCATCTTCATAGATTACTTTTGGCTTTTCGGCTTCTTCCTTGCAACTTAAAAAAACGATTACAAGTGAAAGAAAAATATATTTTGTGAAATTTTTCATTTGGATACTATTTTTAATCTTTTATCAAAGATATGATTTTTGACTGTATTTTCTATTTCTATTGAATTTTAGTAAAGCAAAAATATTTAGAACTACAAGACCAAGATAAGCAACGTATAGATACCAAACCTTTTTATTATATGAGATAAAAAATTCTTTTCTCTCTTTCTCTTTTTCTTTTGCTTCTATTTTTAAAGTTTCTATATATGTATAGTAACTTGTGCCGCAATTGACTGTTAGATGCTTATTCTCTTTTTCATCAATTTTTTTATTTTTCCTATTGCCATTTAATATCCATAAATTATTTTGGTAATCAATATAAGTTGGAGTATTTTCAATATTTAAAATATCCAAAATTTTAATATAAACTTCATAAGTCATCTTTTTTCCAAATTGTAGTTTAATCCCATTGATGGTATCTCTAAATTTATTTTGAATTCTGAGAGATTTTTGAAAACTTCTTAAATTGTTTTTCTCCTTTTCTAATGTATTATTAAAAACAAATATTTTATAATTTCTTAAATTAGGAAAATCAAACTTCTCCAATATTTCATTAAAAGATTGTTTGTCAGCTAAACCCAACCTAATGCATGTATATTCCTTAAAAGAATTATTAAAGTTTAAAAACCACAAAAATAAAATTGGCAAAACAACCAAAGAAATCATTCCGGGAACATAAAAAATTTTTCTATGTTTTTTGATGATTTTCATTTACAATCTAGCACTCAACTTCAAATTGAAAACTCTTGTTGTCATGTAATTTGGAATTCCGTATTGATTTTTGGTATAAGCATCACGAACCCAAGTGTTAGTAATGGCATTTTGATTGTTGAACATATTGAAAATTTCAAATCCTAACGATAAATCTTTGAATTTTTTCAACCAATGTCCATCAGGTCTTGAAGCATTTTTTTCTGTAAATACATATGAAAATCCAATATCAGCACGTCGGTAATCTCTCAAACGACTTTGATATTGATAAACATCAGCATACGATGGTGAACCTCCAGGAAGTCCTGTATTGTAAACCAAATTTAAGTATAATTTCAAGTTTGGAATATTAGGCATATAATCTTGAAAGAGAATTCCAAATTTCAACAATTGATCCGTTGGACGTGCAATAAATCCCTTATTATCTTGATTTTCTTCGGTTTTTAAATATCCAAAACTAAACCATGATTCAGTGCCAGGAACAAATTCACCATTGATTCGAGCATCAAATCCATAAGCATAAGCAGTGGCATCATTATTTGCACGATAGCGAATACGAACATTTTCTAAAGTATACGTATTTACATCGTTCATATCTTTATAATACGCTTCGGAAACCAATTTGAATGGACGATTCCACATTTTGAAATTATAATCGTTGGACAATACAAAATGTACTGATTTCTGAGCTTTCACATTAGGTTGGACAACGCCATCTTGGTCACGCAACTCTCTATAAAATGGTGGTTGATAGTAAAATCCTGTCGAAAAACGGAAAACCATATCTTGCTTCCAATTGGGTTTCAATGAAAATTGTGCTCGTGGAGAAAAAACAGTTTGCGATTTTGCATTCGAAATATCATCACCAGAAACAGTCCAATTGTGTGCACGAACACCTGCATTTATCCAAAACTCATTTTCACCTAAAGTAGTTTTTGTATTAAACTGAGTATATCCAGAAAAACGATTTATGGTAATAAAATTAGTTGCTCTCACATCTTGAAATGGAACTAACGGACCAACATAAGGATTATATGGTTGGTCGTTTACAGGCAAATCAATTATTGGTGGATTGATAGAAAATCCAGCAGAATCGATTACTTCCCACTCTACTATTCTATCGCGAATGTCTTCACGAGTGTATTTTAAACCCCAATCGATTTGGAATTTCTTTTTCGCATTATGATTTCCTTTAATTTCAACATTGGTAATCAATGCATCTAAATCGTTTCGAGCATGATTTAATTGCGAGCCAATTCCTCTGCTATACGTAACATCACCGAAAGTTTCTGAACCAATACTTGTATCAACTTCACCTAAAAAATAAGCAGCGTCAATATCATAATGTTCTTGCTCTTGTGTGTGATAAGTAGAAAGAATCAACTTATAATTAGAATTTTCTGTAGCCGAAAAAGTGGTTTTTACAGCTCCAAATAAAGTTTGATATTTATCATTTTCTTGTCCATCATAAAATATTAGTAAGGCAATTGGTTCACTAACTGTTCCAAAATTAGTTTGACGTGTTAAAGGTTTATAAACATATCTATTTTGTGATACATTTCCAAGAAAACTAAATTGCCATTTATCTGAAGGTGTGAAATTTACGTTAGTTTGAACATCGGCAAAAGTTGGTGTATAATTTGTCTGTGTTTCTTGACTGTTTACCAAAAGTGAATTATCTCTATAACGAATTCCGGTAATTGCTGTCCATTTTTTATTTTTTGAAATTAAATCAACCGATGCGCTTCCGCCAAGAAAACTTGCTTCAAAACTAGCTCCAAATTTCTTTGGAGTTCTATAGGTAATATCTAAAACCGAAGACAATTTATCGCCAAACTTTGCTTGAAATCCACCAGCTGAGAAATCAACATTTTGAACTAAATCTGTATTAGTAAAACTCAAACCTTCTTGCTGACCGGAACGAACTAAAAACGGACGATAAATTTCTACTTCATTGACATAAACTAAATTTTCATCATAATTCCCACCGCGTACATTGTATCCTGAACTTAACTCATTGTTATTATTTACGCCTGCAAAAGTTTTTAAAATACTTTCTACACCAGCATTTGCTCCGGGAATTTTTCTGATTACTTCAGGATCAATACTAATAATTCCTTGAACTCTTCGCTTGTTATTTGTAATTATAACATCATCAATTTGCTCAAAAGTACTACTAATTACAGGATTATATTCTAAAACTTCATATTGCTTTAATTGAAATGAAGCCGTAATTTTTTTGTAAGCAGGATGTGAAAAAACCAAAACCACTTTTTGATTTACAGGAAGTTCTAAAACATAAAATCCTTCTTTTGTAGATTTAGTTGAATTTACTTTATCTGTAATTAAAACGCCTTCTACAGGATTGTTTTTTTCATCAAGGATGACACCAGTAATTTTTGCTGTTTGTGCATAGGATACAAAACTTATCAGTACAAAAAGTAGTGATAAAAGGTTAATTTTTGTTCTCAAGATTTATTTTTTTTGACTTCTGTTAAATTGCGTTTCAAAGATAGTAGAATTTCCAACATTATCAGTGACAACCACTTTCAATTTATTAGCACCTTCAAGTAGAAAACTATCATTAAAAACGTGCGTAATTCGTTTTAATTTTGATTCATATTCAAATAAAACCCACTTTCCATTTAAAAATCCGTTGTAGGTTTTAATTCCTGACAAATCATCGGAAATGGTTAAACTTATACTTTTTTGAGCTGTAATCCATTTACCTTCAATGCTTTTTGAAATAGTTATTTTTGGCGCCGTTGTATCTTTTGCTAAAGTATATTGTCCTAATGTTTTTGTTTTACATGAAAACGTATTACCTGTTAGTTTTGTTGTAAGGTAACTCAATTTATTTCCGTTAACGGCAGCAATAAACATCTTTTTCTTATCTTCAACTGATGATTTTGTATCTTCAAATGATATCGTAAAATTAGTATGTGCTGGAACAACATCTTTATGTAAATAGAGATTATTATTTTTTACATCAAAGTTTAAATAAAAATCTTCATAGAATGTATTTTCTGGAAAATAGACAGCTACATTTTCTTTTTCAAAATTAGACTCTCTATTTGCTTTTACAAAATAAGGTGTTTTTAAATTTTCAGCAAACACTGTTGGTTTTAATGCCGAATATTCAATTGGAATTGAAATTATGGTTTTATTGTTATTAAAATCAGAAACTTCTAACTTTTTAGTTTGGGTCGAGTTTGAAGAAATATCTAAAATACCATTATCAATATTGCTTTTTATATTGCTCCAAGAATAAAAATTCTTCATAAATAATCGTTGCACTCGTTGGCGCAAATTTTTATATCGCGAATAATCAATCAAATTGTTTACAAATCTAGCTTCATCAAATGCCATTTTATCAAATTCATATCCAAAAAATGGTTTTCCATTACTTTGCAATTCAGTTTTGTACGTTCCATTATTGTTGTATGAAACATTGTCAACATCATAACTACTTATTCCGAAACCAATTTTTCCTGAAGCCAAAACTTTTTCTGATAAATATGTCCCATCAGCTTGCAACGATAAATTCAAATTTACAGGACGTTGCGATTGATTAGCTACTGAATTTTCATCAATTGGATAAACCACTAAAGCATTAACAATGGGCTTTTTTGTATCTGGAAGTAATTTATCAAAACCAAAAAACAATGGATTAATGATGTTTTCTGCGGCATCTCTAAATTCAAAATGCAAATGCGGACCTTCTGAACTACCGGTATTTCCTGACAAAGCAATAATTTCTCCTTTTTGAACAGGAATATCGCCAGGTTTCAAATATATTTCAACTTCATAAAGTTGTTCTTTATATTGTTCTTGAACAATTCGTTCTTGAATTTTGCCCATTGCAGTTTTCAAATGCCCATAAACAGAAGTAAAACCATTGGGATGAGTTATATAAATTGCTTTTCCATAACCTGCTGTAGAAATTTTAATTCTAGAAACAAAACCATCTGCAACAGCATAAACATTCAAACCTTCTCTTTGTTCCGTTTTAAAATCAAAACCAGCATGAAAATGATTGGGACGTAATTCACCAAAATTTCCTGACAATTTCATCGGAATATCTAATGGTGATCTAAAATAGTCTTTTGGATATTGATCTTGAGCATTGGAAAAAAGAATAAAAAGTAGAAAAAATGGTACTAATCGCATATAATTATGGTTTTTTGCTAAAATATAAAAAAGATTGATATATACTAAATTTAAATATTTTTTCTAATGATAACTCACTATTAAACATAATATTAGAAAACAATAAAAAAATAAAAGAAGATTTTAACAAAAAATATTGCTTTAATAGAATAGTAATTATAAATTTGTAAATTAAGTAATGAATAAAGTCAAGCATGAGTGAAATTGCGGAAATAATTGATACTCTTGAAAGTAAAATTCATAAGTTGTTAACTAAGATTGACAATTTAGAACAAAAAAATCAAGTTTTACAACAAGAATTGACCGTTTCAAGCAATGTAATTCAAAATCAAAATACAATCATGGAAACATTGAAAAAAGATTTTGAATCACTAAAATTGACAAATTCATTGTTAGGCAGTGAAGATTATAAAAGAGATACAAAGCTTAAAATAAATTCATTAATTCGTGAAATTGATTACTGTATAGCACAGCTTGCAGATTAAAAGTATGGATGAGAAGCTTAAAATTAAATTGAATATTGCCGACAGAGTTTATCCGTTAACGATTGACATGTCGCAAGAGGAAGGATTGAGAAATGCTTCTAAAAAAATCGATTCGATGATTAAGCAGTTTGAAGAAAGTTATGCCGTTCGAGACAAACAAGATGTTTTAGCCATGTGTGCTTTGCAATTTGCTTCTCAAGTAGAACAAAAAAAGGTTGATAACGCCATAGATGGAACCGAATCAATTGAAAGATTAACGAAATTGAATAATTTAATAGACGAATATCTCAATAAATAATATAAAAACACGTTCTTATAAATAAGCTAAAAATACTGCCTACATTAGTTCATAATTGGTAAACTCAACACTAACAAATTAAAATGAGTGAATCTTCGTTACTATAGTATGCCTGCCTTGCGTAGGAAACTTGAACAACGAGTTAACTCAAAACTTGTCCTTACGAGTTTATACAAGCAACTAATGTAGGTTTTTTTATATATTAATTTTTTTACACAACCATGGACATATTATCAATAATTATCGGGATAATCGTTGGTGTTGCTGGAGGTTTTGCCATAGCAAAAATGCTCGAAAAAAGCAACGTTTCTAACCTTATCAAAAACGCAAAGAAAGAAGCATCATCAATTTTAAAAGATGCAAATTTAGAAGCCGAAAACATCAAAAAAGACAAACTACTTCAAGCAAAAGAGAAGTTTTTAGAATTAAAATCGGAACACGAAAAAGAAATTTTAGCCAAAGACAAAAAGATGGCTGAAGTTGAAAAAAGAATTAGAGACAAAGAATCACAGGTTTCAAGCGAGCTTGCAAAAGCTAAAAAAGTAAATGATGATTTTGAGTCAAAAACAGCAGAATACACTTCTAAACTTGAAATGCTTGATAAAAAGCATCAAGAAGTAGAAAAAATGCACAAAAGTCAAGTAGAACAACTTGAAGTAATCTCTGGACTTTCGGCAGAAGAAGCTAAGGAGCAATTAGTTGAAAACTTAAAAGCTGAAGCTAAAACTAAAGCAATGGCTCACATTCAAGAAACCATTGAAGAAGCTAAACTTACCGCGGCTCAAGAAGCTAAGAAAGTAATCATCAATACCATTCAACGTGTTGGAACTGAAGAAGCTGTTGAGAATTGCGTTTCAGTGTTCAATATTGAATCAGATGATGTTAAAGGACGAATCATTGGCCGTGAAGGAAGAAATATTCGTGCGCTTGAAGCAGCAACTGGAGTTGAAATTATTGTTGATGACACACCTGAAGCTATTATACTTTCTTGTTTTGATCCAGTTAGAAGAGAAATTGCACGTTTATCTTTACACAAATTAGTAACTGACGGAAGAATTCACCCAGCGAGAATTGAAGAAGTTGTTGCTAAAACTGCTAAACAGATTGATGATGAAATCATTGAAGTAGGAAAACGTACTGTTATCGATTTAGGAATTCATGGATTACATCCTGAGTTAATTAAGATTGTTGGTAGAATGAAATATCGTTCTTCTTATGGTCAAAATTTATTACAACACTCACGTGAAGTAGCTAAACTTTGTGGAATTATGGCTGCTGAACTTGGATTGAATGTGAAATTAGCAAAACGTGCTGGTTTACTTCACGATATAGGAAAAGTGCCTGATGCAGAAAGTGATTTACCGCACGCTTTACTTGGTATGCAATGGGCTGAAAAATATGGTGAAAAGGAAGAAGTTTGTAACGCCATTGGTGCTCACCACGACGAAATTGAAATGAAATATTTAATTTCTCCAATCATCCAAGTGTGTGATGCTATTTCTGGAGCTAGACCTGGTGCGCGTCGACAAGTTTTAGATTCTTACATCCAACGTTTGAAAGATTTAGAAGAAATTGCTTTTGGATTTAACGGAGTAAAAAGTGCTTATGCAATACAAGCAGGACGTGAGCTACGTGTTATCGTAGAAAGCGAAAAAGTTTCTGATGATATGGCATCAAATTTATCTTTTGAGATTTCGCAGAAAATTCAAACAGAAATGACTTACCCTGGTCAAGTTAAAATTACTGTAATTAGAGAAACTCGTGCTGTAAATATTGCAAAATAGTTTCACTAAATTCTATAAAAAAGCCGACTAAAAATAATTTAGTCGGCTTTTTAATTTTTATACTTTTCAATTATTGAAAGTAGATTTTAAAAATTGTCCCTTCATTAATTTTACTTTGAACTTCTATTTTTCCGCCCATTGCTTCTATTTGGTTTTTAGTAATATGAAGACCAACACCTTTGGAATCTTTATTTGAGTGAAATGTTTTATACAATCCAAAAATTTGATCGTTATACTTTTCCAAATCAATACCTAATCCATTATCTTCGATTACTAAAACTCTATAACCTTCACTCTGCTCAACGGAATATTTTACATAAGACAATTTAGAATTATCTGAATATTTAATTGCGTTACTAGTTAAATTCAAAAGAACACTTTCAAGATAAGCTGAATTGAATAAAACTTCAAAATCATCAGGAACTAAATTGATGATTTCTGTCTTATTCTTTCTTATGACATCAGTCAAAACATTTGAAATCTTATCAATATAAATATTTACATTTAATTTCTTTTTCTCAATTTCAAAATCATTTTGAACAGTAACAAGCTCTACTAAACTATCAATAGAATCAGTCAATTCCTTTGAAACAATTTTTAAATATTCAATAAATTCATCTTTTTCAAACATTTTTTCCTCATTCAATTTTAAAATTGAACTTAAATTACCCGAATGTGTCCTAAGATTATGAGAAACTATGTGAGCAAAATTTAAAAGAGTGTTTTTTTGATTATTTACAAGCGACAAAGTCTCTAAAAGATTTTCTTCTCTTTCTTTTTGAATTGAAACATCAGTATGAGTTCCAACAATTCTTAATGGCTTACCCTGAATATCTCTTTCAACAACTCTACCTCTGTCAAGAATCCATTTATATTTTCCATTACACATTACTCTATGACAAGTTTCGTAATAAGGAATTTTATTATCAAAATGCAATTGAATATTACCAAAATATAATTCTCTATCGTCTGGATGCACTTTTTCATCCCATTCTTCAGGATTTGAAATGTAAGAATCCATTTGTTTCATTTCAAGAATTTTCAAGGACTCAGGAGAATAATATACTTCATTAGTAATCAAGTTCCAATCCCAAACACCAATTCCTGATGCAGAGATTGCGAAATGATTTCTAATTTCAGCAATTGTTTGATTGTCATTCAAATATTCATTCATATTTTCACCTCAAAATAAATATTTGCAAAGGAAAATATTATAATGTTAACAAATTTATAAATGACGTAGAATCTTTTCTACAACTGAAAAATTTAACAATTATTTTCTAGGATGAAAAGAATTCATAACCTGAGTTAAGTGTTTACGATCAAGATGAACATAAATTTCTGTTGTAGTAATGGACTCATGACCTAACATCAATTGAATTGCGCGTAAATCAGCACCATTTTCTAAAAGATGAGTTGCAAAAGAATGTCTGAAGGTATGTGGACTAATAGCTTTATTCAAATTAATTTTAACCGCTAAGTCCTTTATAATAGTAAAAACCATTGCTCTAGTAAGTTGCCTTCCTCTTCTGTTCAAAAACAATGTATCTTCATGCCCTTTTTGAATTTCAAGGTGACTTCTAATTAAACTTCGATACAATTCAATGTATTTCTTAGTAACTTCACTTATGGGAACAAAACGTTGCTTATTTCCTTTTCCTGTAATTTTTATAAAACCTTCATCAAAAAATAAGTCGGAAATTTTTAAATTTACTAATTCTGATACACGTAAACCACATCCATAAAGTGTTTCTAGCATTGCTCTATTTCTTTCACCTTCAGGTTTTGACAAGTCTATAGCCGCAATCAAATTATCAATATCATCTACAGACAAAGTATCTGGTAGCTTTCTTCCTAATCTAGGAGATTCTATTAATTCCATAGGAGAATCATTTCTGTAGTCTTCAAAAATTAAATAGGAAAAAAAACTTTTCAATCCAGAAATTATTCGTGCTTGACTTCTCGGATTCACCTCTTTTGAAACGGAGTATATAAATTGTTGAATGGTTTCCTCGGAAATTTTTAATGGTGAAACCTCTATTCCATTAGTATCTAAAAAGAGTTGCAATCGTTCTAAATCGAAAGTATAATTATCAATAGTGTTTTTTGACAAACCTCTTTCAATTCTTAAGTAAGATTGATAACTTTTTATATAGGAGTTCCATTTCATTACAACAAAAGTAGTAATTTACAAGCATAAAAAAACCTCTCAAATTGAGAGGTTTTATATTAAAATCTAAAAATTTAGATTAGAATTTGTAGTTAACTCCGAAAGTCACTGCTCTCCAGTCTCCGCCTAAAGCAAAAGTGTTAGTTTTATCAGCACCATCACCACCATTATCGTTAGATGTGTATCCTAAAACAGCCACACCCGCTTCAATAGAAAAATTAGAAGATACGAAATAGTTCATACCTAAACCTAATCCTAAACCTAACTCTTTACTTTCAAAAGAAGAAGTATATACAGTACCATCTTCAGCATCAAATTCTTCATCAGTTGTAGTGTAATCAACTCCTAATTCAGCAAATAAAGAAAATTTGCTTGCAGGAGTAAAATAGTAACGACCAAAAGCGCCAAATCCTACACCAGAATTTGTAGCATCATCAGATCCGTTATCTAATTTTAATGAATTAAAACCAAGAGATGCACCAACAGCAATGTTTTCTGATACAAAGTATCCAACTTTTGGAGCAACTTCAAAAGAATTAGCTTTAAAATCACCTGTTTTTGAAGAACCTAAAGATAAAGCACCTGATACAAATACATCACCTTTTGCAAATCCTTCAGAAGATTCATTTTTTTCTTGTGCGTTAGCAAAACCAAAAGCAGCAATAGCTACCAAAGATAAAATAACTTTTTTCATGTTTTATTTTGTTTAAAATTTCGCACAAAAATAAACAAAAAAATTACAAAACAAAAAAAAACCTCTCAAATGAGAGGTTTTTAATATTATTAACTCTAAAATTAGAATTTATAACCAACAGCTAATGCAATATTAGAAGTTTTAACATCTCCACCAATGTCTGATACATTAGATAAACCTAAAGAATATCTTAATCCAATATTAATGTTTTCAGCTACATCATAACCTGCACCTAAATTTAAAGCAAAATCAGTTGATTTGTATGCATCTTTAATATCTGTATCACCATACTTAGCAGACATTAAAAAACCAATCTGTGGACCAGCTTCTAAACTAAATCCTTCTGCAACATAATACTTAGCCATTACTGGAACTAAAATGTAATTTGAATTGTAATTGTCTGAATCATCTTTTGCTCCTAAAGCAGAAAATAAAATTTCAGGTTGAACAGCAAACTTTTCAGAAACTTTAAATTCTGCAAAAGCTCCAACTTGGAAACCAATTTTAGAATCTGTGTCAGCATCACCAGTAAAATTTGACATGTTGATACCAGCTTTAGCTCCAAATTTCATGTCTTCTTGCGCATTCGCAACACCAAAAGCAGCAATAGCTACTAAAGATAAAATAATTTTTTTCATGTTTTATTTTGTTTAAAATTAATATAACAAATTTAAACTGAATTATGACTGAATTAGACAAAATAAAAAACTGAGTTGTCAACATAGTTATTAACAATACTAGGATTTAATACCTTTAAGAACAATAAGTTAAATCATTATTCGTTAATATCGTAAAAAATGCTATTTTTGAAAACCATAAAAATGAAAACTAAAAATGAAAAAGTCAATTTTATTTGTAATTATCACATTACTATCAGTACAAGTTACTACTGCTCAAAAAAGTGAATTAATGAAACTTGGTCTAAAAGCTGGAATAAACTATGCTAATTACACAGGTTCCGATGTTAATACAGACGCGATAACCAACTTCCATGCGGGTATAGTTTTAGAAATAAAGGTTTTAAAAAACTTTTCATTTCAACCCGAACTATTGTACTCAACACAAGGAGCAGAAGTTGACAATCTTGGTGAACAATTTAAAAACGAGTTGGGATATATTTCTATTCCATTGTTAGCTAAATTCAATTTAAATGATAATTTGAGTTTGGAACTTGGACCACAAGCGTCTTTCTTATTAAGCGAAAGAAACGAAGTTGAAGCTGGTGATTCTAACACTTTTGACTTTGCAGTTGCAGGAGGTTTAAGCTATAAACTAGGTAAACACTTTTTTGTTCAAGGAAGATATGGTTTAGGTTTAACTGAACCTAAACGTGATGCCGATGTAAAAAACAGTGTACTTCAAGCATCTATTGGATATATGTTTTAAAATAAAATCATAAACTTTTACAAAACCGCTTCTTTATATGAGCGGTTTTTTTAATTTTACAAAAACCTATTTCAAATGAAAGTCATTATTATTAACGGACCAAACTTAAACTTACTAGGTAAACGTGAACCTGAAGTTTATGGAAGTGAAACTTTTGAAGATTACTACATCAAATTAAAATCAAAATATCCATCTATTCAATTAGATTATTTTCAAAGTAATATTGAAGGTGAATTGATTTCTAAAATTCAAGAAGTTGGTTTTTCATATGATGGAATAATTTTAAATGCCGCTGCATATACTCACACATCTATTGGAATTAGTGATGCTATCAAAGCCATTTCAACCCCAACAATTGAAGTTCATATTTCAAATACTTTTTCGAGAGAAGAATTTAGACATCAATCCTATATTTCACCTTGTGTAAAAGGAATTGTTATAGGATTTGGATTAAAAAGTTATGAATTGGCTTTGCAAAGTTTTATACTAGACTGAGAACTTAGATTTCATTACACATTTTAAGAAATTTTGAAAATCCTATAAATGTCTTTTGATTTTTAAAATTGATGCAACCATTTCAATCCAATAATCGTCTATCTAATAAAACCCATACAACATGAAAAAAATTACTTCTCTTTTTTTACTTTTATTATCAATCTGTAGTTTTGCTCAAATTAAAGGAACAATTACTGATACCAAAGGAAATCCAATGCCTTTTGTGAATATTTATCTGCAAGATACTTACACAAGTACAACTTCAAATGAGCAAGGTAAATATGAATTAAATGTAAAAACTCCAGGAAAACATGTTGTTCTTTTTCAATTTCTTGGTTACAAAACCGAAAAAAAAATTGTTCAAGCTGAAAAATTTCCACAAAATGTAGATGTTCAATTAATTGAAGAAGATATTCAAATAAATGAAGTTGTTATTTCTAAAAAGGTTAATCCTGCAAATGATATTATAAAAAAAGCCATTGTAAGCCGAAAATCAAATGGTGAAAAAACAGCAAGATTTACAGCCGATTTTTATTCTCGAGGTATTTTTAGAGTAAAAGATCTTCCAAAAAAAATAATGGGACAAAAGTTAGATTTCTTTGACGAAATAATTGATTCTACAAGAAGTGGAATTCTATATCTATCAGAAACGGTTTCAAAAATAACCTATCAAAAACCCGATCAATTAAAGGAAACTATTATTGCATCAAAAGTAAGCGGAAATGATAATGGCTTTAGTTTTAACAATGCTGCGCAAGCCAATTTTGATTTTTATGAAAACTATTTAGATTTTGATGTAAAAGTTATTACTCCAATTTCTGATAATGCTTTCAACTATTATAAGTACAAACTTGAAGGTGTTTTTTCTGATGAAAATAACAAAGTAATTAACAAAATTAAGGTAACTCCAAAGCGTGATTCTGAACCTGTAATGGAAGGATTTATATACATTGTTGAGGATTCATGGGCAATTTATGCCGTTGATTTAACAATAAAAGGTAGTCAAATGCAAAATCCTGCTTTAAATTCACTTACTTTAAAGCAAAGCTTTAGTTTCAATAATTCAACTAAAATTTGGTCAAAAAACACTCAAACCCTAGACTTTGCAGCAGGAATGTTAGGAATTAACATTTCAGGAAATTTCACTTACGTATATTCAAATTTTGAATTCCCAGATAAATTTGAGAAAAAAACTTTTAGTGCCGAAGTTTTAAAATTTGAAGAAAACGCTAATAAAAAAGAAGATTCTTTTTGGGAAACCATTCGACCTGTTCCGTTAACTAATGAAGAAGCAACAGATTACTTAAAGAAAGATGCACTTCAAACCAAGAAAAAATCTCAAAAATATTTAGATTCCATTGATTCCAAGAGAAATAAATTTGGTTTTTCAGATATCATTATGGGCTATTCGTACAGAAACTCATTCAAAAAATGGGTTTTAAATTATGATGGACCACTTTTTTCAACTTCATTCAATACAGTTCAAGGTTGGAAAACACAAGTTGGCCTTTCTTACACAAAGTATGACGATGAAAAAAGAACCTTCACAAGAATAGGATCGCGTTTTGATTATGGTTTTTCCGAAGAAAAAATTCGTGCTACAGGAAGTTTTATCAAAAAATTCAATAATATCAATCAAAGTATTTTAAATGTAAATGGTGGAAGTAGCGTTAATCAATTTAATGGCAATAATCCTATTTCAAATTTAATAAACACGGTTAGCTCATTATTTTTCAAAAATAATTTCATGAAATTGTATGAGAAAAATTTTGTTTCTGCTAATTTTAGTAGAGAAGTTGCAAATGGATTAAACTTAAATTTTAATGCAGAATATTCGGAAAGAAAACCACTTTGGAACACCACAGATTATACTACAATTAAAAATAATGATTTATACACTTCAAACAATCCTTTACTGCCAAATGATTATGTTACACCAGCATTTGACAAACATAATTTAGTTAAAACAAGTGTTTTAGCACGAATTAAATTTGGACAAAAATATCTTTCTCGACCAGATGGAAAATACAATATAGGAAATGAAAAATCACCTAATATTTATTTAGGTTATGAAAAAACTTTTGCTGCAACAGATAAAAAATATGAATATGATTTAATTTCAGCAAGAATTACACATAATCTATCGATTGGTAATAAAGGTAATTTACAAATGAATTTCAAAGGAGGAAAATTCTTTAATGCAGACAATATTTCATTTGTGGATTATAAACACTTTAACGGAAATCAAACCCATGTTTCTGGTGGATTTGACTACACAAATATGTTCAACAACTTACCTTATTATTCGGCAAGTACTAATGATAGCTATTTTGAAGCGCATTTTGAACACAACGATAGCGGTTATATAATGAACAAAATTCCACTTTTGAATAAATTGAAATCACAATTGGTTCTTGGTTTTAACAATTTAGCAATTCCAAACAGAAATCCTTATCAAGAATTTTCAGTTGGATTAGATAATTTAGGTTTTGGAAAATTCAGAATGTTACGTTTAGATTATGTACGTTCATATCAAAATGGTTATCGAGGTGATGCAATTATATTTGGTTTGAAATTTTTGAATTTTGCAGAATAATATTTCAATTACTTTTTCGTTTATTTTAAAACAAAAAGAATGAAAAAAATACTCTTAATCATAGGTTTAATTCTGTTGACACTTACTTTAATCGGTTTGAAACCAATAGACACTTCAAAAGAAAACAGTGTTGAAGTCGTAGGAATTATTAAATCGGTTTCTGAAGGCGGCGTTAAAGATTTAGTGTTTGAATTAGAAAATGATAAAATCACCTATTACATCAATCGTGGTTTAGAAAACGGATTTGAATTGGACACATCCAAAAGTAATTTTGTTGGAAAAAAAGTCACTTTAAATTATGCGAAAAATTGGACTCCATTAGCACCATTTGGAACAACTTGTAAACATATCACGCAAATTTATATAGACAATAAAGAAGTTTATTCAGAATTTAAATAATATTAAAAAATCCCAAAATATAAATTTTGGGATTTTTTATTTTACAAAAACATCATATCCAAATCTAATCAACGTTCCAATTACTACAATCAGAAAGAAGATTCTTATAAATCCATTTCCTTTTTTGATGGCTAATTTTGCTCCAATAAAACCACCAAGTGCGTTACAGAAAGCCATAGGTATTGCGACTGCCCATATAATTTTACCTTTTAAAACAAAAAGACAAATCGAACCAAAATTGGTTGCCAAGTTCACCATTTTAGCATTTGCAGAAGCGTGAAGAAAATCGAAACCTAGTATAGCCACAAATCCAAGAACCAAAAAACTTCCTGTTCCTGGACCGATGAATCCATCATAAAAGCCAATTACGATACTCATTAAAATTCCATACAAAAGCAATTTATTATCCGATAAATTCTTTGCTTGATGACTTCCAAAATTCTTTTTCATGAAAGTATAAATCGCTATTAAAATCAGAACAACGAAAAGCAATGGTTTCATAAAATCATTACTAACCAATGTCAAAAGTGTTGAACCCAAAAAAGCGGAAATAAAAGCTACAATTGCCATAATAATTAGCAATTTCCAATTCATAGTTACTTTCTTCAAATATTGTCGTGCTGCAAAAGAAGTTCCGCTAAACGCAGGAATTTTCAACGTACCAATGATAGAAGAAACTGCAACATTAGGTAATAAAATTAATGCCACTGGAGTTTGAATCAATCCGCCACCACCAACAATAGCATCCACAAATCCTGCGAAAAATGAGGCAATACAAAGAATTATGATAATATAAGTTTCCATAAAAAAAATAAAATCCCAAAACTTATAAAGATTTGGGATTTAAAATATCCAATATTAATATTTATTAAACTCTAACAATATTAGCACCAAGCGCTCTCAATCGTTCGTCAATTCTTTCGTAACCTCTATCAATTTGCTCAATATTTTGAATAGTTGAAGTTCCTTTGGCAGAAAGTGCAGCAATTAATAACGAAATTCCTGCTCTAATATCTGGTGAACTCATAACCGTTGCTTTCAATTGCGATTGGAAATTATGTCCCATAACCACAGCTCTGTGCGGATCACATAACATAATTTTGGCACCCATATCAATCAATTTATCAACGAAAAATAAACGACTTTCAAACATTTTTTGATGAATCAACACATCTCCATTTGCCTGCGTAGCTACTACTAATACAATACTTAGTAAATCTGGTGTAAATCCTGGCCATGGCGCATCGGCAATAGTCAAAATAGAACCATCAATATCCGTTTTTACTTCGTAATTTTCATGTGTTGGAATATAAATATCGTCACCGCGTCTTTCAAGCGTAATTCCTAATTTTCTAAACACACTCGGAATCACACCTAAATTATCCCAAGATACATTTTTAATAGTAATTTCACTTCTTGTCATCGCCGCAAGACCAATCCAAGAACCAATTTCAATCATATCCGGAAGAATTCTGTGCTCGCATCCGCCAAGACTTTCAACTCCTTCTATAGTTAGTAAATTAGAGCCTACTCCGCTAATTTTAGCACCCATAGAATTCAACATTTTACACAATTGTTGCAAGTAAGGCTCACAAGCTGCGTTGTAAATTGTTGTTGTTCCTTCAGCTAAAACGGCTGCCATAACTATATTAGCAGTTCCTGTTACAGAAGCTTCATCAAGTAACATATAAGCACCTTTCAATCTTCCTTCAACTTCAACACCATAAAAATGGTCTTCTCTTTCATAACGGAATTTTGCACCAAGATTTATGAATCCTTCAAAGTGTGTATCTAATCTTCTTCTTCCAATTTTATCGCCACCAGGTTTTGGAATATAACCGCATCCAAAACGAGCTAAAAGTGGACCAACAATCATAATTGAACCTCTCAAACTTCCGCCTTCTTTCTTGAAAGCTTCTGTTTTTAAATAATCAACATTTACTTCATCGGCTTGAAAAGTATAATCGCCCGGACCATTTTTTTGGATTTTAACTCCTAAATTTCCTAATAATGTAATTAATTTATTTACATCAATAATATCTGGAATATTTGTTACTCTAACTTTTTCTGATGTTAATAAAGCAGGACATAAAACTTGCAATGCTTCATTTTTTGCTCCTTGTGGTGTAACATCACCTTTTAGTCTAATGCCTCCTTCAATTTGAAAAGTTCCCATTTTTTTTCTGTATAATGTAAAATTGTATAATGTGTACTGTAAAATCGATTTACAATTTTACAATATACAGTATACAAATTAAGGTTTTGGATTATTATTATTTTTTATAAAAGGTTTTTTACCTGGAATAGGTTTTTTGAACCCTTGAATTTTCATGTTTTTTTGTTGCAATTGTGATTTGTTCGAAACTTTCTTATTAGTTCTAATCAAATCATTTGTAGTCGAAAGTTCTTCTTCGCTTCCTGTTAGATTGATTCTTCCGTCAGACAATTCGAATAAATGTTCGAAAATTACGGCATCAGTTACAGTATCTTTATTCCAACTCAAATAAGACTTTTTCATGTGATTAGCAATAACTTTTACCAAAGCACTTTTCATTTCGCCTTCTTCCCATTTGTTGGCAACTTCTATCATGTACTTGATATTATTACCATAGAAGCGATACTTCGGATTTTTTTGTGGATATGCTAATCGCTCTGGTTTCAAATTGATTACATCACGCGTCGGAATTGGATAAGGTGATTCTACATCTAATTTAAAATCGGACATAATAAAAATTTGATCCCACAATTTGTGCTGAAAATCTGGAACATCACGCAAATGCGGATTTAAACTTCCCATTACCTGAATGATGTATTTTGCTGCTTTGTTACGTTCCGTTTTGTCTTCAATCGCCACAGCTAAGTCAATCAATTTTTGCAAATGACGACCATATTCTGGTATGATTAAATGCGGACGTTCTGCATTGTATTCTAAATTGAATACTACATCGTTAGCATTTTCTTTTATGTATTTTGGTACCATATTAAAATGAAATTATCCCTTCAATTGAAGAAACTTCTATGTATTTCTCAACCACATCGGCTGGAGATTCCATCATTACATTGATAGAAACACTTGTATATTTTCCTGCTTTAGATTGATGTGTTTTTATTACTGCGCCCATATTATCAAAAGCATTTTCAACTTCCTCAATTTTTCTAGCATCTGTTGGCACAATAAATTTGTAAAGGTATTCTGTTGGCCACTCAGAAGTATTACTCAATTCTTCCTTTAGCCGAATGTAAAATTCTTCCGTCTTCTTATCCATTCTTGAAATTAAAATAAACGCAAATATACATTTTTGATATTACAATTTGTTTAGTTTTTAGTTTTTTTTAGGAGCGAATCGTTTGGGTTTTTTAGGTTTCCATATTCCTGCTTTTTGTTCTATCTCGTCCCAAAAGACGAGATACCACTTCAATCAGGGCTAATTTGTAATTGTATCGAATAGAAAATAAAATTACAAAACAACCTCGATTATCTAAAACATTTCAATAAATTTGCGCCTTATTTCAAAAATTTTGGAAAAAGAAATTGTAGTTATTATTGGCGGTCCAGGAACAGGAAAAACAACTATTATTGATAATTTATTATCAAAAGGATATTGTTGTTATCCTGAGGTATCGCGCGAAATTATTAGCGAAGCACAAAAACAAGGTATCGAACAACTTTTTTTAGAAAAACCACTACTTTTCAGCGAGTTACTACTCGAAGGAAGAAAAAAGCAATACCAAAATGCCAAAAACGAACCTCACAAAACAGTTTTCCTAGACAGAGGAATTCCTGATGTTTTGGCTTACATGCATTACATTGGCGATAGTTATCCTTCGTTTTTTGATCAAGCTTGTCGCGACCATAATTATGATAGAATTTTCATCCTTCCACCATGGGAAGAAATATACGTTAGCGATGACGAGCGTTATGAAAACTACGAACAAGCCAAATTAATCTACAATCATCTTGTAGAAACTTATGAAAAATACGGTTACAACTTAATCGAAGTTCCAAAAGGAACGGTTGAAGAACGTACAAATTATATTTTACAATCATTACAATAAATGACGCTTCAAGAACTAGAAAAAACTTCAAGCTTAGTTTTTGAAAAATTGGATTTAAAAATCCATAATCTAATTATAGAAAAAGAAAGTCAAGAGTATTGCGCTGCTCAATTTGAACTCAACAATTCAAAAATTATTTTTCGAAAATCTAAAATTACACCAACCAAAATTGGTCAATTCGTTACTTTATGGAAACGTATAGAAGATAAACCAATTCAGTCGTTTTCTTCAGAAGACAACTTTGATTTTATAATTATTAATTGTGAAACACCAAATAACTTTGGACAATTTGTATTCCCTAAAACTGTTTTAGAAGAAAAAGGATATCTTCAAAGTAAGTCTAAAAAAGGAAAACTAGGATTTAGAGTTTACCCTTCATGGGATAAAACTGAAAATAAACAAGCAGAACAAACACAAAATTGGCAATTAAATTATTTTATAGAAACGCCAATTTCAATTTCCAAGTCACAATCGCTTTATTCAAAAAATCTATAAACCTAATTATGTTTATTGTTTTTATTACTTTTACTAAATATTCCTAATTTTAAATTCGTAATTGAATACAATGTCTAAACCATTAGAAATCCTTCAAAAATACTGGAATCACGATGCGTTTAGAACTCCGCAAGAAGATATAATTGCTTCTGTTTTAGCAGGAAAAGATACCTTTGGATTAATGCCAACTGGTGGCGGAAAATCAATTACTTTTCAAGTTCCAGCAATGATGATGGATGGCATTTGCTTAGTCATTTCACCTTTAATTGCTTTGATGAAAGACCAAGTTCAAAACCTGCAAAACAAAGGAATTAAAGCCATTGCATTAACTGGCGGAATTGCATCAGATGAAATCATAGACTTACTTGACAATTGCCAATATGGAAACTATAAATTCCTTTATTTATCACCTGAAAGATTGCAAAGCGATTGGATTTTAGAACGCATAAAAAGTCTTCCTATAAATTTAATCGCAATTGACGAAGCACATTGTGTATCGCAATGGGGACACGATTTTAGACCAGCATATTTAAAGATTTCTAAACTTAAAGAATTTTTCCCTAAAGTGGCTTTTTTAGCATTAACCGCTTCAGCAACAAAACGAGTTCAGGAAGATATCATCACACAATTACAACTTGACAATCCTTCGATTTTTATAAAATCATTTGCTAGAGAAAATTTGGCGTACATGGTTTTTAATGTAGAAGATAAATTGCATTTGATGGAACAAATTTTGAAGAAAAATCCACAACCATCAATTATATATGTTACCAATAGAAAATCCTGTTCGGAAACCGTTAAACAATTGGAATCCATGGGATTTTCGGCAACTTATTATCATGGAGGTTTGTCTTCTAAAGATAAAGAAAATCACATGAAATTTTGGATGGACGAGAAAGTTCAAATAATGGTTGCCACTAACGCTTTTGGAATGGGAATTGATAAAGCGAATGTAAAAACTGTGATTCATTTACACATTCCACCCAATCTCGAAAACTATTATCAAGAAGCTGGACGAGCAGGAAGAAATGGAGAAAAAGCATTTGCGGTCTTACTAACCAATCCTTCTGATGTGATTCATGTTGAGTCGCAATTCATGAGTATTTTGTCAGACAAAGCCTTTTTAAATTTAGTCTTTGTAAAACTTTGCAACTATTTCCAAATTGCATATGGCGAGGGAATTGACGAGAAATTTAGTTTTAACATCAATCATTTTTGCACGAAATATAATTTTCCTGTTTTAAAAGTTTACAATGCTTTACAATTTTTAGACGGACAAGGCATCATCAGTTTATCTCAAGAATTTACTGAGAAAATCACCTTGCAATTTATAATCTCATCTAAAGAAGTGATTCGTTACATGAGTTTGAATCCACAAGATGAAGAAGTTATTTTAACCATTTTACGAACCAATCCAGGAATTTATGAATCTCAATCGGCAATAAACATCTCTTTAATTGCAAAAAAATCTAATTGTGATGAAAAAAAGGTTTTAGCCATACTTCATAAGTTAAATGAAAAACAAGTTATTGAATTGCATGCCAAAAACAATGACGCAACGCTGACATTAAATGAAGTTCGAGAAGATGAACGAACAATAAGCCGAGTTGTAAAATACCTTGAAGCTCAAAACCATTTAAAAACCGAACAATTAAAATCGGTATTACATTATATAAAGGAAGAAAAAACGTGTAAGAGTAAGTTACTTTTAGAATATTTTGGAGAAACAATAAAAAAAGATTGTGGTGTTTGCTCCTATTGTATTTCCAAAAAGAAGAACAAGTTAGATACTTCAACACTATCTGAAAAAATAATTGGTTTACTGAAAATTCAAGAAATGAGTTCGAGAGATATTCAAAAGTTGACTAAATATCCAAAAGACGATATTATCTTTGCACTTCAAAATTTAATGGAAAACGATAGTATTATTGTTAAGCCAAATAATTTATATTCGATAAAATCATAATGGAAAAATTAAGAATTGTATTTATGGGAACTCCAGAATTTGCTGTTGGCATTTTGGATACCATAATTAAAAATAACTACGAGGTTGTTGGAGTGATAACCGCAGCCGACAAACCAGCAGGTCGCGGACAAAAAATTAAATATTCTGCCGTAAAGGAATATGCTTTAGAAAATAATTTACATTTATTGCAACCCACCAATTTAAAAGACGAAAGTTTTTTAGCAGAATTGAAAAGTTTGAATGCTAATTTACAAGTTGTCGTTGCTTTTAGAATGTTACCTGAAGTAGTTTGGAAAATGCCATCATTGGGAACCTTTAATTTGCATGCATCACTCCTACCTAATTATCGTGGCGCCGCTCCAATTAATTGGGCAATTATAAATGGCGAAACTAAAACAGGTGTAACCACTTTTTTTATTGATGATAAAATCGATACTGGTGCCATGATTTTAAGTAAAGAAACTCCAATTTCTTCAACTGAAAATGCTGGAGAATTGCATGATAGATTAAAGTCAATTGGAAGTGAAGCTGTAATTGAAACATTAGCTTTGATAGAAAAAGGAAATGTTGTTACTACAATTCAAACAGATTCTTCAGAGATTAAAACGGCTTACAAGTTAAATAAAGACAATTGTAAAATTGATTTTTCGAAAACAGGTGTTGAAATTTACAACTTAATTAGAGGATTATCTCCATATCCGAATGCTTGGTGTTTTTTTAAAGACGGAACTGAAGAATGGAATGTAAAATTATATGACGCAAAATTGATTGAAGAATCACATAATTTAGAAGTTGGAAGCATCATTACAACTAAGAAAGAAATCAAAATTGCTGTTAACAATGGTTTTTTAGAAATACTAAGCCTACAGTTTCCTGGAAAAAAGAGAATGAAAAGCTTCGAATTGTTAAACGGAATATCATTTTCTATCAACGCAAAAGCGGTGTAAAGTATTGCAATCATTGAAAAAATAAGATTTTTTTGTTCAAAACCTTTACTTTTATTAACAAACAGCACGAGTTATCAACAAAATGACTAAAAATGACATGCATCACTTGTGTAGTCTGTAATTTCTACTAAATTTGTTTTGATTAACAAAAAAGTTTAACCAACAATTAATAACTATTATTATGAACAAATCAGAATTAATCGATGCTATTGCTGCTGACGCAGGAATTACAAAAGCAGCTGCAAAATTAGCTTTAGAATCATTTTTAGGAAACGTAGGATCAACTTTGAAAAAAGGTGGAAGAGTTTCTTTAGTAGGTTTCGGATCATGGTCAGTATCTAAAAGAGCTGCAAGAGACGGAAGAAATCCTCAAACAGGAAAAACTATCAAAATCGCTGCTAAAAATGTAGTAAAATTTAAAGCTGGAGCAGACTTAGAAGGTTCTGTAAACTAATCTAGTTTATTTTTGATATAGAAAACCATTCGTTTATCGAATGGTTTTTTTTTGCTATAAAATTTGGTTTTAAAACTTTTATTCGTACTTTTAGTTAAAATTGCGTCAAAATGACATCAGAAAAATTGCAAAAAGGTCAACTTTTAATAGCCGAACCATCAATAATTGGCGATCTATCTTTCAATAGATCTGTTATTTTATTAGCTGATCATAACGAAGAAGGTTCCGTTGGTTTTATTTTGAACAAACCTCTTGAATATACTATCAACGATTTAATTCCTGATATTGAATCTTCATTTGTTATATATAATGGTGGTCCAGTTGAACAAGACAATTTATACTTCATCCATACAATTCCTGAACTTATTACAAATAGTATTGAAATTTCTAATGGAATTTTTTGGGGTGGCGATTTTGAATTGACTAAAAACTTAATCAACGAAGGAAAAATCAATAAAGAAGACATTCGATTTTTCTTAGGATATACTGGTTGGAGTGCTAATCAACTTGAAGAAGAATTACAAGGAAATTCATGGATAATTTTTTCAAACACTTATGAATCATCAATTTTAAAAAAATCTTCTAAACAATTTTGGAAAGAAAAAATAATTGAACTTGGTGGTGAATATATAATTTGGTCAAATGCTCCAGAAAACCCAATACTAAATTAAAGCATTTATTTTTTCTAATACAGTTCTGGACAAATCGCTATTATATTCTTTTTTACGATATTTTGTAATGGGTTGAATTCCTGTAATTACATTGGTAATAAACAATTCATCCGCTTTTTGCAAATCGAAAGGAGAAATTGGTTGCTCTAAAACTTCAAGATTCTCAATTTTTCTTGCCACTTGAAGCACTTGTTTTCTCATAATTCCATTCAAACAACCGTCTTCAATAGACGGTGTAATCAATTGATTTCCAATCAACATAAATAGATTTCCATTTAATGCTTCGACAACATTTTTTTCATTATTTAGAAGCAAACAATTTTGCAAATCATTTTCATCGGTAAAAATACTACCTGTTATATTTATCATCTTATTGGTAGTTTTAATTGTAGAAAGTAATTGCTTTGTGATGTAAAAATCTTTGTACAAATCTACTTCATACATGGCATCAGAAAAGGAATAATGGGTTTCTTTTAATGGTGAAACTTGAATTAAAAACGAAACAGTTCTGGTTTGTGGAAGATAAAATCCGCCATCGTTTCTAAAAACGGTGAATCTTACACGAGCTGAGTTTTCACAATTGTTAGCTTTCGCCAAATTTAAAACTTGTTCCTCAAGATATTCTAAAGTAAAATTACCAGGAATTTGCATCCTTACAATTCGCATGGAAGCCATTAATCTAAAATAATGATCTTCAATAAATAAGATTCTATTATTAACAATCTTTAGCGTTTCAAAAACACCATCACCATATAAAAAACCTCTATTTGAATTAGACAAAGTAGTGTCTGAAGATTGAATTTCGCCGTTATAATTAATCATAAAAAAGTCCCGTTAAAAACGAGACAAATATAAGTTTTAAAAATGATTTCTAAACAGAACCAATAACATGTTTTAAATCGGAAACTTGATTTTCCCAAAGTTGTTTGGACTCGTCTAATTCTTCTTCGATAGCAAAATCTACAACCATCAAAGAAACATCTTTTGTTATTTCATCTTCTAAAATTCTCAATTCAAAATAGAATTCAGTATCTTTTTTATTATCGTCAATCCATTTGAACTTTACTTTTTCACCTGTTTTTTTTGAAGCAAGGCGTGCATGTTCCTCTGTATCATCCCATTCAAAGGTAAAAAATTCTCCTCTAGAATTTACGGTATCAGCAAACCATTCCTGTAATCCAGAAGGAGTTGATATGTATTGATACAGCAATTGAGGTGAAGAATTTATAGGAAATTCTATTTCGTAACGTACTTTTAGTGACATATTCTAATTTTTGCGAAATATATAATTTTTATTTAAAAAAGCAGTCAAGAAAAAAAATATTTTTTTTTAATTTATTATTTGGACAATGTTATATTAGTCTTATATTTGCACCCGCATTCAAGGATGCACTGACTACTGGCGAGGTAGCTCAGTTGGTTAGAGCGCAGGATTCATAACCCTGAGGTCGGGAGTTCAAATCTCCCTCTCGCTACAAGTAAATAAAGGGCTTACAGAGTTTATCTGTAAGCCCTTTTACATTTGGTACAACATAGGTACAACAACCTAAAAAGGACAGTCGAGATTGTTAAGTCTTCCCTCATCTGCCATTGACGCATATCCGTCTTGCGTAACGACGATATGGTCAAGAATAGAAATATCAAATAATTTTGCCGCTTCGATAAACTTTTTAGTCAGTTTCAGGTCACTATCGCTGAATTGCTTATTTCCTGATGGGTGATTATGCGACAAAATAATTCCGCTTGCCCTCGCTTTTAGTGCCGTTGCAAACAGAATTTTTGCATCAACCATACATTCAGAAACGCCGCCTGTTGCAATTGTCGAGACACCCAAACAGCTATTTTTACGATCGAGGAGCAAAACCCTGAACTGTTCTTGCAATTCAAGTTTGCCATCGTCCCACGTATCGTAAAGAAGTTTAAAGGCATCATTGGAAGTCGTTATTTTCATTCTATCGGATGGTTTGACTTGGCTTTTATAGACAAGTTCAACTTCCGCAACGCGCAAAAAGTCCGCTCTCAATTGAGACATTCATTTTCCTTTCAATGTTAAAGAGATTATTTTTAAGTGTTTTTTCTTACACTTTCGGTTTGTCCATGTGCCAAGCGTTAACGTCTTTATGCGGCGAATAGCTTTTATTCATGGCTTGAAAAGTCATGTTCCCTTCCTTTTCAGCAAGCTCTTTCAAAGCCTGCGTTGCCAATAATCCTGCCGTATCATTGTCAAGCCATGTATAAAGGCTTCGGTAATGATAGTTCTTGATATAAGGGAAAGCTTGGGGCAGGCAGCTCACAGAATTAAGAATGATGGCATCGCCCACAAATTGCTGTCCCTTTTGCTCAGACACAGCAGAAAGAAAATCCATGATGCCCTCGAAAACATGGATTTCAACGGCGGGTACTTGTTTCCCTCTGATAAAAGAAATGCTTTTTGACCCGATGCAGCCCTTAAAGACTTTGTTTCGGACTTCGTAGCCCTCACTTACCGTCTGCCAACCGATAGCGTGAAACTTTTTGCCTGTATTGTTGTTATTGACGACAACTTCTTTTAGATACTTCTTGGCGAGAGCCAAAGAGATACGTCTTGATTCAAGGTAATTAATCAGCCCTTTATGCTCCAACTCGAAAACCGTGCTTAAAGTCAGAGTTGCTTTTGTTTCTTTCGGCTTATCTCTCGGCACGTATAAAATCGACACTGGAGAAAGCATCATATTATTGACCCAACGCAAAGCATCGGCAGGCGTGTAGTCTTCGCCTTGGCTTTGTAGATAGGATTGAGCAAAGTTAATAACGTCCCCGCCTCGGTCAGAGCCGAAATCGTACCAGACGTTTTTGATGGTATTGATGTGGAAACTAGCGGTTTTTTCTTCTCGGAATGGTGAGAGATACCAAAGGTCATTGCCTTTGTCCTTAACTGGTACGCAACCGATTTTTTGCAGGATTTCAGGCAAGGAAAGAGCGTTGGCTTGTTCTATGTTCATAGAGACATCCTCTTTTTAGATTGATGATGATTGATTAAGTCTGAAGCTTAGGTTTAGGCGTTTTGCTTTTTCAACAGAAACGCATCAAGGATTGATTTTCTGTAACGAACCATCCTTGCACCGATTTTAACGGGCTTGAGGTCATACCGACCTGTACTATCCCATACAGCAAGAGTATTTGAGTTTCTCAGACCTAGATATTTTGCCGCTTCTTTGCGGTCGAGCAACGGGTCTTCGTTGCACACTTTCCCCATATTTGGCATTTTCACCCCTTATTGAATACTATTCTTAGTTGTTAGACTGCACTCCCTACAGCCTATAATTTTAATATATCGTGATATTCAAAATTCAAAGGATTTATTTTGATTTATCCACAACAAATAAGCTCGGTTAAACAACCGAGTTATTACACAGATAAAAAATTACTTTTTTTAACCTACGTTGTTTAATAAAGTTTCGTCATCTGAACTTGGAGCAACGACCTCAAGTAAATTATTGTCCAGTAACTTCTTATTTAGATACTCAAGATAAATCTTGTCTAGATAATCAGCCCATTTCTGCATCATGTCTTTTCTTTGAATAAGAAACTTTGCTCTGTCATAGGCTTCACCTAATGAATTGGTCGGTTTATGCGCCAATTGAATTTCAATCACATCTGCATCAAAACCTAACTCTTCTCTTATGGCGGTACGCGCTAACGCTCTAAAACCGTGCGCGGTCATTTTGTCCTTCATATTAAGTCGATAAATCGCATGTAAGACAGTTCCGTTTGACATAGGCTCTTTTACTCGGAGCTGATGCGGAAAAACATACTCGGTAGCAAAACGCCCTGTTTCAAGCTTTTGCTCTTTAAGGAGAAGAACAGCCTGTTTTGATAAGGGAACAATAAAATCACGGCGGGATTTCATGACTTCCGCGGGCAATCTCCATTCCATCTTTTCAAAATCCATATCAGCCCATTTGGCTTTCCTTAATTCGTTTGGACGCACAAACGTCAAAAGTGATAAGCGAACGGCGCGAACCGTTCGAGGATAAAGCCGATTTCCGTTAGCCGTAAGGTCATTTAAAAACTGTGGTATTTCGCTCGCCTCGATAGCGGCATGGTGTTTCGTCTTACGTGTCTTGAATGCACGTTGTAGGTTCAGCGCAGGGTTTTGTTGGCAAAGACCAAGAAGCATTGCATAAGTAAAAACCTGACCGCAGTACTGCCGCATCTTTTTAATAAGATGCAAAGCACCTCTGGCTTCAATTTTTTTAATGACCAGATACAAATCGACAGTTTCGATTTTTGATATAGGTCTGTCGCCGATGTAAGGAAAAATGTCATTATCCATCCGTCTTTCGACAGTCTTATAGTATTTGGGCGTCCATTCCTCTCTCTTTGTCGCCATCCACGCCAGAGCAACATCCTTGAAGGGATTGAGTGCCGATTTAATAGCTTCTCGTCGCAGTTCTTTTTTCGCCTCAGACGGGTCTATATGCTCTTTTAACTGCTTTTTAGCTTGATAAGCTTTGTCACGGGCTTCAGCTAAAGAAACATCTGGATAAACACCTAAAGCAAGTAACTTCTCTTTTTTCCCAAAATGATATTTAAATCTCCAATATTTTGCACCATTTGGCATAATCAAAAGGAACAGCCCTGCGCTATCCGTTAACTTATAAGATTTGATCTTAGGCTTAGCGCCCTTGCATTTTATATCGGTAAGGCTCATTTGTACCCCATCATGAAAAATTCATACCCCAGAAAAATACCCCAGACTTTCGTTATTTAAGGGTATTTAGTGGTAATTAACGATGAGTGATGATGAGTCAAAAAGCCATGTATTGCAATGCTTTTTAGCATTAACTGAGTTTAACGATTATTATTTATGGAAAAATTTTGGCTCCCTGGGTAGCACCATTATATATTATGCATACTACTGTTTTTAAATAGAAAATCACAATTCTGATTTCTTTTATACCCCGACTTGTACCCCGATATTTTTTTCCGTAAAAGAGGACTCCAACTGGTGACCTGTTTTTTTATTTTCTCTCAAAACACTCCTTAATACCTTACTCGATGGGAGTACTGGCGCAAGTTGATAAAAGCCGTCCGGCAGTCAATCACGCTGCCCGCTCCATTCGCTTCGCTCCCGTGTTGGTGGTGACTTTTGTCCTATGTCTTTTCTCCTTTTTTGCCCCGTCCTCCACGGTGGAGGCATTAAACAAAAGGAGTTAAATTATGAAAGACACAATCACAAAAACAGACCTCGCACAATTTACAGGCACAGAAAACTGGTATCGCCACCCGATTGCAAGAACCGTCCTTTATACCGACGGTATTCAATACCTTGCCGAAAAAGCAGGCGCATACTGGCTTATCGATGAAATCGCCTTTAATCAAATGCAACAGAACATCAGGAAAGAAGAATTTCAGACTTGGACGTTAAGTGTTGACCTTGAAAAAAGCACCGCAGTTCTGACTTGCGATGATGGTAACAACAACATCGTTTTTAGCAAAAAGATAGAATATACAGATTTCCCGCTTCAAGAAATCCGCATCTTTTTTGTAAATAACGTCATTCTGCTACCTAGTGAGTATTAATCAAAAAAATAAGCCGCCCCGATAGGGGCGGCTTATAATAACCTAACTCAAAATTAAGGTTATTGCGTGGTATTTAGAAAGTATAAATTAACCTCTATTCTCAGTAAAAATCTGAAAGATTTTCTCTTTAAATTTTTGTCCGTTTCGTTTCGCCGTATTCAGCTTAGACATGACGCTGTATAAGAGTAACCCCATCACACCCATCCCGAGAATGAAACCAACCCAGCCATAATCCTCGCTTTTCGTTGCATCATAAAAAAAGAAAGACAACGTAACCGCCCCGATGAAACCGAAAATAACAATCAAGCACCCCGCACTTCCTGCGGGACGGCTGAAATATCCCTCTGGTTGATTGACCTCAAGTAATTCATCCATTGTCTTGTTATATCCAAGAGCATAGTTTTGTTTATAAGGACTTTGTGCCCATATAAAGATAAGTTCATGCCCTGCTAGTGCAGGCATATCCCAATTTCTTAAATCAATGGCAAACGGTTTTTCGTCTGCGCCTTGTAAATAAACTTTTTGATGATGGGTAGAGTGTGTCGATATGCCTGTAACATATCCATCCCTGTCTTTATGGCTTCTGACAGAAGTTTCAAGATTGCCTTGATTATCGAGGACGATACCCCGCTTTACTTCATATTCTATAACTTGATTTCCTATTGTGAATTTCTGCATATATTACTTTTTAATGAAACGTGTGTTTTGTTTCCCGTTCTCGGTTTCCATTGAAACAATGTAAACGCCTGCCGATAGTTCCGACACATCGAAAGACTTTGTTTGTCTCTCAAACGGCAAGGCAAATTTGCGCCCGTTTATGTCATAGACCGCCGCCGATAGTATTTCCGCTTCGTAAATATAAATGCGGTCTGTTGCAGGATTCGGATAAACCACGAAAGAGTTTTTTATATTCTCGGTAATGCCTAACGCTGTACAACTATATACTGTCGGAATTGAAACAGGCGTTGAGCCATCGCCGACCAAATTTGTTGTACCCCATACCCAAAATGTACCGTCTGTTTTTACGCCACTTGACTGCTGATAACCTGCAAAGGCATCAACCCAATTCGTTGCCGTTCCGATTTGTGCAGGGCTTGAATAATCTCCTGCCGTGCCATTTCCTAATTGCTGAAAATCATCGTTACCCCAACCCCATAAAGTGCCGTTGGTTTTGGTCATGAGGACATATTGCGTACCCTCATATTTTTTCACAGAAGCCGTTTTCCAATTGCTATCTGTCCCGATTTGCAGAGGAACATTACTATTTAACGAAAACCCGGAATTACAAAAACCCCACGCCCAAAGCGTATTATCGGTTTTTAAGGCAAAAGAAAGGCGAGAACCGCAATCAATCCATTTCCAGTTTGTGCCTGTACCTATTTGAATAGGTGTGTAGCTATCGGTAGTTGTTCCGTTTCCAAGCTGACCGTTTTGATTTAGACCCCAAGCCCATAATGTACCATCAAGTTTAATCGCTAGACAGCTTCTGCCATCGTTACCCGCAATATGATTCCAGTTTGTTGCCGTACCTATTTGTATTGGTACACTACTCTCAAAGCTGTTGGTCTGTCCGTTACCGAGATAGCCGTTGTTATTGCTTCCCCAAGCCCATAACGTGCCGTTTGTCTTGATGGCGACCGTCCCACGCTCTCCTGCGACGGCTTCTTTCCAGTTGGTATCTGTGCCGATTTGTTGCGGAGTGGCTGAATTACCGCCTGAGCCGTTACCTAGTTGCTCACTACTATCATTTCCCCAAGCCCAAAGTGTACCATCTGCTCTAATAGCAACAGTATGTGCCAATCCTGCCGAAACAGAAGCCCAGTTTGCGGAGCTGATTAAGACGGGTTGCGGTCTGTCGATTATTGTACCGTCGCCAAGTTGTCTTGAGCCATTCTCTCCCCACGCCCAAAGGCTACCATTTTGACTAATGGCAATAAAATGTAGTTCCCCTGCGGAAACTTTTTGAAAACATTGGGCAAATAAATTGCCCGAAACCGCGAATAACACGGCAGTTAAAAATAACCTCATAATATTCTGTGTTTAAGATTTTACCGTTGAATTAACAGCGAATGCGTCAACACAAATTGAGGAAATTTTCTGCCAAAAGAAGAATTTTAGACTATCAATTTGTTAGTTTAAGTATTTTTTTGTTACTTTGAGTGCAAATAAATACAGTTTTAGACATGGAGAAACACTTAAATATAGGCGACAGCATCAAGAAATTTAGAGAATTAAAAAACATCACACGTGAACTCATGGCTGCCGAATTGGGCTTAAGTGTTAGTGCATATGGCAATATCGAGAGAAACAAAACTGATTTGACAATTTCACGCATTCAGAAAATCGCAGAAATTTTGGAAGTCGACATATCTCAAATTATGAATTTTGATGCTGCGCAAATATTTAACATTTCTAACAATCAGCTTGTTCAGGCATCCGTGAAGACGGAAAATATGCATATTCATACCGAAGAAAAATACATTGCGATGTTGGAGAGAGAAAATGAAAGATTACAAAAGCTAGTCGGAGAGATTTAAAAAATTTAACATTAATTAATTTATTATAATGAGATTATATCCTAAAATAATTGCAGAACTTGCCACATTGTGCAGTTTTATAGGTTTCGTTTACACCTTTTATCCTGATTATAAAAATTATGGTGCTAAAGAATGGATAATTATCGGTATATTTATTATATCGTTTATCATTACCGTATCTATCACAATATACGACCATTTACATTCTAAGTCTAAATCATTTCCAATTGATAAAAAAGATAAAATAAAGAAGTATATGAACAATTGGATTAAGAACACTGGCAGAGTCGCTATCTTTACTAGAGATATGAGTTGGCTTGACGAAAAAAGCACAGCAATTCTTATTGAGAAAGCGGAAAAAAAAGAATTAATAATATGCCTACCAAAAGAAATTGATGCCATCAAAGCTTTTAAAGATGCTGGTGCGGAAATTGTAGTATATAATGTCAATTATGACCCAAAGGTAAGATTTACAATAACAAATTATGGGTTAGCAACAGCAAGAATTGCAGTTGGAAGAGGTAGTGCAGATGGAAAAAAACATATAATTGATGAGTATAAAATGGGTGAAAATTTTTGTGAGCTAGGGAATGATATTGTCAGTATTTTAAAGACTTTAAACCAAAATCCGTCATGAAGGGTAACAATAAAATGAAAAACAACGACGATATTGCGGCACAATGGGATCAAGTCGCTGAACAGAGATTTACCCAACTACAAAATCACAAAGATATAAGCATGGATAATATAATAATTCCTTTGCTTAATAAGATGATAACGCACAGCAATGTTGAAAACGTAATAGATTTTGGATGTGGCACAGGTTACATCACGAACAAAATTAAACCAAAACCATTACGATTTACTGGTATTGATATAAGTAGTAAGAGCATCAAAATTGCTCAGAACAATTTTAAAAATAATAAGTTTTTCGATTTTTTAGTATCATCCATTGAAGATTTTCCTGAATTGAAAAGAGCAAATTTCACTTTAGGAATTTGCAATATGACATTAATGGATGTTGGTAACTTAAATGAAGTAGTTTCATCAATGGCTAGAGTTCTAAAAAAGAAAAGCACACTAGCCATTACAATAACGCATCCCTATTTCTGGCCTTTTTATTGGGACTATGCGGAAAAGGATTGGTTTTCCTATGATAAAGAAATTGAAGTTAGTAACCAATTCAAAATTTCAAATGCCACCAGTGAGTTTGAAACCACTCATTACCATCGCCCTTTGGAGCTTTATATTAATTTACTAACTAAGAATGGTTTTCGAATTGAGCAAATATTTGAACCTATGCCGAATGAAAATATTTCTAAGATGTATTCAGCTTCATGGAAATTCCCTCGCTTTTTAGGAATAAAATGTATTAAGGATTAAACGTAATTAATTCTCTTTAATTTCAATTTCATAAATCATAGCACTATTTTCGTCCTTTATTCCCTTATATCTTTTTTCAACAGCCACAATCTGCCTTGGCACATGCGCCATAAGGCTTTCAAATAACCCCTCAAGGTTACGCCCCTTGAGCGTGATTTCGTGTGTTGTGTAAACAAGCTTAATCGTATTCGCCTCAGGCGAATATTCACCCGACACCAAATAAGCGTAATTCAAAAATAACCGCTTCCCATCCGCTTGCACAAAGCAAAGATTGCGGACATGACCTGTCGTAGAATAGTTCTCAATTTCTTGGGTATCATTAGGATTTGACGCATCAGTATTCTGACCGTCCTTGCCTCTGTTCAGTTTATCAAAATTACCTGTCAGGTTCATAATCTTTGATTGGGTTATGGTTTGTCTCCTGTTCTTTGTCCTGTCGTTGTCGGTCGGTCACAAAATCCCGATGGCTTTTGCCTTTACTAAGCAGTTCTATTGCCGATTGGCGTTCGCCAAGTTCGGCAACATGGTCGAATAGGCTCTCTTTATCATCCGTATATATTCGTGCTTTCTCCTTGCCTCTCGATACTGAGACGTAAAACTGTTTCGCATTCGTTGCCGGAAACGTCGCCGCAGGCTGATAAATGAAAACCTCATCAATGTTTTTCCCCTGTGAAGCGTAGGACGTTACTGTATGTGCATGGGATAAAAAGCCGAAATTATTATTCAATTCGTAAGTCGATTTACTGACCTCGTTTTTTAGGTCAATCTTTCCACTTTTTGATACTTTGGTAACGTCGAGCATCATGCCGTTATTCAACCGCTTGCCGTTTGCATCAAAGCTATTATCGGTAATCAGCACTTTGTCGCCTTTGGCGAGCTGTATTTCTTTTTCTTGGTAAAGGCTGTACCGATTGCTATTGGACATCGGCAAGGCTTTGCTTTCGCCTTTCTCATTCACAAGCTTTATTTGTTGGTCGGTTTTCTCAACCGTCCAAATACTACCCCGATTAAAGCCTGTTATATTCTGATTGAATTTAACAATCTGTCCGTTCTCGTAGTTCCGTGTATCGGCTTTCTCGGCTTCGGTCAGATTAATGTTTTTATACCTTGTGGCAGTAATCTCCTTTTTACCCATCAAACCCGCCTCTTTCATTTTTTGGCGAATTTCTTTTGTGGCTTCCTCGCCCTGGGCGTGGGTCGGAGAAATTACAATCGCGGATTTTCCTTTTTTCAAGGCATCCATATAGTCCTTTACCATTTGCTCGTTTGGCTTCATTGGGTCAACCGTGACAATCGCCCCCATATCATCCAGTTTGTCAAAAGCCTCTTTAACCTTTCCTTTGGAAAGGTCTTCGACCGCCGCCTTATAATCCTCATTCTGTTGGCGGTATATTTTACTGACCTCAGCCGTCTTAATGCCAGCAACGGTGTTGAGGATGCGCAAGGCATCGCCACGCACAACGCTTGCGTGCTGTCTTGTATCGCCGCCAAGAATAAGCTGTGCGTTTTGTTTGGTGGCGACTTCGAGCAAGTCGGTCATATCCTTTGTGCCAAGCAATCCCGCTTCATCGACCCAAAGAACCTGATTTTTGACCTTTTCCTGCATCTTGGTATCGGTCAGAAATTTGGCGACCGTTTCGGCATTGTCGAAACCTTCCTCTTTCAACACGCCACGGGAAGCTTGCGCCGTAGGCGCAACAACCGTCACGGTTTTACCTGCCTGTTCCATCTTGGCGACCGCTTCTTTCATTAGCGTGGTTTTACCCGTGCCTGCCGCCCCTCGGACGATGGAAACACGGTTTGAGGTCGTCAAAACGTGTTCGACCGCTTCCTTTTGTTGACCCTCAAGATTAAGCGCAGGAGCTTTCTCGTAAGTAGGAACAAGCTTGCCCTTACCTTGACGTGCCAAATCGACCATATGCTTTTCTTCGGTCAGCACTTCCTTAGTCGTACACATCGGGCGGAATTTCTCGGTAATATGTATCAAGCGTTGGTCTTGCTTGAATTGCTCTGAGATAGCCTCAACACTTGCGCCCGATGTACCAACCGCGTGGCGATACGCCGCTTCTAAAACGCGTCGGTCAGCCATGACCGACGCGCGCTCAAAACAATGCTCAATCGCATGGTCTATGCATTGCTCGGCGGTCAGCTCCAGTTTTTGATGGTCGGGCGCATGACGCACGATTTTACCGTCTTCCTCGGTTTTGCCGAGTTCGGCAATCTGGAAACGCCACTCGGTTTTAAGCTCATCCATACTATGACCTTTTTGCTTTTTGGAGCGGCTACGTGCGCCGAGTTCTGCCAGTTCCTTGGCTTCCGTCACGCCCTTTTCCTTGGCGATACGTCCGATTTCATCGGTACGCTTGGAAAATAGGTCAAGCACCTTTTGCGGTACGCCATCAATCTCGAAAGACTTGTCGGTCTTTCGGATGCCATAGCCAAGCTCGGTCAGTTTGTCGGATAAGGTTTTGTGAAACCGTGCCTGATAATAAGGCATATCCCGCTTGATATCCTTAAACTCACCCGCCTTGATGCGGTTTTCGGTATCGTCCCAAGTCGCATTGAAGACAAAGCAATGGCTATGCAAATGCGGGTCAGGCATACGACCCTCGACGGGTCTTGCCGTCTGGTGGGTAAAATGCGCCCAAGCAAGCTCGCTCGTACCTCGCTCGCTTTGCTGTCCGTCAAGCCTTACCCGAGTCTTCCCGTCAGCCTCGATGCATTGCATGGTCTCGGTGACGCTCTCCTGAAAGGCTTTCAGTATATGATCGTCTCCTGCCAAGACATGGAGGACGGAAACGGATTTCGGGCAATGAAAGTTGATGTCATAGCCGACCTTACGAACGTCTTTCGTTCGAGGTGTTAAGGATTCACCAGTTTGTGGATTCACGTTTTCACACAAGGCGAAAAACGTGTCTTTCATATCCTTGTCGAACAAGCCCAAGCGTTCAGACAAGCGTCCTTGCCAAAAGCCTTGAAGCTCTTGGTCACTGACGTAATAGTCGGACTTCATCAAGGCATCTGAAAAATATGCCTTGGCGTGTCCGGCAGACTGGCTTTGAATCATTCTAATCATATAAAAAGTGTATAATCATTTTACGGAAATAAGATTTATTTCGGCATCCGTATAAGACAAATAACGTTGCCTAAATTGTGGTTAAAAAAAAGCCGCCCCTAACACAGCTTGGCTGTGTGAAGAGCGGCATAGCAGTACATTAAAGAAAACCCATCAGACATCTCCCCTAAACACTGCTTAGGCTATTATTTTTGACCTGAAATATCGGTTACAGCCGTCCCGTCTGATGTGTTTTTTGGAGCGGTTGGAACGGTTGGACTTGACGCTTCTGTGACGATTTCTTCGGTCATAAAGGGCATGATTTTACGGCGCATCTCAGCACCATTTGGCTTGCTCCCTCGGAATTGAAAACCTTTCGTTTCGTCTGCATTGACATCATTAACAAAGGCATTTTCCAGTTCTTCATTGCAGATAATTTCGTCGATTTTATCCAAGATAAAGTTGTCACCGCCGATATAAGCGGAAATATAACTCATGGAATAGAAGAAGCTGCACACCATTAATAGCCATCCTAAAGTCTGGCCAATAAGGGCTAACAAAAGACCCGCGACGAAGAAAATTGCAGGCTCAAGATAACATTCGATAAATCGAATATTAGGCGAAAATTCACCAATTTTAAGATTGCGAATAATGGGATGTATAATACCGCTTGAAAGACTGAACCTTCCAAAATCAAACACAGAAGGAGCGCGTAGATTATCTCTGTAATGCTTGATACAGAAACCCAAAAAAGCAACCAAATAGAGATACCAAGTGATATAATCGGGCATGATGCCGTCTTGGGTTTCGGGTTCTATATTCTGCGCTTGTTCGACAACATTTCCGAAAGTTTCATCATAGGAGTAACTTTCAGTCGCCAATTCCGAACCGCTCCAACTGTCCGACATTTGCGAAATACCCATAGGTAAAGCCGCCAAGATAAGCGTTAGGATAATAGCCGTTGAAAGGCTGAAATATCTTTCTCCAAAGTCCTTACGTGTAAAAACCTCAATCAGCATACGCGGGTATGACACGAACATAGAGCAAAAAGAAAGAAATAATAATTTAATGGCATTGCCACGACCGAAAGTGTTTCGGTAATAAAGATTTTTTATTTTATTTTGATTTTCCATTTTATAAGTAATTTAATTGTTATTAATATTTGACATGAAATTTTGGTCGAAAGTGATTTTGATATGACTGCAATCGTCTTTAATCGGGTTTCCCTGAAGGTGCAGATAACCCTCGACCTTGGCATTATTTAAATCCCCGCCTGTCTTGAGGCGCACAAAATCTTCGGATCTAACGATACGGTCGATTTTGAGCGACTTGGTTCTGGATGCGGAAAACTGTCCGGCGGCGGTTGCCGTTCGGGAGGTTTCCTCGAAATATCCGTCACCGATCAGTTCAGACGCATAGCGGTTGGTTTCAACATCGGCATTGGCGTGAAAAATTTTTGTGCCGAGCGTACCGAGAAAGCTTTTGACCTTATAAGCGGATTTTGCACCGCCCATATTGGCAAGGTAATTCGGCAGGTTTTGCGAGATATAGACCGTTGCAATTCGGCTACTTCTTGCGGTGGCTTGATAGTCTGGGTCATGCTCATGAAGGAAGTTTTGCGCCTCGTCCGCCCATAGGAAAACAGGTAGACCATTCTTTGAAACATCCCGCTTTTCCATCGCTCTCTGCCAAATGTATTTAAACATGATTTGGCTATCAATGCCGACTTTGTGGTAAAGCTTGACGGGCAAATTGAGTAGGATGATTTTACCTTGCATACAATCATCGGGCGTAAAAGTCGAAGCATGACGGCAAAACAAGGAATAAATCGGGTCACGCAACAGACGAAACAAGAACCCTGAGAAAGAAAAGTCAATAATCGAGCGTGTTTTTTCGCTTAAGTTCATAAAGCTTTCGAGAAAAAACTGGTCAATGGCTTTTAATGTTCGTGCGTCAGGCAAGGCATTAAAAAGAGCTTCCTGATAGTCTGCATGGCTTAGTCGCTCGATAACATCCTCATTTAATTGTTCCCAAACTTCAATTTGATTTTTGACATTTTGTTGTGCAAGTTCGAAAGCACTTGTAAAGGCAAGATTTCTTTTGTCACCGCTTGTAAAACTATCCGCTTTGGGAATAGCCTGCACAATATCATACATCCTTTGTACGGAAACCTTGCCATAGGCAAGTTTGCAAAGGTCAATCACATTAAAAATCAGCATATCGAGAGCGGTTTCCCAAAAAGGGTCGTCAGCCCCGCCGCCTGATTTTTCCTGTGAAGCGCGAATTACCGTTTTAAGAACTTGGACAATGTTTTCGGTCATTCCTTCCCCTTTGCTCTCATAATCGAGGAAGTCGAAATAATGCTCTTGTCCAGGTTCTACGATAATCAAATCGTCCGTTCTGCCTGTGAGTTTGCAGTATTCTTGCCAAAGGGCTTTTTCATCTGGTTTAACGGTCAATACAAGCCCACCAAACCCAGCCGACAAGTATTGAAGAGCAATCATCCGACCTGAGCCAGAGGTCTTGCCTGAGCCGATACCGCCGAAGATTTGAACACCCTCGACCGCATTTCTAATCGTCCAACAACGCATAGGTTGTTCCTGTCCGCTTAAATTAATAAGCGGATAATTAAGATTGATTTTATCCATCTAGTTATTTGAGATTAAAAGTATTGTGAGCGTATTTGTCTAAGTAGGCTTCGATTGAAGCACGGTCGTAGAGAATGACCTTCTTTTGCGGTTGGGAAAATCTGATTTTTCCTTCGTCACGCAAGTTTTGGAGTGTGGTTTTAGACTTAACATTCAGGAGACGCATGGCTTCTTTTTGCGAAACCCATTTGTCGTCATGTCTGTTTTTCTTATCAAGATATGTAGTGACCTCATTCAAGAGGGCATAAAAAGCCTCGTCTTCGAGACAGATTATTTGCATAGGCAATGAATTACTTAATACTCAGTGAAAGGATTTTGAAACACCTGAATCCCAAAAAGGTTTACTTAAATGACGAAGTCCATTAATGAACTCACAACTGAAAATTACATAGCTTTAATGTTTACTTGTTTTCTGAGATCAAAATTAATAGATGGATAAATACACATTTGATTTTATCAACCAATAACGCGAATAATCGATAAAGAGTAAAAATGTTGTTTATTTTCAAAGGGAAACAAACTTAGCTAGCTGACATAACACCAAAAAACTTGAATAAAGGTGTATTACTTCCTTATTTTTTAATTGACATAATTCAAGATTTGCGTATCATGTATTATAGAAATAATGATGCAATATTACTGCAAATTTTGCCTGTTGAATTAAGGAGAATTTAAATGTCAAAACAAACGAAAATAGAACTGAACAATGAAGAAAGCAATTTAGAGACAACAATCTATTCGGCTTTCTATGATGAATATAAAGCCAAAATCATTGCTAACCAAAGTAAACCAGCAATTAAAATTCATCAAATTACAGAGAAACTTGAGCAGATGGGCAATAAGAAAATTGCCGCATTACTAGTTGGCGGACTTATCGCTTTGCCTTTTTTTCCAGTCGCTATAGCTTCAGCAGCATGTGCGGTTATGTGCTTTGGAACAGCTGCTATGGTATTAGATGAGTATACATCTATAAAAGCACACATAAAAATGAAAGAAGAAAAAGACCAACTACCAAAGCGATACATTGATGAAATCCTTCCGCAACAAGCAAAACTTGCCGCAGGATTATCTGCCAAGTTTGGGAATGTTAGTAATGATGACACAAAATCGAAGCCCATTAGTTTTGTTCCTCAAACTAATGTTTATAACGGTCCATGATTAGAGAATGTCAAACATTCAGCGTTTTAAGCTGATGAAAAAAAAATGATGGCAATAAAAAGGGGTTTTATTGTGAACCCCTTTTTTATCATACATAAAAATTATACTCTTAATATAAGTCCAAAATAGTCACCTGCCATCTTTTGCCAATTGAAAGAATAATCGCCTTCAAGAACCATATCAGGATAGTTGGGGTTATTTGTCCGATATGAAAGAACTGTATTAGCTTTATAAGTCTTGCCATGCCCTAAATCAAAATCCTTTGTATTATCACTATACTTTTGTTTTGTAACATAGTGGTCATGGTCAGTTATGAGAATAAAGTAACACATTTCGACCCCCTGCCTTTTATATGCTTCCAGTTTTAGAATGTCTTTATAGGCATCATATCGATTATTAGGCTCTCGATTATTTTCTTTCTTAAAAAATTTTATCTCAATCGCAACCTTTGTCAGTTTGGAATTGAAAAGGTAGTTAATAAAAAGGTCTATCCGACCCTTATTAGATTTGTTCCTTGAATAATCTTCCTCAAATAGAAAACCACTTTCAAATTCAAGATGAAACTGGTCTTCAACTCGGAACTCGTAGAGTTGCCCTAGTGCTTTTAAAATTGAGCCAAATTCAAATTGAAATGAAAATTCATTTTCTGCTTTGATACCACCAAATCCAAGTTTATTGGAAAAAATTGTAAAAGCCTGATCAATGAGTAAATTAAGGATATATTCGCCCGTCCTGTTTTCTCTCAAGTCAACAAGTTCAATCGCTTCCTTATATTGTCTTTCAATTTCTTCGTTTGACGGCATGGTTTTAAAATTAAGTGGTGCTAAAAATACACATAAAAAAAAGAAGCTCCAAAGAGCTTCTTTTAATCATTAACCTTTTAATCTTTTAATCAATAAGTCCGCGAAACTATCTGCATTTTCATCAATCTGTTTATCAATGACGCTTCCGCTTGCATGTGGATTTTCAACAACCAATCTTTCATCCCAATTTAAAGCAGAAATTTGAGCATTTAAACCCGGGTTAATAGCGATTGAATTGGTAAAGAAAACACCGATAACATTGTAAAACCTTTCTTTTCCATTTCTCAAAATATCCTCAACATCTTGTCTGTTTAAATGTGATGAAATCACGGCAATGTCAGTCGGGTTAAAATGATTGTCTGCAAAATAATTATCTACTGTACCACCGTAATCATCCGCTTTTTCTTGATAGCTTCTATTAGCATAAGAAATTCTCAATTCCTTATCATCAAGCAAATCCGGCTTAACACTATAAGCATTGTTGCACTCTAACTTTGTATAAGTTATTCCGTGAAGTTTTTCGATTAATCGTTTTTGAAATGTCGTTTTACCCGTCTTATCATTTCCAATAAGTACGAAGAGTAGTTTTTTTGTTATAGGCATAATTTAGTTTTTTGTTGTGTTTAAAAAATTTAGTAATCAATTAACTAGACCACAACATTTATGCCTACAAACAAGAAATGACAATTTGGCAGAGCGTTCTCTAAAAATTATATCAGACTTAATGAATAGCCTAAAACCGCCCCGCCCAAGACAATAAAAGCGGTATTTATATTTTTAAATTTAAACGTTATAAAAATACTTGCAATGGCTATTAATATTGTTCTCCAATCAGCGATGGAGTCTTTTGCCATTAAATAGCAAACAACAATAATGATTGCGACAGAAGCGACATTTACAGCATCGAGAAAAGCTGACATTAATTTTGAGCTTCGCATTTTCTTAACTATAGGTTTTAGAAGTGCAACTAAAGCGAAAGAAGGCAGAAAAATACCTATTGTAGAAATGATAGCTCCCGAAAGACCATTAATTTGATATCCTACAAAGGTCACAGAAGAAAAAACGGGTCCGGGTGTGAACTGCCCTACAGCAATAGCATCAATTAATTGGTGTCTCGTCAAAAGACCTGTAGCCACTAACTCTGTATCAAGAAAAGCAAATAAGACGTAGCCACTCCCGTAGAGTATTGCGCCAATTTTTAAAAATATAAGAAATAATTTATAGTTTAGGTTTGCATCCGTTGAAATAAACCAACTTTCAAATAGAGCCAATGGATAAAAACCATTTAGCCTTGTAAAATTTCCATTTCGGAAACCTGCTAGAAACAAGGAAAAAAATCCCGCTCCAAACATGAGAAATATTTCATTGATGCCAAATAATGCCAAAAAAAGAACAACTATACCAATAATAGCTAACTCGGTATTTTTAATTGATTTACGGGCAAGCGGAAAAATAGCTGCAAGAATGACTGCAATTATTGCTGGTTTAATCCCGTAAACAAATGCCTGTAATTCTGGAAGCTGACCATACTCTTTATAAAGCCAAGCAAAAAATCCTGTGATAAATACTGATGGCAGGATAAAGCAAAGCCCCGCAACAATAAGCCCTTTCCATCCTGCACGCTCTTGACCGATATGAATCGCTAATTCGGTACTATTTGGTCCAGGAATAAGATTTACAGCCCCTACGAGGTCGAGAAAATGCTCCTCGCTTACCCACGCTCTTTTATGCACAACCTCTCTTTGCATCATAGCAATATGTGCGGCAGGACCGCCAAAAGCGGTAAAGCCAAGCTTTAAGAATAACTTTGCAACCTCTTTTACTTCTGATTTATTTTCTATCATCTATAAACAATCTAAAACACCACTATTATATTTATTCTACTTACTTTTTGCACAACACCAAATCAAATCTTTAAACGCCAAGAACAGCATCCAACGCCTCGTCCGCATCCTTATATATAAAATTAGCCTGATATCCGATAGTCGTCTTGATATCACTATGTCTATATAGCTTTTGAAGCATTTGGATTGGAATTTTATCGCCTGCCAAAGTCGCAAAAGTATGTCTTGAAATATGCATCGTTACTTTACTTTCAATCTCGGCGGCAGGAAGTACAAATTTATTCAATGTCTTATTATAACGATTTACAGCTTGGGCAATCTTCCTTTTAACCTCAAATTCGTCATTCAAGTCTGCTAAGATTTTTAGGTCTGGAAAAATAAGGTCGTTTTTATTCTCTTTATCGCTTAAGTATTTATTTAAAATAGCAAAAGCTTTCTCAGGTGTTTTTAAAGACCCCGCTTTGTTGTTCTTACCCATCGTGTAATGCAATCGCATTTCCTTGAAATCCGACCAACGCAAGCGCAAGACATCCGAAACCCGCATCCCTGCAAAGTAATAGGAGACAAGCCATATATTCCTTGCATGGTCGTGGCTAAATATAGGTAAGTCCACCGTTTCAAGTTTTATAACATCATCGGGACTAATACCAACCTTTGTGCTGTCCGGAAACTCGATTGAGGTTTTACCCTTTCCAAATGGGTAGTGCTTTTCTTCCGTCACACCGTCCCTGATGGCTTGACTAAAAACAGAGCGTATCATGACCAAGTAGTTTGCAATAGTGCGGTCACTACTTTTACGCTTGGAAGCTAATTCCACTTTAAACCTAGCTAAAAGCCCCATCGTAATATCAGAAAAGGCAATATCGCTCAGACCCGTTTCTGCGACATCTTTTTTACCTGTTGGTTTGTCAGCTTTCGTAATATCTCTACCACTAATAAATAATTGAAATATTTTGACACGGGATTTTTCAGCGATAAAACAATTATAATTTCCCGTTTTCTCCAAGTTCTTTAAATAGATATGCGCCTGTGCAAAAAAAGTCGCCCCGCCTTTAGGCTTAATTTTTTGCTTAATTGCCCGTGTGGAAACCTCATTTTTTTGCGTTTCGGATTCAAGAGCCTTGTCGCTCGCTTCCGCTTTCTTAGCAAGTATGAAGTTATTAAGCCTTTTAGAATTAGGGTGCGAGGACTTTACACGTTGTTCGTCGTCAATCCATTCATTCTCATGTAAATGATACCCAAGATGGATAAATGATGTTTTTCTGTCTTTTGTTATGCGTAGCGCAAGCGGGTAAGTTCCATCTTTATTGACCTTTTTACGTAACACGACTTTTACTGTTGCCATGGCTAAAATGTTTAAAATTAGTACCTTTGTAATACAAAGATAATAAAAATTGGTACAACATAGGTACAACAAATGACGTTTTTTTATGGTTTTTTATGAATTATCTTTTTTAATAAACCCAGTAAAATAAGGGATTTTGATATATATTGAACCATATAAAACCAAAAAATAAGGATTCATAACCCTGAGGTCACGGGTTCAACTCCCGTCCTCGCTACTTAAAAAATATTATATTTTACTCGGGATTGAAAAACTTCAATCCCGATTTTTTTTTATGTCTAATCTATTGAAAATTTGCTTATTTACTTTGACTTTGTATATATAAATCAAGGATATAAAGTTAAAAATTCATATTAAATAAATGAATTTTAATATACTACTTAAACTTTGTTGTGATTTAGAAATTGGTTTTAAAGAAATCTTGTAAGGAATTACAATACAAATTGAAGATTGCTTTCAAAAAAAAACTTATTTAAGTATAAGCTTTAAAATTTAAAAAATAAGAAATTTATAAACGTAACTAAATTTTTAATTAGCGAAACACAAAATTAATAAAACGAAAAAATACTACTTTTTTAATTCATCAATCTCATTTTTCAACCTTTCAATTTCTTTTCTCTGCAATTCTATTAATTCTTGTAAATTTTTAGTTTGTTGAATATTTTCTTCTCGCATTACATTTTCATTGGTCATTTCACCCTTTCCTGTCAACATCCATTCACTTGAGATACCAAAAAGTTCACAAAAAACAGCTACCAAGTCAACACCAACATTCATTCGTTTATTCAGTATTTCTGAAAATTTACTAGGACTAATTTTCAATTCTGATGCAATTCTTGACTTATTATAAACCTCTTTCGTTGAGATAACATACTCTATAGATTGAATAAACCGTTGATTAATATCTTTCTTCATAAAAAAATTGTTAATAAGTAAATTTGAAAAAACCAAAAAAACATTCAGAATTTCTGTATTTTTAAAGTCTCTTACAAAGGGACAAAACATAAAAATGAATAAAAATAATACAAATAGGAATAAATACAATGACTTAGTAGTGAAAAAATTAGCAGAAAAATACAAAATATCAACATCTTATGTTAGAAAATCTCTTAAAGGTGATCGTACAGGTATTTTCCCCGATTTGATTATAAAAGAATACAAAGAATTGAATAAAATTATTGATGACACTTTAAATAATTTTTAAAAAAATATTTAAACCAAAAAAACATATGTAAAAGTGATTCTCTTTTTTTCAAATATTAATCATGAAATAGAAAAAGAAAAAATTATATACAAAAAACACAATGCCATTTTAGATATATATAATTCACTAATTTCTATAAACTGTTTGGTTTTATTATTAATCCAAATAGTACTTTATGAAGATAGAAAAATACTTTTTATATTTTGGTTGTTTACAATAATATCAATATTGATTTGTCTATTTATTAAAAAGCATTCCATAAAATTCCATTCAGCATACATTATTCTGATATCTTTCGCTCTTTTTATTATATGCTTCCTCACTCCATTGAGCAAAGGATATATAATGTTTTATGTGATATTGATTTTATTCATACCCTTTATAATTAATCCAATATATAATTTCAAAAAAAATTTATTCATTTATTTCATACTTCTGTTTGAAATATTGTTTTTAATAATTCATTATTATAGTGGTTTTGAATCTATAAACAAATCCATGGATTTTCTGAACTCAAACTTTGGATTTAACCTTTCTTTAATTAGTCTTGACTTAATAGTTTACAAAATTTTATGCTCTAAAAAAGAGCAACTATACCTAAAAATTATTGAGATAAGTAATTCAAAAACAACTCCACAAAATTCAAAATCAAATTCAAAAAGCAATATTTCCAATTTAATAGAATTAAAAAAAATTGCAGAGACCTCTCCAAATCTCTTTTACATAGAATTTCTTTTAGTTTTTCCAAACTTTGTTAATGAGATTAATAAACTAAACAAATCTATTAATAGCAATGAAATTTTAGTTTGTGCTTACATCAAGTTAAATTATTCCACAAAAGAAATTGCTCGATATACAAAATCATCTGTTAGGGCAATTGAATCTAAAAAATTCAGAATAAGAAAAAAATTAAAACTAACTTCAAATGATAATTTGAATGATTTTTTAATTCATTTAGAGTAGTAACCATTATCCCTGTAGAATTAATTCTACTCATTTCTACACTTTTCATACATTTTTTTTTTGCTCAAACCACTGACTACAGAAGTACTTAACTAAAAGCACTAGGTTTTTTGCGCAAAAATGAGTAGTTACTTAACTATTGAATATCAAATACATAAACATATTTTTATACTGTTTAAAAGTAACTACAGAAAATTTAAAACCGAAAAAAAATACCAACTATAAAATTAGGTAACATTCGACAATTGGAAAAAAAAATCAATAATCCATTTTTTTAATAAATTTTTAAACAATGGCTTCTTAATAATAAATCGAATTTTACAATGATTCAGAATTTCTTGATTAAAAATAGTATTTATGGTACAGATTACAATATTCATATTAGTGGTGCTTCTCATAATAGCTTTAGCGCTTACCATAATTACTTTTATTAAAAATAAAAGAATAATCCTTGAAAATCAAATAATAAAGATAGATTCTTATGACAAAGAACAAGCCATTAAAGAAGCAAATCATAGGGTTAAAAATAATTTGCAACTCATAAATAGTTTGCTGAGTTACCAGGCGAGGGAATATAAAAATCAAGATGTGGATAGCTTTTTACTGAAAGGACAAAAAAGAATTAATTCAATTATTCTTCTCCATGAAAATTTTGACATCAACACGAACAATAATAAGGTTAATTTAAAAAAATATATTGAAGACCTTTTTGACTTTTTTACAGATTTGTTTGAAATTGAAAAAAAATCAATCCAATTTCATCTAAATACAAACGATATACAAATTGATATAGAAACAGCATTACCATTAGGTATAGTATTAAATGAATTAATCTGTAATTCACTTATTCATGCTTTCCCAAACCAAAATTCAGAAAATAAAATTAAAATTGATTTATTGAGAGCAGATAAAAAAAAATACCATTTAATATATAAAGACAACGGATGTGGTTTTTTATACAAAACAAATAAAGGGTTAGGACTAAAAATCATTGACATCTTTTTAACTCAAATTGATGCGTTTTATACAATAGATTCTTCAAAAGGCACAACTGTTACAATAGTTTTTAAGACTTAAATATTATTTCTTATGGAAAAGAAAAACATAATAATAATAGAAGATGAGTTTATAATAGCACAAGAAATTAAACACATTCTTGACGATGTAGGAGACTATAATGTCTTTGCAAACATTAATACTTACGAAAAAGCGATTGAAGCTATAGAAAACTTAAATCCACATTTAGTGCTTATAGATATTAAAATTAAAAGTATAAAAAGTGGAATCGATGTAGGTACCTATCTTCAAAATAAAGATGAAATACCATTTATCTATATTACTTCATTTTCAGACTCTTTAACTCTTGAAAAAGTAAAGAGCACAAGACCTTATGGATTCATTATTAAACCCTTCAAGGACAGAGATATTGTTTCTACTGTATTTCTGACACTTAGTAACTATTCTCATAAAAATCTTGACAACTTAAAAAACAACAATGATATTGTCGAAGAAGTTCCTTTAGCTATAAGAAATGTTATTAGCTACATAAATGATAATATATATGAGAGAATTGATATTGAAGAATTAGCAAAACTAACTCGTTGGAAAAAACACCACTTTCTAAGAATTTTTGCTAAAGAAGTTGGTGTGACTCCATATCAATATATTCTAAAGAGAAAAATAGATATAGCTAAATCACTTATAAAAGAGACAGAACAACCAATTAATGAAATTGCATACGACTTAGGCTTCATTAACTATGGAAACTTCAGTCAAATATTCAAAAAATTTATCAAACAATCTCCTGAAAGCTATAAAAAAGTTATACAACTTCAAAAGAAAGCAAAGTCAGAATTCCCTAAAAAAGAATACTACTAAAATAACCTGTTAATAAAAAAAAGCAATTAATCATGTTGAAAGTAAATTTAAAGACACCTTGTGCTTTTGCTTCAAAATACATTTGTACCGTATAACATAAAAACAGAAGTTATGAGAAAAAACAAAAAGTACATACAATTTATTATTGTAATGGCACTTTTGCTAGGTTCTACTTTGAGCACATACGCTCAAGATGATGACGGTCCAGTTACACCTCCTGATGCAGCACCAATTAATGATTGGTTGACTTATGCGTTTTTTGTAGGTGTTTCAGTTGGTGCAATTGTTTTTTTAAAAAGGAAAAAGACAATAAGTAATTAATGTTGATTAAAATCTTTTGCGAAACTTTATTATAAAGATTATTACAACTAAAATTAATAGAAAATAAATACTAACTTTAAAATTAACAAATTTTGAAAACAATTACATTTAATTCAAAAAACAAATTAATTGTTCCTAAAAATGTGAGTTTGCTCTTCATGTTAATGTTAAGTTTTATTGGTAATGCCCAAGTGCAAAACAATGGAAACCTACACATTGCAAACGAAGGACAAATGTATGTTCAAACCAGTAGTTACAATTTTGGAGCATCACCTGCTACAACTTCTACTACAAGAACAACCTCAACTTATGGAAAATTAATTTTTGCATCAGGAGTAACTCATTCAAGTGCTTCTGATTCACACTTTACAGACGGTTACGTTAGAACGCTAAGTACATCGCAATTCATTTTCCCAATTGGACAATCAGGAGTTTATGCTCCAGCTGCAGTTATTGCAACAGCTGCTACAGGTGTTGATGCAGCATATTACAGAGCAAATCCTTCAACGATAGGAACTGCAATTGATGGTTCGATTACTTCAATATCTTCAATTGAATATTGGGATATTAAAAGTGCCTCTGCAAACGGGAAAATTTCTCTAACTTGGAGAACTTCAAGTAATGTAACTACCCTTACAAGTTCCGATTTATCAAAATTGGTTATTGCTGGATGGGATGGATCTAAATGGGTTCAAATTCCATCAATTTTAGATACAACTTCAATTCTTTCAACTACAAGCTCACTATCAGAAGGCTCCATTACATCAACTTATGATGTAGTCCTTTCAAATTATAGTGCTTACACATTAGGAACTAAAGGTGATTGTAGTCCTTTTATTGCATCGTCAGGAATAACTAAAACTTGGAATGGCACTTGGTCGCCATCAGCACCAACTATAGTTGACCCTGTTGTTATTAATGCTCCATACAGTGGTAGTCTATCGTGTAACTCATTGACTCTAAACGCAGACATTACACTTGCAAATAATGAATTCGTAGACATTCAAAATGGCGTTACTGGAACAGGAAAAATTATCATGTCTAGTCAAGCAAGTATAGTTCAAAGAACCTCTGGAAGTGCTCCAAATATTGAGTTAACAAAACAAACTAGAGATTTAAGAAGATTTGACTATGTTTATTGGGGTTCTCCAATTGCACCAGCTTTAACAAATACTAATGCAGACTTTTTTGCACAATTAGCGTCTGCTAGACCTACAACAATACCTAGCGGAACTATTGGTGCATTTGACCTAAAATATACTTGGCAAGCAGGACCTACTTACGGATGGCAAACACTTTTAGCAATGCCCAATCCAGGAACAGGATTCATCATGAGGGTTAAACCAATAGCTCCTTATACAAACGATACAAATGCTGACAAAATCAATCTTAAATTTGCTGGTGTAGCTAATAACGGAGATTATACAGTTACTGTAAATCAAAACCCTGCATTCCCTAACGGCAAAAGCAGTCACAACATTTTAGCAAACCCATACCCATCAGCAATTGATGGAGATATGTTTCTTAGACAAAACTCCAATCTCGATGGCGTAATATATATTTGGCAACAAGCAACACAGCCAGGATCTTCATTATCAACAACATATTCGCAAGCAGACTTTCTTGTTTATACTCGTGCAGGATTTGTTACTCCTTCAACAGTTGGAGGAACTTTCGATGGTAAAATTGCTTCAGGACAAGGATTCCAGGTAAAAGCATTAAGTACTGGACCAGTAACTTTTACAAACTGTATGCGTTTAACTGGAAATAATAATAGCTTCTTTAGAACTAGTACTGATTATACAAATGTAGAGAGTCCTTTAGATAGATTCAAACTTACAATGACTGGATCTAACGATGTATATAGCCAAATATTAATTGCCTACACACCTGATGCAACCCTTGATTACGATAGAATGTATGATGCAGGTAGAAATTCTTCAAGCACGGCGCAACTGTACAGTATACTTGAAGCTGATGGAAGAAGACTTGCTATTAATGCAAGACCTGAATTTGTTGCAACGGACATAGTTCCCCTTGGTATTTATAAAAACAATACTAATAGCGAAATTTTTACAATAAACATTGAGCAAAAAGAAGGTATTTTCAACAATGGTCAAAACGTTTATCTGCACGATAAAACTTTAAATATTTATCACGATTTCAATAATGGAAATTATAGTTTTACATCTAATACAACTGATTTAAACGAGAGATTTGATATTGTTTATGAAACTTCAACACTAAATAATCCTGACTTTAATAATTATAATGCAATTGCAACAATTAATAATGGAACTCTAACTATTAAAGCTAACAAAGAAATGGAAACTATTGATATTTATGATATCGCTGGTAAACACGTTCGTTCATTTGAAGCTGAAAATAGTACTGATTTCACATCTACTTTTATTCAAGCAGAAGGATTTTACATAGCTAAAATAAAATTAACAACAGGTGAAATAGTTACTCAAAAATTGATTAATAGTACTAAGTAATTGCCAAAATTATACATAAATGAAAAAAATATTTTATATACTGCTTCTATCACAACCTTTCACTACTGTTTTTGCCCAAACAGAAGATGATACAACTTCTAAAGAAAAGAAACCCTTTAATAGTTGGTCTATAGAAGTTAATGTAGGTCAAAACAAAGCTGTAAGACCTTTTACACCAGGTTACTATTCTTCTGATCCGTCTAAATACTTCAATTTTAGTGATGTAAATCATATTGATTTAGGTGTGCGTTACATGTTTAGCAATAAATTTGGTTTAAAATTCGACCTAGCATCAGATGAAGTCGCAAATCAATCAGGTAGTGGTTCATTACCATTCGAGGTAAAGCAATACAGAATTGCACTTCAAGGTGTAGCGAATTTAGGTAGAATTATGGCATTCGAAACGTTTACTAATCGTTTCAATCTTCTAGGACATGCTGGTATTCAGGTATCTCAACTTACACCTCAAATGGGAGTAAACAAAGATGTCACTGAAGATAACGGCGGAATCATTGTAGGATTAACACCACAACTAAGAATTAATAAATGGTTAGTCGTTACAGGTGACTTTAGTGTATTAAGCAATGTGCGTCAACATTTTAATTGGGACGGTTCTTACTCAGCAGAAGATAACAACCTTTCAGGAATGTTATACAATACATCACTTGGTCTTACAGTTTATCTTGGTAAAAAAGAAAAACATGCTGATTGGTATCTTGAAAAAGACATGCTAAAAGAAATAAAAAGTGAAGACAAAGAAGCCAGAAGACGTCTAGATGATATTGAAACCATGCTTTCAGATGTTGATAAAGACGGAGTCCCTGATTATTTAGATAGTCAAAACAATACTCCTGCTGGATTGAAAGTAGATACTAAAGGACGTTTTATTGATAACAATAGAAATGGTGTGGCAGACGAACTTGAAAGAACTCCTAATGATGGAAAAGACGGAATTAATACAACCTCTACAACAAAAGACGATGCAATCAAGTCACTAATTGAAAAAGGTTTTGTAAATATTTTTTATAATGTAAATCAAGATACACCTAATAGTGGCTCAACTAATAACATATATTATATTATTGAATTTTTACGTAAATATCCAGAAACAAAAGTAAAACTTGTTGGTTATGCTGATGTTAGAGGTGGTGAAAAAACAAATAAAGATTTGTCTAACCGTAGAGCTCAAAAACTTTTCAATATAATTACAGCAAGCGGTATAGATGCATCTAGATTGTCATTTTCCGCTGGTGGTGTAGATAAGTCATATACTGGAGATAGTAAAATTAGCCTTGATTTAGCTAGAAGAGTTGCAGTTATTCTTGAATAATTGTTAGAAATTCTATAACTAAGTTTAAAACAACATTTTGATTATGAAAAGAGCTGTCTAAAAAGGCAGCTCTTTTTTTTTTACTGAAATTTTTTTTTAGAAATTGAATTTGTCTTTTAAAATATATAAAATAGTATTGAGAAACGTAATTATTATTGAGAAAAAAAATATTGCAAAGCTTGGCTAAGGAATTATTTTTCTGAATAATTTTAACAAAAAAGAGCAAGTAGATTAGACAAATTTATAGGTTTATAGGATATTAAATTTATTACTCAATTATCAAATATAAGTCCAAACTCATCATTAGATTTCTTCTTTAAAAATTTCTAAACTTTTAATTTTAATTAATAAACAACTCCTTCCACATTATGAAAGTTGTGGTGCAGGTAAAGAAATTTTTTGAACAATTAAACAAAGCGGTACACCAACCCTACTCCATAATGAAAAAATAACCAAAAATGGGGGACCAAGGAAGTCAATTAAAAGAATTCAACTTTACACCATAAACTTCCTAAAACTTTAATAATTAGCAAACTTCAAAAAAATAAGACAAGACACAATATACATTTATCATTTTTTATATCAATAAAAAGGTACCGTCAAAAAAAATACAGCAATACTTTTGTACACGAAATAAAATTATCTTCATTTATAGCTACTATTTTTTATGAATGAAGTAGTTACTAAATTGAAAAAGTTAAATTAAATTTTAAAAAACAGTTAATCAAATTTTAAAAATGAAACAATTAATTTCAATACTACTCCTTTCATTAGGTTTAGTATCTTATGGGCAAGTTAAAGTTGGTAACAATATTACCACATTACAAAATGGTTCCCTACTTGAGTTAGAAACAAACGGAACCAAAGCAGGTTTAAAGTTAGCAGAAGTTGCGCTGACTGATGTAAATGACGTAACAACAATTCCAGTTACTGCTGCTAGTAAAGGAATGTTAGTATACAACACTGCTGCTTCAGGTGTTGGTGAAGCTGCTGTAGTAGCAGGAGTTTATGTTTTTGATGGTGTTAAATGGGCTAAATTTGACACTAAAAACCAACCAAATACTGGTTTAGACTTAGGTTATGTAGTGGCTTGGCCAGCTAATACCATTCCGCCAGATTTTCTTTTACCCTTAAATGGAGGTACCTACAATTGGGCGGATTATGCAGATTTGAAAAATATGCATAACTTATATCCTAATCAATTTATCAGTGCTTCAACAGCAACAACCTTTACATTGATAGACATCAATAGCAATGGTCGTTTTTTAAGAGGAGGTAACACAGCAGGGGTAACACAAGATGATGCAACGGCACTACCAACAACAGCTTTTACAGTAAGTAGTGAAAGCGCTGGCACACCTACAGGATCTATTTCATCGGTTTCTGCGGGTACGCCTTCTGGATCGTTATCAACAGGTGGTGCTCACACACATACTTACTTAAGAACGAGTAATGCAGGAGAAATTGTTTCAGGAGGTTCGGGTGCGGTAGTAGTTGGAGAAGAAAACTCAAATGTTGCAAATACAACTAATAGTGCTGGAGATCACACGCACACTTTTACAGGTAGTGCATTAGCGGCACACAATCATACTTTTACAGGTACCGCTCTAGGAGCACACAATCATACCTTGTCAGGAGGCGATAGCGAAACACGTCCATTCAATATTTCAGTAATGTGGTGTTTAAAAGTGAAAAGTTTAGCAACAAGCGGTTCCGTTACTGTGAATAATTTAGAAGTTGCGGCCAGCGCAAATAACGGTTTAACTGCTAACTCATATACTATATCACTTGGTGGTACATTACTAAATGATACGACTATCGATATGAGTACAAAAAATTTAAGTTTTAACAATGGTAAAATAGGTATTGGAACTACAGCCCCAACTACAACTTTAGATATAAGCGGAAGCACAACAGGTGGTTTTCCTTCATTATCATTGAATAACAATAATGGAACTACATTTGGGACTTCTATAATTAGGGCTTATATGGATACCTATGATTCTGTTATCCAAATGTTATCACCTTCAGCTATTGGTGGTTCTGCAGGCGGTTTAAAATTATCAACCCCAAGACTTTCAGCTTTTGACCCTTCTCAAATTGAGTCATCTACAGGTTTATGGTTAAGAGCTGGTACTAGTTCATTATCAATGAACAGTAGTGGCATTGTTAGTGTTGGATCTGGCACATCTACTGCAAGACTAGAGGTAAACTCTGGTTCAACAAATACTTCTGGGCTAAAGTTTACCAACCTTACCTCTGCCGCTCCAGCAACTACTGGAACACCACTGGGTGTAGATGCCAGCGGTAATGTAGTTACGCTACAAACCTCTGCAATTGTAGCAGGTGGTTGCAAAACCTATCTAGGTAATATCCAGCAAACTGTAAATATTGGTGGTCAAGTAGTATTTAGCGGTGAAGCACCATATTCTTTAGGTTTAGGTACTATTTCTATGGTGGGTACCACAGGTATCAGATTGCCAGCGGGTAGGTATTACCGCGTTGATTTTAATGTTGGGAATTCAATCTCATCTACTGGTGCCGCATCCGCTAGATTTGGTATTTATAATAGTGCAACTAATGCTTTGCTGGCTCCATTAGCATATATTGAATATAATACTCCTCTTAGTGGTTCAGGAACCACAACCGCATACGTAAATGCAACTTCGGCAGATGTAACTATTGTTGTGAAATTGGTTGAAACCAGTAATGGTACTGCAACTTTAATAGGAAGTCCTTCTAGCTTTGGTAATGTTGGTGTACCACCTTCATTAACGGTTACCGCTTTAAACTAGCACAATAGTCATAGGAACAATTTTATGTGCTAATTCTGTTCTTTTGTTGACTAAATTGAAACTAAACCACTATGAACTAGAAGTCCATAAATTTGGTTTGGCAGACTGAAAGTCTGGGAAGTTAGATGGAGTAATTAATCCATAAATTTTTGCTACAGAATCACAGATTAAAAACAATTAAAAAATCAGTGAATCTGTGGCAAAAAATATTTTTAGAAGCTAAAACGAAATGCACTAAAAGCGTATAGTTTTATCACTATTTTTGACCAATAAAATGATACTTCAACTTAGAAAACATTATTATTCAAAATGTTATACTTACATTCAAAGAAGAATAGTTTAGAAAATAGATATTTACTACAAAAAAATTAATTAAAACTTGTAAAACGCATACGTTTTACAAGTTTTTTGTTAACAGCTATAACCAGTAGCTACAAAAAAACTTCTAATAATCAATTATATCTCAATTCTTTGTGCCTTTGCGCCTTTGCGAGATCTCATTAAAAAATTAAGTTGAATCTAAAACTTTTTACTATTTATAATATGTAATAAGGTAATTGTTAATTTTCGGATTACTATAATTTAAAAATCAAGAAAATGAAAAAAATCATTGCATAGCTTTTGTTACGGAATTATTTTTTGAAGATTTATTGGAAAAAAAGAACAAGTAGATTGGGGTATTTTATATGTATAATTGGTATAAGTTGAATCTAAAACTTCTTACTATTTATAATATGTAATAAGTTAATTGTTAGTTTTCAGACTACTATAATTTAAAAATCAAGAAAATGAAAAAAAATAAAACTACTTGCAATGGTATCAATGATGATTTTGATTTCATCGTGTGAAAAAAAAACAACACCTCAAAAAATTGAAAACGAACAAAATCTTGAAAAAAAGAACCATGGATTAGAGTTTATGAAGGCAATCTAAAAGGTTATGAAGGTTCAATAAAAATCAAAATTATACCAATTATACAATGTAAAAAGTGAATCAGTGGCGAAAAAATATTTTTAAAAGCTAAAACGAGATGCAATAAAAGCACATCGTTTTAACGCTCTTTGTAACCAATAAAATGATTGTTCTTTTCTACTACTAAGGTCTTTCAGTCAGTCCTTCCATCGAAGGAGCACTGACATCAGTAGTGCTCGTTATGCGATTTGTCACGCTGGTCGATAGGACAGCATAACTGAAACTTAACAGAAAAAATTTCCTAAAAACTTTAACAATAAGCAAACTTCAAATAAATAAAACAAAACAGAATATACATTTATCGTTTTTTATGTCAATTATAAGATATCATGAAAAAAAATACAACAATACTTTTGCACGCGAAATAAAATTATCTTCATCTATTAAGTGCATTTTTTTATGAATGAAGTCGTTAAAAAATTCAAAAGTTTAATTAAATTTTAAAAATGAAAAAAATAATTTCAATACTGGTCCTTTCCATAAGTTTAGTATCTTATGGTCAAGTTAAAATTGGAGATAACCCCACAACAATTAACCCCAGTTCTGCCCTTGAAGTAGAAAGTACAAACAAAGCGCTACTTATTACTAGGGTAGATAATACTTCTTTAGTAACTAACCCTGTCAATGGTATGATGGTGTATGATAAATCATCACAATGTATTAGAAGTTTCGAGAACGGAAAATGGTCAACTTGTCTTACTGCTGAACCTAGCGTAATTGATGTAAGTTGCGCAATTTTAAACACTATTTATACAGCAAAAAGCACAAACGAAATCTCAACAAAACCAATATTCAGAGTTACTTTAACCAATACCTCTTTATTTTTCCCAGTAAGTCTTTATTTTGCAACCTCAAATGTTGCCCTTTCTGGTGTTTCTGGTTTATCTGTTACATCAGTAACTTCAAGTTTTGTTACAATACAACCAGGTCAACAAGCTACCATTGATTATATTATTGAAGGTACTGCTACAGCATCAGGAACATTAACAGCTACTTGGACAAACAAAAATCTATCGTGTTCAAGTACACATTCTGTTAGATATTTCCCAATTACTAACGCAAGAGGTGCTAATTCAACTACTGCTGTAGAACCTGATAATGGATGGCACTGGGTAAGTTTACTTCAAGGTTCTCCTGTTCAAAGTCAAGTGGGTCCTTATGGTATTTATCAAGTGGATATGTATGCAAGTACTTATTTAGATGGTAATTTATTTGTTTGGGGCAGAACACTTGAAGACAAATTAAACACTTCTAACTCGGTGGTATATGCCTCTGATTTGAATGATAATTATCCAGTGACTACTTTTGGAGCCTATTCAGGACAAGGCATAGGTGCTGACAATCAATTCCACAGAGTGGTTTGTCCAGATAACACAATAGCAACAGGTATTGAAATTCGTGCAACCACTTATTTAGATGGTAATTTGAAATTAAGATGTACCGCACTAAATCCAGGCTATACAACAGAAGTGGGAAGTGGTGGTGTTGACGTGGAAGGTCCTGGTATAGGTTATGACAATAACACTCATAGTGTATCATGTCCTCCTGGTCAATTCGTGAAAGGGATACGAATATATGCAACCACTTATCTTGACGGAAGAGTTGGCTTATTTTGTACTCCTGTAAACTAAAAATCTTTACTATATCTACCCTCGATTGAGGGTAGATTTTTTTTTATTGAATGAGATTACTTATATTTCTTTTTTTCTTTTTCTACTGTCCTTCTTTTTTTGGACAATCTATTCATTTTTCAATACCTCATTTTTCTGATAAAGAACTAAAATGTTGGATTGATAAGGGCTCCAGGGCAGATACTATTTACAAACAAAAACTTAATAATTTTGGTGAAACCAATATAAACTTTACTACAAGTGAGGAAAATGTAAGTCTTGCATTTTCAGTTCAAAATAGTGAGCCAATACGCATTTTATACAATAAAAATGAAAATATTAGTATTTTAAATTCTACTAAAGAATTAAAATCTAACTCTTTTATTATTGAAAACTCGCCTACAAACACTACTATTTTTAATTGCCTGTTTCAATTACAAAATTTAGAAAATAAAAGCATGCTCATAAACAAAATGAGCAGTCTATATGAAGCTAAAAACCCTTTTTTAAAAGAATTATTTAACGAAAAAAATCGTATTCAACAAAAGATTAGTACAATAAACGATTCACTTGCGCTTAGCACTACTTTTGAAGCTAAATATATTAGATTAAAAATTTTAGCCAATGAAATAACCGCTAACACAACTGTAAACAACATAGAAAATAAAACTACTGCTCGCAATCATTTTATAAATGATGTCGATTTTGACTTACTCTATTCTTCTGGATTTTGGGTACCAATTGTTCGAAGCACATTACATATATATAACGAATCTGCACCATTTTATGAAAGGTTTGGTGACGATGTTATTTCAATACTAAAAAAAATAAAAAAGGAAGAAATATTTGAAACCTTCTATCAAGATGCACTATTCATTTCGGATAACCTGGATTGGGTAAAGGACAAAGAAAACATAGAAAATTATTTAATACAATCAGGTAGAATTTCCGATGAAAATTTGTTAAAATTTAAAAACAATCAAAAACTACACCTAGGGAAAAAATCACCTAAACTACAACTTCCAAATTCTAACAATAGCAAAAAAAACAGCGCAAATAAGCCCGAAAAAAAACTTTCGATGCTGTTGTTTTATGAAACAGGATGCAACCATTGTGAGGAAGAAATTGAAAAAGTTAAACAAAATTTTTCATTACTTAAGAATAACGATGTTCAATTCATTAGCTTTTCATCAGATACAGATAGTGCTGCTTTTAATGAAAAAGCAAAAAGTTTACCTTGGAGTGATAATTTCTGTAGCTTAAAAGGAATGGAAGATCCAAATTTTAAAAACTTTCTCGTTGCTGTAACACCCACTTTTTACATTATAAACAACAATGGCTATATTATTTATAAAACCTACCAATTTAATAAAGTAATGTCGTTTTTAAATGATTTTTTAAAACAAAAATAATCAACAACAAATAGTTAATCAAATTCATAGTTCTCATTTTAATAAAATCAAAACTAAACCAATAAAAAAGAGTAAAAAAACAAATTAAAATCATTGTTGTCCGATTAAAATAGTTATTGCTAAAACAATTTTCTTTTTTACGCGCAAAGCCACAAAGGCACAGTTTATAACAATTATATCTAAATTCTTTGTGCCTTTGTGCCTTCGCGAGAACACATTAAAAATTAATACCAATTATACATATAAAATAGTCTAAAGATATGAAGTTATTTTTTTTCAAGACTATGAAAAAAATCATTGCATAGCTTTTGTTACGGAATTATTTTTTGAAGATGTATTGGAAAAAAAGAACAATTAGATTGGGGTATTTTTATATGTATAATTGGTATAAGTTGAATCTAAAATTTCCTGCTATTTATAAGATGTAATAAGGTAATTGCTAGTTTTCGGACTATTATAATTTAAAAATCAAGAAAATGAAAAAAATAAAACTACTTGCAATGGCATCAATGATGATTTTGATTTCATCTTGTGACAAAAAAACAACTCCTCAAAAAATTGACAACAAACAAAATAAAGAACAAAATCTTGAAAAAAAAGAACCATGGATTGGAGTTTATGAAGGCAATCTAAAAGGGTATGAAGGTTCAATAAAAGTCAAGATTACTTTAAATAAAAATCTAACCTATCAATTGTTAGAATACTATGACCACAAAGAACATGCTAACAAGGGCAAGTTTCAATGGAATAACAATAATAATAGTATCAAACTAGAAGATGGTAGGAACTTTAAAATAGTCAAAGAAGGTTTAAAAATGCTGAATGAAAATGGCGACGAAGTAAAAATTGACAATGCAAGCACTGTTCTCAAAAAAATAGATGATTAATTATTCTTTCAATTTGAGTAAAGAAATTCCTATTTTTTAAAAAAAAATAAAAATCCAAGTACTTTATTTAAAGCTACTTTAACAACCCAAAAAAAAATCAATGTTTATTTTCCATTTTTTAAATCAATAATTATATATATCATAATAAAACACAATAATAAATTTGTTAAAGTTTTAAAGTTTTTTTATACAAAAATAGTATTGAAAAAAACTTATATAATATTTTTTAATGCTTTCAAATTTAGAACAATACTATATGTGCATAATTATTAAATATAATTATATCAGGCATTTAAGTTCGATACAGATAAATTAAAATTAAAATGCTAAATATCAATTAAAAGAGGTTAATTTAAAAAATGTTAATTATGAAACGAATAAACCAAATCTTTATTGTCTGCTTACTGATAGTGACAGCAACAATAAATGCTCAAGTGAAAATTGGCAACAATGTCACTACACTACAAGACGGTTCTCTACTTGAGTTAGAAACTAACGGAACTAAGGCCGGTTTAAAATTAGCTGAAGTAGCTTTGACTGATGTAAATGACGTAACAACAATTCCAGTCACTGCAGCAAGTAAAGGAATGGTGGTTTACAATTCTGCAGCTTCAGGTATAGGTTCTACAGGTGTTGTTCCTGGAGTTTATACTTATGACGGAACAAAGTGGGTAAAATTCGACACAAAAAATGAAGCAGGTTCAGGTTTAGATCTAGGTTATGTAGTAGCATGGCCAGCTAATACCATTCCGCCTGATTTTCTTTTACCATTAAATGGAGGTACCTACAATTGGGCAGATTTTACAGATTTACAAACCATGCACAGTTTGTACCCAAATCAATTCATTAGTACATCAAACGCAACAACCTTTACACTAATAGACATCAATACCAACGGAAGATTTTTAAGAGGAGGTAGCACTGCAGGTGTAACTCAGGCAGCAGCAACAGCACTACCTTCATCTGCTTTTACAATCAGTAGTGTAAGCGCAGGTACACCAACAGGATCTATTTCATCTGTTTCTGCAGGTACTCCTTCTGGATCTTTATCAACAGATGGTGCGCATCAACACCCAATTGGTTTAAGAGGAAATGATGGTGGTTGGGCAGGTGCTAATCCAACTGCTTTTCATAATGGTATGAGTGCTGGTGGTGGAACAGTTTCAACAACAGACAGACCAATTACGGGTACAGCAACAACATCAATCATACAATCAAGCGGTAGCCATTCGCACACCTTTACGGGTACAGCATTAGCGGCACACAATCATACTTTTGCCGGTACCGCTTTAGGAGCACACAATCATACTTTAGCGGGTGGCGATAGCGAAACACGTCCTATCAATATTTCGGTAATGTGGTGCTTAAAAGCAAAAAGTTTGTCAACAAGCGGTTCAGTAACTGTAAATAATTTAGGTTCTATAACAGCAACTAACGGATTAACAGCGGTTAGTGGTTCTACAAATGTATCGTTTGGCGGTACTTTAGTAAACAATACAACTATTGAAATGGCTACAAAAACTTTAAACTTTAACAATGGTTATATAGGTATTGGTTCAGCAACGCCATCGTTTAAATTACATATTTCTGGTGATGCTACTACAGCTTGGCAAAACGCTGCAATGATTTTAAATAATACTGGCACTAACGGTCGCTCATATTCTTTCAGTAGTAGAGCTACAGGGCCAAATATAGGGTTGAACATTGCAGACGAAACTTCTGGTGTGGTAAGAATGTCAATTAATTCTAGTGGTTTTGTAGGTATAGATACAGTAACACCTACACAAAAATTAGATGTAGTAGGAAATGTAAAATTCTCTGGTTCATTAATGCCAAACAATACCGCTGGTACTACTGGACAAGTACTAACTAGTGCTGGTTCTGGTGCAGCTCCTACTTGGCAAACTCCTGCTGCGGTGTCTTTTGGAGATGTTAAAACAGGTTTACAAACAGCAGATCATAGTGGATGGATTAAATTAGACGGAAGACTAATATCTACTTTAACCACAACACAACAAACACAAGCAACTGCTTTAGGAATAGGTACAAATTTACCTAATGCAACAGGTAGCGTATTAATGCAAAACGGTACAACTTTAGGAAGTGTTAGCGGTAGTATGAATAAAACCATTGCCCAAAATCAATTGCCAAATGTAACTTTATCTGGAACTACATCTAGTAATGGAGATCATAATCACTCTTACGTAAGAACTAGTAACGTTGGAGAGATTGTAGCTGGTGGTTCTGGTGCAGTAGTAGTTGGGCAAGAAAACTCAAATGTTGGCGCTACAACAGGTAATGCAGGAACTCATACGCATACATTAACGACATCATCAATAAATGGTGGTGTAACACAACAAACACTTGATGTTACTCCACAAAGTTTAAGTGTTAACACTTTCATTTACTTAGGTAATTAATACTTTGGCACTTCAATTAAAACCATTAAGAAGCATTTCTTAATGGTTTTAGTTTTTTAAAATACTTATAAATCATAATAAATAAACTCTTGCTTGTTATACTTTACTAAATAAAATTAACACGACTCAAAGTTAATTTAGCTAGACATACCCTATTGAATTGATAAAAATAAAATTTAAACACATAAAATCGCTATTAACAACAAGTTTGCGGATGTAAACACCAATGAAAATAGCGATACATAAGCACCATAAAACAAATAAAATTTAAACAGATGAAAAGAATACTTTACACAATCCTAATGCTTTTTCCATTCGTCATAAATGCACAAACGGCTACACTTGACAGTAAGCGCGTTTTGTCATCGTTAGATGTTTTTAAAAAAATTGACACGCTTATGGCAAAAGAGCAACTCAAATACTCAAAAGAATACGAAATAAAGAAAAGCACTTTAGAAAAAACTATTGCTTATGCTGATAGTCTAAAATTAGAAAAACCAAAGGATAAAAAAACAAAAGAAGTAATTCAACGTTCAAAAGAACTTCAACAAGAATTGGTAGATTTTGAAAATGAATCAAAAGAAAAACTTATTGAGTATAAAAGTCTAATAGCAACTCCATATTATGAAAAAGTGGATGCCATTATTAAAAAAATTGCTCAAAAACTAAATTACAAACAAGTATTTGATACGCAAGCAATTTCATTTGTCTATATAGATCCAGAAACCGATATTACAGAAATAGTGATTAATGAACTTAAAAAAGAGTTCGTTAATAAGAAGTAAAAGTATTTATTTTTTTAGCCAGTACCTTTTTATTTACCAAAACACTAATATTAAAAAAGTGTAATACCAAATGTATATAAATATAGTCAAAAGATGCGAAGTTATTTTTTAGAAAAAAGAAAAAGCACATTAAACTATTTTATAAGTGTATTTAATATAAAGTAAAAAGGAGAATATATTGTTCTTTTTTAAGCTATAAAAACTATAAAGCATAAAATCGCTATTAACAAGAAGTTACAGTAGCATCACAAATGATTAAAAGGCGATTTAAGCGATAGTTAACTAGCAATGCATAACGTGTATAACAAATAAAAATTAATTATAAACATATGAAAAGAGGAAGCTTCAAATATATTTTACTTTTAATGTATTGTCAATCATTTGCACAAATTGGTATCAATACGACAACACCAAGTAGTAATGCTATTTTAGACATTACAGCAAACGACAAAGGACTTTTAATACCTAGAGTAACCAGTTTACAAAGAACATCCATTACTCCTTCCGCTACAGTAGATAAGGGACTGCAAGTTTTCGATACGGACACAAATAGTATTTGGTATTGGGATGGCACCATATGGATAGAAAACTCAGGTAAAAACATTTTCAATTCTAATGGAGTAATCAACTCTGATAGAACAGTGGGGATTTCAAGTTATGTGAACTTCGACAATGGCACTTTCTATGTAAACGGAGTTACAAACAATGTAGGGATAAACAATCAAGTTCCCTCTTATAATTTAGATGTAAATGGCACAATAGCATCATCAAATTATTTACTCAAAGACGATCAACTGGGAGAAATAATTATTGGAAAATACAGCACAACGTTCACAGGCTCTGTAATCAACACGACACTAACATCAGGTTTTTTAGATTTTCAAGTGGCAAATTCCTCAAAAATGAGAATTTTAAGCAATGGCAATATTGGAATTGGAGTAACTAACCCTTCATTTAATCTCGAAATAAATGGCAATACAAAAACAACTCAAATAGTCGATTCAAATAATAGTACAGGAGTTAGTGGACAAGTATTAACAAAAGTTGGGAGCAATTTAACATGGGTAAACAATGTTTCAATTATTCCTTCGTCTAATGTTGTTTTCCCATTATCCGCACAAACATTACCTATAAACGCAACCGATTACTACACGGGTGCATACATTGATTTAAGTCCTGGCAAATGGTCGGTTCAAGGAAACTTATTAATAAATGTAGGCGGTGGAATAACCACAACAAACAATACTGGAGCTTGGATAAGAGCTTCCTTATCTACTTCACCTTCTTTTTACACCAACACTGATATAATTGGCGCACCCTTATTTGCAGGCAGTATAGCTGGACCATTAGCTTATGGTGTTTGTAGTGGAACCATTATAATAAATAATACCTCTGGAGCAATAAAAAGATACTACCTTTTTAGAAGAGGGTGCGACTTGTTTAATGCTAGTGGTTGGAATATGTATAATTTTGGTCGTGGAGTTTGGGGTGAAGATCAAGTTGTGGCTTATCCTATGAATTAATAAAGTAATGAAGTTGTTTAAACTTTTTTCAATCATTTACAAAAAAGAAAACATATTTTCACAGAACAAATAAAGTAAAAAATTGAAATTTAATAATTAATTATGTACACCGGAAAAGATTTTACTGTAAATTTAATATGGCATTTTGCTCGAAAAAATTTACTTCGAACAGCAATTATAAGTACTGCTGCTGTTGTTTTATATAAATATTGTGGATTTACCTTTCTTGCAATACCTTTTGTGCCAATTGCTTCGGTTGGTACTGCTGTAGCATTTTATGTTGGTTTTAAAAACAACCAAGCCTATGATAGACTTTGGGAAGCAAGAAAACTTTGGGGAGGAATTACCAATACCAGTAGAAATTTTGCCTGTCAAGCTTTAGCATTAATTGAAGATAAAGAAATCGCAAAAGAATTGATATACAGACACATTGCCTATGTAAATATCCTTCGTCTTCAACTACGTAAAACAATTCCTTGGGCTACCAGTAAAGAAAACCTACATCAAACATTTCATGGGGAACGAAGCGAATTAGATGCTTTTGATGAAGGATTAAAAAAAATTTTAGAGCAACACAATAAATTAAATTATTATGAAAAGCTAAAGTCTAAAAATAATGCTGCTTCTGGAATACTTAAAAGTCAAATTTTCGATTTAACAAAATTGAAAAGAGAGAAAAAAATAGACGAATACGAACATAGTGATTTAGTAAAACACATCAATGAGTTATTCAATTTGCAAGGCGGTTGCGAACGAATAAAATCAACACCACTTTTTAGACAATACAGCATTTTCAGTAGAGTATTTGTAGTGTTGTTTATTGCTTTAGTTCCATTTGGTTTAATGAAAGACTTAAGTCAATTGGCTTCTTGGGGTGTTTGGCTAACAATACCTTTCTCCATGATGATTTCTTGGGTGTTCTTTACCATGGAACAAATTGGCGAATTTTCAGAAAATCCATTCGATAATTCGGTAAATGATATTCCTATTTACACCATTTGCGTCAACATAGAAATCGATTTAAAAGAACTGATGGATGAAGAAAATTTACCTGATAAAGTGGTGCCAGAAAACAATGTATTACTCTAAAAATAATAAATATGAATTTTGAACAAATAGTTAAAAATAATGAAAAATGGGTGGCTGAAAAATTGTCGCAAGATCCAAATTATTTTGAAAACCTTGCTAAAGGTCAAAGTCCCGAAACACTTTACATTGGATGCAGTGATAGCAGAGTAACCGCTGAAGATTTAATGGGTGCCAATCCTGGAGAAGTTTTTATCCATAGAAATGTAGCCAATATGGTTATTTCTATAGATTTAAATGTCATGTCTGTTTTAAATTATGCCGTGAGACATTTAAAAGTAAACAACATCGTTGTTTGCGGGCATTATGAATGTGGTGGTGTAAAAGCAGCGATGCAATCAGCAGATTTAGGAATTCTAAATCCGTGGTTAAGAAACATTCGCGATGTTTATAGATTACACCAAGATGAATTGGATACTATTGAAGACAATGCAAAGCGCTACAATCGATTAATCGAACTCAACGTACAAGAACAATGCATCAATTTAATCAAAACTGCTGCGGTACAACAAGCACACAAAGAACGAGGATTAAAGGTTTACGGTTGGGTTTTTGACATCCATTCAGGAAAACTTATAGACCTTAAAATTGATTTTTCTAAAGAACTTGATAAAATCATGAAAATTTATAAACTTGAGTAATGATTGATTTTGTTCCTTTACAAATGGTCTTCGCCTACTCTATTATTAAAAGTAATTATTCAAAAACCAATTATCTATATAATATTTGAACAGTGAATAAGTAGCTGTTATCGGGAAATGAATCAAGACAAACTCTCTTTATTTTTCAGTAATGAATTTCCTTTCAACAAAGAAGGTTTAGAGGAGTTTGTCGCTACTTTTAACAGAAAAACATATACTAAAGGAGAAATTATTCTAAGAAGCGAATCTGTAGAAAACGAACTTCGATTTCTAGACCAAGGCATTGTACGCGAATATTTTGCAACAAATGAGAAGGAGAAAAACATCAATTTTTATACAAACTCATGTTTTATAACAGACTTTACGTCATTTACAAATTCAACCAAAACAAAAAAAAATCAAGAATGCATTACAGACGTAACTTTAAGAGTTTTGTCTAAAGAACAATTCTTTATTTTTACAAATCAATACAATTGTGGCAAACTATTTATTGAAACCATCTTTCAAAAAATTGTTGTAACAAAAGAAACCGAAGAATTCGATCATTTTGTAAATACCGCCGAAGAATTATATTTAGATATTATGAAATCTAAACCCGATTGGTTATTAAATATACCACAATATCATATTGCCTCCTACTTAGGAATTACTCCCGAAACCTTAAGCCGAATTAGAAAAAAAATTAAATTATTTAAATAACTCTACAAATCAAAATAAAATAGAAAAATTATAACTAATCAATTTAAAAACAGATGTTTATAGAAAAAACATTATTTATTTACTTTTTGTTACTTACAGTAGCGCTACAAGCACAAGTAAAAAAAAGTGATAATCCAACTAATTCTGCTTTAGAACTTGAAAGCCAAACCAAACGCTCAGCTATTTCAAAAGTTTCCTCTACAGCTTCATTTGCTAACCCAGAAAACGATATGATCATAAATGATTTATCTTCAAACTGTTTCAAAGGCTACCTAAATGGCGTTTGGTCTTCATGTGGATTATTGAATAGGAATTCATTTCAAAATATAGATTTAGCTCAAATCTCTTCTCAAAATAGAAAAGGACAATTTCATATATTAAATGATAATCCACATCAATTGTATGTTTGTTTTACAAATGAGTTAAACTTAAATAGCCATATTAATAGTAAAGAAATAATAAAAGCTATCCCAGAAATAAAAGCTATTGTTGAAGAATTTCATATAACATTTGAAAAAGCATTTTCTATTAGTGATGATCAATTGCAACGCTTACACGAAACATCTGAAAAAATATCAAAAAATTCAAGCTCTTTGAAGAAGCTAAATCATATTTTTAAAGTTATGATATCTAATCCATCAAATTCAAGATTAATTGATTTAGCATCTAAACTAGAAAAACTTCAAGCCGTTGAGTACAGCGATTTGGTTTCAATCAATCCTATTCCTCCACCCTCAGATTTAGCGCCAGCGACACCAAACTTTCAATCAGAACAATCATACATTCAATCAAATCCGGGTGTAAATATGCAATATGCATGGAATCTGGGTTTAAATGGAGCTGGAATAAGAATTCGTGATATTGAATATGGCTTTAATAAAAATCATGAAGAGTTAAATGAAATGAATGCTGATATTGCAGCAGGAATGAATGTTTCAACATCTGCAAATCAATTATATACAGAACATGGAACATGCGTTTTTGGTGTTAACTTTGCTAACAATGGAATCTATGGCATAACAGGACTTGCTTTTGGTGCTCAAGAAATGATACTTTTTCCGGAATGGCAACAATCGGGTTATAATAGAGTATATGCAGTTAGTCAAGCAATACAAAACTCAGCCGCTGGTGATGTCATTATATATGAAATGCAAGAGTATGGAGAAAATAATAATTTTGTTCCCGCAGAATTTAGTAACGTAATTTGGGATTTAACAAAAGCGGCAACTGATGCTGGAATTATAGTTGTTGCGTCGGCTGGAAATGGTAGTGAAAATTTAGATTCATCTTTTTATTCATCTTATTTGAATAGAGGTGATAGTGGAGCAATAATTATTGGAGCAGGAACACCAGATTTATATCATAGCAGATTATCTTTTTCAACTTATGGATCAAGAGTTGATGTTCAAGGTTGGGGTTTAAATGTACTAACTACTGGAAGTAATTCAGATTTTTCAAATAATTGGGCTACTATTGGAGATGATTTTAATCAATCCTATTTTTTATTTGGTGGAACAAGCTCTGCTACTGCAATGGTAGCCGCATGTACTGTTGTACTTCAATCATATTATCATTTTTTGACAGGCGGTTATCTTAATTCAATTCAAATGAGAAATTTATTAATTGAAACAGGCATACCTCAAAACAACACTGAAAGTCAACACATTGGACCTTTACCAAATATGCAATCAGCTATTCAAGAAATATATAATGATTTTCTAGAACTTAGTACATATGCAGATAAATCAGAATTCATGATTTACCCAAATCCTTGTCGAGATAAAATCACATTAGTAACAAATGAATTTATTTCAATTAAAGCTTCAATTAAGATTACAAATTCTTTAGGACAAACAATATACAATAAAATTTTAAATAAAGACAAAGTAGTGGATATATCAAATCTTTCAGAAGGAATATACTATTTGGAACTAACTGATGATAATAAAAGCACGGTAAAAAAAATAATTAAAAAATAGAAAACTGAAAAAATCATCCCATAATATATTTGAGATAAATAACGAAAATCTAAGATTCATCGAAACCATCTTTCAAAAAATTGTTGTAACTAAAGAAACCGAAGAATTCAATCATTTTGTAAATACCGCCGAAGAACTTTACTTAAACATCATTAAATCTAAACCCGATTGGTTATTAAATATACCACAATATCATATTGCTTCCTACTTAGGAATTACTCCCGAAACCTTAAGCCGAATTAGAAAGAAAATCAAACAATTCAAGGAAGCTAAATTTCTATGAAACTTATGCTGATTATAAAACCACATTTTATAACGGAATGACTTTGTGGATAGGGTTTTAAAATTAAAAAACTTAAATTATTAACTTAAATTACTTAAAATCATGAACAGAATACTAGCAATTTTAACCATTGACACGGATAACCTTCCAGACAATTTTCAAGAAATTATTAAACATGAGCAAGAAGTTATTGCAAAATGGAAAGAAGAAGGCATTATAGATCATCTATTTTTAAGACAAACCAAAAATGGAGCCGTTTTAATTTTTAAAGATATTGATGAAGAGAAAGTAAAAGAGTTAATGACGATACTTCCATTGTACAAATTGAAAAAAAGTATAGAATACTTGAGTTTAATAAAACAATTTTAAAACAAAAAATTGACTTAATTACTAAACTCAAAATAAAAAGTAACAGCCACAAGAATTATTTATTACTAATTTCAGAATAACTTTTGTGTTATTAAAAAACCCAAAAATTATTCTGAATTTTATTAGATTTAAATTAGAATATTATTTTAGACTAACCATTTAATTAATAATATCACGTTTCTAATTTAATCTGTTTTTTAAAACTTTATAGGCATCGTCCAAGAATGACATTGTATTTTCCATGTAACGTTATCTAATACCCATGTAACCGAATACTTACCTTCACCAGTTGTTTTATTTTTTTCTTTTTCAACATCTTTAAAAATACCAAACTCAAAGACTAGATTCTCACTACGAACAACTTTTTCAGCTTCAAAAACTACCTCAACTTTTCCTAAACCCGCTCTCATAAATTCGAGAATAGCATCATTTCCTTTAATTAATAGTTTGTTGGGCGGAAATAAAACACCATCAGTTGCGTAAATGTTTTTAAATTTTAACGCATCAGCTTCATTCCAAGCATCTGTCCATAATTTCATTGATGGCTTTTCTATCATGATAATTTAATAGTATAAATTGTTAATTATACCAAATATGTATATAAAATAGTCTAAAGGTGCGAAGTTATTTTTTAGAAAAAAATTTTAGAAAAAATCTTAGCATAGCTGGGCTACGGAAATATTTTTTCTGAATAATTTTAGCATAAAAGAACAAGTAGATTGGGCTAATTTATATGCATATTTGGTATTATTACTTTCTTTGAAAATAAGTAAATCCAGCATCAGTTCCACCACCAGCAAGAGCAATAGAAATATTAAGATGAGCAATGGCTTCAATATGTCTGGCATTTTTAATTCCACCAACAATTAACCCTGAAAATCCTATTTCATCGGTTAATTGCTTGATAACATTTGCTGCATCTAAATCATCTGAAGCCACAAATGCTGTTAATTTTTGCCCATCAAATGATTGTTTTTCAGGTTTCATTACATCAGCAAAAATGGTATTAAAGGCTTTCACTACTCTACTTTCTGGCAATAAACGAGCGGTTTGTTCTCCACCACTATCTTCACCTAAAAATAAAGGCGACCAATCAGCAATATTGATGGCATTAGTAATATCTACAACTATTTTCCCTTTGAGATGTTCCTTATTTGCAGTCAACACTTCAGTCATTGCTGAAAAAGGAATAGCAAAACAAACTACTTCCCCAAAAGAGATAGCATCAGCAACAGATAACTGATATTCGTTAGGATTTTGAGTTCCGTATTTTACAGTGTGACCTGCTTTTTCAAATAGATTTCCAAGACTTGATGCTACATTTCCAGCACCGATAAAACTAATATTCATTATAAATTTTAATTAAAATTGAGTTGCAAAATTGCACTAATACTATTATTTTTGCAAGTAGTAACTAAATTGTAGGGTAGTTACCAAAAAGTAAGCAAATGATAGATAAGTTTGAAAATATGTTCCTTATCATGACAGGATTAGGACTAGGATTAATAGGTTTAGGATATGGGTTAAACCCAGATTTTTATCCAAATTTATTTGGTTATGAGTTAGATAATATAAATGCTTTTCACGTATTTAAAGCATTTAATGGATTATACTTGGCTTTTTCGGGCTTCTGGATTTACTCAGTTTTTCAGCCAAAAATGAAAAAAAGTGCCTTGTTAATGATTATCATAGTCATGATTGGGTTAATCATAGGAAGACTTTGGAGTATTATCACTGACGGTAAACCACATTGGTTATTATTAGCATATTTAGGATTAGAGTTTTTTGTCTTATTACAAGCATTACTCATCTATACCAAAAAATATAAATAAAGAATAATTTATGAGAAAAATAACTTCCACCAATCACGAAAATGAAAAAGCATTAGAAACAGATTGCCCTTTCATTTTTGCGCTATCATTAATGGGAAAACGTTGGAAGCCAGCAATACTATGGAAAATGAGTGAAGGTTGTTATCGTTTTGGTGAATTTAAAAGAGAAATTCCTCAAATAAGTGAAAAAATGTTAACGCAGCATTTAAGAGAACTAGAAGCTGACGGCATGATAACCCGAACCATCTTTGCAGAAATGCCGCCAAGAGTTGAATATGCTTTGACACCACTAGGAGTATCTTTGCAACCCATTTTGCTCGAATTGAATAAATGGGGTGAAAACGCAAAAAAAATTAAGAAAACTAATTTTTAATTCAATCGTATTTCTTGATTTCAATCAATGTAAATAATTTTTATATTTCCAAAATTTGCATTTAAATTATACCAATTATGTATATAAAATAGTCTAAAGATGCGAAGTTGTTGTTTTTTTCAAGACAATGAAAAAAATCATTGCATAGCTTTTGTTACGGAATTATTTTTTGAAGATGTATTGGAAATAAAGAACAAGTAGATTGGTCTATTTTATATGTATAATTGGTATTAAAATAACAAAAAATGAAAATTCATCATTTACGAAATGCCACTTTAATAATAGAAACTGGTGATAAAGTAATTTTAGTTGATCCAATGTTAGGCAAAAAAGGAACTGCTGGACCAACATTTACACTTTTTAGATTCAAACCTCAACGAAACCCAATTGTTGATTTGCCTAATAACGCAATGTCATTAGTAGAAAAAACGACTCATTGTTTACTTACGCATCTTCATCCAGACCATTTGGACAAAGAAGCAGAAAATTTTCTCCGAACAAAAAAAACACCTATAATTTGTAGTGTTAAAGACGAAAAAGCATTACTAAAAAAAGGATTAAATGTAGTTCAAACCGTTGACTATTGGAAAAAAAGTAATTTTCTAGACGGCAAAATTCAAGGAATTCCTGCAGTTCATGGATATGGTTTTGTAGCTAAACCAATGGGAAATGTGATGGGTTTTTATATTGAACTGCCTAATGAGAAATCAATTTATTTAAGCGCTGACACTATCTACACTGACGATGTTCATAAAGTATTGGTTGAATATAAACCTCAAATTGCAGTGGTAGCTTGCGGAACAGCACAATTAGATATTTTTCAACCGTTATTAATGCGCATGGATGACATCCTAAAGTTTGTAAAAAACGCACCAAATAAAGTAATTGCAAATCATTTAGAAGCAGTAAACCACTGTCCTACTTCAAGAGTTCAATTAAAAAATGAATTGTCAAAAATTGGACTTTTTGAAAAAGTATTCATTCCAGTTGATGGCAAAAGTATTGAGTTTAATTAAAATGAGTTTCTGTATTTGAATTATTTTTTAAAAAAGTAAATCGGTTACTTTTGCATTTTTCCCCAAGCTGCTAATGCTTCTAATAATTCAAAAACGGTTTCTCCATTTTTAGTAATGCTATACTCTACTCTTGGCGGAACTTCAGCAAAAATCTTTCTATCGATTAGATTACTATCTTCTAACTCTCTTAATTGAGCTGTTAGCATTTGTTTACTTATCGTTGGAATACTTCTTTGCAAAATTCCAAATCTATTTACATCCATTTTTATTCTGTTAAGAATGATAGGTTTCCACTTTCCGCCAATGATACTCATAGCTTTTGATATAGGACAATTTTGAAAATAGATTTCAAATTCCTCTTTAGACATATCTTCAATTTTAGGATAATCTTTCATTTATTTTAAATTTTAAACAATTGAAATACATAATAGTATGATTTTAATACGTATGTAATAAAATAATAACTACTTGCAAATATAGAACTAATAAACATATATTTGTACAAATAATTAGAAAAACAATTAAATAGTAAAAGATTATGAGCAAAGAAATCATTACCGCTTTTTATGAAAAAGCATTAACAGTAAATTCAGAAACAACACCTGAAGCAGTTTTATCACCTATTTTAGCGAATGATTTAGTATCATATGGTAGTGTTGATAGCAAAGGAAAAAATGAATTGATAGGAATGTTAGGGTATTTTTGGCAATTAATTCCTGATTTAAAATGGGAAATCAAAGAGATACTACAAGATGGAAATAGATATATTGTAAGAAGTAAAGCTACAGGAACGCCAAATGGTGATTTTATGGGTTTGCCAACTGATGGTACAAAATCTTTCGAAATCATGACAATTGATATTCATACAGTTGAGAACAATCTTATTCAAGATATTTATCATATTGAAGATTGGCCTACAGCTATGAATCAGTTAAAAGGATAAAAGAAATCCCAATAAATTAAAAAAAGTTCCTTTTCATTGAGATAAGGAACTTTTTTTTACTAAAAGCACTAAATTAAATAGTCCAAATTGGCTTATAATCTATTGTTGTTGGTGTTTCTATATAAAATAGTTCACCTTTAAAATTAAGTTCTAATTCTCTACTATTAGAAACTCTTATGGCATCATCTTGAGCTATAGCTGTATCATTGGCATAACCACTTCCATTAAGCACATAAAAAGTGTAACTCATTTCTGCATCCAATAAAATTTTTGTTTTAATTTCATTTTCAAAAAATAGTTTTTTAATGGTTAGATTCGGTGTTAAAACTTTTGCTTTACTTCCATTACCAATGTAAGTTATAGTTGCAATACCATTTTCTTCAACTGGTAAAAAATCTTTACCTGAATAATCTACATAACTTGGATTTAGTTTTATAGCTTCATAAAAGTTTGGATCAAACCAAATTTGAAAAGCTCTTGAATTTGCTTCAATTCTCTCTTGATGTTGAATACCACTATTAGACTGAATAATTTGAAAATCACCGGCATGTAATGGTGTCCAAACTTGAGTAGCAGTATCATAATGTTCATTTTTTCCTTCAAAAATAAAAGTAAGAATTTCAAATCCTTCATGCGGATGAAGACCAAATTCGCAAGCTTCATTTATATAACCATTGCTCCAGTAATATAAACTTGAATAAGGTTTAGTGTCAGCATTTCCTACATAAACAGGTTTATTGGCGTGGAATCGTCCTCCAAAAATTACATCATTAAACTGTTCCGATTTTTTTATTATTTGCATCATATTGCTATAAATTTTTAGGTAACAAAAGATTAATTATAGGGTAAAATAAAAGGTAAATCAAACTAATTTAGTTTGATTTACCTTTTATAAATAACTTTAAATTATTTACCTAATTTGAAAACAATCTCTTCTAAATTGATTTGCATTACTTTTTGTCCGTCTGTAGTTCCAAAGTCAGGAAACAATTCTGTAACAGCTGAATTAGCCGAAAGAACTCGTACTCCAATTTGTCTCAAAGCATCAAAAGTAACATCGTCTGCTAACGGCGACATACTTCCACATGCATCTGCAACTACCACTACATTATAACCTTCTTTTACTGCACTTTCTACAGTATGCAATAAACAAATATCAGTGGTCAAACCTGCAATTATTAAATTCTTTTTTCCTAAATTTTTTACTGCTGTTTTAAAATTATTATCTAAAAAACAATCTAATGTTCCACCTCTTTTAATTCTATTTTCAAATTGTTTTGGTGCTTTTTCTTGAATTCCTTCCCAAGTAAGTCCTACTTGTTCTTCCATTGTGGTGGTTACCAATAAAGGAACTCCAGCTTCTGCTCCAATTCGAGATAACATACGTAAATTATTTTCCACATTTTTTTTATCTTGACTGTAAATCCAATCCATTGTCATTTTTTGGTGATCAACTAAAAGAATTGCGGCATTTTGAGGTGTAAATCTTTCCACTTTTTTAACCGATTGTGCATTTAAACTACTAGTAAAGATAATTGCTATGAATAGCATTGTAATTTGATAAACTTTTTTTGTCATTTCTTTGTATAAATTTAATTATTATAGCACAAAGTTAAATACATTTACCTACTATTCTTGGGCAGTTACCAATAAGTAAGTAATTACAAAAAGGTAAGTAAATTGAAAATCAAATTATTATGAGCACAAATAAAACCACTTGCCAATATAAATTAATGGCATCAAGAGATGCATTGGAAATCATTCAAGGAAAATGGCGCATTCCAATTATAATTTCTTTATCTTATGGCAACAAAAGATTTGGTGAAATCCAAAGAGATATTACAGATATATCATCAAAAATGCTTTCGCAAGAATTAAAAGCTTTAGAAATGAATAAAATTGTATCGCGAAGTCTAATAAATTCATTACCAGAAACATCTGAATATTCACTTACGCCACTTGGTTTGTCAATGAAAAATTTATTGGAAGAATTATTGAAATGGGGAATTTATTTTAGAGAAGAGAGTATAAAAAAATAAGACAATCATTCAGGTCTAAATTCAATTTTTACGAATCGTAAAACACAATTTGCTGCTTTATTTGTAGAATTCTGATATAATTTTATTTCAGTTGCCATAACTGTATTCACTTTTAACTACTAGAAAAACTAATACTTCATCTTTTATCAAATCCATAAAAGCATAACTAACAATCAATTAATACAATATTTTTTTCCATTTTCATTTATCACATCATATCTACACAATATTTTTCATCTAAAAAGTCAATTCTCCATTGTTTAGTCAAATATTAAAGGTAATCTAAAATAATAGATTTATAATTTTATAAGTTACATTTTAAACATATAAAAAGTGACTAATAAACCTTCCGTAAATCATCTAAGAAAAATATGTTTTAACAATGAATTGATAGTTCAAAAACTGTTAAACAATATGAAATCAGAGAGCACATCGCTTTTTGCTGATTATAGTAGTGCTGATGCAATAAATGAAAAGATAAGAATCGTTCACAAATCGGTTACCTTATTTTCCATGATTGGCATGATGGATAGCGCCAATCAAGCAAAAACTTATGAAAATAATCTAGCAAGTAATTCAGATGTTGGAAGAAAAGAGTTTGAAGAATCATTACTAATCGCCATTAATTTTTTAAAATGAATTGTATTATAATTGACGATGACAGCACAATAAGATTACAAATTAGAGAGTTTTGCAAACTTATTGGAGATATTAATGTATTAGAGGAATTTAGCAATCCTTTAGAGGCATTTTCGTTCTTGAAAAATCACGAAATAGATTTATTATTTCTAGATGTAAATTTACCTAATCTTTCGGGAATTGATTTTATAAATAATTATAATATCAATTCCAAAATAATCATGATTACTGCTGATGCCAGTCATGCAGCAACTGTTTTTGGTAATAATTTAATTGTTGATTATATAACAAAGCCTATAACATTAACTCGATTTGTAGTAGCAATAAATAAATTAAACCAAAAAAAGAAAGAAGAGGATAAAAACAATAACGAAACCGCTAACGAAAAATCACTTTTTGTAACCGTAGATAAAAAATTAATTAGAATTCATTACAATGAAATTGACTTTGTTGAGGCAAACGGTGATTATGTAAATTTTTATCTCGATAAAAAAACGATTTGCGTTTATAGTACTTTAAAAAAAGTAAAAAATAAAATTCAAAATCACAACTTCATTCAAGTACATCGCTCTTATATAGTAAATACTAATAAAATTGATGAAATTGAAGACACAACAATTGTAATAAAAAATAAAACAATTCCTGTAAGTAGAATACAACGTCCTGTTTTATTAGAAAAATTGAACTTGTTGTAACTATTTTAACTTGTAAAAGCAACAACATAAGGCGAAATAAATTCCATTCATCGAATTTTTGCTCATTACACTTAATTCATAAATTAAATTTGATTAATTAAAAATTTATTTACAATTCATAACTCTATTGTAGTTTACAATTGAATAAAAAAATTATAGATAGCATACTAATAATTTAATTTATGCAAGAGAATTTCTTTTCTAACAAACCAATATCAAACGAAAGAAGATTTAGTGTCTCTTTTGAAAAAAGCATTGTAGGCATGGCTTTTATTGATAGCAACTTAAAAGTATTTTTAGTTAACAATTCCTTGTTGAGAATTATTGGCGCTCCAAAAAAAGAAATCAAATTTAAAAAAATTGAAGAGATTGAGAATTTCAAAAACTCCAATCTTAACATTGAAATAAATAATGCATTAAAACATAGAAAAAAATCTATCAGTACAATTATTGAACTTAAGAAAAAAGAGGACACTATAAAATTAGACTTAGCAATAAATTTATTTTACAACGCAAACAAAGATTTTACAGAAGCCTTATTAATAGTTAAAGATATAACTGAAGAAGATAAAAAAACTATTAAAGCAAAAGAATTATCAACCATTGTAGAAAATTCAGAAGATGCAATATTTAAAATTGATACTGATGGTACAATTGTAACTTGGAACAAAGGAGGAACGAAAATTTTTGAATATAGTGAAATAGAAATAATTGGTAAATCAGTTGATCAGCTTTTTACAAATGAAAACAAAAACAAACTTAATTTAATTAAAAATGGTATAACTAACCAAAAAATAATCATTAACGGATTAACAAAAAACAAAAACATACTTGACATAGAACTTACAATATCTAGCATTAAAGTAAATAAAAAATATTTAGGTAAAGCAATCATTGGAAGAGACATAACGACATTATTAAAAAAAAATGCAGAAATAAATAATTACAGAAATGCTCTAAACAAAGCTTTTAGTGTTGCAATAATAAATGACGAATACAAACTAACTTTTGCAAATGATAATTTTTGCAAATTATGTGGATTTAAAAGAAATGAAATTATTGGACGACCTATTGTAGATGCTAAAGACTATAGCGTAAACTATAAATTATTTATAGAAAGAAGAGATGCTATTATTAACGGTATAGTTTGGTCTGGTGAAGTTGAACTTTACAATAAAAGTAAAGAACAATATTGGGTTTTTGATACCATTATTCCATTTCTTGATAATAGAGGTAAACCAATTAAGTATTTAATTATTCGTAACGACATAACAAAAATAAAACTTGGTGAAAACGCTATTGAAAATAAAGCAATTTTAGAAAAAACAATAAAACTAAAAGATGAGTTCTTGGCAAACATTAGTCATGAATTGCGCACTCCTTTAAACTCGGTTATTGGATTTACAGATTTAGTTTTAGAAACAGATTTAAATGAAATTCAAATAAAATATTTAAACTTAATAAAAAATTCAGGTAATCTTTTGCTGCTACTAATTAATGACATTCTTGATCTTACAAAAATGGAAACTGGCATATTTAATTTTGAAAGCTTACAATTTAATCTTGCCACAACAATCAATGAAATTTCAGAACTTTTAGCAGTTGAAGCAAAAGCAAAAAACATTGAGTTCAATACTTTTATTGATACAAATATAAAAAGCGATTACATAGGTGATCCTTTTAGATTGCAACAAATAATTGTGAATTTAATTAAAAACGCAATTAAATTCACAAATGAAGGAAGTGTGAGCCTATTTGTTAAACTTATAGAAGAAAATACATTATCAAATGAGTCAATTATTGAATTTAAGTTTAATGATACAGGAATTGGAATTGAAGCCTCAAAACTTGAAATCATTTTTAATGCATTCACACAATCAGAAGAATACATTACAAGAAACTATGGCGGTTTTGGTTTGGGTTTAGCCATAGTAAGTAAACTAGTTAAAAAATTTAATGGTCAAATAAATGTGGAGAGTAAACTAAATGTTGGAACTTCATTTACAGTAACAATTCCATTTAAAAAATTTAATTCTACTGAAAGTGAAAATGTAAATTCTTATAGAAAAGAAAAAATAAAAAAACATGGCAAAATAAAAATACTATTAGCAGAAGACAATGAAAACAACCAAATATTAGCAACTCAAAGACTTATAAATTGGGGATTTGAAGTAGATTTAGTTAACAATGGACTTGAAGCAATTGAAAAATTAAAAAACAATGAATATGATTTAATTCTCATGGATATTCAAATGCCAATAATGGACGGATACACAGCAACAATAAAAATTAGAACTGAATTACCAATTGAAAAATCAAAAATTCCAATTGTAGCACTAACAGCACATGCCTCGAGTAGTAATATAAAAAAAGCAAAAAGAATTGGAATGAATGACTATATCTATAAACCTTTCAAATCTGAAGATTTATACCACAAAATTGTAAAACAACTAAATATTGAACCCGGAAAAAAACTAAAAACAATCATAAAACCAAAAACTATAAATGACAATAAAACAATTATAAACTTTGATTTTATAGCTCAGGAATGTTTAAATAATGGTGACGTTATTATTCAATATCTAAACTCATTTATTAAAGAATTTGAACTATTTATTGAAAATACCACAGTAGCAGCAAATTTGAATGATACTTTAGGAATTTACAGAGCTACGCATAAAATTCTTCCTAGCGTTAAGAGTTTAAAAATAAAAGATGTTTTACAAGTATTAAACATTGTTTATAAAAGTAGTAAAGAAAATCAGATAATCAATTACAGCCACTTAATCGTTGAAATATCAATGCTTTATACAGATATAAAAGAACGAATAATCACCGAAATGGAAACATTAAAAAAATAAATTATGGAAAAGTTAAAAATAGCTGAAAGAAAAAAAATAGTTATTGCAGAAGACGACTCCACATTTGCCATGCTATTAAAATTTCGATTAGATGAAGAAGGTTTTATGACCTTTATTGCTAATGACGGAACGCAAGCATTAGATTTAATTAAAGAAGTAAATCCTGATATTTTTATAAGTGATATAATGCTTCCACAAATATCTGGTTTAGAAGTTCTAGAACAAATTAAACAAAACAATTCTTTTACTTTTCCCACTTTAATTATATCTAGTGCTGGACAAGAAACTATGGTCATGAGGGCATTTGAACTTGGTGCCAACGATTTTTTAAGTAAACCATTTAGCATTAATGAATTAATAATAAGAATAAAAAAAACACTAGATATCAACAAATAAATTAATGAAAAAAATTATTGAATACATTGGTAATACTTTAGCTTTTTGTTACGAAAACTATGAAAATCAACCAATTGAAATAAAAATCATTTGGTTTTGTATTCCATTATTTATTTGTTTAATACTACTTTTTTTATTTGCAATAATTACAATAAAAATTAGAAACTATATTTCAAATAAACTAACAAATAAATATAAACCATTAATGCAAAAAACAATCATGGAATGTTTAGCTACTAATGGCAACGATAAAATTAACTATTGTAATAAAGAATTACTGAATACTAATTTCAAAAAAAAACTTTTCATCAGCATTTTACTAGAATTAAATTCGAGTTTATCAGGAGAATTAAAGAAAAAAGTACAAGAACTTTATATTCAACTTTCATTATTTAATTACTCCTTTTCTAAAATAAAAAATACTTCATGGAACATAAAAATTGAAGGAATAAGAGAATTAACACAATTAGAATACAAAACAAATGTTGACAATGCAATTATCCCTTACATGAATCATTCGAATGAAATTTTGAGAGGTGAAATTCAACTAGCAATGGTAAAATTGTATGGTGTAAATGGCTTGTTTTATCTTAATAATTTAAAATATCAACTATCCGAATGGCAACAAATAGAAATTATTGACGCACTAAAATCGCACATAAACTTTAAAATGCCCGATTTAAAAATATGGTATGAATCTAACAATAACTCAGTGGTAGAAATTGCTTTAAAAATTACTCAAAAATATCAATTGATTAATTACTGTAATTCTATCATCAAATTATTACATCATGACAATTACTACATTAGAATGAAGTCAAGATTTTTAATTAGACATTTTAAACTAATTGAGGCAACAAACAGATTATGTGAAATGTTTAAAGAGCCATATGAACTTGAGGAATTGCAAGATATTGTTGATACTCTAGAACAACTAGGTGTTGAATATAATTATTTTGACTTAGACAATAACGATTTGAAAAACATATACATACTCAAAGAAATGCAACAATTGATGTTGAAAATATAAAAACAAGAGTAATGATTATAGCAAAAAAAATATTTGAATTTTATTATTATTTCTATACTGTTTACAGCATATCCATTTTTGCGTTTTATATTTTTTTAACTGTAATTTCTCTAAAAGCAATGATTCATTACTTTAAAAGAAACAGCTTTATTAATTATCAACATTTATATTCAAGTGAACTTGCACCATCGGTTTCAATTCTTGCTCCAATGTTTAATGAAGAGGAAAATGCAGTTGCAGCAATAAAATCGCTTTTAAATTTACACTATGTTAATTATGATATTATCGTAATAAATGATGGAAGTACAGATGCCACATCGCAAAAAATAATTGAATTCTTTGAAATGGAGTCCATAAACAAAAATGTTTACCCAAAGATACCATTCAAAAAAGTTAACAATGTATATAAATCAAAAAATAAATTTTACGAAAAAATACTTTTCATTGACAAAGAAAACGGAGGAAAAAGCGATTCTCTCAATGCAGGTCTAAACTTTTCAAATAGTGATTATGTGCTCTGTATTGATGGCGACTGCATATTAATGCATGATGCTTTAATTAAAATGGTTAAACCCGTATTAGATTCTACAGAAACAGTAATTGCCTCTGGTGGTGTAGTTCGAGTTGCTAACGACTGTATTTTTAAAAATGGAAATTTAATAGAAATAAATCTATCCAATAAATTTTTAGTTAAAACGCAAATTCTCGAATACATACGCTCGTTTTTATTAGCAAGAATGGCCTGGAGCAAATTAAAAGGATTAATGGTAGTATCTGGAGCATTTGGAATACTAAATAGAAAAATTGCTATCGATGTTGGTGGTTATCTAACAAATACTATTGGAGAAGACATGGAAATAATTGTACGAATGCAACGCTATATGTACAAGAAAAAGAAAAAATTTATTTTACAATATATTCCTGATCCGCTTTGCTGGACAGAAGCTCCAGAGAACTTAAAAATATTATACCGTCAAAGAAAAAGATGGACTATCGGAAATATTCAAACATTAGTAAAACACAGAAAAATGAATCTGAATAGAAAATATAAACTAACTGGATTATTTAGCTTTCCTTTTTGGATTATTTATGAACGTTGGGGACCAATTATTGAAATTTCTGGTATTGTATTTTTTATTTGCGCCTCTTTTCTGGGATATGTAAATTGGATTTATACTATTTCGTTTTTTATTGCGACCTATCTTTTTTCCATTATGTATTCCTTTTTTTCAATTTTATGCGAAGAAATTACATTTAACCAATACAAAAAAAAATACGACATATTAAAATTATTAAGTACCGCAATTATTGAACCCATAACTTATCACATTTTTTTGCTTTTCCCGACACTAATGGGAAACATTGATATTTTATTAAAAAGAAAAATTGGATGGGGAAAAATGGAACGTAAAGGATTAGAAAGAACAAATTAAAAAACAATCGTATGAAAAAAAATATACTCTACCTCTACTTCGTTTTACATTGCTTAACACTCTTTTCACAACAAAAAGAAGTGTGGAGAGATACTATCGTGAGTGATTTAAAACTTAATAATTCGATTCGATTAAATTATACAGTTGATGTTTTTAAAAATGATTCGCCAAGGCATCTAACCGACCTAAGTTATGGATTGAAAACAAAAAAATGCTCTTATATTCTTCATTATCAAAAAGCTAATAGATTTAATAAAAATGATGATGCCTTAGAAATAGAAAGCTACCCTAAATTAATAAAAAAGTTATATGCCTATGTTGGTGGAGGATTTTCATTACATAAAACTTTGCTTCCAAATTATAGATTTGGTTCCGAATTATTTTATAACTACTCGAAAGGATTAGAATCCTCTTTAGGAATGCGATATTTAGAGTTCAATAACTCAAATGTATTGATTTACACTGCCTCTTTTGGAAAATACTATCGCAATGATTTTTATACTATTCGAACCTATGTAACTCCGAAAACTAAAGGCACTTCTATGACAGTTCAGACTATGGCAAGACGCTATTTTAGAGACAAATATCATTTTGCTAGTTTAGTTGCTGCCTATGGTCGTGGATTTACAGAAACAGGTCTGGAAGATTACAACACACTAACTTCCTTACGATTTGGAGCCGAATTTCAGCATGTGCTTACAGAAAACTTTTATGTTTCAGCACAAGCAGATTGGCGAAGAGATGAATTAGCGTACAGTATTGGTGACTTCGAAAACAGAATGGTATTGTCAACAGGATTGAAACTTATATTTTAAAAAAATGACACAATTGCTCGAACATATATCACAAGACTTTGTAAAAATATTTATTGCTTATCTAGTAAATATTTCTGCTTTAGTTTTTACAATAAGATATTCTTATGGAAAAATTAAAACTAATAACAAGTTTGTACTTACTTTTTATTTAATAAACACCATCGTTTTTTTTGTTTGTTATTTATTCATTAAATCAAATATTAATGTTGGAATTTCATTAGGGATTTTTGCTGTTTTCACTTTAATGCGCTACAAAACAGAATCAATTAAAGTAGTAGAAATGACCTTTGTATTTCTAAGCATCGGATTAGCGTTTATAAATTCGATATGCATTGGTGTTATAAGCATTATGATAATTTGTTTTGCAAATTTAACAATCGTTGGGTTTACTTATTTTTTATCAAGAATGGGTAATATCAATGAAAAAAGCATAAAAATTGTTTATCAAAATATCGACTTATTACACCCAAACAACAGAGGAACACTTTACACCGATTTAAGCAGAGTTCTTCATGAAAGTGTTTATAAAGTTGAAGTTTTAGAAATAGATTTTGAAAAAAGTAGATCGGTATTAACCGTTTATTATTACTAATTAAAAAAAAATCATGAAATCCATCTGTTTTAAAATAAGCTATCTTTTTTTATTGGTTTTAATTTCCATAAAAAGTTATGCCCAAAAAGAAAAACATAAAATTAAATTATTTGATGATGATATTGTTCATAAAATTGAAATCACTATCAATCATGAAAACTATAATAAAAAACTATCATCTTATAAAACAAACCGAGCAACAGAAAACAAATATTTTCTTGCCAACATAATTATTGATTCAACCGAAATAAACAACATCGGAATTAGATATAAAGGTGAATCATCATTTGACTTTGTTACCACATTAAAAAAATCATTTAAAATCGATTTCAATGCTTTTGTTCTAGGGAAAAAATATCAAGGATATAGCAAAATTAATTTAAATAACAACTTTAAAGATCCAACCCAAATAAGAGAAAAATTGTTTCTAGATTTATTAAAAAAACTCAATCAACCCTATCAAAAAAATGCCTTTGCAGCAGTATATGTAAACAGTGATTATATTGGACTTTATTTAATGACAGAAGATATTAATAAAAAATTTCTGAAACGAAACTTTGATCAAAACAATGGAACTTTCATAAAAGGAAGCCCAAAAGCAGATTTAAATATATTTACTGATACCGAAAAAAGTTATAAAGAATATTATTCATTAGAGAATAAAATTAACAAAAAGAAACATTGGAAAAAGTTGATTTCTTTCATCAAAAAAATAAATAAAGGAGACAAGGATTATTATTCTAAAATAGAACCAATATTAAACATTGAAAACACAATAACACAATGGGCATTAAATAATTGTATTGCTAATACCGATTCATTTAATATGGGACACGCACACAATTTTTATTTATATTTTGGAAAAAAAATAGAATGGATATCCTATGATGGCAATTATAGTTTTGGTGCTTTTGAAAAAGGATTCAACTTAACAAACTTTATTGAAGCTGATCTTTATTCGACTAAAATTGCACCTCAAAATCCTGTTTTAGTTCACTTTTTCATAAATGACAAAACTATTAGAGAAAAATACAAACAGATAATTGATTCCAAAATCATTCCCATTTTAGAAAGTCAAAAATTTTTAAGCTCAATTGAAAAGTACAAAAATTTAATATCCAATTATGTAAAAACAGAAAAATATGGATTTTATTCCTACGATGATTTTTTATTGAGTTATAACAACAATATTGGAGACATCAATGATCCTGGAGCTTTTTCGCCCGGACTTACTACTTTTATAAAACAAAGAGTTGAATATATAAAGTATAAAACGAAAGATTTTAATTGAAAAATACTAAAAAAACAAGGATGATTTTTTTAATAGTGTTAAGCATAGTTTCATGCTTAACACTTCTGTTTTTTATTGAATTAAAGGAAAGTCCTGAGGAAATTGTTAAAAAAATAGAATCAGGTCAAGAAATCAAAAATTGGAATTTAAACAAAAATGAAATACAAAAAATTGCAAAAAATAAAGCAGAACTAATAACTCTAACATCAAAATATGAAAACAAAAAAAGTTCAAGAAATAAAGCAGTAGTAAATCTGTACTGCGGACTTGTATTATCTAATGAAAATCATTCCAAAGGATTTCAATATCTTTTTGAAGCTTACAATAATAAAAAAGAGTTGAATAATAAGGAAAGAATTGTGCTTTTAGAAGCGCTTTCAAATGTTGAAAAAAATAATTTCAATTTCTTTAGTTCCATTTATTATTTAAAAGAAAACTTAGAAATTTCAAAGCAACAAAAAAGTATCGTTAAACAGTTTGAAATTTATAAGGAATTAGGTTCTTGCTTTAATAATGTTGAAGATTATAAAAATGCTACAAAAAATCTAGAATTAGCCACTAACCTTTTACCTATTTTAAAGGATTCTTTAACTTCTTTAGAAAAAGAATTACTCTTTGTAGAGCTGAGCAAAACCTACAGAAAAAACAACAACATAGACAAAAGTCTCCAATATCTTGATGCAACTAAAGATCAAAATAATAGCACAGCAGTAATGCTAGAAAAGGCTAGAGTATATTTTGAAAAAAACAATGTCAAATTAGCTCAAAAGTATTCTGAAAAAATTCAAGAGAAAATAAATATAACAAACCATAAGTATGAAGAAAAATATTTTATTGAACTAAAAGAGCTTGAAGCAAAATTGAATCTGAAACAAAGAGACACTATTGAAGCCATTGAAAATTTAAAAAAAGTCATTGAATTATCTAACAAAAATAATGATTATGAAAAGTCTCTGGCAATTTCAGAATTGGCTTTAAATTTAATTTCTGATTCAAATAGTAACTTTCCTTTTATAAAAAACAATATCATCTTTTGTTATGAAAAAACAGTAAAAAACAAATTTAGAGAACAACAGTACATACTGAAATTAGAAAGTTTAATGTCATCAGAACAAAAAATTGAAAACTCAAAAAAGCTTGTTGATTTAATAAAGATGACACTACTATCAATATTAATTGCGGCAATTTCATTTTTAATAAAAAGTTTAATCATGTACAATCAATCAAAAACGATTGAAATAAAACGTGTTGAATTAGAAAATATTAACCATGAAAACAATAGAATTAATTTTCAAATGGCATTGAAAAATGAACAATTAGAACATTATTCTAAAATAATCGCAAACGAAATAAAAGCCTCAATACAATCAATAGAAGAAAATTCAAAAACTATAGAGAATAAAAAAGACACTAATAAAGTAAGTAATAAAATTATTTATCAAATTTTAAATGAAAGTAAAAAACTAAATGAAATCATAGATTTTTTATTATCAATATCAATTAATTCAGAAAAAAAGAATCAAAAACCTTCATTGGTAGATTTTGAAAAAATATTAAATGATATTCAATCGAGCTTAAAAAACAGTATAATTTTATTAGAGCCAAAATTTATTCTTCCAAAAGAATTTCCAAGTTTTTATGGATTTAATGTACATCTATTTCAAATTCTAAAAAATTTAATCGAAAATTCATTGAAGTATAGTCATTTAGAGAGAACTCCTGTAATTAAAATTGAAATATTCAGAATAGGTGATAAATTAAACATTATATATGAAGATAATGGAATTGGAATTCCAATTGAAAAACAAGACAAAATATTTGAAAAATTTGAACAATCTAGAACTGAAGATTCAACAAAAGGATTTGGAATTGGATTGTTCATCTGTAGAGAAATAATTAAAAATTATAATGGAACAATTCGAGTAGAATCAGAAATTAATCAAGGAACAAAATTTATAATTTTTATGAAAGATTTAAAATAATTCCAAATGACTTTAGATGAATAAATATATTGAAATACAGAATCTATTTGTTTAAAAATAAACATTCAAATTATATCTAAGTCTTTAAATTTTAAAACATAAAAACTTTCATAAATAAAAACTAAATAAATGAAAATCAATAATTTATTACTATTTTTTTACTTTATTACACTTAATATTTACAGCTCTAATCAACAAATTGATAAAACTTTAGAGCGTAAATATTTATTGATTGGAAAAACAATTCTAAATGAATTTGATTCACAGAAATGGAAAAGCTCAGATAGTTTATACTACCTCTACGCTACAAAAAAAGAAGATGTTTTAGAGACTTTAAAATATTATAGAGAAAACACAAATAAACAAAGAAGTATAGCTATTCTAGAATATTTTAGCGGACACCTATTGTATGTTTTTGAAATTAATGTGCCTGGTTCAATAATACATTTCAAAAATGCAACTAAACTTGAAAAATACTTAAATACAGATGAAAAGTTTGCGCTTTATAATTCATGGGCAAATGCAGAAAAAATGAACAATAACTTTATTAATGCAGTAACGATTTTCAAAAAAAGTTTATTAATTGCTCAAAAAGAAAAAAACAAAAGTGAAATTGTTAGAAATTGTATAGGAATAGGTATGATTCAAAGAGATTTAGGTTTATACTCATTAGCGGAGAAAAACTTTATTAAAGCACAAAAAAACCTAATCGTAACTAATGAAAAAAGTGAACTTGATCAATATTGGATTTCACTTCACCTAGGTTGCTTATATCGATTAAAAAAACAATATCCAAAGTCAATAAAATATTTAAACATAATTTCAAATAAAAAAAATAAGAAAATAGATTATCTGAAAGGTTTTTTTGAAAACGAAAAAGCAATTTACTTTTATGAAACGAATCAAGTTGATTCTTCACTATACTATTGCAAAAAATTATTGAATTCTAATTATGAATCATTTTCTAATTACAACTTAATTACAGCTAATTTAATCACAGGAAAAATTTATTTCAAAAAAAATAAGAATAAAAGTGCTAAACCATATTTAACAAAAACAATAGAACTAACAAAAGAATATGGTGCAGATAAAGAAGCTCAAGAAGCTATAATTCTGTTATCAAAAATAACAACCAACAATAATTTATCAAGAAAATATCTAAATTACTTAATGGAAATAAAAAGAAGACGTTATGAATTTAATAGATCTTCAAAGTTATTCATTATTCAACTAAAAGAGTTAAAAAGAAATGAAGAATTGTTAGAACAACAAACTGAAAATAAAAAAACATATTTATCCATTATAACGATGATATCAATACTATCAATTGTTATTATTTACAAGTTTAAAAAAGTTTACATGAACCACAAAAGGATAAATAATGATAATAAAAAACTAATTGAATTAAATAAAAAAATAAAGAATAATAACCTTCAAATATCACTAATAAACTCTAATCTTGAGCAATTTTCATCAATAATAGCGCATGATATAAAGTCATCAATCGTTACTATAAATTATCTCGCAAAAGATTATCAAAAATTAAGTAAAACGAATACTGATGAAATAAAAAAAGTAGAAATGGAATCGCAAAATTTATATAAATATATAGATCAATTATTAAAAAAAAGTTAGCCACAAAACCCTAAATAACAACAGATTAATAATCATTTATACTACATAAAATCAATTTAACAACTTGAAAATCAATTTAGCACAACTCAGCCATATTTAACATTCTAATTTTGCATAATAATTAGTATAAGAAATGGGAGCACAAAGTTTTAATAATGAAAGTATAATTTATTTAGATAAATCTAAAGAAAAAATAATATTCAAAAACAGCTTTGGAACCATCTATGAAAATAAAATCAAAATTAACTACAAAAAAAACAAAACTGAAATATCTATAAATGATTTAGCAAATTATAGAGTCATAAAAAATAACGACACTAGAATAAACATAGTATTATTCCTTTTTACGTGTTTTTTTGCAACTTTAAGTATTTTTTTTATTGAAAATAATTCTTGGGGTTTAGCATGTTGGGGTTTTGGCTTATTGTTTTTATTATTAACAATGTTTTATAAAAAAAATGTTTTCTCTGTTCAATTTGTTTTGTCAATTGCGAAACAAATAGTAATTAAGCTTGATAAAAAAGACAGAAAATCTGCGATAATTTTTATAAAAAAACTAGAATCATATAGAGAATCAAATCCATCTCTTATGGCTCTTACATAGATTCATTTGACAAAATCATTAAATCAAAAATAGTAATTTTAAAAATAGTACAAAATGATATAAACTTACATTAAACCGAAACGACACATCACACTTTTTTTTATTGATTTGACAAGTTAGTTTTATAGTTATAATAATGGATTTGGGGACTCCATTACAGTCGTTTCGGTTTTTTTGTATTAATTGTTATATGTCATTTTCTTCATCAAAAAAGTCAACCTGAAATTTGAATACAATTTGATTATTGATGTTAAAAAAAGAAAAAAAATATATAAAAGCCACAAGATGTCTATTTATGATTTATCAAAATACGACAAAAATGAACAAAAAAATTATATGTAATGAATTCTGATTTTATAAATAATAGTACAAAATTAAATTATTTAAATTCATTTGCTGCTGTTTTTGAAGACAGTATTTTAATTCATAATTACAACCAAAAAACACCAATTCACATTTCAAGAATAAAAAAAATTTTTTTAACAAAAAAAAAGAAAGTTACATTAAATTGGTTATTCTTTTCTCTAACATTAATTGGGTTTATAGGTATCTATTTTAACTCTTTTAAAAGCAATATATCGATAATCTCATTAATTATTGTAACGTTATTTTTTTTAACACTTGCCATAATAACAAAAATAAACGCCTATACTTTCGTGATAATTTTTCAAGATGATAAAATTACTAGGATCAAGTTAGACAATAAAAACCTATCAGATGCAAAAAATATTCTTAAGCAAATGCATCAAATTATAAAAGATTATAAAAAAAAATCAATTAATAGTACTTTACAGCAATAAAGGCATACTTCGACTTATTTTGTAGTAATATTTTTGCTTTAGTAAAAAATTTTCAGAATATGCATAAAGTGTTGTTTTCATTTTTACTTTTCTTACTTCATTTTGGTGATTTATTTGGGAGTTGCTTAGTAAGAGGTGATTTCAAAAATAATGATACAACACTTTTTGTGCATATACTTCAATATAGAGATGGCAATGAATTGACCATTATTAATAAAGAAGTAAAAGATAACCTTTTTATTTATCAATTTCCTGAAAATTTTGAGGAAGGTATATACAGAGTAAATGTTATTACAACAAATCATTTTTCTTTCTTCGATATTATTGTGTTAAAAAGTGAAAAGAACATAGACTTTGAATTTGACAATAGCAAACCTTTTAATTTACCCATTTTTACAAAGTCTGAAATTAATAAAAACTGGTTTTCCTTTATTGAATACGCATTAGAAAATCGTAAAAGTCTTTTAGAATTATATGACTATAAAAAAAGTTCGCAAACAAAAAACATAACAAATGATAAAATTGATGAAGCTGTAAATAATCATATCATAGAATACAAAACAAAAAAAAATGAATTTATTAGCAAACACAACAATCCATGGATTAGTTTAATGTTAAATTCTATCAATTATAGTGGAAATGAATTTGAAATACAATGGGAGAATACTATAAATGAAAAAGAACTAATGAATGAAATAACAAATGATAACAGAAAACTATTAAATACACCATTACTCAAAGATTACATTCAAACAAAAATAGTATCTGAAATCTCAAAGCAAAAAAGCAGCAAGGAAAGTTCAAAATTAGTTGTCCAAATATATTGTGATTTGATCGATAAATTCTCTATTAATGATTTAGTAAAAAAATGTATAATCCGGTATGCAATTATTGGTTTCAGAGAGAATAAAGATATGGATTCCGAAAAATACATTTCAAATAAATATAGCTACTACATGTAGATGAAAAATTTAAAAGAAATAAAATTTACTCAAGATAAAAAAATCAGTAGGTTTCATTTTTTTGCATGCAAATATGGTTTCATTTCAAACGAGCTTATTTATTTATTTTTTTTAGATGCAAAACAAGTTGACGTAAAAAAAATAATAGACGTAAATGTTTATGAAAAGTATCAAACAATAATTAAAACAATTCAGTATAAGATTTTAATTTTTCTTTTAGTGCTTTTGAATTTAATTTTTTTTAACAAATCAGGTAATATACTATTTTTATCGCTTTTGATCCTTAGTTTGATAATTGGACTATTAATTAAAATTAAAATAGTAGTTTTTAATATAAACAATGGTAAAAAACTAGAGTTTAAAATTTGTAAAAAAGAAATACGTAAAGCTAAACTATTTAAAAAGAAAATTTTAGAATACAAAAAACACTTAGAATTAAATGAATTCTATAATTAACAACATAATGAATAAAAAAAGAATTTTTATTTACGATGCAACAAAAGGATTCTCAAGGTATTTAAAACTAAAATTAGCTGATGACATTGACATATTGTGTTGTACAAATAGAAAGGAATTAATAAATTATGACTTATCGTGTGTAGATTTAGCTTTTGTTGTAATTAATGACCAGGATGACTTAATTAACTTTATATATATATATTCAAAAATTGAAAACATTGTTTTATATAGTAATTTGGATGAAATTGTTGATAGATTGAGTACGATTGATACTATTACCGCATTAAATATAAATCATACAAAGTCAGATTTATTAAAAGAAATTAAATACAATTTACAATTAAATGATATAATAAAATAAGGCAAACAAATTTTTTAGTTTCATATCGTTTCTTGTAAAATTTCGCATACTGAAATATAAAAAATTATAAATGTCACACCATTTCGTTTGCCTTTTTAATTATTCTTGTTTTTCAGGCAATCAATTTTTTCGTTAATCCACAGCAATAATAGTTACTGCTTTGATTGTCTGATCTTCAAGTATTTTTTTTATGTTAAAGAACAAAGTATATATACTAGGCAAGATTCCGAAATACATCGATAAAAAAACTAGAAATCAATTTACATTAGCAAAAGAACATCTAATAAAAATTGGATTTAAAGATGTTATAAATCCAATGGATAATTTTAAAAAAAACGATGGATTTTCTAAAGAGTCTATAAAAGCAAACCTTAAATTATTATTTGAATGCGATAGTGTTTATGTATTACCTTCAGTAAATATCAAATCAAATAAAATCGAATTATTAATAGTAATACAACTTAACTTATTGATAATTCATGGTACTATTATAATCAATAATAAAATGATAAAAAAAAATGATAAAAAAAAATGAGTCAAAAAGTATTGTTGATTCTTTAGACATTATAAGTGATCTTGAAGAAATTTTTGAAAACATTTTAATTTTTGTAGAACCAGAAAAAAAAAGAAACTACACATGGGTTACTGTTCACAGTAAAAAAATAATTGATAAAGTAATTAAATATAGTGAAACACATAATGAATTAAAATCACCCGATGTAAACTGGGAAAAATTAATTGATAATAACAACAAAGCAAAAACAATAGAAAGTATTTATCACAGGTGTAAAACTATTACCGAAGGATTGCAAGGCGCATTAATAACACTAAATAAAGAAAATTATTATGAAGCTTTAAAGGATTATAATTACTCAAAATATAAAACAAATTGCGACCCTACGAATAGCATATATCAGGATAAAATTGAAGATATTGCCCAACATTTTGCGAAAAATGTAAAAATGTAATTACTAATAAAGACGTAATTCAGTTTGATAAAGTTGTAGTAATTCAATAACATTTTTTGTATTAGTCTTTTTTAAAATTCTAGTTTTAAATGTAGAAATCGATGAAGCAGATAAATTTAGTAAATTACAAATATCATTATTTGAATGTCCTTTAACTAATAGTGTTGCCACTTCATATTCTCTTGTAGATAATCTTTTAAATTCAACGTTTTTAAAATTTTCATCCTCATTTCCTGGAGTATTTCTAGCTCTATTTTTTAAAACTACTTCATTTGAAAAATAATCACTTGATTTCAATAAAACATGAATAATTTGAATTAATTCAAATGATGTGGTCTCTTCATTAAATATTGCATTAGCAGTGTTAACCCATTTTTTTCTATAAAAATCCCTATATCGATTTGAATTAAAAATTAAAACTTTTGTACCCATATAATTATCTTTTAATTTCTTTAATAAAAAAATATCATCTATAGAGTTTTGATTAAACTGTAAGATTATTAAATTATATGAAAACTGTTGTAAATATCTTTCAAACTCATCATCTGAATGAGCAACAATGTGTAAACACTGTTCAAAACCTCTATTAAAAATTGTCTCTACTCCAATTCTAACAATATCTAACTTGATATAAATCAACGCTTTATAATTCACCATTTTAGTATCTATTTTAACACTAACATAGTTTGTATTCGTAACTTTAGTAATTACTTAATGGATTAAATTATTGTATTATTGATTTTAATTATGCATAAAATTATAAATTGATAGGAAAAAATTTAAGAAGCAAAGCCTTCCATATTTTGAAACAATTTAGAAAGCTCAATTACATTATTAACATTTGTTTTTAAAAATAATCGCTTTTTAAAAGTGCTAACAGTTGATGTAGTTAATTGAAGTTTTTCTTTAATTTCAGTATTACTAAAACCATTAACTAACATTTTAGCAACTTCCAATTCTCTTGTTGATAAGCGATTAAGTATGTTTTTTTTGAAATGATATACTTTATTCTTTTTTTTTGAAATTGACTTAATCTCAACAGGAGAACTAAAATAATTTTCACCTCTCAATAATAAATTGATAGATCTAAATAAATTCTCTAGTTCACTATTTTTGTGTAAAACTCCATTAGCTCCTTTAATTAAACACAACTCAACAAAACTAAATTCATCATGTAGTGTATAAATTAAAATTCTAATTTCAGGTTGCTTAAGTTTTAACTTTCTAATAATACTAAACTCTTCAATTCCATTGTGCTTGATATCAATTATTGCCAAATCAAAACTCATTATGGATGATAATTCATAAAGCTCTTCTATATTTTTTGCAACATATATAATACCTCTAGGGTGCTCCTTTGAAATTAAAAGTTCGAGTGAAGTTCTTAAAAACTCAGCTTCATCATAAATCAATATACTGTAAGTCATAAGATAATTAAAATTTATTATGGTAAATTTAATTTCAATTAATAACTTAAATAATCTTATAAAGAACGTAGAATATGGATTATTGATTTTAAATTACTTTTTATCTAAATTTTGAAGATAACTTTTATTATTTTTTATTACATAACAATTTAATTAAAAAAAATATCCTACTTGACTTAAATAATCTTTCTTTTTTATCCGAAAACATAAATTACCATTTAATTTTTACTAACAAAATCATTACAAAAATAATTTTTGACAATCCTAATGTCGCGATTTCAAATTTTTTACTCGCTACTAAAACCAAAAAATTAATTCTTTGGAATTTTTATATCTTTTTGTTAATGTGTTATTTTCATTTTATTAAAAATATAATATTTAAAACAAATATAAAGTAGATTTATAACTACTCCTGTTAATTATTTTTGTAAGACAAATACTTATTTAAAACTATTAAAATGCTTTTTATCGACTATAAATGCATTTTATCGATAAAAAATTTTGTCGGAAATTAAGTATTATTTAGGTTTGTAGTCCAAATAAATCCTAATAAAATGAAAAAAATTAAACTTTTATTTTTATTGTTTTTGATAACATGCATCGCTCAAGCCCAAAAGAGCAGTCCGTTAGAAAGAGCAAACTTTTACCTACAAGAAAAAGGAGAAGTAATTCTTAAATTCAAAGCAAGAAATAAGCAAGAATTTATTGAAATTAACAAAGTTGTGAACTTAAGTCACAAACATGTTGATGAAAAAGTTTTAGATGTCGAAGCTTATGCAAATCGTGAACAATTCCAAAAATTTTTAACCTTTGGAATTCCTTACGATGTAACAAAAGAAGATAACGAAATTCCTCTGGAATATACTGCGGCTAGAGCCACTGCGGCATGGGATACATCTTGGGATGCCTATCCTAAATACTCAGAATATGTTGCAAAAATGCAATATTGGGCAGCAACATATCCAAGTTTGTGTACTCTAGAAAGTATTGGTACAACTGCTCTTGGAAGAACATTGTATGTTCTGAAAATTTCTGATAATGCGAGTACTGATGAAACGGAACCAGAGTTTTTCTATACTTCATCAATGCATGGTGACGAAATTACTGGTTACCCAACAATGTTACGTTTTATAGATTATTTATTGACAAATTATGGTTCATTATCTGAAATTACTAACTTAGTTAATGGAACTGAATTATATATTAATCCACTTGCAAATCCAGATGGTTCATATAAAACTTCTGGCAATGATATTTACAATCCAGGTGGAGCTGCAAATACTCCTACAAGAGCAAACTCTATTGGAGTAGATTTAAATAGAAATTATGCAGACGCCATTGGTGGGTTACATGACGATGGGTTTGCTTATCAACTAGAAACTGTTGCTTTTATGAATTTTCAAGCAACTAGAAATTTTGTTTTAGCAGCAAACTATCATGGAGGAACGGAAGTTGTAAACTTCCCATTAGATACTTCTAATACTCCCGGAACTGGAAATTTCAGTTACCATCCACATGATACTTACTTTAAGTTTGTATCTACAGAATACGCACAATTGTGTCAAACTGCTGATGGAAATTTAAATTATATGGATGCCGTTTACAATACGGGGCAATTTCCTGGTACAACAAACGGAGCTGCATGGTATTCTGTTTATGGCGGTAGACAAGATGCAAGTAATTATTTTGATCATAGTAAAGAAGTAACAATTGAAATTTCAGATTTAAAAACCCCAGCTGCTGCAAACTTACCTTTCTTTTGGGATAGAAATAGACAAGCATTATTAAACTTTGTAAAACAAGCTAGTTACGGTTTACATGGTATAGTTACTGATCAATCTGGGAATCCAATACATGCAAAAGTGTATGTTGGAGGAACAGTTGATAATTTTGGTTCATGGGTTGAAACTTCACCAACAAATGGTGACTATCACAAAGTTCAAATTGCTGGAACTTATAATGTAATTTTTGAAGCTCCAGGTTATGCCTCTCAAACAATACCTGTTACTTTAACAAATAATGCTACAACGACACTTAATGTTACCATGGTACCAGCAACTTCAGTACCAACAGCAAGTGATGCAACAATTTGTACAGGACAAACTGCTGCTTTATCTGCAACTGGTACTGGCACAATAAGATGGTATAATAGTGCTACATCAATAACTCCTTTAGCTTCAACTGCTGCTTACACTACGCCAGCTTTAACTTCAAACACATCATATTGGGTTGAAAGAGAAGTAACTCCGGCAAATGTTGGACCAGCGACTGTTTCTGGAACTGGTGCAAATAATGCTGCTCTAGCAAATAGATATTTAATATTCAATTGTACTACTCCAACTAAACTAAAATCTGTAGCTATAAACAATACTGTAGTTGGTGACATTTTAGTAGAATTACAAAATAACTCAGGTGTAATGCTTGAATCAAAAGTAATTAGATTAACAACTACCGGAAGTAAAGACATCAATTTAGATTTCTTTTTACCAGCAGCAACTGGTTTAAGATTAGTTTCTAGACAACTTTCAGGAACAAGTAACACATTGATTAGAGCTAATAGTGGAATTACTTACCCAATAACAAGTGGTAATATTTCTATAACTGGAAATAGTGGAACAGGAACTTTCTTTCAATTTTTTAATTGGAAATTAGGTGCTATAAAAAGTAATAGAGATGAAGTTATTGTAACAGTAAAACCAAATCCTACTAATAGTAGTATTAGTCCAACTTCTGCATTAGCAGGTTCAAGTGCCTTTACTTTAACTGTAAACGGAACTAACTTTGTAAATGGAGAATCAATTGTAAGATGGAATGGTTCAAATAGAACTACAACTTTTGTAAGTTCTACGCAACTAACCGCAGCAATAACTGCTTCTGATGTTACAAATTCTGGAACAGCAAATGTTACAGTTTTTAATACTTGTAATTCTACTACAACAAGTGCTCAAACTTTTACTATTGGAGCTAATTGTACTAATCCAGTTCCAAATGTAACTACATTACCAAATATAAATGCACAATGCTCTGTAACAGTTCCAGCTCCAACAGCAACTAGTAATTGTTATGGAACAATAACTGGTACAACAAATAATCCAACAACGTACAATTCTCAAGGTACTTATGTAATAAATTGGACTTATAATGATGGTAATGGTCATATATCAACACAACAACAATTTGTCTATATAACCGATACAATCGCACCTGTACCAAACATTACAAATTTACCAACTTTAACAGGTCAATGCTCACTTACTGTTACTGCACCAACAGCTACAGATAATTGTATGGGTACAATTACAGCTACAACAGCTGATCCATTAACGTACAACACTCAAGGTTCATACAACATAATTTGGACTTACACAGACAATCGCGGCAATCAATCTTTCCAATCACAAACTGTGGTTGTTGATGATACTGTTGCTCCTGTTGCTAATGTAGCTTCTTTACCAACTATAAACGGTCAATGTTCTGCTACGGTAACTGCTCCAAAAGCTACTGATACTTGTGTTGGACAAATTACTGCAACTACAACTTCACCATTAACTTACAATACACAAGGAACTTATCAAATTACTTGGACGTATAATGATGGTAACGGAAATACTTCAACACAATCGCAAACTGTGGTTGTTACAAATGGTGGAAATATTTTAACTTTCTATCAAGATTTAGATGGTGATACTTTTGGTAATCCAAATGTTTCTATACAAGACTGTTCTCAACCTGTTGGTTATGTATTAGACAATACTGATTGTAATGATAATCAATTACAATATTTAGATGCTGACAACGATGGTTTTGGTTCAACAACTCAAGTTGCTTGTGGTGTAACTAACAATACTGACTGTAATGATAATAACGAAAACCAAAATGTATTAATCACATTCTATCAAGATTTAGATGGTGACACTTTTGGTAATCCAAATGCTTCAACTCAGGCTTGTTCGCAACCAGAAGGATATGTATTAGACAACTCTGATTGTAA
>NZ_JAIXUB010000009.1 GCF_027484205.1 Flavobacterium sp.
CTAATCAATGGGAAGGACAATCTGATGCTGGTGAAGAATTACCAGATGGAACATATTATTATGTAATTGAACGTGATGGTATGAAAACTTTATCAGGATGGGTTTATATTAATAGAGAAGTAAAATAGTTAACCAAAATAAATAAATACCAAGAAAATGAAAAAATTATATTATTTAACGCTAATTGCATTAATTGCATTTGTTGATGTCAACGCGCAGCAAGATCCACATTATACACAATATATGTATAATTTAAGTGTTGTAAATCCAGCTTATGCAGGTTCAAAAGAGAATTTATCTGGAGGTTTATTATATAGAAAGCAATGGGTGGAAATTGAAGATGCTCCATCTACAGGAACATTTTTCTTACATAGCCCTGTTGGAAAAAATGTTGGTATGGGATTATCTGTAATTTCTGATAAAATTGGGCCTGTCGAAGAAAATAATCTTTATGGAGATTTTTCTTATACACTTAATTTAGGTGGAGAACACAAAATTGCATTTGGTTTGAAAGCAGGTTTGACCATGCATAAAATTGATTTTAACACAATTTACCCAACTCTTCCAGATATTAATGATGATGCTTTTAGTGGACCAAATCCTAATAAAACTTTTTTTAACTTAGGAACAGGTTTGTTTTACTACACTAATAAATATTATGTTTCATTTTCTATTCCAAATATTATGAAATCTAAATATTTAGATTTCAATGGTAGACAATTTGGTACTGAAACACTTCACTATTTCTTAACTGGTGGTTATGTTTTTGATATTAATCCAAATGTAAAGTTCAAACCTTTTGCTATGGTTAAATCAGCAATTAATGCTCCTACTTCTATAGATTTATCAACAAACTTTTTGTTTAATGAAAAATTTGAAGTTGGTGCAACATACAGACTTGAAGATTCATTTGGTGCAATGGTTAACTATGCAATAACACCAAATTTGAGAATTGGATATGCTTATGACCATATAGTTTCTGATTTAAATATTACAACACCTTCATCTCATGAGGTTATGTTATTATTTGATTTGAATTTCCCGAAAAAAGTATCACAATCACCAAGATATTTCTAACATAAAAATTAAGATAAAAATGAAAAATCTATATATAGCATTAAGTTTTGGTTTAATAAGCACTTCGCTTATTGCGCAAAATAAAGACACAAAAACAGCGGATAAGTTATTCAATAGATATGAATATGTTTCTGCTGCTAAAGAATATCAAAAGTTAGTTGACAACGGGAAAGGTGATGGATATGTTTACAAACAATTAGCAGATACGTATTATAATATGTTTAACACTTCTGAAGCTGCGACTTGGTATGCTAAAGCAACAGAAACAAATCAAGATGCTGAAACTTATTTTAGATATGCTCAAATGCTAAAAGCAAATGGGAAATATGAAGAAGCTAACAAACAAATGGCAAAATTTGCTGCTATGTCTCCAAATGATAATAGAGCAAAAGCTTTTAAAGAGAATCCAAATTATGTTCCTAAATTAGTTGAAAAAACAGCTCGTTTCACGGCTAAATCTTTAGAAGTTAGTAGTGATAAGTCTGATTTTGGACCAGTTCTTTATGACAATGAATTGTATTTTACTAGTGCTAGAAATGGAGCTAGAAGAAATTATGGTTGGAATGAAGAACCTTATTTAGACGTATATAAATCTACAATGGGTGACAGCGGAACATTTTCAGAAGCAACAACTGTTACTTCTTTGAACTCTAAATTTCATGATGGACCAGTTACAATTTCTACAGATGGAAATACTATGTTTTTTAGTAGTGATAGTTTCAGAGAAAAACTTTTTGAAAAGGATAAAGCGAATAACTTAAAACTTGGAAAAAACAATTTATATAAAGCTACAAAATCTGGAGATGCATGGGGAAATATTACTTCATTACCATTCAACAGTAAAGAATATTCTACAAGTAATCCTAGTTTAAGTAGAGATGGAAAAACTTTGTATTTCTCTTCAGATATGCCTGGAACTCTAGGAGGTGTTGATGTTTGGAAAGTTGCTGTAAATAGTGACGGAAGTTATGGTAAACCTGAAAACTTAGGTTCAAAAGTTAATACTGAAGGAAATGAAAGTTTCCCATTTATTAATGATGACAATAAAACATTATATTTTGCTTCAAGTGGAAGACAAGGTCTTGGTGGTTTAGATATTTATTCAATTGATTTGTCTAATAGTTCTGAAGCTCAAAATATGGGTAAACCATTAAATACTGAAAAAGATGATTTTGGTTTTTCATTTAACAAAGCTAAAAACATTGGTTTCTTTGCTAGTAACAGAAACGGGAATGATGATATTTTTGCTGCAACTCCAATTTGTGCAGTAGATTTATTAACGGTTGTAACAAATGCTAAAACAGGAGAAATTTTAGCAGATGCTAAAGTTTCAATTTTAGATGATAAAAACAATGTAATTTCTTCACAACAATCAAATGCAAAAGGAGAAGTTTCTTATAAAGTAGAATGTGATAAAGCTTATACAATTCAAGCTGAAAAAATTGGCTTTGAGAGCAACTCTTTTTCTGTTGCTAAAAGTAAAGGACCAGAAGCTAAAATCGATGCTAAATTGCAGCCTATTGACGTAATTGTGACTCCAGAAGCTATTGTTTTAAATCCTATTTATTTTGAATTAGATAAAAGCAATATTACAGCACAAGGAGCTTTTGAACTTGATAAGTTAGTTCAAGTAATGAACAACAAAAAAGATCTTGTAATTTTTGCTAAATCTCATACGGATAAAAGAGGTGATGATAACTATAACATGAGTTTATCTGAAAGAAGAGCAAAATCTACAGTTCAATATATTATTTCTAAAGGAATTGATGCTTCAAGAATTTCAGGAAAAGGATTTGGTGAAACTGAACTTAAAGTTCAATGTGAGCCTTGTACAGAAGCTGAACATTCTCAAAACAGACGTTCAGAGTTCTTAATTGTAAAATAATTAAGTTACACTATAAATTTAAACCGAGATGAAAGTCTCGGTTTTTTTGTTTTAGTAATGTATATAAGTTAGTGATAAGTTAAATTTGAATTAATAACAAATTGGGATTCCTTGGACCAAGGAGTACAAATAATCATCCTGATATAATTTGAGCATTGAATCTTCCTGTAAATCAAAGAGAAATGACATTACAAAATATGGAAAATAGCGATAGGACATTTAGTATTGGTAATAAAACTTATACTCCTCAATAGTCATGTGTAGATATATAAAAATAGTAGTGATATTTTTATATATTCCTTTTTTTGTTTGTTGCTCTAGTAGTAAGAAATTAGAAGGAGTATATATAAATAAGTGTTATGCTTTAGGTTTTTCTAGAAGCATAATTGAATTAAGTTCAAATAATAATTATTCAATGGTTTACCTTGGTGTCATTGGTGAAAAAGAAATAGGTAAATGGATAGTTAAAAATGACTCTCTTATTTTAAATATGGAGTATGAAATAATTAATAATTTAAAAGATACCGTTAAGGTTAAAAATAAAACTTTTATTTACATTATTAAGAGAAAGAACATTCATGATCCGATAAATGTAAATTGCTATTTTCAAAAAAAAGGTGCAAGGAATTAACTTTTTAAATTATTATTATGAAATTATTATTCTGTTACTTTTTTATTTTGATCAATACTGGTAGTTTTATAAATTATCAAGATATTGAAATTCAAAATTATAAAAATGCTTTATCATTAATATTTAATTCTAGTGAGTTTAGGGATTATAGTTTGGTAAACAAGAATTATTATATATCCTCTGAAATTATATTTTTTTCAAATATTGAAATTTATTTTAAAGATGAATTGAAAAATAATGATGAAAACGTTATTCTTGAAAATGAAATAGTTAAGATAAATGAAGATTTAGTTAAATTAAACAAACATAGGTGTGGTAAAATAAAAATATTTTTTTCAGAACAAAAAAATGACGTTTTTTTTGCAGAGGTATTTATCCATAAAAAGAAAAATATTAATTATAAGGATAGACCTATTTTTGGTAGTAGTAAACTATATATGTTTAAAGTAATAAATAAAGAAGTATCTATAGTTGTTACTAAAGATATACATTATAATTAGGGGTAATGTATCAAAGTTAGTGATGAGATTAATTTTAAAAAAGATAAGCGTAGTTTATCTTTTTTATGTTTAAAGCTTTTAAAACGAAGAAAATGATAAAAAAGAGATATCACTTAGTTAGTTTTCTGTTTGCTTAGGTCAAAATTTTATTCTCCAAAAGGTGATGCCAACTACTTAATAAAAACAAAAAAGCGAAACTAATTTAGTTTCGCTTTTTTGTACGGGTTAACTATGTTATTAGTTGATAATGATATTATCTAAATCCATATTTGTAGTTAAAGCTGGACTTGAAATTGCAGATCCAGTATATTCAAACAAGATGTAACCATTTCCTGTTAATGAAGTAGGAATTGACCATAATCCACTATTTGTAAATGGTGCAGTCGATGAAGTTGCTGTTGAAATTGCAAATGATGATGTAATATCAGTTAACGTTGCAGCACTTACAGCTCCACCAGGAACATAGTTAGTTGAATAATATACTTTTAAAACAGCTCCTACATTAAATGATGCTCTTGATTGAAATGAGAATCCATTAGCACAAGTAAAGTCAATTGGTACTATAAAATAAGTTTTAACAGCTTGTCCTGTACTAAAAGCAGTCATTTGAATGTATTTGTTAGCTGGTGTTCCGTTACTTCTACATCTCCAATAAGCAGTTCCTATAGCCGCATCATTGATGTAGTTAGGGAAATTATTTTGACCAGTAGCAGATGTTCCTGCTGTATAAGATTCAAATGTTTCATTTAATGAGCATAAAGGTGTTGCAGTTGCACCAACAATTGGCGGAGCAAAATCTACATCAATTCTTGTTCCAGTTAATTGTACGTCAGCCTCAGTTCTAGCTAAAAATTGATAATCTGAACCAAATTTTGTCATTACACCTCTAACTTTACCAAAACCACTTGGAACAGGATTACCTGCAAAATTAGCGAAACTACTTGTTCTGAAAATTACTGTATTTCCAACAGAATTTGTTAATAAGTGATTAGTTGCACCACCTAAATCATTAGCTGCATCGTAATAAGTATGTCCTAACGCTGCATCAGAAAATTGTACACCATCAAGTTCAATTAATGTATTTAAGTTTTGATCTTGTTTTGCTTCATTTACAGTAAGCGTTCTTACTAAATCATCTTCATCAACAGATGTACATGAACGATTTAATACTTTTCCATAATCAAAAACAGATAAACGTCCAACAGAAGCTGTTCCTGATGAATTTACAAATAAAGCTCCAATTCTTAATCCTCCATTTGAAATGTCAGTATATCGGTCTTTTAATTTAATTAATACTTTTCTACCTGGTTGGAAATATGTAAAAGTTGAAGTTGCATCAACAGGTACGCTAAAACCTTTTGAACCATCTAAAGTTTGAAAAGAAATACTTTTGAAGAAATTTCCTCCTTCATCACTTGAAGTAACATAAGCTTCAATAACATCATCACCAGTATATTGAGCAACAACTGTACCTGCAGGTACATCAGTAACTTCGATAGTTTTAACTAAACTAGTTTCTGTACATTCAACATTAGGCACATCATAGCTGTCGTCATTAACGCAGCTTGAATAAACTCCTGAAATTAGCGCTAATAAAATAGCTGATTTTAAAAAATTTGTTTTCATATGATAATATTATTTTTTATTAGAAATTAATGTAAAGGTTAACAAAATAAGTTCTTCCATAACCATAAAAGTATTTTGGTGCAAAAGATGGCGTTCCACTAGAAACATCTTGATTTAATTCTCTATAGTTAGAATTTCTTGCTTGTTCGTAACCTCCTGTTTTGTAAACTTTATCAAAAACATTGTTTACACTAGCAAAGAAACCAAAAGTTTGATTTCCTACTTTCCAAGATTTTCCACCAACAAGATTAACAAGTGTTATGTCGTCAAATTTTTCTTGTTTTAATAATTCTCTTGCTCTATCGTTTGTAGCTTCAGTAAACGTTAATCCATTTACGTCTAATGGATCAATACCAAATCTTTCCGTTCTTAAAACTGGTGCAATGTCAATATAATTATTACCTAAGTAATTAGCATTTGCTCCAATCCACCAAAATTTAGGATCTCTATATTCAACTCCAAAAGAAGCAGCTTGTTGTGGTGTACCTGACAATCTGTAGTCTTTCAATTTTGCTTTACCAAAATCAACTACAGGATAAGTATTTGTAGCACTTGCTTGAGAATCATCATTTACTTGAACATTAGGATTATTATCGTAAGTGAATTCGCCATATGCAGCAGTTGCAGTTAATTTAATTGTAGAAGTAAGATTGTACTCCATTCCAAGTTCTCCACCTATGTGTTTTTTAGAAATACCAGAAACTGTTTCTCCAACAAAAGCATCACCACCATCACCATTGTCATCACCAAGTAAACCTTCAGCAAAGAAGAATGAAGTTTCAATAGCGTTGTTTATTTTTGATGCATAAGCAGTTAATCTTGATTTGAATTTAGGAGTTCTAATTACATAACTAATATCTGCACTAGAAACATTTTCACTTTCTAAGTTATTAGTAATATTATTATTTAATCTTGCGTTAGGGAATGCATTTCTTAATGAAGGCGCTTTTGTCATGTAAGCACCATTAAAATTAATGAAATGTCTACCAGTAATTTTATAGGTTAAACCACCTTTAAACCCAAAATTATCGAATTTTACTTTTTCGCTTTTTCCTAAAGAATTTGATTCATACAAACCATTTTGATATAAACCTTCTCTTTGATACTCAGAGTGACTATAACTTTGAGCTAAGTAAAAATCAACTTTGTTGTAAGTGAATTTAAATTGAGAAAAAGCATCGTAAGTTGTTGCTAATAAATTATAATTGTAACCATAAGTGTCTCCAACACCTACAATTCTGTTAGGATTATTCAAATCAGATTGAGATTGATTTCCTGTATAAAAAGAATCTCTATCAGAGAAAAAGTCACCACCTAATAAATCTGATAAATATTGATAGTTGTGTGATTTTAATTTTTTAAAATTTACACCACCATTTACAGTTATATTATCAGCAACTTGAGAATTAATGATTGAATTAGCAGACCATAATTTATCATCAGTTCTATCTTCATACAAAACGAAGAAACTTTCACCTGTTGGATTATTTAAATTTGCTTGGTACATTGCATTCCAATCTAATTGTTTATTAGATAAAAATGTTTGTCTTGCAAGAGAAGCATATGCTAAATTTTGTGGAGTGTTACCTATATATAAACCACCTAAACCACCAGGTAGATATTCAGAACTTGGAACAAGCGTTGGATCATTTTCATATAATGATGTGTAATAGCTTGGAAGATTTTTATAATAAGTAGGATCATGAAGAACAGATGAGTTACCATTTGAGTCAATTCCATAAGCGGTATTTCTGTAATCTAATCTACTATTTGCAATTGAACCAACTTGATAAGAAATATTTGTATTCAATGTTGTTTTATCAGTCATTTTCCAATAGTGACTTAACATATTAATTGGCTCTTCAACATCTTTATCTCTTGAATTTCTTTTTTGACCATCTTGCCAACCCCAATATGAGTTATATTTTACACCTGCTAGTTTAGTTACCTCATCTGTATTTGGTGAGTTTTTTCCTCTACTATTTTGAGCAAAAATTGAGGTAAAGTTTAAAGAGTGTCTGTCATTGAATTTCTTTTCAACAGATGCAAATAAAGAATTTGCACTATAATCTGTTCCTTCAAAGTATCCTTCTTGAGCCCATCTTCTTGAAGCAGAAACCACAAATGCCCATCCATCTTTATTCATTCCAGAAGCATGTGTTCCCATTGCTCTCCAACTATAGTTGGTGTTAGTTCCTGAAAATGAAATTCTTGAACCTGGTCTGTAAATAGAAGCTCTAGTGTTAATTTCTTGAGTTCCTAAAATTCCACCAAATGTATAATCTGATGGTGCAGAACCCATTGTAAATTCTTGATTTCTTGTAGCATCGTTAAGTCCACCCCAATTACTCCATTGTGGTCTTCCGTCATAGATTTTATTCATCACCATACCATTAATCATAGTGGTACCGTATTCATTATCTAAACCTCTAATTCTAAAACGAGCTTGTCCCCAATTGAAAGCCGCAGCTTGTTGAAATGCATCTCTTGAAGCTTGAAGTAATCCAGATGTACTTTCTGAACCACTGTTGTCATCACCTAAATCGTTTTCTGTGATTGTGATTAAGCTTAATTGTTGTTCTTCAGTAATGTCTTCGTCGAAAACAACTATTCCAATATCAACCATTTTACCTTTTTCAACATCAACTGTAATTAGTTGTGTTTTATAGCCTGAACTTTTAATTTGAAGAAGTTGGCTTCCTTCTGGCGCATCTCTAAAAATAAATTTACCCGATGCGTCTGTAAATTGTGTTTGATTTGTGTTTTGGATTGAAGCAATCACATTTTGTAATGGTTTTTGAGTTTTTGAATCCACAACTTTACCATAAAAACCGGTACCAGTTTGTGCAAAACTAAAAACTACACTCATTACAAATAAAATACTAATGACAAGTTTTTTCATAAATAAAATTAATATTATTTTACAATTTCATTAAGAAAACAAATTCTTAACGCGCAAAGGTACATATATTTCAGAATATTATTTACTTTTGGCAAGAAGTTTGTAACAAACTTGATATTAAATTAATATACAATTTATGAAAATTAAAAATTTTATTGCCCTTTTCGTTGTTTTATTCGCAACAATTAACGCTAATTCACAGTCAAAAAAATATATAATTCATACTGTTGCTTTCTACAATTTTGAAAATTTATTTGACACAATCAATGGTTCAAATAACGATGAAGAATGGTTACCAAATGGTAAAATGAATTGGACTGGAAAAAAATACAAGAAAAAACTTGAAAATTTATCAAAAGTTTTGTCAGAAATTGGAACTGGAGAAAATCCAAATAATTCTCCTACATTTATTGGTGGATGCGAGATTGAAAATAGAATGGTTCTTGAAGATTTAATTAAGCAACCAAAATTAATTAATAGAGATTATGGAATTGTACATTTTGATTCACCTGATAAAAGAGGAATTGATGTTGCATTACTATATCAGAAAAAGCATTTTAAACCCACAAGTTATTCAAATATTCCTTTAATGATTTATAGAAATCAAGAAGGAAAATCTGATAAAAAAGACAAAGAAGAAGCAACTGATGATGTTGTTGAATCAGACACAAAATCAGAAAGAGTTTATACTCGTGATCAACTTTTAGTTACAGGATTTCTTGATGGTGAAGAAGTTAATATAATTGTTAATCACTGGCCATCACGTTCTGGTGGAGAAAAGAAAAGTTCACCTTTTAGAGAAGCAGCTGGAAAATTGAACAGACAAATTATAGATTCGTTGGTTAAAATTAATCCAAATGCTAAAATCATCACAATGGGAGATTTGAATGATGGTTCATATAATAAAAGTGTCAAAAAAGAAATAGGTGCAAAACTTAAAAAATCGGAATTAAAAGAATCAAGAGATATTTACAATCCTTTTGAACAAATGGCTAAAGATGGAAATGCAACTTTATTCTATAGAGATTCTGGCGATATTTTTGACCAAATTATGATTTCTGAGCCATTAACTAGAAATGATTATTCTTCTTATAGATATTGGAAAGCAGGAATTTATAATAAACCTTATTTAATTCAAACTACAGGTCAATATAAAGGTTATCCACTTCGTAATTCTCAAACTGAACCAGGATTTAGTGATCACTTTCCGGTTTATATTTATTTAATAAAAGAGTTACATTAAAAGAATATTTAAAAGGTTAGTTTTGCTAACCTTTTTTTATTTTTTGTAATTTCGTAAAAACAATTTTGTATTATGTCTATTCAAAAACCTTTCAATCTACTTAAATGGATTGAAGACAACAAGCATCTTCTTAAACCACCAGTTGCTAATAAAAATCTTTATGTTGACTCAGGCGATTATATCGTAATGATAGTTGCCGGACCAAATGCTCGAAAAGATTTTCACTACAATGAAACGGAAGAATTATTTTATCAATTAGAAGGCGAAATAACAGTTTATGTTCAAGATGATGGCAAAAAGAAAGCCATGAAACTTTCTGCAGGTGATATGTTTTTGCTTCCTTCAAAAGTACCTCATTCACCATCAAGAACAGAAGGATCAATTGGTTTAGTAATTGAACGTAAAAGAGAAGGTAAAGATATTCCTGATGGTTTGCTGTGGTTTTGTGACAATTGCAATCATAAATTGTATGAAGTCTATTTTGAACTTCACAATATAGAAACTGATTTTCTTACTCATTTCAAACATTTTTATAATTCTGAACATCTTCGAACTTGTGAAAAGTGTGGAACTATAATGGAATCCGATCCAAGATTTGTTGTAAAAGATTAAATTTTGGCATTTCAACTAGTTACATAAGTTGCTAAAATGTCAAAAAAAACCACTATTTTTGTATAAAATTTAAAAATAAAACATAAAAAACACATAATGTCAACAATTGCGCAACAATTCGGCATGACCGAAGCATTAGAAATTCTTGGTGTAAAAGCCATTAATGAAGGAACTTCAACAGGAAATAATCATTTTTCGAGTGGCGATATCATCGAAAGTTATTCACCAGTAGATGGTCAATTAATTGGAAAAGTAAAAACTACTACCGCTGAGGATTATGAAAAAGTAATGAAAACGGCACAAGCTGCTTTTCTAACTTTTAGAGCAATGCCTGCGCCACAACGTGGAGAAATTGTACGCCAATTTGGAAATAAATTAAGAGAATTAAAAGAACCATTAGGAAAATTAGTTTCTTATGAAATGGGGAAATCGTTACAAGAAGGATATGGTGAAGTTCAAGAAATGATTGACATTTGCGATTTTGCAGTTGGTTTATCACGTCAATTAAACGGACAAACTATTCCATCAGAACGTCCAGGTCATGTTATGAGAGAGCAATGGCACCCAATTGGTATTGTTGGTATTATCTCTGCTTTTAACTTTCCAGTAGCAGTTTGGTCCTGGAATACTGCATTAGCATGGATTTGTGGTGATGTTTGTGTTTGGAAAGCTTCTGAAAAAGCGCCTTTATGTTCTATAGCTTGTCAAAATATAATTGCTGAAGTTTTAAAAGCAAATAATTTACCAGAAGGAATTTCTTGTATTATCAATGGCGATTATAAAGTAGGCGAAATGATGACTACTGATACTAGAATTCCTTTAATTTCTGCTACTGGTTCTACAAGAATGGGAAGAATTGTTGGTGCAACAGTAGCACAACGTTTCGGGAAATCATTATTAGAGTTAGGTGGAAACAATGCAATTATCATTACACCTTCAGCCGATTTAAAAGTAGTTGTTCCTGGTGCTGTTTTTGGTGCTGTTGGAACTGCAGGACAACGTTGCACTTCAACCAGAAGATTAATTATTCACGAAAGTGTTTATGATAAAGTTAGAGATGCTATTGTAGGTGCTTATGGTCAATTGACTATTGGAAATCCATTGGATCAAAAAAATCATATTGGACCATTAATTGATACTGATGCTGTAAATACTTATTTAGCGGCTATTGAAAAAGCAAAAGCTGAAGGTGGAAAAGTATTGGTTGAAGGTGGAGTTTTATCTGGTGAAGGTTACGAATCTGGTTGTTATGTAAAACCAGCGATAATTGAAGCTGAAAACTCTTTTGAAATCGTTCAACACGAAACTTTTGCACCAATTTTATATTTAATGAAATATAGTGGTGAAGTTGAAAATGCTATTGAAAAACAAAATGGTGTTGCCCAAGGATTATCATCAGCTATTATGACTAACGAAATGAAAGAAGCTGAAAAATTCTTGTCTTTTGCTGGTTCAGATTGTGGTATTGCCAACGTAAACATCGGAACTTCTGGTGCTGAAATTGGTGGTGCTTTTGGTGGAGAAAAGGAAACTGGTGGCGGAAGAGAATCTGGTTCTGATTCGTGGAAAGTATATATGAGAAGACAAACCAATACAGTTAATTATTCTGATCAATTGCCTTTAGCACAAGGAATTAAATTTGATTTGTAGTTTTTTTAAGAGAAGTCCTTCGACAAGCTCAGGATGACAAAAATATAGACAAAAAAGTCCCGAATTACCGGGACTTTTTTATTTCTGAAATTCAGATTTATTTCGTTTTCTTAACATATTGTGTCAATATAAATATACTTTGGTTTTCAACTCTTCCTTCAATCAGATTAGCATCGTCCCAAACTAATTTTATGTTGTGAACTGCCGCACCACGTTTTGCAGTGAAAGTTGCTCCTTTTACATCTAAATCTTTGATTAAAACAACAGAATCACCATCTAATAAAACATTACCATTAGAATCTTTATGAACAATTTTTCCTTCATCATCGTCAGCTTCACCTGTAGCTTTCGCCCATTCTAAAGCATCTTCATCAAGATACATCATTTCTAACATATCCATATTTTTTAAACGTGCGTGCATTCTCCATGAAACAATTTGAACTGGAAGATTTTCGTTCCACATGCTGTCACTCAAACCACGCCAATCGTTTGGATTCATGGTTTCAGGATTTTCAATTTGATCTTTTAACGATTTTGTAATTAAAATACAGTTTTCAGGAATGGCTTCTGTTTTTGGTTCTACTAAATAAACAACTAAATTTTCATCACTTCCGCTAATTTCGCATAATGAACCACTTCTGTCCTTTAATCTTTTTTCGGTTACAACACTCATTTTGTATGGTTTTTAATATTGATTTTATAAGTTAAATGAAGCACCGATTTGAAAAACAAATTGATTATTAAATCTCTCATAACCAATTACATCAGAATCATATTTTGCTAAAGGAATTCCTGCTTCGGTATAAACACCAAAACCATCTGTAAAGAAATATCGTGCTCCTAAATGTGCTCCAAAATTTCTTAAACCTAAATCTAGTCCAGGATAAACGTCCAGTTTGTCACTAATGTTCAAAACATTACCAATGTTAGCATTGAAACGAGCTTTTGCATCAAATTTATCCTCAAACTTTGGTGTTCCTGCTTTTGTTGTGGTATTCAATAAATAGGAAGTTGTAAATCCGTATGAAATATTTTCTCCAGCACCAAAATCAATAGTTGTTGCAATTCCTGTTCCATATTCTTGCATTGTTGCTCCAACTTGAAATTTAATATCTCCTTTTCCTTTAAAAGCTTGTGAATTTGCAAAACTTGCACATAATACAAGCAATAATGTAATAATTCTTTTCATGATTTATTTAAATTTTAGACTGCAAATATAAGGAATCCATTTCAATGGCAATTTCAATTTCAAAAATCAATTTCAAAGGTTGATTCCAAATTTCAATACCTTGAACTCGCAACCCGAAACTCGCAACACTTTAATTATTAGTTCCTTCCTTTTTCTGTGGGATACAAATTGTTTAAAGGTTCACTTTGCCAAAATTCTTTAGAATCTATATCCATAATTGTCAATGGTCCTTTAAAAGCTGCTCCTGTATCAACATTCCATATACCTGCTTTTTTTATTGGAATAGTTTCGCCAATTCTTGTGACAGGTGTATGACCAATGAAAATTTCGTGGTATAAAGTCAATCTTCTTGGATAAAACCAACTTGTTTTTTCTAAGTTTTCATTCAATGATAAAGCCGTTTCCCACAAGGTTCTATCCCAATAAAATAGTTTCGGAAAATATTCATAGGTAACTCCGTTCATGTTTGTAAATCCTGCATGAACAAAAAGTCTGTTTTTATCATCTAAATAATAGTTTTCTAATGATTTTAGAAATTCGATATGTTTCAATCTTATTGCTTCAGAAATTGTTGAATAAGCAATAACAGTAGCTTCTCCACCATGTTTGTACCATTCTCTGTTGTCGGTGCTGTTTTCTAACCAATCTAAAAGCAGTTCATCATGATTTCCTCTAATAAAGATGCATTTTTGTTTTGTACTTAAATCAATCAAATATTCTATAACTTGTGGCGATTGACTCCAGCCATCAACATAATCTCCAAGAAAAATTAAAGTATCATTTACTGTAACGTTAGCGCGTTCCATTATTTGATGTAATGCACTTAATCCGCCGTGTATATCGCCAATTACTAATGTTCTATTCATTTTGTTTATTATATTTCACTTTCCTCAAAACTCGCATCACTTCTTTAAAATTTACATAAACAGTTGTAAATGGATGTAATTTTAATAAAGGTTTCGCTTCAATTAATTTCTGTTTAGCGTCTTCAAATCCGTTGAGGTAACAAATCATTAATGTTGAAGGTAAATTAATCAAATCTTGATGTTCTCTTTCAGATAATTCTATTCCTTTTTGCAATTTATTCAACAAAGATAAATTAGAATTATAAATATGAAACAAAACTTTTCGATTGTACTGTGGAGGTTCAAAAAGCATTTCGGTTTCTATTTTATAATAGCCATTGTCAAAAAAAGATAGTTTTTGTTGTTCCAACGGATAATAACTTGTTTTGTCATTCAATCCTAATGGTACATATTCGGTTATTGTAAAAGTATTTTCATCAAAATCAATCGTTACATCATCTTGAGCAGAATAAAACAACTTAATTTGCTCATTTACTAATTCGATATCAACTCGCGTAAAAAAGGTTTTATCTCTAATTTTTTTTGGAATTCCAGCCCAGCATATTACAAATAATTCCTTGAAAACCTTATACTTAGAAGGCATGTCCTTGTGACGATGGTTCACAAAATCAATTACACCATCAAGTGTATTTGAAATACTATTTCTAGAGCTATTTTCAATGCTTAAAACCGTTTCAATATTGAGTTTAGAATATGGTATTTTCTCATCTGTAGGAATCGTATTGCTTCCTCTTCTCACAAAAGTGGCATTAGCCAAAATGGTATGAATGTTTTTCTTGAAATAGGAAGTTTTAGATTTGGGTTTTATCGTTACTAATCCAACGACTTTATCTCTAGGCAAGTTCGGAAAAGGAACATTTTCATACTGAATTTTAGGAGGATTTTCCAAAAAAGCATTCACTAAATTCTGAATGCGACTGTCATCAAAAAAATCATCGCCAGTTATTTCGTTATTTTCATCTTCAACACCAACAACGATATAAGAATTATTAGAAGGATTTGAATTAGACAAAGCACAAATATGTTTCAAAAACTTCGCTTTTCCTTCCTTGGTGTGTAAGTTCAACTGCCGCTTCTTGTCATAAAAACTACACTCATCATTGTGAGCTAGTAAGTTCTTGATAAGTAGGCGTTTATTTATCATTTTTTAGTGTTCAGTGTTCGGTGTTCAGTATTCAGTGACTGCCAACTGAATACTGAACACTGCCAACTAAATTTAAGGCACTTTATTTCCCATGCTTTCTGTCCAAATGGCAAACCAATCCAGATTGTCTAAAGGTAATTCTACCGCTTTTATTAATTGCTGAATTCGGGCAATATTTACCGTTCCGGCAACTGGAATAACTTTAGAAGGATGTTTTAAAACCCATGAAAGTAAAATGGTATCTGAACCAACACCATATTTTTCAACCAATTGTACTAAAAGTTTTTTCAATCGTCTAGTTTGCTCAATATCTTCTCTAAAAACCGTTCCCAAAGGATTCCAACTCATTGGTCTAATATTGTGCGTTTGCATGTAGTCTAAACTTCCATCCAACATGGCTTCGTGATGCGTTGCCGAAAATTGAATTTGATTATAACTAATTTCCGTTTTATTTTTAATTAATTCCGTTTGCGAAGTAGTAAAATTGGATAATCCAAAATCAATTATTTTTCCTTCTGATTTAAGTTTTTCAACAGCTTCAGCAATTTCATCAGCAACCATTAAAGGACTTGGACGATGTAAAAGCAAAACATCCAAATAATCCGTTTGAAGATTTTTTAATGAATTTTCTACAGACCAAATGATGTATTCTTTCGAGTAATCGTAGTGTTTTATTGTATTAGATCTGCTTCCTTCAAGTTGAATGCCGCATTTAGAAATTAGTTGCAATTTCTCTCTTGATATTTTGCTTTCGCCAAATGCTTTTCCAAATTGAGCTTCTGTAGTATAACCACCATAAATATCAGCATGGTCAAAAGTGGTAATTTTATTTTCGATGCAAATGTTTATTAAATGAATCATTTCTTGTGTGTTGAGTTTTTTATCCCAAACACCCCAATTCATAGTTCCGGCTATTATTTCTGAAAGTTTCGAGTTTCGAGTTTCGGGTTTCGGGTTTTTATCTTGAGGTTGCATATATTTTATTTATTAAATTTACTACCATTGTTTTCAGATTTTATAAGATAGGACACAAACGAACCTATTTTCTTGCTTTCTGTAATTGTTTTTTCTTTTAAAAATTCAAATTCTTCTTTGGTGATATGTTTTCTGTCAAAAGCACGATACAATTGAGAACGCAATTCGCCACAAGAACCTTTTGAATAACTTAAAAACTGAATAAATTCTTTCCTACCATTTCTTTCAAAACCTTCAGCAATATTATCCATTATTGAACCCGAACTACGATTCATTTGATTTTTTAACTCAAAATCTTTTCCAAGTGATGTGCTCTCAAATTTATCCCAAACATCTTGACAAATTTCTCTTCCTAATTGCCAAATATCAAGTTCTTCGAATGTATTTAAAGTAGCCATATCAATGTAATGAAAATTAAAGGTTATTACCTTTCAAATTTAGTAAATTTTTACCTTTCAAATAGCATTTTTAATTTCTCAATTCGAAACCCGAAACTCGAAACTCGAAACTCGCAACCTTAATATTACTAAAACAAAATCATAAATCATCCTTAAAAACTATATTTGATTACAAGTTTTAACGCATTGTTAACATTCTATTCGTGTTAAAATATTCAATTTTGAAATGTTAAAATTTTGAACTTAATTGTGCCTCGAAAAAAATAGAATTTATGGAAGAAAATGTTGCCGCTTTAGATATTAGAGCCATCAATGAAAAGATTGAAAGAGAAAGTGCTTTTATTGACCTATTGACCATGGAAATGAACAAAGTCATTGTAGGACAAAAACACATGGTAGAACGATTGTTGATTGGACTTTTAGGTCAAGGACATATTCTTCTTGAAGGAGTTCCAGGATTGGCAAAAACGCTGGCAATTAACACATTGTCTCAAGCAGTTCAAGGAAGTTTTAGTCGTATTCAGTTTACGCCAGATTTGCTTCCCGCCGATGTTGTAGGAACAATGATTTATAACATTAAAGCGAATGAATTTTCAATAAAAAAAGGACCAATTTTTGCTAATTTCGTTCTTGCAGATGAGATTAATCGTGCGCCTGCCAAAGTGCAATCAGCTTTGCTTGAAGCGATGCAAGAAAAACAAGTGACTATTGGTGATACTACTTTTAAGTTAGAAAAACCATTTTTAGTTCTTGCGACTCAAAATCCAATTGAGCAAGAAGGAACGTATCCATTACCAGAAGCACAAGTCGATCGTTTTATGCTTAAAACGGTTATCGATTACCCAAAAATGGATGAAGAAAGATTAGTTATTCGTCAAAATCTAAAAGGTTCTTACGAAAAAGTAAACGCTGTTGTCTCTGTAGAACAAATTTTGCGCGCTCAAGAAGCGGTTCGTGAAGTTTACATGGATGAGAAAATTGAGAAATACATTCTTGATATCATTTTTGCAACACGTTTCCCTGAAAAATATAAATTAGAATCTTTAAAACCATTAATAAGTTTCGGTTCATCACCTCGTGGAAGTATCAATTTGGCTACAGCTGCCAAATGTTATGCTTTCATAAAACGTCGCGGTTATGTAATTCCAGAAGACGTTCGTGCTGTTGTACATGATGTATTGCGCCACAGAATTGGTGTAACTTATGAAGCCGAAGCCGAAAATGTAACTTCAGTTGACATCATCAACAAAATTGTAAACGAAATTGAAGTACCTTAAATTTAGTTGGCAGTGATCAGTGCTCAGTTGGCAAACTGAATACTGAACACTGAATACTGAACACTAAAAGATGGAGACGAAAGACCTACTAAAAAAAGTTCGTAAAATAGAAATCAAAACCCGAAGATTGAGCGATCATATCTTTTCGGGTGAATATCATACGTCGTTTAAAGGACGAGGAATGACTTTTTCTGAAGTACGTCAATATCAATTTGGTGACGATATTCGTGCTATTGATTGGAATGTTACCGCGCGTTATAACGAACCTTACGTAAAAGTCTTTGAAGAAGAACGCGAATTAACCATGATGCTAATGGTTGATATTTCAGGATCAGAAAGTTTTGGAACTAAAAATCAATTAAAAAGCGAAATAGTTACTGAAATTGCGGCAACAATGGCTTTTTCGGCAACACAGAATAATGATAAAATTGGTTTGATATTGTTTTCCGATGAAATCGAATTGTATATTCCACCCAAAAAAGGAAAATCACACGTTTTAAGAATTATTCGTGAGTTATTAGAATTCCAACCTAAAAGCCGAAAAACCGATTTGTCCCAAGCATTAAAATTCTTATCGGCAACACAAAAGAAAAAAGCAATTGTGTTTTTGATTTCTGATTTTATGGTTGATGATGATTACGAAAAAACACTTAAAATTGCAGGAAAAAAGCATGATATTACTGGAATTCGTGTATATGATGTTCGTGAAGAAAAGATGCCAAACATTGGAATTGTAGAAATGGAAGATGCTGAATCGGGCGATATTATGGTTGTTGATACAAGTTCCAAAAATGTTAGATTGAATTACGAAAAAAACTATCAAGAAAAAGTAGCGTTTTTTAAAGATATTTTTTCAAAATGCGGTTCAGGAACCGTTAATACTCGTGTTGACGAAAGTTATGTAACAAAATTATTGGGTTATTTTAAATCCAGAGGATAAATGAAATTCAAATTATATATATTATTTTTTCTATTCACAACGTCGCTTTTTGCCCAAAAAGTAACGACTTCTATTGATTCTACTAAGAAAAAAATTGGAGCCGAATTCAAGTTGACTTTAAAAGCATCGGTAAAGAAAACAGATAAAGTTGTTTTTCCTAAAGCTAAAAATTTTGGCGCTTTAGAAGTTATAGAATCTTATAAAATAGATACGATTAAATCGAATGACAAATACGAATTAATCAAAAAATATGGATTGACTCAATTTGATTCGGGAAAATATACTATTCCAAGAATTCCAATATTAATCAACGGAAAACCATCTTTTTCTGATAGTATAAAAGTTGAAGTTGCCGATGTAAAAGTCGATACCTTAAAACAGAAAATGTATGAAATAAAAGATATTATTCCAGTTGAAACTTCGAGCGATTGGTGGAAATATCTTTTAGCATTTTTACTTCTTGTTGGTTTAGGATTTTTAGCTTTTTGGTTATTCAAAAAGTATTATAAAAAACCCGAAAAAGCAGAAGAAATTGTTTACACTTCGCCTATTGAAAAAGCAACATCGTTGTTACAACAATTAGAAAGAAAAGAGCTTATTCAACGCGGTGAAATAAAAAATTATTATTCAGAGTTAACAGATATTGCTAGAACTTACATCGAAGAAGAAATTCATATTCCAGCCATGGAAAGCACCACTTCTGAGCTAATTGTGAGCTTGAGAAACGTTGCAAAAAACAAAAAATTAAAGTTGTCAAAAGAAACTTTAGAGAATCTAGAAAAGGTTTTAATGCAAGCCGATTTGGTAAAATTTGCCAAAGTAAAACCATTAGATTTTGAAATTGAAGAAGATAAAAAACGTATCACAAACACTATTGTAACTATTCATAAAGCTATACCAGAAATTGTTGAAGAAAAAGACGAATTGGAAGCATGGAATGAAGAACAAAAACAAAAATCGCTTGCAAAAAGGTTACTTGAGCGTAAAATTAGAAGAATTAAATATGCCATTTTTACATTAATTGGAATTATAGCTCTTAGTATAGCCATTGCAATTGTAACTAAAGGATTCAACTTTGTAAAAGATATAATTTTCGGTAATGAAACTAAAGAATTAGTAGAAGGCGAATGGGTTTTGAGTGAATATGGAAATCCAGGTGTGATTATTGAAACGCCTAAGGTTTTAAAAAGAATGGATGTAACAAAGTTTCTTCCAAAAGATGCTTTTGCAGTTTTAAAAGAAATGCAGATGTTTGGCTACGGAAGTTTGACAGATTCATTTTATGTTGTTGTTTCTACAAACAAATTCAAAAAAGAGACAGAAGTAAATTTTGATACTGTTTTGCAAGGTATCACTAATACATGGGAGAAAACAGGAGCGCAAAATATACTCTTTAAACAAGAAGAATTCAATACAGGCAAAGGTGTTACAGGTGTAAAAGCTTATGGGACAATGACCGTTATTGATAAAGAAAATGGCGATAGCGAGAGAATGTATTACGAAATTTTATTGTTCAAACAAGATGGCGGTTTGCAACAAATCATAGTCGCTCATCGTGAAGGTGATCAATATGGTAAGAAAATTGGGGTAAGAATCATTAATTCTGCCGAATTAAAACAAGCACAACAGCAATGGAAAAAATAAGTTTTTTAAATCCTGAATTTTTTTGGTTGTTTTTGCTAATTCCTTTAGCAATAGCTTGGCTTTGGTGGAAAAACAAAGAACAAACAGCAACTTTAAAAATAAGTTCAGTTAATGGATTCAAAGGTTCTAAATCGATTTTGGCAAGATTAAAACCTCATTTATCAGGATTGCGAATTTTGTCTTTGTGTTTTTTAATCATTGCATTGGCACGACCAAGAACAGTGGATATTAGCAATCAAACAAAAACGACTAAAGGAATCGACATTGTCATGGCAATTGACCTTTCAAGCAGTATGTTAGCAAAAGATTTGAAACCTAACAGAATGGAAGCACTAAAAGAAGTTGCTATTAATTTTGTTGATGGTCGTCCAAATGATAGAATTGGTGTAGTTGTTTATGCCGGTGAAGCTTATACTAAAACACCAGTTACAAGTGATAAAGCTATTGTAAAGCAAGCCATTTCAGACATCAAATTTGATAATGTACTTCAAGATGGAACTGGAATAGGAATGGGGTTGACAACTGCAGTCAATCGTTTGAAAGATAGTAAAGCCAAAAGCAAAGTGATAATTCTTTTAACTGATGGAGTAAATAATTCGGGATTCATAGAACCAGAAACGGCTTCGGAAATTGCTAAAGAGTACGGAATAAAAGTATACACAATTGGATTAGGAACTAATGGAAATGCAATGTTTCCTTATGCTTTTGCTCCAAACGGAAAAGATTTTTTATACAGAATGATGCCAGTTGAAATTGATGAGCAATTAATGAAAACTATTGCTAAAAACACAGGCGGAAAATATTTTAGAGCGGTTAGCAATTCTAAATTAGAAGAAATTTATGGTGAAATAAATAAATTAGAAACCACCGAAATTGAGGAATTAAAATATTATGATTATGACGAAAAATTTCGTCCGTTTGTGATAATAGCAGCATTATTATTACTAATTGAAATCACATTAAGAAACACAATTTTTAAAAGTTTTATATAAAATCATTGCAAAATAGGATTTAGAATTAGAAAGTAAACCTAATATCTAATATCAAAAAATCTAATATTTAATGTACGAATTAGAAGAAAAAGGTTATTTATATTTATTGTTCATCATCCCAATATTGGTGGTGCTTTTTCTTTATGTTCAATTTTGGAAAAGAAAAAAGCAACAAGAATTTGGTGATTTAGATTTGATTCAAAAATTGAGTCCTGAGAAATCTACTTTCAAACCAATTTTGAAAATGGTATTGTTTTTATTAGGATTAACGTTCATCATTATTGGATTGGTTAACCCAAAAATGGGAACAAAAGTTGAAAAAGTAAAACGACAAGGAATTGATATCGTTTTTGCAGTTGATATTTCTAAAAGTATGCTAGCAGAAGATGTTGCACCCAATAGATTAGAAAAAAGTAAACAACTCGTTTCTCAATTAATCAATCAATTAGGAAGTGATAGAATTGGAATTATTGCTTATTCAGGAAGTGCTTTTCCCGTTTTACCAATGACTTCTGATTATGCTGTTGCAAAAATGTTTCTTCAAAGTATGAAACCAGGAATGATTTCCTCACAAGGAACATCTATTGATCAAGCAATTGAATTAGCAGCTTCAAAATATTTTGATAAAAAAGATAAAACCAATAAATTATTAATCATCATTTCTGATGGTGAAGATCATTCAGATAATGCAGAAAGTGCAGCGGAAGATGCTCAAAAATTGGGAATAAAAATAGTAACTGTTGGAGTTGGAACCGAAAACGGTGGAACAATTCCACTAGCTAAAAACGGTTATGGTGAAGGATTACAAAAGGATCAAGAAGGAAATGTGGTTGTCACCAAAAGAAATGCCGAAGTTTTATCTAAAATTGCAAAAGCATCAAAAGGTGGTTATGTAGATGGAAATGCAACAAAAAATGTTCTAGACTATGTAAAAAAAGTATTAGATAATACAGAAAAAACCGAATTTTCAGCTACTCAAATGGCCGATTTAAAATCACAATTTCAATGGTTTTTAGGATTTGGATTTATTCTGTTATTTTTGGATGTTTTCTTGTTGGAAAGAAGAACCAAATGGGTTAGAAAAATGAATTTGTTTAATGAAAAAAAATAAATCCGAAGTTTTAAAAATAAGATCAATTATCACACAATCTTAATTCGTGAAATTCGTGTCAAAAAAAGTATGAAAAAATGTTTAACATTACTTCTAATTCTAATCTCTTTTGCAATAAAAGCGCAAGAGAAAGATAAGTTTTTACCCAAAGGGAATGAAGAATTTGCAGAAAAAAAATATGCAGAAGCAGAAGCTAATTATAGAATTTCACAATCAAAATTCAAGAAAAAAGCTATTTCATCCTATAATTTAGGAACGACAATTTATAAGCAAAACCAACATTCTGAATCTAAATATCAATTCATAAAAGCAATTCAAGACGCAAAAACAAAACCAGAAAAACATAAAGCATTTCATAATCTTGGAAATGTTTTGATGAAAGAAAAAGATTATCAAGGTGCAGTTGAAGCTTATAAAAATGCTTTAAGAAATAACCCTAACGATGAAGAAACGCGTTATAATTATGCTTTAGCAAAAAAAATGCTGAAAGACAATCCACCAAAAAAAGACGACAATAAAGACAAGGATAAAAATAAGGACAAGGATAAAAAGGACGAAAATAAAGATAAAGACAAGGATAAAGAAAAAGATAAAAAAGACGATAATAAAGATAAGGACAAAGACAAAAAAGATCAAGATAAAAAAGATAATCAAGACAAACCGCAACCAAAACCTAATGGAGCAAACAAGCAAAGAATTGATAATCTTCTTGATGCTGTAAATAACGAAGAGAAAAAAGTTCAAGATAAAGTTAAAGCACAACAAGTTCAAGGTAAGCCTCAAAAACCAGAAAAAGATTGGTAATTATCCAATTAAAAATGAAGAATTAAAATGAAGAAGTATTTATTGTTTTTGTTTACAATAGTTTCTTTGAACTTACTTTCTGCTCAAACAAAATTTGAAGCGAGAGTTAGTAGAGATGAAATTGGTATAAATGAAAATGTGAGAATAGAATTCTATATGAATTTTGATGGCGATAATTTGGAAATTCCTAATTTTCAAGCGTCAGGTTTTAGAGTTATTTCTGGTCCAAGCCAAATGGTAAGTCAATCGTGGGTTAATGGAAGAAGCTCTTTTAACAAAGCATATTCTTATACTTTAATGCCTTTAAAAAAAGGGAAACTTGTCATTAAAAATGCAACCATTGAATTTAACGGTCAAGTTTATAAAACACAACCTGTAACAATTACGGTTGGAAACGCAGTTGCGCAACAACAGCAACAAAACCCATATGCTAATAATCCATATTATCAGCAGCAACAAAGAAGAGTTCCAGTAAACGCAGGAAAAGATGGAGTTCATTTAGTTGCTGAAATTTCTAAGACTAATCCTTATGTAAATGAACCAATTACAGTAATTTATAAAATATATGTAAGTCAACGTTCTGCTGTTGGTGGATGGAATGAAACCGATAAGCCTAAATATGCCGATTTTTGGAGTCAAAATATTGATGTAAAAAATCTTGTCATTCAAAACGGAATGTTCAAAGGTGAAAGTTATCGTTATGCCGTTCTTAGAAAGGTAGTTTTGTATCCTCAAAAAGCTGGAAGTCTTCAAATAGAACCTTTAACGCTTGATGTTCAAGTTGAAGTGCCAACAGGTAGAGTTGATATTTTTGGCGAATATGAAACGAAAACACAAATAAAAAGAGTTTCCGCTGGAGCAAAAACAATCAATGTAAAACCTTTGCCTGAAGCAGGAAAACCTGAAGGATTTTCGGGCGCAGTAGGAAAATTCGACTTTAAAGTTACACCATCAAGAACGTCATTAAAAAGTGGTGAATCTTTAGATTTAGATTTGAAAGTTGTTGGAACAGGAAATTTAAAGTTATTTAGTTTGCCTAAACCAGTTGTTCCGTCGTCATTAGAAATGTTTGATCCAGAACACACTGAAAATGTACAAACACCACTTTCTGGAATGACAGGAAGTATTTCAGATAAATACACAATTATTCCTAACGAAAAAGGAAATTTTCCAATAAAAACAATTCAATTTTCTTACTTTGATTTAACTTCCAATAGTTATAAAACAATAACATCACAACAAATAGTTTTAAATGTTGCTCAAGGCAAAGAAAACGCAGTTGCTGTTAATCCAAATAAAGAGGAACCAACGGTTAAAAAGTCATTTGCTTTTATCAAACAAAAAACCAATTTAGAAAGCATTGAATCAGACGATTTCTTGGGTTCAGGATTGTTTTATGGATTGTTATTTTTACCATTTTTACTAATTCCAGTTCTAATAATTTTCAAAAAACGAAAAGATACGCAAGATGCTGATATTATTGGGAATAAAACAAAAAGAGCAAATGCTTTAGCTAAAAAATATTTATCGGAAGCCAAAAAACAAATCAATAATAAAGAGCCATTTTACATTGCATTAGAAAAAGCAATGCACAATTTCTTGAAAGCCAAATTAAATATCGAAACTTCAGAAATGAGTAAAGATAAAATCACCGAAATTCTTCTTTCTCGAAATGCAAATTCAGAAACGGTGAAAGAATTCATAACCTTGACAGAAAGTTGTGAATTAGCAAGATATGCGCCATCATCAAGCACAATAATTCATCAAGATTATGACAAAGCTGTTGAGATAATTTCTGAATTAGAAAAACAAATAAAGTAGTAATTATGAAGAAGTTTTTTTATCTATTTCTATTTATTTCTGCATCTGTTTTTGCAACCGATGTTTCTAATCCTTTTGTTGATGGAAATCTTCAGTATAATGACGGAAAATATGAAGCAGCAATTACAAGCTACGAAAGTGTCCTGGCAAATGGTCAACAATCAGCTGAGTTGTATTTTAATCTTGGAAATTGCTATTATAAATTGCATAAAGTTGCTCCAGCAATTTATAATTATGAAAAAGCGTTACAACTAAATCCGAACGATCAAGAAATTCAAACCAACCTAGATTTTGCCAGAAAAATGGCAATCGATGATATCAAAATCATTCCAAAAGTAGGTTTTGATAAATTAATTTCCGAATTTACTTCATGTTATCGATACGATACTTGGGCTTGGATAGCTGTTGTATTTGGATTCGTATTTTTAGCTTTTTTCATAGGATATTATTTTTCTCCAACAGCTTTCAAGAAACGAATATATTTTACAGGAATGTTTGTGGTTTTAATGGTTATTATTATTTCTGTTTCCGCAGGAATTTCCGAAAAAAACCGATTAGAAACTGAAAAAACAGCCATAGTTTTTGCCGAAACAGCCTCAGTAAAAGGCGAACCAAAAGTATCAAGTACTGAAACAATTCTACTTCATGAGGGAACAAAAGTATACATTCTAGAAAGTATTGCTAATTGGAAAAAAATCCAACTTACAGACGAAACTACAGGTTGGATAAGTGATGAAGCTATTAAAGAACTTTAGTTTATAGTTGGCAGTGTTCAGATAGTTTATCAAAATAGTTTGTCATTCCTCAGGAATCTAAATTTTAGTTGAAAGATTTTTTGTTATTAAATCCAAATCAGATTCCGAAATAGAAGTTAAATTCAGATTGAATTTTGTGCCGATAAACCTTTTATTTTTGATAGAAATTGAAATTTCATTATTGTTTTTAATCTCAAATTTTTTGATGTAAAATGTACTTAAATAAGAGTATTTATTGAGGAATTCACTTTTTATTACAAACGGTCCACTATATAGATTTGTTGGATAGGAATATCTTAAATAAACATAACATTCTTTTTTGGTGAAATGAAATTTACAATAGTTAAATTCACTTCCAAAATTCACAAAAACATTAACAGCAGACATAGATGTTATTCGTAAATCATCAGTTTCTTTATTATCATCCGATAATATTGAATATATTAATCTTCTATCATTTTTTAGCTTGAAGTACTCTTTTAATCCAAAATATATTATAATTACCGAAAGTAGTATTCCTACTATTGTAAATAGTGTTTCCATATTATATTTTTATTTTCAAAAGCTGATTACTGCAAACTGCGACTGCAAACTAAACTTTACTTTTCAAATCCTTAAACCAATCCGTTAAAACCGGTAACATAAATTCAGAAGTTTTTAATATTGGATTGAAAAAAATAGAATTTTCTTGGGTTTCTTTACTTACTAGACCATTATCAATATTCACTTTTTGAAACAAACTCAAAATAATTCCTAGTAATAATGTTGTTTTTAGAATCGCAAAAAATGCGCCGCCCAATTTATTCAACCAACCTAAAAATACAAAATCAGCAATTTTTGAAAACACTTTTGCTAATAAATGAATCGCGATTATAACGATAAGTAAAGTGATTATAAATGCAGCAACTTTTGCCGTTTTGCTTTCGCCAATAAAACTTCCAACAACGTAAGAGAATTTTACAGCAATATAAATTCCAACAAAAAACGAAATCAATGAAGCTAATTCCACAAACAATCCGTTTCGCAAACCTTTAAAAGCCGCAAAACCCAACAAAACCGCAAAAACAATATCGATAAATCCCATAAATTTATATTTGAAGCACAAATATAACCGAAATTTTATATTGCAACATTGAGCGTAGTCGAAATGCTAAATGTGATATATTTGCAAATCATTATGGATTAAAGTAAAAGTCTTTTTTTCTTTTCTCTATTTTCTAAATTAAAAAAAATGTCTCGAGATATACAATTAAAAGAACGATGGGAAAAAGTCGTTGATATCCTTTCTAATCAATTTGCCGATGGAGAACAACTTGACTTAGATTCAATTATATACTTAATTGGTGTTCAAGAACTTGGTAAATTCAAACGCGTATTTGCTAAAGATGAAAAAGTCAATTTAATGCACATTGCAATTTGCAGATTATTAGAACCTTATGGTTACTATGAATTTGATTTTTTTGATAAAGATGGATGGCCACACTACAAAGTAAAAGAAGAATTACCACCATTAAAAGCTGGCGAACAAACCATTTTAATGAAAGACGCCATTGTGAATTACTTCGTCGAAAAAGAACTTATTGATTAATGATTATGGATTAACGATTTTTGAATTAAGATTTATTTAAAAAACTTCCAACTTCCAACTTCCAACTTCTAACTTTTCCTTAAATTTGCACCTTCAAAGAACGAACGATGATAGACAAGATTAAACAACATATTGAAGAAGCTAAAGCATTTAACGAAAAAAATAAAGAATCGTTAGAGCAATTTCGTATAAAATATTTAGGAAGTAAAGGATTGTTGAAAGAACTTTTTAATGAGTTTAAAAACATTCCGAATGAACAAAAGAAGGACTTCGGACAAGTAATTAATACACTAAAAGCTGTTGCTGAAGAACGTGTAAAAACCATTCAAGAAGAGTTAGAGAGCAAAGAAGAAGTAAAAGGTTTTTATGGCGATTTATCACGTCCAGGTGAGCCTATTCAAATTGGTTCTCGTCATCCTATATCCTTAGTAAAAAATCAAATTATTGATATTTTTTCAACCATTGGATTCAATGTTTCTGAAGGTCCAGAAATCGAAGACGATTGGCATAATTTTACCGCATTAAACTTGCCAGAATATCATCCTGCAAGAGATATGCAAGACACGTTTTTCATCCAAACCAATCCTGATGTTTTGTTGCGTACACATACTTCATCGGTGCAAGTGCGTTATATGGAAAACAATAAACCACCAATCCGTACGATTTCTCCAGGAAGAGTTTTCCGTAATGAAGCAGTTTCGTCTCGTTCACATTGTATTTTCCACCAAGTGGAAGGTTTGTATATTGATAAAGACGTTTCGTTTGCTGATTTAAAACAAACATTGCTTTATTTTACTAAAGAAATGTTCGGAAAATCTAAAATCCGATTGCGTCCAAGTTATTTTCCTTTTACAGAACCAAGTGCCGAAATTGATATTTATTGGGGTTTAAAAACCGAAACCGATTACAGAATTACCAAAGGAACAGGTTGGTTAGAAATTGGCGGTTGCGGAATGGTTGATCCAAATGTTCTAAAAAATTGTGGTATCAATCCTGATGAATTTTCAGGTTTTGCCTTCGGAATGGGAATTGAACGTATCGCCATGCTTTTACATCAAATTGGCGACATCAGAATGTTCTTCGAAAATGATGTTCGTTTCTTGGAGCAGTTTAAATCCAGTATATAGTTTTCGTCACAAAGACTCTAAGTCACAAAGGTTTTTTAAAGAATGTTTTTTATTCTTGTATTATCTCATCAATAAAATAATATTTATTAAAAGTAGATATTTTAAATTGATCTTTGTGACTTAGTGTCTTAGCGGCAAATAAAAATCTTAGTTACTTTAAAATGAAATCAGATATAACAATCCCAAAAGTAGAAAACGTTTTCCTTGCTGCCGTTCAAGAATGGAGCGATGACTTTATGGAAAAAGTTTGGTACATCTATTTAGTGAACGATTCTGACTTTAATTTAGATGGTGTTATGGTTGTTTCTAAAGCTTTTGGAACTATTGATGGTGAAATGAAAAAAACCTCACTTTTGCGCCATGCCTTTCCAAATGTGCCGTCTGTTTCTGTGGTGAAAGTAGAAATGGTTGAAAAAAGTGTGCTAGCACTTAACAACGAATTCATGGTTACCTATTTCATAGGAAACACGCTTTACGATAAAAAATTCACTTTTAGAAAAAACACCATTAACGAAAGAGCCACAGAGGAAGTGCCTATTTTATTCGTGAATGGAGTGATTGTAAGGTAGTTCAACATATTTCTTTACATAGTATTTCCAAATAATAAAAAATTTTCCAAAATCGGGAATTTTTTTTTCTGCCAAAAAAATGAAAATGTTTATAAATCAGCATTTTACATTATCGGCATATTCATTGTTTACAAGATTTACAATTCAAATCTTATAAACAATGATGAAAAAATTATTTTATTTATTTATTCTTTTAATCGGAATAAGTAATTCTTACGCAACAGGTGAGCCATCAACCTACTTTCAAATATATGTGGCTCCAAATGCTGATGCTGTTCAAAGAAACGTGTGTTTAATTGTAACCGCAATTTATGATAACACCGAGTTCGAAATTATTGATGATGGTGCTGATGGCGATACTGACGATTCCAAAATAGGAATTTTAAATGCAGGTCAAAGTTATATCCTTTACATCAAAGACAACGGAATTAATGATGACGCTCGATATGCTTCGGGAGGAGTTTTAAAATGGGATGGAGATTACTTTATAGTAAAATCTAACAAATTAGTTTATGCTTCACAAAGTACTAACAGCGATTGGCAACATGACTGGGTTCCAAGTGTGGATAAAAGTTCTATTGGACAAAAATTTATTATTTATGCTCCAATGATTACCTCTTCCAACAGAGATATAAATGTTTTTGCTTACCAAAATAATACGATTATTGATTTCTATAAAATTTCTACTCAAGCCAAAACTAATACAGGTTTTACAGATGTAAATTTTGAAAATCCTGTGAAAGTTTTTTCTAAAATATTAAACATTGGTGAAGATTTAATATACAGTTCAACCGAAGGACGAAATGTCATGATTTCAGGAGAAACTTATGTTATAATTGCAAATAAACCAGTAACAGTTCAATACGGTGCTTTATTTGGTAATGAACGTGATGGTGGTGGATATGTGCCAACATCCAACGGAAGTTCATCAGGTGAATTAATGTATTTTGCAGTTCCTTATCAATCTGCTGGCGAACAAGAAATTAGAATTGTAAGTTGGGACAACAATAATGCAATTCAATTAGATCGTTATGTAAATGGAAGTTGGGTTGCTGTAAAAAGCCTTACACTAAACAGATTAGTTGCTGGTGATTGGGTTGGAAAAACTAACGGAAATGTATCTTATCCAAATGTATTTAGAGTAACGTGTTCTACTGGTAAAAAAGTATCTGTTTTTGAAGGAAACTGGTTTGAAACTGGTTCGCCAGGAACATCAGATATGGCTACAATGGTTTCTTCTGAAAATGGTACAACAGCTGGTAAAAACTTTCTAACTTATATTGCTCCTCCAGGAAATGAAGTAAATGTTACTAATCCATTAACAGGTTTAAAATATGGTGCTGCTTTTTCACACTTGTATTTATTTTCAAAAACTGGTGCTACTGTAACAGTTAAAGATGCCTATACTAACGGAACAAAATTTAGTAAAACATTCACTATTTTACCTGAAAAATATGCAGATTGCACAATAAGTTTAGCTGAATGGAGAGCTTTTTATAATGGAACAGGAACAAATGTTGGGCCAGAAAAACCATATCTAATAGTTGAAAGTAATAATGATATTGCCGTTCTAAATAGTAATTTCAATGACAACTGGATGTGTTATACAGGAAGTTCACTCGGGCATTCTTTCACACAAACGAGTAATGTGAGTGATGACTCACTAATTCCTGCTGAGCAAGCAACAGTAGTTTCTTATGTAAATACAAGTTCTGAAGTAACAACTCCTTCAATAGAAGTTATTGTTCAAGATGGCTTAAAAGTTGTAGAATCAAAAATTATTAATCCAAACCAAAGCACAACTGCTGGAACAATATCTGAAGAATTAAACAAAACAGTTGTATCGTATGATAACTTACCAACTTTAGATGCAAATTCTACATACCAAGTTGAAACAAAGGTAATTGCAACAGTTGGAGCAAACAATGGAGAATTAGTTGGAAAAACGCTTAACACAACAGTAGAAACAGTAATTTCAGGAAAAGTTAATGGTGAAACACAACAATCTACAATTGCCAATTCAGTTTCGGTTCAAACAACAAATACATCAAACTTAATTTTTTCTCATTTAGAAGATGCTGTTTTTAATGCTGAAACTAGTAATTCATGGACAATAAGTTGGGTTGACATCAATAGCGATGGTTGGGATGATTTATATCTCACAAACATGGATTTGACAGTTCCAAACAAAATCTATATGAATAACCATCTTGGCGGATTCACACCAGGACAAGTTATGCCAGAAGATGGCGTTTCTATGACTAATACTTGGGCAGATATTGACAATGATGGTGACGAAGATTTATTAGTCTTAAATAATGGTAGAAATCCAAACAAGTTCTATAGAAACGACAATGGAACTTTAGTAGCTGATAACACAAAATCATTTACTCAAGATATTTCATATTATCATGGTGGCGCTTTCGCTGATTATGATAATGATAACAAGGTAGATTTATTTATGTGTAATTATTTTCCAACAAAATATAATGAATTGCATAGAAACACAACTAATGGAGCATTTGCAAAAGAAGTAACAGATGTAATTCCTTTAGAAGCAAATTCATCTCTTGGACCAACATGGGCAGATTATGATCAAGATGGTTTTATGGATTTATTTGTACCAAACGGTTCAGGAAATAAAAACTCACTATTTCACAATGATGGTAACGGAACTTTTTCAAAATCTAATATTATCGTTAACCAAGAAGGTGGAAAATCTGTTGGAAGTTGTTGGGGTGACATTGATAATGATGGCGATTTAGATTTATTTGTTACGAATTCAAATTCAACGACGAACTTTTTGTACAAAAATTTAGGAAGTGGAACTTTTGAAAAAATCACGAATTCAATTGTAAATCAAGGTGGAAGTTCTCACGGATGTAGCTTTGCAGATATTGATAATGATGGCGATTTAGATTTATTTGTAACTAATGATAGAATTAGAAAGTTCTTGTATTTTAATGACGGTTTAGGAAACTTTACTGAAAATAGAGATGAAGCAATTACTTATAATTTCGGATTGTCTTTTGGACATTCTTGGAGTGATTATGATCATGATGGTGATTTAGATTTAGCAGTTGCAACACACTCAAATCAAAAAAATCACATTTACAAAAACAATGGAAACACTAATAATTGGTTAGAAATCAATCTTGTAGCAACCGTAAGTAATGGTTCTGCAATAGGTGCAAAAGTTTTTGTTGGAACAGCTACTTCAACTCAATTTAGAGAAGTAAATAGTCAAAGTGGTTTTGGTGGACAAAGTAGTTATACGCAACATTTTGGATTAAATAATGCTACAGTAATTGATAGTATCACTGTAAAATGGCCAAGTGGAATTATTCAAACATTAACAAATGTTGCAATAAATCAACTACTTGAAATCACTGAGCCTCAAAATTTAAAAGTAACTGGAACGGTTTATTTTGACACAAATAACGATGGTCAAAAACAAGATGATGAACCAGTTGTTTCAAGAGCAGCTATTAAAATCTTGCCTTCAAATGCTAAATTATATTCAAATGATAATGGAATATTCACTTTTTTTGCCCCACAAAACAATGTTGAATTAAGTATTTTAGAAGAAAACGGATTAACAGCAAGTACAAGTCCTTTGCAATTAGATTTAACTAATTATTCGACTTCAACCATGATATACATTGCTGCAACAACTATTTGCTCAACAACTGATTTAAAAATTAATATGGGTGGAACCGCAATTAGAAAAGGATTTACTAATAATCAATTTAGAATTGTTGCTTCAAATCAATCAAGAAGTGTAGCTCAAAATGCAATTGTTAGTTTTACTATTCCTTCAAAAATCACAATTCAAAATCCGACACTTGCTGTTACACAACAACAAAATTTTGTTGAAAATAGTATAAATTATACTAAATATTTTTGGACTATAAGCACAATTAATCCGTTTGAAAATAAAACGATTAACTTTACAACAAGCAATGATGCAACGGTTCAAATAGGTGAAAATTATGTGTTTAAAGGACAAATTACCAATGCAACAACAGATTGTGATGAAGCTGATAATTTACTTCAACAAACTTATTTAATTTATGGAGCAATCGATCCAAACGATATTTTGGTTTCTCCAAAAGGTTATGGAGAAGAAGGTTACATTCTTCCTGAACAAGAGTTGACTTATACAATTCGTTTTGAAAATATAGGGAATTTCCCAGCGCAAAGAGTTGTTCTTACAGATGAATTGCCAAAAGAATTAGATATTAGAACATTCAAATTAATTTCAGCTAGTCATCAAAATGGTACAACAGAAATTGTTGGAAATACAATTAATTTTATTCTTGATGATGTTTACTTACCATCAACTTTTGAGGATGAAGAAAAAAGTCAAGGATATATTACTTTTTCTGTAAAACCTTTTTCAGATTTAGAATCAGAAACTAGGATAGAAAATAAGGCATCAATTCAGTTTGATACGTATCTTCCAATAGCTACAAATACTGTTATTAATACTATTCAATCTAAAGATAGTGAGGAAGAAATGATAGTTGTAAATTTATTTCCAAATCCGGTAAACGATGTAGCTTTTATAGGATTAGTTCATAAAAAAGGGAATGATTTTACAAATAAACAAATTTCGAGAGCTGAAGTTTTTACAATGGAAGGACTGAAAGTTATTGATCAAAATTCCGAAGCTTTAGAAGAGATAAGAATTAATTTGCCTTTAGAATTAAAAGGAATGTATTTAGTAAAAATCACAGATACAGAAGGTAAATCATATACTAGAAAGATGTTAGTTCGATTTAGAGAGTAGAGTTTTTTTCATAAAAGGGTTGTTACAAATTTTTTTGAAACAACCCTTTTTAATTTATTGTTTCTTCTCTCGCTTTTCTTTTTCCTTCCAATTAAAATATCCTAAGACAAATACACCTATTACAATATAAGTAATTGCTCTTATATAGAAATTAGTTTCCGAAAGTTGTTGCGAAATAGTTTTTTCTTTAAGTTCAAATAAGGTCATGAAAACAACCATGAATAAACCCCAAAAGCCACCCATTTTTAATTGATATTTCCAACGTTCGCTCATCTTAATCTAATTTATCAGTTAGTTTTTTAAAAGTGCTTTTAGCATCTTTTCCTTCATATAAAATTTCGTAAACGGCATCAATTATAGGCGTTTTAGCTTTGTATTCTTGGTTTAATTTGTACGCACTTTTTACGGCATAATAACCTTCAGCAACCATACTCATTTCCATCATCGCCGATTTTACAGTATATCCTTTTCCAATCATGTTTCCGAACATTCTATTTCTTGAGAATACCGAATATCCTGTAACTAATAAATCGCCCAAATAAGCTGAATTATTAATGTTACGTTTCATTTTGTGTACTTTTCTAATGAATTTCTTCATTTCACGAATGGCATTACTCATAATTACTGATTGAAAATTGTCGCCATAACCTAAACCGTGTGCAATTCCTGCGGCAATAGCATAGATGTTTTTCAACATAGCTGCGTATTCCGTTCCGATAATATCATCAGAGATTTTTGTTTTGATGTAATTTCCGGCAAGAACTTTGGCTACAACTTTAGCTTTATTTGAATCGCCACAAGCAATGGTTAAGTAGGAAAGTCTTTCTAAAGCTACTTCTTCTGCGTGACATGGTCCAGTGATTACGCCAATATTTTCAAAAGGAATATCAAATTTTTTATTGAAATGTTCGCCAACAATCAGAAATGTTTCGGGAACAATTCCTTTGATAGCAGAGAAAATTACTTTGCCTTTTAAACTAACGGTAAGTTTTTCCAATTCCGCGCTTAAAAAAGCCGATGGAATAGCAAAAATGATATAATCTGCATAAGCAACCGCTTCATTAATATCAGAAGTTAATCGCAATTTATTAGTATCAAATTCTACCGAACTTAAATAATTTGGATTGTGTTTTTGAGATTTTATATGGTCAATTGCTGATTGATTCCTCATGTACCAAGCAATTTCGTCTAAATTGACGCACAACATTTTTGCAATTGCAGTAGCCCAACTTCCGCCACCAATCACTGCAAATTTTGGATATTGATTCATTATTAGTTTGTTTGATAATCCAAAAATACTCTTTTTTTAATTCATTGGCAAACCTTGACCGACTAGTTTAGCCCTGACTGCAATGAAAAGCATTGTGAAGTAAATAGCTATTTTTTCTTAGCTTGAAAAAGCGACTAACAGAAGCTCTTTTCGAGATATAGAAAAATGGTAGTTACTAGCAATCTTGTAATGGAAGGCAGGAAAAGCTTTTAGTAAATTTAACTTAAAATTATGATATTCAATATAATATCAAGAAATAATAGTCGTTATTAAAGTATATGATTTCTGTTAGGTGATTTCATCTGTTTAGTTAGTTAAAAATTTTGTTTTGGGGTTTGAGAAAGGCGTTCAGGAATAATATCTTGAACGCCTTTTGAATTTTGGAATTTGGAATTTGTGTTTTGATTTTTTAAAATCAGTAACTCATTTCTACGATTTCTCTAACTTTTTCTAAAGTGATGTTTTGCTTTTCACCCATCGCTTTCCAACCTCTTTCTTCGAAACGATTTACGATAAAATCGGCTGTTTTTTCAATGTTTTCTGCGTTTTCAGAGATTTTAATTTTCATTCCCATGGTATGGAAAAATTCAATGGTTTTTTCGATAGCTTTTTCGGCTTTTTCTTCTACAGAATTTCCAGTGATGTCCCAAACTCTTTCGCCATATTGTGCTAGTTTGTCTTTTTTAGTTTCAAACATTACTTTGTATAAATTTGGACCAATAATCGCTAAAGTTCTTGCGTGATCTATTTCATATAAAGCGGTTAATTCGTGACCAATCATGTGGGTTGCCCAATCGCTTGGAACACCTTTTTGAATCAATCCGTTTAACGCCATCGTTGCGCTCCAAACGAAATTTGAAGCTAGTTTGTAATCACTAGGATTTTCAACAACACTTGGACCAACTTCGATTAAAGTTTTTAAAATGCTTTCTGAAAATCTATCTTGTAAAAGTGCGTCGTGAGGAAATGTTAAATATTGTTCCATGACGTGTGTGAATGCATCAACAACGCCATTTTGCAATTGTCTTTTTGGTAACGAAGTAATTACTGTTGGATCAACAATTGAGAATTTTGGAAACAAAGCACTTCCGCCCAAAGTCAGTTTTTCATGAGTTGCTTCAATAGTTACTACAGCACCAGAATTCATTTCTGAACCTGTTGCAGGTAATGTTAAAACGGTTCCAAATGGAATTACTTTAGATAAATCGGTAAATAAAATTCGTTTTCTTAAAATATCTGTTTCATCGCCTTCAAATTTCGAAGCTGCCGAAATGAATTTCACTCCATCAATAACGCTTCCGCCACCAACAGCTAAGATAAAATCGATTTTTTGCTCGCGAATAGTTTGAACTGCTTTCATCAAGGTTTCAAATCGTGGATTGGGTTCGATGCCGCCAAATTCTGTAATCTCATAGCCTTTTAAAGCTGAGGTTACGGCTTCGTGAACGCCATTTTTAAAGATACTTCCACCACCATAAGCTAATAATACTTTAGCATGTTTTGGAACTAATGTAGCTAATTTTTCTGTTTGTCCTTTGCCAAAAACATAATTGACAGGATTGTATAATTCGAAATTTAACATATTTTATTTTTTTAATTGATTCAATATTTTTTGAGCAACAAGTTTTGAAGATGCAGGATTTTGCCCTGTAATTAATAAACCATCTTCAACAGCATATGGTTGCCAATTTTCTGCTTTAGAATAACTTGCGCCGTTTTGTTTTAATGCATCTTCAAGTAAAAAAGGAACTACTTTCGTCAACCCAACAGCTTCTTCTTCATCATTCGAAAATCCTGTTACTTTTTTCCCTTTTACAAGAAATTCACCGTTTATTTTTACATCTTTTAAAACTGCTGGTGCATGACAAACAAATCCAACAGGTTTATTATTGGTATAAAATGATTCGATTAAAGCTATAGAGTTTTTGTCTGTAGCTAAATCCCATAATGGTCCGTGTCCACCTGGATAAAAAACTGCATCATAATCGGCTTGATTTACATCAGCTAATTTTAAGGTGTTTTTTAATTTTGCTTGTAATTCAGTATCTTTATCAAAACGTTTTGTATCTTCTGTCGCAGCAGATGGATCCTCACTTTTTGGATCAATTGGAGGTTGGCCACCTTTTGGAGTTGCAATTGTAATTTCAATTCCTTGATCTAATAATTCGTAATATGGTGCGGCTAATTCCTCTGTCCAAAAACCTGTTTTTTCGCCTGTGTTTCCTAGTTGATCGTGACTTGTAACAACGAATAATACTTTTTTCATAACTTTTTCTTTTTGATTTTTAATTTGTGATGTGTTGTTTTCTTCCGATTGATTTTTGCAACTAAAGAATAACAAAGGTAGTAATACCAAGAGTTTTATATATTTCATATTTTCAATTATTTGTTACAAAATTACTTTGTTTTGTAGTTTTGAGAAATGATGAAAATCACAAATTTGATGTGATGAAAATCACTTTTTTGAATTTGAATTAAATCTACTCAAGGTTTCACGCGACACACCAAGATATGAAGCGATATATTTTTTTGGGACTTTTTGAAAAAGTAAAGGATTTTGAATTAATAATTTATCGTAACGTTCTTGTGGATTATTGTTAAGCATTGATAAAATACGTTGTTGTAAAGCTATATAACCAGAATTGGATTTTTTTCTAAAAAAATGTTCAATTTTATGCATTTCTGAACATAGCTTTTCACGATTTTCTATAGATAATGATAGCAATTCGCAATCTTCTATACAATCTATAAAAAGTGTTGCATTGGTTTTATTAAAGTAGGCTTGAAAATCAGTAATCCACCAATTTTGAGTAGCAAATTGAACAATATGTTCTTTACCATTTGAATCAACATGATAGGATTTTAAACATCCATTCAGTACAAAATAATCATTTTTTACAATATCATTTTCCTGAACAAGAAATTGGTGTTTCTTGAGTTTTCTGGTTTCAAAATGAGATAAGACATACTCAAATTCTTCATCGGTTAAGGATGTTATTTCTTCTATTTGATGTCGGAGAATTTCGCTCATTTATTTCCTATAAAAATTATTATGATCTACATATTCCCAAACTTTTTCGGGCAATAACGGACGAATATTTTTTTTGTTTTTGATGCTTTCGCGAATGAAAGTTGAGGAAAGTTCTATTACAGGTGCGCCAACTCGATGAATTTTATCCCGAAATTTCGGGAGATTTACAAATTGTTCATCAATTTCACCTGAATTTAATCTTGGATAAACGTAAATATCATGATTTTCTAAAATGTATTCGTAGTTTTTCCATTTGTGAAGCGAATTCAAATTATCTTCACCCATAATCAAGCAAAACTCGTGTTGCGGAAATTTATCTTTTAAATGCGCTAAGGTATTTACAGTATAATTGGGTTGTGGTAATTTGAATTCGATATCTGAAGGTTTGATTTTAGGATAATCGTCGGTTGCTAAATTCACTAAATGCAAACGCTGGTAATCATCCAACAAAGTGTTTTTCTGCTTGTGTGGATTATGTGGCGTAACAACCATCCAAATTTGATTTAAATCGGAATGTTCTGCCATATGATTGGCAATAATCATGTGTCCAACGTGAATTGGGTTGAAGGTTCCGAAATATAATCCTATTTTCATTTTATTGATTCTCAATTAAATTTTTTACACGAATTCCACGAATTAACACGAATTTATTGAGGTTAATTTATTTCACGAATTGGTGCTATTTCGCGTGAATAAAATCCTTTACCAACAGATAGGCTTCTTGCTTCGCCACATCCAAATCATAATTTTTAATAATCGTATCAAATTGTGGCGCTGTTGCTAATTCAACGTGTGCTTTTGCGATGCGCATATTGATTTTTTCATCGCTTTCTGTAGAGCGTTGTTTTAATCTTCGTTTCAATTCGTCAACGCTAGGTGGTTTTACAAAAACAGCTAGTGTTTCTTGAGGGAATTTTGATTTAATTCGCAATCCACCAGAAACATCAATGTCGAAAATTACATTTTTGCCTTTAGCCCAAATGCGTTCGACTTCGCTTTTCAAGGTTCCGTAATAATTATTGGTATAAACTTCTTCCCATTCAACAAACTCTTCGGCTTTGATGTGTTTTTTAAATTCTTCCCAACTGATGAAATAATAATCTTTTCCATCTACTTCTTGACCTCTTGGCTCACGTGTTGCACATGATATTGAAAATTCTAAATTCAAATCTTCCTGAGCTAATAAATGCCTCACTATAGTGGTTTTTCCAGAACCTGAAGGCGCTGAGAATACTAGTAATTTTCCTTTCATTTTAGTAAATAGTGATTAGTAAATAGTGATTAGTTTTTTAAAGTTCTTGAAAAGGCGTTTATCATTTTACTTTTCTCTTCTATCAAACTAACTATTTCGTTATATAATTTAACATTCAAAACAAACTCCAATTCTTTTGCAATTATTAGCTGTGTTTCTAATTCGTATAAAGAACCTCTCGAAATATCAAGAAAATGACTAAAAGATTTATCTGTATTTCTTCCATAACCTTCGCTTATATTTGACGGAATTGATACTGCAGCTCTTTTAATTTGAGAAGTTAATGCGTATAATTCTTCTTGAGGAAATGATTTTACTAATTGATAAACTCTAACTACCAAAATAATTCCCTTTTGCCAAATTAATAAATCTTTATAATTACTTATGTTTGCCATAAATCATCAGTTTTTAATTACTATTTACTAACCACTTTTCACTAATTACTAAATTAAAGAACATTTAAAACTTGTTCCTTAATCTTTTCCAATTCATCCTTCATCATCACCACCAATTTCTGCATTTCAGAATGGTTTGATTTTGAACCCATAGTATTGATTTCTCTTCCCATTTCTTGCGTAATGAAACCTAGTTTTCTTCCGTTAGCTTCTGTTCCTGAAAGAGTTTCTATAAAATAATTTAGGTGATTTTCTAAACGAACTTTTTCTTCTGTAATATCGTATTTTTCTAAATAAAAAATTAGTTCTTGCTCGAAACGATTTTCATCAACATTCACTTGAAGTTCATCTAAAGCGGTTCTCAATCTTGTTTTTACAGTTTCAATACGTTCTTTATCAAAAGAAACCGCTTGATTCATCAATGATAAAATATTTCCGATTCGAGATTGAAATTCTTTTTCTAAAGAAGCACCTTCATCTTTTCTGAAATTAGCAATGTTTTCAAGTGCTTCATCAATGACTTTTTGAATTTCCTTCCATTCGTTTTCGTCAATTTCGTCACGTTCTGTTTTTAATGCATCGGGCATTCTTACAGCCATTTTCATCAATTCAGTTTCATCAGCATTTGGAATAACTGCTTTCATTTGATTGATGTAACCTTTAACAATTGGCACATTAATTTTAGAAGATGTTTCTTCGCCAGTAACTTCGATGTATAAAGAAAAATCAATTTTTCCGCGTTCTAATCGTTGAGAAATTTGATTGCGTAAGCCCAATTCCATTTCGCGGTAAACCGATGGCATTCTTGTATTCAAATCTAAACCTTTACTGTTTAGTGATTTTAATTCTACTGTAATTTTTTTGGTTGGTAATTGCAAAGATGCTTTTCCAAAACCAGTCATTGATTGTATCATTCTAATGTTTTATAGACTTCAAATATATGAAATAGTGATTAGTGATTAGTGAAAAGTGATTAGTAATTTATCGATTTCAAAGCTATTTACTAATTACTATTCACTTTTTACTCGTTTTTGTGTTACCAAATAAACTCCAGCGAAAATTAAAACTGCTGAAAGTAATTTTACCAAACTCAACTCGTCTTTTCCTAAACCAACAGCGAATATTGTTGCAAAAAGAGGTTGTAAATAAATGAATACTGCAACGGTTGTTGGTTTTAACTCACGCATCGAAACCAAATTTAATAAATAAGTTAAGAAGGTTGAAAAAACGACTACAAATCCTATTTTCCAGAAAATATCTGCTGGAATTGTTGTCCAATTTACAGCATCAAATTCGCTCCAGCCAAACGGTAAAACCATTATAAATCCAAAGGTGTAAATCCATTTTACAAAAGTGAACGCATTGTATTTATCCATTAGTTTTTTTACCAAAATCAGATAAAAACCATAGGAAATTGCATTGATAAAAACGAGTAAATTTCCTAAAGTAGCGTTAGGCGCATTGACCATTGATTTTCCATAAAGAATCAACGTTATTGTTCCTGCTAATCCTAAAATTATTCCGATTATTTTGCGTTTTTGCATTTGTTCCTTCATAATAATCGCTGAAAGAATTAATACAATCATTGGCGTTGTGACCATTAAAACCGCACCCATAATTGGCGAAGTATAACTCAAACCTTTAAAAAAAGTAAGCATGTTTAAAGCTACGCCAAATAGAGCAGCGGCTACAATTCGAGGAAAATCTTCTCTAGCAATTTTTTCTTTTGGTCCAAAAAAGGAAATCAACCAAAACAACAAAACCGATCCGCCAACACGCATGGTTATAAATCCGAACGGTTCGACATATTTTGGCATTACATCTTTAGCAATAGTAAAGGTTACACCATAAATTATGGAAACTAATGTTGCGGCAAATAACGCCCAAGTTCTTTTAGACATTTTCTAATGCTTTCATTACTTGCAACATATTTTGTTGTGTGTTTCCAATGTAAATTTTGTCTTGAATTATAAAAACAGGACGACTTAAAAAGGTATAATGTTCTAAAATATATTTTTTAAAATCTTCTTCAGTCAATGCTTTGTTTTTTAAATCCATCGATTTATACAACTGCGCTTTTTTGCTAAACAAGGCTTCGTAACTTCCAGAAAGTGAATGCATATATTCTAATTCTTCTATTGTAATTGGATCTTGTTTTATATCGTGGTACTTCAAATTGGCGTTTTTTGGCAACGATTTTATGATTTTTCTACACGTGTCGCAACTCGCTAAATAGTATATGGTATCAGTCATAATTTTTTCTTTTTGCAAAGAAAAATCATTTGAAACTTATAATCTGTATTTTTGTCAAAAATTTCTATTTAATGAGCACTTTTACTAAAGAATTATCGATTCGTTGGTCAGATTTAGACCCAAATTTTCATGTTAGACATTCAGCTTATTACGACTTTGGCGCGCAACATCGTGTAGAAATTCTAGAACAATTAGGAATGTCAATGCGTATCATGCAAGAACAACATTTTGGACCAATATTGTTTCGTGAAGAATGTGTTTTTAGAAAAGAAATGCGAATGAATCAAAAGGTTTTTATCAGCACAAAAGTAGGTAAAGTAAAAGAAGACGCTTCTCGTTGGACACTGATTCACGAATTTAAAAACGACAAAGACGAAATTCTAGCAACAATTACGGTTGATGGTGCTTGGATGGATACAAAACTTAGAAAAATTGCAAATCCAACGCCACAAATTGCAATTGATGTCATGAATTTAATGCCAAAATCAGATAATTTCACACAATTATAAAATCATACAATGGAAGCAACTTTTAAAATTTGGGAAACCAGCAGAAACATTTATTTGAAAATCATTGAGAATTATTCGTTAGAACAACTGAATAAAATCCCAGAAGGTTTTAGTAATAATTTGGCTTGGAATTTAGGTCATATTATTGTGTCGCAGCAAGGTTTGGTATATCGACTTTCGGGTTTACCAATGAATATTTCACCCGAAATGATGGAAAAATATAAAAATGGTTCAAAACCAACTGCTACAACTCAAGAAGAAATTGAGGAATTGAAAGTGTTATTATTTTCATTGCTAGAAAAAACTAAAGAAGATTATGCTAGTGGCAAATTCATTTCCTATGATGAATATACAACAGGAACAGGATTCCATTTAGCAAATATAAAAGATGCCATGGAATTTAATAATTATCATGAAGGAATTCATTTGGGTTTTATGATGAATATTAGAAAGTTTATATAATCTTATTTACCTTTGATAAAATTTAATTACAATGAAATTTAATACTAAAGTAATACACGGTGGTCAACACCACGAAAAAGTAACCGGAGCAGTGATGACTCCAGTTTTTCAAACTTCAACTTATGTTCAAACTAGTCCAGGAAAACCTGTAGGTGATTATGAATACAGTCGTGCTGCAAACCCAACGCGTCAAGCTTTGGAAGATGCTTTGGCTTCTATAGAAAATGGCGCAAGAGGTTTAGCATTTGCATCAGGTTTAGCAGCAACAGATTGTTTGTTAAGAATGTTCAAAGCAGGAGACGAAATTATTGCAATGGACGATTTATATGGTGGGACATATAGATTATTCACACGTTTATATAAAGATAGTGGTATCAAATTTCACTTCGTTGATATGAATGATTTTGATAAGTTTCAATCCTTGATTAATGAAAATACAAAGTTGGTTTGGGTTGAAACGCCTACCAATCCATTAATGAAATTAGCTGATATTGCAGAAATTGCGAAAATTACTAAAAAGCACAACATTCTGTTTGCAGTTGATAATACTTTTGCAACACCTTATTTACAAAAACCATTAGATTTAGGTGCTGATATTGTAATGCATTCAGCTACAAAATACCTCGGTGGACATTCTGATGTCATTGCTGGAGCTTTGATTATTAAGGATAAAGCATTAGGTGATGAATTGCACTTTAAACAATTTGCAACAGGCGGAACACTTGGGCCAATGGACAGTTATTTGGTTTTAAGAGGAATTAAAACATTACATTTAAGAGTTCAAAGACATTGTGAAAACGGAATGAAAGTGGCAGAATTTTTAAGCAATCATCCAGAAGTCGCAAAAGTTTATTATCCAGGTTTACAAGATCATCCATTCCATGATATTGCAAAAAAACAAATGAGTGGTTTTGGTGGAATGGTTTCATTTACCTTCACATCAGGAAAAAAAGAAGATGCTATTTCGTTTTTAGAAAAACTAAAAGTATTCACTTTAGCAGAATCTCTTGGCGGAGTTGAAAGTTTAGCCAATCATCCTGCATTAATGACACATGCTTCAATTCCTGAAGAAAAAAGACTTGAAGTTGGTATTACAGACGATTTAGTCAGATTGAGCACTGGCGTTGAAGATATTGATGATTTACTTGCCGATTTAGAACAAGCATTTAGATAAAAAATAAAATCCCGATTCAGAATTAATGAATCGGGATTTTTTTATGTTTTTTGTTAACTATTATTGTAAATAATAAATGTAACCAAAGTTTAACCAAATGTTCCAATCATTAGCTTTATTCTCTTTATAAATATCTGGATTTGGATTTAAACCATCAACCCAGTTTGAAAAATAATATTGCCATCTCAAATCAACCATTAAATCAGATAAAGGTGTTAGTTTATATCGAGTACCAACACTTGAAACAACTGACCAAGTTGAACCACCTTTTTGATCAAAAGCATTAAGATATTTTATTGGTGTTACAGTTGTTAATTCTCCTAAACCTGGACCCATTTTTGAATAGGACGAAGGATTATAATAACTAAATTGACCGCCAAGACTTATAAAAGGTGCCCAACTTCCAATTGTTGCAGTAAAATCTCTAATACTATATGGGAAGAATTCTAATTGCATTCCAATGTTTGTAACCGAAGTTTCTCCTCTCATTGCTCTTAATTGGTCAGCAGTTAGAGATGTTCTGTCTCCTTCAACCCATTTTCCAAAATGTTGCAAAGCCGTTTTATTGTAAGATAATTCGCTTCTTAATTTAAAGTGATCATTAAAATAAGTTTCTGGAGTATAACAGTTACATTCCGCTTTATAAGAAAAATTCAAATAATGAATTAAACCGATTCCGTATCCTGTGTTTCCTGCATTTGTAGAAAAATCATATCTTTCACCATAATCTGATTGAAAGGCAACTGGACCTGCAATAGCTCCAATTTCATGGGAAAATCCAAACTGTGCATTTGCTTGATTTATGAAACCAAGAAAAAACAAAGTAAATATTTTTAGGTGTTTAGACATATCGGGTAAATATTAATTCAATTCTTGACAAATATATAAAAACATCAATCACTTATAAAATAAATTAAAAAAAATACACTTATATTAACGAAAAAAATCATCAAATAGTTTAAAAAGCGAATGTTATTTCATGTTTATTTAAAATTTCTTAACAAAAGCATAAAAATGATGAGAATTTCAAAAAAATTACGTCAATATTTTTATAAAATGTATATTTGTCGGATTATTTACGAAAACGTTTTCTTAAAACATTAATATTATAATTATGTCACAAAGTATTAACAACTTTATCGAAGCGGTTGCTAAGAAAAACCCAAACGAATCTGAATTTTTACAAGCTGTTAAAGAAGTAGCTGAAACAGTAATTCCTTTTATTGAAAAAAATAAAAAATACGAAGGCAAAATGCTTTTGGAAAGAATGGTTGAGCCAGAAAGAGTAATCATGTTCCGTGTAACTTGGATTGACGATGCTGGAAATACTCAAGTAAATAGAGGTTACAGAATTCAAATGAACTCAGCAATCGGACCATACAAAGGAGGAATTCGTTTCCATCCTTCTGTTAATTTAAGTATTTTGAAATTTTTAGCTTTTGAGCAAACTTTCAAAAACAGCTTAACAACTTTACCAATGGGTGGAGGAAAAGGAGGATCTGATTTTGACCCAAAAGGGAAATCTGATATTGAAATCATGAAATTTTGTCAAGCATTTATGACAGAATTATCTAAACATATTGGTGCTGATACTGATGTTCCTGCAGGAGATATTGGTGTTGGTGGAAGAGAAGTTGGTTACATGTTTGGACAATATAAAAGATTAAGAAATGAATTTACAGGAGTTTTAACAGGTAAAGGTATTTCTTTTGGAGGTTCATTAATTCGTCCAGAAGCTACAGGTTATGGCGATGTATATTTTGCTCAAAGCATGCTTGCTACAAAAGGAGATAGTTTTGCAGGAAAAACAGTTGTTGTTTCAGGTTCAGGAAATGTAGCTCAATATGCTACAGAAAAAGCAACTCAATTAGGAGGTAAAGTGGTAACAATGTCAGATTCATCTGGATATATTTATGATGCTGATGGAATTGATGCAGAAAAATTAGCTTATGTGATGGAAATTAAAAACGTAAACTACGGAAGAATTTCTGATTATGTAACTAAATACCCAAATGCAAAATTCGTTGAAGGAAAACGTCCATGGGAAGTTAAATGTGATGTGGCTTTGCCTTGTGCTACACAAAACGAATTAAACGAAGAAGAAGCTAAAACATTAGTAGCAAATGGTTGTATTTGTGTTGCTGAAGGTGCAAATATGCCTTCAACTCCAGAAGCCGTTACAGTTTTCTTAAATGCTAAAATTTTATTCGCTCCAGGAAAAGCATCAAATGCTGGTGGAGTTGCTACTTCTGGTTTAGAAATGTCACAAAATTCTTTACGTTTAAGTTGGACTTCAGAAGAAGTTGATGAAAGGCTTAAAGGAATTATGGCAAATATCCATGCAGCTTGTGTACAATATGGAAAAGATGAAACTGGATATGTTGATTATGTTAAAGGTGCAAATATCGCAGGCTTTGTTAAAGTTGCAGATGCAATGTTAGCTCAAGGAATAGTATAAAAACTTATAATTATATTATTAAAATGCCTTCATTTTTTGAAGGCATTTTTTTTGCGAGCATATTAAACAGAAATTATTTGCGTTTATATTATATTTGTAAATATTAAAAGTTTCAAATGAAAATAATTAAGCTTAGTCTTGTTTTAGTCTTGTTTTTCCATTGTTTTACTTATTCTCAAAGTAATTCACAATGGAATGGTTATTTTTCATACAATGGAATAAAAGATATTACACAATCATCATCATCATTTTTTGCTGCTACTGAAAATGCAATTTTTTCAAAAAACACTACAACAAATGACATTTCAACTATAAATTCAATTGATGGCTTAAAAGCAGATTTAATTACCTCAATATACAGAAGTGAAGCATTTAACGTAACTTTAGTTGGAAATTCTAATGGACTTTTATCAATAATAAACTCTGATGGAACTGTAATACCAAAAAGAGGAATTATTGACGAAGTTCCTGTTTCACCTTTAATAAAAAAAATCAATAATTTTTACGAACATGATAGTAAAGTATATATTTCATGCGATTATGGAATATCGGTCTTTGATTTAAATACTTTAGAATTTGGAGATACATATTACATAGGTAATTCAGGACAAACTGTAAAAGTTTATCAAACTACAGTTTTTAATAATGAAATATATGCCGTTACTGAGATTTATGGTATGAGGAAAGCGGTTGTTACCAACCCTAATTTAGTTGACTTTAGTCAATGGTCACTTTTTGATTCAGGACAATGGAATGGAATTGCAACAATCAATAATCAATTAGTTGCATCAAACATAAATTCTGTTGCCTATAAATACAATGGTACAAACTTTATTGAATTATTAAATTTGAACCAACCATCACTTGATTTTAGAGAAAATGAAAACTATTTAATAATCACTACACAAAACCATGTTTATATTTTTAACCAAGATTTAGTTCAAATAGCAGATATTCAAACCAGTCAAATAACTGAAATTGCAGTTACATTTACTTGCGCAACTATCGTAAATGATATTGTTTATATTGGTACAAATGAAAATGGAGTTGTATCTACTTCTCTTTCTAGTCCAACTACTTTTCAATTTATAATGCCTGATGGACCATTAGAAAATAATATTTTCAGACTAAAAAAATCAACCTCTACGCTTTGGGCTCTTTATGGAAAATATTCTAGAACCTATAATCCTTATTTTCCCTCTCCTGCTCAAAAACCAATCAGTAAATTCACTTCAGAAAACGGTTGGGATTTTATACCTTATTCCGAATTATTTGGCGCAAAAGCATTGTCAAATATTGCATTACATCCTAATAATGATGAAGAGCTTTATGTAAGTTCATTTTTTTCAGGTGTTTTAAAAATAGTCGATGGAGTACCAATACAGTTATTTGATCAATCTAACACTGGTTCAAACGGATTAGAATCATTAAGTACGGCGTTTATAGATGTTAGAATTAATGGAGTTGCATTTGATAAAAACAAGAATCTTTGGATGACAAACACAAGGGTTAATAAAGGATTAAAAGTTTTAAAATCTGATGGGAATTGGCAATCTTATGATTTTTCAGAGGTTATTCCTGAGCCACATTTTGCCAGTTATGGTTTGACGGCTATCGATAAAAACAATACAAAATGGATTCCATCAATTAGAAATGGTTTGATTGCATTTAATGAAACTTTAGGTAATAAATCAATTGTCATTGAAACAGAAACCAATGGAAATCTTCCCGATATTGATGTCAGATGTGTAGCCATTGACAACCGAAATCAACTTTGGATTGGCACAGCAAGAGGATTAAGAATTATTTCAAGTGTCGACCAATTTTTATCTCAAGATGCAATTACAACACGTGATATAATAATTGAAGAAGATGGATTAGCACAAGAGTTATTTTTTCAGCAGTTTATTGTTGATATTGCCATTGATGGAGCTAATAGAAAATGGGTTTCACTTGCAGATGCAGGCGTATATTTAGTTTCGCCTAATGGTCAAGAAACTATTTATCAATTTACAAAAGACAACTCTCCATTGCCAAGTAACAATATAAATGATATTGAAATTGATGGTGTTACGGGTGAAGTTTTCTTTGCTACAGACAAAGGATTAGTTTCATTTAAAGGAACTTCTACAAAACCTCAAGACGATTTGAGTAATGTTTACGTGTATCCAAATCCTGTTCGACCTGAATTTTCAGGAACAATAAAAATTGCAGGATTAACAGATAAAGCTATTGTAAAAATTGCTGATATCGAAGGAAATTTAGTTTTTGAAACTACTTCTTCTGGTGGAACAATTGAATGGGATGGAACTGCTTTTGGTAAATATAAAGTTGCTTCAGGAGTATATATGATTTTTGTTTCTGCCGAGGATGGAATTGAAACTACGGTTAAAAAAGTTATGATTATCAGATAATAATATTTGTCAAACTGAGCGTAATCGAAGTGCTTTTTTATGCTAATTAAAACTAAAGCAATAGTAATTTCATCTATAAAACATCAAGAAAAAAGCTTGATTGTAAAATGTTTTACACAAAGCGACGGATTAAAAAGTTACTTCGTTCAAAGTGCTTATTCTGGAAAAAATCAATCCCGAGGTTTCGGGAAAAAGATTGCTTACTTTCAACCTTTAACAATTCTTGAAATTGAAGCAAATCACAAAAATAAAGGCACTTTAGAACATTTTAAAGAAATAAAATTAGCAACTGCTTATCAAACCATAAATACGGATATTGTAAAAAGCACCATCGTGATTTTCTTGTCTGAAATGCTACATCATAGCATTCAAGAAGAAGAAAAAAACGAAGATTTATTTACTTTTTTAGAAACCGCTTTAATTTGGCTTGATACTCACGAAGAAACTTCTAATTTTCATTTAATTTTACTTTTAGAAATCACAAAATTTTTAGGATTTTATCCAGATGTTTCAGAAATTGATTGGAATTTTTTCGAAATGACCGAAGGAGTTTTTTCGCCGCTTCAAGGAATAAGTTGTTTATCGGAACATGAAACGTTTTTGTTCAAAAAGCTAATCAACCTAAAATTTGACTTCAACCAAAAAGTTTTCGCGGGAATCGAACGTCAAATCCTTCTAAAAATCTTATTAGATTACTATTCTATTCACCTCGACGGATTCAAAAAACCAAAATCTTTAGACGTTTTGAAGGAAGTTTTTGCATAAAAGACAAATTTAGGCATTCTTTCTTGTACAATCACAAAAACTCATAACTCATAACTCATAACTCACAACTATTTATTACTTTCGCAAACTGATTTAAGAATACGACAAAATGAGTACAAAATTTACTGAATACAAAGGACTTGACTTACCAACAGTAGCATCAGAAGTTCTTGATTTTTGGAAGAAAAACAACGTTTTTGAACAAAGTGTAACTTCGCGTGAAGGAGCAACTCCATATGTGTTTTTTGAAGGTCCACCTTCGGCTAACGGATTACCTGGAATTCACCACGTGATGGCTCGTGCTATTAAAGATATTTTTTGTCGTTATAAAACTCAAAAAGGGTTTCAAGTAAAACGTAAAGCGGGTTGGGATACACATGGTTTACCTGTTGAACTTGGAACAGAAAAAGAATTAGGAATCACCAAAGAAGACATCGGAAAAACCATTTCTGTAGAAGAATATAACGAAGCTTGTAAACGAACAGTTATGCGTTATACCGACGTATGGAATGATTTGACCGAAAAAATGGGTTATTGGGTTGATATGGAAGATCCATATGTGACTTACAAATCCAAATACATGGAAACCGTTTGGTGGTTGTTGAAACAAATTTATAATAAAGATTTATTATACAAAGGTTACACCATTCAACCTTATTCGCCCAAAGCTGGAACAGGTTTGTCTTCGCATGAAGTTAACCAACCAGGAAGTTACAGAGACGTTACAGATACAACAGTTGTTGCCCAATTCAAGGTTTTAGAATCTGAAAATGAAAATGTATTCAATAAATTTTATAATTATATAAATTCAAACAATTTAAAACATTATAAATTTGAACAATTAGAGTTAGACGAAATTCATTTTCTTGCTTGGACGACAACGCCATGGACTTTGCCATCCAATACAGCCTTAACAGTTGGCCCAAGAATTGAATATGTTTTAGTAGAAACGTTCAATCAATATACTTATCGTCCAGTTAAAGTAATTTTGGCTAAAAATCTTGTTGGAAAACAATTTGGAAAAGGATTTTTTGCTTCAAATGAACCATCTGATTTTGAAAATTTTAAAGAAGGTGATAAAAATATTCCATATCAAATACTTGCTGAATGTAAAGGAGCTGATTTAGTTGGAATTCGTTACGAACAATTGATGAAATTGTCTTTACCATATCAAAATTCTGAAAATGCTTTTAGAGTAATTTCGGGCGATTTCGTAACTACTGAAGACGGAACAGGAATTGTACACACGGCTCCAACTTTTGGTGCAGATGATGCTAAAGTTGCCAAAGAAGCAACGCCAGAAGTGCCACCAATGTTGGTTCTTGATGAAAATGGAAATCCAGTTCCTTTGGTTGATTTACAAGGTAAATTCATTCAAGGTTTAGGAAATTATTCTGGAAAATATGTTAAAAATGAATATTACAATGATGGTGAAGCTCCAGAACGCTCTGCCGATGTTGAAATTGCTATTCAATTAAAAGAAGAAAATAAAGCTTTTAAAGTCGAGAAATACGTTCACAGTTATCCACATTGTTGGAGAACGGATAAACCAATTTTATATTATCCGTTAGATTCTTGGTTCATCAAAGTAACCGAAATTAAAGATAGAATGTTCGATTTGAACGAAACCATCAACTGGAAGCCAAAAGCAACTGGTGAAGGTCGTTTTGGGAATTGGTTGAAAAATGCCAACGATTGGAATTTGTCGCGTTCAAGATATTGGGGAATTCCATTGCCAATTTGGAGAACCGAAGATGGAACAGAAGAAATACTAATTGGTTCGGTTGAAGAATTATATGCTGAAATTGAGAAATCAATCGCAGCTGGTTTCCAAAAAGAAAATCCATTCAAAGGTTTTGAGGTTGGAAATATGAGCGATGAGAACTACGATTTGGTTGATTTACACAAAAATGTAGTTGATGATATCGTTTTGGTTTCACCATCAGGCAAATTAATGAAACGCGAAAGCGATTTAATTGATGTTTGGTTTGATTCTGGCGCGATGCCTTATGCGCAGTGGCATTATCCATTTGAAAATAAAGATTTAATTGACGAAAACAAAGCATTTCCTGCCGATTTTATTGCGGAAGGAGTTGACCAAACACGCGGTTGGTTTTATACCTTACACGCCATCGGAACGTTAGTTTTTGATAAAATTGCTTATAAAAATGTTGTTTCCAATGGTTTGGTTTTAGATAAAAACGGGCAAAAAATGTCGAAACGTCTAGGAAATGCAGTTGATCCGTTCACCACTTTGGCAGAATATGGACCAGATGCTACTCGTTGGTATATGATTTCAAATGCAAATCCTTGGGATAACTTGAAATTTGATATTGAAGGTGTTGCAGAAGTGCGTAGAAAATTCTTCGGAACATTATATAATACGTATTCGTTCTTTAGTTTATATGCCAATATCGATGGTTTCAAATATGCAGAAGCTGAAATTCCTTTAAACGAAAGACCTGAAATTGATCGTTGGATTTTGTCTGAATTGCATACTTTGATAAAAACCGTTGATGAAGCTTATGCTGATTATGAACCAACAAAAGCAGCAAGAGCAATTTCTGATTTCGTTCAGGAGAATTTGAGTAACTGGTACGTTCGTTTGTGCAGAAGAAGATTCTGGAAAGGTGAATACGGAACAGATAAAATTGCGGCTTATCAAACGCTTTATACTTGTTTGTTGAATGTGGCTAAACTTTCGGCTCCGATAGCGCCATTTTTTATGGACAAACTTTACAGAGATTTAACGCAGGCAACACATTCAGAGGAATTTGAGTCAGTACATTTGGCAAAATTTCCAATTTCGGTTGAAAACTTTGTTGATAAATCGTTAGAGAGTAAAATGATGAAAGCACAAACGGTTTCGTCATTAGTTTTATCGCTTCGTAAAAAGGAAATGATAAAAGTGCGTCAACCGTTGCAAAAGGTTATGATTCCTATACTTGATGAAAATCAACGTACTGAAATCGAGGCAGTTTCTGACCTAATAAAAGCCGAAGTGAACGTGAAAGAAATCGAACTTTTAGACGATGCATCGGGCGTTTTAGTGAAGCAAATTAAGCCAAATTTTAAGGCACTTGGACCACGTTTTGGTAAAGATATGGGATTGATTTCTAGTGAGATACAAAAATTTTCACAAGAGCAAATTAATGAAATTGACGCTAAAGGTGAACTATCGCTTGTTATTTCAGGAAATAGTATAACTTTAACATCCCAAGATGTAGAAATCACATCTCAGGATATTCCAGGTTGGTTGGTTGCAAATTCTAACGGAATTACAGTAGCTTTAGACATTACAATTTCTGAAGAACTGAAGCAAGAAGGAATTGCAAGAGAATTGGTAAACAGAATTCAAAACATAAGAAAAGATTCTGGTTTTGAAGTAACTGATAAAATTAAAGTTCAAATTCAACGTAGTGGTGAGCTTGAACAAGCAATAAAGAATAACGAAAATTATATCAAAGACGAAACATTAACAGAAGAATTAAATTTTACTGATAATATAGAAAATGGTATAGAAATTGAATTTGACGATATAAAAACAAAAATATTAATTTCAAAATAGTATAAAGCATGGTAGAAGAAGTAATGAGATACTCGGACGCTGATTTAGCAGAGTTCAAAGAAATTATCCTAGCAAAAATTGAAAAAGCACAAACCGATTTAGAATTAATCAAAAGTGCTTACATGAATGATTTAAATAATGGAACTGACGATACTTCGCCAACGTTCAAGGCATTTGAAGAAGGAAGTGAAACCATGAGTAAAGAAGCGAATTCGGCATTAGCTATTCGTCAAGAAAAATTCATTCGTGATCTAAAAAATGCACTTTTCCGTGTAGAAAACAAAACGTATGGTGTTTGTAAAGTAACCGGAAAACTAATTGGAAAAGAAAGATTAAAAATCGTTCCTCATGCAACAATGAGCATTGAAGCAAAAAATTTACAACGATAAATATCTAAATAAAAAAAAACCTCGCATTTGCGAGGTTTTTTTTATGTTCTAAAAAGTAATTTCACTTATTGGTATCAATGTAAAATCTGGACCATAATTATATTGAATAATTTTGTTAGTTCCTACAGCAATCAAATGACTATCCAGAGGAATAACATCTTTAAGATTTTCGTTATAAGTGTTTTCAAGAAGTAAATTTGAACTGTTTGAAGCATCATAAACTTTCAAACCATTAGTTCCGCAACAAACATATAAAGCACTATCTTTAATGCCTAAACCATAAGGTTGGCCAACAAAAGTTGTAGAAATTAGTGTAGGACTAGCAATATCCGTAACATCAATAACATTAATTTGATCTTCTATTGCACCGCAAGATGTTCCTCCACGGACTGTAATATAAGCAGTATTTCCAAATACAACTACAGGATCACAAGCTGTTGCATGTGAAAATCCTGAAACAAAGTACGGGTTAAACTCATCTTCAGCATTTACCGTAAACATTCCTGTGGTAGAACCTACAAACAAAGTCTCTTTTTGAATAAATAAGGTTTCTAATTCGCCTCCGCCAAACCAACCATTCATATAAATTTCCTTGTCAAAATAAGCGTTTACAGGATCAGTAATATTAAAAACATTTAATTTATAAGTATTGACAGTGTAAAGAGCATTGTTATTTATTTGAAATTTAGCATAAGAACCACCAACTCCAATTCCATTTGCACCACTTAATGGACTACTTTCAAAACCTGATGATGCATCGCTTGATAAAATTGCATATTGTTCGTCAGGAACATTTCTCATTTCGATTGTAAATCCTGTAATTATTTCGTCTTCAGTAGGATTTTGAGTGTAATCATAATAAAGTGCATCAGACGGATATATTGGATTGAAATAAAGTGAGTTTTCAACTGTTTTTACTAAAGTAATATTATTAATATTTGAAATATCAAAAACTAATAAATCAACAAAATTGTCAGCAAATAAATAATTTCCTTTTACAGAAATATCATGAACACCATCAATATTTATGAAGGCAATATTAGATGGAGAAGCAGGGTTTTGATTATTATAAACATGAACTCCTTCTTCTTGAGCAATGTAAAATAAATAGTTTTGAGCCACGTATATTTTACCATCAGAGTTGGTTTGTTTTGCAGCAACAACAGAAACACTATTTCTAATTTCTGATAATGATTTTATTACAGGAACAGCAAATTTTACTTTCTCTGAATTTGAATCGTCGTTATCGCAAGAAGCTAAAAACACTAACGATAGACAAAGTAATAATGACTTTAAAGTTTTCATAATTAATGATTTAAATCTAATCAAAAATACAATTTTTATTTATACCTATAAAAAAATTAGAAAATATTAAATAAATACTTCTCGTTAATTCTATACAAATCATTAAGAATTAGAATAATAAGTTACTTTATATTATTAAAATCTCTTTTTTTATTTGATATAATTACTATTTTTGCACACAAATCAAAAAAAATGAAACTTTATCAAGCTGTTTTTCTCATAATTTTAATTTTAATTATTGATCAATTTTCAAAAGTTTTTATTAAAACAAATTTTTTCTACGGAGAAGCATACCATGTTTTTGGTTTGGATTGGTTTCAGTTTTACTTTATTGAAAATGAAGGAATGGCTTGGGGAACGAAAATTCCTGGAGATTATGGTAAAGTAATTCTAACAGTTTTTAGAATTTTAGTAATGCCTTTCATAGGATATTGGCTTTGGGATTCAATCGAAAGAGAGAAATCAAATTTTCTTATAGTTTCAATTGCATTAATTTTTGCCGGAGCTTTAGGAAATATTATTGATTCTGTTTTTTATGGTGTTCTTTTTGATGAAAGTAATCCAGCAACAAGAAATCTTGCTGTTTTAGGTTCGGATACTCCTTACGGAACTCTTTTTCACGGAAAAGTAGTCGATATGTTTTATTTTCCTTTTATTGACAATTATCTTTTACCAACATGGGTACCAATTTGGGGTGGAGAAAGAATAACTTTTTTTAATGCAATTTTTAATGTTGCTGATTTTGCAATTTCTCTTGGAATTGGGATATTAATATTTTTTAATAAAAGAGCATTCACTCTTCCACAAAACAGTATTTCAAGAGTATTCCACAATAAATTAGACTAAGAAAAGGTATAAGTTTTATTTGGTGTAATACAAAAATCTAACTGAATATCATTTTCTGAAACATCATCAATAGTTTCTTCTGCTTCAAATAAAGACAATCCTATTTTAATAGTTTCGGGTTTGCAATTGGCTAAAAATTTATCGTAAAAACCTTTACCATAACCTACACGATTTCCTTTTACATCAAAAGCTAAAAGAGGAACAAAAACCACGTCAATTTTTGAAACAGGAACTTCTAAACCATCAATTGGCTCAGGAATGTTATAATTGTTTTTCTTAAATTTAGTATTGTCTGTGAGTAGATAATGCGTCATTTCTAAAGTTGAAAAATCACTTTTAGAAACTACAATTTCTTTGTCTTTTCCAGCTAAAATTTGAAGAATAAATTCGGTATCAATTTCTTTTTGTTCTTCAATAGTTAGAAACAAATGAAAGTAGGTTTTGTCCCAAATATCTATTGATAACAATCGATTTGCAATTGCCAAACTTTCATCTTCAATTGTCTCTTCAGATAAAGCTACTCTTAACTCTTTGTACTTTTTTCTTAACTCTTTTTTATTCATTTAGTAAAAGTAAAAAACTCTATTTGTTTTGTGTGGAATTTAAAGTTAAATTTGTTTGAAGATAATTTACAAAATCTGTTTTCTTTATTCTTTGCTCTATTTTCTTAAAACAATGAACAACCCATCTTTAGAACTTCAAATACAAACGTTACCCGATAATCCCGGAGTGTATCAGTATTACGATAAAGAAGGTAAAATTCTATATGTCGGAAAAGCAAAAAACCTCAAAAAAAGAGTTTCTTCTTATTTCAATAAAGTACACGATAACGGGAAAACCAATGTACTGGTTCGCAAAATTGAAACCATCAAACACATTGTAGTTTCAAGTGAGCAAGATGCGCTTTTGTTGGAAAATAATTTGATTAAAAAACTCCAACCGCGTTATAATGTCTTATTGCGTGACGACAAAACTTATCCTTGGATTTGCATCAAAAAAGAACCCTTTTCTCGGATATTTCCAACACGTAGAATGATAAAAGACGGTTCTGAATATTTTGGACCTTATACCAATTTCAAAACCGTAAATACCATTTTAGATTTAGTAAAAGAGTTGTATTCACTTCGAACGTGTAACTATGACTTAACCGAAAATAACATTGAAAAAGGAAAATACAAAGTTTGCTTAGAATTTCATATTGGCAATTGCAAAGGCGGTTGTGAAGGTTATGAATTATTGGAGAATTACCAAAAACAAGTCGATGCTATTCGTGAAATATTGAAAGGAAATTTCAAAGAGAGTTTGAAAGATTTCAAAATTAAAATGCACGAGTTTGCCGCCAGTATGCAATTTGAAGAAGCGCAAAAAGTTAAAGAAAAAATCGAAGTTCTCGAAAATTATCAATCGCGTTCCACAGTTTTAAACCCAAAAATTTCCAATATCGATGTGTTTTCAATTGTTTCCGACGAAACGATGGCGTATGTCAACTTTTTACAAATCGCTCATGGCGCAATCATCCGTTCGCATACTTTAGAATTAAAAAAGAAATTAGACGAAACCGACGAAGAACTTCTGGAATTGGCAGTTGTTGAACTTCGAGAGCGTTTTCATTTGACTACAAAAGAAATTGTTTTGCCGTTTCCACTTGATTTTGGCGATAAAATAAAAATTACAGTTCCGCAATTAGGCGACAAAAAACAAATTTTAGAACTGTCAGAACGAAATGCTAAATATTACCGATTAGAACAATTGAAACAAATTCAAATTGTCGATCCAGAACGTCATACTAATCGAATTATGGCGCAAATGCAAAAAGATTTACGCCTTTCTGTCGAGCCACGACATATCGAATGTTTTGATAATTCTAATATTCAAGGAACTAATCCTGTTGCGGCTTGCGTGGTTTTTAAAGACGGAAAACCATCTAAAAAAGATTATCGTCATTTCAATATAAAAACGGTGGAAGGACCAAATGATTTTGCCTCCATGGAAGAAGTCGTTTACCGAAGATACAAACGATTATTAGACGAAAACCAACCGTTGCCACAATTAATAATTATTGATGGAGGAAAAGGACAACTTTCATCAGCATTAAAAAGCATCGACGATTTAGGTTTACGAGGAAAAATTGCCATCATCGGAATTGCAAAACGATTAGAAGAACTTTTCTATCCTGGCGATTCAGTTCCTTTATATCTCGATAAAAAATCGGAAACACTAAAAGTTATTCAGTTTTTACGAAACGAGGCGCATCGATTCGGAATCACATTTCATCGTGACAAACGAAGTAAGTCTGCCTTAAATTCCTCCATAGAAACCATTCCCGGAATAGGCGAAAAAACCATGCTCACGTTAATAAAACATTTCAAAAGTGTTAAAAGACTGAAATTAGCTACAGAAAAAGAAATTTCTGAGGTTGTTGGTGTATCAAAAGCCAAAAAAATTTCCGACTTTTACAAGGAAAACAACTAATTATAATTTGAAGCGAATGTTGAAGCAATTTTTGCAATCTATTTTCCTGCTTTCGCCTTTATCTTTTTTTTGCAAAAAAAGGATATCGTCTTTATCAGGGCTAAATAGCAATTGCCTTTTGCAAAATTCAATTTTCAAAACATGCAACTTTCACACTGTCCCGAAACTTCGGGAGTTCGAAGTGCCAAAACTCGCAATCCGCAATCCGCAATTCGCAACTTTTTTATTAATAATTTCCATTTTCCATTTTCCATCTTCGGTATTTTCACAAGACACAATTAAAAAACCAAAAATTGGTCTAGTATTAAGTGGTGGTGGCGCAAAAGGGTTTGCTCACATTGGAGTTTTAAAAGTATTAGAACAAGCAGGAGTTAAAATCGATTATGTTGGCGGAACAAGTATGGGTGCAGTTGTTGGAGGATTATATGCTTCGGGTTACAATGCATCTCAAATAGATTCTATTTTTCACGACACAAATTTTGATGAATTATTAAAAGATTATATTCCTCGAACTTCAAAAAGTTTTTATGAAAAAAGGAATGACGAACTTTATGCCATTTCGTTACCATTAAAAAAGTTTAGTATTGGTGTTCCCATAGCTTTATCTAAAGGAATGTACAATTATAATTTACTAACAAAACTCACTAATAACGTTAGACATATTAGAGATTTTAATAAACTCCCAATTCCTTTTGTTTGTATAGCTACAGATATTGAAACCGGAAAAGAAGTAATTCTTAATGAAGGATATTTACCTCAAGCATTGTTGGCAAGTTCAGCATTTCCAACTCTTTTTTCTCCTGTAGAATTGAATGGAAAAATGCTCATTGATGGCGGTGTTTCAAATAATTATCCTGTTGAAGAAATTAGACGAATGGGCGCAGATATTGTCATTGGTGTTGATGTTCAAGACGATTTAAAAGACAGAAATTCACTTAGAGAAGCAACTCGAATTTTAGTTCAAATTTCAAATCTTCAAATGATTGAAAGTATGAAATCTAAAATCGAAAAAACAGATATCTACATAAAACCTGACATCACAAATTATTCTGTCATTTCATTCGACCAAGGAAAAGAAATAATTAAAAAAGGAGAAGAAGCTGCTTTTGCAGTTTATGAAAAGATAAAAAAATATGGTGATTCTAGTAACTACATAAAAAACAATAAAAGAAGTGTTGTTGATAGTCTTTACATCAATAAAATAAGCATCAATAACTTAAATAATTATACAAGAGCTTATGTCATTGGAAAACTTGGTTTTAAACAAGATCAAAAAATTGATTATAAACAACTTAGTAAAGGAATTGATAAATTAAATGCTACACAAAATTTTAGCTCACTTACTTATTCAATTAATAAAGCTAAAAGTGGAGATGAGTTGTTGCTCAATTTATCTGAAAGTAACAATAAAGCTTTCTTAAAATTTGGCTTACATTATGATGGATTGTACAAAAGCGCAATTTTAGTTAATCTTACTCAAAAAAAATCATTATTTAAAAACGATGTACTTTCTCTCGATTTAGGTTTTGGTGACAATATTAGATATAATCTTGACTATTATATTGACAATGGATTTTATTTTAGCTTTGGTTTCAAATCAAGATACAATCATTTCAATAGAAACGTTTTTACAGATTTTAACAACGGCGAATTATTTGATGAATACAATATCAGTTCATTGAATGTTGACTATTCAGATTTTACACATCAAATATATGTTCAAACAATTTTTGCCCAAAAATTTCTTATTGGAGCAGGTTTAGAATTAAAACATCTTAAAATTGACTCTAAAACTATTGAAGAATCATCTAAAGAATTTGAAAACAGCAATTATTCTAGTGTCTTCGGATATTTAAAATATGATTCATTTGACAATAAATATTTTCCAAAAAAAGGTTGGTCATTCAATGGCGATATTCAATCCTACTTGAATTCGACTGATTATACAAATGAATTTAATCGATTTACCATTTTAAAAGGAGATGCTCAAATTACAAGAACATTTTATAAAAAATTCAATGTAAAAATTCAAAGTGATGCAGGAATGGCTATTGGTGAAGATAGTGTTTCTTTTTTAGATTTTGTTCTTGGCGGTTATGGTTTCAATACTATAAATAACTTCAAGCATTTTTATGGTTATGATTTTTTGAGCATTGCAGCAGATAGCTATATAAAAGTGTCAACTACAGTAGATTTAGAATTTTATAAAAAAAATCACATTAATTTTTCTGCAAATTTTGCTAACGTTGAAAATAAATTATTTAGTACAGGAAATTGGCTTTCTACACCAAGATATACAGGATATGCAGTTGGATATGCAATGGAAACAATCATTGGACCAATAGAACTCAAGTATTCTTGGTCGCCAGAATTGCCTAAAGGATATACTTGGGCAAGTATTGGTTTTTGGTTTTAGTTTAAATAAATATTTTTTCCGATATTTGTTAAATGAAAAAATGGGACAACTTATTAATCCATTTAAAATTCCTCATCAAGAGAAATCCTGAGTGAGTAAAATTCTTTTTGTGTTGTAACTAAAGTCAAAGGAAACTTTAAACTTTTAAACTTTAAACTTTTAAACTAAAAAGAAATGCCATTTTATCACAAACTTGGAAATATTCCACCTAAACGTCATACACAATTCCGAAAACCAAACGGAGATTTGTATTATGAACAACTTTTTGGAACTGTTGGTTTTGACGGAATGTCAACCAATTCCTATCATGAGCAACGACCAACGCAAGTAAAAGAAATTAGATCGCAATATAGCGTTGCGCCAACAATTGCTAAATCAAATAATATCCAATCTTACAAATTAAGAGGTTTTGAAGTAGCGCCAGTTGATGATTTTTTAGAAAGCCGAAAAATTGTTTTAACTAATTCAGATTGTCACATTGTTTTAGCTGCTCCAAGAAAATCAACAACCGATTATTTTTATAAAAATACCGATTCTGACGAAATGATTTTTATTCATCAAGGATCAGGAAAACTAAGAACTATTTATGGTAATCTTGATTTTAAATATGGAGATTATCTAATTATTCCTCGAGGAATTATATACAAAATCGATTTTGATACTGAAGATAATCGATTGTTTATTGTAGAATCGCATTCGCCAATTTACACACCAAAACAATACAGAAATTGGTTTGGACAATTGTTAGAACATTCACCATTTTGTGAAAGAGATATCCGTCGTCCGTATGAATTAGAAACCAATAATGAATTTGGAGATTTCATAATTAAAGTAAAAAAGAAAGACGAAATTTTCGAAATGGTATATGCAACTCATCCATTTGATGTTGTGGGTTACGACGGGTTTAATTATCCTTATGCACTTTCTATTCATGATTTTGAACCTATAACTGGACGCATTCATCAACCACCACCAGTTCATCAAACTTTTGAGACAAAAGCATTCGTAGTTTGCTCATTTGTTCCAAGACTTTACGATTATCACCCATTAGCAATTCCAGCGCCATACAATCATAGTAATATAGATTCTGACGAAGTTTTGTATTATGTTGATGGTGATTTTATGAGTAGGAATGATATTAAACAAGGAAATATTTCGCTTCATCCTGCAGGAATTCCGCATGGTCCACATCCTGGCGCAGCCGAAAGAAGTATCGGGAAAAAAGAAACACTTGAGTTAGCAGTAATGGTAGATACTTTTAAACCTTTAATGGTAACTGAGGAAGCTATGAAAATTGCAGATAACAACTATTTTCAATCTTGGTTAGAATAACTTATGATAATAAAAAGTAAACTCTCTGCCGATCCGTTGGCTTTGATATTAGGTATAATAAGTTTGGTAATAATTCTTTTTGGGTGTTGTTGTGGAATTTTAGCAGTAGTTTCTTTAATATTAAGCATTATTGGATTAGTTTCTGCAAGTAATAGTTTGAAAGAATATTATTCAAATCCTGAGGTATATTCCCTTCAAAGTAAACAAAATGTATATGCAGCTAAGATAATTTGTATTATCGGTACAATAATTAGCGCGCTCTTTATTTTAGCTTTTGCATTTGTGTTTTTTATTTATCAAATAAGCATATCTGACGTATTTAAAGAAAAAATTGAAGAAATAAATAATAGAAAAGTAAACGATTCATTGTTTTATAATGAATCAATAAATGAATATAATACTAATGATTCCATTTACAAAGATTCAACTTATGTTGATACAGTAAGTTGGAAATAAATTAATAATTATGGCAAAAGATGTAAAATCCGTTGATTACGGACTAGAAAAAATATTTAGTGGAGCAAAAGATTTCCTTCCACTATTAGGAACAGATTATGTTGAATTTTACGTAGGAAACGCAAAACAATCAGCACATTATTACAAAACAGCTTTCGGTTTTCAATCTCATGCTTATAGAGGTTTAGAAACAGGTTCAAAAGATTCAGTAAGCTATGTTTTGAAACAAGACAAAATACGTTTAGTTTTAACAACACCGTTAAATAGTAGTTCGCCAATTAATGATCATTTGCGTAAACATGGTGATGGCGTAAAAGTAATAGCTCTTTGGGTAGAAGACGCGAAATCTGCTTGGGAAGAAACTACTAAACGCGGTGCAAAATCATTTATGGAACCTACGGTTGAAAAAGACGAACATGGAGAAGTAGTTCGTTCAGGAATTTATACATATGGAGAAACGGTTCACATATTTGTAGAAAGAAAAAATTATAATGGAGCGTTTTTACCAGGTTTTGTTGAATGGAAATCAGAGTATAATCCAGAACCATTAGGGTTAAAATATGTGGATCACATGGTAGGAAATGTGGGTTGGGGACAAATGAATCAATGGGTAAAATGGTATGAAGACGTTATGGGATTTGAAAATTTCCTTTCGTTTGATGATACTCAAATTCATACAGAATATTCTGCTTTAATGAGTAAAGTAATGAGTAATGGAAATGGAAGGATTAAATTCCCAATTAACGAACCAGCAAAAGGAAACAAAAAATCACAAATTGAAGAATATTTAGATTTTTACGAAGATTCTGGTGTGCAGCATCTTGCTGTTGCAACAGATGATATTATAAAAACCGTTGCTGGATTAAAAGCTCGCGGAGTTGAATTTCTTCCACCACCACCACAAGCTTACTATGATGATATTCCAAATAGATTAGGCGTTCACAAAGATATGATGAAAGAAGACATTAAAGAATTACAAAAACTTTCCATTTTGGTTGATGCTGATGAAGACGGTTATCTTTTACAAATATTCACAAAACCAGTTGAAGATCGACCAACATTATTTTTTGAAATAATTCAAAGAATGGGTGCAACAGGATTTGGAGCTGGTAATTTTAAAGCACTTTTTGAGTCAATAGAAAGAGAACAAGCTTTGAGAGGAACGTTATAAAAGTTAAAGTTTATTAAACAATCATCAAATTACAACGTTATAGTAGTGTTGTTTTTGACAAATAAATGTTAAAGTTTGTTTTTTGTTGAGAATAATTCAAAAAGCGTTATATATTTGCACTCACAAAACGAAAGGGAGTGGTTTCCTGATTAGTTTTATATAAGTTTTTCATAATTTATAGTTTTTTGGTTGGTTAATAGCATAAAAACTCCGTCAATATTTGACGGAGTTTTTTTGTTTTAATACATTTGGAACAAAAATTGTATTACAGTATAAAAATCGATTAAATTATTTAAAAATGAAAAAGATTATTCTGGTTGCTTTACTTTTTATAACTGTAAGTTTCGATACTCAAAAACAACCAGCATTTGACGTTGGCGAATGGTTCAAGTTTAGAATTCATTATGGACTTGTAACAGCAGGTTATGCAACTGTAGAAGTTAAAGAAGCTGTTAGAAACAATAAAAAAGTTTTTCATGCCGTTGGAAAAGGTTATACAACAGGCATGACAAAATTCTTCTTTAAAGTTGATGATACTTATGAGTCTTATTTTGATAAAGTTACAGGAAAACCATTTCAGTTTGTGAGAAAAATTGACGAAGGTGGTTATACAAAAAATCAAGAAGGTTTTTTTAATCAAGATAAAAATACTATCTTAGTAAAAGATTATAAAAAGAAAACAGAAAAAACATTTACAACATCAGAAAATGTTCAAGATATTCTTTCAACGTTCTATTATTTAAGAAATCATCCTAATGTTGATAAATTAAAAGTTGGTGAATCAATAGCAATTGATATGTTTTTTGATGATGAATCAACAAAATTTAAATTAAAATTCATTGGTAGAGAAGATGTAAAATCTAAATTTGGTACAGTTTCTTGTATGATTTTTAGACCTCTTGTTCAATCAGGAAGAGTTTTTAAAGAAGAAGAAAGTGTTACAGTTTGGATAACTGACGATGAAAACAAATTGCCAATAAGAATCAAAGCAAGTTTAGCTGTTGGTTCACTAAAAGCAGATTTAGAATCTTTTAAAGGATTAAACAATCCATTCATGGTAAAATCAAAAAAATGAGTCAAGAAACAAATTCTATAATTAAAGAATTAGATAAAAAATTTGATGCAATAAATCAAAATACAAATACACATTTAGAAGGCTTGCTTTGGGCAAAACCAATAACCTACTGGGATTATATTCAAACAGATGCATTGTTAAATCTTCAAACGCAACGAACAACTTTGCCTGATGAAATGGTTTTTGTTATGTACCATCAAGTTAACGAATTGTTGTTTAAAATGATTCTTTGGGAAATTAAACAAGTTTGTCATTGCGAAAAACCAGAAACTAAGTTTTTCACAGAAAGATTGACCCGAATTTCTCGTTATTTTGATATGCTAACAACTTCATTCGATATCATGGGAGATGGAATGGAAATTGAGCAATACATGAAATTTCGAAACACACTTACTCCTGCAAGTGGTTTTCAATCAGCTCAATACCGCATGATTGAGTTCTCTTCTACAGATTTAATTAACTTAATCGATTATCGTTTTAGAGCAACAATTGATAGAAATACTCCTTATTCGCATGCTTTTGAGCATTTGTATTGGCAAGCAGCAGGAAAAGACCATGCAACAGGAAAAAAATCGTATTTAATTCTTGAATTTGAAAGAAAATATAAAGATGAGTTTTTACGTTATATGGAAGAATATAACACCATTAATATTTGGCAAAAATTCAAACAATTGCCTGAGAATGACCAAAAAAATTCTGATTTAGTTGCTGCAATGCGTCACTATGATAAAACAGTAAACATCACTTGGGTTATGGGACATTTGAATGCTGCAAGAAAATATATTGGAGATGGAGATGCGACAGGTGGAAGTGATTGGAAAAAATACATGCATCCAAAATACCAAAGAAGAATATTTTTTCCCGAACTTTGGAGTGAAGACGAATTAAAAAGTTGGGGAGAAGATTGTTAAAATAAATCACTATTGAAAAAAATAGCAATTATTTTATTGGTTCTACTATCACTATATTCTTGTAAAAATCAACAGGAAGAGTATGTTATTGAAGATATTGAACCCTACAAACCAATAGTAGATTTTGGTTTCAAATATGATGATTTTAATGTTCATTATGATACTATTGGACATCAAGATACATTTGAAAGAATTCTAAAAAAACAAAATCTTAATGGTAAAAAAGCTTCAGAAATTATAAAAATTGTCAAAGATTCTTTCCCAACACAAGTACGATTTAAAAGACCTTATGTTTGTCTTCGTTCTAAAGACAAATACAATAAACTTCAATATTTAATTTATCAACCTAATAGATTAGACTATTATTTAATTGATTTAACCGACTCAATAGTTGGTTTCAAAAAAGCACGACCACTTACATACAAGATAAAAACAATTGCAGGAAAATTAAGTGGTTCACTCGCGGCAACACTAAGGAATCAAAAAATTGACGCTTCATTATCAAAAAAATTAATGAAAGTTTATGCTTGGTCTATCGATTTTTTCCGACTCAAAAAAGGTGATAAATTTGCAATTTCTTTTACAGAAAGATATATAAACGATACACTCTATGATGGTGTTGATAGTTTAAGAGCTTCTTTTTTTGAATATAAAGGAGAAAAAATTTATGCTTTTCCATACCAAATAAATAATAATAGTAAAGTAGATTATTACAACGAGGAAGGAAAAGCTTTAAAGAACTATTTTCTTAAAGCACCATTAAAATTTATTAATATAACTTCAAGATATTCTAAAAATCGTTTTCATCCAGTGCAATTAAAATGGAAACCTCACAAAGGAACTGATTATGCTGCGCCTACTGGCACACCAATTATGGCAACAGCAACAGGAATAGTTGAAATGGCAGGTTATACCGCTGGAAATGGTAATTTTGTTAAAATTAAACACGACAAAACTTATTCTACTCAATACCTTCATATGTCTAAAATTCTTGTAAAGCGAGGTCAACATGTTAAACAAGGAGATGTTATTGGAAAAGTTGGAAGTACAGGTTTAGCTTCTGGACCACATGTATGTTATCGTTTTTGGAAAAATGGTGTTGAGGTTGATGCTCTCAAATTAAAACTTCCAAATTCTCAACCCATGGAAAGTAGAGATTTGCCAAGATTTAAAGAACAGATTCGTCCATTAAAAAGAGAATTAGATAGTATTGCCGAAATTGAGTTTGGAAAATAATTTTTTCCAACTACAACGTTTTCATAGATTTTTGGGCTCCAAAATTTGATTAGACATAGTTTTATCTGTAATCTTTTAGTTAATTTTGTGCATCAAAAATTTAAAGATGGCACTTCAAAGTACAAATCCTACTTCTACTTCTGTTTGGCAGAAATTACAGAATCATTTTTCTAAAATGCAAAACAATTCTATTAAAGAAATGTTTGAAAATGATGCTACAAGAGCTGAAAAATTTCACATCAAATGGAACGATTTTTTAGTAGATTATTCTAAAAACAATATCAATAAAGAAACAATTGATTTACTTTTAGAATTAACTAAGGAAGTAAATTTAAAAGACGCTATTGCAAAATATTTTCAAGGTGATTTGATTAATCAAACAGAGAATCGTGCAGTTCTTCACACCGCATTGCGTTCAAAAGAAAATCAAACAATTTTAGTTGATGGCAAAAACGTAATGCCTGAAGTTTTTGATGTAAAAAGAAAAATAAAATTATTTTCAAATGAAGTAATTTCAGGAGAAAGAAAAGGTTTTACAGGGAAAACATTTACCGATATAGTAAATATTGGAATTGGAGGTTCTGATTTAGGTCCAGCAATGGTAGTTGAAGCTTTACAATATTATAAAAATCATTTAAACCTCCATTTTGTCTCTAATGTTGATGGCGACCATGTAAATGAAGTTATAAAAAAATTAAATCCCGAAACTACTCTTTTTGTAATTGTTTCAAAAACATTTACTACACAAGAAACATTAACAAATTCTGAAACGATAAGAACATGGTTTTTAAAATCAGCTAAACAAGAAGATGTTGCAAAACACTTTGTTGCAGTTTCGACAAATATTCAAAAAGTAACCGAATTTGGAATTGATTCTAATAATATTTTTCCAATGTGGGATTGGGTTGGAGGACGATTTTCACTTTGGTCAGCTGTTGGATTGTCAATAAGTTTAGCCGTTGGATTTGATAATTTTGACAATTTATTAAAAGGAGCAAATGAAATGGATGAACATTTTAATGAAGCAACTTTTGATAAAAATATTCCTGTTATTTTAGCACTTTTAAGTATTTGGTATAACAATTTTTTTGGTGCAGAAAGTGAAGCATTAATTCCATATACTCAATATTTACAAAAGTTAGCACCATATTTACAACAAGGAATTATGGAAAGTAATGGAAAAAGCGTTGGACGAGATGGGAAAACTGTAAACTATCAAACGGGAACAATCATTTGGGGTGAACCTGGAACAAATTCACAACACGCATTTTTTCAATTAATTCATCAAGGAACGAAATTAATTCCAACCGATTTCATTGGGTTTGTAAAACCATTGTATGGTAACGAAGACCACCATAATAAATTAATGTCAAACTATTTTGCACAAACTGAGGCATTGTTAAACGGAAAAACTGCTGAACAAGTAAAGTCTGAATTTGAACAACAAGTAATTTCAACTGAAAAAGCTAATTATTTATTACCATTTAAAGTTTTTACAGGAAACAAACCCACAAACACCATTTTAATTGACAAGTTAACTCCTCAGTCTTTAGGTTCTTTAATCGCTTTGTATGAGCATAAAATATTTGTTCAAGGAATTATTTGGAATATATTTAGTTATGATCAATGGGGTGTTGAATTAGGTAAACAACTTGCAAATTCAATTTTAGAAGAAATAAATACGTCTGAAGTCAATAAACATGATAGTTCAACATCTTTCTTGCTAAAATATTTTTTAGATAAAAAGCTTGGTTAACATTAATTTTTTGTAAAATTACTACAAAATAATTGTTTTTTGTAGTAATAATTTAATTAAACTGTTAAATCAAGTATTTTGAATGTGAAATATTCAATAAATCTTCATTTGTTAACATTCTCTTAACATTGTTTTGTATTAAAAGTTAGAGTTTTGCAAAAAATATAACTCAAAACAAAACAACATGAAAAATTTTAAACACAGCATGTATTCTGTTTTATTTCTTTTGATGACAACAGTAATGTTTTCACAAGGAAAAATTAAAGGAACAGTTGTTGACAATGAACTAGGTGGATCTTTGCCAGGTGTAAATGTTAAAATTAAAGGAACTACTAGCGGAACATCTACAGATATAGATGGAAAGTTTCAATTAAATTCTACTACAAATTCTGGTCAAGTAGTAATTACTTTTATTGGATATAAATCAATAACAGTTGATTATGCTGTAAGTAATGGCCAAACTGTTGATTTAGGAACAATTAAATTATCTTCTGATTCTAGTGAAATTGAAGAAGTAGTTATCATTGGAAAAGGAGTAATCGATTTAGCAAAAGATAGAAAAACTCCAATTGCGGTTTCTTCTATTAAAGCAAACGAAATTCAAGCAAAAATAGGTACTGCTGATATTACACAAACTATGGTAAACACACCTTCAGTTTATGTTTCAGGTCAAGCAGGAGGATTTGGAGATTCTAGAATTTCTGTTCGTGGTTTTCAACAAGATAATACAGCATTTTTATTAAATGGTCAACCAATTAATGGAATGGAAGATGGAAAAATGTATTGGTCTAACTGGTCAGGAATGGCTGATATTGCTAATGCAATTCAAATTCAAAGAGGTTTAGGTTCGTCAAAATTAGCAATTTCTTCTGTTGGAGGAACTGTAAATTTTGTTACTAAAGCTACAGAATTAAAAGAAGGAGGATTTATGTCAATGGGTGTTGCAAATGATGATTATTTTAAATCAACAGTTGCATATAACACAGGTATGAGCAAAAAAGGTTGGGGTGCAAGTTTCATGATTTCTCACTGGCAAGGTGATGGATACAATGAAGGAACTAGAGGTGAAGGTCAAAACTACTTTTTATCTGTAGGATATAAAGCAAGTGACAAACATAGTTTTAACTTTTTAGTTACTGGCGCACCGCAATCACACGATCAAAATTTTACTAAAAGAATATCTGATTATTTAGGTTTTGGAAGAAAATATAATAATAATTATGGTTATTTAAATGGTAAATATATTTCTGAAAGAACAAATTTCTATCACAAACCTGTAGCAAACTTCAACTGGGATTATAAAATCAACAGTAAAATGGATTTATCTACTGTTTTATATGCATCTTGGGGAAGAGGTGGAGGAACTGGAAATTACGGAAGCGGAAAGAAAAGCATATCTGAATTAAATCCTTACACAGGAACAAACCAAAATACATATATTGATTTTAATCAAATTTATGCTAACAATTCTGCAGATGCTGATGGAATTGGTTCGAGTGCAAATTATGCAATAAGAGCATCAATGAATAATCATGCTTGGTACGGTGTAGTCTCTAATTTAAAAACTAAATTAAATGAAGATTTATCTTTAAATTTAGGTTTAGATTTAAGAACTTATCATGGAGATCATTACAGACAAATAACAAACTTTTTGGGATTAAATGGATGGACTGAATCAAGATTTTTGAGAGATAATAATCATGTTATTCCTTCGCCAAATACTTTGCCTAGTGCAACAAATACTGTAACAGAATCATACAATATTGATCCTTGGCATGCTTTTTTTAACAAAGCTGCGGATAATCAGAAAATAGATTATGATTATAGTGAAACTATTACCTATGGTGGCGTTTTTGGACAATTAGAATATTCTAAAGATAATCTTTCAGCTTTCTTTCAAGGTTCTGTTTCTAATCAATCTCATCAAAGATTTGATTATTATGATTATCAAGAAGATTTTCAAGACTCAGAAAAAGTTACAAATCTAGGTTACAACGCAAAAGCTGGAGGAAGCTACAAATTTGGAGTTAATCACTCGGTTTATGTAAATGCTGGTTTTTATAATCGTCAACCTTATCATGATAATATTTACTTGAATTTTACTAATGAGGTTAATGAATCTACTTCTAATGAAAAAATTCTTGGTCTTGAAGCAGGATATAATTTTAAATCAAAAAGATTTAACGCTAGTATAAACGCTTACAGAACTACATGGGAAGATAGAGTTGTATCTACTTCAAGAGTAATAACTGCTTTAACAGAAACAATAGGAACAACAACATTAGTTCAAGGAGATTTAGTGTACACCTCTAATTTAGGAGTTAAACAACAACACACAGGTTTAGAGTTAGATTTTACTTATAATCCTATTAATAAATTTGATGTAAGAGGTTTTGCTTCTGTTGGAAATTGGGAATATAAAGATGATGCAGTTTCAAGAAGATTTGATGAAAGTAATAATTTATTGGACGAAACAAGAACAGATGTTGATGGAGGAAAAGTAGGTGATGGAGCTCAAACAACATGGGGTTTAGGTGCTAAATATGAAATAGTAAAAGGACTTTCAATTGATGCAGATTGGAGAAATTATGATAAATTATATGCTAATTCTGGAGCTATAAAAGACAACTTAGAATTACCATCATATGATTTAGTTGATGCAGGAATTACTTATAAAATGTTGGTAGGAAAAGACAATAAGAACTCTGTTGTTTTCAGAATCAATATGAACAACGTTTTTGATGAAGTTTACTTATCTGAAATTACTGGAACTCCAATTAAATCTTCAGCTTTTTTAAGTGGAACCTCTGGACCAACTTACCAATCAGCTGGAAGAGTCTACAAAGGGATAGCTGATGGAAACCAAGGTTACTTCGGTTTCGGAAGAACTTGGAATGTTTCATTACGTTACAATTTCTAAGTTAAACAACTTTAAAATTATACTTAAAAAACGGCATTCTTAACTTAAGAGTGCCGTTTTTTTATTCTTTTTTTCTATATTTGTTAAAATAAAAAATATATTTTCATGTACAATTTCATTCAAAAATTTCATTCTGGCTGGGCTTATTTAGCTCTGCTATTACTTTTTGTTGCTGTTATAAATTCATTAATGGGTTATTTGTCTAAAAAAGAGTTTCTACCAAAAGATAGAAAAATAGCACTTTTTGCACTAATTGCAATTCATATCCAATTGGTAGTTGGTTTAATTTTATATTTTGTTTCTCCTCTTGGTAAAGACAGCTTAGGAAATATGAAAGACGCTGCTTTAAGACTTACTTCGTTAGAACATCCTCTAATAAATATTATAGCAATAGCATTAATTACAATTGGTTGGTCTAAACACAAAAAAGGAACAACAAGCGAAGCTAAATTTAAACCTTTGAGTTTTCTTTATGCAATTGGTTTACTTTTGATTTTAATAAGAATACCATGGTCAACATGGTTGTAAAAATATAAGTCCTGAAAAGGACTTTTTTTAGCCAATAACTTGATTAGGAAATGTTAACTAAAGATAAATTTATCTGCCAAAATTCAATTAAGGTATAGTCTTTGTTAATCAGTTAAATTTAAAACTTTAATTATGCAGAAATTCATATATACTTCATTTGTTTTGTTTTTTGTTTTATTGTTATCAAGCAGTTTTATTGATAATAAAGGAAAACAAGAACCAAAAAAACAGGAACCAAAAAAAATTGAAGTAAAAAAACAAGAAGTAAAAAAAGTTGAAGAAACTAAAAAAATTCTTGATACTGTTAAAGAGAAAACAGTTGCTAAAACCGAAATTAAAACAGATACTATTGTTGAATATAAAGGAAAGTTTAAACCTTATAAGAAAAACGCTCATGCTTCCTATTATGCTGACAGATTCCATGGAAAAAGAACAGCTAGTGGAAAAATATTCAACATGAACGGATTAACCGCAGCTCACAAGAAACTGCCTTTTGGAACAAGAGTTAAAGTTATTAATGAAGCAAATGGCAAAATGGTAGTGGTTGAAGTAATCGATCGCGGACCATTTGTTAAAGGTCGCGAAATTGATTTGTCTAAGAAGGCATTTATGGCTATTGCGGGAAATAAAAATTCTGGAAATGCAAAAGTTACTTTAGAAGTATTACAAAATTAATTACCAACTTTTAAAAGGATATCGGCTTAAATAAGCGTTGTAATATCGTTCGTCATTCGTTACTTCATTTCCAAGCCAATTGGGTTTTAAAATTGCTTCATTTTCGTTTTCTAATTCGATTTCGGCTAAAATTAATCCATCGTTTTCTCCATGAAAAACATCAATTTCTATGGTATGACTTCCTGATTTTACCTCATATCTTGTTTTTTCAATAACTCCTTTTTCACACAATTTTAAAAGAGATTTTGCCTCGTCTGCAGCTATTTCTTTTTCCCATTCAAAACGTGAAACACCACTTTCACTGCCAATTCCTTTGATTGTAATAAATCCTTTATCTCCTTTTATTCTGATTCTTACGGTACGTTCGGGTTTTGAACTTAAATAACCTTGTGCAATTTCATTTTTAATGGAATATTCATTTAAAAAATCTAAAGAAGTAACTAAATATTTGCGTTCTATTTCTATCATTTCGGAATTCAATTGATGTTAAATTTAGTACCAAGTTAAGAAAATTCTAACTTTGATATTGTATTTTTACAATAATTATAAAGTTATTATGAATTTACGCCACAAAATAAAATCTCAAATCACGTTAGAACAGTTATTTGAAAAAAATCTGACTCATGTTTTTAACGAATCTAGAAATGATTTGTATTTTCTTGTGGATTTAGTTCACCTTTTTCGTCCAAATAATCCAAAAGCGATTGAAACAGTTTCAATTTCAAAGTTGATTAATTTCTTAAAAGAAAATCCTTCTCAGAAAAACTTTTTCAATAATTATTTATCAGCTATTTTACAAAACAGAAAGTTTACCAATTTTTTATCTGATGCTGGAATTCTACAAAATACCGATTTTATATACGAGGTTAAAAAACGAATTTTTGCTAAAATATTACCTTTTCAACCTCAAGAAGATACTTTAGAATTTGTTTTAAACCAAGTTTTTTATCGCAGTTCAGATTCAGTTTGGGTAACTAAAATACCACAAGCAGAACTTAAAGAACTATTTGAACTTATTGATTTGTCTGATATTTATGTTACAACAAATGAAAATACTCCTCTGTCAGAAATTATGAGTACAATGGGGTTGCTTTCGCAAAGAATGAGTGGTCATGCTATGGATAGCGAAGTTATTATGATGACACCAGAATATAGCAATCAAGAAAGTCCATTTGTTGCTTTAGAAAAAGAATTGTATACAATTTTTAATCAAATTAGAACTTCCGAAAAGCATTACATTACGACAGATAACGAAAACTACAAACAAGCTTTAGTTCTCCATAGACAGTGCGATGAATACATTGACAAAGCTTTCGGCAACAGCTCGAAATTCGGGATATCCTTGCGTGTAAATCAAAGTTTACTCAAAATTAGACAGCAATTGTACCGATTGAAGATTTTACTACCTCTTTTAACAGTTAATAATCCTTCCGAAAAGATTGGTAATACTATTAATTTGGCTTTAAAATTAATTAAATACAATTGTCATAAAAATAATATCCGTCAATTAATAGGTGAAAGCACGCAATTAATTTCTTACGAAATAACGCAGCATACAGCTAAAACAGGTGAACATTATATTACAGAATCGTCAAAAGAATATTTCTCTATGCTAAAAGCTTCTGTTGGTGGTGGAATTATTGTTGGATTACTTTGTATCATCAAATTACTATTTTCAAAAGTAGAAACTAGTGGCTTTGGTCATGCTTTTTTATACAGTTTGAATTATTCTTTTGGTTTCATAGTAATCTATTTATTAGGATTTACCTTAGCCACAAAACAGCCTGCAATGACGGCTTCAACGATTACAACTGCTTTAGATTCTGGTATGAAAAAAATGACTAAAAACGAAAGCAAACACAGTTCTTTTGCTCATTTATTTGCAAGGTTGTTTCGCTCACAATTCATCGCTTTTGTTGGAAATGTTCTCATTGCTTTTCCAGTATCTTTATTGATTATTTGGCTTATTGATGTTACTTTTGATGTAAATATTGCTTTTGAAAAATCTAATAAAATTTTAACCGATTTAAATCCAGTTCAATCTGCGGCTATTTTTCATGCTGCTATTGCTGGTGTTTTTCTTTTCCTTTCCGGAATTATTTCAGGGAATGTTTCTAATAAAAGCAAGCACAATAATGTTTATTATAGAATTCAGGAACATCCATTGTTAAAACTCAGTTTAGGGAAAGAACGGACCAAAAAAATTGCCAATTGGTTTGAGAAAAATTGGGCTGGAGTGGTTTCTAACGGTTGGTTTGGTGTTTTTCTAGGAAGTACAGCTTCTCTTGGATTGTTTTTTGGTTTAAATTTGGACATTCGACACATAACTTTTGCAAGCGGAAATTTTGCTTTAGGATTGTATGGTCAGAATTTCTTTGTGGATGGATGGACTATTTTTTGGTCAATTTTCGGAATTGGAATTATAGGATTCATGAACTTTATTGTAAGTTTTTCTCTTTCTTTAGGATTAGCATTTCGTTCTAGAAATATTCCAATTTCTGAAATTTCACTATTGAACAAAGCAATTTGGAGTTATTTTAAAGAAAGGCCAATGGCTTTTTTCTTTCCTGTAAAAAAATAAAGTAATGGAACAAGAAGTTAAATATCGAAAAATAATTCACGTCGATATGGACGCTTTTTACGCTTCTGTGGAACAAATGGATAATCCTGAATTGAAAGGAAAACCATTAGCTGTTGGCGGAAGTGAGGTTCGAGGCGTGGTTTCTGCAGCAAGTTACGAAGCTAGAAAATTTGGTGTAAGAAGCGCCATGAGTGGCATTCAAGCCAAGAGAAATTGTCCCGATATTATTTTTGTTCGACCAAGATTTGACCGCTATAAAGAGATTTCTAATAAAATAAGAAAGATTTTTCACGATTACACCGATTTGGTTGAACCACTTTCGTTAGACGAAGCCTATTTAGACGTTACTCAAAATAAAAAAGGAAATCCGAGTGCCACTTTAATAGCTCAAGAAATTAGAAAACGAATTTTTGAAGAAGTTGGATTAACAGCTTCGGCAGGAATTTCAGTAAATAAATTTGTTGCCAAAATTGCAAGTGATTATAACAAACCTAACGGTCAAAAAACTGTAAATCCTGATGAAGTTGAAGATTTTTTAGAGAAATTAGACATTAAAAAATTCTATGGAATAGGAAAAGTAACTACCGAAAAAATGTACCATCACGGAATTTTTACAGGAAAGGATTTGAAATCTAAAACCAAAGAATATTTAGAACAGCATTTCGGAAAAAGTGGTGGGTTTTACTACAATATCGTTCGCGGAATTCACAATAGTGAAGTCAAACCTAATAGGATTTCTAAATCGGTTGCAGCCGAACATACTTTTAATGAGAACCTGACTTCAGAAATATTCATGTTAGAACGTTTAGAACGCATTGCGGCCGAATTAGAGAAGCGTTTAAAGAAATATAACATTTCTGGTAAAACAGTTACATTAAAGATTAAATACAGCGATTTTACTACCCAAACAAGAAGTAAAACCTTACCTTATTTCATTTCAGATAAAGGTTTGTTGTTTGAAACAGCAAAAGAATTACTTTATCAAGAACGAATGAAAGATTCAGTTCGATTACTCGGAATTTCGCTTAATAATTTGAATACAGAAATAAAGAAAACTGTAGTTGTTCAACTGCGTTTTGAGTTTTAAAAAAGATTGAACAAAAGTTAATCTTTAAATTAAAGTGTTTGGTTTTAAAAAATCATTTTAGATTTGTCCCAAATTGATTAAAAAATGAAACTTTCAAATTACGAAAATGCAGTTGCAAAGCATTACAAGAGTTTGTCTTTGTCTACTTTTCCGTTAACCTGTTGGGATTTTTATTCTAAAAGTTTCGACAAATTTAGACTAACGCTTTCTGATGCTAATTTATTAAATAGAATTGTGAAAGATAACAAATGGAACACCACTTGGGATTACAAAGAAGAATTAACAAGCGATACTGTAATTGTAGTTACTGATGCGCAATTGTCAATAGTTTTTGCTTCCAAAAATATGGTAGAAATGAATGGCTATACTCCAAATGAAGTCATTGGGAATTCACCAAAAATGTTTCAAGGTAAACTTACCAATGATAAAATATCCAAAGAAATTAGTGAAGCAGTAAAAGCAAAGCAACCTTTTGATAAAGTTATTTTAAACTATTGCAAAGATGGAGCTTTATATAAATGTCACATCAAAGGATTCCCTGTTTTTGATACTAAAGGTAAACTTATTAATTTCATAGCTTTTGAAAAAATTGCTGCTTAGGTTGTAAAAGATACATATAAAAAAAGCGTTCAATTTTTGAACGCTTTTTTTATGTGTAAAATGATGATTAATCTCTACTTGATAATTTTGATAACAATCTCAAGAATTCAATGTATAACCAAACTAAAGTTACCATTAATCCCATTGCACCATACCATTCCATGAATTTTGGCATTCTTTGATGTGCTCCTTTTTCTATTTGATCAAAATCTAGAAATAGGTTTAAAGCTGCAATAACAATTACAAAAACACTAATTCCAATGCTCATCATGGAATTTCCATAATGTACAGGTTGAAAACTAGTAAACATTGATAACAACCATGATACTAAATAATAAACTCCAATAGCTAAAGTAGCTGCAATTACTACTGATTTGAATTTTTCAGTAACTTTTACAATGTTGTATTTGTATAGTGCAAAACAAACTAAGAAAGTAACAAATGTTCCACCAACGGCTTGTATTACTAATCCTGGGTAACTTGCTTCAAAGAAAGCAGAAATCCCTCCAATAAATAGACCTTCAAATAAAGCATAAGCTGGAGCTAAATAAGTAGAAAGTTGCGGTTTAAATGATGAAACTACAACTAAAATCAAACCAACGATAGCGCCACCAATAGTCAAAACAATTGGATTATAACCGTTAAAAGCTAAAGTCCATGTGATGAAAGCAGTTGCAACTAACAGCATCAATAAAATAAAACTTTTATTAATTGTTCCTGAAACCGTCATTGTTTCGTTATAATCTATAACACTAACGTTGTCATTTGCAGCTGAAGTGTTAGAGAATGTTTTTGTCTTAAAAAACGGGTTTTTTGATTCCATAATTAATCTAATTTAGTTGTTCAAATATACTTTTTCTTTTGAAATGTAAAAAGGATTATCAAAATATTTAACTATTTCAATAATCCTTTGGAAATTTTTAGTAATAAAATTTTATCACAAAAAACCATTATTTTTTTATCATAATTCTTATTTAATACATAATTATTTTTTAATTCAGGTTTAGACCTTGCATAAGTATTTTTATTGTAAACTGTAATTAGGGAATAACTTTTTTATAAACCACTTCTTTGTTTAGAGTTGTTATTCTAAAGAGCAACATTTCATGCAACATTCCACTAGTTAAGCGTAATTCAGTATTTTGAACATTTTTTTTGTCAATTAATAATTTACCAGATGTATCATATACTTGTACTTGATCAATTACAATATTTCCAGCATTAATAACAATATCGTGATACTGTTTGTAGATTACAATATTTTCTGAATTATTTATTGGTTGAACTTTAGATAAGGAGTTTTTATAGACAATTTCAAATCGAGAATTAAAAGTACCTGCTTGAGTTACAAAATTATAATTAGACTTGCTTAAATTGTGAATAGTATTTGTTAAGTTATCTTTTAGATAAATAGTTTGATTTGTGTTTAAAAAATATCCATCAACATTGTTAATTGAAATTGCGTAATTACCAGCATTAGCTGACTTAAATCCTAAAGGAACAACATCATTTACATCAAGCGGAAAAGGTCTGGCTTGTATAGAGTATAGTTCATTATTTATTAATGAAGTTAGAGAAGTTGGACTTTCTTCAAAAAGCTTTCCATCTAAAGATGAATCAAAACCATTAGTAGCTTTTGGCATATATGCAATCATCGTTTGACAAAAAATTTCAGAAGTGGAACTTGTTAAATTCAACCAAATTCTATTTCTATTTAATGTATTCGTTTTGAAAAATTGATCAGCAGAATTTGAAATCCTCATGGAATTATTAAAAGACAATTGAGATGAAGTTGATTTAGCTATAAAGCCTTGTCCAATTTGAATAATTCCATTAGGTACTAAGTTTAATGGATCACCAATATTAGAGCTTGTCCCAACACCTCCAGCTAGAGTATAAGTTGCATAGGATGTTGAAGCTGAACTATTTGATTTTCTCCAAAAATAAAGTGCTTCTGTTAAATTATTAGACAGTATAAAATCATCAGCGTTAATAGGTGAAGGATAAGGATTTCCAACAGCATTATAGGTGTTAGTATCTACAGCAACATTAACATCACCATTATTTAGTACACCACTAAAAATTCCAGTCCAAACAGTAGGAACTAATGGATGATTATTGGGAACTCTAATTAAATATCCACTACCAATACTAAAATTTGTTGTAGATGGAGAAGCAACTACAGTGTATAAGTCACTAGCAGAATTGTAAGTATAAAATCGATTAGAAAGTGTTTGTGCAGAGAAAGATTGCAGTTGTTGTCCACTAACTGGTGATGCCCATAATGTATAATCCAAACGCATTAAAGGATTACTATTTCTTTTGACAGAAACAATACCTGAGTTAACAGTATTAGAATTTTGGATTAAATTGGCATTATTGTTAAAGGTTAGATTGCTGCCAGTTTCCACAAAAACTCCTCCATTGAGTGTAATTGTATCACCAGATTGAATGACAACTGTTGCATTATTAGTAACTGTTAAATTACATGCGCTAAAACTTCCAGATTGTGAATAATTTCCAGTAAAAACAACTGAAGTAAATCCGTTTGGAAAACCATTACTCCATGAGTTTCCATCCCATATTGTTGAAAGAACGTTTAGAGTAACAATTGGTGAACTTACAGATGGACAAACACCGTTAGCAACTATAGCTCTAAAATATCTAGTTACAGTTAAATTTCCAATAAAGGAACCTAAAAGAACTGATGTTGTTTCTCCAGAGATATCTGTAAAATTTATACCATCGTTCGAAGATTGCCATTGAATTGAGCCAGTGCTTCCTGTTAAAGAAATGTCACTGGGTGTTGTCCCAGAACAAACCAATTGATCTGATGAAATTGTACCCACAACAGGAATTGGGGTTACCGTGAATGTTGTTGGAGAATTTGCTGTTCCTGAACTTGTTGTAACAGTTATAAGTCCTGATGTTAATCCAGTTGGTGCGCTCACGATTATTGTATTGGGTAAAATTGAGATAATTGTTGCTGATATCCCGTTAAATTTTACACTGACTGCTCCATTGTTTAAATTAAATCCAGTTATTGTTACTATCTCTGTTCCAGAGGCGCAATAATTTGTAGGATTGAAAGCAGTAATTACTGGGATTAAATCGAATTCATCAGCTCCAATATCTGGAGATGTAGTATCTCGTGTATTTCCGTCATAATCGTCGGTATATCCTGCAATTGAAACACCTCCAGCATTTAATGAGTTAGGGACAGAACTATTGATATGTAGAAATTGAGAGGAGTTTCCATTAGTACTGATAAATGTAGTATTTTCAGAAACAGATAAACCGTCTCGAGTTACCATTCTAGTTTTATATGCAGCTAAAGTATTATCTGTATTAGTTCCGTCTGTATATATTGAAGTTCCAAAGAATGAGTTATTATTAGATGATGTGGAATAAGATGTTAACGTTGTAGATGACCTTCTGTAGGCAACCGCTAAGGCTGAACCGTTAGGTGTAGATCTATTTATAAATATATTATTTCGTAATGTAGTTGTAACTGCAGTGTTTACAAATATTGAGGAACATCCAAAAACAGCACCACTGCTTATTGCATCTAATAATACCGTGTTGTAATAAACATTTACACTACTACCTGCGCTTATGTTTATTCCTGTTATTGGGTTTGTAGCGTTTGACAAATTGGCATTTAAATTTCCTATTAAATTATTATAAATATAAGTAGTACTGGCAGTTCCAGAACTTAAAATTCCAGAAACATTAGGATTTGTAGCGGTACTTGTTAGATTATAAATTTTATTTTTAAAAATATTTGCACTTCCAGTGGATGTTTTGTTTATTCCAATAACTGTAGGATTTATGCCACCATCGCTGTTAATGTTATTAACATTATTTCCAGATAGGGTTACAGTTGTACCAGTATTATTTCTTATTCCATACAAATTACTTCCTCCAGTTCCATTTAACATAGAAACGATATTATTTGTAATTATTTTTACGCCTGTTGATGTTGCTAAATATATACCGTAAATGTTACCAATTGTTGTCGAATTACAATTTAAATTATTGATATTATTATTTGAAATTGTTTCATTTATACCAGCTGAAGTGCTATATATACCATAAAGATTTCCTGCAACATTTCTGTTAAATGCTGTAATTGTATTACCAATAACATTTAAAGTAGATGCAGCACCCCAATTAACTCCTGATAATATTCCAGTTGAAGTTGATAAAGTAAAGTTTTGTAATGTATTTGAATTAATAGATATTGCGTTTGAAGATGTTCCCGTTGCATTAATTATGCCTACTAAATTACCCGTTGACGAGTCTAAAGATATGTTTGAAATAGTGTTCGAATTTATGGCACACAAATTAGTAGCAGTTGAGGAGGCTTGAAAATAAATCCCTGTAAAATTTCCAGCAACACTACTGCCTAAATATGTTGAAGTTCCTGTTGAAGTATTGTTATTATAGCCTATAGTATTTCCTGTTATTTGCGTATTGTTTCCATATGTAGAGTTTGCAAAATAAATACCATATACTGTTGCTGCTGATGTAAAAGTTTGTGTTGTAGTTTGATAGATTTTATTGGAGTTAATATTCCAATCCGTATTACCTGTTATAGCATAAATTGCAGCTGCTCCTGAGCTTAAAAAATAATCATACAAATTACAATTAGAGATGGTAATTCCGCTATTGGCAATAGTAGATGAGGATGTAGATCCGCTACTGTATATTAGTCGTGAAGGTAAATTTATTCCTGATGGGCCAATAGAACAGTAAGAAATAGTGTTGTTGTCATTTCCTGTCGTTATTCCATTTCCAAAATGAATTACTCCTCCGGCAGTACTAAGAGTCGCAGTCATTGAACCCAGAATGGTACAATTAGTAATAGTGTTATTGCTGGCATCTGCCGTAAAAAAGACTGTTGAAGTTCCTGAGGTTGACGATGAAGTAGTGTTTGAAAGAGTTAATGAAAAATTTGAATCATTTATTCCGTCAATAATAACATTATCTGCGCCATTGAATCTAATTAATGGATTCCCAGCTGTTATTGCTCCCGTTATTATTCTGTTTCCAATAGGTCTGATTGTTAAAGAGTTCCATAAACCTTGATTTAATGTTGCAGAAAAATTCCCTTCGTTTGTGTCTCCTCTAACTGTTATTATAATATCTGAACTTGTTTGTGATCCACCATTTATTGCTATAAAAGCACTTCCTAAAGTAGTGTAAGAACCGTTTCCATATAAAGCGCCACTTACAATTACAGCACTTCTGTATTGTATACCTTCATTTTCGTATGCACCGATATCGGGTGCAGTTCCTGTTCCTATATAGCCAGAACCACCTTGACGAATAGTTCCTACAAAATCATCTGGTATTGTTGAAATGATTGTTCCAGAACTCTCTATAAATGTAGGAAAAGAAGCATCAGGTTTAAGAAAATTACTATTACTACCAACAATACTTAAAAAAGTTATGTTTTCTGAAACAGAATTTATTTCTCTTGGGCCAACTTTTGATTGAAATGAGGCTAAAGTTTGACAGTTATTTGTATTGTCAAAATATATTAGATTTGAAGCATTAGGAGTTCCAGCATAGAATAAATTAGAATTTGAGGTTAAATCATAATTGGTAAATGCAGTATTGTTTCTATAATAAGCCATTGTTTTACCAGTTCCTTTAGCTGTAGATGTATTAATAAATATATTGTTTTTCAAAAGTAGTTTCGCACTAGTTGACGTTGCATTTGTAGCATGATAAAGTGCTTCAGTACCAAAATTAGTACCTGTTGAGGTTGTATTTATATATATTGTATTATGATACAAATTATACGAAGCATTTGCTGTAGATGAATTTACTGAAATACCTCTAATTGCATGTAGACTGGAAGAGGATTGAGCTTTCAAATCACTAATTAAATTATTGGAAGCTGTAACTGAAGTTGCTCCAGTAATGGATATTCCATTAACTACTCCTCCATTAATAGTACCATTTTGAGATAAATTGTAAATTTTGTTTTTTGATATTGAAATCAAAGTGCCACCACTGATTAATAATCCATTAATTGTAGGTCCAGTTGTTCCAGTGGATGAAATTGCAAAAATTGTATTTTGAGACACCAAATGATTACCTGCGCCACCTGATATTTGAACCCCTGAAATCGTAGCAGTTGCACCAGAGGACGAAAGTGTGTTAATTGTATTTTGACTAAAATTTATTAAGTTACTTGAGTTTGAGTTAGCTATGCCTATTACATTTGCCCCAACAATAGATGAGTTTAGTCCAGTAATAGTGTTAGAATTTATTGTAAATAAACTGGAGTTTCCGGTAGAACCAATAATAACTCCTGTTATTGCCGCTTGCCCTGCTAAGTTGGATATAGTATTATTACTTACACTTGATGTTGAACCAAATCCGTTCAGTGACATTGCAGTAATTGCACCTGATACAGAGCTCAAATTATTAAAAACATTTCCAGTAATTGTTTTTGAAGTTAGTCCTAAATCTCTTTGATTCCAACCTGATAAAATTGTGGTTCCTATTACTGATATGTTGGAAAAATTATTGTTATTATTCACAATTGTTGCGGTAGAATTTGAAGTAGCTGCACTTAAAAAGATGGTAACTGTACCACCAGAACCATTCTTTAAAAAACTTCCAACAATTGAATTATTTGATACTATTTGTGAACCTAAGTTTGGTAATGCAACACTATTTGATATAAAAGTAATATTGCCAGTTGTGGCTATACTCAAATTAGTAAACGAATTATTACTTATGTTTTGTGATTTAGTTGCAAAAGTATTTGAAATGAAGTTGTAAACCGAACTTGATAGAACTAAATTTGAAATTCCTCTAATGTCATTACCTTGAATATTTAAGGACGTTAAGGATGTTCCACTAGTGTTGTAAATGCCAAAAAATGTGCTAGTTGAAGCTGCAGTATAATTTGCTAATTCAGCAGTGGAGTCTCCAAGTTTATTTGAATTTATTGTTATATTTGAACTTACCGCGCCAGCATTTAAAATTGCTGTTAAATTTGCATTTGTGGAGCTTATAGTGAAGTTTCTCAAGATGTTATTAGAAATTGATAAACTACTCGCTGCTATACTGTTATATAAACCTCTAATTACTCCAGAGCCACTAAGAAATGCTCCATCTATAACATTAGAATCTATAGCGACAGGAAAACCAATTCCTCCACTGTTAAAAATACCATAATACAGAGAGGTACTCGTGCCATAAACTGAATTGTTTAGGATAGCATTATTAGTTATTGAAATTGAACCAGTTGCGGTATTACATATTCCATAAAAGCTACATACTCCAGTTGTAGTAGTTCCTAGAGTTCCTGCTGTTATTGAATTGGGTGTGGTTTGACTACCAATTGTGTTTGAATTTATTATGAAATTCCCCAAGGTTCCGGAACTAAAGATGCCAATAATTGAATATCCATTTGCTGAACTTCCACTTGTACTTATTCCACCTATTAAGTTGTTTTGAATAGTTGAAGAAGTGGTAGTGGAGACATAAATTCCTTCAATTCTTGTAGCGTTAGTTGAAATGGAGTTAATTACAATAGCACTATTTAAAGTATTACTTCCTATTATATTACCTGAGGTTGTGCCTAAATTTACAGTACCAGATAATACCGATATACCTGTAAAAACTCCAGGTGAGGATGTTGTTCCGCTGGTTGTTGAAAAATTTATTCCCGATATTATATTACCTTGTAAATTTGAAACTTGACTACCACTTGTTAATTCAATTCCTCTAAAAGAAGTGGCAAAATTTCCATTATAAATAGTGTTTCCAGTTCCAGAAGAGTTAGCATAACCAACAATATTATTAGTTATGTTGTAGTTTCCTCCTCCTGGAGTAGTAATTCTAATTCCTCTGTGAGTTAATGCATTTGCATTAGATGTTCGTGTAGATGTTTGGATAAATTTATTATTTGAAATTGTCCAACTTGTACTATTTGAAAATATATATATGCCCGTAGAAGAAACCGTACTGTTAAAATAATCTTGAATAATACAATTTAATATGCTATTATCACTGTTGTCAATTGTTAAGGAAGTTCCTGCAGAATAAATTGCATTGGTTGGTAAATTTGTTCCTGCAGGATTAATTATGCAATTTGATATTTGATTAAAGTCATTACCTGTTACAGTTCCTGTTGAAAACAATATAGTTCCAGAACTTGCAGAGGTTGATGATCCAGAAATAGTGCAATTTGAAATAATATTATTTGATGCATCACCAATAAAACGAATTGTTGAAGTTGCAATTGTTGCTGAAACTGTGTTATTGATTAATTGTAATGCATTACCAGTCGTATTTAATCCATTAATTGTAACATTATCAGCTCCATTAAAATTGATTAAAGGGCTTCCAGCAGCTATTGATCCACTAATAGTTCTTAAAACTCCACCACTTGGAATTATTTGAATGCTTGAGTATAATGCTGACCCTGAGCCACTGGCATTTAAAGTTGCTGTAACGGTTTCAGTTGTGTTGCCGGTAACAGCAATATTTATACTGCCTTTATGAATGCCAGAATTGACAGAATCAAAAGCAAGTTTTAATGTAGTATAGTTTGAAGGTCCGATAGTTCCAGATGTAGCAGTAACTGAGATTTGACTGTAAGATGATAAGTTTATAAAAAATAAAAAAACAATAGTCGTTAATAATTGTTTCTTAATTTTAGTATTACAGAATAGACAAATCACAAAAAATTTATCAAATTGAAAACTAAAAAATGAATTTAAAAACATCCACTTGAAAATATAATTATTAAAGTTTTTCATAACTAAAGATTTTAAAATATGTGTTAGGTAACTGGATTATCACAAATTTCACAGTTGTTTATCAAACTGCGATTAATTAAATATACTCTTGTAGTGTTAAGAGTTTTCGCTTAGTTTATTCTCTTTTTTTGGAATTAGAAAAATATAATTATAACTATGACAACAAAAATAGTTTTTAAGATAACAAAAAATTAAATACGCAAAAAAAACCGTTTAATGACACACAAAACCGACAAAATACACTAATATTATTTTAGTTATTGTTTATAACGAAAAAAACCTCGTTTCAATTAAGAAACGAGGTTCAGTATGAAAAATTGAATAGGAAACTATTCTATCTCAGAAATTCTCAAAGTATTTACCATTCCTTTTTCAATTACTGGCATCGCTGCAAGATTGATTAAAATATCACCTTTTTTAACATATCCATTTTCTTTAGCAATATAATTAATGTCATCTACTGTGTCATCTGTACTCACAAATTTATCGTAGAAAAAAGCATTTACACCCCAAAGTAAGTTCAATTGTGTTAGAATTCTTCTGTTAGAAGTGTAAACTAAAATATGAGCTGATGGACGCCAAGCCGAAATCTGAAATGCAGTATAACCACTATTGGTTAAAGTTGAAATTGCTTTTGCTTTAATATCATTCGCCATAGAAGCTGCATGATAGCAAATAGATTTAGTAATAAAACGTTTGGTTCTAACTTGTGGCGGCGTTAGAGGAACTTGAATTAGCGGAGAATCTTCTACTGCTTCAATGATTTGCGTCATTTTTTCAATTACTTGAACTGGATAATTTCCAACTGAAGTTTCTCCTGATAACATTACTGCATCTGCACCATCCATAACCGAGTTGGCAACGTCATTAACTTCCGCTCTTGTTGGAGTTAAACTTGTAATCATTGTTTCCATCATTTGTGTTGCCACAATTACAGGAATACGAGCCGTTTTAGCTCTGTGAATTAATTTCTTTTGAATCAATGGAACTTCATGTGCCGGAATTTCAACGCCCAAATCTCCTCGAGCAACCATCAAACCATCGCAAAAAGCAACGATTTTATCAATATTTTCAACTGCTTCTGGTTTTTCAATTTTTGCTATAATTGGAATTTTGTGATCAGAATTTTTTGCAATTAAATCTTGCAATTCTTCTAAATCAGCTGGAGTTCTTACAAACGATAAAGCTATCCAATCGACATCATTTTCTATAGCAAAAAGCGCGTCTTTAATATCTTTTTTAGTCAATGCTGGAAGAGAAACTTTTGTATTTGGAAGATTTACTCCTTTTTTAGATTTCAATGGTCCACCTTGAATAACTTTACATTTTACTTCAGTAGTTCCATTAGTTTCAAGAGCTTCAAACATTAATTTTCCGTCATCCAAAAGAATTTTCTCACCCGGATTTACATCTCTTGGAAATTCAAGATAGTTCATGTAAACTCTATCTTTTGTTCCTGGAACGTCTTCTGCGGTTTGAAATGTAATAATATCTCCTGGATTTACAACAACATCTTCACTCATCACACCTACACGAAGTTTCGGACCTTGTAAATCGGCAAGAATTCCTGTAGTATAACCGTATTCGGCATTTAATTCTCTAATAATATCGATTCGTTCTTTAACATCAGTGTAATCGGCATGAGAAAAGTTAATTCTAAATACATTTACTCCTGCTTCAACCATGTCTCTAATGACTTCTTTTGAACTACAAGCTGGACCTAACGTGGCTACAATTTTAGTCTTTTTTCTTGTTGGCATTTTTTAAAAAATTAAATTATTTTTTGATTTTATATTTTCAGAATCGATAGCATAAACCATTTTTACACTTTCGATACTATTTATTTTTGAAACGATTGTATCAATTTCTATTTCTTTTTCTGCATTTTCAATTTTAAGAAAATAATCTACTTTTTTAAATTCTGGCAATAAAAAAGCAGATGCAGAAAATTTATTTTTAAATCCGGAAAACAAATCTTGCTTATTATTGTTTTCAATGATTTCAATTTCGTTTTTATTTTGAACCAAATCCCATTTGATGAATTTTTCTTTGTCTTCAAAAGTGAATCTTGCAAACGATGTTTTTCCCTCTTTTACTTGAGATTCAACTTCATTTTTATTTTTACTTAAAAAAATATCAAGATTCAGATTTAAAAAATAAGCTAATCGATAATCTTCCAATGGAGTGTGAATGGCGATAATAAAAAAATCGTCTTCTTCAAATTCCTCAATAGATAGCTTAAGATTACCCATTTTGTGCCAAAATAAGTTGTAAATATAGTGTTTATAGAAATTCAAAACACTAATGAAGTATTAGATTAACGTTATTTTATAAACGAAAACGTTATAGTTTTATAAGAATTTGAACTAAATTTTGTTAATTTTTTCTTGAAATGCAAAATATGCACGTTTTGAAGCAATTTCTTCAGCTTTCTTTTTAGAAGTTGCTCTCGATTTTGCAATTACTTTATCATCAATACTCAATTTTACACCAAAATAGCGTTGTCCATCGTTTCCATTATCGTCAAAAACATCAAAATTGAATTGTTTTTTCTCTTTTTGACACCATTCAATGACCAAGCTTTTATAACTAATCACTTTTCCTTCTAGTCGAGCAATATCTACATAAGGAATTATAACTCTTTTTTGAATAAATTCTTCGCAACCTACATAACCTCTGTCAAGAAAAATGGCACCAACTAAAGCTTCAAAAATATTTCCATGAATATTTTCTCCAAAATGCGAAGACGGAACTTTACTTTCTACATAATCAATAAGATGTAAATCTCTGCCAAGTTCGTTCAAATGCTCACGACTTACAATTTTAGAACGCATTTTTGTTAAATAACCTTCATCTCCAAGTGGAGCTTCTTTGTATAAATGAGCAGCAATTACAGAACTCAACATTGAATCTCCAAGAAATTCCAAACGCTCATAATTTAAAGGGTTTCCTTTATCATCGGTTTTATTAGAAGAACGATGGGTAAATGCTTTTTCGTAGAATTTTATATTTACGGGTTTAAAACCAACAATTTTTTCGATAGCAACAAAAAAATTCCCGCCTTCTGTAGGACGGGAATTTCGGGTAAATATTTTTTTAAGTAATCGCATGAAAACTTATTCTTCTAATTTTTTAAATAACACACAAGCATTATGTCCACCAAAGCCAAAAGTATTACTCATAGCTACTTTGATTTCTCTATTTTGTGGTTTGTTTAAAGTTAAATTCAACGACGGATCAATATTTTCGTCTACAACAGTATGATTAATTGTTGGAGGAACAATACTATGTTTCATTGCTAAAATAACAGCAATTGCTTCAATCGCACCAGCAGCACCAAGTAAATGTCCTGTCATTGATTTGGTTGAATTGATGTTGATAGTTTTAGCATGAGCACCAAAAACATGACTAATTGCTTTCAATTCAGCAACATCACCAAGTGGTGTCGAAGTTCCGTGTGTATTGATATGATCAACCATTTCTGGAGTCATTCCTGCATCACGTAACGTATTTTCCATAACGGCAATTACTCCAATTCCTTCTGGATGTGGAGCAGTTAAATGATATGCATCAGATGACATTCCGCCACCGCCAATTTCACAATAAATTTTTGCACCACGCGCTTTTGCATGTTCGTATTCTTCTAATACAATGGCACCTGAACCTTCACCAAGAACAAAACCGTCACGTGTAGCATCAAATGGACGCGAAGCTGTTTCTGGACTTTCATTTCTTGTAGATAAAGCATGCATTGAATTAAATCCGCCCATTCCAGCAATAGTTACAGCCGCTTCAGAACCTCCAGTGATTATTACATCACACATTCCTAAACGAATATAATTAAAAGCATCAATCATCGCATTAGCAGAAGATGCACAAGCAGAAACTGTTGTATAATTTGGACCCATATAGCCATTTCTCATAGAAATATGAGCTGGAGCAATATCGGCAATCATTTTTGGGATAAAGAATGGATTAAATTTTGGAGTTCCATCGCCTTTAGCATAGTACATTACTTCTTCTTGAAAAGTTTCTAAACCGCCAATTCCTGCACCCCAAATTACTCCAACTCGATGTTTGTTTACGTTGTCATGAGTAATTCCAGCATCTTTAATAGCTTCATCACTTGCAGCAATTGCATAGTGAGAAAATTTATCTAATCGACGCGATTCTTTACGATCCATGTAATCTTCAATATTGAAGTTTTTTACTTCGCAAGCAAATTTTGTTTTATGCTTTTCAGTATCGTAATATGTTATTGGAGCAGCACCACTTTTTCCATTAACTAAACCATCCCAATATTCTTGAATGGAATTACCAATAGGAGTTAATGCTCCAAGTCCAGTTACAACAACACGCTTTAATTGCATATAATTTTTTTTAAATGTATTTTAAACAAATAATACCCTGTTTTCTTTATAAATTGAGCTTAAAGATACAAGGGTATTTCAATATAGTGTGATTGAAATTCAATCAAAAATAGTTTAATTTTTTTCCAAATCAAAAAAATAATAAAAACCCGCACACATTTATAGTGTACGGGTATTTTATTTTATTATTTTTTTGCTTCTTCGATGTAAGAAATAGCTTGACCTACAGTAGCAATGTTTTCCGCTTGGTCGTCTGGAATTTGGATATCAAATTCTTTTTCGAACTCCATAATAAGCTCAACAGTGTCTAATGAATCAGCTCCTAAATCGTTTGTGAAGCTTGCTTCTGTTACAACTTCATTCTCGTCAACGCCTAATTTGTCTACGATAATCGCTTTAACTCTTGATGCAATGTCTGACATAATCTTTAATTTTAAAATTTAAATTGTTGGCAAAAATAAAAAACTTTATTTTAAAACCACCTTTTAGTTAATAAATGTGAATACGAAATTAAAAAAATTATTTAACAATGACCTCATTTATATTATTTATTATCATTTATTATTCTTTTTTTTGCGTAATAAAAATTACAGGTAAATGAGAAAAATAGTAATATTCGCTTCTGGTTCGGGTTCTAACGCCGAGAATATCATATTACATTTCAATAAAAAAAATCTTGTGAACGTATTCGAAGTCTTCACTAACAATCCTAATGCCAAAGTGTTAGAAAGAGCAAAAAATTTAAACGTTCCTTCTCAAGTTTTCAATAGACAAGAACTTAACGAAGGAATTGTTTTAGAAAAATTAAATAAAATCCAACCAGATTTAATTGTTCTTGCCGGATTTTTATGGAAATTTCCTGAACACATTATAAAAGAATATCCAAATAAAGTAATCAACATTCATCCAGCGCTTTTACCAAATTATGGCGGAAAAGGAATGTACGGAATGAATGTTCATCAAGCTGTTTTAGAGAATAAAGAAACAGAAACAGGAATCACCATACATTATGTAAATGAACATTATGATGAAGGCGAATTCATTTTTCAAAAATCTGTAAACATAGAAGATTGCAAATCCGCAGAAGAAATAGCTGATAAAATCCATATTCTAGAACACCAATATTTTCCTGAAGTAATTGAAAAACTTTTAACTTAATTCATAAATCATACTTCGTATTTCTAACTTCGTACTTAATATGTCACACCAAGTCCACATCTACACAGACGGCGCAGCCAAAGGAAATCCCGGAAACGGCGGTTATGGAGTAGTTATGGAACTTGTTGGTACATCGCATAAAAAAGAATTCTATGAAGGTTTCCGTTTGACTACTAACAATAGAATGGAACTTCTTGCCGTAATTGTAGGTTTAGAAAAGTTAAAAAATCCAAATATGAAAGTTTTAGTAATTTCTGATTCTAAATATGTTGTCGATTCTGTTGAAAAAAAATGGGTTTTAGGTTGGGAGAAAAAAGGTTTCGTCAACAGAAAAAACTCCGATTTATGGAAACGCTTTCTAAAAGTTTACAGAAAACACCAAGTAGATTTTAAATGGATTAAAGGACACAACAATCATCCGCAAAACGAACGTTGTGATGAATTAGCGGTTTATGCATCAGGTTTACCCAATTTATCTATTGATTCTTTTTATGAAAATGAAGATCGGAAGTTGCTTTGATTTGATATTTTTTATACTTTTACTATAATTATTTATTCTACTTAATTATGACAGCAACAGCATTGAAACACGTAAATGATAAATTGAAAAATTTACCAGATAGCTTAATAGATGAAGTAGAAAGTTTTATAGATTTTTTAGCTTACAAACATTCTCAAGAAAGTAATCAAATTCCTCAATGGCATAAAGATGAAGTTTCAAAACGTATAAAACTTAATAAAAAACCAGTTGATGCATTCGAAATGATAGATAATTTGGACGAATAGTAAATGGCAAACTACACTATTACTGCAGATCCAAAAGTTAAGAATGATTTAATAGATGCTCGTGATTTTCTTAACTCAAGAAGAAAAGGTTTTGGTAAAAAATTCATACAAGAATATAGAACTACTTTAAAACATTTACAAAAAACTCCAAATTTTCAAGTTAGATATAATGATGTTCATTGTTTGCCAATGAAAACTTTTAAATACATGGTTCATTTTAAAGTTGATCAAGAAAACAAAACAATTCACATTTATGCAGTGCTTTCAACATATTTAAATCCTGATAAAAATTGGATTAAATGATTTGTTATCTTATTTGAAAATAAAGATGGGAAGTTGTTGTAAATTCCCCAAAACTTTAAACCACAAATCCTTTTTAAACTTTTAAACTATAAACTTTTAAACTTCTAAACTAAAGTTTATCTTTGCACCTTTAATTTGAAAACGTAAAAATGAACAAACTTTTAATAGTAGGAACGGTTGCTTTTGACGCTATCGAAACTCCTTTTGGAAAAACAGATAAAATTCTTGGTGGTGCTGCAACGTTTATCGGACTTTCAGCTTCACATTTTAATGTAAAATCAGGAATCGTTTCGGTTGTTGGTGAAGATTTTCCACAAGAATATTTAGATTTATTGACAGCAAGAAATATCGATATTTCAGGAATTGAAATCGTAAAAGGCGGAAAAACATTCTTTTGGAGTGGACGTTACCATAACGATATGAATTCTAGAGATACTTTAGCAACAGAATTAAACGTTCTTGCCGATTTTAATCCAGTTGTTCCTCAAGATTTCAAAAATGCCGAAGTAGTAATGTTAGGAAACTTGCATCCATTAGTTCAAACAGGTGTTTTAAATCAAATGACATCAACACCAAAATTGGTTGTTCTTGATACCATGAATTTTTGGATGGATTGTGCTTTACCAGAATTATTAGACGTTATCAAACGCGTTGATGTAATTACAATCAATGATGAAGAAGCACGTCAACTTTCTGGAGAATATTCTCTAGTGAAAGCTGCTGCTAAAATTCACACTATGGGACCAAAATATGTAGTGATTAAAAAAGGAGAACACGGTGCGTTAATTTTCCATAACGAACATATTTTCTTTGCACCAGCATTACCATTAGCAGATGTTTTTGATCCAACTGGAGCTGGAGATACTTTTGCAGGAGGTTTTTCAGGATTTATTGCTCAGCAAGGTGATGTCTCTTTCAATACTATGAAAACAGCTATTATTCAAGGTTCTAACTTAGCGTCTTTCTGCGTAGAAAAATTTGGAACAGAAAGAATGGAATCATTAAAAAAAGAAGAAGTGCAGGAAAGATTGAAACAATTCAAAGCTTTAACACATTTTGATATAGAATTATAATAAATTTATGCCTCGAAATTTTCGGGGCATTTTTATTTGAAAATACAACACACAACTAAACTACAATACAATGAGTGACGCAATCAAACACGAATGTGGAATTGCACTTTTACGATTAAAAAAACCGTTAGAATTCTACAAAGAAAAATACGGTTCGGCTTTCTACGGAATACAGAAAATGTATCTTTTGATGGAAAAGCAACACAATCGCGGTCAAGATGGTGCCGGATTCGCATCGATTAAACTAGATGTTGAACCAGGCGAACGATATATCAGTCGTGTTCGTTCTAACGATGCACAAGCGATTCAAGATGTTTTCAAACAAATCAACGAACGTGTAAATGAAGAATTGACGTTACATCCTGAATACGCTGATAATGTTGCGCTACAAAAAGCTAATATTCCTTACATCGGAGAATTATTTCTTGGTCATGTACGCTACGGAACTTTTGGTAAAAATAGTATCGAAAGTGTTCATCCGTTTTTGCGTCAAAACAATTGGATGCATCGAAATCTTATTGTTGCCGGAAATTTCAACATGACGAATGTTAAAGAACTTTTCAATAGTTTGGTAGAATTAGGTCAACATCCTAAAGAAATGGCAGATACCGTTACCGTAATGGAAAAAATTGGACATTTTCTTGACGATGAAGTTACCGATTTATATCAAGAATGTAAAAACAACGGATTATCAAAAAGAGAAGCTTCACCTGTTATTGCTGAAAAACTTCCTGTTGCCAAAATATTAAAACGTGCTTCTAAAGGCTGGGATGGCGGTTATGCTATGGCAGGACTTTTTGGTCACGGCGATGCTTTTGTTTTTAGAGATCCAGCTGGAATTCGTCCAGCGTATTTTTATGAAGATGATGAAATTGTTGTAGTAGCTTCTGAGCGACCAGTTATTCAAACCGTTTTCAACGTTGCTTTTGACAAAGTGCAAGAATTGCAACCAGGAAATGCTTTAATTATTAAAAAAAACGGAACCGTTACAGAAGAAGAAATTATTGTTCCAACAGTTAAAAAAGCTTGTTCGTTTGAAAGAATCTATTTTTCAAGAGGAAGCGATGCTGAAATTTATCAAGAACGAAAAGAATTAGGTAAATTAATACTTCCAGCAGTACTTGAATCGATTGAGAATGATACCGATAACACAGTTTTTTCTTATATTCCAAATACTGCAGAAACTTCATTTTACGGAATGGTGGAAGCAGCTAATGATTTCTTAAATCAAAGAAAGAACAAGTTTATCCTTGATAATAGAAAAAAACTGACCAAAGATTCTTTAGAAGAATTGTTAGCGGTTAAAATTAGAACGGAAAAAATCGCCATTAAAGATGCTAAATTAAGAACTTTTATTACCGATGATAGTAGTCGTGATGATTTGGTAGCGCATGTTTATGATGTCACTTATGGTGTTATAAAACCAGAAGATAATTTGGTAATTATTGATGATAGTATCGTTCGCGGAACTACTTTAAAAATGAGTATTCTAAAAATGATGGATCGATTGAATCCAAAACGCATTGTAGTAGTTTCGTCAGCACCACAAATTCGTTATCCAGATTGTTATGGAATCGATATGGCAAAGCTAGAAGGATTAGTAGCTTTTCAAGCAGCAATTGAACTTTTAAAAGAGAGAAATCAATATAAAATTGTAGATGAAGTTTATAAAAAATGCAAAGCTCAAGAAAACTTAAAAGACTCAGAAGTAGTTAATTACGTTACAGAAATATATTCGCCATTTAGCGATATAGAAATATCAAATAAAATTGCTCAATTATTAACTTCTGATGACATAAAAGCTGAGGTAAAAATCATTTTTCAGTCGGTTGACAACTTGCATATTGCCTGTCCGAAGAATTTAGGCGATTGGTACTTCACTGGAGACTATCCAACACCAGGTGGAAATCGTGTTGTAAACCGAGCATTCATGAACTTTTACGAAGGAAAAAACGCTAGAGCTTATTAAAAAAATCATAAATAGTGCATTTCATCGATTATTATTGTAATTCATCAATAATATTTTGTGACACATTGCACCGCCATATATCTTTGGAGAACCATAGCATTAGTAGGTTAAGTTTATGGTAGATTTGGGGCAAAAAGGGTGAAAGAAATTTCACCTTTTTTATTTTCTATAAGTTCCTCTTTTAAAAAGGCGATTTTCACTCTCATTTGCCTATCATTCCAATATAATTAACGATTTTCAGGTAGTAAAAATGCATTCATTAGTATGTTTGCAATTCCATATATTTAGTAGGTTAAATTTATGGTAGATTTGGGGCAAAAAGGCGTCCGCAACTGTGGACGTCTTTTTAAAATTCACACACACAAAAAAACCGGTTGCTACACACAACCGGTTTTTAAATTTATTAAAACAAAGTGTTATTTTGCTTCTGCGTATCTTCTAGAAACTTCATCCCAATTAATAACATTAAAGAAAGCTTCAATATAATCTGGACGACGGTTTTGATAATTTAAGTAGTAAGCGTGTTCCCAAACATCCATTGCTAAAATTGGAGTTCCACCACAACCAACGCCTGGCATTAATGTATTATCTTGGTTTGGAGTTCCGCAAACTTCCAATTTTCCGTCTTTAACGCAAAGCCAAGCCCAACCAGAACCAAATTGTGTTGCTCCAGCTTTTGCGAAAGCAGCTTTAAATTCTTCAAATGAACCTAAATCTTTTTCAATTGCAGCTAATAAATCACCTGTTGGTAATCCGCCACCATTTGGAGACATTACTGTCCAAAACAAATTATGGTTGTAAAATCCGCCACCATTATTTCTAACAGCAGCTTTAGTCATATCCAAATTTTTAAGAATTTCTTCAATAGATTTTCCTTCTAAATCTGTTCCTGCAATGGCCGCATTTAAGTTAGTTGTATATGCATTGTGATGTTTTGAATGGTGAATTTCCATTGTTCTTGCATCAATATGTGGTTCTAACGCGTCATAAGCGTAAGGTAATTGTGGTAATTCAAATGCCATGATATTTTTATTTAAAGTTAATACTAAAATTGATTTCAAATTTATACATTTATCTTTGTAAATGAAAATACTTTTTTTACATAATTCCATTGAAAAAACCTATTACAGAACTATATGATATTTGATATTCAGCCCAAATATTTGCAAAACGATTTGATAAAATTAGTTCCGCTTCATGAAAATGATTTTGAAGAATTGTATGAAGTAGCTTCCGATCCTTTAGTTTGGGAACAACATCCTAATAAATTTCGTTATCAAAGAGATGTTTTTCAAAATTTCTTTCAAGGTGCAATGGAATCCAAAGGAGCATTTTTTGTTAGAGAAGCAAAAACAAACGAACCCATTGGCAGTAGTAGATTTTATGATTACAATCCAAAAACCAGTTCAACCGAAGCTTCGGTATTAATAGGTTATACTTTTATTGGAAGAAAGTATTGGGGAAACGGCTACAATAAGGCATTAAAAAAACTTATGATGGACTATGCTTTTCAATATGTTGATACCATTTATTTTCATATTGGAGCTTTTAATATTCGTTCTCAAAAAGCGATAGAAAAAATAGGCGGAATAAAAATTGATGAATTTGAAGTTGAATATTACGGAGAAGATTCTAAATTGAATTATATTTATCGAATTAATAAAAAATAAATGCAAAAACCAGCTTTCTCCATATACGACGCATCGGCAGGTTCAGGCAAAACGTATACTTTGGTAAAAGAATACCTTAAAATCATTCTTTTGTCTAAAAAGCAAGATGCTTATCGCAATATTCTCGCGATTACTTTTACCAATAAAGCGGTTCACGAAATGAAAAGCCGTGTGGTAGAAAGTTTGTCTGAATTTGCCAAAGAAAATCCTTCGGAAAAAGCACTGAATTTAATGCAAGTCATTCATTCAGAAACCGGAATTTCGTTATTTGATATTAAAGAAAAAGCCAAAAGTATTATCAAGAATTTGATTCACAATTACGCAGCTTTTGATATTTCTACTATTGATAAATTCACGCACAAAGTCATTCGAGCTTTTGCACACGATTTGAATTTGCCTATAACATTTGATGTTTCACTTGATACCGAAAATCTTTTAACAGAAGCCGTTGATGCCATAATCGCTCAAGCTGGTGAAGATGAAACTTTGACCAATCTTCTAGTGAATTTCACGATGGAAAAAACTGACGATGATAAAAGTTGGGACGTTTCACGTGAAATTATGGAAACAGGAAAACTAATTTTAAACGAAAACAACCGAGAAGAAATTAGTCATTTTAACAATAAATCAATTTCTGAATTTGTTGAAATCAAAAATAGATTAGTTGAGTTTTGTAAAGAAATCGAAGCTGAAACCATTGCTCAAGCTACAGAGACATTGATTTTGATAGAAAATAATGGAATCGATTTAAAATCGTTTTCTGGGGGTTATTTTCCGAAACATTTGGTCAGTATTCAAGAAGGAAAATACAATCCAAATAACAAAACCTATCATGAATTTGAAGATATAAAAATCAATAAAACCGCTAAAGATGGTGCCATAATTGAAAGTATTATTCCAGAATTATTGGCAATTTTAAAATCGATTTACACCAAATTCGAAAAGAAAAATTTCTACGAAGCATTCTTAAAAAATATCACGCCACTTTCGTTGATGAATACCTTGAGTAATAAATTGCAAGAGATTCAAAAAGAGCAAAATATACTTTCAATTGCCGAATTCAACAAGTTGATAAACGAGCAAATTCAAAACCAACCTGCGCCGTTTATTTATGAGCGTTTGGGTGAAAAATACAAACATTTTTTCATTGACGAATTTCAAGATACGTCCGAAATGCAATGGCAGAATTTGATTCCGTTAATTGATAATGCTCTTTCAAGTGAAGATTTGAATGGAGAACGCGGTTCGCTCATGATTGTTGGTGACCCGAAACAATCGATTTACCGTTGGCGTGGCGGAAAAGCAGAACAATTTATAGAATTAAGTAAAGATAAAAATCCGTTTATAAATCCAAGTAAAGAGCTTTTTCCACTCGGAATTAATTGGAGAAGTTACGATCAAGTAATTGATTTTAATAATAAGTTTTTCAAATTTTTAGCCTCTAAGTTTACAAATGAAGATTACAAAGATTTGTATTTAAATCATTCGCATCAAGAATGTAATGATAAAAAAGGCGGTTATGTAAATGTGAGTTTTATTCCAAAAATCGATAAAGATGAGGTTAATCCCGAAGCTTCGGGAGAAGATAGTTTAGACAAAAATGATTTGTATTTGGAAGCAACTTTAAATACCATTTTGAAAGTAAAAGCTAACGGATTTAATTATAAGGATATTGTAATTTTAACAAGAAAAAAACAACCCGGAACGGCAATTGCCAATCATTTAATTGAAAATGGAATCCCAATAGTATCTTCCGAAAGTTTGTTGCTTGGTGCATCTTCAGAAGTTCAAACATGTATTTATATATTGCGATATTTAAAAAATTCAAATGATTTAGAATCGAAAGCTAATTTCTTATATTATTTAGCTAATAATCTCCCGAAGCTTCGGGAAACAGAATTACCAATTCACGATTTTATTGCCAAAGGAATGGAATTAAAAAATGAATTGGAATTTCAAAATTGGTTGACCGAAATTAGTTCCGATCCTTCGGGAGGTTTTTCGTTTCAAAATATTCGTAAAAAAGCACTCTATGAAGCTACAGAAATAATAATCTCAAAATTGATTCCAATTGAAAAACGAAATGCCTACGTACAATATTTCTTGGATTTGATTTTGGAACACGATTTAAAAAAACAATCTGGAATTTCTGATTTTCTTACTTATTGGGAAAATAATTCCGAAAAATTAAGCATTCCATCGCCCGAAGGAAATGATGCGGTTCGTATTATGACGATTCATAAATCGAAAGGATTGGAATTTCCAGTGGTGATTTTTCCTTTTGCGGAAGAGGATTATAGCAAAGGTCCAAGAGAGAAAATATGGATAAATGCAGATGAAGAAATGATGGGTTTGCCAAAAGTTCTAGTAGATAAAAGTAGTAAAGTAGAAGGTTTTGGTGAAGATGCAGCAATAATTTACAATCAGAAAAAAGAAGAAGATTTATTAGATAATATTAATGTTTTGTATGTTGCGTTAACTCGTGCAGAAGAACAATTATATGTGATTTCGGGATTGGTTTCTGAAAACAGCAAAGGAGAATTACCTAATAATATGGCGACTTTCTTTATCGAATTTTTAGGAAGCGAATTCAATGAAGAACAATTAGAATATGAATTCGGTTCGAATGAAAAAATCTCTACAACAAAAGAAGCGGTTTCAAATGTATTGATAATTCCGCAACTTTCAGAAACATTAAACCCAAAAAACATTAAGATTGCGCAACGCGAAAGCATCATGTGGAATACCAAACAACAAAAAGCAATTGAATTCGGAAACATCATTCATGAAATCTTGGAATTTGTAAAAACTAAAAACGATATCGATTTGGCAATAACCAAAGCCATCGAAAACGGTTTGATAATTTCAAGTCAGAAAGAGGAAGTTTTAGCAACAATTTCAGACATTGTTAACCATAACGAACTAACCGATTATTTTTCGGAGGAACATAAAGTGATGAATGAACAAACCATCATTCAAAAACAAGGAAATATAGCAAAACCGGATAGAATCTCAATTTCAAAAGATAAACAAGTATTTCTTTTAGATTATAAAACGGGTCAACATTTGCCAAAACATAAAACCCAATTAGAAAATTATCAAAAAGCCATTGAAGATATGGGTTACAAAGTCGAGAAAAAGTCGCTCATATATATAGGAGAAACAATTGAAGTGTTACATTTGTAGCATCAGAAAATAGATAAAAGAAAATAGAGTGTAGACTTTACAATAATTCGTGAAATTAAACGATTCCGAGTTCGTGTAAATTCGTGCAATTCGTGTCAAAACAAAACAAACTAAAATATGTACGGAAAAATTCAACAACACCTGCAAAACGAACTAAATACTATTGAGCAAAATGGTATTTTCAAAAAAGAACGCATTATAACTTCTCCACAAGGAGCAGAAATTACAGTTAATGGCGAAACGGTTTTAAACTTTTGTGCTAATAACTATTTAGGTTTATCATCTCATCCAGAAGTGGTTCAAGCAGCAAAAGATGCTTTAGATTCTCACGGCTTCGGAATGTCATCTGTGCGTTTCATTTGTGGAACTCAAGACATTCATAAAACATTAGAACAAAAAATTGCTAATTTTTATGGAACAGAAGATACTATTTTATATGCAGCAGCATTTGATGCAAATGGAGGTGTTTTCGAACCATTATTAGGAGAAGAAGATTGTATTATTTCTGATTCTTTGAATCACGCTTCTATTATTGATGGCGTTCGTTTGTGTAAAGCAGCACGTTACCGTTATGAAAATTCCAATATGGAAGATTTAGAAAATCAATTAAAGAAAGCGGTTGAAGCAGGACATCGTTTCAAACTTATTGTTACTGACGGAGTTTTCTCAATGGATGGATTAGTAGCGCCATTAGATAAAATCTGTGATTTAGCCGATAAATATGATGCCTTAGTAATGGTTGACGAATGTCACGCAGCAGGATTCATAGGCGCAACAGGAAAAGGAACACTCGAAGCAAAAGGCGTGATGGGAAGAGTGGATATCATTACAGGAACATTAGGGAAAGCGCTTGGTGGCGCAATGGGCGGATATACTACAGCAAAGAAAGAAGTTATTGAAATTTTACGTCAGCGTTCTCGTCCGTATTTGTTTTCGAACTCTTTAGCACCAGCAATAGTTGGAGCTTCAATTAAAGTATTCGAACTCCTAGAAAAAGACACCTCATTAAGAGATAAACTGGAATGGAACACTAATTATTTCAAAGCTGGAATGAAAGCTGCAGGACTTGATATTATTGATGGAGATTCAGCAATTGTGCCTGTGATGCTTTATGATGCCAAGCTTTCTCAAATAATGGCAGATGAATTACTTAAAAAAGGAATTTATGTAATTGGTTTCTTTTATCCTGTGGTTCCAAAGGACAAAGCAAGGATTAGAGTTCAGCTTTCGGCGGCACATACTAAAGAGCATCTTGATAAAGCAATTGAGGCATTTACAGAAGTTGGTAAAGCGCTAAAAATCATATAAAGTAGAATTTTTTCTACAACATTTTGATAATTCAATAATTGGTGTTACTTTTGCACCATTATATCTTTATAATCTAACAAAATTAAGTATGAAACATCTTAACAAATTATTTGCTTTATTGATGCTTTTAGGATTAAGTTCTCAAGCACAAGATAGTAACAACAAATGGGCTATTTCGTTTGGTGTAAACGCAGTAGACGGAGGTAGAGTAAGTGCTGCTTCTAAATTAGAGGATCAATTTTCTCAGTATTTTGATGCTAACAGATATTGGAATATTCTTCCATCTGTGTCTTATTTAAACGTATCAAGAAATGTAGGAAATAATTTTTCTTTCGGTGTAACAGGTTCTGTAAACAAAATGAAAAAGTTTGTTAGCGAAAGAGTTTATCCTTCAACTGATTATGTAGTTACAAATCCTGGTGATTTAAATTACTACGCTGTTGATGGTATTGTTAAATATAGCTTTATGAATCTATTAGGTTCAAAATGGTTAGAGCCATCTGCACATGTTGGTGGAGGTTACACTTGGTTAGGTGATGATGCTAAAGGTGGAACTGTAAATGGAGGTTTAGGTATAACTTTTTGGTTTACTGAGCAAGTTGGTCTTTCTTTTCAATCAACTTACAAACATTCATTTGATTCAAGAGATAATGCTGATGCTATCCCAACTCACTTGCAACACTTTGGAGGTTTAACTTTCAAATTTGGTGCTAGCGATAAAGATAATGATGGTATCTACGATAAAGATGACGCTTGTCCAGATGTATTTGGATTAAAAGCTTTCAATGGTTGTCCTGATACTGACGGTGACGGAATCGAAGATTCTAAAGATTCTTGTCCAGAAGAAGCTGGAACAGTTGAAATGAACGGTTGTCCTGATACTGACGGTGACGGAATTGCTGATAAAGATGATGCTTGTGTTGATGTAGCAGGTTTAAAATCTTTAGCTGGTTGTCCAGATGCTGATGGTGACGGAATTGCTGATAAAGATGATTCTTGTCCAACTGTAAAAGGTCCAAAAGAAAACAAAGGTTGTCCTTGGCCAGATAGAGATGGTGATAACGTATTAGACAAAGATGATAAATGTCCAGATGTTAAAGGTACTGTAGCTAATCAAGGTTGTCCTGAAGTTTCTGACGAAGCTATCAAAAGATTAAATGATTATGCTAAAACTATCTTATTCGATACTAACAAAGCTACTTTCCAACAAAGAACTTACCCAGTATTAGAAGCTATTACTGCTATCTTGAAAGAATACCCAAGTGCTAACTTCTCAATTGAAGGACACACTGATTCTGATGGTAAAGATGCTGCTAACTTAACTTTGTCTGAAAACAGAGCTGCTGCAGTTAAAAATTACTTAATCGAAAAAGGTATCGCTTCTTCAAGATTATCATCTAAAGGTTTCGGTGAGTCAATGCCAATTGATTCTAACAAAACTAAAGCTGGTAAAGCTAATAACAGAAGAGTTGAAGTGAAATTAGTAAAATAATTTCTTCCAAAATATTTTTAAGAAACGCCTCGATTTATCGGGGCGTTTTTTTATATTTATAAAATGAATAACAACTCATTTTTAAATAAACTTGCTAAAGTAATTGTCACTGATTATTCTGATAATTTTTCAGATTTAATAATTATTCTGCCTAACAGAAGAGCTAAAGTTTTTCTTATTGATGAGCTAAAAAAGGAAACAACTACAACTATATTTTCTCCTGAAATTATAAGTATTGAAGACTTTGTTCAAAACATTGCAGGAATTCGTTCTATTGATAGCGTCGAATTATTATTCGAGTTTTATAATGTGTATCTTTCAGTAACTGACAAAGACCAAGAATCTTTCGAAACCTTTGCTAATTGGGCAAAAACATTACTTCAAGATTTCAACGAAATTGATCGGTATCTTCTTGAACCAGATAAGATTCTTAAATATCTTGAAAATATTAAGGAAGTCGAACATTGGGCAGTTGACATTGACAAACGAACCGACTTAATTGATAAATATTTAATTTTCTGGAAAAAACTTCCACTGTATTATCATTCACTTTATAATTATTTATTACATAAAGGAATTGGTTATCAAGGTCTGATTTATAGAGAAGCAGTTGATAATCTTAACCATTTTTCAGAAACTATAAAAGATAAAAAATTCCTTTTCGCTGGATTTAATGCTTTGAACCATGCCGAAGAAAAAATTATACAACATCTTTTAGCGATTGATAGAGCCAAAATCTATTGGGATATCGATGAAACTTTTTTGAATGATCCATTTCACGATACAGGACTTTTTCAAAGAAGATTCAAATCCTCTTGGCCATATTATAAAACCAATCCCTATGAATGGATTACGAATGATTTTAAGCATGAAAAGAACATTCAAGTTATTGGTACACCAAAAGCAATTGGTCAAGCCAAAATTGTAGGCGAAATAATTGAAAAACAAAGTATTCAAAACGAAGGTAAACTTCAAAATGTTGCCGTAGTTCTTGGCGAAGAATCGCTTTTGGTTCCCATTTTATATTCGCTTCCATCCAATGTTGATGCATTAAATATTACGATGGGTTATTCAAGTAAAAATAATCCAGCGCAATTGCTTATCGCCAAACTATTTAAAGCACATACTAATGCCATTTCGAGAAACGCTTCAAGCTATGTATTTTATTACAAAGACGTTTTGGATATTTTGACGCATCCACTGATTGAACCTTACATCAATACTAAAGAATTGGTAAACCGAATCAATCAGAACAATTATACTTTCATAGTTCACAAACGAATCCTAGAATTGCAAGAAAATCAGAATGAATTATTTCAATTGATTTTTCAAAAATGGGATACTTCTTCTGTAACTATTTTGGAAAATTTGAGTCAGATTTTACTCAAAATAAAATCCAATTTGAGTTCCGACAATGACGAAGAAAAGATTACCAATGCTTTTGTTTATTCGATTTTCAAAGTGATAAACAAAATGATTTCGTATTTTTCATCTAATTCAAATATCGATTCTGTTGAAACACTTTTTGCTATTTACAAACAAGTAATTGATGTTGCTGAAGTTTCTTTTGAAGGCGAACCTTTAAACGGATTGCAAATTATGGGAGTTTTGGAAAGTCGTGTGCTCGATTTCGAAACTGTAATAATCACATCGGTAAATGAAGGCAAATTTCCTGCTGGAAAAAGCATGAATTCGTTCATTCCTTATGATGTAAAAAAAGAATATGGTTTGCCAACTTTTAAAGAAAAAGACGCCATTTATACTTATCATTTCTATCATTTATTACAACGTGCTAAAAATATTTATTTGCTGTATAATTCTGATAGTGAAGGTTTAGACGCTGGAGAACGAAGTCGTTTTATCACACAATTAGAAGTCGAAAAACAACCGAATCACAATTTGACATTTCAAACGTACAATGCTAATGTTCCTGAAATTGCACATCAACCTTTAGTAATTCCAAAATCGGAAAAAGTGTTGTTGCGATTGAAAGAAATTGCTGACAAAGGATTTTCTCCATCAGCATTGACGACGTATATTCGAAATCCGATTCAGTTTTATTTCCAAAGAATATTACGAATTTCCGAAACCGATGAAGTAGAAGAAAATATCGCAGTAAATACACTTGGAACCATCATTCACGGAACTTTAGAAGAATTGTACAAACCATTTATTGGTAAGATTTTAATTGAAAATGATATTAAAATTTGCATCAAAAATATCGATGAAGAAGTGTTGAAACAATTCAAATTAGTTTACAAAGAAGGCGAAATCAAAAAAGGAAGAAATCTGCTAGCTTTTGAAGTTGCCAAACGAAATGTATTGAATTTCTTGAAACTAGAATTGGAAGCCATTCAAAACGGAGATGAAATTCAGATTATTGCCTTAGAGAAACATTTAGAACGTGAATTAATTCATCCAAAATTACCATTTTCTGTTACAATTGGCGGAAATGTAGACAGAATCGAAAATCGAAACGGAAGAATTAGAATAATCGATTACAAAACCGGAAATGTTACAAAACCAAGTGTCACTTTAAAATCCTGGAATGGCTTAACAGAAGACATCAAAAACGATAAAATTATTCAAATTCTTGCCTACGCATTTATGTATGAAAAAGAAGCCAAAGGCCTAGAAATCGAAGCCGGAATTATATCTTTCAAAAACTTAAAAAATGGATTTTTGCCATTTAGTTTCAAAGAAGGTAAAGAAACAATAGAAGTAATTTCACCCGAAATAATGGAGAGTTATATTGAAGAAATTGTGGTTTTGTTAAATGAAATTTTGAGTGTTGATGTGGCTTTTGAGGAGAAAGTTTAACACTTAACCGCAAAGGCGCTAAGTTTTTCGCAAAGTTCGCAAGTTTTTTATATTTTTAGAAAGAAAGCTTAGTGACCTTCGTGCATTCTTCGTGTCTTTGCGGTTAAACTCTTTTTAAAAACTCACCCAAAACAACCAACAATTCTTCCTTATTTTCAATATGGCTCATGTGTCCGTCTGGGAAAGTGTGCAGTTTTACGTTGGTTCCCTCAATTTGGTCAATATTTTCATCGTAATTCAAAACGGGATCTTCTTTTCCTAAAATCAACAGCATTGGATAAGAAGCAAAATGCAAAATAACTTCTCTATCTTTTCTAATTTTCATTCCTTCTTGACAAGCAACAATTCCTTGAAGTGGCGTTTTTAAAGCTTCCAACTTTACATATTCAATTTCATCCAAAAAGATTTCACGATTTTTCTCACTGAATAAATTCGCAACACTCATTCGAATACAAGCCACATAATTTTTCTTAACTGCAATAATCGCTCGGTCACGATTGGCTTTTCGTTCGTCGCTATCAGCTCTTGAAGTGGAGTTTAAAAGCACCAAACCTTTCATAGCATCTGGATACAATTCGGCGAAAGCCAACGCAATATAACCGCCCATAGAATGACCAACCAAAACCGCTTTTCTAATTTTCAATTCGTGCAAAACGTGATGCACCATATCGGCTTGATCTTCCATAGAATGAACGTAACCTAAGCATTCTGTTTGTCCATGACCTAATAAATCAATAGCAATAACGCGGTGTTTCTTTGAAAACTCTGGCACAAAAGCATTCCACATTTCTTTATTTTCATAAAAACCATGCAATAAAACTACAACCGTACCTTTTCCTTGGTCGGTGTATGTGATTTTGGTGTTTTTAAAGATGGTGATTTTCATTGGTGCAAAACTATAACTTTAATTTTTTTTGAAACACAAAAGTCACAAAAGAATGTAAAACAATTATCGTTAATAACTTTTGTACCTTTTATGCTTGAAAATAAATATATTTGAGAAACAGATTTTAGAAGTATGAATAGATTAGTTATCATTGGAAACGGATTTGATTTGGCGCATGGACTACCAACTAGTTATAGAGATTTTATTGATGATTTTTGGAAAAGCATTATTAGTAATTATGATAATAAGAAAGTTTGGTTATACGAAAGTGAAATCATTACTATTCAAATTGAATTGACTTGGCAAAATTTTGAAGTTATTGGTGAAAGTATAAAACAAATTAATACTTATTTTGAATTGGTTAAATTTGTCAATACTTATTCTTCAGGTTTTAATCCATATCAACGTTCAGATAAAAATGATTCATACATAAAGTTTCATAATAAATTTTTTGAAACAATTTGCAGCAAAATGTCCATAGAAAACTGGGTCGATATAGAGAATGAATATTATTTTCAATTAATTGATTTACTCTTACCTAAAGTTATAGCATTTATCCCAAAAGAAAAAAAGGAAAAAGAAATAACTATTCTTAATCGTGAATTTGAAGAAATCAAAAAATTGTTAAGTGAGTATTTAATGAATAAAATTGATTATGCAAAGTCATTTAACCAAAAAGAGATTAAAGATTTCTTAAATATTTTAGATGATGACAACTATTCCTTTACAGAATTTGATAAGTTTTTTGATGAATTCCCACCAAAAATTCATAACAGAATCAAAGAAGAACATGTTAGATTGATGAAAACAAAAATAGAAATCCCGAAATTCTTCTTAAATTTTAATTACACATATACGTTAGCTCTTTATTTACAAAAGTTAAATTTAAAAAGTAATCGAATGAATCAAATTCATGGGAAAATAGATGACGAAGCCAATCCAATTAATTTTGGCTTTGGTGATGAAATGGATAAGAATTATCAAAAAATAGAAGAGAAAAACGATAATGAATATTTAAGAAATATAAAGTCTTTTCAGTATCTTCATACACCTAACTATAAAAATCTTTTAGATTTAATTGATAGTGAAATATTTCAAGTATTTATTTTGGGACATTCATGTGGATTGTCTGATAGAATTCTGTTAAATACAATTTTTGAGCATGAAAATTGTTGCTCAATCAAAGTTTTTTATCATCAAAAAAATGACGGTTTAGATAATTATACAGAAATCATTCAAAACATTTCTCGCCATTTCAATAAGAAGAAATTAATGAGAGAAAAAATTGTAAACAAAACATTGTGTCAACCTTTACCGCAAATTCAATTACCCAAGAAAGCATAGTTTTGTCATTTCGTCTCGTCTTTTTTGACGAGAGAGAAATCACACAAAATAATCGAAAGTGATATTCCTTCGGAATGACAACTAGGAACATAAAAAAACGGCTCACTTTCGCAAACCGTCTTTTCTCTTTCTTCTTGTATCTATTTTCTAAAACTAACTATTCATTAAACTTTCAATTTCCTCCACTTCAATAGGAATATTACGCATCAAGTTGAACGCTTCACCTTTTTCCTGAATCACCATATCGTCTTCAATACGAATTCCGAAACCTTCTGCCGGAATGTAAATTCCTGGCTCAACAGTGAATACCATATTGGCTTGCATTGGTTCGTGTAATAATCCGTAATCGTGTGTGTCTAATCCCATGTGGTGCGACGTTCCGTGCATGAAATATTTTTTGTATGCTGGCCAATCTGGATTTTCGTTTTGAACATCGGCTTTGTCAATCAATCCCAAACCTAGAAGTTCAGAAGTCATGATTTTACCAACTTCTACATGATATTGTTTCCACAAAGTTCCAGGAACTAACATTTTTGTAGCTTCATTTTTTACACGTAAAACCGCATTATATACTTCTTTTTGTCTCTCAGAAAAACGTCCTGAAACTGGAACCATTCGCGTCATATCACTTGAATAATTTGCGTATTCTGCACCAACATCAAGCAAAATTAAATCGCCTGGATTACATTGTTGGTTGTTTTCAATGTAATGCAACACATTCGCATTATTACCCGAAGCAATAATTGGTGTGTAAGCAAAACCTTTGGAACGATTTCTTAAAAATTCATGTGCAAATTCGGCTTCAATTTCATATTCCATTACGTTTGGTTTTACGAAATTCAAAATTCTACGAAAACCTTTTTCAGTGATATTACAAGCTTCTTGAATTAAATCCAATTCTTCGCTTTCTTTCACAGAACGAATTCTTTGCAAAATTGGGTTCGATTTTTCCACTTTATGCGCAGGATAATTTTCTTTCCACCATTTAATAAAACGTGCTTCACGAGTTTCGGTTTCAATCACCGCACGATAATGTTCGTTAGTGTTGATGTAAATGGTTTCGGCATAAGTCATCACTTCTTTCAACGTTTTATGAAAATCTTGCAACCAAATCACACTTTTAATTCCCGCAACTTGAAAAGCTCTTTCTTTAGTAAGTTTTTCGCCTTCCCAAATTGCGATGTGCTCGTTAGTTTCTTTCAGAAATAAAATCTCTTTTAAATTTTCATATGGCGCATCTGGAAAAAGCAACAAAATACTTTCTTCTTGATCAACGCCAGATAAATAAAAAATATCACGATGTTGTGCAAATGGCAAAGTAGAATCGGCAGAAACAGGGTAAATATCGTTCGAATTAAAAACGGCAACACTATTAGGTTTCATTTGTGCCGTGAATTTTGCTCTGTTTTTAATAAACAAATCACGGTCTATTTGATGGTATTTCATATGTAAGTTTTTATTGTTTTTTAATGGTCATATGCAATTGCCTGAAGGCTCATGTCATTTTATTTACCAAAATTACGCAAACTATCTTTTCAATGTGTAGCCAAATGGCGTTATTTTCAACTTCAATGTCAAAAGCAAAAATCAACTTCAATTTTTAAAATTTCTCCAATCTGTGTTCCAAATAAAAAACTATAAGATGTTTTTACGAATACGACTCATATGACGCGATGAAATCCCGAGAAAAGAGGATAAATAATGCAACGGAACTTCTTGCAGTAATTTAGGTTCGGTTGCCAATAGTTTTTTGTAACGTTCTTCAGGTGTTAATGTTAGCAAATCAATTCGGTAATCATCAATTAAGCAAATTTGTTTTTCAATAACATTGTAATAAAATTGATGAAATGCTTTATTGTTTTCAATTAAATCTTTGAAGGTTTTTAAATCTACAATCCATAGTTTACTATCGGCAATGGCTTTGATGCTCTTTCTTGATGGTTTTCCAAATAAAAAACTGCTTAACGAAGAAGTAACCGAATTTCTCAAAGCTAAATACGTCGTTTTTTCCTCGTCTAAAACTTCAATCGAATGTTGTAAAATGCCGCTTTCTACAAAACAAAAATGTTGACAAATTTCTCCCTCTTTTGCAAAGAATTCGTTTTTTTAAGATGTAATATTTGAAACGTTTCTCTAGCTTTAACAATCAATTCTTGCATGTAATCATCTTTTACATCAATAAATTGACATAAATAATCAAGAAAAGTATCGTTCGATTTTGAAACTGACATCTATAAAAGTTTCAACAAAAATATCCAAATAGTTTTCAACTCAGATTAAAATCTATATTTTTATAAAAAATTTCATAATGAGAACTAAATTTTTGTTACTACTTCTTCTTTTTGTAGCTTGTCTTCAAGCACAAGATAAAAAAGCCTATCAATTATTTGATAAAAATGGAAAGAAAGTATCTTATGATAAATTATTAAAAGCATCTTTGAAAACACAAGTTGTTCTTTTTGGAGAATATCATAATAATTCGGTGGCGCATTGGTTACAACTTGAATTAACTAAAGATGTTGCTGCACAAACAAAAGTTGTTCTCGGTGCAGAAATGATTGAAGCCGACAATCAAACACAATTAAACCAATACTTAAAAGGTGAAATCGATCAAAGAAAATTAGATTCCACTGCACGACTTTGGAAAAATCATCCCACAGATTACAAACCTTTAGTTGATTTTGCAAAAGAAAATAAATTTGATTTCATAGCCACAAACATTCCAAGGCGTTATGCTTCGATGGTATTCAAAAAAGGATTAGAAGAACTTCAAACTCTAAAAGATGAAGAGAAATCATGGATAGCACCTTTACCAATTGAATTTGACATCAATCTTCCTGGATATCAAGGAATGATGAACATGCAAGGCGGACATGCTGGCGACAAAATGCCAAAAGCTCAAGCCATAAAAGATGCAACAATGGCCTATTTTATCAATAAGAATTTAGCATCAAACTCTGTTTTCATTCATTACAACGGAACCTATCATTCCGATAACTTTGAAGGAATCAATTGGTATTTAAAAAAATACAATCCAACAATTGAAATTGTAACCATTTCGTGTGTAGAACAAAAAGACGTATCTAAATTAGAGAAAGAAAATTACAATAAAGCCAACTTCATTCTCGTTATAGATGAAGATGTAACAAAAACGTATTAAAATCGTCTAATTTATTTGAAACGAATGGTCTGCGCATTTTTGCAATCCATTTTCCCGCTTTTCTCTGCAATCTTTTCTTTTTTTAAAAGAAAAAAAGAAAAGGATTTCCGTTATAATCGGGGTTATTTAATAAACTATCCATATGAAAAAATTAGTATTAATAGCACTTGTTTTAATAGTAACTGTCTCGTTCTTTTCATGTTCAAAAGATGAAACAGAAGAACCAATGCTAATTGTTAAATTTCAATTTGACAAAAATCAAGTTCGATTAAATAATCTTGGACAACCGTCAACTGTTGCTGTGGGAAATGCTGCACAATCACCTGATTTTAATTCAATTTCCGCTCATTATTTAGAATTTGCACCTTCAGCTACAACTCAATTAGGTCAAGGCGAAGTTATTTATCACGCTCCAGAAACTACACTTGGTGGAAGCACCGCTATTGATTTTTCAAAAGCCATTATATCTGAAGAAGGCGAAACATTCTTGAAAATACCTTTAAGTCAAATTCAATCAGGAAATTATGAATGGCTAAGAGTTTCATTAGCGTATCAGAATTACGAAATAAAAGTTAGAAGTCAAGGTGTCGATTACACAGGAACACTTGCAAGTTTTGTAGGTTACAATACATATATTGGTGAACATTCTATTAAGAATACAACTTTTCCAGTTAACGCAAATAAACTTCAAGGATATTGGGCTTTCGCTTTAAACGACCAACCTTATTCAACATCTGGACAAGCGCCAGCAGGAGCAACAACGGTTCCAAATCCAATAGCTTCAACTTCACCAATTCCTGCCGGTTCATGTGTTGTAACAGGAAAATTTCCAACAAACTTAGTTATTACTGGAAATGAAACCAGAGATATTATAATAACACTTTCACTTTCCATAAACAACAGTTTTGAGTGGCACGAAGTAATTCAAGATGGTAAATATGAACCATCTGAAGGAGAAAATGTTGTTGATATGGGTTTAAGAGGATTGATTCCTACCTATGTAAAATAGTTTTGTTTAATCAAAACAACTAATTTTCATCTTTCTAACACTTTGAAAATCAACAAGTGTTAAACTCACTTTAAATTCATTATAAATTACGACGAAAAGGTTGTAGTTAATATCAAATAGCTGTATTTTTGTTTGATTTTTTTAAATAAATTATACAATCTTATGGCAAAATCTGCATTCTTAAAGTCATCTATCGCAAAAAAATATTGGATGGCTCTTACGGGTTTATTTTTATGCTTGTTTTTGGCAGGACATTTAGCTGGAAATCTACAATTGATTTTCAGTGACGCATTACACTTTAATCAATATGCGTTGTTTATGACTTCAAATCCAGCAGTTAAGTTATTATCTTATGTAACTTACATTTCGATTCTTTTTCATGCTGTTGACGGAATTATGTTGACAATTCAAAACAAAAAAGCTAGACCAGTTGGTTATGCGAAAACAGATGGTTCTTCAAGTAGTTTAGCTTCTAGAAACATGGCTGTTTTAGGTACTTTGATTTTGGTTTTTATTGTGACACACATGGTTAACTTTTGGGCAGTAATGCATTTTGATGAAAAAATGCCTTTACAAAAAATTACTGTTGAAGCTATGGGACAAAAGCAAGAATTATACTTAACCACAAATGGCGGATATCAACCAGTTGCTCAAACAGCAAATAGTTTAAGTGACGCAACAAAAATGGGATTGCCTACATACATTGAAAACAGAACAGAGTTCTTTAATACTCAAGCTAAAGTAAAAGTTGGTGAAGGTTATAAAGATTTACATAAAATTACGGTTGCATTTTTTAAAGATCCAAAATATGGTTTGATAGCTACAATTTTATATGTTTTAGCAATGGCAGTTTTATCTTTTCATTTGTTGCATGGTTTTCAAAGTGCATTTCAATCTTTAGGAATCAATAATAAGTTTACTCCGGCAATCAAAACTTTCGGGACAGCTTTTGCAATTATTGTTCCCTTACTTTTTGCTATAATTCCAGTTTACATTCACTTTTTCTTAAAATAATCAACATCAGATATATATTATGAAGTTAGATTCTAAAATACCAGAAGGTCACATTTCTCAAAAATGGACTGATTATAAAGACCATTTAAAATTAGTTGCTCCAAACAATAGACCAAAAATCGACATTATAGTTGTTGGAACAGGTTTAGCAGGTGCATCAGCAGCCGCTTCACTTGGTGAAATGGGTTATAATGTTAAAGCTTTTTGCTTTCAAGATTCTCCACGTCGTGCGCACTCAATTGCCGCACAAGGTGGAATAAACGCCGCAAAAAATTATCAAAATGACGGAGATAGTATTTTTAGATTATTCTATGATACTATCAAAGGTGGTGATTATAGAGCGCGTGAAGCAAACGTTCACCGTTTAGCCGAAGTTTCAGGAAACATTATCGACCAATGTGTTGCTCAAGGTGTTCCTTTTGCACGTGACTATGGTGGATTGTTAGATAACCGTTCTTTTGGTGGTACTCAAGTTCAAAGAACTTTTTATGCTGCAGGACAAACGGGACAACAATTACTATTAGGTGCATATTCAGCTTTATCAAGACAAATCGGATTAGGACGTGTAAAAATGTATAATCGTCACGAAATGTTAGATTTAGTAAAAGTTGATGGTAAAGCTCGCGGAATTATAGCACGTAACTTGGTAACAGGTGAATTAGAAAGACATTCGGCTCACGCAGTTGTTATTGCTTCTGGAGGTTATGGAAATGTTTATTTCCTTTCTACAAATGCAATGGGAAGTAATGTTACAGCTGGTTGGAAAATACACAAACAAGGTGCTTTATTTGCTAATCCATGTTTTGTTCAAATTCACCCAACATGTATTCCAGTTCACGGTACTAATCAGGCGAAATTGACTTTAATGTCAGAGTCTTTACGTAATTCAGGTCGTATTTGGGTTCCTAAGAAAAAAGAAGATGCTGAAGCAATTCGAGCAGGTAAATTAAAACCTACACAATTAGCTGAAGAAGATAGAGACTATTTCCTTGAAAGAAGATATCCAGCTTTTGGTAATCTTGTACCACGTGACGTAGCTTCTAGAGCAGCAAAAGAAAGATGTGATGCAGGACACGGAATTGAAGCTAACGATACTAACGAAGGAGTTTACTTAGATTTCTCTACAGAAATTCAAAATAAAGGTAAACAAGCGGCTTATGCTCAAGGAAATCATAATCCTAGCGCTGAAGAAGTTACTAAATTAGGTAAAGCTTGGTTGGAAGAGAAATATGGTAACTTGTTTACTATGTATCAAAAAATTACGGATGAAAATCCATATGAAACTCCAATGAAGATTTATCCAGCAGTTCACTACACAATGGGTGGCGTTTGGGTTGATTATAATTTGCAATCTACAATTCCAGGTTGTTTCGTTGCAGGTGAGGCAAATTTCTCTGATCATGGAGCAAACAGACTTGGAGCTTCTGCTTTAATGCAAGGTTTAGCCGATGGATATTTTGTCCTTCCATATACAGTTTCTAACTATTTGGCAGATGAAATCAGAACTGGTAAAATTTCTACAGATTTACCAGAATTCGCAGAAGCTGAAAATAGAGTTAAAGATTCTATCGATAAATTCTTAAATAATAAAGGTTCTAAATCAGTGGATCATTTCCACAAACGTTTAGGATTAATTATGTGGAATAAAGTTGGTATGGGTAGAAACGAAGCTGGCTTAAAAGAAGCGATAGCACAAATCAGTGCTTTAAAGGAAGAATTCTACAGAGATGTAAATGTTCCAGGAAAAGCTGATGAGTTGAATCCTCAGTTAGAAAAAGCATTGCGTGTTGCAGATTTTATTGATTTAGGTCAATTAATGGCTATGGATGCTTTGCAAAGAAATGAATCTTGTGGAGGACATTTCCGTGAAGAATATCAAGATGCTGAAGGTGAAACACTTCGTGATGATGAAAACTTCTCTTTTGTTGGTGCTTGGGAATATAAAGGTGATGATATTACTAAAGAAGAGCTTCACAAAGAAGAATTGAAATATGAGTTTATTAAAATAGCCGCAAGAAATTACAAATAATAGAGTTATGAGCGCAGCAAAAAATATAAATATTACCCTAAAAATTTGGCGTCAGAAAAACTCCAAAGCTAAAGGGAATTTAGAAACATACAAATTGAATGATGTTTCTACAGCAAGTTCGTTTTTGGAAATGTTAGACCAATTGAACGAGCAATTAATTAATGACAATATTGAGCCAATTGCATTCGATCATGATTGTCGTGAAGGAATTTGCGGTATGTGTTCTTTGTATATCAATGGTCGTGCACATGGTCCAGATACTGGTATTACAACTTGTCAATTGCACATGAGAATGTTCAAAGATGGTGATACAATTTATGTTGAACCATGGAGAAGTAGAGCATTTCCAGTAATTAAAGATTTAGTTGTTGATAGGAGTGCTTTCGATAGAATTCAACAAGCTGGTGGATTCGTATCTGTAAATACTTCGGGAAATACTATCGATGCTAATTCAATTCCTGTTCCAAAAGATGATGCAGATAAAGCATTTATGGCTGCAGCATGCATTGGTTGTGGCGCTTGTGTTGCAACTTGTAAAAATGGTTCTGCAATGCTATTCGTAGGTGCAAAAGTGTCGCAATATGCTTTATTACCACAAGGTAAAGTAGAAGCTACAAATCGTGTGTTAAATATGGTTCGTCAAATGGATGAAGAAGGTTTCGGTAATTGTACCAATACTGGAGCATGTGAAGTAGAATGTCCAAAAGGAATTTCTCTTGAGAACATTGCTCGCATGAACCGTGAGTTTTTAAAAGCATCGGTTAAGTAATTCATTACTTTTTAAAATAATCTAAAACGCATTCATTAATTTGGATGCGTTTTTTTTTGGTTTAAACCAATCCTTTTTCAAATGCAACTCTAACTAATCCTGCAGAGTTTTTCACGCCCAATTTTTGCATTAAATTACTTCGATGCGATTCAACTGTTTTATTACTCAGAAAAAGTTCATTAGCAATTTCATCTGTAGTGTACTCTTTAATTATTAAGGCTAAAATTTCTTTTTCTCTACTAGTTAATTTGGGCACAAAATAATTAGAATTGAAAATCCCTATAGAGTCGTTTAATAGAATATCATTAATATTTTTAGGCAAGTATCGATTTCCCTTATTAACCTCTTTTATAGCTTCGGTAAGTTCGGTTTTACTAGTGTTTTTGAGTAAATAACCCATAGCACCATTTTTTAAAATTTGCTTTATGAAAATACTGTCTTCAAAATTGGTTAACGCAATAATTTTTAAATCTTTTCGTGTTTCTAAAAGTTCTTTACAGGCAACAATCCCATTTCCATCAGGTAAATTTATATCCAAAAGTAAAACTTCAATAGAATCATTTAAGTTTTCGAAAGTATCTTTTAAATTTTCAAAGGATTGTAATACTTCAATTTGTTTGTCAGATTTTAGCATGTTTTTAATGCCTTCAATCACTATTGTATGGTCGTCTGTAATGGCAATTTTAATCATTTTGTTTTATTTAAATCAATAGAAATAGTATACGATGTTCCTGATGATGAACTATCAACATCTAGTTGTGCGTTAAGAAAATCAATACGGGTTTGTATATTTTTATGACCTATTCCTTTAGAAATTGTATTTTCATTAAAACCTATTCCATTATCTTCTACCGTTATAAAAAGTTCATCATCTCTATAATTGAATTGTATTATTGCTTCTGTTGCTTTAGCATGTTTTAAAATATTTACAACTAATTCCTGAACAATACGATAAATTACCGTTTCTGTTTTCTTTGAAAGTGCTATATAATTTCCAAAGAATTGAAAATCTATCTTAAAATCATCGGTCGAATTCATCTTAAAGCAATACTCTTTAACGGTTTCAATTAATCCATAATCTAAGATAGACGAAGGCATCAAATTGTGTGAAATACTTCTAACTTGTGCACAAGATTCATCAACCATATTGATTACTTTGATTATATCTTCTCTTGCAATATTACTTAAACCTGAATCTTCAAGAGTTGATAATCTATATTTAATTGCAGATAAATCACCATTTAAACCATCGTGAAGTTCTTGAGCAATTCTTTGTCTTTCTTTTTCTTCACCATCGATTAAGGCTTCAAGTTTTGAAATTTCTTGGTTTTGTTTTTCAAATGCTATGGCTGCTTTAGATTTTTGATTTTCTTCATTTACAAGCTTAATTTTGTATGCTAAACCAAGAACAAAACAGAAATTCTCTATTAAAATACCCGTTAAAAAATATTTAATAATGTTTCCATTGTTTTTTGTATACACACTTAAATAGAAACCAATAAGTGCAAAAATGATGTAAAAGCATAAACCTGTTAAATAAAAATATTTGTGTTTTCCCGAGTGTTTTAATGTTTTTGGAAGTAAATAGAAAAATAAAATTAGCACTATGGGTAAATACAAAAATTGAAAAGATTCGAAAAATAGTTCAAATTTATTATTTCGAAATGTGATGAAAAAAAGTACCGAAAAAAACACAAGTATAATTGTCAAAAATTTTATAATTCGGTCAGTAATAGTTTTTATAAATTTATTAAGATCAAGAAAATAGATTGAAAAAATAAAATAGAAATTATAAAAAACAACCTGAATATACCAATTATTAAACTTTGCGAAACTAACTGCATCTTCCTTTGCAAAGAATTGACTTAAAATAGTGTCAACAAAATAGTAATAAATCCATTCTTTTTTGGTTAAAACATAAAGGATAAGAGTGAAATTATAAAACGCATAATATTTAAAACTTTTGTCTTTTGTATATAGATGCAATGAAATACTTAACACTAAAAAGAGCATCAAATATGAAATAACAGCATGCCATATAAATTCAATCATTTAGGAAATATTTTTTCCGCTTCCAAAATAAATTGAAAGCGGAATTTTTAATAAAAGTAAAAATTATTATTTTGTTTGAATAAAATTAAATGATAAATCTCCAGCATAATAATTTGTTTGTGAACTTGTAGGTAACGTTTGTGATGTTCCAGAAATAAATTTATATGATTTTAATTCAATATTACCCGAAATAATTGGATAAGTTACTATTGAACCATCATTTTTCTTTCTATCATACCAATCGTTTGTGTTCATGGTGATGGCATATTCTTTATCTTTTTCTAAAGGAATGTCATTAATATCAAATGTAAAGTCGGTATTTATTGTAGCTACATTTACAATTTCTGTTCTAATCACTGTCGATGTTTCTATATCCCAAAGGGTAACTTTTAGACTACTATTTACATCCGGCAATTTTACTTTTAATGAAGTGATTTTTCCCTTTACTTTTGGCGAAAAGAACAAACCAAATTCAAAACTTCCTGAATTTACAAATAGGTTTGTTTTTTGGTCAAAACCAGTTTGCGATAAATAACTTGCTAAAAAATTTTCTTCTTGAAATTTTGGACCATCATCGTCTTTACTACAAGAAGCCATTAAAAAAATTACTACTAAAAGTTTTACTGAATTTTTAATCATCATTTTTGATTGTTTTGTTTTCATAAGATTTATTAATTTACACGTTCATATATTTTTGTGCTTCCTCCTTTTAAAAGAAATCTGTTTTCATCAGCTAAAAAAGGAATACTTACTTCTTCATTAGTATTTAGATCATAAAAAACTACATTTTTACCTTCAGTATACCAACCTTCTTTAGTGACATTGCCATTTCCTCCGCTTTCATAAGTAACATCACTAGTTCCACCTGCACTACTTCCTGTCCATGATAAACATTCGCCATTTGGTTTAAATTGGATAAAATAATCTGTTGCAAGTGAACCGTAGTTATCGCCATAACCACTACTCAAAACCTCTGTATATCGCCAAGTTCCAATTAATCTTCTATCTTTCTCTCTCGAATTTAATTGAGCACTAGATTTAGAATTGTACACTTCTGCATCTTGAGTTGTCGTTAGATTAGAGTTTCCATTATCGATGGTTATTCCTTGTTTTTTAAGTAATAAATCAACAACTCTATTATCTAATTCAGGAAATGTAATTGAAAAAGTAAGATCATTGTCATTTAATATTGCTTCAAAATCATAATAAATGTTTTTACTTTTATCTTTTAGTTTTCCCTTCATTGTGTTTCTAGTACTTATTGCAATGAGTTCATTTTTAACACCATCCATATAAAAAAATCCTTTTACTACATTTTGATTTTCTGTTAATTCTGCCGAAATAGAAGCATTTTCGTATGACGCAATATAGTTACCAGTAAAAATTGATGCCACTGTTGAAGTTTTTTTTGGATTGCCCTTTGGTTTAACTTTTTGATTTTGAGAATTCGATTGATTACAAGCGGTCAAAAACAATAGTAAAAAGCACAATGAAACGGTTTTAATTTTTGATATACACATAATTTTTTTGTTAATGTTTGACTTGTGCAAGTTACTTAGGGTTAAAAAAATAAAATTAAGGGTAAATGCTGTTTGTTATAATTAGTGGTTTTCCCTGATGTTGTTATCCTAACAAAATGTGTTTTTTTATTTATCTTTGAAAAACAAACAAACTACACAATGAAAAAAACTTTTTCACTTTTAATTTTATTTAATACACTATTTTCTCTCGGACAGAATTATCACAAATACGTCAACCCAATGATTGGAACTGGTGGACATGGACATACTTATCCTGGAGCGACAGTTCCTTTTGGTATGGTGCAACTTTCGCCTGATACTAGAATTGATGGAAGTTGGGATGGATGTTCTGGTTATCACTATGATGATTCAGTAATTTATGGATTTTCTCATACACATTTAAACGGAACAGGTTGCACGGATTATGGCGATATTATGTTAATGCCAACAATGGGCGAACCAAATTTTGACCCAAAAGAATATGGTTCTAAATTCACTCATTCAAACGAAAAAGCAACTTCAGGATTTTATTCAGTTAAGTTAGACAAACATAATATAGACGTCAATTTAACCACTTCAACTCGTGTGGGATTTCATCAATATGTCTTTAATAATAAAGGTCAAGCCAATATAATTATAGATTTAAACCATAGAGATAAATTGCTATATGGCGATATAAAAATTATTGACAATAAAACCATCGAAGTTCTAAGAAGAAGTGAAGCTTGGGCAAAAGATCAATACGTTTACGCTCGTATTGAGTTTGATAAACCGATGCAAGTTTCTAAGGCAGAAGCTAACCAAGAAAACAGGAAAGACTTTTACTCAGGAACGATTCTAAAAATTGCTTTTTCCACACAAGTTAAAAAAGGAGAAAAAATTTCAGTTAAAGTATCGCTTTCGCCAACAAGTTATGATGGAGCAAAGTTAAATAGTTCTGAAATTAAAGATTGGGATTTCAATAAAGTTATAAATGAATCTGAAGAACTTTGGGACAAGCAATTATCTAAAATTGAAATAAAAGAAACAGACGAAGAGAAGTTAGCTATTTTCTACACGGCTTTATATCATACGATGGTTCAACCCAATATTGCGCAAGATATTGATGGAAAATACCGCGGTAGAGATAATAAAGTTCATCAAGCAGAAGGATTTGATTATTATTCGGTATTCTCGCTTTGGGATACTTTTCGAGCAGCACATCCATTATATACTTTAATCGAAAAGAAACGCACCGCCGATTTCATAAATACGTTTCTAAAACAATACGAGCAAGGCGGACGATTGCCAGTTTGGGAATTGGCATCTAATGAAACCGATTGTATGATTGGTTATCATTCGGTTTCGGTTATGGCAGATGCCATGGTAAAAGGAATAACAGGTTTTGACTACGAAAAAGCATTTGCAGCAGCAAAACATTCGGCGATGTTAGATCATTTAGGATTGGATGCTTATAAAAGACAAGGTTTTATTTCGATGGATGACGAACACGAAAGCGTTTCTAAAACTTTAGAATATGCTTACGACGATTGGTGCATTGCTCAAATGGCTCAGATTTTAAATAAGAAAGAAGATTACGAATATTTCATGAAGCGTTCTCAAAGTTGGAAGAATGTTTTCGATTGGGAAACAGGTTTTATGCGACCAAAGAAAAATGGAGGTTGGGACAAACCCTTCGACCCAAGAGAAATCAATAATAATTTTACCGAAGGTAATTCATGGCAATATTCGTTTTTTGTACCACAAGATATTCCAGGAATGATAGAAGCGTATGGCGGAAAAGATAAATTTGAAGCCAAACTCGACGAAATGTTCAATAGTGAGAGTAAAACTACAGGAAGAGAACAAGTAGATGTTACCGGATTAATTGGGCAATATGCACACGGAAACGAACCAAGTCATCACATGGCGTATTTGTACAACTACATTGGAAAACCAGAAAAAACCACCGAAAAAGTACATTATATTTTAAATAATTTTTATAAAAATGCACCAGATGGATTAATAGGAAACGAAGATTGTGGACAAATGAGCGCTTGGTATGTTCTGAGTTCGATGGGAATTTATGCGGTTACGCCAGGTACAGAAAAATGGGAAAGTATAGAACCATTGTTTAATGAAATTAAGATTAAAAACGAAAATGGTAGTTTTCTTGTAGATTATAAAAAAGATAAAGTAAATGGAGTATCCAATAGAATTTTTTTACTTGCTGATAAATTAAGAGAACAATTGATTCAAAGTAGAAGTTCAACCTATGCTCAATTTGACTATTCACAAACTATTTATAATAGAGAAGATAAAAATGATATTATTCCTGTTCCTGTAATTCAAGCAGAAAGTAAATCGTTTAAAGACAAAATGACGATTGAAATAGCACAATTGAATAAAAACTGTATTATTTATTATGTTGTTGATGAAAAGGATAGTAGAGATGATTTGACGTTTCTACCTTATGTAAAACCTTTTATTATCAACAAAACTTCATTAGTTTCAGCATATTGTTTGTGTAATGATAAGAGGAAAAGCGACACTATTTCCGCAACCTTCTTCAAAAAACCAAATAATTACACCATCGACATAAAATCTACTTACAATCCGCAATATCATGCTGGAGGAAAGGAAGGTTTATTGGATGGAATTAATGGTTCCACCAATTGGAGAAAAGGAGATTGGCAAGGATATCAAACTCAAGATTTTGAAGCCATTGTTGATTTGCAAAATGTAAAAGAAGTTTCTAGCTTCAGTTCAACTTTTCTACAAGACCAACGTTCATGGATTTTAATGCCAACCAAAGTAGAATATTATAGTTCATCTGACAATATCAATTTTACATTGATTACTTCTGTAGCAAATGATGTTGATCCAAGAAAAGATGAAAACACAATTAAAGATTTTAGTTTTAAAGCATCAAAATCAATCAATGCTCGATACATAAAAGTAAAAGCTTACAATTATGGAAAACTTCCAGAATGGCATTTAGGTTTTCCATATAATGGTGATGCATTTATTTTTATAGATGAGATAACAATTAAATAAATTCGCGAGAATCTGTGTTTTCACAAAGTGAATCCGTTTCATTAGCGTTCCAATAACCATGAAAATAGCCTTAATACAAACCGAATTATCTTGGGAAAACCCCAATGAAAACGTAGCTTTACTTCAAGATAACATTAATACTATTTCGCAATATGTCGATTTAATTGTTTTGCCCGAAATGTTTACTTCAGGTTTTACAATGAATCCACAAAATGTTGCTGAAAGCATGGATGGAGCAACTATTTCGTGGTTAAAAAAAACTGCTAAAAATAAAAATTGTGCTATTACAGGAAGTTTAGTAATTGAAGAAAATGGCAATTATTACAACCGATTGGTTTTTGTTTTTCCATCGGGCGAAATTCAGTCGTATGACAAAAGACATTTATTTTCTCTTGCAGGAGAAGACAAAGTTTATACTTCAGGAACAAAAAAATTAATTGCAGAATATAAAGGTTTCAAAATCTGTCCGCTAATTTGTTACGATTTACGTTTTCCTGTTTTTTCAAGAAATATTGAAGATTATGACGTACTTATTTATGTTGCTAATTGGCCAAAGCCGCGAACTAACGCTTGGGATATTTTGCTAAAAGCTCGAGCTGTGGAAAACATGTGTTATGCAATTGGTGTTAACAGAGTTGGAACTGACAATAACAATCACGAATATATTGGTCATTCACAAGTTGTTGATTATCTTGGGAATTATATTCAAGAACCAACTGAAAAAGAGGGAATTCTATTCGTTGAATTAAATAAAAAAGAAATGCTAGAAACAAGAAAGAAACTGAATTTCTTGAATGATAGAGATAACTTTAAACTTTAAGCTCGTAATTATTTGCCAACATCAACTGCTTGTTCCACATCCCAATTTGCCCTGACATCAATTTCGCTTGGAAAATAAATAACTTCTTCGCTTTGACGTTGTTCTAAGTAACTTCCGGGATTCCAAATTTTATCTTTATTGTCGTCATAAATCACACGTAGCGTAAATTTATTTGGTTCAAGTAGGTTGAAGTCTAAGGTGGTGTTTTTTTCAGAATAATCGCTTGCTAACACTTTTCCATCTTTATCGGTCAATTCAACAATAATGGGGAAACGTTTTACATTTTCAAGCTTTACTCTTAAATTCCCATACTCAGAAACATCTAATGTTGAAAACTTAAAATTTAAAGTATCGTTAGTTTTTTCATAAAAATCAGTCATACCGCCAGGCAAAATTGTCATTGTGTATTTTTCAAGTGGCTGTTTTTCAAAATCAAAAACGAGTTGTTGTTTCATTTCATCATAAGAAGTTGTAAAAGCAACAACTGCCGAATCTTTGTTAATCAATTTAATCTTAGAAGTATCAAATTTTTCTAAAGGAATACTCGAATTAATAGTGAATTTCTCTCTAAAAGGTAAATTTCCTGCTTTTTCTGGTTTGAAATTCAAACTGTCTTTTTTTTGATCTTTCAGTTTCAATTTGAACGTTTCATTAAATTTATCTTTTGAAACAGCAATATTTATGGAGTCATTTTTCATTGGTTTAAACCAAATTTGTAATGAATCTTTCTTAGGCAATTGCGAAATTTTAAACGGAATACTTTCTTCGCCTTTTTTTATTTCAAATTTCACATCTTTTGGATTTCCTTCATATCCAATTGTTGCTCTATTTCCAGATGCTTGAGAAGGTTTTAGTGCTTTAAATTTTGCAACTTCTTTAAATAATTCTAATTGAAATACTGTATCATTTGGAATTGAAACATAATCTTTAATAAATCCAATTTGGTCTTTTGCAGGATCAAATTTGTTGTTATTATTGGCATCTTTCAAGGCAATTAATCGATATTTTCCTTCTTTAATATTTTCAAGTTTTACCGCTTTTAAACTATCTAGTGAATTAGTAATATATCTTGGAGTTTCTTTGTAAATAGTTGAATCATTATATTTTTCATTCACTTCATACAACATAAACGAAACAAAATTTGTGGCTTTTTTTTCAAGTGCATCTTTAAAAGTTGCTTTCAATTCTAGCGAATCAATATAAGTTCCAGTTGAAATTACATATTTGAACTGAGGCAAAACATTTCCTTCATTATTGTCTTGAATACTTTGTCCAAAATTAAAACTGTAGGTAGTATTTGGTAATAAAGTATCTTTTAATTTGATAGTTATGTATTTACTTGCGTTATACGGCAAAACTTCTGGTGGTTTTGACATTGGAGGCGAAACAATAAGTTGTTTTCCAACGTTTTTTAGCTTCACATATTCGTCAAAGTAGAGTTTAATTTCGTTGCCTTTAAAATTAACCGTACCGTTTTTAGGCGAGCTATTCAATAATATTGGTGCCAAAGTGTCTTTTGCTCCGCCAGTTATTGTACCTCTTTTTGCACAACTAACAACTGTTATGGCTAAAAGGATTAAAATGTATTTAGAATAAAATTTTAACATCAATTCAAGTTTTCTTACCGCAAAATAACAATTATATTTATTGGAAACGAAATGTTTTTATTTATAATTAACTAAAATTAGCTATGCGAATACGCCATGCAAACAACACTCAATCGTGCTCCAGGAATTTTTAATAGCTCTTTTCCACAAGCTTCTAATGTTGAGCCAGTTGTAAGCACATCATCAACTAGAAGAAAATGCTTATTGTGATGTTTTTCTGAAAAATCTACACCAAAAATATTTTCGACAACTTCACTTCTTCCGATAATGGATTTTGAAATTTGCGATTTGGAAAAAATATTTCTTTTCAAAACGGACTTTTCATAATCAACATTCAATTGTTTTGAAATAGTCTCTCCAAAGGCAGTTACTTGATTATAACCTCTTGATTTTAATCGTTTTTTGTGTAAAGGAACAGGAATAATAAAATCAACATCTTTCAATTCTTGAACATTTTTTATTTCTTCAGAATACCAATTTCCAATCGCTTCACCAATTTCTTGATGACCTTTATATTTTAATTTGTGAATCATTTCTTGAACAATTCCTTTTTTGTGATAATAAACCAAGCACGAGGCATGTTCTAATGAAATTCTGCCATAAAATTTACTAAATGCTTCATTGTTTTTGTTCAAATGATGATTTGTCAACGGAATTTCGTGTCGGCAAGAAGTACAAATAACGATTTCATCTTTCAATAAAAACGAATTACAACCTGCGCAAGCTTTAGGGAAAAAGAGATTTATAATACTTTTAATCATGAATTTTGGCTAATAATTTTATAAAAATATAAAAATCAACGATTCATTGGCTATTTATATTAAATTTTAATTTCACTTTTATATTTTTGCACCATTATGGCAAAACAAGAAGATTTATTTAAAAATGTAGTTTCGCATGCAAAAGAGTACGGATTTATTTTTCCGTCAAGCGAAATTTATGATGGTTTAAGTGCAGTTTACGACTACGCACAAAATGGTGTTGAATTAAAGAAAAACATCCGCGAATATTGGTGGAAAGCAATGGTGCAAATGCATGAAAACATTGTTGGACTTGACGCTGCGATTTTGATGCATCCAACAACTTGGAAGGCTTCTGGTCACGTTGATGCTTTTAACGATCCATTAATTGACAACAAAGATTCTAAAAAAAGATACAGAGCTGACGTTTTAATTGAGGATTATGCCGAAAAATTAAACCTGAAAGCAAAGAAGGAAATCGAAAAAGCACGCGAACGTTTTGGCGAAGCTTTTGATGAAGAACAATATAAAACGACAAATCCTCGTGTGATGGAATATCTTTCAAAAGAAAGAGAAATTCTAGAACGTATGGGTAAATCTCTAGGAAATGGCGATTTAGAAGATGTAAAAGCCTTGATTGAAGAATTAGAAATTGCTGATCCTGAAACAGGTTCGAGAAATTGGACTGATGTAAAGCAGTTTAACTTAATGTTTGGCACAAAATTAGGTGCATCTGCTGAAAATGCAATGGATTTGTACCTTCGTCCAGAAACAGCGCAAGGAATTTTTGTTAATTTCTTGAATGTTCAAAAAACTGGTAGAATGAAGATTCCTTTTGGAATTGCTCAAACGGGTAAAGCTTTTAGAAATGAGATTGTTGCCAGACAATTTATTTTCCGTATGCGTGAATTTGAACAAATGGAAATGCAATTTTTTGTAAAACCAGGCGAAGAAATGAAATGGTACGAATATTGGAAAACAACGCGTTTAAATTGGCATTTGTCTCTTGGTTTAGGCAAGCAAAACTACCGTTTCCATGATCATGAAAAATTAGCGCATTATGCCAATGCTGCTGCTGACATCGAATTTAATTTCCCATTTGGATTTAAAGAATTGGAAGGAATTCACTCAAGAACTGATTTTGATTTGAAGGCACACGAACAATTTTCTGGTAAAAAATTACAGTATTTTGATAATGAAACAAATTCTAATTACGTTCCTTATGTAGTTGAAACTTCGGTTGGATTAGACAGAATGTTTTTAGCAGTTTTTGCAACATCATTAAAAGAAGAAACTCTTGAAGATGGTTCAACGAGAACTGTTTTGAGTTTGCCAAGTGTTTTAGCTCCAACAAAAGCGGCAGTTTTACCATTAGTTAAAAAAGATGGCTTGCCAGAAGTGGCTCAAAGTATAATAGACGATTTAAAATGGGATTTCAACGTGGCTTATGATGAAAAAGACGCCGTTGGAAGACGTTACAGACGTCAAGATGCGCTTGGAACACCATTTTGTATCACAGTTGATCATCAAACATTAGAAGATAAAACAGTTACGATTCGTCACAGAGATTCAATGAAGCAAGATAGAGTTGCGATTTCTGACCTAAGAGGAATTATTAACGAAGAAGTTTCAATGAGAAATTGGTTGATGAAAACAGTTTAGAAATTTATAAGTATAAAAAAAATCCCATTTTGAAATTCAAAATGGGATTTTTGCTTTTGTGATGCTTTTTTAAAATCGATATCCTACTCCAATTGAAAATTTTCCTGTTATTCTAGAATAATCCGTATCAGGAATATTTGAAGAAATAGATAGGTTTCTACCAATTCCGCCGCCAATTTCAAACATTACGTTTCTTTTGGTATACCATTTTCCACCTAAACCTATTCCTAATGCGAAAGCTTTTACTTTTTCTTCTACATTACTACCAAATCCTTCGCTGTCATAATAATAATTATCTCTGTTTACACTTTCATATATTGAAAATCCTTCCATATAGAATCCTGAAACAGGTTTTTTACCAAAATAGAAACGATAATAAGGTGAAAAAGCAAATGCGGTATTAATATCTGCTTCTTCTTTATCAATAAGAAAAGTTAAAGAAGCACCAATACTTGACTCTTCATTAATAGCACGTTCATAAGTGCCTTCAAAAGCTCCTAAAATTAAATACAATGCATTTAATTTGATTTCATTTTTTTTAAAATCTGATGTTTCGATTTTCTCTTGACAAAATCCGTGTGCACTAATTAATGTTAAAGCTAAAAGAATAATTATTTTTTTCATGTTTTTTTGTTCAAATCTAATAGAAATTTTTGTTCAAAAGAGTATTAGCATCAATTTAGATTTAATCTTGTTTAGGTAAATTAATTTCACTTAGAACAAAATCCTTTACTTTTTCCCAAGTTTTGATATTTAGTGAATAGTAAATGTTGTTTCCTTTGTTTTTTCCTTGAATCAATTTTACTCGTTTCAATTCAGAAAGATGTTTTGAAACTGTAGATTGTGCTAATGGAAGCACTTCAAGAATATCACCACAACATGAGGTTGGGTTGTCCATTAAAAACTGAATAACTTTCAATCTTGCCGGATTTCCTAAAGCTTTTAATATATCTGCCATTTCATTGATTTTAAAGGCAAAACCAAATGTTTTTGTAATTCCCATATCGCTATGTATAGATTTTTATTTTAAATTTATGTGCAATCAATAATCTTTTTTATAATTATTTCTAAATTTCAATAATGTATATTGATTTCAAAAATACTAAAGTTTATTCAATGCAGATTATTCATTTGAGGTTTTATTTAAATTGATTGTATTAGATTTTATTGAAACCTTAGTTTTTTCATTAATTTTTTTTCTTTTAAATGTTTCAGAGTAAATTTTTTATTGTTGATAACATTCTCAAATTTTTTTTTGATTAAAAGTTCTTTTTCTTGATTTATTTTGTGAGAAATTTTCCAATTATAAAATCGATTTATTTATTAATTATGATGTTTTATTTATTTCAAGCAATATTGTTAAATAATTGATATTAAATATTTTATAACACTTTTTTATATTTAATTATTCCTATATATAAATATAAATTATTAAGATTTTAATTTTTTTCAAAAAAGTAAGAAAAGACTTTATTAAAATTGCTGTTTATCGACTAATTTTTCCTTTAACCTAAAATGCTGCTTTTGTTTAAAAGTCAAATTAATGATTTGATAACATTATGTAGAAAAGCATTATTTTAGTAAAGTTTTAAAAGTGTGATTTAAAACAAAATAGTCCCAAACTATTATATATTTAACCTTTCGAGTTTGTATGAACTCTATAACCTAATGCTTTACCCCAAAAAGTAGAGCAATTGAATAATTTTACGTACGTAATTATTGACGATGATTATAATAATGTTTTGAAAACTAAGCAAATAGCTGATAGTTTTCAAAACCTTACCTTTTTAGCGTCTGCAACTAACTACGATGACGCTATTGATTGTATTCTAGAACATAATCCAAGTTTTATTTTCCTTGAAATTGATCCTTCTGACAAAGAATCAAACCTTTCATTGCATATAATAAATGAATTGCACCGCTATTTATCCGTAGTACCAAAAGTTTTTGTTACTACTAAAAACGATGCGCTATCATTACAAGCTTTTAAGTATGGCGTTTTTGATTATTTACTATTTCCTATAGAAATAAAAGAGTTACGTAAATCTATCTTTCGATTGGAGAAAGAAATTGGTGTTAATCATTCTACAGTTAAGACAAGTCATATTAATCCCAATAATACTTTAGTTAGTCAATCAACTCTTGCGCCTAATACAACTTCAAATTCTGAAAATATCAATGAGATTTTCCAAGAAATTAATACAATTGTAGATATTCCTGAGGTTATAAATGTTGTTAATCAAGATATTGAAGATGAAGTTGAACAAGAAAATGAATCAAAAGAAGTTATTACTGAATTAGATAACGAAACTCTTTCAGAAACTGTTAGAGCAATTGAAAATAATGAAGTAACTTTTATCCAATCAGATAACCAGAAAGAGAAACCATTAATAATATGTGTGAAATCTTATGGAGATTATCGTTATATTGACGCAAAAGACATTTGTTATTTACAAGCGGACAATAATTCAACCGATATTCACTTGAATACAGGTGAAATGATTACAGCATTTAAAACTTTAAAACATTTTGAAGGTGTTTTAAAATATCCATTTGTTAGAATTCATAATAGTTATATACTTAATATAGAATATGTTTCTAGAATTCATACAGGAAATGCTGTTTGCCATATTAAAAACACCACAACTAAGCTTCCTTTCTCTAAATCTTATAAAGAGAACATTGATGCAATAATATCCACAATTGCTTCTGGTAATTATATTGAGATATAATCCAAAAATTTATTGCTATAATTTTCTAATCTAACTATCGATTATTGGTAAAATATTTCGATTAAATGTCATTTATTTTCATAAATAATTGATTATCAGTTATTTAATTGTTATCACCTCATTTTTTACCCCGTAAAAATACCTGTTTTTCAAAACCATTCATTCACCCAAATTTGATGTTCATTCACTATCAAATGGATGCAATCTACATTATACAGTAAAATGAGTATTTATCGAAATGTATTGCTGTAGTAATTTTACGACGTGGAAACACAAATAAATGGCTAACGAGTCACAAAAATGAAAAAACAAAAAGAAAATTTAACAAAAAACATAAAACCCCAGATTATGAAAAAATTTACTACAGTATTCGGATTATTATCATTAATGTTATTATTAACGTCTTTCACAAATCCAATTGGAGGAAGAGGACAAGTTGGAACAGGTAATTATGAAATTGGAGGAAGAGGACAAGTTGGTACAGGAAACTTTGAAATCGGTGGAAGAGGACAAGTTGGAACTGGAAACTTTGAAATAGGAGGAAGAGGACAAGTTGGTACAGGAAACTTTGAAATTGGAGGGAGAGGACAAGTTGGTACAGGAAATTAATATTTAAAACTCTACATAAAAAAAAGCTATCACATTTGTGATAGCTTTTTTTATTTTGTAGTTTTGTTTAAATCAAAAATTTCATTTTGAAAAAAATATTTCTTTTTTTATTTTTTATTTCAATTTTAGGGTGTAAAAAACACAATAACTATGCAGATAATCAAACTGTAGAAAAAATCGATTTTTTTCTTAAGAATACTTCAAATAACAAATATTCCGAAAAGGAACAGTTAATATACAATGACAAAGCTTTAGAATTATTAATGAATATAGAAAATTCAGCTTTTAAAAGAAAAAGCATGGATTTAGTAATTGATAATTATTTTTTTTTAAATCAGTGGGAAAAGTATAACAAAATTTCTAGAGAACTACTGGAGATTTCCAAGTCTGCTAATGACACTAATTACATAGCTAAAGCTATGAGATATCAAGGTAATTATTACTATAAAAAAGAGGTACTGGATAGTTCATTTTATTTCTACAACAAATCAGAATTTTTCTTCAAAAATATAAAAGATTATAACAACTATTCAATAGTACTACTTAAAAAAGGAATTGTTCAACTTGAGTTAAATGATTTTTTCGGAGCTGATATTTCTTTAACAAAAGCATATAATATTCTAAAAAAAACTGATGATAATCAACGTATTTATGCAGCTTTAAATTCTTTAGGAACAGTTTCTAGTGAACTAAAAGAGTATGATAGAGCAATTTTATATTACAAAGATGCTTTGGAGATTGTAACAAATGCAAAATTAGAAACTTCTGAACATCAAACTGCTAATTGTTACAATAACATAGGGTTGGTATATTTAGATTTAAAAAATTATGAAAAGGCTATTTTTTACTTTAAAAAAGCAATATCAGAAAAGAGATTAAAAGAGGAAAGTCCATTATTGTATTCTAGTGTAATTGATAATCTTGCTTATTCCAAACTAAAAAAAAATGATTATAAAAATATTGAAAAATTATTTTTCGAATCCCTTAAAATAAGAGATAGCTTAAATTATTCAAGTTATAAAATATTGACTTATATTCATTTGTCTGAATATTTTTATAAGATAAATGATATAATTAAAGCAAAAAAATATTCATTTAATGCTATAGAAACTGCTAAAATATCTAAGCTACCTTATTATTCAATTGCTGCACTTAAACAGGCATCTATTGTTGATAAAGAAAATTCTTCTAAATATTCTGAGGATTATGTAAGAATTACTGATAGTCTTCAAATTGTAGAGAGAAATTCGAAAGATCGTCTTGCTCGAATTCAATTAGAAACAGACGAACTTAAGAAACAAAATTTAGTTCTAGAAGAAAGAAATCGTGATGTTTTAAACTTTCTTTTTGGTACAATACTATTTGTAGGTTTCTTATATTATATGAGAGTGCAACGTTCTAAAGAGCGAGAATTAGCTTTAAAACAAGCACATCAAAAAGCTAACGAAGAAATTTATCGTTTAATTATTTCGCATCAAAATCAGCTTGAAGAAGGAAGAGATTTAGAGAAAAAACGATTATCTAAGGAACTTCACGATGGTGTTTTAGGAAGACTTTTTGGCTTACGTCTTAATCTTGATGGCTTGAATAGTTTTGATGATGCAGATGCAAAACAACAACGATTAGAATACCTAAATGAGCTTCAAATTATTGAACAAGATTTAAGAGAGATATCGCATGAATTGAGTCGTGAAAATTTAGTTCTAATCAATAATTTTGTTGCCATTTTAAATCGATTGGTTGAAGAACAAGCCAAAGTAAATACTGCCAAAATAAAAATGATTATTGCTGATGATATTCAATGGGATAAGGTTTCTAATATCATAAAAATTAATTTATACCGAATTCTACAAGAGGCATTACAAAATATTAATAAACACGCTCAAGCTAAAAATATTTCAATACATTTTAGAACTGACAAGAAAGAAAATCTTCTTTTTGATATTGAAGATGATGGTATTGGTTATGATACAACAGACAAGAAAAAGAAAGGAATTGGGACAAAAAATATTGTTGAACGAACACAACAATGTAATGGATTTATAGATATTAAGTCTGAAGTTGGTGTGGGTTCAAAAATAATTATTACCTTTCCAGTCGATAGTAAAACCATTAAAATATAGTTAATATGCCCCAAAATATTAATGTTTTGATTGTTGATGACCATCCTTTTATCATTCAAGGATATCAAAATGTCATTACAAGATTTCCAAACAAAAAATATGAATTTACGATAACCAAAGCAAGTGATTGTAAGTCAGGTTATGAAACAATACTTAATCAAAATAATCAAAAATTTGATATTGCTTTTTTAGATATTAGTATGCCTGTTTATGAAGAAAAGAATATTCAAACAGGTGAAGATTTAGCAAAAATCCTAAAAGAAATTTCTCCAGATTGTAAAATTGTTCTTTTAACGATGCATTCGGAGCGTTTGAAAGTTGAAAAAATAATTGAAGAAATAAATCCTATTGGACTTGTAATAAAAAATGATTTAACTTTTGATAATATGCTTTTAGCTATTGATACAATTTTAAAAGATGAAAGGTATTATAGCGAATCAGTGATTAAGTTCTTAAATAATTTGCAAAAAGAGAAAGTCTATGTTGATGTGTTTGATAGACAAATTTTACACTTTTTAAGTAAAGGAATTAAGGCAGATGACGTTGCTCTTTATATACCACTTTCATCAAGTTCTGTTAGAAATAGAATTGAAAACATGAAAGAATTGATAGGCAAGAAAGGATGTAAAAATGATGAGCTAATTAATGAAGCTAAAGAGAATGGAATGATGTTAAAATAAATAATGTTATAAAAAAAATGCCCCAAAGAGTTAGATACTATTTGGGGCATTTTTTTATTCTGATAAAGCATTCCAACCACGAGCTTTCAAAGGAATTTTAGTATTTGCTCTTGTAATTAAATGAATTCCTTCGCTTTCTTGAACCATATGACCAATTACCGTGAAGTTTGGATTCGCTTTAATTTTATCAAAGTCTTCCATGGCAATAGTAAATAAGAGTTCATAGTCTTCACCACCATTTATTGCAACTGTAGTCGAATCGATATTGAATTCCTCGCAAACATTTATAAATTGCGGATCAACAGGAATTTTTTCTTCATATAAATTACAACCAACAGCACTTTGTTTACAAATATGAATAATTTCTGAAGATAAACCATCGGAAATGTCAATCATCGATGTAGGTTTTACATCAAGTTTTGCCAATAAATCTTTTATGTCATGACGAGCTTCAGGACGAAGTTGTCTTTCAATTAAATAAGTGTATGCATCTAAATCAGGTTGGTTATTTGGATTTACTTGAAATACTTGCTTTTCCCTTTCAAGAACTTGTAAACCCATATATGCAGAACCTAAATCGCCTGATACAACTAATAAATTACCTTGTTTAGCACCATTTCTATACACAATCTCATTTTCGTTTGCTTCGCCTAATGCGGTTATAGAAATTATTAACCCTTTTTGTGATGAGGTTGTATCACCACCAATTACATCAATATTATAGAATTTTGACGCTAACGTTATTCCATCAAATAATTCTTCAAGTGCTTCAAGTGGAAATCTATTTGATACTGCTACAGAAACTGTAATCTGAGTTGGTTTGGCGTTCATAGCACAAATATCCGATACATTTACTACAACAGCTTTATATCCTAAATGACGTAAAGGCATGTATGACAAATCAAAATGCACACCTTCAATCAATAAATCTGTTGAAACCACAATTTTTTTATCTCTAAAATCTAAAACAGCAGCATCATCTCCAATACTTTTTATTGTTGATTGTTGTTTAACATCAAAGTTTTTGGTTAAATGTTCTATCAAACCAAATTCTCCAAGTTGTGATAATGAGGTGCGTTGCGGATTTTTATCTTCTATCATCTTTTTAAATTTTAAAATGCAAAGGTACAAAGTAGATATCTTGCTTAACTATGTTTTATAAATTAAAAAACCATCAAAAATATTTTTTGATGGTTTTTATGAATTGAATTAATAATTATTTATTTCAATAAATTAGTGACTAATGATGGATATAAACCGATAATAATATTTAATGTTATTGATACAACTGCAACTGCATAGTATACAAATGGAGTAGATTGTTTCTCTTCAGTAGTTTCTTCGGTGTACATTGCTATTATTAATTTGAAATAATATCCTACACTTATAATTGAATTAATTACACCAGCAATCACTACTATTAAATATTCTGCTTTAATGGTTTGTGTAAACAACATTAACTTGGCAAAAAATCCTGAAAATATTGGAATTCCTGCCATTGATAATAAAGAAGCAGTCAGAATTCCGGCAAGTAATGGATTGCTTTTCCCAAGTCCATTAAAGTTTATAATGTCTTCATTATCCTTATCTTTTGTAACATAAATAATTACAGCAAAAGCTGCCATTCCGGCTAAAGCATATGCAGATGTATAATACAATAGTGTTGATGCAGCTGTGGATAAACTTAATAAAGCCATTAACATAAATCCTGCATGAGAAATTCCTGAAAAGGCTAACATTCTTTTTACATTTTTCTGACGTAAAGCCATAATATTTCCTACAGTCATCGAAGCTATAGAAATGATTACGATAATAATTTCAAAATTATAAGTCAATCCAACAGTCAATCCGCTTAAAAGTTTGTAAAGTGTTGCCATTGCTACAACTTTAGCTAAACTGCTCATTAGAGCGGTTGTTAATGCGGGTGAACCTTCATAAACATCTGGTGCCCAAAAATGAAAAGGAACAGCTGCGATTTTGAATAACATTCCTATAATCATTAATGTAATTCCTATTGGAAACCAAATTGGTAATCCTGCACCTTGAGATAGTTCATAAATTTCTCTAATGTCAAAATAGCCAGTTGCTCCATATATTAGACAAATTCCAAACAGTATAATTCCTGAGGCAAAAGAACCCATCAAGAAGTATTTCATTCCTGCTTCATTACTCTTAATATCTAATCTTTTACTGGCTGCAAGAATATATAAAGCAATTGATAAGACTTCAATACCTAGAAAGAACATGGCTAAATTTACAAATGAAACCATTGCAACTGCACCAGAAAGCAAGAAAATTTTAATTGAAATAAAATCTGAAATTTGACCTTGATGTTCTTTATAAACATCGCTACTTAAAGCAATTAAAAATATTGTTAATACGATAAATAAAGAGGAAAAAGCAGTTGAAAATTTATCAGCTATAACCATTGATGTGAATTGATCGTTGAAAGAAGGATCAATTGACCAAAGATTTAGTGTAAGTCCAAGAATGGCTAATAAACCAACAATTGTTACAGGAACAAGCGCTTTTCTTATATTAAAGATTTCAGCTATAAGCGAAAAAACACCGAGTGCTGCTATTGCTATTATTGTTTGCATTGGTAGGTCTAAATTTATCTGTTTATATAAATTAAAATTTCTTTTATTGCTGGTGTAACCAAATCACTAATTGGTTTTGGATACAATCCGAAGAATAATAAAAATCCTATTATTATTACTAATGTAATTGACTCGTTAATAGTAACATCAGCAAAAACTTTTGTATTAGTTTCTCCTAACATAACATTTTGAAACATTTTCAACATATAGTAAGCACCAAGAATAATTGTTGTTCCGCCAAGAATAGCAAACCAATAATTTACTTGAGACAAACTGTATAAAACGGTAAACTCACCAACAAAGTTAAAAGTTCCAGGTAAAGCAACCGATGCTAAAACTAAAATCATAAATAGTGAAGTGAATTTAGGAGATTGTGAACGAATTCCGCCCATTTCACTAATTTTTCTAGTCTCAAATCGTCTGTTGATAATTTCTGCTGCGAAGAACAAACCAACTATCACAAATCCGTGAGCAATCATTTGATAAACAGCACCATTTAATCCGTCAAGAGTTAATGTATAACAACCTGCAGCAATCAATCCAACGTGTGCAAGTGATGAATAAGCAAGCAGTTTCTTTAAATCTTTTTGGCGTAAAGCTACAATCGAACCATAAATTACACCAGCAATACTTAATCCTAAAAGAATTGGCATGTACGTTTTAGCCGCTAATGGAGCAATTGGAATTTGCCAACGGATAACACTGTATAATCCCATTTTAAGCATGATTCCCGATAGAAGCATTGTCCCAACAGTTGGTGCTTTTTGATAGACTTTTGCTTGCCAAGTATGAAAAGGAATTATTGGAATTTTGATTGCATATGCTAAAAAGAAAGCAAAGAATATCCAAAACTGTTCTGTTTCAGAAAGAGATAATTGATTGAAGTTTCCAAGAAGAAAGTTTCCTGATTTTTGATATAAATAGGCAAAAGCAGCTAACATAAATAAAGAACCTGCTAGTGTATAAATAAAGAACTTTACAACCGCTTTCTTGCGTTCTTCAGCATCACCATTACCCCAAATTAATGCTATAAAATAAATTGGAATTAATGAAAGTTCCCAAAATACATAATATAGTAACCCGTCAACTGCTAAGAAAGTTCCGGTCATTGCAAAAGCCATAAACAAAACTAAAGCATAAAAACTTTTAGAGTTGGAGTATGAATTTCCAAATGACGAAAAAATAATCAACGGTGTTAGAGATGTAGTAAGTAAGACCATAGCCAATGAAAGTCCATCGGCTTTAAAAGCAAGATAAATAGTTGGATTTTGCATCCAATTTCCTAAAAATCCAATATCTGAACCATTATAATATTGATTCAAAAGATAAACTGAAAATCCAAATGTTGCTAAACTAAATAGCAAAGCAACTTTAGAGGCAAGTTTGTTTCCTGATAAGTAAGTTGCAATTGCTCCAACTAAAAGCAATATTAATAGAGTAGTTACATTCATTATGCAATTTTTTGAGCTAAAAATAAATAAATAATTATGGCACAAACACCAATTACAAAGGCAAATAAATATAATCCAATACTTCCTGATTGAACTTTTTTACCTTGTTTTCCAATTCCATTTGCTACTGAACCAAAACCGTAAACTAATTTACCTAATGCTGGTTCAAGTGTTTCTCTAAAGAAATTAGATAATCCGTTTAATGGTTTTACAATTAAAAAAATGTAAAATTCATCAACATAATATTTATTATACAAAGTTTTTGAAAAACCTGTTATTTCATTGTCAGATTTTGGAACAAATGCTTGTTTGATATATTTTGAATAAGCTAAACCAATTCCTATTAAACCTCCAACAACAGCAATTGCCATTAAAGAGTATTCTGTGGTTCCAAAATGATGTTCTTCATGTTTGTTGGCTAAAATTGGCTCCAAATAATGATTCAACCAACTATTACCTGGTAAGCTAATTAATCCACCAACTATAGATAAAATTCCTAATACAATTAATGGGAATGTCAACAATGATGGGCTTTCGTGTAAATGATGTTTTTGTTCTTCAGTTCCTCTAAAATCTTTAAAAAAGGTTAGATAAATCAATCGGAACATATAAAATGCTGTCATTATTGAAGCAATTGAAGCAATAACCCAAAGAGGTTTATTGAAGTGAAAAGCAGTCATTAATATTTCATCTTTAGAGAAGAATCCTGAAAATGGTGGAATTCCGGAAATAGCTAAAGTTGCAATTAACATTGTTGCAAATGTTATTGGCATTATTTTTCTTAAACCTCCCATTTTTCTCATGTCTTGTTCATGATGCATAGCATGAATAACAGAACCAGAACCTAGGAACAAACAAGCTTTAAAGAACGCATGTGTAATTACGTGAAAAACGGCAACATTGTATGCGCCAAGTCCTAAAGCTAAAAACATTAAACCTAGTTGCGAAACAGTTGAGTAGGCAAGAACTTTTTTAATGTCGTTTTGAACTAATCCAATTGATGCAGCAACTAAAGCAGTAACAGCTCCAATAATTGCAATAATATTAGAAATGAAAGGTGTTAAATCGAATAAAAAATTCATTCTTGTTATCATAAAAATCCCAGCAGTAACCATTGTAGCAGCATGAATTAATGCCGAAACTGGAGTTGGACCTGCCATGGCATCTGGTAACCATGTATAAAGTGGTAATTGCGCCGATTTTCCTGTTGCACCAATGAATAAACACAAAGTAGCTGCACTTAACCAAAAAACGTTTCCATTTTGAGTTCCGCCAAGAATTAATTCTTTTAATTCAGTAAAATCTGCAGTAGAAAATAATGAGGCAAGAATAAAAATTCCAATTAAGAAACCTAAATCTCCAATTCTGTTCATAATGAAAGCTTTTTTTGCAGCATCATTATAATCTTGATTTTTATACCAAAATCCAATAAGTAAATAGGAGCAAAGTCCAACACCTTCCCAACCAATGAACATAACTAATAAGTTACTTCCAACAACTAGCGTTATCATGAAAAAGATGAACAAATTCAAATAAGCAAAAAACTTATGCATATTTTCATCATCATGCATATAACTTATAGAATACAAGTGAATTAATGATCCAATTCCTGTTACAAATAATAACCACAAAATAGATAATCGGTCTAACAAAACACCAAAATCAATTTTGAAGTTACTTACTGACATCCAATCAAATAATTTAATTGGCTCAGCAACTTCGTTTATTTGCATGAAAAAATAAACACTTATTACGAAAGATACCGTTACTGCAAGTGTACCCACAATACCTGAAATGTTTTTTCCTGCTTTTTTTCCAAAGAAAACATTAAATAGAAACCCTACAAATGGGGTTAATAACAATAGTAAAACTAAATTCTTCTCCATTAGGGATTATCCTTTTAAGTTTTTTAAATTAGCAATATCAATTGAACCTAAATTTCTGAAAATAGAAACTAGAATGGCTAAACCAACTGCAACTTCTGCTGCTGCAACTGCCATTGAAAAGAAAACGAATACTTGTCCTTCAGCATCTTGGTGATAAGTTGAAAAAGCAACAAACAAAAGGTTTACTGCATTCAGCATGATTTCAATTGACATAAAAACAATGATAGCATTTCTTCTGTATAAAACACCGAAAACTCCAATGCAGAAAAGAAGGACAGAAAGAAAAATATAATTTTCTATACCTATATGATCTAAAATATTATTCATCTTATTTTTTTTCTTTTTTAGATATTAATACTGTTCCAATCATAGCTACTAAAAGAAGTATTGAAGCAAACTCGAATGGCACCATATATTCGTTAAGCAAGACTTTACCTAACTTTTTAATTGATTGAAAATCTTCTCCTGTGGTATCATAATCACCTACAATTGTTTTCGAATTTACAAATACGGCTATTAAAACAGCACTTAATAAACAAAAAACAACAATTGCTCCAAGTCTTGTAATTCTTGGTTTGTGAACTTCATCTTCTTTATTCAAATTCATCAACATGATGGTAAATAAGAATAGAATCATAATGGCTCCAGAATAGACGATGATATGTACTATGGCTAAAAACTGAGCATTAAATAAGAAATAATGTCCTGCTATCGAAAAGAAACAAAGTACTAAATAAATGGCACTATGAATTGGGTTTTTACTATAAATGGTCAAAAAAGCTGTTGCCAATGTTATAGCTGCTAAAACGTAAAATGTTATTAGTATTGGAGACATAATTAATTCAGTTTTTTAGTATTTGCTAAAGCCATTTCTAGCGGCATTACTAATTTATCTTTGCCGAAGATAAAATCTTCTCTGTCGTATTGTGCTGGAACTAATTCTTTTGAAATAGTTAAATAGATGGCATCTTTTGGACAAGCTTCTTCACATAAACCGCAGAAAATACAACGCAACATATTTATTTCATAAATAGATGCATATTTTTCTTCTCTGTAAAGATGTTCTTCTCCTTTTTTACGCTCTTCAGCTTTCATGGTAATTGCTTCTGCTGGACATGATAGCGCACACAAACCACATGCTGTACAATTTTCTCTTCCTTGTTCATCACGTTTCAACATGTGTTTTCCTCTATAAACTGGGCTAAACTCACGTACTTGTTCTGGATAATGAATAGTTGCTTTCTTTTTGAAGAAGTGCTTGATAGTTATCCATAATCCTTTAAAAATTGCTATTAGATACATTCTTTCAAGAAAAGTCATTTCCTTATTAGAAACTTCTTTTTTCTTACCTGATAGCGATATACTTTGTATTGATGTTGACATAATTTCTTTTCTTAATTAAAAGCTAAAATGCAAATTCCTGTTATAATAATATTGACGATTGAAAGAGGAATTAGAATTTTCCAACCTAAATGCATCAATTGATCGTATCTAAATCTTGGTATTGTCCATCTGATCCACATAAAGAAAAAGATGAAGAAACATAATTTTGCAAATAATGCAAATATACCGATGATATTTCCAATATTAACACCCCAATTTTCAATTGCCCAACTCATTCCTGGATAGTTATAACCTCCAAAATAGAGAACTGCTAAAATGGTTGATGAAATAAACATATTTGCATATTCAGCAAATAAATAGAATCCCATTTTCATTGATGAATATTCTGTATGATAACCTCCAATTAATTCGGATTCACATTCTGCTAAGTCGAAAGGAGTTCTATTTGTTTCTGCAAAAGCACAAATTAAGAATATTAAAAATCCTACTGGTTGGTAGAAAACATTCCAATTCATTCCGGCTTGTTGCATTGATATTTCTTTTAAACTCAATGTTCCTGTCATCATTAATAAAGCAATCATTGAAAGTCCCATCGCAATTTCATACGAAACCATTTGTGAACCTGCACGAATAGCACTCATTAATGAATATTTATTATTTGAAGCCCAACCTCCAATCATAATTCCATAAACACCAACAGAAACTACTCCAAAAATATATAATAAAGAGACATCTATATCGGTAGCTTGTAAAACAACAGTTCTTCCAAAAATTTCTAATTTGTCACCCCAAGGAATAACTGCACTAGTCATTAATGCGGTACTCATTGCAATCGCTGGACCAACAAAGAATAAAAATTTATTAGGAGTATTTGGTTCAAATTCCTCTTTAGCAAATAATTTCATACCGTCAGCAAGAGGTTGTAATAAACCACCCCAACCAGCACGATTTGGACCAACTCTATCTTGAAGATAAGCTGCAACTTTTCTTTCAGCCCAAGTAGAATACATTGCCATCAACATAGTAATTGCGAAAACAGCTACTATAAAAACACTTTTTTCTATGATAAATGCACTATCCATTTTTAAGCTTTTTTATTGTTATCTAATGGAATTTGAGCCATACTTATCTTTTTTCTGTCAATTTCTCTACCTTCTAAAATTCCTTTTTCAGTTTCAATCACAACTTTATCCATTTTGCGGGTGTAATTATTTTGATTGATAACCGAATCTTTTTCGAATTTTCTTGGTCCTTCAATAATCCAATCAGAAACTTCTTTTTTGTCAAAACGACATGTGTTACAGATAAATTCTTCTACTTCGTGATAAATATCTTTTCTTGCTGTAACTCTTTGAATTTCGTTTCCAAACATCCATAATGTTGTTTTTCCACAACATCCTGGAGTAGTACATTCTCTGTGAGCATTAAATGGTTTGTTGAACCAAACTCTAGATTTGAATCGGAATGTTTTATCAGTTAAAGCACCAACTGGACATACGTCAATCATGTTTCCTGAAAATTCATTGTCGATTGCAGTTGAAATGCAGGTTGAAATTTGAGAATGATCTCCACGATTTAGAACTCCGTGAACTCTTTTATCGGTCAATTGATCAGCAACTTCAACACATCTTTGACAAACAATACAACGATTCATGTGAAGTTGAATGTATGGGCCAATGTTTTCTGGTTCGAAAGTTCTTTTTTCTTCGATAAAACGGGTTTCTGATTTTCCGTGTTCGAAAGATAAATTTTGCAAATCACATTCACCTGCTTGATCACAAACTGGACAATCCAATGGGTGATTTATAAGAAGAAACTCGGTTACTGCTTTTCTAGCTTCTGTTACTCTTTCAGAAGATTTGCTTGCTACTTCCATTCCGTCTTGACAACCTGTAACACATGATGCTACCAGTTTTGGCATTGGTCTTGGGTCAGCCTCACTACCTTTTGTAACGTCAACTAAACAACAACGACATTTTCCGCCTGTTCCTTTTAGTTTAGAATAATAACACATGGCTGGCGGAACTGATTCTCCACCAATCATACGAGCAGCTTGAAGGATTGTTGTTCCTGCTTCTACTTCAATTTCTTGACCGTCAATGGTTACTTTCATACCAATATATAACTCCTACGGAGTATTTTTGTTCTTATTAAACTTCTTGTTTTGCTACTAAATGTTTCACTTTTTCAAATGGTTCAGCCACAAAGTGATCTCTATTTTTTACTTTCTCAGGAAAACGAATGTGGTATTCAAACTCATCTCTGAAGTGACGAATTGCCGCAGCAACTGGCCATGAAGCCGCATCACCTAGTGGACAAATCGTATTTCCTTCTATTTTAGATTGAATGCTCCATAACAATTCAATGTCTTCTTCACGACCTTGACCGTTTTCGATTCTCCATAATACTTTTTCTAACCAACCTGTTCCTTCACGGCATGGTGTACATTGTCCGCAAGATTCATGGTGATAAAATCTTGAAAAATTCCAAGTATTGCGAACAATACAAGCTCTATCGTCATAAACAATGAATCCGCCAGAACCTAACATTGAACCTGTTGCAAATCCACCATCAGACAAACTTTCATAAGTCATCAACCTATCTTCACCTGCAGCCGTTTTGTAAATTAAATTTGCTGGTAAAATTGGCACCGAACTTCCTCCTGGAACTAATGCTTTTAATGGTCTATCGGTTTGCATTCCACCACAATATTCATCAGAATTCATGAATTCGTAAACGGATAGTCCAAGTTCAATTTCGTAAACACCTTGATTTTTAATATTTCCAGATGCCGAAATTAATTTTGTTCCAGTTGAACGACCAATTCCAATTGCTGCATAATCAGTACCTGAATTATTGATAATCCAAGGCACAGCAGAAATGGTTTCAACGTTATTTACTACAGTTGGATTTTGCCAAAGTCCTTTAACAGCTGGAAATGGTGGTTTCAATCTAGGATTTCCACGATTTCCTTCCAAGCTTTCAATTAAAGCAGTTTCCTCACCGCAAATGTAAGCTCCGCCACCAATTTGAACAAAAAGTTCTAAATCGTAACCAGAACCTAATATATTTTTACCCAACCAACCAGCAGCTTTTGCTTCGGCGATGGCTCTTTCTAAAATTTTGTAAACCCACATATATTCTCCACGAATATAGATGTAAGATAAGTTTGCACCAAGAGCGTAACTTGAGGTAATCATTCCTTCAATTAATAAATGAGGAATGTACTCCATTAGATAACGGTCTTTAAAAGTTCCAGGTTCAGATTCGTCAGCATTACAAACTAAATGTCTTGGATTTCCCGATTTTTTATCGATAAAACTCCATTTCATTCCGGCTGGAAATCCTGCACCACCACGACCACGAAGTCCTGAAGTTTTTACTTCTTCAACCACTTCATCTGGCGTCATTTTTTTCAAGGCTTTTTCTACCGACGCATATCCGCCTTCACGACGATATACTTCATAAGTTTTAATTCCTGGAACGTTGATTTTGTCTAATAATATTTTTCTTCCCATGATATTATTTATCGTGTAAAGTGATTTTTCCGTCTTTGCAATCAGTCATTAACTGATCGATTTTTTCTTTTGTCAAATGCTCTTGATAGAAATCACCCAATTGCATCATTGGAGCATATCCACAAGCACCTAGACATTCTACGCCACGAACTTCAAACATCATGTCTGGTGTTGGTTCGCCAACTTTTACACCTAATTTAGAACAGGTGTAATCCATCAAATCTTCCACACCGTTTTGACAACATGGTGAAGTTTGACAGAATTCAAACATGTATTTTCCAATTGGTCTTTGGTTGAACATTGTATAAAATGTTACTACTTCATATACTTCAATTGGCAGAATACCAAGGATTTCGGCAACTTTGTTTTGTAATTCAATACTCAACCAATTATCGTGTGCATCTTGAACTTCATGCAAAACAGGTAATAAAGCCGATTTTTGTTTGCCTTCAGGATAATGACTGATTAATTCATTGATTCTATTCATCAACGATTCAGTTATGTTTATCTCTTGTTTTATATGTGATCTTTCCATTTCTAATTTTAGATATTAAATTTTAGATTTTAGATATTTCAATCTGTAATCTAAAACCTGCATTCTGCAATCTTACTTTTTATGCGTCTAATTCGCCTGCAATTACATTTAAACTTGACAAAATTACAATAGCATCAGATAACATGCCGCCTTTAATCATTTCGGTATAAGCTTGATAATAAATGTAGCAAGGTCTTCTCATTTTTAATCTGTAAGGTGTTCTGCTTCCATCAGTTATTAAATAAAATCCTAATTCGCCATTTCCACCTTCAACAGCATGGTAAATCTCAGCTACAGGAACTGGAACTTCACCCATCACAATTTTGAAATGATAAATTAACGATTCCATATTGTGATAAACGTCTTCTTTTGGAGGTAAGTAATAATCGGGAACATCAGCATGGATTGGACCTTCAGGTAATTTAGCTAAAGCTTGTTTGATGATTCTTAAACTTTCCCAAACTTCAGCATTTCTAACACAAAATCTATCATAAGTATCGCCTGATTTCCCAACTGGAATATCAAATTCAAAATCTTCGTATGACGAATATGGTGCCGCTTTTCTTACATCATAGTCAATACCTGCTGCACGTAAATTTGGACCTGTCATACCATATTGCATTGCTTTTTCAGCAGTAATAGGGCCAACATTAACGGTTCTATCAATAAAAATTCTGTTTCTTTCAAATAAATTTTCAAATTCTTTCCAAGCAACTGGAAAGTCTGTAAGGAAAGTATCTAGTTTTTTGAAAGCAACTTCAGACCATTCTCTTTCAAAACCTCCAATTCTTCCCATATTTGTTGTTAGACGTGCTCCACAAATTTCTTCATATATTTCGTAGATTTTCTCTCTAAATTGGAATACATAGAGGAATCCAGTATAAGCACCTGTATCAACACCAAGGATTGAGTTGCAAATTAGATGGTCGGCAATACGAGCCAACTCCATAACTATAACTCTTAAATATTGTGCACGTTTAGGAACTTCAATGTCTAATAATTTTTCAACAGTCATCCACCAAGCCATGTTGTTGATTGGTGAAGAACAATAATTCATTCTATCAGTCAACACATTTATTTGGTAAAATGGACGATTTTCTGCGATTTTTTCAAAGGCACGATGAATGTATCCAATAGTTGGCTCTGCATCTAGAATTTTTTCACCATCCATAAGCAAGATATTTTGAAAAATACCATGAGTTGCTGGATGTGTAGGTCCAAGATTTAGTATTGAAAGCTCGCTACCATCTTCGTTGCGAGTTTCTTCTATAATTTTAGCATATCGATGCTCTGGTGGTAATAATAAGTCTGACATTTTCAATCAATTACGAATTACGAATTACGAATTAAAAATTATTTCAATAGGTAAATGGCAATCTTATTTTTTATATACTACTTTCAAACTATAAATTAGAGTTACAAAAAATTGTAATTCATAATTTTTAATTTCAATTAATTTTGCGCTGTTCTTCCAAAAAATCTATCGTCTTTATCGGTTCTTCCTCCATCTTCCATTGGGAATTCTTTTCTCATAGGATGCGAAACCATTTCAATCATGTTTAGAATTCTTTTCAATTGAGGATGTCCTTTGAAATTAATTCCATAAAAATCCCATGCTTCTCTTTCCATCCAATTGGCACAAAGAAATAAATCTGAGATAGTATCTGTTTCTGGATTTTCAGTAAGGAAAGTTTTAACTCTAATTCTCACATTTTCAACCCAATTATGCAATTGATAAACCACTGAAAATTGGTGGTTTTCATCATTATCAGGAAAGTGAATTCCTGCTAAATCGGTTAAAAAATGAAAATTTAAACTTTCTTCCTCTTTTAAGAATCGGATTACTTCACGAATTAAATTTGGAGCTGCTTCAAAAGAAAAAATATCCTTACTCATTTCAAAATTCAACACATTATTGCCAAATTTTTGAGTTAGTTTTTCTTGTATGTATGCCGTTTCTAAAGCCATATTATAGGTTGTAAGAAGCTAATAATTCTTTATATTCTGGAGAATTTCTTCTGCGAACAGATTCATTCTTTACTAATTCTTGTAATTGCATTACGCCATCAACAATTTGTTCTGGTCTTGGCGGGCAACCTGGAACGTAAACGTCAACTGGAATTACTTTATCAATTCCTTGTAAAACAGAATACGTATCAAAAACGCCACCTGAACAGGCACAAGCACCAACAGAAATTACCCAACGAGGTTCAGACATTTGTTCGTAAACTTGACGTAAAATAGGTGCCATTTTTTTAGAAATTGTACCCATTACCATTAGCATATCCGCTTGACGAGGAGAAAAACTTACTCTTTCTGAACCAAAACGTGCTAAATCATAATGCGATGCCATGGTTGCCATAAATTCAATTCCACAACAAGAAGTCGCGAAAGGCAATGGCCAAAGAGAATTAGCTCTTGCTAACCCAACAACATCGTTTAATTTAGTAGCGAAGAAACCTTCACCTGTTACTCCTTCTGGCGGAGCAACCATTTTTGTTTTAGAATCACTCATTTTATAATTCGTAATTTAAAATTATTTCAATTATTCGCTTTCGTTAGCTATAATTAATCTATTCCCATTCTAATGCTTTCTTCTTAATTATGTAGAAGAAACCAACTAAAAGTAGCAACATGAAAATAACCATTTTGATCATTCCATCTATTCCAAGATCTTTAAAATTTACTGCCCAAGGATATAAGAAAATAACCTCTACATCAAAAAGTACAAAAAGAATTGCTACAAGAAAGTATTTTACAGAAAATGGAATACGAGCATTTCCTACAGATTCAATCCCACACTCGAAGTTTTTATCTTTGTTTTTAGAATGTCTTTTTGGTCCAAGAAAACTAGAACCAATTATAGTTGCAACAACAAATCCTATTGCTAGACCAGCTTGCATTAAGATTGGTAAATAATCAATTTGAGTAGATTGCATGTCTCTAAAAGTTAGTATTTGTAAAATAGCTACAAATATACATTGCATTATTTAATTCTCAAAAATCATTACATAAACGTTTGTTATTTATGCGTTAAAATCGTTTATTTAAACCTGTTCTAAATAATATTTTTAATCATAAAAAAAACGCTCTGAAATTTTCAGAGCGTTTAGACCATTAAGGCAATCAAAAAATAATATATATTAGTCTTCGATAACTACTACTTGAGCAGCTACTTTACCTTTTCTTCCTTCTTCTTCTTCGTAAGAAACTTTGTCTCCTTCGTTTAAGTTTTCAGCTTTAATACCTGTAGCGTGAACGAAAATGTCTTTTCCATTTTCATCATCTGTAATGAATCCGTAACCTTTTGATTCATTGAAAAATTTAACTGTACCTGTGCGCATTTTGTAATGTAAAAAATTAATAATGGTCAAAGATATACTTATTTATGACATAGCAAACAAAAATTAAATAAAAGTTTAAAAAATTTACAAAAATTTAAAATTATAATTAAATGATTTTCAGTGTAATATTTGAAATAGTCTAAATTTTGCAATAAAAAAAGCAACTATTTATAAATTTTTAAATAGTTGCTTTTAGAATATTTGAGAATTTGATAGTTTTTACTTCAAATCAACTTTTATATGTAATTCATTCAATTGTAAGTCATCAATTACAGATGGCGCGTCAATCATAACATCTCTTCCCGAATTATTTTTTGGGAATGCAATAAAATCACGAATTGTTTCTTGACCACCAAGAATAGCTACTAATCGGTCTAAACCAAACGCTAAACCTCCATGTGGTGGCGCTCCAAACTGGAATGCATCCATCAAGAATCCAAATTGATTTCGAGCTTCTTCTTCAGTAAATCCTAAATATTTGAACATTAATTGTTGGGTAGCTTTATCGTGAATTCTGATTGAACCACCACCAATTTCGTTTCCGTTCAACACCATATCATAAGCATTAGCGCGAACTTTACCTGGATTTGTAGCTAACAACTCCATGTCTTCTGGTTTTGGAGAAGTAAACGGATGGTGCATGGCATGCCATCTTCCAGATTCTTCGTCTAACTCTAATAATGGGAAATCTACAACCCATAATGGAGCGAATTCTGCTGGATTTCTTAATCCTAATCTTGTTGCTAATTCCATTCTCAATGCAGAAAGTTGTGCACGAGTTTTATCAGCCGGACCAGAAAGTACAAAAATCATGTCTCCAGTTTTTGCTCCTGTAATTTCTACCCATTTTTTCAAATCTTCTTGATCGTAAAATTTATCTACTGATGATTTGTACGTTCCATCCGCTTCACATTTTACATAAACCATTCCTGATGCACCGATTTGTGGACGTTTAACCCAGTCAATTAAGGCATCAATTTCTTTACGAGTATAAGCGGCACAATTTGGAGCAGCAATTCCAACAACTAATTCTGCGGCATTGAAAACTGGGAAATCTTTATGTTGAGCCACTTCATTTAACTCACCAAATTTCATATCAAAACGTATATCTGGTTTATCATTTCCGTAGGTCTTCATTGCGTAATCGTAGGTAATTCGAGGGAATTTTTCTACTTCAATACCTTTTATTTCTTTTAGCAAATGACGTGTTAATCCTTCAAAAACATTTAAAATATCTTCTTGTTCTACAAATGCCATTTCACAATCGATTTGAGTAAATTCCGGTTGTCTATCGGCACGTAAATCCTCGTCGCGGAAACATTTTACGATTTGAAAATATTTATCCATTCCGCCAACCATCAAAAGTTGTTTAAAAGTTTGTGGCGATTGTGGTAAGGCATAAAATTGACCTTCGTTCATTCTACTTGGAACAACAAAATCTCTTGCGCCTTCTGGTGTTGATTTTATCAAATATGGAGTTTCTACTTCACAGAAATCTAAATTAGAAAGATAATTTCTTACTGCTTGTGCTACTTTGTGACGGAACAATAAACTGTTTTTTACAGGATTTCTTCTGATATCTAAGTAACGGTATTTCATTCTGATATCTTCACCACCATCGGTTTCATCTTCAATAGTGAATGGAGGAGTTAAAGCAGCATTTAGAATTGTCATTTCTTTTACAAGAATTTCAATTTCACCTGTTGGGATATTTTTGTTTTTAGCTTCACGCTCAATAACAGTTCCTTTTACTTGAACTACAAATTCTCTTCCAAGAGTTTTAGCCAATTCAAAAACTGATTTTTCTGAACGACTTTCGTCAAATAACAATTGAGTTATTCCATAACGGTCGCGCAAATCAACCCAATTCATGAATCCTTTATCTCTTGATTTTTGAACCCAACCAGCAAGTGTAACTTCTTGATTAATATGTGAGGCGTTTAATTCGCCACAATTATGACTTCTATACATTTGGAATAAAATTTTTATTACTTACAATTCGACCTTCAGTCTCGGGTGCAAAAGTAAAAAACAAATATTAATTAAATGGTGTAAAATAGTATTGAATTTTTTGTTAATATTTATTACTCAATTGCTAAAAGAAGTATATTTGATATTACTTAATTTTTAAAAAATGTATTTATATGAAAAAAGTTTTAGGCATTTTGATTGTTGTTTTGACTTTAAATCTTGGTTTTGCTCAAGGAAAAGTTAGTTTTCAGGCAAATATTTCCAATAGAAATGGTGATGTTATTTATATTAAAGATAATATGAATAAAACCATTAAAGAAATTGCGGTTGATAAAAACGGGCAGTTTTCTGATAAGTTCGATGTAAAAGATGGTTTCTACGTAATGTTTGATGGTGTTGAATATGCTCAACTATTTTTAAAAGATGGTTTTGATTTGAAATTAAAAATGGATGCAAAGCAATTTGACGAATCGATTGTTTTTGAAGGAAAAGGCTCTGGAGAAAATAATTTTTTAGCTCAACAAACTATTAATAATGAAGTTTTTTTAGAAGAAAATTTTAAGAAGAGTAAAGACGAATTTTATCAAGCTTTTGATGCTAAAAAGAAGAATGATTTTGAAAAATTAGAGAAAGGTAATTTTGATGATACTTTTAAAACACAAATTAAAAAATCGATGACTCAAGAGTTTTTTGGTATGCAAATGGATTATGCTCAAGCTCAAAAGACGAGAGAAATAACAGGCAAACCATCACCTTCTTTTGATTATGAAAATCACGCTGGCGGTAGAGAAAAATTAGAAAATTTTAGAGGTAAATATGTTTACATCGATGTTTGGGCAACTTGGTGTGCTCCTTGTAGAGCTGAGATTCCACATTTACAAAAAATTGAAGAAAAATATAATGATAAAAAAATTGCTTTTTTAAGTATTTCAGTTGATGAGCAAAAGGATTATGAAAAATGGAAAAAATTTGTGGATGACAAAAAATTAGGAGGTGTTCAATTATTTGCAGATAAAAATTGGGCTTCAGATTTTATTACTGCTTATGGAATTAATTCTATTCCTAGATTTATTTTAATAGATCCAAATGGAAATACAATTGATGCAAATGCAAAAAGACCTTCAGATTCAAAATTAGTAGAACAATTAGATAGCTTATTAAAGTAATTATCAATATAGTTTAACAAGAAAAAGGGTTTGTCAAATTAATGACAAACCCTTTTTTATTTGGATAAAATAGTAAAGAAAATTATTCAATAATTATTTTCTCTGTATAATTTAAATTATCACTTGATACTTTTAAAATATAAAGTCCTGTTGATAGCTTATTAAAGTTAATTGTCTTTTCAAAGCTAAAATCAACATTGTAATCAGAATAAACAACCTGACCTTTAATATCAAATAATTGGATATTGATTTTGCCAGTAAAGTCATTAATGTTTAAATTGATTGAGCCATTTGATGGGTTTGGATACACTTTAATACCGTTAGATTTAACAATATCATTGTTAGATAGAGTAGAACTTGTAAATGCTCCAGAAAAAACGCCTCTACCATAAGTTGATGCAAAAACCACATTATCATTTCTTAAGTCAAGGTCAGTAACTTTAACATTACTCATTCCGTTAAAAGATTGATTCCAAGTTGGAGAAGCAGTGTTAAAAGTATTCGTAAACCAAACACCTAATTCTGTTCCAACAATAACCTCATTAGCATTTAAAGGATTTTTTACAACAGCTTTTACAGGAATATCAGGTAAATTACCTTCTTTATTTTGCCATGTTACTCCACCATCATTTGTATACCAAATGCTAACTACATTATAATTGTGCATTGTTACAAAAATTTCATTTTCTGTTGTACCATATTCTACATCTGAAACACTTCCAACAAATGCTGGACCTGTAATGTCAGTCCATGTTGGAGTTGCATTTGCATTAGTTATCTTTAAAAGTTTTGCATTTCTTGTTCCAACTAAAAGAGTACTTGAAGTTGTTGGAGTTCCAAATTTAGAAACTGTAAATGCTGTTGGAGAACTTGTCAATAAAGCATTGGTTAATGTTGTTTTTACCACACTTAAAGGACCTTTTACTCTAGCATATCTTCTGATTTGATAAAGCGGAGTTGTTCCACTCGTATTTGTATAATCAGAATATAAAATATCCATATTAGAATCTAAAGCCATTGGAGCAATAAAAGCACCATTTTCTGTAGATTCTGAATTGATAACTCTTGTTTGGCTATTAGCATAATTATATAGATTAATGCTGTTGTTGTAAACGTAATTTGTAATTCTATATCTGTCAGTTCCATCGGTATCCATAAAACTGTAAGCTCCATCACCACCTTGAACTTGGCTACTTTCGTTTAATCCAGGTGTTGCGCCAAGAAACATTTGAGATCCATTATCTTGTGCTCCGGCCACAAAATTATCACCAGACATTCCGTTTGTTGTTGGAGCTACTCCAACACTATAAAATTGAGTTGCATTAAATCCTTTATTTCTTGATGAAATAGTAGTTCCTGAATTACCAGAATAATAAACACCACCATCATTTCCAAAAAGTAATTTATTTGTTGCTCCATTTCCAAAAGCAACAGCATGTTGATCAGAATGTGTATATTGATAGCCATAACCTCCAGTCCAGTGACTAATTTGCGACCATGAGGTTGCTCCATTTGTTGATTTAAATAAATCTATACCACCAACATATAGAGTTTCATCATTAGTTGGGTCAAGTTCTATAAATAAATCAAAAAATGCTTGTTGACCTGTAAATCCATAACTGGTAAATCTTGAAGCAGGATCAGCATCAACAGGTAACGTCATTGTTGAACTTGATGCAAAAGCATTTGTGGTTTTCACAATTGTTGTTTCAACATTTGGTACTGTAGCACTTGCTTGTGAAAGTTCTGCTAAAACATAAACTTTTCCAGGAGTTGTCTTAGAAACTGCAATTTCAGTTCTTCTTCCATTTGTAACTGCATAGTTTTGAACAAAATTTACTCCATCAGTAGAAGAAAATACTTTTCCTCCGCCTTCTCCATAAATATATGTGCTTTTTGTTGAAACCCATATTTTATTATCTGAACCAAATTCAATATTATTTGGACAATGTTTTCTTCCTCCATCAGTTAAAGGCATACTTACTTCATTCCAAGTAGAACCTCCATTTGTAGATTTGTATAGGCCATATGCTGGACCACCTAAAAAGGTTAGTGCATTTGACTCAGAATAATAAGATTCTGCAGCGGCAACATAAACTTCAGAAACACCACCATTATTTCTAACTTTTACATCGTTTATGTGTTGGATACCAGGAACTAAGTTACCTGTAAAACCTGTACCTGTTGGGTTTAAAGCACCTGTCATAGTTCCAGATGATAAAGCAGCTTCTAATAAATCACCATCTTCTTTAGAAATCATTACAGATGGAATAGTAATTGTTGTGTCTGTTCCTCCCATTGGTATTGGTTGACCAGTAATATTGTTCATCATAATTACTCCAATTGCTCCTGCATCCTGAGCTGCTTTTACTTTTATTACGAATGTACAATCACCTCTTCTGATTAGTGCTATTTTTCCAGAAACATTGTTTACAATAGTTTCACAAGCGTCAGAAGTTGGTGCTGTTCCATCATTTACTAAAACAATATCTGCAGTAATGGTAGTTGTAATAGCTGAACCAAAATTAGCAGGATTTGTAGGGTAACAAACATAATTTCCTGCAACACCTGAAGGTGTGTTTATTGTAATATTTGAAGCAGATTGAAAAGTTGTTGGCCCGGAAATTCCTCCTAAAACTTTTGTCCATGTTGCGCCTGCATCAGTAGATTTCCATAACCCGTTTCCGTTAACATCTCCTTGAACATAAGACTCACCAGTTCCTACGTAAAATATATTTGTATTGTTTGGATCATAAGTAATGCATGAAACTGCTAAATTATCAGGAGTATTGACTCTTGTCCAAGTTGAATTTGCATTTGAAATATTTGTGTTTTTATATAAACCACCACTAACAGAACCAGCAAAAACTGTTTCATTAGTAGGATCGTTTGGGTCAAACATAACAGCTCTTGTTCTTCCTCCAACATTTGTTGGACCTCTTTCAACCCAAGCATTATCTAAAGCATCTCCTGGTGTTCTGTGAAGAAGGGCTTGTTGTCTTATTTCTTCTAACTGCGATTTAACAACTAATAAGTTTTCTGGAGTTGGTCTTCCTGTTTCAGGATTCATGGTTAATTCCCATTCCATTTCATAGTATTTCTTTGGAGGAATACCCAGCGCTTTTCTTTCAGTCTTTTTAAGTTTTAAAGTTTCTTTAAAAGGACTGTTTTTTAGAAAATATGCATGCTTTTTTCTTAATTCTTTTGTTCTTTTGTCAGGTTTAGCAGCTTTTACAGCATGTTTTTTTGACTTGTTAGTAATTTTTTTAGTATCATTTTGGTTATTCGTTTGTGAATAGCCTGAAACCAAAAAAATCGACAAAAGTAGACTTAAAAGTAAGTGTTTTTTCATTGTAATTTTTTTATAAAGATGGTTTAGCTTGCTAAATTATGTAATTTTTTATAAAAAATATAAAATTTAACAATTGTTATTTGAAATTATTTTGTTGTAAATGAGAGCCTTTCCATCAGTAAGCATCGAAATAAAATGACAAATATGTAACAATCGTTCGTATAAAGTTTCTTTATCTCCTGAGGCGTCGGGATGATTCTTTTCAGGTAAAATCTTTAATAGTAGCTTATCATAATTGGTCGCTTTTCCTTCATAATTATTGTTGTAAGCCGTTATAAATTTGTCTAACAAATTATTTATCATTTGATAACCAGAAAGTTCTTTCTCAATTACTTCACGACTTTGATAAATATTCTTTACACTCAACTTAATAATATCGTCAATTTGTGCTTTGTATTTACTTTTATCAGTTAAAGCATAAGGAAATTCTCCTTTCAAAATGGCTTCTTCATTTTCTATAAATATACGTACGGCATCGTTAATTAGATTTCCAATGGCTAAAGCGCGTAAATAACTTATCCTGTCTTCTTTAGTTGTAAGTGAATTGTATTTAGTTGTATCAATAGAATCTTTCACCAATTTGATTAAATATTCTAAGGCAAAATCTTCCGATACTAATCCGAGATTTATTCCGTCTTCAAAATCAATTATAGTGTAGCAAATGTCATCAGCAGCTTCAACCAAATAGGCGAGAGGATGTCTTTGGTAACCAATATCATTTCCCGATTTATTTGGAATTAATCCTAATTCATCGGCTACTTCTTTGAAAAACTCTTTGTCAGTTTGAAAGAAACCATATTTTTTATCAGCAATATTCGAAGTTGGTTTTTTGGGTAAACTTTCTTTCGGATATTTCATAAAAGCACCTAAAACCGCATAAGTCAAGCGGATGCTTCCTTCTATTCCAGGTCGTGAACTTGTTAAAACTGAGAATCCGTTGGCATTTCCTTCAAAATCTATTAAATCCTGCCATTCTTTATCGGTAAGTTGCTCTTTAAATTTTTGTCCTTTTCCTATAGAAAAATATTCACCAATTGCTTTTTCACCAGAATGACCGAAAGGTGGATTTCCAATATCATGTGCCAAGGATGCTGCGGCTACAATAGCTCCAAAATCATTTGCTTGATAACCATGAATTTCTTGTAGATATGGATATTTTTCAATGATTTTTTTTCCTACTAATCGTCCTATAGAACGCCCAACTACCGAAACTTCTAAACTATGCGTTAATCGTGTATGAACGAAATCGGTTTTTGATAACGGAACTACTTGCGTTTTATCTTGCAAACTTCTAAAAGCAGAAGAAAAAATGATTCTATCATAATCAACTTCAAAGCCTAAACGTGTGTCGTCTTGCTCTATTCGTAGTCGCTTTCCTTTGTCACCTTGACGTTTTAAAGATAAAAGTTGTTCCCAGTTCATCATAGTTTTATTTTTTGTCACACTGAGCCTGTCGAAGTGCGTCTTAAGTCTTCGACAAGCTCAGACTGACAGTGGAGTATTAATTGATTTTAGATATTTTTTTTCATGCAAATGCTATTTTCAACTCCTTGATATTGCCCAAAGTTTTCAATGATTTTATAGCCTAATTTTTGATATAGATAAATGGCGTCTTTTTGCATGAAACCAGTTTCCAATAAAGCAGTTTTATAATTTTCTTCTTTTGCCCAAGATTCTAATTCTGATAATACTTTGGTTGCAATTCCTTTTCCACGATGTTCAGGTAATGTAAACATTCGTTTCATTTCTGCCGTTTCAGCATCATATTCTTTGTAAGCACCAATTGCAACTGGATTTTCATTTTCATACACAATCAAAGCGTTTTTTAACAAACTTGATTTATTAAATTGAGAATAAAAGGCATGATCTTCACCATCGAGAATTGTCAAATAAGTATCTAATTGAACTACAAGTTTTTCAAAATCGGGATTATCAGAAGTTGTTCTTTTGAAGGTAAGCATTGTAATTATTTTTTATCATTTGCCAAAAAGAAATGACGCGATTTCTTTGGATATTGATTGTAACTTTTATCACTTGGATTAGCAATAACCGATTTGATATTGATTTCGTCGCCCAATTTAAAATCTTTAGTAACCATTTGATAGTCTAATAAATATTCGCCACAGAAATAGTTTCCGTTTTCGTCTTTTTCTATAATTCCTGTATAAACTCCTTTTTCTTTTGACATTGTATTTTTATTTGATTTCAAAGATAATTAAAAAACAAAACAGCCATCTTAATTGATAGCTGTTTCTATATTCTTTTCTCTTTATTCTACTTTCTTATTATGAACCACACATTTCGCAATCTTCTGGACCAGCATTTTTAGCCATTTCAATCATTGCTCTGTATTCTTCGGCAGTCATTTCTACCGGTTCGTTTAGAACCGCAATTGGTTGTAATGGCTCTGTTATAGATTTCATTTCTGCTGCAGGTTGTTCTTGAACTTCAATTGGTTCTGCTTTTTTATCATTATTTAATGTAAACTTGATGGCATCAACTGCAGCTTTTGTTCTTAAATAATACATTCCAGTTTTTAAACCTGATTTCCATGCGTAGAAATGCATCGAAGTCAATTTAGCATAATTTGCATCTTGCATAAACAAGTTCAACGATTGCGATTGGTCAATAAAGTAACCTCTTTGACGACTCATATCGATGATGTCTTTCATTGACATTTCCCAAACGGTTTTGTAAAGTTCTTTCAAATCTTGGGGTACTGATTCAATATTTTGAACTGAACCATTATGACGCATAATTTCTTGCTTCAAGGTTTCGTTCCACAATCCTCTTTCAACTAAATCGTTTAGTAAGTGTTTGTTAACTACAATAAATTCTCCCGAAAGTACTCTTCTTGTATAAATATTAGAAGTGTAAGGTTCAAAAGCTTCGTTATTTCCAAGAATTTGAGATGTTGAAGCCGTTGGCATTGGCGCTACTAACAATGAGTTTCTTACACCATTTGCTAAAACTTCTTTTCTTAAACTTGCCCAATCCCATCTTCCAGATAGTTCTTCGTCTTTAATATTCCATAAATTATGTTGGAATTCACCTTTAGAAATCGGTGAACCTTCATAAGAAGAATATGGTCCTTCTTCTTTAGCCATTTCCATAGAAGCAGTAACAGCTGCGAAATATAAAGTTTCAAAAATTTCCTGATTCAATTGTTTCGCTTCGTCACTTGTAAAAGGCATTCTCAACATGATAAAAGCATCTGCTAAACCTTGAACACCTAGACCAACAGGACGATGGCGCATATTTGAGTTTTCAGCTTCTATTACTGGATAGTAATTTCTGTCGATAACTTTATTTAAATTTCTAGTTACACGTTTAGTTACATTGAAAAGTAATTCGTGGTTGAATTTTCCATTTTCAACAAACATTGGTAACGAGATAGAAGCCAAGTTACAAACTGCAATTTCGTCTGCAGAAGTGTATTCCATGATTTCAGTACACAAGTTAGACGAACGGATAGTTCCCAAATTCTTTTGGTTTGATTTTCTGTTCGCTGCATCTTTGTACAACATATATGGTGTTCCAGTTTCAATTTGTGATTCTAGGATTTTTTCCCAAAGTTCACGTGCTTTTACTGTTTTTCTTCCTTTTCCTTGTGCTTCATACGAAGTATATAATGCTTCAAATTCATCGCCATAAACATCATCTAATCCTGGACATTCGTTTGGACACATTAAAGTCCAAGTTGAATCAGCTTCAACACGTTTCATGAACAAATCAGAAGTCCACATAGCAAAGAATAAATCTCTAGCACGCATTTCTTCTTTTCCTGTATTTTTTTTCAAATCAAGGAATTCGAAAATATCAGCATGCCAAGTTTCTAGGTAAATTGCAAAACTTCCTTTACGTTTTCCACCACCTTGATCTACATAACGAGCAGTATCATTAAAAACTCTCAACATCGGAACGATTCCGTTTGAAGTTCCGTTTGTACCACGAATATATGAACCAGTTGCACGAACGTTGTGAATTGCTAATCCAATTCCGCCTGCTGATTGCGAAATTTTTGCCGTTTGTTTTAACGTATCATAGATTCCATCAATACTATCATCTTTCATAGTTAGTAAGAAACAAGATGACATTTGTGGTTTTGGAGTTCCTGCGTTGAACAATGTTGGCGTTGCGTGTGTAAAGAATTTTTTAGACATTAAATCGTAAGTTTCAATTACAGATTCAAGATCGTTTAAGTGAATTCCAACCGAAACACGCATCAACATGTGTTGAGGTCTTTCAACAATTTTACCATTGATTTTTAACAAATACGAACGCTCTAAGGTTTTAAAACCAAAGTAATCGTAGTTAAAATCACGGTTATATATAATGTGAGAATTTAAAAATTCTGCATTTTCTTGAATTACATTGTGAACTTCTTCCGAAAGCAAAGGAGCTTCTTGATTGGTTCTTGGGTTTACATAATGGTACATTTCATTCATCGTCTCTGAGAATGATTTGTTAGTGTTTTTATGTAAATTTGAAATGGCGATTCTTGCTGCTAATTGAGCATAATCAGGATGCGAAATCGTCATTGACGCTGCTGTTTCTGCTGCAAGATTATCTAATTCTGACGTAGTTACTCCATCATACAATCCTTCAATTACGCGCATGGCTACTTTTACAGCGTCTACTCTGTCGTTTAAACCATAGCATAGTTTCTTAATTCTATCGGTGATTTTGTCAAACATTACCGGCTCTTTGTGGCCGTCTCTTTTTACTACGTACATAAGTTTTAAGTTTTGTGAAATAGAAAATCCCTTCGCTATTTCGGGTTATTTGTAATCTTTTTTTTGTTTTTTGCCATGAAGACACTAAGTCACAAAGTTTTTTTAGTTTTTAATAAAGAATATAATCATAGACTCTACAAATCATTGATTTTTCTTTGTGCCTTTGTGTCTTTACGGCAGTTTTTTTGTGACTTATAATTAAAAATCAGCGTCGAAACTAATTTTGCTTGCTTCAGAATCAGAATTCATAACACCTGCTTTTTGGTATTCTGCCACACGTTTTTCAAAGAAATTAGTTTTTCCTTGAAGTGAAATCATGTCCATAAAATCGAATGGGTTTGAAGAATTATAAACTCTATCACATCCTAATTCTACTAATAATCTATCAGTAACAAATTCTAAATATTGTGTCATCAAAGTAGCATTCATTCCAATTAAACTTACAGGAAGTGATTCGGTAATGAATTTTCTTTCGATGTTTAAAGCGTCAGTTAAAATTTCTGTGATTCTTTCTTTTGGAACTTTATTTACGATGTGGTTCGTATGTAAATGCACCGCAAAATCACAATGCATTCCTTCATCACGAGAAATTAATTCGTTTGAAAAAGTTAAACCAGGCATTAAACCACGTTTTTTCAACCAAAAAATCGAACAAAAAGAACCTGAGAAGAAAATTCCTTCTACGGCTGCAAAAGCGATCAATCTTTCTGCAAAAGAATCAGATTCTATCCATTTCAAAGCCCATTCTGCTTTTTCTTTAATGGCAGGAAACGTTTCTATAGCATGAAAAAGTTCATATTTTTCAGCTTCGTCTTTTACATACGTATCTATCAACAACGAATAGGTTTCGCTGTGAATATTTTCCATCATTAATTGAAATCCGTAGAAAAATTTTGCTTCTGGATATTGTACTTCGCTTACAAAGTTTTCTGCAAGATTTTCGTTCACAATTCCATCAGATGCTGCGAAAAAGGCAAGAATATGTTTGATGAAGTATTTCTCATCAGCGTTCAACTTGTTATTCCAATCATTTAAATCGGTATGTAAGTCAATTTCTTCTGCTGTCCAAATGCAAGCTTCTTGTTTTTTATACCATTCCCAAATATCTTGATGCTTGATTGGGAAAATTACAAAGCGATCTTTATTTTCTTGAAGAATTGGTTCTACGAAAGACATAATTAAGGGTTTTTGTTAAGGTTTTTTTAACTTTTTTCAACTGTTACAAAGATTGTCAATTTTAAATGAAAAAGAAAGTCAAACTTATTCACAATCGGCTTTAGTTTTTAACAATGCGTAAGAATTAAGCCACTTTGGGTAATTTGTGTAAATTATTGTTTAACAGTAAGTTATAAATGATAAAAAATCAAAAAATCCCTAAAAATAAGGGATTTATGAGATTTTACGATAAGTTTTCGTAATGATTTTGAGAGGGAAATTAGGTATAAAAATTAAACAAAAAATCCAACTTTCTGTTGTTTGAAAGTTGGATTTTTAAAAATTTTAGACAAAGAAATTTTTATTCTTCTTGCTCAGCATCAATATAGGTTTTGTTTCCGTTTTTATTGATGTAATATTTTCCACCTCTTGGTCCAGTAAATACTTTTTTACCTTTATATTTTCCAGTTACTTTATCAGCTACTTTTTTCTCTGCAGTTTTAGAAGCCGCAGTTTCTTTCATATCTTCTTTTTCTTCGGCAGCTGTTTTTTTAACTTTTGCCTCTGTTTTATTTGCAGTTGCTTTTACTTTTCCTTCTGTAGCTTTTGCTTTTCCTGTTGCAGAAGCTTTCGCCTCTTTACCTTTTGCTTCAGCATCTTTAAAACGTTTATCTGGAGTTCCGTCTTTTTTTAGTTTAGATGCTTTTTCCTCTGTTTCTTTTTTAGCTTTAGAAGCTTTAGCTTTTGCATCTTTAGAAGTTTTAATCGCTTTTTCTTCTACTTCTTTTTTAGCTTTTGAAGTTTTAGCTTTTGCGTCTTTTTCTGTTTTTTTAGCTGCTTTCTCAGCATCTTTTTTTGCTTTAGCTTTCTCTTCTTTTAATTTATCAGCTTTTTCTTTTTTAGCTTTTACTGCTTTTTCTGTTTTAGCTTTAGTTTTTGATGCTTTTTCTTTTACATCTTGTGCAAAAGTCGCGTTTGAGAATACAAACACTAAGCATAATAAAATTAGTTTCTTCATTGTGATTTTTAAATTAGGTTATTAAAGTTTAAAATTAACTAATTAATTTTAAACAACAATTATTCCAATATTATTTTTTTGATGTAGAACTATGTTTACACTAAAAAAAAGCACGTAACTGAACATTTCCAGTGTGAATCGTACTAGATGTATTGGATTTTCGACCTTGATAGTTGATGTTGATATCAAGATATTGGGTTAGATTTTTTTGTAAAAGCAATCGCCAAGTACTGTTTTTTCCGGGTTGCAAGCCTTCTAACATTTGAAACGCAACTGGTGAGAGAGCATTTCCAATAAACTCATTATTATAAAGTGATAATTCTCCATTTGCTGTAAACTTGTTATTACTTGAATAATTAAAAGAAATTCCGAAGCGTTGCTGTTTTAAAGATTCTAGTAAATTTATCATGTTCTCCTTATTTTTGTATTCATAAAAAAGTGACAAACTTTTGTTATTCGAAAATAAATAGGATATTTTAGGTTCTACAGTGTAAGAATTCAATTCAAAATTTCTTGTGGCATAATTATCGGAGATACTTTCGGAATTTGAAATGGATGAATCCAAATTAAATAGCCAACTTTTTTTCACCAAATGTGCATATTGTAACTGATTAGATTGCGAAGTGTTTTCTTGAGAGCCAATAGACAACAACGTTTTTACTCGGCCATTCAAATAAGTGTATGTCAATGAATGACGTTGTTTGCCTCGATTGTAAAACAAACTGTTTCTGAAATTAGTGTTCAATCCCAACAAATTATCTTCGCTGGTTGAAAACGGATTTAGATTAAAGTTATCTGCATCTCGTTGAATCTTTCTGTCTAATGCAAAGGATGTTTGATTGTAGAAATAGGAAAGCAGCTTTTTAAAACCTTTTTCATTTATCCATTTTGATGGACTTAAAGTCAGCGATTGTGAAAATTTATTTTGATGTGTTTTTATAAATACTTGATTAGGAAGAAACACACGAACATACTTGGCTTGATCAGGAAAAGCAGCTATTTCAAACTCTTGCAGTTCTTGGATTCCGTTGTTGTTGTAATCATTCCACATGTAAACTCCTTGTCCAGGATTAACTTCTAAATAAGTGAATTCTTGTTGTGCAATGGTTCCTGAAGCAGTTTCGTATGCAACAGTGGTTTGAATTAACTGATAGAAAAAATTATCATTATAAAGTAATCTAGAATTCAATGAAGGTTCAGTTGGAATCGTTGCATCGGTATATTTTAATCTTCTATAATTTACAAAAAGCGATAAATTCGTTTTTTTGTTTTGAATCAATTTTGATTTCAAATAATAGGAATCAGATGTATTTACCCGTTGTAGTATTCCAAATTGCAAACTGTCATTTTTTCTGTTTAAATAACCAATTTCTGCATACACTTTTGTGCTATCACCACGACCAATAAACGCACCATATTCTGAAAAACGTTGACTTAAAGAGGTGAATTGATTTGTAGCAGTTAATTTCTCCTGATTATCTTCTAAATTGAAACTTCCGCCAATCCAGTTCTTTTTAAAATGTAGTTTTGCTCTCGTTTGATTTCGGATAAAGTCAGTGTTTGAAATAGTTCCAGAGCTTTTCATGAAACTGGAATTTTGTTGAACTACTAAATTTTTGTGTTTGAAACTTCCTTGAACAATGTGTCGTGTTCCTGAAAAGTTATCAGTAAAATCGAGTTTTTCTAGTTGATATTTGGCAAATCCTTTGGTTTTAAAATCAAAATCCAAACCAGAAACTAATAAACTTTGATTGCCAGAAATAGTAGTTAAATTCCAATCACGATTGAATTCTATGTTGAATAATCGTTCGATAGTTTTGAAATTTTGTTGCACCAATTGATAATTTGCAAATGCATCCAAATTAAATTTTCCTGAAAATAGACGTTGTTTTCCGTTGATTTTTGTTGCAATTCCTTTGTTATTATTGTCGTCAATGGTAGAATAAAGATTCAAATCGTTATTGCTAACTCCAAGTTCAAAATCAATTGCGGTTTTCTCATTTGGATTATAGCTTCCTAAAATTGTGGCAATTTGAATTTTTGTTGGTGCAATTAATCGTGTTATTGGTTCGTAATTTCCTTGTGGAATTCCAGCAACTGGAGCAACATATTCATAAATTTTTCCAACGGCATTGTTATTTACTAAAACATAATTTCCAAAGTTATTTCCAACTAACGAAAACCGAACATTATATAAGGTATCATTTTCATCATTTGAATATTGAAAAACTTCAAGACCATCAATAGTGACTTTTTCATACAAAACTTTATTTTCAGAATACGAATCTTCATAAGCAGATGGCGCAGTCATTAAATTAGAATCATCTCCAGCATTTTTTAGAACTTCAACTTGTTCGTTAGACAAATTTTGTTGCAATGGTTGATTTTTTACATCATTTTCAGAATATAAAAATCCACCTATAGACCATTTTTCGGTTTGATGATTTGCGCCACCATAAGTTACAAATCGGGTAAAATTTCTATCAGAATATTGGTATTCGATAATAATTCGCATTTCGGAAGTGATAGGAAATAAGGAAGTAAAGATGATTTCACCTGCATTATAATCAATTATGTAGTCATTACTCTCACCTCTTTTTAATAGAATTCCATTTACAAAAACACGTTCTGAACCCGAAATTACTAATACATACAGCTCGCCATTATTTCCACGAAGTTTGTATGGACCTTGATTTCCTTCTTGTCCTGTAAAACTGCTTTTAGCATATTGACCACGAACAACTGCTCCAGAGGCAAAGACTTCAGTTTTATTTTTAGGTGTTCCAAAAGTAAATTTTGAAGATAATCCTTGTACTTTTTTATTGAAATTCAAAAATTTTGACTGTCTGTTTTCAAGGAATAAATCTCCAGCACGAATGTTCCATTTATCTGAAAATAATTCGATGAATATTTGGTCAAATTCGTCTAAAGTTTGCGAATAACCACCATCTTGCAAAGGAATATTGCTGTCTTGAATAGAAGCACGAAGTGAAACTTTATTGGAAATTTTACCAGTAATTTGTAAATCAAGATTAGAATTTACGGTTGAGTTTTGATTGTTTCCAACGGTAATTCCACGAGTTATACTTCCAGAAGTGTTTAATCCGTCAAAAGGTTTGAATGTTTTTAGATTGTCTCTTTTTATGGAGTACAAATTTCCAGCTTCGTTGGAAATTACTCGTTTTTCGTCATAAACAGAATAGGTTTTGGTAAGAAATTCAGGGAATTTTAAATAACGAATGGTTAATGAATCTTGAGAAAAATAATTGTCTTTGAAAATCAATTTTGAGTTTTGGAAATCTACTTTATAAGCGGAAGAATCGATTTCAATTCCTTGATTATCAATAATTTTAAAAAACGATTTATTGATGCTAACGTTATCAATAGCAATGGTATCTTTAGAAAATGCTATTTTTTTGTTTTTATAGGGCGTTTCTATTTCCTGAGCAAAAATGCCAGAAAAACAGAACAACAACATCCATAAAAAACTATTTTTCAACATAAATAAGATAACTCATAAATGTCAAAAGTAGTATTTATTATTGGAAAGATTTAGGATTAGAATTTAAGATTTATTTCTTTTTAGCCAATTAGATGGCGAACGTGAAGTATGAAAAACTGCAACGATGGTTATGATTTCGTTGTTTACTATATAATGAATGCCAAAAGGGAATCTGTTAATGAATCTAATTTTTACTTGTTTGTATCTTTTCTGAAAAGCAGATGGAGTTCTTTGTATTTCATTTATACCTACTTCTAGACATAATTCAAAATCGAATGAAAGACCTTCTCTTTGTTCTTCATACCAAAGTATGATTTCTTCTATGTCAAAAAGGGCTTCCTTTGTGAATTGAATTTGTTTCATTTTCTGACTTCCTTCAGATGATTTTTTACTTCATTCCAGGAATAATATTCAGTTTTACCTTCTTCAATAATATGAAGTCTATTATCTAACTCATTTTTTATTTCATCAGAAAGTTCAATTTCTTTTTTTGCAATGCTGTCCCATAATTGTTCTGCTAAAAAAATTTTTTCTGCTGTTGAGTATTTTTTTAAATCTTTTATTTTCATGATTTTTTTTTATAAAATTAATAAAAAACTTGAAACAAATTTTACTCCTTAGTAACAATCTGCATGGTTTCTCTAGAAATTTGTTTTACTAAAACAGTTTTGTCTTTTTCTACCATTTCTGCTGCTTCTCTAGAGAAGTGACGAATGGTGTAAAGAGAAACATCTTCGTTATAAGAGACTTTGAATTTCTTTGATAAAATGGTTTTTAATTCGTTGAAATTTCCAAATTTATCTTCAATACAAATAGAAAAACTGATGGCTGTGTTTTGAATCAGACTTACTTTGATTTTGAATTTGTGTAAAAGAGCAAAAATTTCACTGATGTTTTCTTCCATGATGAAAGAGAAATCTATAGAAGAAAGAGAAATTAATAATTGATTTTTCTTTACAATAAAACACGAAGCTTTTGGTTCTAAATCAGCACCTTTAGAAACCGAAGTTCCAGGTAATAAAGGATTTATAAATGATTTTACAAAAAGTGGAATTTCTTTTTTCTGTAAAGGTTGTAACGTTTTTGGGTGAATGACAGAAGCACCATAAAAGGCTAATTCGATTGCTTCACGATAGGAAATTTGATTTAATAATATTGCATTTTCAAAATATCTTGGATCAGCATTTAAAACACCAGGAACGTCTTTCCAAATAGTAACACTTTCTGCACTCAAGCAATAAGCAAAAATGGCTGCGGTATAATCAGAACCTTCACGTCCTAATGTTGTGGTAAAATTGTTTTCGTCAGAACCTAAAAATCCTTGTGTGATATTTAATGCTTTTTTCTTTACACCTTTAGAAATTAATTTTTGTGTTTGTTCCCAATCTACATTAGCATCGCGGTAAGTAGCATCTGTTTTAATGAAATTTCTAACATCAATCCAATTATTTTTCAATCCATTTTCATTGAAATAATAACTAACAATTGTAGTTGAAACTATCTCACCAAAACTAATTACTTGGTCGTATACAAAGTTGTAATTTGGAGATTTGTTGCTTCTTAAAAAATATTCTAAATCGGCAAAATGACTATTTACTGCAAAAAAAACATCATGTTCTTCATCGTCGAATAAATCTAATAATATTTGATTATGGTATTTTCTAACTTCTTGCAATGAAGCATGAAATTCGTTAGACTTTTCAAAATAATTTTTGATTACTATTTCCAATGCATTAGTTGTTTTTCCCATAGCAGAAATTACAATTAACACATCTTCATGACCTACTTTTTGTAAAACATCAAAAACATTTTTTACACCATTGGCATCTTTCACTGATGCTCCACCAAATTTAAATATTCTCATAATTATGTATAAATAATAAATATCAATTAATAAAAATCAAACAAATCACAACTTATTAAATTCAATTTTTGAAACTTGAATTTTGATATTTATTTGTTTTTTAAAAACTCATTAATTCCGTTTTCATCCATTTGAACCACACGCCAATCATCAAGAATTTTTGCGCCACTTTTTTTGTAAAATTCAATGGCAGGTGTGTTCCAATCTAAAACATTCCATTCAATTCTTCTCACATTATCTCGTTTTCCTTGGGCTATGATTTCACTATAAAGCGCAAATCCTGCTCCAGTTCCGCGTTTGTCTTCTTTTACGATTAAATCTTCGAGGTGAATTGTTTTGCCTTTCCAAGTAGAATATCTGTAATAATAAAGCGCAATTCCGATAATTTGACCATCGACTTCTGCTACAAATGTATGAAACAAAGGGTTTTCTGCAAAACCATCGCGAATTAAATCATCAACAGAAATTACAACGGCATTAGGTTCTTTTTCAAAAACGGCCAATTCTTTTATCAATTCTAACACTGAAGGCATGTCAGTTGAAGTTCCTTTTCTAATTATCATTTTAAAAACTTTATTGCCCAAAAATACAAATTGCTTCGCCAGTTCGCAAATGCTCGAATCAATATAATAATATCAAACAATACTAGAATATGGAATTTAAAATTAAAGCCAATTAGAACCAAATTGTCACATTGAGCTTGTCGAAGACTTCTTAATGAGCATTTCGACAAGCTCAATGTGACAATTGTTTTAAAATAAACTATAAAAAAAAGAGTTCTGTGAATAGTTAACTTTAATACTATTTCTTCTTCTTAACTACTTTTTTCTTAGTTGTAGTTTTTGTTGCAACAGCTTTATTATTAATTGCTTTTTGAACATACGCTTTATATAAACCATCTTTTTCTGCTCTGGCTTTAGCTTTTTCCGCTCTCTCTTTTGGGTCAGGATGCGAACTCATCATTTGTGTTAAAAAATCTGCAGAAGTTCCTCCGCTTTGCGTTGCTAATAAATTAAAAGCTGACTCAACTGCGTTTACATCATAACCATGTTTTTTCATAAAATCATAAGAAAATAAATCAGCTTCAGATTCTTGCTTTCTGCTGTGTTTGCTATCTAACATTGCATTTCCAATTTGCCCTAATTGACTGTCTGTTAGTTTAGCAATTTTATCTGATTGTGACGAAACAGCACCAATTAATGCTGCTTTTTTATATGCAGCTTTCATGGCGTCTTTAGTGTCTTCATTAGCAACATGCCCAATTTCGTGACCAATAACTGCAAGTAATTGATTGTCATCCATTATGTCCATTAAGCCCGAATAAACACGAACACTTCCATCGGCAGTTGCAAAGGCATTTACATCTTTTGTTAGATATACTTTATAATTTAAAGTCAATCCGTTTTCTGTTGCGTGTTTCCCGAAAATTCTATTCAATCTTAAAGTGTAACCGTCTTTTGGACCAGCAACTACATTAGTAGAATCCATTTTTCTTACTGCTTCTTTAGATAATTTTGCAGCATCCTCATTAGAAAATGTAAAACCTGCAATTCCTGTTTGTAATGCACCAAGAGCTTTGTCGCCTAAATTTATTTGAGCATTTACTTTAGAAAAATTTAAAAAAACTAAAAGTACTATTGCAAAAAATGATTTGATTTTCATTGTATAATTATTTAATAAATTGAAGAGCAAAGATAAAATAAGTTTGATAATAAATATGTAGTATTAATTCGTGATATTGATTTGAAATTTGATAAAAAATACGATATTTGCAGAAATAACTACAACGATTTCGTAATGGAAGAACGCAACAAAACTTTAGGTGAATTTATTATTGAAAATCAAAATGCTTTTCAGTATTCTTCGGGTGAATTGTCACGAATTATTAATTCCATTCGATTAGCTGCTAAAGTAGTTAATTACAAAGTAAATAAAGCAGGATTGGTTGATATTGTTGGAGCAGCAGGTGAACAGAACGTTCAGGGTGAAGACCAACAAAAATTAGATGTTTATGCTAACGAAGTTTTTATCCAAACCTTAATCAATCGTGAAATTGTGTGTGGAATTGCATCGGAAGAAAATGATGATTTCATTACTGTTGCAGGTTCAGATAATTCTCATAGTAATAAATATGTGGTTTTAATGGATCCATTGGATGGTTCTTCAAATATTGATGTTAATGTTTCTGTAGGAACAATTTTTTCTGTTTTTAGAAGAAAAACACCTGTTGGAACACCAGTAACGAGTGAAGATTTTTTACAACCAGGAACACAACAAGTAGCCGCAGGATATGTGATTTATGGAACTTCAACCATGCTCGTTTATACAACTGGTCATGGTGTAAATGGTTTTACTTTAAATCCAGCCATCGGAACTTTTTATCTTTCACATCCTAATATGCAGTATCCAAAAGATGGAACTATTTATTCCATCAATGAAGGAAATTATGTTCATTTTCCGCAAGGAGTAAAGGATTATATCAAGTATTGTCAGCTTGAAGAAGGAGACAGACCATATACTTCAAGATATATAGGAAGTCTAGTTTCTGATATGCATAGAAATATGATTAAAGGCGGAATATATATTTATCCTACGAGTTCTAAAGCTCCAAATGGTAAACTTAGATTGTTGTATGAATGTAACCCAATGGCTTTTATTGCTGAGCAAGCTGGCGGAAGAGCTATTGATGGTTATAGAAGAATTATGGAAATTCAACCTACAGAATTACACCAACGTGTTCCGTTTTTTTGTGGAAGCTATAACATGGTTAGCAAAGCCGAAGAATTTATGAAGCAATCTATCTTGTAGAAGTAATTCTACAAGGCATTAAGGTTGTGAAAAGTAGCGTAGTTAAAAGAAATTAACTAAATTTGTAGACATTTTTCAACAAAAACTACTTTACTTATATGTCTAAAAATCAATCAAAAGAAACAGAAGCTCCAGCAGTAAATCCATTAGAATCTGCTCAAAGATTGGAAGCTATCAAAAACCTGATTTTTGGTGAAAATATTCAGCAAATTGATCAGGAATTTCAGGCGATTAAAAATCACATTGAAAAAAGAAAAGAGGAATTAGAAGACTTCATTGCAGAAACTCGTAAAGAGTTGAACAGCACTATCGATAATTTAGCTACCGATTTAAATATTAGAATTACTGATTTAGAAAACAGTATGAATGATAAAACGGACGAATTGAACCACAAAAAAGTTGATAGAAACCTACTTGGAACACTTTTAGTTTCTATGGGCGAAAAGATAATGAAGGACTAATTCATTATTATGACAGATTCAGAGAAATTAATTAAGCTCAAAGAACTTCTTCTTAGTGAGGACAGAGATTTTGCGCAAAATATTTTACAAAAATTAGATTCTCTTGAAGATACTGTCAATACTCACGAAAAACTTTCAGAAAAAGTTAATCCAATTATTGATAAGAAAATAGACACTTTTGTAGAAGAAATTCCAACAAAATTAGGTCCAGTTATTGCTGACGCTTTGACTAAATCGCAAGATAAAGTTGTTGAAGCATTGTTTCCTATTATAGGTAAAATGATTAAAAAATACATTCAGCAAGAAATAAAAGCTCTCTCAGATTCTATCAATAGTCAGGTTCAAACCACTTTCTCAATTAAAACGTGGCAACGAAAAGTTAAAGCCATTTTTACAGGAGTTTCTGAAAAAGAAATTATTTTGAGCGAAATGAACCAAACTTCTGTTGAGCAAGTTTTTGTTATCGAAAAAGGTTCAGGTTTGATTATTTCTAGTGCATCAAAGCAAGAAAGTATCGATGAAGACATGATTGCAGGAATGTTAACTGCCATTAAAAGTTTCGTCGAAGATGCCTTTAAAAAAGACCAACAAAGTCTTGAACTAATTCAGTATGAATTGTTTGAGATTCATATTCAAAATTTTACTTCTTATTATTTTGCCGTAGTTATTTCTGGTGGATTTGATACTTCTTTCAAAAACAAATTAGAAAATAAATTGTTCGACATTGCTTCTCATATTAAAACAGATGCCATCGACAAAGAACAAATTACTTTAAAATTAACCGAATTTATTAATGAATAGTTCTAAAAAAGTTGTTTTAGTTGGACATTTTGGTGTTGGAAAATCTTCTTTGATGAGACGATTTGTTCAAAATACTTTTTCAGACAATTATATTGTTACTATTGGTGTTCATATTCTTAAAAAAGAAATTAAAATTGAAGAGCTAAATTTAACTTTAGTAATTTGGGATATTGAAGGAAAAGATGATATTCAAAAAGTGCGTTCGTCTTATCTTTTAGGAACATCAGGATTTATTTATGTTATTGATCCAACGCGTTCACAAACCTACGAACGATTTAATGAAGAGATTGATTTTTTAAAAACAACATATCCTACAACTAAAATTGTTTCTGTTTCAAATAAGTTAGATTTAATTGATATTGAAGATTTTAAAAACATATTAGAACAAAAAAACATCTCAATTGATTATTTTGCAAGTGCTAAGGAAGGTATTGAAGTTGAAACTATTTTTCAAACAATTGGACTAAAAATGGTGAAAGATGTTTGAAAAAATCAGAAATAAATACCTTTATAATAAAACTCAAGTTGTAGTTTTAAATAAGCAAGGAACGGTCATAAAATCGGATGATTTATTATTCAATGTTCCAAAAAAAACTTCTATTTCAAATTTTCATCCTTTCTTTGAAACCATTATTTCTCTTATCGATTTAGAATACAATGAGTTTACATTTAGCTGCATTCATATTGATGTAAATAATATAAAAAAAACAGTTGATGTTATTTTTAATTCAGGTTCAAGTAATGAAAATCCTTTTTTGATTTTAATAGATTTTACAGAGCATTACAATAATTTTCAAAGCATAGCTCAAGAAAAAAACGAATCGGTTTTGAGTTTTCATCTTTCAGAATTGAAAAACCAACAGTTAGAATCGGAGAAAAATTTTAAAAATAAATTCTTGGCAAATGTAAGTCACGATTTGAAAACACCAATTTGGGGTTTGAAGTTTTTCTTAAACTTTTTAGAAAAAACAAATCTTACTGATGATCAATTAGATTATGTTAAAACATTAAAAGACACCACGACTCATATTCATCATTTAGTTCAAGATTTGTTAGATTTATCAAAAATTGAATCTGGACAAATGAATATTGTCAAAGAAAAATTTTCTTTAAGTGAAGGATTAACTAATTTGTTATCAATCATTAAACCCAAAGTTGAAGAAAAAAATATAGAATTTAAAGTTAACATTCAAGATAAAATTACTGATCAATTAATAGGTGACAAAATTCGATTAAATCAAATTCTAATTAACCTTTTAGATAACTCCATAAAGTTTACAAAAAAAGGAACTATCACTTTTGAAATTAGTGTAGAGAGTTTTGGCGAAACCTTTATTGCACTAAAATTTATTGTAAAAGATACAGGAACAGGATTTTCTTCATCGCAAAAATCAGACGTTTTTCAAAGTTTTAAAAAACTTCATAATTCCAGAAAAATAGAAGGTTTAGGACTTGGTTTATCTATAGTTTCAAATTTAGTCGAACTCATGAACGGCAAAATTGACTATCAAACCGAAGTTGGAAAAGGAACTACATTTGAAGTGATTCTTCCTTTTGAAATTGCCAAATAAAAAAAGCCCTGATTTCTCAAGACTTTTTCATATATTTTGTTTAAACAAAAATTACTTGTTCATGTGTGTCATTTCATAAACAAAGGTATCAGCATCAACTTTTAACATCAATAAAGACAACGCTTTATCAACAATAAAAGGAACGTTTCCAGGTGTAAAACCAAGAGCCAAAGCAAATTTTGTTAATACTTCCTTTTGTTTTGGACCAAGTACGTGATCAATATAAACCATTCTCGCTAAGTCAAAAAGACGTTCTAATCGTTGCGAGTGTAAATATGGTGGATTGATTGGGTATTTCATTGGGTTTTCAAGAATTTCTTCATATTCTGCTGCTGAAATTTCTAATCGAACAGCTAGTTTATCTAAAAATTCTTTTTCTTCTTTGCTCAAATCTCCGTCAGAAGTGGCAACACGAACAATAGCCGAAAAATGACCTTTATTTCTCGTTTTAAATTCGCTATCAAATAAATCTGAAAATGACATAATTATAGTGGTTTTATGATGCAAATATAATTCAAATTCCTCAAAAACCTAAAATGTTTTTCATCGAATTTAAGATAATCTTTTCCTTCAAATTCAAAATAAATTGTAAGTTTACATTCCTAAAAATTGCAAAAAACACAACCTATGTCAGATTTTTGGATTTATTTCAAAATTGGTCTCAACCATGTTTTAGATATCAATGGTTACGATCATGTCTTATTTCTAATCGCACTAACTGTTCCTTATGCTTTTAAAGATTGGAAAAGAATACTTTTGTTGGTTACTATTTTTACCATCGGACACACACTAGCATTAATGCTTTCTGTTTTTAATATAGTAACGGTTCAAGCAAATATCGTTGAGTTTCTTATTCCGATAACGATTCTAATTACCGCATTTTTCAATCTTTTTACAGCAGGAAAATCCTCTAAACAGGAAAGTATAACCTTTGTTGGAGCTGTAACATTATTTTTTGGAATCATTCATGGACTTGGATTTTCAAACTATTTCAAAGAAATTCTTCCAGGAAAACCAACCGATAAATTGTGGCCATTACTAGAGTTCGCACTCGGAATCGAAGCGGCACAAATAATAGTGGTTTTAGTAGTTTTAATTTTATCATTCATCGTCCAAACCTTATTCCGATTCAGTAAACGTGATTTTACATTAACCATGTCAGCATTCGTTATTGGCGTTGTAATTCCGTTAATCATCGAAAGCCCAATTTGGAAACGATAAAAAAATCCTGAGCTTGACTAAGAAAGGAGCAAATCAGTAGTTATATTTGTAAACCATTTTCCTGCTTCTTGTCTCGTCTTTTTTGACGAGATCAGGGCTAAATGATACACCACTTGAATAGAGTTCAAAATTTAAAACATTATTAACTTTGTGCCTTCGCGCCTTAGTGGCAAAAAAAACATGAAAGACAAAAAACAAAATAAATACGATAAAGCTTATTTAAGAATCGCCTCCGAATGGAGTAAACTTTCTTATTGTAAACGAAAGCAAGTAGGCGCAATAATTGTTCGAGATAGAATGATAATTTCCGATGGTTATAATGGAACGCCTTCAGGTTTTGAAAATTGCTGTGAAGATGAAGAAGGATTAACGCAATGGTATGTACTTCATGCAGAGGCAAATGCTATTTTAAAAGTGGCTCGTTCTACACAATCTTGTGATAACGCCACTTTATATATTACGCTTTCTCCTTGTAAGGAATGTAGTAAATTAATTCACCAATCAGGAATTAAACGAGTGGTTTATCAAAATGGTTATCGCGACACTTCAGGAATTGATTTCCTTATAAAAGCAGGTATTGAAGTTTCTCAAATTGAAGAATTAGAATAGGTTTTACTCAGTTTTAGGAAATAATAGGATATGTTTAACGTTTCTATACTATAAACCTTTGTAATTTTGACAAGCTAAATAATTGTTTTTCATGAAAATTAATAAAATCTATTTACCATTACTTTTTTTCTCGTGCGTGGCGCTTGGTATTGTCATTGGTGGTTTGATTAATTATCCTGTGGCAAAACCTTCTTTGTCTAAAAACGATTATAAAACAAAACTCAATAAACTAATCAATTTTATTGATAATGAATATGTTGATGATGTAAAGACAGATTCCATTGTAGATTTAACTGTCAATAATATTCTTGCTAATCTAGATCCGCATTCCGTTTATGTTCCGCCAAGTGAACAAACTGCTGTTGCTGAAAACATGAAAGGTGATTTCGTTGGAATTGGTGTCAATTTCTACAATTATAATGATACTATTGCTGTGATAAAACCTGTAGAAAATGGTCCAGCAGAAAAAGCCGGAATTAAATCGGGTGACAGAATATTGTATGCAGATAATTTCAAACTTTTCGGCAAAAAATTAAAGAATGAAGTGCTTTATAGTAAGTTAAAAGGCGAAAAAGAATCGGAAGTTACCTTGACAATTTATAGAAAATCGGAAAATAAAAATCTGAAAATTAAAGTAATACGTGATGTTATTCCGATAAAAAGTGTTGACATTGCTATTCTATTGAATAAAACGACAGGTTATATAAAAATCAATCGTTTTGCAGAAACTACTGCCGATGAGTTTCACACTGCTTTATTGAAATTGAAGAAAAGTGGCATCAATTCTCTAGTAATAGATTTAAGAGAAAACGGTGGCGGATTTATGGAAATGGCAGTTGAAATAGCTGATGAATTATTGAAAGACAAAGAATTAATTGTTTTTACCAAAAATAAAAAAGGCAGTATAGACAAAACTTTTGCAACCGAAGAAGGAAATTTTGAAACTGGAAAAGTAGCTGTTTTAATAGATGAAAACTCAGCTTCTGCAAGCGAGATTTTAGCTGGAGCCATTCAAGACAACGATAGAGGTTTAGTTTACGGAAGACGTTCTTTTGGTAAAGGATTAGTGCAACGTGAAATGGGTTTTGATGACGGTTCAGCAGTTCGATTAACCATTGCACGATATTACACACCAAGCGGAAGGAGCATTCAAAAACCTTATGTAAAAGGACATACTGAAGAATATTATAAAGAATCGGAAACTCGTTTTGAAAGTGGCGAATTGTATGAAAAAGGCAAAATTAAAATCGCAGATTCTTTAAAATTTAAAACCAAAAAAGGAAGAACGGTTTATGGTGGCGGTGGAATTGTTCCTGATGTTTTTGTGCCCTTAGAAGTTGAACATGGTCAAGAAAGTTTGCAATATATTCTACAAACTGGTATCGTAGGTCATTTTGTTTTTGAACAATTAGATCAAAATAGAAATGCTTTTAAAGGAGACGATTTTCAGAAATTTCAAACTAAAATGATTCAAAATGAAAACTACATTAATTTGTTTGAAAAATACCTTTCTAAAGCAGGTTTAGACATTAGTTTGAACAAAAGCAGAGGATTAGTAAATCGTTACATTGCTGCTGAGTTTGCCCGCCAATTGTTTGGAGAAAATCAATATTACCAAATTATTTTGAAAGAAGATAAAATGGTAAAAACGGTTTTGAATGGTAAAAATTAGATTATTTTCTTATTGAGTCGTGCGCTTGACTCGAAATTCCGTCATTCCACAATGTTAAAATATCGGTTGCAACAGCAGCGCCACTTCCAGCAGCTATTGCCAATTGGCTTCTATGTCCGGCAAGAGTTCCAGCTACATAAATTCCTTCAGCAACTTTGTGGTCATCATTTTTTAATTGAATGCGTTGTTTTTCGGCAATTGCTTTTTTGTGAGGTTCAATGTAGTGCATCAATCCTTCAATAGCAAAGGTATTTGCTGAGCCAATTCCAACAACAATATTCTTCGTTTTGTAGTTGTTTTTATTGGTAATCACATTGAAATTTGGATATTCTCCATCAATTTTCAAAACTTTTTCACCTTCAATTTGTGCAACATGAGGATATAAATTATGAAGTTGTTCCAAACTTTCAGTTAAAAGTTCAGAACCTAATTTTCCAGCAGGAATTCCGTAAGCATTATTGAATAATGCCTCTTGTAAAGAAGATGTCTTTTGATGTGTAATAATTCCAATTTTTTTATCTTGAGCAAAAGCTTTTTTATGAGCAGAACCCAAAACTAACGCACAAGAAACTCCAGAAACGCCACCACCAATAATTAAAACATCAAACATGAGTTTATTGATTTTTTAATTTTTCTTCAATTTTTTTAGACATTTTGAAGATAAGTAAAATTAAAACGGCGCAAAAGGCAGCTGCAATTCCAACTAAAGCAACCAAACTATCACCTTCAAATGGATTTTGAAAATCAAGCAAGGTAATGTTGAAAGCCATTAAGCTAACGGCAATTACAATTAATATTGTAGTAAAAATTTTCATTGATAAATATTTTATACAAAAATAGTAAAAATCAGTTTAAATGAATAATCCTTTAACATTAGCTGCAAATAATTTAACAGCGATAGCTAGTAGCACTACGCCAAAGGTTTTTCTAATGACACCAAGTCCATTTTTACCCAAAAACTTCTCAATTTTAGCGGATGATTTTAAAACGGCATACACCAAAATAATGTTTAAAACAATTGCAATTATAATATTTATAGTTGCAAATTGTGAACGTAATGAAAGTAAAGTAGTCATCGTTCCAGCACCAGCAATTAATGGAAATGCTAAAGGAACAATTGATGCAGAGGAATTGGTTTCGTCTTTATAAATTCGGATACCAAGAATCATTTCTAATGCTAAAAAGAACAACACAAATGAACCTGCAACGGCAAAAGAGTGGACATCAATTCCGATTAATTTTAATAATTCTTCTCCAACAAAAAGGAAAACAATCATAATAACTCCAGCAACAACAGATGCTTTTTCTGATTCAATGTGGCCAAATTTCTGACGTAATTCTACAATAATCGGAATCGTTCCTACAATGTCAATTACTGCAAAAAGCACCATTCCAATGGTAACAATTTCTTTAAAATCTAATCCAAACATAATTCCTCATTTTTTCAAAGTGCAAAATTACTGCTTTCAAAATTGTTAAAATCAAAACGATACGTTAATTTTAGGATATTTATTAAAACCATAAAATCATTTGTACCTTTGTCGAAATTTTAGATTCAAGAAAATATCGGATATCTAAAATTTAATATCTAATATTTTGTATATGTTTCAGTTAGGAAAAACGATAGTTTCGGAAGATATTTTAGAGAAGGATTTTGTTTGTAATCTTTCAGCGTGTCATGGTGCGTGTTGCGTTGATGGTGATGCTGGTGCGCCTTTGAGTGAAGAAGAAACTAAAATTATGGAAGAAATTTACCCAAAAGTTAAACCTTTTTTACGCAAAGAAGGCATTGCAGCTATTGAAAAACTTGGAACTTGGGTTAAAGGAACAGAGCAAGATTTAGAAACACCATTAATTGACAATAAAGATTGTGCTTATGTAATTTTTGATGGAAAAACGGCTTTGTGCGGAATAGAACAAGCTTATAATCAAGGAGTTATTTCGTGGAAAAAACCAGTTTCTTGTCATTTATATCCAATAAGAGTAAAAGATTTCACGGAATTTGCAGCAGTAAACTATGATCGTTGGGATATTTGTGATGATGCTTGTTCACTTGGAAAAGAACTTCAAGTGCCTATTTATAAATTTGTAAAAGAAGCTTTAATTAGAAGATTTGGAGAAGATTGGTATCAAGAACTGGAAAAAGTAGCCGATGATTTAAAAAACGGAAAATAAAAAAAAGCCAAAATCAATTAGATTTTGGCTTTTTTTGTATTGAATTTTTGGCTTAAACAGTAACTTTAATAAATTCTATTTTTTATCTAAAAAATAGTGGAGAAGATGGGGCTCGAACCCACGACCTCTTGACTGCCAGTCAAGCACTCTAGCCAACTGAGCTACATCCCCAAAACAAGTAAAAATACTATTTTTTATTGTTAAATTACATTTTAATGAAATATTTTTTATTGTATTCTAAAAATCAATGAATTGACTAAAAAAATGTTAAGATAATATTGTTTTTATATTATTTTTTTTTCTATCATTGCATACTTAAAAAAAACTAACAACTAACAAACTACACTTTCAATGAAAAAAATTACTTATTTATTTTTCTTTTTTGCAGTTTTACAAGGTAATGCTCAGGTTATATCTGAAACTTTTGATACAGCATTAAACTGGACAGTTTCACATCCAACAGGTTCAGCAACTAATGCTGGTTGGTCGCAAGTAGCAACTGGTTCAAATCCAAACTGTTCGCCTTACGCTGGTGCAGGAATGGCAAAATTTGCATCTTATGATGTTGCAGCAGGAAATGTTTATGTTTTAACTTCTCCTTTGTTTACACTTTCAAGCGCTAATACATACAAAGTAAAATTTAGTATGTACAGAGATGGAGCTTATCCAACGGATGCTGATAAAGTTATGGTTTACCTTTCTACAAGTCCATTATCAAATGGTACTAACTTATTAGGAACAGTGAATCGTTCAATATCTTTAACTCCAGTTGTTTCAGCTGAAGGTTGGTATAATTATTCATTTAATATACCTGCTGGAACTAATGGAAATAGATACATAAGACTTTCCGCAACTTCACAATATGGTAACAATATTTATTTTGATAATATTTCTGTAAATCAAATTGTAACAAACGATGCTGAATTAAATACAGTTGCAACTCCTAGCGTTGTTCTTCCTGGAACAAAAACAATCTCTGGAGTTTTTGCAAATGGAGGTTCAAATAACATCACTAGCGCTACAATAAATTGGCAAATAAATGGTGGTACAATTAATTCTCAAAATTTAACAGGTTTAAATATTACTCCAGGTCAAACTTATAACTACTCACATACTACTACATGGAATGCTACTCCTGGAACTTATTCTTTAAAAGTTTGGGTGAGTAATCCAAATGGAGTTACGGATGCATTTCCTGCAAATAATGAAATAACAAAAACGGTTAGTGTTGCAAGTAATTCTACAACAAGAAGACCAATGTATGAGAAATTTACGAGTTCAACTTGTGGACCATGTGCAAGTTTTAATGGTTCATACTTCACTCCATTTTATGGAACAAATGGAAGTAATATTTCATTAATTAACTACCAAGTGAACTGGCCAGGAAGTGGTGATCCTTATTATACTGCTGAGGTTGGTTCAAGAAGAGGATATTATAGTGTAAGTGCTGCTCCAACACTTTTTGTTGATGCTGTTGATGCTACAAATTCAAGTGTTACTGGACTTCAAGCAGATTATACTGCAGCTGCAGCTAAACCAGCTTATTTTGCATTAAGTGCTACTAAAAATTTAGTTGGAACTACAATGTCAGTTAATGTTACTTCAACTCCTTATCTTGATGGAGCTTATAAATTATATGTTGCAGTAGTTGAAAAAACAACTACTGGAAACGTTGCTAGTAATGGTGAATCATCGTTTAAAAATGTAATGATGAAAATGATGCCTGATGCAAATGGAACAGTTATAAACTGTACTCACGATGTGCCAGTTACCACTTCAATTACAACAAATTTATCTGGAACATTTATCGAAGATTATTCTGATTTAGAGGTTGTTGTTTTTGTTCAAAATAATGCAACTAAAGAAATTATGCAATCAACTTATGCGATTGATCAAGCTCTAGCTACAGATGGCTTTTCAATTGCTAAAATAAATGTTTATCCAAATCCATCAAACGGATTGATTACTATTGATTCAACAACAGCAGTTGATGTTACCATTAGTGATTTAACTGGGAAAGTAGTTTATTCTGCTAAACAAATTACAAATCAGTCACCATTAAACTTAACTAATTTACAAAAAGGTATTTACTTAGTAAAAATGGCTAATGAAAATGGAGAGCAAACAGAAAAAATTGTATTAAAATAATTAAACTATAAATCATGAAAAAAATCTTTTTATTATTATTCGCATCATTAACTGTTTTAAGTTGTTCAAGTGATGATAATGGCGGCGGCGGTGAAATGAAAATCACCAAACTTGACGGAACTGAAATTAAAAATGGTGATGTTATTAATGTAACAACTACAGGAGACGATAATGCTTTAGTTTCGTTTTATGTTAAAAATACATCTTCATCAGCAATCAATGTTAAAGCTAGACTAGTTTCTGCTACAAATAATGAAACTGATATGCAGTTTTGTTTCGGACAAGTATGTTATTCTGCTGTTGCGGTTGGAAGTGAATATCCTTTAGATAGAAATGAAGTAATTACTGTTCCTGCTAAAGGTCAAATTGGTGGTGAATCTTTCCACTTTCAAAATTATGCTTCGAGTTCAAGTCCAATTGATTATGTTTTTGAATTTTTTCAATACAATGAAAACGATGAAGAAGTTGGAAATAAAGTAACAGTTACTTACAGATATACTCCAAGTGCAGGTTAGTCTTAAAAGTATATAATATTTTAAAAAAGCCATCAGTTTATGATGGCTTTTTTTATGGTTTATTTTTCACAAAAATAGTTTTTTTTATGGGCAATCTGTAAGTGAATTGATCCATTGTTCCATTAATTGAACAGCTTCTTCTTGAACAATCGTTCTTCCAAGAAAAGGCATTCTATAATAAGGATCATTAGTGTTAATTCTATAATACAATAGTGATTGATTTATATTTCCTGGTTTTATAATTCTTCCTTCAATTCCTGGAACAATGTGATTTGGAGAAACACATACACCCATTTTTGTTTGATCAACAGTTTCATTAAAAGCAAATTTTAGATTAAAGAAATTTGCATAACCACCATCTTGATGACAATGTGCACAGTTGGAATCAAAATAAGAGCGAACTCTTAATTCTAAAGGTTTGCTCGTGTCTTTATAATTTACAACTGAAATAATATTAGAAGGCAAATTATTTTCTAAATAACCAAAATTAACCCATTTTTTGAGTTGGTTTTTTGTTCCATCAGTAAATGCATAATTGAAGTTTAGGTTTTGAGGTTTTATTCCAATTGGTTTTTTTGAACCTGAAATAGTATGACATCCTGCACATTGCATTTCATTTGGAATAACATAATCAATAGTTTTTTGAACAGAATTTTCAACAAATGTTATAGGTGTTGTACTTCCTTGTAAATCTAAAAAAGCTTCTGTTTGTTCAGTATTCCAAACATAATTTGCATAAATCCAACCATCATTTTTTCTAATCATAATTCTAGTCTCAACAATTCTAGTTGTATTTGATGGTTGAACATTATTGTAATAGAAACTTTTAATCAAAGCTGCACCAATAGGCAATTTTAAAATGGAATGGTCGTTTACATAAGTTGCTTTTTCGCCATTTGGCATCCAAACAAACCTTTTTTTCTGAGCATAGTCTGTAAATAATTCGCTTTCGGGTTTGTATGGCAAAACTCCATAAGAAGGTTTTTGACTTTTTATATCACCTTCAAAAAACTTATAATCAGATAATTTAATATAAGGAACTTGAGTCAAATCCATCACAACAGGAGATTCTATTGAGGTGTAATTTTCATCTGAATTACAGGAATAAAAAAATAGCATACAAAAACTATAAAGTATTAAGGATGCTATTTTTTTGGTAATTTTCATATTATTTTAGAATGAAGTGTTTAATGATAATGAAACTCCTGAACTTTCTGGAACAAATCGACAAACACCACCAACACAAACTAATCCACCTCTTTGTCTTCCGTAGTTAAGCGCAATTCTTGTTGAATTCTTTCTAAATGCTCCACCAAAATTGTAATAATGATTTTGTAAATAATCTACATCATTTCCGTAGTTGTATAAGTCAGAAACATAGAATGATAATTTAGAATTAAGATTCATTTCAACAGTTGCACCTGCCCAATTTTTTTTATCTGAATCTGCCCACATATGTTCTCCAAGAACTCTTATAGAACGCGATGAAGTAAATTTATAGGTTGCTTCAGCGGCAAGAATATTTGTGTTAACTTCACCTGAAGTTTCTTGAATCATTTTTTTGTTATAATATTGATTGATATAACTAAAAATAGATTGCCATTTAGAATTCCATTTTTTAGTAACCTCTACATTATAATCTGTGAAATATCTTTTCCCAAAACCAAAGAAATCTGTTTTATAATCTTGAGGACTCCCAATATAAAAAGTACCCGATAAAGCATTCCAGTTAGAAATGTTTAAAGCTACTTTTGTACCATATTTTCCGCCAAGTTTTGTACCTTTTTTAAAATCGTAAAATAAATCTACTTGACCACCAATTTCACCAGCTTTGACAATTTCAGTATCGGCAAGAATTACATTTGGTTGTGCTTGATAAACATAAATATTAGCTAAATTATAGTGGTGTTGCTTCGTTAAACTTGGAATAAAATTCATAATTCTGTCGTTAAACGAATTTCCTTTTGCGCCACGTTCAGAAAAGAAACTCATGTTTTCTAATCTTCTAAAAGAGGCATCAACACCAAATCCTTTTTTTGAATAACCTAAATTCAGTAATAAAGCATTTCCTGGCTTAATTAAGCCATTATTTACTTGGTCTTGAACCTGAACAACCGCATCATTTGATTTGTAATCATATTCAGTTGCGAAATAAAAAGCTTCGTGATTGAAGTTTAATCTTCCTGCAAAACCATTTGTTAAACTATTGAATTCAGGATTGGCAACATTAGTTTTTTCATCTCTTCCTACGTATGTTAATCCTAGAGATAAATCGGTAGTTTTATATTTTAAAATATCAGATAATACTATTTCCGTATCAATTCCATATACTTTTCCTTTGGAAACATCAAAACCTGTTCTTTGCTGACCATAAATAGATTTGAAAGTCAAAAATTTTGTTGGTTTGAAAATTACTCTTCCGCCACGCAAAGCATTATTTATTCCTAAAGCTCTGTCTTCCCAACTTCTGTATAATAAACCACTTCCAAATTGTTCGTAGAAATAACCTGCTGTTACATCAATTTTTTCGGTTTTAAATTGAAGAAAATAAGTTGCAACATTGGTACCTTTATATTTTGGATTCATGTTTAAAAGTGCATCTTCTTGAAAAGATTCGCCTTGAATTCCTGCTGCCCAATTTTTATAGGTATAATTTAAAAAGAGATAATTATTTGAACGTATTGGCTTTTCTGGATGTGCTGTTGGATTATCGAATTCATCTTTTAAACCAGTATCATTTAAATACCATTGCGAATTAGATTCAAAACCTCCAAAAAAGTTTCCCTTTTCTTTTTCTTTCTCTTGAGAAAAAACGGTTATTGGAAGTAAAATTAAAAGTAGTTTAGTTAAAGTTTGTTTCATTTTAGGAGTGTAGTTTTTTACAAGGATTTTAATTTTTTATATAATTCTTCTTCACTTCCAGGAACATATCCATTTTGAATGTGAACAATTTGATTGTTTTTTACCACGATAGTATAAGGAATATTTACGATAGATAAAGCTCTTTTGAAATCTTGATTTGTATCCAATAAAATTTTGTATTCCCAACCTTTACCGTTGATTAATGGTTTTACTCTTTTTTGAGTTCTTGAATCATCAGTCGATACTGCAATTACTTCAAAATTTAAATCCTTTTTCCATTCCTCTTGAACATCATTCATTTCATCTAACTCATTGATACACGGCGCACACCAGGTTGCCCAAAATGAAAATACATACAATTTATCTTTTTCGGAGAAATCATTTTTTAAAGAAAACTTTTTCCCCTCTAAATCTGAAAGATTCAAGTCAGGAAGATTATTTTGAGCAAATAAATTAAAAGAAGTTAAAAGCAATAAAAGAGCAATTTTTTTCATAAATTATTGTATTAGAGTTGCAAATAAATAAATAATAATAATAAGATTAAAGTTTTTTTTGTTTTATTTGCAATCAATAATCATGCAATTTTTATAATTATGAAAAAGATTCAATTTTTGACTTTATTTATTGTTGCAATTTTATTTTCATCTTGCAACGATACTGTCGTTATTGAAAATAATTCTAATAACAATAACAACGAAGAGCCCATTTCTGGTCAGTTTAAAAAAAGAGTTTTAATTGAAGATTATACTGGAACTTGGTGTGGAAACTGTACAAGAGTTGCTTATGCTATTGAACAAGTAAAAGAGGAAACAGATAATGTTGTATCTGTTGCTATTCACAATGGAAATGATCCTTACCACTTTGAAGGAATTGATCCATTAAAAAATTTAATTTCTCCAAATAATGCATTAGCATTGCCTGTTTCTCGATTAAACAGAGTAGTTGTTTGGACATTTCCTGAAACTTCTAATATTCAACAAGCAGTTGATTTGACAGGTAAAAATACAGGTTTAGGTTTGGCAATGAATTCATCATTAGTTGATAATGTTGTTAATCTTGATGTAAATGTGAAATTTGCTCAGGATTATTCAGATTTAAAACTAGTTGTTTATCTTCTAGAAGATGGGTTAGTTTATGAACAAACTAATTATACTATTTATTATGATGGCGAAGATCATATTGCTGATTTTGTTCACAATCATGTTCTTCGAGTTTCAATGACAGATATTTTAGGTGAGAATATTACCGATGCAACAACTTTAGGTAGTACAGTTACTAAATCATTCTCAATTCCTGTTCCATCAAATATTGAAAATGCATCAAACATTAGTTTCGTTGCTTTTGTTGTAGGAAGTGATAACAAAACAATTAATTCAAGAGCTTCACATATAAATGAAAATCAAGAGTTTGAACAAAATCCATAAATTTCAATCAAAAAATATAAGTTAAGGTTGCTCATAAGGCAACCTTATTTTTTTGTAAATTTGTATAATAATTAAAATTCTTCAGATGAAGTTCCTATTTATTTTTCTTCAAGTTGCTATTGATGAAAAACTTAAAAACGCACCTGATTCAAGCTATCAAACTGGAATAATAATTGGTTCATTTGTGCCATTCGTTCTTTTAGTTGGAATTGCTTACTATATGTACTATCGTTCAAAAAACAGAAAAGACTTAGAGTAAAATTCCTTAAATTTGCAATCTAAAATCTTTATGATGAGTAAAATCAGAATTACAAAACAGTTTTCTTTTGAAACAGGTCATGCACTTTATGGCTACGATGGAAAATGTAAAAATGTTCATGGTCATAGTTACAAACTGTCTGTAACCGTAATTGGAACACCAATAACCGATTCGAATAATGTAAAATTCGGAATGGTAATTGATTTTTCTGATTTGAAAAAAATTGTTCGTGAAGAAATTGTAGATGTTTTTGATCATGCTACAGTTTTTAATAAAAACACACCACATGTTGAGTTAGCTCAAGAACTAAAAAATCGTGGACATCATGTGATTTTAGTAGATTATCAGCCTACAAGTGAAAATATGGTAATTGATTTTGCTAAGAAAATTCAAGACAGGTTGCCAAATAATATTCAATTACATTCCTTAAAATTGCAAGAAACAGAAAGCTCATTTGCCGAATGGTACGCTTCTGATAATTTGTAATTTACTATTTTTACAAAATGTCAAACAAAAAAATCTATTTCGCTTCCGATCAACATTTTGGAGCTCCAACGCCCGAAGCTAGTTTTCCGCGTGAGCAAAAATTTGTAGCTTGGTTGGATGAAGTTAAAAAAGATGCCGAAGCCATATTTCTACTGGGTGATTTGTTTGATTTTTGGTTCGAATATAAAACTGTAGTTCCAAAAGGATTTGTTAGAGTTTTAGGGAAGTTAGCCGAAATACGCGACAGTGGAATTCCTATTTATTTCTTCGTCGGAAACCATGATTTATGGATGAATGATTATTTTCAAAAAGAACTAAATATTCCAGTTTATCATGATAACAAAGAATTTACTTTCAACAATAAAACGTTTTTAATTGGTCATGGCGATGGAAAAGGTCCAGGTGACAAAGGTTACAAACGAATGAAGAAAGTATTCGTTCATCCGTTTTCAAAATGGTTGTACCGTTGGCTTCATCCAGACATCGGAATGAAATTAGCTCAATATCTTTCCGTAAAAAACAAATTAATTTCTGGAGCAGAAGACGTAAAATACTTAGGCGAAGACAACGAATGGTTAATTTTATACGCTAAGAAAAAATTAGAAACCAAACATTATAATTACCTGATTTTTGGCCACAGACATCTACCAATGACTTTAAAAATTGGTGAAAATTCAGAATATGTAAATCTTGGTGATTGGATTGGCTACTTTACTTACGGAGTTTTTGATGGTGAAAACTTTGAGCTTAAGACCTATGGAAACTAATAATCATAGCTATAAGATTGTTTTAATATTATTAGTTCAGCTAGTAGTAATTTCATGTGCGAAAAATAATTTTCAATTAGGTGTTGAGCGAAAATCACCTGAAAATAAAATTCATTACGAGAACTTTTTTGTCACATTTCATATCAGAGATTCACATACTTTTTTAAATCTTACAGATGTAACTATTGTTCTAAATAAAAATAAAGAATTTATTTCGGATAAAAATGGGGAGTTCAAATATTACGCAAAAAAAGGTGATATTTTGGTTTTTAAAATGAAAGGATATGAAACTCATGAAGCAACTATTGAAAATGATCAATATCTAAATTATCTGATAGTTATAGACCTAAAAAAAATTCCAATAATTAGAAACATTCCATAAAAAAGTAATTTTGAAAAATTTACCTAAGCAGATAATCTAAAGTTACAGCATCTACTTTTCCATCTGGAAACAAACCGTTTTTTTGTTCAAATTCACCAACAGCTTTAAAAGTAATATCTCTAAAAAGACCATCAATAGGAATGTTGTGTCCTTTTTTTACTAATATTTTTTGTAATTCATAAACGAAAGAACTGTAATCACCTACTTTCAAACTGTACTTTTCAGGATTGCTTTTAAAGGTATCCATCAAAAATTTTCTTTTAACGAATTCATCATACTCTTTTCCTTTAAATCCGCTAGTTTCAAAGGCAATTACATCTTTATCATTTAGTCCTTCACTTTTCATTTTAGCCGATTCAATCAAACGTTTTTCATACATTTTAACGATACCTAATTTCTTAGTGTATTCGTTTACCAATGCTTTTGTGTCATCATCGTCATCGTCAGGATTTCTTACATCTACATCATTATTTGCCCATGATAATCTTACAAAACCATTAACATCTTCAATAGCTTGATTATAATTTTGTACAATCGTTTGATCATGATAATTTAAATCAATTTTTTGATTGCTAACATAATCTGTTCCTGGCGAATGAAAACGTTGGTAATCACTATATAAATTATAGCCTAAAATTAATACAATTACTGATAAAAGCACAATGATAATCTGCTTCATAATAAATAGAGGTTATTTTGTAGACAAAAATAGACAAAATTCACGTTACAATTTGTAGTATTAATTCTTCAAATCTTTTAAACGCAATTGAATGGTTACATTTCCGTTAAACTCATTTTCGTCAATGCAATAAACAATATCAAATGGTTTTTGATTTTTAACAGCATCTAATTTGGTTCCTAATCCAAAACCAATTGCTCCAAAACCTTCTTTCCCGATACTTCGGGATTGTTTTACAAATAACTTTAAATGTTCGTTGTCTTTTCCTAGTGGCTTTGCATAACCTGTATCTTTTACATTTTTAGTCATAAAAACAGGTGTCATATTTTGTGGTCCAAAAGGTTCAAACTGACTTAATAATCGAATCAACTTTGGATTAATATCTGAAAAATTGATTTCTAAATCCACAGAAATTTCTGGAATTAATAAATCAGGGTGAATGGTTTTTTGAACTTCTTTTTCAAAAGCATCTTTAAATTTTTGGTAATTCTCTTCTTTCAAAGTCATTCCAGCAGCATACATGTGTCCACCAAATTGTTCCAAATGTTCTGAGCAAGCTTCAAGTGCATTATAAATATCAAAATCTTTAACCGAACGTGCTGAAGCAGCTAATTTATCGCCACTTTTGGTAAAAACAATCGTTGGTCGATAATAGGTTTCTGTCAATCGTGATGCGACAATTCCGATGACGCCTTTGTGCCAATTTTCTTGATAAACTACAGTTGTGAATTTCTCTTTTTCGTTATTGGTTTCTATTTGCGAAAGCGCTTCAATAGTAATTTGTTTGTCTAAATCTTTTCGGTCGGCATTGTGTTGTTCAATTTCGGAAGCAAAAATTTCTGCTTGTTCTAAATCAAATTCGGTCAATAAAGCAACCGCTTCGTTTCCGTGTTTTATTCTTCCAGCGGCGTTAATTCTCGGTGCAATAATGAAAACAACATCGGTTATTGTAAGCACCTTTTTCTTAACATTCTGAATCAATGCTTTTATTCCTGGTCTTGGATTAGAGTTGATAACTTCCAAACCAAATTTTGCCAAAACTCGATTTTCACCAGTTATCGGAACAATGTCTGCAGCAATGGCTGTGGCAACCAAATCTAAATAAGGAATTAAATCAAAAATAGATTGATTTCTGTTTTCGGCCAACGCTTGAATGAGTTTGAAACCTACACCACAACCGCAAAGTTCGTCATAAGGATAAGTGCAATCGTCACGTTTTGGATCTAAAACTGCAACCGCATTAGGTAATTCATTTCCAGGTCGATGGTGATCACAAATGATAAAATCGATGTTTTTTGCATTCGCATAAGCAACGTGATCGATGGATTTTATACCACAATCAAGCGCAATTATTAACGAAATTCCGTTGTCGTCGGCATAGTCGATTCCTTTATAGGAAATTCCGTAACCTTCGTCGTATCTATCTGGAATGTAAGTAGCAATATTTGGATAATAACTTTTTAAATAGGATGAAACCAATGAAACAGCAGTAGTTCCATCGACATCATAATCGCCAAAAACTAGAATGTTTTCTCCGTTTTCAATAGCTTTTTCAATGCGAGAAACCGCTTTGTCCATATCTTTCATCAGATAAGGATTGTGCAAATCTTCTAAAGTTGGGCGAAAAAATGTTTTGGCTTGGTCGTAGGTTGTAATACCTCTTTGTACTAATAAAGTCGCAATAATTTCATCGACTTGAAGTTCGTTTTGTAGTTTTTGAACTTGTTCTTTTTCTGGCTTCGATTGTAATGTCCAACGCATAGGATATTAGATTTTTGATATTAGATTTTGGCGTGTAAATGTTTTGTAAAGGTATAAAAAAATAGAACTATTTTAAAAACAAGTTATTATGTTACTTATTTCAACTCCAAAGCTTCACCATCAAATGAAATTCCATCCCAACCAAAGGTCATAAAATTTCTAATATTTTGATGATCAATTCCATCAGGATTTTTTAAAACATCATCAAAATAATAACTTCCAAAAAGCGATAAAGTTTCGTCTTTTTCTAAATTATTTATTTTGGCGAAAGCGAAAATTTTGCAAGAACCATTATTTTCGCCGGCATTATTTAGTTGATTTCCGTTTTTGAAACTAGTAGGAGTGAAGTTGTAATTTGAATCAATTACTTCAATTGTTTCTTGAAAGGTTATTAATTTTGGATTTTGTTTTACTTTATTTAAAAAGTTATCAATGTTACTCATCGTGGTCTTTTCTTTTGTCTTTTACTGAAATTTTTCCGCTAACAACAGCAACAATTTCACCTTTAGGAGGTTTTGCCTCAAAGTGTTTTAGAACTTCTTCAGCTGTTCCGCGAATGGTTTCTTCATGTAGTTTTGATAATTCTCTTGAGATAGAAACTTGGCGTTCGGCTCCAAAATATTCTACAAATTCGGCTAAAGTTTTTACCAATTTATGTGGCGAAACATAGAAAATCATCGTTCGTGTTTCTTCTGCTAAAGCTAAATACCTTGTTTGTCTTCCTTTTTTTTCAGGTAGAAATCCTTCAAATATAAATCTATCGTTAGGCAAACCGCTATTTACTAATGCAGGTACAAAAGCGGTTGCGCCAGGCAAACAATCGACTTCAATATTGTTTTCAACGCAAGCACGTGTCAATAAAAATCCAGGATCAGAAATGGCTGGCGTTCCAGCATCAGAAATTAAAGCAATAGTTTCGCCACCTTTTAATCGAGCAATCAAATTGTCAACGGTTTTGTGTTCGTTGTGCATGTGATGGCTGTGCATGTGTGTTGAAATTTCGAAATGCTTCAGTAATTTTCCACTGGTGCGTGTGTCTTCTGCAAGAATTAAATCGGCTTCTTTTAAAACTTTTATAGCTCTAAAAGTCATGTCTTCAAGATTGCCAATTGGCGTTGGAACAATATAAAGTTTAGACATTTATAAAAACTTTTTCTCAACCAATTCAATAAATCTATCAGCATAATCGTCAGCGCCAACCCAATTGTTATAATCTGGCTTGATGATTTCGTCAATAAAATCTTTTGCTTCTCTAAAAGTGCTGAACGTATTTAATTGTGATAAAACACGGTTGTAATCTTCATTACTGTCTGCAAAAAGGAATTTTACAAATCCCATTCTGTCGTTCAATCCAATATTGATGGTTTTAGAAAGTTTATCATTCAAAGAAGGTGTTTTTCCTTCAAAACGATCTACAATAACATCATCCGATTTTTCAAAAACCTCTTTTTTAGGAGTTGGAAGGACTACATCATTTGGTTTTACAAAAACAGGCTCGGTATAATTTTGACCTAATAAATCTTCAAAAGAAATTTGTTGTGTTTCTTTTTTAGGTTCTTCTACTTTTGGTTTTTCTACTTCTTCAGTTTCAACCGGAGTTTCTGCTGCTAATTCAAAAATAGGTTCAAAATCTAAGTCGCCTTTAGCTTCACCAACAGGAACTTCTTCCTCATCAATTTCATCTTCTTCCTCAAGCGTGATTTCGCCAACAATAACTGGTTCTTCTTCAATAGCTTCTTCTTGAACTTCGGTTTCTTCAGATGCAGTAACTGTTTCTTGTTCAACAACTTTTTCAACTTCTGCTACAATTTCTTCCTTTTGTTCTTCAGCTTCAACAGTTTCTTCAACAACTACTTTTGGTGTTGCAACAACTGTTTTATTTTCAACAAAACTTTCGATTTTTTCTTCAATATCTTCGTTAGAAATCTCTGATTTTACTTGCTCATAATTATCGCCATAAAACTTCAAAACCGTTAATGCTTCGTATAATTTTTGGGTTTCATGATACAATTGATCGATTTCCGATTTGTTTTTTAATTTCAAAACTCGGTGTGCAATGCTGATTAATTCGGCTTCCAATCTTTTTTTCATAACTTTATTGGTTGAAGTGAAATATGTAGTTAGAATTTTGATATTTTTGTTTCTACAAATGTAAAGGAATTTACCTTTTTACAATAACGAAATTACAAAATGTTTCTCGAAAATACAGTAAATCATAAAGAGCAATTTGGCTGGATTGAAGTAATCTGCGGTTCGATGTTCTCAGGAAAGACCGAAGAACTTATCAGAAGACTGAAAAGAGCTCAATTTGCCAAACAAAAAGTGGAGATTTTCAAACCCGCTATCGATACTCGATATGATGAAGAAATGGTAGTTTCTCACAACAAAAACGAAATTCGCTCAACACCTGTTCCTGCTGCGGCTAATATTGCAATTTTAGCACAAGGTTGCGATGTGGTTGGTATTGACGAAGCACAGTTTTTTGATGATGAAATTGTAAAAATTTGTAATGATTTAGCCAATTCAGGAATTCGTGTTATTGTTGCTGGTTTGGATATGGATTTTAAAGGAAACCCTTTTGGACCAATGCCTGCGCTAATGGCTACTGCCGAATATGTTACTAAAGTTCACGCGGTGTGCACACGAACAGGAAACTTAGCACATTATAGTTTTAGAAAAGCAGATAGCGATAATCTTGTTTTACTTGGTGAAACAGAAGAATACGAACCATTAAGTAGAGCTGCTTACTACAAAGCTATGCGCGAAAATATGGAAGTAAAAGATGCCGAACATTTGTCGGAAGACACAAACCCATAGTCTAAATTGACACTCTCCATAAGAAATATAATCCCAATCATTAAAGCACAATTTGTTGGCATTAATGAAATTGCTGTAATCGATTCGCTTTCGATTGATAGTCGTTCGCTTCAAAATTCTGAAAGCACTTTGTTTTTCGCTATTGTTGGTCCAAATCATGACGGACATCATTATATTTCTGATTTGATTTCTAATGGTGTTTCCAATTTTGTGGTGAATCATGTTCCAGAAGAATTTGAAAACAAAGCAAATTTTTTAGTCGTAGAAAATACCCTAGAAGCACTTCAAAATTTCGCATCAACTTACAGGAGCAATTTCGATTTTCCAATTATTGGAGTTACTGGAAGTAATGGAAAGACCATCATCAAAGAATGGTTGAACTTTTTGTTAAGTCCTGATTATAATATTATTCGTTCTCCTAAAAGTTATAATTCGCAAGTTGGAGTGCCACTTTCGGTTTTAGGAATTAATGAAAAACACAATCTTGGAATTTTTGAAGCTGGAATTTCTACGATAAATGAGATGGAAAACCTTCAGAAAATCATTCAACCAACCATCGGAATTTTATCTAATATTGGTTCAGCTCACGATGAAGGTTTTGAAGATTTAGGAGAAAAAATTAAAGAAAAATTAAAACTTTTTACCTCGGTTGAAGTTTTAATAATGAATAAAAACAAAACGATTGAAGCTTTTTTAAATCCAAAAATAAATACGTTTACTTGGAGTTCAGAAGACGGTAAAGCCGATGTTTTTGTGATTGCAAAAGAGTATTCAGATCAAACTGAACTCAAAATAACCTATCACAAACTTTGTTTTAAAATTACAATTCCGTTCAATGACCAAGCATCGATTGAAAATGCTATTCAATGTTTGATGGTGCTTTTGTATTTCAAATACGATCAAGATACCATTCAAAGTCGTATGCAATTGCTGTATCCGGTAGAAATGCGCTTGAAAGTTAAAAACGGAATCAATAATACGACACTTATTGATGACAGTTATAGTTCTGATTATCAATCGTTAAAAATAGCTTTAGATTTTCTTGAAAGTCAAAAGCAGTATAAAAAGAAAACCTTAATTCTATCTGATATTTTTCAAAGTGGATTGGTTTTGGAAGAATTGTATTCTAGTGTTTCTCATTTAATTGTTTCTAATAAAATAAATCGTGTTATTGCTATTGGTCCAACAATTTCAACTTTTAAAAATAAGTTTCCAAATTGTTTAGCTTTTGAATCAACCGAAAAATTCCTTCAAAATAGTGATGCCATATCTTTTGAAAATGAAACCATTTTAATAAAAGGCGCACGACATTTTCATTTTGAAGAAATCGTTTCTTTATTAGAAGAGAAAACTCATGAAACAGTTTTAGAAATAAATTTGAATGCGATTAGTCATAACTTGAATTACTTTAAATCTAAGTTAAAACCAGAAACCAAATTGATGGTTATGGTAAAAGCTTTTGGATATGGAAATGGCGGTTATGAAATTGCCAAATTACTTTCGCATCATAAAGTAGATTATCTTGGTGTGGCTTTTGCCGATGAAGGAATTTCGTTAAAAAACGCAGGAATTGATTTGCCAATTATGGTTTTGAATCCTGAAAACACAAGTTTTTCTGCGATTATTCAGCATCAATTAGAACCCGAAATTTATTCGATAAAAGGATTGAATGCTTTTTTGAAAATTGCCGAACAAAAAAAGTTAAAGCATTTCCCAATTCACATAAAATTAGATACTGGAATGCATCGATTAGGATTTGAAGAAGAAACGATTGATGAATTAATTGCTAAACTAAAAAATAACAAAACGGTAGAAGTGAAAAGTATACTATCGCATTTGTCAGCAAGTGATGATATGAAGTTTGTTGATTTTACGCTTTCGCAAATTAAATTATTTGAAAAATTATCTTCCCAATTAATTGCAGAATTACAAATAAATCCAATTCGTCATATTTTGAACACTTCTGGAATTTCTAATTATTCCCAAGCACAATATGATATGGTTCGACTAGGAATTGGACTTTATGGTGTTTCTAACGATGAAGAGGAACAAAAACTGTTGGAAAATGTTGGTACTTTAAAATCCATAATTTCCCAAATCAGAACTATTGACGTAGGCGAAAGCGTAGGTTACAGCCGAAGATTTATGGCAACCAAAACCACAAAAGTTGCCACAATTCCAATTGGTTACGCCGACGGAATTTCAAGACATTGGGGAAATGGAGTAGGTTACGTCACCATAAAAAATAAAAAAGCACCCATTTTAGGAAGTGTTTGCATGGACATGCTCATGGTTGATATCACCGAAATTGATTGCAAAGAAGGAACCGAAGTTACCATTTTTGGGAATAACCCAACAGTAAGTTTCATGGCAAAGCAATTAGGTACCATTCCTTATGAAATAATGACAAGTATTTCACAACGAGTGAAGCGTGTTTTTTATAGAGAATAATATTTTTCTTACGCAACCATTATAAGATTTTTACATCTAAACAGTAAACACTTAAAAAAAATCACTATGAAAAAAATTTACCTTCTGTTTTTTCTTTCTTTTATAAATTTTTTTCAAGCTCAGATTGTCAATATTCCTGATGCGAATTTTAAGGCTCAGTTGTTGGAAGCGAATTCTACAAATGGAATAGCTTCTTATCAAACGCCTAATGAATTTGGTTTAGTGATTTCCTATAACAATATAGACTCAAACGGTGATGGAGAAATACAAGTTAGCGAAGCTAGTTTGATTAAATATTTGAATGTTTCAGAGGCTTCAATTTCAAATTTAGAAGGAATTTTGAGTTTTACAAATTTGCAAGTATTGTATTGTGGATATAATCAATTATCAAGTTTAAATGTAAGTGGTTTGACAAATTTACAAAGATTGGAATGCGTTTTTAATCAATTATCAAGTTTAAATGTAAGTGATTTGATAAATTTACAAAGATTATATTGTGGATATAATCAATTATCAAATGTAAATGTAAGTGGTTTGATAAATTTACAATATTTGGATTTTAGTAGTAATCAATTTTCAAGTTTAAATGTAAGTGGTTTGACAAATTTGCAATATTTGCATTGTTATGATAATCAATTAACAAGTTTAAATGTAAGTGGTTTGACAAATTTGCAACATTTGTATTGTTATGATAATCAATTACCAAGTTTAAATGTAAGTGGTTTAACAAATTTGCAACATTTGTATTGTTATGATAATCAATTACCAAGTTTAAATGTAAGTGGTTTGACAAATTTGCAACATTTGTATTGTTTTAACAATCAATTACCAAGTTTAAATGTAAGTGGTTTGACAAATTTGCAACATTTGTATTGTAATGATAATCAGTTACCAAGTTTAAATGTAAGTGGTTTAACAAATTTGCAAAAATTGACTTGTGGTTCTAATCAATTAACAAGTTTAAATGTAAGTGGTTTGACAAATTTGCAAATATTAAATTGTGCCTTTAATCAATTATCAAATGTAAATTTAAGTGGTTTGACAAATTTACAAATTTTGAATTGCACAGGTAATCAATTACCAAGTTTAGATCTAAGTGGTTTAACTAATTTGGAAGGTTTGATTTGCGAAAATAATCAATTATCATATTTGAATATAAAAAATGGATATAGTTCTTGGGGTATTTTACTTTTTCAAAATAACCCTAATCTAACTTATATCTGTGCGGATGAAGAGGATATAACATTTGTTCAATCTAAAATAAACGAATATGGCTATTCAACAACTTGCCAAGTAAATAGTTATTGTTCTTTTACACCTGGTGGAACTTATTACACCATTCAAGGAAACAATAAATTCGATGGAAATTCAAATGGTTGTGATGTATTAGATGGATTTTACCCCAATTTAAAATTTTCAATTACTGATGGTACAAATTCTGGAACATTAATTTCGAATACTTCGGGTAATTATTCAATTCCTGTTTCTGTAGGAACGCATACTTTTACACCACAATTTGAAAACCCAAGTTATTTCACGGTTTCTCCAACAAGTGCAACTGTAACTTTTCCTGCAACTGCGAGTCCATTTATTCAAAATTTTTGTATTGTTCCAAATGGTATTCATCACGATTTGGAAGTGGTTATTATTCCTTTAATTCCTGCTCGTCCGGGATTTGATGCTATTTATAAAATTAAATATAAAAACAAAGGAAATTATAATGAAACAGCAACATTGGTTTTTAATTTTGATGAAGCCGTTTTAGATTATATTTCTTCTACGTTAGCTCCAACTACTACAAGTTCAGGTTTTCTTTCTTGGAATATTGGTACAATTTCACCTTTTCAAAGTGGTGAGTTTGCATTAACCTTAAATGTGAATACACCAATGGAAACGCCTGCGGTGAATGGAGGTGATATTTTGAGTTATTCTGCAATAATTAATGGATTGAATGCTGATGAAACTCCAACTGACAATACTTTTTCTTTACGTCAAACTGTTGTAAATTCTTTTGATCCAAATGATAAAACGTGTTTAGAAGGAACAACAATTAACCCAACAATGATTGGTGAGTATGTTCATTATCAAATATGTTTTGAAAATACTGGAACTTATCCTGCTGAAAATGTTGTGGTTAAAGACATGATTGATACTACAAAGTTTGATATTTCAACGTTGCAAATAACAGACACTTCACACAGTTGCGTTACAAGAATTACAAATCCAAGCAAAGTAGAATTCATTTTTGAAAATATCAATCTTCCTTTTGATGATGCCACAAATGATGGTTATGTAGTGTTTAAAATTAAAACAAAACCTACTTTAACTGTTGGAAGTACCATTAGTAATTTAGCAAATATTTATTTTGATTA
>NZ_JAIXUB010000012.1 GCF_027484205.1 Flavobacterium sp.
GTTGGGTCTAAACACTTTTGAGCAATTCTAACATTGTCTAAAAGCCATCTATCACCACTAATTCCAGTTGTAGTTTGAGTATATTTCATTACAAAGGCAACATAAACTTGTTGACCAATCAATGCAGCAGGGAAATCTATAACTTTTTCTGTATAAATATTAAAGTTGTTTTGAACACCATCAGGATCAAGAGTCAATTGATCTTCATTATATTCTGCAAGTAAAGTTGTGTATGCAGCAGGTGAAGTTTGAGTTGAACCAAGAGGTGCTACTTTTACTTGATAAATAGTACCTGTATTTCCATTTGTAAAAGTTCGAGCAAAAAATCGTAATTGTCCATTTGCTGGTACTGTAAGTAAAGGAGTTGCTAAATAATCCTCTGAGGTATTTCCTAAACCAATGTTCTCTCTGTTGATATAAGCAGCATTTGTTCCTGCATAAACAATTGGTGGAGTAGCAATTGCGTTGTTAATTCCCCATCGTTGATTTGGACCAACGCCGTTATCAAAAACAGCCCATTGGTTTCCTGTAACTCCAGTTCCAAGTGTCCATGGAGAAGGAGTAGTAGGAGCAGGTAAATTAGGACCTGTTGTCCCTTCAAAACCTTCAGTTCCTGGTGTTGGAAATTGTGAATAACCAGCAAACGAAAGGAATAATGTTAGAAGTAATAAAGTAATTTTCTTCATAGTAGTTATTGTGAAATAGTGGTTGATTTTATAAAAAATGTTATCAAAAATATAAAAAAAAATAATATTATCTAAATTAAACTTTGAATATTCCTCCTAAAGCTATTATTCTTTGCAAAAAGAAAAACTCTTGAGAAGCTGAATCAGAAGCATCACTTGTAGTTCTAATATCATTCATGTCAATGAATCCTCCTTTGAGTTCTGTTTCAATAAAAAAGTATTTAAAGAAGGTAAAATTCAATCCAACTTTAGCTGAAAAACCATATCCTGATACATGAAAATCATCATGTCTCTCTTTTCCTAATAATTTTGCATTGGTTTTTGGATATAATAAACCAATTCCAACACCTTCGGTTAAATTAATTTGGAATTTATCTGTGTTGTTTATTTTGAATATTTTAGAAATATCATCAACTCTTGAAAATTCTGTATTAACGTAATTTAAACCATCGGTATGTTCAAATGTTAAAAATTCTTCTGTTAATAGTACCTGGTTGTTAGGTAAAGATTCTCCATAAGTTCCTTCATTTGGATAAAAACCATTAATGTCAACGGCTCTATTTTGCTCCATAACATACTTCATATGATCAACACCAATAGAAATATTGTAGTGGTCATTGATGAAATACCCAATTCTTAAATTTGTTTGAGGAATTGTAATTCTAGCAGGATTGAAATAATCAATATGCCAACCTTTTGGTTTGTCATTTGCAACTACATCATGGATAGTGAAATCATAATCATCACCTTTAAAGCGTATGTCTGATTTTGTGTAGCTTTCACGATTTCCACCCCAAAAGAAGTATAATTTACCTTTATTGTGTTTAGTGAATTTTTCGGGAGTTACAGGTTCTTGTGCATAAGTAAGTTGAGATAAGGCAGATAAAATAATAATTAGGAAAGAATTTAACTTGGAAAACATTTGTAATGGTATTTAAAATTGATTGATAGTTTTTCTTATGGCAACAAGACGAGTCATTAAGTTTTCAAAATAGTCAAGATGTAACATGTTTGCTCCATCACTTTTTGCATTTGCTGGATCAAAATGTGTTTCAATAAAAAGACCATCAACTCCTACAGCAATTCCGGCTTTAGCAATTGTTTCAATCATATCAGGTCTTCCACCAGTTACTCCGATGGTTTGATTAGGCTGTTGAAGTGAATGTGTAACATCAAGAACAGTAGTTCCGAAATGTTGCATAGTAGGAATTCCTCTAAAATCAACAATCATGTCTTGGTAACCAAACATCGTTCCTCTGTCAGTAATCATAACGTTTTCGTTTTGACAATCTAATACTTTTTGAACTGCATGCTTCATACTTTCTGGACTCATGAATTGTCCTTTTTTAAGATTTACCGTTTTTCCTGTTTTTGCAGCAGCTACAACTAAATCTGTTTGACGAACTAAAAATGCTGGTATTTGAAGCACATCAACATATTCTGCTGCCATTGAAGCATCTTCATTAGTGTGAATATCGGTAATAGTTGGCACGTTAAAAGTTTCGGATACTTTTCTTAAAATTTTTAGCGCTTTTTCGTCACCAATTCCTGAAAAACTATCTATTCTTGAACGATTTGCTTTTTTAAACGAACCTTTAAATACAAAAGGAATTTCAAGTTTGTCTGTAATTGTTATTAATTTTTCGGCAATTTTTAATGCCATTTCTTCTCCTTCAATTGCACATGGTCCGGCAAGAATGAAGAAATTACCACTTGATAGATGTTTAATCTGTGGGATATTTTGTAGATTCATTATGATTAAATTTGATTAGCAAATATAACAAAAAAAACCTTCTAATTTTCTCATTAGAAGGTCTTGTGATTGTTTAGTTATAAAATTTTATCAACAAACTAGAACTGTTTTATTGAAAAACCATTTGGACAAAGTATTTTTCCCTTTTCATATATATTGAAGTATAACTTTACTTTTTTTGATTCTCCTTCAAAGGTAATTTCATAAATATCTAAAGTTCCTGCTCCCATTTTTGTTCTTTTTGTTGGGAAAGGACAACAGGTTTCTATTTTTTCATAAGTGAATTTTTCACCTTTTTTTCCTAGTAATGCATTGAAATAATAGGTAATGTTTTTTGTTGAATTTTTTTCGTTTTCAAACCCAATATTGATTGGATAATTGGCATTGTAACCATATTTTGAATCATTACTATATTCTGTAATTACAAAACGATTGTCTTTTACTTGTGGTTTTACAGCGTTATTGTCAACATTTTGTAACGTTGATTTTATGCCACCACAAGAAGTAAAAAGGATAATCGAAAAAAAAGATAGAAGGAATAGGTTTCTTTTCATTTTAAGTTTTAAATTAATTTTTTTATTCAAATATGTTAAATTATAATCAAAAATCAAACCACTCTATCTATTTTTGTCAAAAATAAAATTTATGGAAATTATTTCACATACATGGCATTGGTCCGTTTCTGGATTTTTAATAGGAATGGTAATGCTTGCTTTAATCTATTTTGGTAAAGTTTTTGGAATGTCTTCTAATTTGAGAAGTCTTTGTTCTATGACAGGAATTGGAAAGAAAGTATCTTTTTTTAATTGGGACTGGAAAGCACAAAGATGGAATTTAGTTGTTGTTTTTGGAGCAATGATTGGTGGTTATGTTGCAACACACTACATGAGTGATTCGTCTAACGTTGCAATTAATCCTGTAACAATTGAAAAGTTAGAAAAACTAGGAATTGACGCTCCAAATGCTAAGCTATTACCTAATGCCCTTTTTGGAAATGAAATTTTTCAATCTCCAAAAATGATATTATTTTTAATTATTGGTGGCGTTTTAATTGGTTTTGGTTCTCGATATGCTGGCGGATGTACTTCTGGACATGCAATTTCTGGTTTAAGTAATTTTCAAATGCAATCATTGAAAGCAGTCATTGGATTTTTTGTTGGAGGTTTAATCGTTGCACATTTTGTTTTACCATTAATTTTTTAAAATGAATTTAATTAAATATTTACTTGTTGGTTTTGTTTTTGGAATTGTACTAACTAAATCAGAGGCAGTTTCTTGGTATCGAATTTACGAAATGTTTCAATTTGATTCCTTTCACATGTATGGAATAATAATGACGGCCATCATAACTGGAGTTATTGGAATTCAACTTATAAAAAGAAAAAAATTAAAAGACATAAAAGGTAATCCTATTTACATTCAAGAAAAGGAAAAAGGAACTTTCCGCTATTGGATAGGAGGTTTGTTTTTTGGGTTAGGTTGGGCTTTAGTTGGCGCATGTCCAGGACCAATTTTTATTCTTTTAGGTTCTGGTTTTTTTAGTGTGATTTTTATATTTTTTGGAGCTTTATTTGGAACTTTCATTTATGGCTTAATTAAAGACAAATTACCTCATTAAAAAAAAATCGTCTCGTTATTTGTAACAAGACGATTTTTTTTATTGTATTTCAGCACTTAACCCTGCATCTAAAAGAGCAGAACAATACGGTTTGAGCTCTTCATAACTTCCATTTTTTACAGAACATTGTCCTTTGTAGTGAACTAAAATAGCACATTGTTCAGCTTGTAAAGGTTCGTGATCACAAACTTTTACTAAGGTGTCAATGACATGGTCGAAGGTGTTGACATCGTCATTATAAAGAATAATTTCATTATTGATTCCAACTTGTTCTTCAACTAAAACTTCTTCTTGAACTTTTTCTATGGTACTCATGTTTTAAAGCATTTTTGAATTGCTAATTTACATATTTCAATGAAACCCAATTGTTTCTTTCAAATTTTTTAACATATTTTAATCCTTTTTCGGTGCAAGAAGCATCAATAAAAGGGATGTCTTCAGTGTAAAATCCGCTGAATAAAATCGTTCCGTTTGGGTTTAAACAATCTACGTAAGATTGCATATCGTTCAACAAAATATTTCGGTTGATATTAGCAATTATCAAATCATATTTTTTGTCTTTCAACAAAGCAGCATCGCCTTCATAAACGGTAATTTCTTTGCAATTATTGCGTTCTGCATTTTCAATAGAATTCAAATAACACCAATTATCAATATCAATGGCATCAATAGGTTTTGCGCCTTTCATTTCAGCAAGAATGGCTAAAATTGCTGTTCCACAACCCATGTCTAATGTTTTCATTCCTTCAACATTCATTTCTAGTAAATGTTGAATCATCATGTGAGTAGTTTCATGATGACCTGTTCCAAAACTCATTTTTGGTTCGATTACGATATCAAATTCGGCATCTGTTTTTGGATGGAAAGGTGCTCTAACATGACATTTTCCATCAACATCAATAGCTTCAAAGTTTTTTTCCCATTCTTCATTCCAATTTACCTGATCAATTTCTTCTACAACATGAGTTATTGTAAATTCATCAGAATCAAGAATGAAAATATCTTCTAAAATATCTTCAGTCCACAAATCTTTCTGAATGAATGCACTGATTCCTGTTTCTGTTTCAATGAAACTTTCAAAAGCTTTTTCTCCTAATTCTGCAATTAAAATTTCCGAACCAAGATCTTTTGGTTCAATAGTAAAATGATAGGCTAAATATATATTTGACATGAATTATTTTTTTGCAAAGGTAAGCAAACCTTAATTAAATTTTAAATTGATTTTCTTTGAAATATTTTCTTTATTTTTTTAAAATGATATTAGATTTATACTAATTTCGTTGAGAATAAAAAAGTTATTTTTAGATGAAAAAAATCATTCTATTTTCATTAGTTCTTCTTTCATTTTTGTCTTGTAAAAAAGATAAAAAGATTGATGTTATTAAGTCTTTTTGTTATTGGAAAACCGATAGTTATTTTGGGCAAGAAGAAGATTCTCTTGCTAAACAAATGAAATTGAAACATATGTATGTTCGATTTTTTGATGTAGATTGGAATCCTTACGCAGAAGAAGCGCAACCTGTAGCAACCGTTTATAATATTCGAATTACTGATGGTTTAAATATTACACCAGGTATTTTCATTACTAATGATGTACTTCTAAATTCGTCAAAACCTCAATTGGATGTTTTATCGGAACGAATGGCAATTCGCATAAAAAAAATCATTGATAAATATCAAACTGAAAAAGCGACTGCTTTAGCATACAAAATTGCAGATGCAGATTATGAAAGGCAAAAAGGAAATGCTTTTCAATCTAGATTAAGTACAGATTCCATAATAATAGCTGAAAAGCCAAAATTCGAGAAAGACATTCAAGAACTTCTTTTTGATTGTGATTGGACAGAATCGTCTAAAGACAATTATTTTTATTTATTAGAAAAATTGAAATCTAAATTTCCAAATTATAAAATTGCTTCAACCATTCGACTTTGGCAATATAAATATTATGAAAAAGCAGGAATTCCTCCTGTAGATAAAGGACTTTTAATGTGTTACAACATGACAAATCCAACCGAATATAATACTAAAAACTCGATTGGAACAAGTGATGAATTAGCAGATTATATTACGCACGATACCTATCCATTAGAATTAGATATTGCTTTACCATTATTTAGTTGGTCTGTTTTATTTCGTGGTGGCGAATTTAAAGGTGTGATTTCTGAATATCAAGAATTTGAAAAAAGTCCAACAACTTTCAAGAAAACAGACGACAATAAATACACTTTACAAGATGACATTCAAATAGGTAAGTTTTATGCAAGAAATGGTGATGAAATCAAAATTGAAAAAATTTCAGATGAAGAAATTGAGGATATGATTGATATAATCACCGAAAAAGTAAAAATTTCAAACACTACTAAAGTTACCTTCTTTTCATTCGATAAAAAATACATAAACGATTATGGAGTTCAAAATATATCAAAGTATTATGAAAGTTTTTAGTGCTTTTTTTCTGTTATTTAGCATCCAAATTTTTGCTTGTGGATGGAGCGAATCTGCCGAAACAACTCGTTTAGCATTGTTTCGTGCCGAACGAATTAACAATGTAAAATTACGACCATTTTGTTATTCTGCTGATTATTACATGTCGGTAGAAGAGGGAAAAAATGCCGATCAAATTAGAAATTGTAAGGAATGGCAAGCCAAACTTGGAAGCCAAATTTCCATTGATGATATTTACGAAATTCTATATAATACCGAATCTGAAAAGTTTGAAAATGCTTCAAAATCTAAAAATTTACAGAAGGTTTTTAAAGACAATTCCTTTATTGAAGCATTGGCTTTACCAAAGAACAAATTGTTTTTCGAGTATATTTCATTAGCTAAAAAGATTGAATACAACAATTTAGGAGGAAATAAATGGGAATCTTGGGATGATATTCAAGTTGATTATTATGATGAAACTCCTAAAGCAAAAGCGGTAATTTCAAATTTTAAAAATAAACTACTAACTGCTAAAGATGCTTTTCTGATTAAAAGATATGCATTTTTATTGTTGCGATACGATTACTATAACAACGGAACTTCTAAAGAAATATCAGCATTGTATCAAAAATATTTCACTTCTAAAGACAATTCTATATTGAATCCTTGGGCAATGCATTATTTTGCTATGTCCATAGAAGATAAAGCATTACGTAATTATTATTTAAGCAAAGTTTTTGTTTCTTGTGATGAAAAAGCGTTTGCCGTAATGCTAAATTTTGATGATAAAATCATTGAGGAAACATTGAAATATGCAAAAAATGATTTTGAAAAAGGAATAATTTTGGCATTGAAATGTATGAGAAATCCATCGCCAGCTCTGAAAGACTTGAAAGAAATTCAGCAATTAATTCCTCAAAGTGAATATTTTAGTTTTCTTGTTGGAAGAGAAATCAATAAATTAGAAGATTGGATTTTTACTCCAAAATATACCGAAAGTTCTCCATCGGTAGTTTTTGAAACTCAAGATTGGTATTCTGATTATGAAAAAGCCAAAAAAGAAAACGAAATTAAAGATTATGCTTATTTAAATGAGTTGAAAGAGTATCTAATTGAAATCCAACCGCAAGCTGTTGGTGAGCAAAAAGATTTTTACAATGCGGCCATTGCACAATTATGTTTTATAAACGACGAAATTGATTTAGGTAAACAATATTCCGATAAAATTTCATCCACTGCGAATGCTAGTATTCAACTTCAAAAGCACATTCAATTGGCTTTAATTGCTTTAAAACAAGGAAATATTTTGGATGAAAAAACAAAACAAATTCTGTTCGAAAGTTTTAATGCTATCGAAGATATAGTTGAAAATGATGCAACACTTTTTAAAAGTATGTATACTTTATATCGCATAGCGAGTAAACAATATTTCGACAAAAACGACGTGGCGACAGCAGGTTTATTGTTTTTAAAATCAGAAAATAAAAAGTATTATTCAGATAATTTTGATGGATATTATAGCTATTATGAAGACCAATACTACTATTATTACATTGGTTATTTCGAGCGTTATGCAAAAGAAAAAGACATTGATAACTTGATTGCATTAATTCAAAAAGAAGACAAAACACCTTTTGAAAAATACATTTGTTCGGGAACAACTTATCAAGATGTAAATGCATACAAAGACGTAAAAGGAACGCTTGCTTTTAGAAATAATAATCTGGAATTGGCTAAAAAAACCTTCGCTGAAATTCCGAAAGAGTTCTACGAAAAAACGTATGAATTTAAATACTACTTGAATGAAAATCCATTCGTTCCAAAGGTTTTAGTTTATGGAACTAAAAATAGAAAGTATAATTACAAATTTGATAAAGCCAATTTTGTTGCGACTTTAATCAAATTAAAAAAACAAAATACTGCCGAAAGTAATTTGAAATTGGCTCACGCTTATTATAATGTTTCATCTGTTGGAAATTCATGGATGATGACAGCTTATGGTTTGTCTTCGGGAGAATATAGTTATTCAGATTATGTTTTTGGTGGCAATAGAGTAGATCAAGAAGTAAAATTTCAAAATGGGAATTATTACAATCTTGAAATTGCAAGACAATATTATCAAAAAGCGTTGCAATTAGCTAAAAATAAAGAGATTAAAGCAATGGCAAGCTTAATGATTTTTGAATGTGATTTAACCAAACATTATTCCTTCGCTCAACCTTATGAGGAAAATCCGAAGCCATTTATAGCAGGAATTGAAATTAAAAATTTCCTAACGATTTATAAAAATACCAAAACATACAAGCAATATAATTGTCCACTATTAGAGCAGTTTTTAAATTAATTATAAAAAAATAAGGGAATTAAAAAGTCAATTTTAATTCCCTTATTTTTTTATAGTTTTGATAATTAAACCGTCATTGAAAATAATTCTGTCTGCGGAAGATTTCGTTTTAGACGTAAATCAAATGCCATACAAATGTTTCTCACAAATGGTTTTCCTTTTTCAGTAACTTCTATTGATTGGCTATTTATTTTCACCAAACCATCGTTTTCCATTTCATGAAGTTGATTGATGATTTCAGGTAATTCAGGAAAAAAGTCGTTATCATTTTTCCAAGAAGTTTCAAATTGACACATCAAATTTAGAATATGTTTTCTAATAATTAAATCTTCATCGGTTAGAATGTGACCACGAAAAACCGGTAATTCATTAGCATCTAATCTTTTGTAATAGTCTTCAATAGTTTTTTCATTTTGAGCAAAACTGTACCAACTATCGCTTATTGAAGAAACGCCAAGTCCAATCATCAATTGAGTTTTGGAAGAAGTATATCCCATAAAATTACGATGCAAATTTCCTTTTTCAAAAGAATCATACATGCTGTCGGTTGCTAAAGCAAAATGATCCATTCCAATTTCATGATAATTATTCTGCGATAATCTATTTTTTCCAGCTTCATAAAGTTGACGTTTTTCATCATCTTTTGGTAAATCTTCACCTTTAAATCCGCGTTGTCCGTTACCTTTTATCCAAGGCACATGTGCATAACTATAAAATGCCAATCTATCTGGTGAAAGTGATTTGGTTTTATCAATCGTATCAATTACATCATTCAAAGTTTGAAATGGTAATCCAAAAATCAAATCGTGACCAATAGAAGTATATCCAATTTCTTTTGCCCAAAAAGTAACCTTCGCCACATTATGAAATGGTTGAATTCTATGAATTGCTGTTTGAACTTTGTTGGAATAATCTTGCACACCAAAACTCACTCTTCTAAATCCTAAATCATAAAGTGATTGTAAATGTCGTCGTGTAGTGTTGTTTGGATGACCTTCAAAACTAAATTCGTGTTCTTTGGCTTTAATAGCACGCGTGAAAATTCCGTTTATTAATGTTTCTAAATTTTCTGGTGAGAAGAAAGTTGGCGTTCCTCCACCAAGATGAATTTCTTTAATAATGGGTTTATTTGTTAATAAATCACAATATAAATTCCATTCTTTTAAAACCGCTAAAATATACGGATTTTCAACTTCGTGATTCTTTGTTATTCGTTTGTTGCAACCACAAAACGTACACATACTTTCGCAAAAAGGCAAATGAATGTATAAACTAATACCTTCAGATGCATTAGATTCGTTGAATGATTTTATAAAAGTATTTTTCCATTGTTCCAATGAAAATAAATTTTCTTCCCAATATGGAACCGTAGGATAACTTGTATATCTTGGTCCAGGAACATTATATTTTTGAATTAAGGAAATTGACATGATGGAATACTTTTAAGTTTCAAAAGTAACCTGAGTTATGTCATAAAAAAATGATAATTGTCATGTGGGAAAGAAAAGAGAATAGAAAAAAAATATTGCGAATAGACTAAAATTTAATTTGTGTAATCAATGTTCAAAATAATTAGTGTAATTCGTGTGAAAAAAAATCTGTGGAAATTTGTGTAATCTGTGTTTGAAATAATTCGTGCCAATTCGTGCAAAAAGAAAAAAAAGCTCACCGATTAAAGTGAGCTTTCTTTTTATTTATTCAAATTTCTAATTTGTTTTAACTTGTCTTTCCAAGAAACTAAATCTTCTTTATGTCGTTCAATAGTTTTTCTAACCTCAGTTACAATTGAATTTTCTTTCTTAGCATTCTTAGTGTTTTGGAAGAATTGAATGTTGTTTTCTAATTGGAAAATTTCATTTTGAACTTCATCAATTTTTCTCATGATGAAGATTTTTTCATTATCTAATTTTCTACTATCTTCAGATCCAGCAATGTTATCCAAACGATTAGCAAAACGCAATTGCTCGCTTTCTTTTTTGCTTGAACTTAATTTTTCAAACAAAGCATCTAAAATTTTATTGAATTTTCCTTCCACATGTCTTCTGTTGAAAGGAACTCTTCCAATAGATTTCCATGCTTCGATGTGCGCTTTTATGGCATCCAAATCGGTTTTGTGATCACCAACTAATTCAAATGAACGTAACGTTTCTAAATATTCTTTTTTCTTTTCAAAAGCAGCAACTTCTTCAGCATTTTCCTCTTTTTTGCTGTCTTTCAAACGTTCAAAATAATGGTTACAAGCCGCTTTAAATTCATCCCAAAGTTTATCAGAAAACTTTCTTGGCACGTGTCCAACTTGTTTCCAATCTTCCTGAATTTGTTTCATTAAAGGCGTTGTAGCTGCAAAATCTTCGCTATCTTTCAATTCGTTTGCTCTATCTACAAGTGCTTGTTTTTTGCTTAAATTATCGTTTTGATCTTTCTTAATGTCTTTGTAGAAAGAGTTTTTCAATACATTAAAATCACGAACTGCATTTTTAAATTTTGCCCAAGTTGCTTCATTCACTTCACTTGGAACTTTTCCTGTAGCAAAGAATTGATTTCTTAAAGCTTCCACTTTTACAATTTGGTTCAACCAAGCTTGGTGCGAATCTACTTTCTCTTGAGCTAAAACTTCTAATTGCGCAATGATTTCGTTTTTCTTTTCAAGGTTTTCAGTTTCTTTTGCTCTAAAACTTTCATAAAAAGTTTCACGCTTGTCGTGCATTTGTTTGGTCAATTCACTGAATTGTTTCCATAATTCTTCACGATGTTCTCTCGAAACTGGTCCGATGTCTTCTTTCCAAATTCTGTGTAAATCTTGTAATTCACGAAACGATTTGTTGATGTCAGTTTCATTGATTAATTCACCAACACGAGCTATAATTTTGTTTTTTAACTCTAAATTATGTTTGAATTCTTGATCACGAGCATCTCTATCTAAGTGCAAGAAATCATAAAAATTCTCAATGTGGAAATGATAATTATTCCAAACGTGGTTGTATTTATCTTTTGGAATTGGTCCAGCATTTTTCCAACGTTCTCTAATATCATTTAGCTGTTTTAGAGCATTGGCAATATTTCCTGTCGAATTGTTAACCAAGTTTTTCAACTCTTCTACAATCGCCATTCTGTTTTCTAAATTCGATTTTAAATTGTTTTGAAGCGATTTAAAATGCGCATTTTTCTTATCTCTGTATTGATTGTATAACGAATCAAATTTTGTTTTTAACGGAAAACTATAATGAAAATCCTCAGTAGTATCTGGATTTTCTGCATTAAATTCATCTCTTTTTTCATCCATAAAATGGTGAAATTTAGATAAAAATGCTTTTTTTACTTCTTCAACATGTTCACGAACCGACATTACTTGGTCAGTTGCAACAAGTGTTTCCAACTCTTCAACCAATTTTTCCATTGGCAAAGCTTCATAATCCTGTAAAGGAATATCATAACGACCTTTTACCGTTTCATCTTCACTTTCCTCTGCATTTGCATTTGCAATAGCGTTCATTGCAAAATCATTTTCATTTTCTAAAACGATGGTGTCATCTGCAACTTGTTCGTCTGTTAATTCAATAACATTTTCTACAACTTCTTCTGTCGTATTCTCAATAGTTGGAACTTCTTCAGGCGTTTCTGTAATTTGTTCACCTACAAGGTCTTCAACTTCTAGAACCGTTTCTTGTTCAGCTTCGGCTACTAATGGTGCTTCAACTTCGGTATCAGGAATCAATTCAACTTCGTTTTCAATAGCTTCTGCAATAGCTTCAACTTCTTGATTTTCAGCTTGAAACGCTTCTTGAGATTCATTGTTTACGTTTCCATCTGTCTCGTTTTCGTTAACTGACAGGTTATCATTCTTTTCTTCTAACATTTGTTTGAATGTGTTAGGTTATACAATATTTTCCTTTTTGGAGGGCGAAAGATAGTGAAGTAGCAACAAAAATCAAAGAAAATCAATGGTTTCTGAACAGAATATTTTTTTTAGGAGCGAATGTTTCGCGAATTTTTGCCCCGAAACTTCGGGTCCATTTTCCCGCTTTTCGTTACAATAGCTTTGTAAAAGTTCAAAACTTTTATAAAGCTATTTTCTCTGCAATCGGGGCTAAATTGCAATTGTATTGAATAAAATCAGAATTTCTAAAACTATTACTTGTTCCAAATTGTCCATGCTTTTTCTGCTTGAAAAACTAACATCTCGTATCCGTTTTTAATAGTTGCTCCTTTTTTCTTAGCTTTCTTTAAAAATTGCGTTTCTTCGGGATTGTAAATTAAGTCAAATGCAATGTGTTTTTCTGTAAAAAACTCATACGGAATAGGAGGAAACTCTTTTGTATTCGGACTGGTTCCAAGTGGTGTACAATTGATTATAATTTGAAAATTATCAAATGTTGTAGCGTTGATTCTATTATAATCAATAGCATTCTCTGAAGCTTCTCTTGATACAAAAGTGTAGAAAATTCCGAGTTTATCTAAAGCAAACGCAACTGCTTTTGAAGCGCCGCCAGTTCCAAGAATTAAGGCTTTTTTGTGATGTGGTTGGAGTAGTGGTTCTAACGATTTTTTAAAACCATACCAATCAGAATTATAACCTTTTAGATTTCCTTTTTTAGTAAAACGAATTACATTCACAGCTCCAATTCTAAAAGCTTTATCCGACATGGTATCAAGAAATGGAATAATAGCTTCTTTGTATGGAATTGTTACGTTTAACCCTTTCAAATCGGGATTATTTTTCAACACATTCGGAAATTCTTCTATTGTTGGAATATCAAAATTCTCGTAAGTACAATCATTAAAAAGATCTTTAGAAAATTTTTCTGTAAAGTATTTTTTAGAAAAGGAATAGGAAATGTCTTTACCTACTAATCCGAATTTTTTATTGTTTTCCAATTTTTAATGATGTTATGAAAGGTTTACACGAATTTCACTAATTACCACGAATTCATGTTGTGAATAAAAAAAATACACGAATTAATATCTGTATCAAATAAGTTCGTGTAATTTTTTATGTTTTATAATTTCGTGTAAATTCGTGAAATTCGTGTTGAAAATTTATTTGTTGTGTTTCTTTATCAAACTCTGTACTTTTTTTATTGTCCAAACCGTTGGAAATAATTCTTCTAATAAAGTATGATTGTTGAAGTTTAATCGCAATGCATTACTCAAATGAAAAGTTCCTTTTTCAGTATCATTTAATATAAAATAGAATCCTGCCAAACGGTATTCAATTTGATACTCTTCAGGGAAAAATTCGGTAGATTGAAGTAACGTCATAACTGCAGAATCAAATTCACCTAAAAACTGTAAAATATCAACCCAGAACAACCATGTATCTAGATGATTATCACCAAATTCAACCGCTTTTCTAAAACCAAGTTCGGCTTCTTCATAGAAATTCATGGCTTTATTTATTGTTGCAAAACGTTTCCAATAAGCACGATTTTGGTCGTCAATTGCTAAAGCTTTATTTACATAAAACAGTGCTTTTTGAAAGTTCTTTTGGCGTACATAAAAATCTGTAATTGCAATCCAACCTTTATCTAATAATGGATCTTCGTGGACTGTTTTATTGAAATACTTTAATGCTTCCACTTTATTTCCTAATTTTTCATGACATTTTCCAATACGTAACAAAGCATACGAAGTTGGATCGTCTAAATCAATTGTTCTTTGATAGTTTTCAATAGCTTCTTCATAACGCTTAAGTCGTTCTAATGCTTTACCATTCTCCATGAAAGCACCCATAAATTCTTCGTCAATGTAGGTAGCATATTCAAAAGCGCGTACAGCATTTACATAATCTTTCAATCCGTAATACAAACGTCCTTTTTGATGCCATGCAATTTCTGAATAAGGATTTCTATCAATATAGGTTTTGATATATTCAATAGCTTCTGCATTTTGATCTAAAAATTCGTAGCAATAAACCACATTATAAAGTGCTGATTGGTCTTCAATATCTACTTCTAAACAACTTTTAAAATTCTCTTTTGCCTTTTCAAGGTTGTCCATAAACAGATATTCCATCCCAATAAGGTTGTAAACATCGGCTAAATCTTCGGTATATTTTAAAGCTTCTTGAAGAAGTTCAACCGCTTTTACATGATTATCTCTTTTCGAATAAATATTGGCTTTTTGGATAAAAATTTCTTCGTTAGTTGGCTCAATAGCATACAATTCATTAAGCATTTTTTCAGCTATTTCGAGTTTGTCATCATAAACTAACATTTCTACTTGAACTAACTTTAAACCAGTCGATTTAGGATGTTGTTCAAGTCCTAATTTTAAAGCTTTTTTGGCTAAATTAGCTTTGCCCATATCAAGATAATGAAGAATAATTTCTTCAAATTCTTCTGAATCAAAAAAGAAAACTTTATTGGTTTTCAACATGGATTCAAACTTCGATAAGGATAGATTGTAGTCTTCTTCGTCGTGATCCAAATGCATAGCTTTTTGTTTAAAATTATCCTTAATAAAAGTAGTTAACTAATGTCGTTATTTAAGGAAAATTGATTTTTGTTTTGAACAATTTAATTAACATTTAAGTTTGATGTTAATGGTTTATTGTTTATTGTTGGTAATTAACAACTAACCATAAACTAATAACTATAAACTTTTTAAAACTTCATCCATCACCTCTAAAATAATTTTGCAACCTTCTCTAATTTCTTCCTCAGAAATAGTCAATGGTGGCGTAATTCGGATGGCTTTTCCTTCAAACAATAACCAAAACAGAATCAATCCTCTATCTTGACAACGCAAAATTACCTGATTTGTTATTTCTTCATCAGATGTCATTGCGGCTAACATCAATCCTTTTCCTCTAACTTCTTGTATCAAAGGGTGTACCAAAAGTGTTCTAAAGAGTTTTTCTTTTTCTAAAGATTGTTTGGCGTAGTCTTTTTCTAAAACTTCTTGTAGTGTTGCCAAACAAGCAGCAGCAATAACAGGATGTCCGCCAAAAGTGGTAATATGTCCTAATTTAGGATCATGACTTAATAAATCCATGTGTTTTTCGTTGGCAATAAAACCTCCAACAGGCATTCCGCCAGCCATTCCTTTTCCAATAATGACAACATCTGGAACGACATTGTAATTTTCAAATCCAAATAATTTTCCGGTTCTTCCAAAACCAGGTTGGATTTCGTCCACAATCATTAAAGCGCCAACTTCTTCACAACGTTTTTTTACTTTAGCTAAAAAGTCATTTTGAGGTTGGATAAAACCTGCGCCACCTTGAATACTTTCGAGAATTATTCCAGCGGTTTTGGTTGTTATTTTTTGTAAATCGTCTTCATTATTAAAGGTGATGAAATCAACATCGGGAATTAAAGGTCTAAAAATTTGTTTGCGTTCTTCAAATCCCATAACACTCATCGAACCCATTGTATTTCCATGATAAGCATTATGACACGAAATCAACTGACTTCTTCCTGTTACTCTTCTAACAAGTTTTAAAGCGCCTTCACAAGCTTCTGTACCAGAATTTACTAAATAAATTTTGTTTAATTCTTTAGGTAAATTCTCAACTAATAATTTACAATATTGTACTGCTGGACTTTGAGAATATTCGCCATAAACCATCACGTGTGAATATTTGTCCAATTGATCTTTTATAGCTTGATTTACTCGTGGATGTTGATGTCCAAGCGAGCAAGCCGAAACGCCAGCAACAAAATCTAAATACTTTTTATTGTTTGTATCGTAAATATAGGAACCAACAGCGTGTGAAACTTCCATTCCTAATGGATATGGTGACGTTTGAGCTTGGTATTTTAAAAAATCGTTCAATTTAGTCTTTATTTAATGGTTACAGAACCAGAACACATACTTCCTTCTTCAATTCCTGTAAGCCAAGTTTTTAATCTTTTTGTTCGTTCTTCGGTTAACTCTTGCAGATGATTACTCCAACAAGTTGGTTGAATACTTCCATAATATCCTGGCTCTCTTTTTGGGAATTTTGCAAGCATTTCTGCATCTCTAAAAGTAATCCAAATTTTTTGTGCAGCTTTTAAATTTTTAAGAAACTCAGTATCTGATTTATATTCCTTTAAAATTTTTTGATAAACTTCATTCAGTTCTTTATCTGCTTTTTTGTAGTTATTGTAGGCTTCCATATTAATCTCTGATTGCGTTTGACTAAAACAATTAAGATTGAAAAGAAGAAAGAATAAAAATGCTATGTTTTTCATAGTAGGATTTCAAAAATTTTAAAATAATGCAAATTTATGAAATTAGAATCAGCACAAATGTTTATTAAGAATTTTTTATTAATAGTAAAAATTATGTAGGTTTGTTGAATACAATAAATACTATTTTATTATGAAGAAATTTTTATGGTTTGCTATACTTGGTTTGTCCATTAATGCAAACGCTCAGCAAAAAAAAGTTGTCCCAAATATTAAACCTAATAATACAAAAGTTGCCACTGTGGAAAAGAAGAAAGTTGTTTATCAAGTTTTTACAAGATTGTTCGGAAATAAAAATACTACCAATAAACCTTGGGGAACAATTGAAGAGAATGGAGTAGGTAAGTTCAATGATTTTACAGATAAAGCATTGCAAGAAATTAAAAAACTTGGTGTAACTCACATTTGGTATACTGGAGTTCCGCATCACGCAGTGGTTAGAGATTATACAAACATTGGAATTTCAAATGATGATCCGGATGTAGTTAAAGGTCGTGCAGGTTCGCCTTATGCAGTAAAAGATTATTATAATGTAAATCCAGATTTAGCTGTAAATCCGGCTAATCGTTTGCAAGAATTTGAAGCATTAATTGCAAGAACGCATGCTAATGGTTTACAATTGTTGATTGATATTGTTCCAAATCACGTTGCACGTAAGTATGAAGGGAAAAACAATCCGAAAGGTGTGAAAGACTTTGGTGCTGACGACACAACTTATGTAGATTATGCTCGTCATAATAATTTTTATTATATTCCAAATGAAGCTTTTCAAGTGCCTACTTCTGATAATTACAAACCATTGAATGGACAAGAATACCCAATGAGTGATGGTGAATTTGTAGAAAATCCTGCAAAATGGACAGGAAATGGTTCACGAATGGCAAAACCAGATATTAATGATTGGTATGAAACTGTAAAAGTTAATTATGGAATTACACCTGATGGCGATAAAGATTTTCCATTGCTTCCTGAAGGTTTTGAATCAAAGTCATACAAAGAACATTTTGAATATTGGCAAGGAAAAGAAGTGCCTAATTCTTGGATAAAATTCCGTGATATTGCTTTATATTGGATTGCAAAAGGTGTTGATGGCTTTAGATATGACATGGCAGAAATGGTTCCGTATGAATTTTGGAGTTATATGAATTCGGCAATAAAAATGAAAAATCCAGATGCATTTTTATTGGCAGAAGTTTATAATCCTGAGCAATATAGAAATTACATTCATTTAGGAAAAATGGATTATTTGTATGATAAAGTAGAATTTTATGATCATCTGAAAGGAATTATTCAAGAAAGAGAAATCACAGATGGAATTTCTGATATTCAAAATCGTTTGAGTGATATTGAACACAATATGTTGCATTTTTTAGATAATCATGACGAACAACGATTAGCAAGTCCAGAATTTGCAGGAAGTGGTGAAAATGGGAAACCATTAATGGTTGTTTCTGCCACAATCAGCACTTCGCCAACAATGATTTATTTTGGTCAAGAAGTAGGTGAAGCAGGTGATATTGATGGCGGTTTTGGAAAACGTTCACGTACTTCAATTTTTGATTATGTAGGAGTTCCAAATCACCAACGATGGATGAATGGCGGAAAATTTGATGGCGGACAATTGTCTGATAGCGAAAAAGCGTTGCGTGATTTTTATTCAAGATTATTGAATTTCACTATTAAAAGTGATGCTTTGATGGGTAAATTCAAAGAGTTGCAAACGGCAAACAGAAACATTACTAATCGTTATGAAACCACAATTTACTCTTTTGTACGTTGGTCAGACAACGAAAAATTAATTATTTCTTCTAACTTTTCAAAAAATAGAACCTTTAAAATTGATTTAAGAATTCCAACCGAAGTAATTACGGAATGGAAATTAAAAGACGGAACTTATGAAGTGACTGATCAATTATATGGAAGTAAAAAAACAATGGTTGTTGAAAATGGCATCGGAATTATAAAATTGGTTTTAGGCGCAAGCGAAAGTTTTATTTTAAAAATGTAGATTAGAATTTTTTTCTAAACACTTGAAAATCATTTATAAAAGTGTTTAATGAATTTTGATAAAAAGGTGTTTTTTGATAAAAAATGTCAAACAAATGTTAGTATAAAGGTCTTGAAATGTTAAATATTGTTTAAAAGTTATTTAGTAGGCGTAAATTTATTCTCTGATAATTATGTGATTCTTAATTTATTATGAAATAAAAACAAATACTATGAAAACAAAACTACTTTTTTTATTCTTTTTCTTGTTTCAAATGAGTAATGCTCAAAACATTACTTTTACAGATCCCGTTTTAAAGAATTTTTTGGTAAATTCCAGTATTAATTTTAGTACTGATCCAAACAATATTATTTCTTATCCTCCAATTGATGCTAATGGCGATGGCGAAATTAGCCAAGCTGAGGCATTAAATGTAATTGGGTTGAGTTTTTATTACACAGATATTACTAACCTAGAAGGTTTACAATATTTTACTAATTTAAAAGTATTTAGTTCTTACTATGTTAACTTTACCACTTTTAATCAACCTAGTTTAGTTAATTTAGAAGAATTAAGTCTTTCGAATTCAGTTGGTTCGGGAGCGTTAGCTTTTGTTAATGTCTCTAATAATACTAATTTAGTTAAGTTTCAATGCTCTGGTGATTTAATAACTTCATTAGATTTATCAAATAATGTTGCTTTGAAAGTTGTTGATATTTTTTGTCCTTCTCTTGTTTCTGTTAATTTTAATAATCTAGTTAATCTAAAATCTTTGGGTTATTTAGGTAAATTGCCAACAATCGATATTTCAGATTCAGTTAACTTATTGAATTTAAGTTGTATTGGTTCAACTGGAACTTATTCATTTCCTTTAGAAAATCGTCTAACTTCTATTGATTTATCTAATCAAGTGAACTTAATTAATTTAGATTTGACTGGAAATAATCTAACAAGTTTGGATTTGAGTAATTGTCAAAATCTTGAAAGTATAGCAATCAGCCAAAATAACATCAGTACATTAAATATTGACGGTGTAAATTATGTTAAAACTATCTTTTGTCATGATAATTTACTTACTTCTTTAAATGTCGATGGTATGTTTAATTTACAGGCACTTTATTGTAATAATAACCAATTAACAAGTTTATCTACTAAAAATGATATTATTGAAGAATACATAGATTTTTCAGGAAATCCAGATTTAGCTGCGATTTGTTGTGATGCAAATGAAGTTGTTTATATGCAAAATCAATGTTTGCAAAATGATAATAGTTTGACAGAAGTTAATTCTGATTGTGGCTCAGGTTCAGGTGAATCAAGGGTTGCTATGTATCCAAATCCTGTTGTAGATATGTTACATTTAAGTTCAGATAAAAGAATTACGAAAATAGAATTATTTTCACTTAGTGGATTAAAGGTTATGAATGATGAATCTGAAAGTAATGTTATGGATTTAAGTCAATTGCAATCAGGTATGTATTTTGTCAAAGTTTATAGTGGTGATAAAGTGACTAACATGAAAATTGTTAAAAACTAATATTTTGCCAATAAAATAAAAACCCTTTCAGTGATGAAAGGGTTTTTTGTTTATGAGAATTTATTTTAAAAAAATACTTATTTAGATGCTTTTATTAGATTAACTGACACTTTTCCAATCAACCATTCACTTTTTTCAGATTTTTTATATTTGTATTGGATTTTGAAAATACCATTTTTAATTTCTCCATTTTGAAATAAACTTTCACAAAAAAGACCTCCATTAAATTTCATAGTTTTTTCAATTCTTCCTTTTGGTAAATTTATTTTAAAAATTTTGTTTGTTTCTAAATTCATAAAAGATAAAAAATTTGAATTGTCTTTGTCGATAGAAATGAAATAAGGATACTTGTAATTTTCACTATAAAATAATTCTCTCTCAATATTAGCAATTTTTTCACCACTAGTTTTGTTAAATAATAAGTATTGATTTGGTTCACAACATCCTGAAACAGTTTTGTATTTTATAAGAAAAGTGTTTTTGTATTCAAACCAGTTTGCAAATCCCAACCTTCCAGTCAACTTAATCAAAGTTTTATCAAGTGAGAAAAGTATTTTCTTTTTATTGTTTTTGGTTTCAAAGATTACCCAAGATGAATCACAATTAAATTCTCTATAAATTTTTGTACCATTCTTGAAAATAGTTTTTTCGCAAGAAATAATTTTACTTAATTCAGGTTGGGTTTTACAACTACAATTTTGGCTAAAAATTAATTCTGCAATTAATGACATTAAAATCGTTATGATTATTTTCATGAATTTTTACTAATGTTTATTTTTTTAACTCAGTTTCGCATGCTTGATAGAGATACTTTATTTGAGCTTCATATGTTTCTCTTTCGACTCCGCAATTAAAAGTTGGCTTATTCATTTTTTTTATTTCTTCTAAATATTTTAAACCGTTTTCAAAGTCTTTTTCTTCAATGGCATCATAAACTAAATTCATATAAGATTTTCTTGTATAATATTGCCAATTATTTAATCTAATGACTTCTTCAAAACATTTTCTTGCTTCTGTTTTATTAGATGATGTTATACCTTTTGTAAATAAATAATAAGTATAACTCTCAGATTTTGGATACTCTAATACTAATTGTGAAAAAATTTCATGCGCTTTTTGCTTAGCTTCATCTCCTTCAGCAATCATGTTTTCGTTCATTTTATCATTAGCTACAACTAAATAGTTTTCTCCTTTTTCTTTCATCTTAACTTCTGATGAAATTGTATTTTGAGAGTTTATTAGGTTTGATACAAATAATACTAATGTCAGCAAGAGCAATTTTCTCATTAAATTATAATTGAAAAATTAATTAGAACGAAGTTAAATCATTTTCAAATAAATTAGATAAAAAAAATCCCAAACTTAAAATTTGGGATTTCTATTTATTACTTCAAAATCGTCTGTTTTCTATCTGGTCCAACAGACACTATTTTTATAGGAACTTCGACTTCTTTTTCTATAAACTCGATGTAGTCTTTTAGTTCTTTCGGTAAACTATCAAAGGTTGTTAAACCAGTTAAGTCGGCTTGCCATCCTTTGAATTCGGTGTAAACTGGTGTTACGTTTTCTTCTTCAATATTGTAAGGTAAATGTTGGATAATTTCTCCTTTATAATTATAAGAAGTGCAAACTTTTAAAGTTTCAAATCCTGATAAAACATCGCCTTTCATCATCATTAATTGTGTTACACCATTTACTTGAATGGCATATTTCAAAGCAACTAAATCCAACCAACCGCAACGTCTTTTTCTTCCGGTTACTGAGCCAAATTCGTTTCCAATACTCGCCATAACATCGCCAGCATCACCAAAATCTTCTGTAGGAAATGGTCCAGAACCTACACGAGTAGTATAAGCTTTGAAAATTCCGAAAACTTCTTTGATTTTATTTGGAGCAATTCCTAAACCTGTACAAGCTCCAGCTGCTGTAGTATTTGATGAGGTTACAAAAGGATATGTTCCAAAATCTACATCTAATAATGAACCTTGTGCGCCTTCGCAAAGAATTGATTTTCCAGCTTTTTGTGCTTGTGCTAAATATTCTTCACTGTCTATAAAATCTAATTTCTTCAAATCTTCAATAGCTTCAAAGAATTCTTTTTCTAATTCAGGTAAATTATATTGTATGGCAACATTGTAGAATTTAATCATTTCTTCATGCTTATTTGCCAATGCTCTGTATCGTTCTTTAAAATCGTCTAATTCGATATCACCAACACGGATTCCGTTTCTACCGGTTTTATCCATGTAAGTTGGTCCAATTCCTTTTAAAGTAGAACCAATTTTTGCTTTACCTTTAGAAGCTTCAGAAGCAGCATCAAGTAATCTATGTGTTGGAAGAATTAAATGTGCTTTTCTTGAAATGATTAATTTAGATTTTATATCCAAATTGAATTTTGCCAAACCATCGATTTCACTTTTGAAAACTACAGGATCGATAACGACACCATTTCCAATAATATTGATATTATTTTCATGAAATATTCCAGAAGGAATGGTTCTTAAAACGTGTTTAATTCCGTCAAATTCTAAAGTGTGTCCTGCATTTGGTCCGCCTTGAAAACGAGCAATAATATCGTATTTAGAGGTAAGTACGTCAACGATTTTTCCTTTTCCTTCGTCACCCCATTGTAATCCGAGTAGTAAATCTACGGTCATTTTTTTGTTGTTTATTGTTTGTAGTTAGTTGTGTTTGTTTTTTACTTTTAATTTCCCACGTCTGATTTTTTGGTGGCATAAAAGTATAAAGAGTGGTTGTGAATTTCAACTCCAAATATATCTTCCATAGTTTGTTTTATGGTTTGAATTCTTGGATCGCAAAATTCAATAACTTCACCACTATCAGTCATAATGATATGATCGTGTTGTTTATCAAAATATGACTTTTCATAATGCGCTTGATTTTGACCAAACTGGTGTTTTCTTACCAATCCGCAATCTAAAAGTAATTCGATAGTATTATAAAGTGTTGCACGAGAAACTCTGTAGTTTTTGTTTTTCATTTTGATATATAAATTTTCAATATCAAAATGCTCTTGACTGTTATAAATCTCTTGAAGAATTGCGTAGCGTTCAGGCGTTTTACGATGTCCTTTGTTTTCAAGATAAGCCGTAAAAACGTTCTTTACGGTTTCTTGATTTTTAGTATTATCTGATGCTATTTGTGTCATATCTTGCAAAGATAAATTTTTAGTTTAAAAATTTAAAAGTTTAACTGTTTAAAGTTATAAACCGATGTTAATAATGTTAATTTTTATTGACTCTTGAAACCTTATCAATTCCATCAATTTTCTTAATGTTGTCGATTAGTTTTTTCAAAATAGTATTGTTCTGAACCACAACAGTTACTTGACCATTAAATATTCCTGCTTCACCACTTAATGAAATACTTTGTATGTTCACATGCATTTGATTAGAAATTACTTTCGTTAATTCATTGGTTAATCCTAAAGTATCCATTCCGGTAATTTTTAAAATAGCTTTAAATTCTTGTTGTGAGGAGTCAATCCATTTAGCTTGCATAATGCGATAAGCGTAATTAGATTGCAATGCAATGGCGTTAGGGCAGTCTTTTTTATGGACTTTAATGCCTTCATTTATGGTTACAAAACCAAAAACTTCATCACCTGGAATAGGATTACAACATGTTGAAAGTTTATAATCTAATCGGTCTTGCTCTTTTCCAAAAACTAATAAATCGTAATTATTACTGAGTTCTTGTTTGTGAATTTCATCGGGATTTGAATTTGGCGTACGCTTAATTTTATTTTTGAAAAAATTGATTAACGTATTGCTTTTTTGAGCAGCATAATCCTTCAATTGTTGATTTTCAATAGAACCAATTCCTACACGATAGAACAAATCCAAACTCGTTTTCAGTTTGAAGAAATTCACCAATTCATTTACAACGGTTTCATTTAAAGTAATTTTTAAATGTTTAAGTTTCCTTGTTAGTAATTCTTTTCCTTCTTCTGCAATTTTCTTAGTATTTTCATTTAGAACATTTCTAATTTTAGTTTTTGCTCTCGAAGTAGTTACATAGTCTAACCAGTTGATTGTTGGTTTTTGATTTACAGAAGTAATAATTTCTATTTGGTCTCCACTTTTCAGTTCATAATTTAAAGGAACTAATTTTCCGTTAACGCGCGTTCCTCTTGTTTTAATTCCAATTTCTGAGTGAATACTAAATGCAAAATCGAGTGAAGTAGCACCTTTTGGCAGTGATTTAATTTCTCCTTTTGGTGTGAAAACAAAGATTTCTTTGGCGTACAAATTCATTTTAAAATCTTCTACAAAATCAACCGCATTAGTTTCTGAATTTTCTAATGCTTCTTTTAGAAGATTTAACCATACATCCAAGCCATTTTCTTCAGTTGCACCTTGTTTGTATTTGTAATGTGCAGCATATCCTTTTTCGGCAATTTCATCCATACGTTCGCTTCGAACTTGAATTTCTACCCAACGACCTTTTGGTCCCATAACCGTAATATGAAGTGCTTCATATCCTGATGATTTTGGCGATGAAATCCAATCGCGCAAACGACTTGGACTAGGACGATAATGATCTGTAATCAAGGAATATATTTTCCATGCAAGAAATTTTTCATCATGCATGTTTGATTTATAGATAATTCGTAGTGCAAATTTGTCGTAAACTTCATCAAAGCTTACATTTTGTGCCAACATTTTTCTACGAATAGAGTAAATAGATTTTGGACGACCTTTAATTACATAATCAACGCCTTCTTCATCTAATGATTTTTTTAAAACACCAGAAACTAGTTTGATGTATTCATCTTGTTCTTCTTTAGTTTCTTTTATTTTACTAACAATATCTTTGTAAATTTCAGGTTCAGTATATTTTAGCCCTAAATCTTCAAGTTCCGTCTTAATGTTGTATAATCCTAAACGATGGGCAAGTGGTGCGTAAATGTATAAGGTTTCCGATGCAATTTTAACTTGTTTATAATCTGGCATGGAATCCATAGTTTGCATATTGTGCAATCTATCAGCAATTTTTATTAAAATTACACGAACATCATCATTTAAAGTCAATAGCATTTTACGGAAATTTTCCGCTTGCATCGAAATGTTCATGTCTTTTTTTACCTGCGATATTTTTGTCAATCCTGCCACAATTTGAGCAATTTTAGGATTGAACATTTTTTCAATATCTTCTACAGTAATGTCAGTATCTTCAACAACATCGTGCATTAAAGCTGCGGCAATACTTGTTGCTCCAAGCCCAATTTGTGAAGCTACAATTTTAGCAACACCTATGGGATGAAAAATATATGCCTCGCCTGATTTACGTCTTTGATCTTTGTGGGCATCAACAGCTACATCAAATGCTTTTCTGATGATTTTTTTGTCTTCAGGTGTAAGTGTTTGATAACTAATACGAAGTAATTCTTTGTATTCGCGTGCTAATGCTTTTTTTTCTTCTTCTAATTCAATTTCTGTCATAGCAAATTCTTCAATTAGCTAAAAATAGGAAATATTATTGAAATTACAATAAAAAAATTCCAAATTCTAACAGAAATTGATTAGAATTTGGAATTTAGACTTCGACTGTACTTAGACTTCGCACAGTATAAACTTCTCAGTGTGATAATCCGTAATTTTATTTCACTCTTTCAAAATCTAAATCTTGAAAGTCATAACTGAAATCGGTCATGGGTGAAATAGCATCCATTTTGAAATGGTTTATCGTTCCGTTTTCATTTACATCAAAATTTATAAAGGCATCGGCATGAAAACTTCTAATGTTCCATTTCACAGCAAAAGAATTGTCTTTGTAATAGAAAATTTCACCTACTAATCTTTTAGAACGAGTGGAAGCAAAGTAAAGTTTTCCTTTTTTTTCTGTTATGGTTACTTCTCCAAACCAATTGTCTTTGTAGGTTCCAACAAATTTTGAAGCATTATTTTTGATATAATTTAAGGGTATATTTTTAGTAACTGTTTCCCATACTTCATCGGTTACTTTGTCTGCATCTTCTTCTTGTTCTTTTCTGTTTTTTGATAAATTTTCCAAATGATCAAAATAGGGTAAACCAAGATAACTGTCTTTTATTGTGTTTGAAATGGTATTAAAAGCGGCACCATTTTGCTGATTTGTTAATACAATAATTCCAAGCTGAAGGTCAGGAATCATAATGGTTTGTGTTACAATTCCATCTAAACCACCAGTATGCGAAACTTGTAAATGTCCGTTCAAATCATTCAATCGCCAACCTAAACCATAAGCAGAAAAATTGCATGAATAAGGTTTTCCTTCTCTATTAGGTAAAATAGTTTGTGATGTCCACATTTCTTTGTGTTGTCTCTCACTGAAAAGCGATTGATTATCGCCGTATTTTCCATTATTTAATTGAGCAATCACCCATTTTGACAAGTCATTCGTACTTGAATAAATTCCGGCAGCAGCATCAAAAATTGAGTTTTTATAACGTGGAATGATTTCTAATTTTCCATCCGTTGGAACATGAGGAACAATGGTGTTTGTTGTGTCTTTTAATCGATTCCAGTTGGTTGCAGAATTATTCATTTGCAATGGTTTTAGAATGCGTTCGTCAATAAAATCACACCATGATTTACCCGAAACTTTTTCAATGACTTCACCAGCAATAACATATAATAAATTATCATAATCATATTTTGCTCTAAATCCTGAAACAGGTTTCAAATATTGAATATTTCTAACAATATCTTTAGGTGTAAAATCATGACCATCAGGCCAAATCATTAAATCGCCTGCACCAAGTCCGAGTCCGCTTCTGTGTGTTAGTAAATCACGAATGGTAAACTCATTGGTAACATAATCATTATACATTTTAAATTCCGGAAGGTATTTAATGACTTTGTCATCCCAATTTATTTTTTTTTCATCTACTAGCATTGCTAAAGCTGCCGATGTAAATGCCTTACTATTAGAAGCAATCCCGAAAAGAGTATTACCGTCAACTTTCTTTTTTGTTTTGATGTTTGCAACGCCATAACCTTTAGAAATGACCACTTTTCCATCTTTTACAATAGCAACTGCAATTCCAGGAACATTGAAAGTGGTAAGTGTCTTTTCGACTAGAGAATCAAGTTGTGGTTCTGTAATTTGTGCATTTAAACTAAGACTTGTTAGTAAGAAAACTAAAATTATTTTGTAGTTCATATTTTTGAAATTGTATAATTGTATATTGTATGTTGTTTATAATTAAATATTAACTCAGTCTTCCAACTTCCAACTTCCATCTTCCAACTTCCATCTTCCAACTTCCATCTTCCATCTTCCATCTTCCATCTTCCATCTTCCATCTTCCATCTTCCTAAAATCCTCGTTGTCTTTTGGCTTCAAAAATTAATATTGCCGAAGCTACTGAAACATTCATCGAATCGATTTCGCCTTGCATTGGAATTATTATGTTTTGAGTTGCGTTGTCGCGCCAAGCTTGTGTTAAACCTGTCGCTTCTGTACCCACGATTAAAGCTGTTGGAGTTGTATAATTTATTTCGTGATAAGCATTTGAGTTTTGCAACGTTGCACCATATATATTGATGTTGTTTTGTTTTAAAAATGCAATAACTTCATCAGTTGTTCCTGAAGCAATTTGATTAGTAAACAAACAACCTACGCTTGAACGCACAATATTTGGATTATATAAATCGGTTTTTGGATTAGCTAAAATTACGGCATCCACTTTTGCAGCATCACATGTTCGTAGCATTGCTCCAATGTTTCCCGGTTTTTCAATAGATTCCATTACAAGAATCAAAGGATTTTTAGGTAATTTTAAATCTGATAATTGTAACGATTTTGTTTTAGCAATAGCAATTATTCCTTCGGTTGTATCTCGATAAGCTAATTTTTGATATACTTCTTTGTTTATTTCGATGAGTTCAATTCGAGTTACCTCGACTGCGCTCGGTATGACAAAAAGTTTATTTAAGTCATTTTCAGCAATTAATTCGGGTAAAAATAAAATTGTTTCAAGCTCATAGTTTCCTTTGATGGCAAGTTCAATTTCACGTTTTCCTTCAATTAAAAAAGTACCTGATTGTTTTCGGGATTTAGCTTTTTCTTGAAGTTGAACTAACGATTTTATAAAGGGATTTTGTATGGAAGTGATTTGTTTCAAATGATTATTTTTTTGTAAAGGTACAAAGGTAATTATTTTGTGAAATACAAATAACCATAAATTGGTTCAGGATAATCTACATCATTCAAATAAAGTATATAAAAGTAAGTTCCTTTTGGTGAATTACTATCATCAAGTTTGAATCCTTTATTAGAAAAACCACTCCAATCGGCATCGTTATTTGTTCCTTTCCAAATCATTCTTCCCCAACGATTGTATATTTCTATTTTAAAATTGACAAAAATATCGCGCAATCCTTTTATAAAAAAAGTTTCATTGTATGGGTCATCATTTGCTGAAATATAGTTGTAAACCGTTGGTGGACAATTTTTTGTTGTCAATAAAAAGGAAGTTATGCTATAGCAATTTTCGTTTTCAACTCGAATGAAAATTTCTTTTGGAGTTGAAGTTGCAACATAATTTGTTGTTTCTAAAATTTGATTGGATTGGTTTTCTGCATCTTCATAGGATTCGTAAAAACCTTCAAAAGTATCGGTTTCATTTGCCAAAACTAATTCATCATAATTCAAAAAGTCAAACGTGCCACTTGTTAAACCTTGGTTGCATGCAATTAATGGTTCAAGTGTATTGAATGATGGCGAACTATTTAAAATGATATACGTTTCAGCAGAGTTATTAAATTCATTCAATTCTGTTGCAATGCCAATTCCCGTTCCGTCATTATCAACGCTAAAAAGTAAAGTTCCTTCTGTGAAATCATCAGGAAGTTCAATTGAAATTTGGCTACTCCAACTTCCATCTATCGGAATTGGTAAAGTGGTTTCGGAATATTCATAATATTCACCATTAACATAAATTGCAATTGGAATTCCAGCAGTAAGTTCGTTAGTACTCAGATTGTTATATACTGTAAATTCAACAGTAATGATTTTAGAATTACATTCTTGAATGGCGTTGTCAATAGTTATTGTGGCATCAGGTAATTGACTATTTAATTTTGTTACAACGGTATTAATCATCACAAAATCTTGACCTGAAGTAAGCTGAATTAATGCAGAAGTATCACCAATATTAATGTTATTTTCAATATTATAAATATCCAAATCCATATTGTATAACGTTGTACTTCCTGTTATACTATTTGTGCCATTAAATGCATTGTTGGAAGGATTTAATGGTGGATTACTAATGATATTTCCATTGATTGAAAGTGATTCGTTTACAGCAATATTTCGATCGCCTTCCCAAGCTACAAAACCAATTTTTGCATCTTCATTATCAATAACATTCAAACTATTTAAATTGATGGTTAAAACACTTGGAACATTTTGTAAACCATCATAAACATTCAGTTGGTTTAATGGTAAAGCATCATTTTTGTATACAATTACAATTGCCCAACCAGCAAAATTGGTTCCGTTATTACAATAGTTTGTAGTATTTAAAAAACTTGAAACATCTAAGTCAGAAAGTGTGTAAGTTCCACTTCCTGTTGCTTGAACAATGGAGGTAACATTGGCAAAAGCACTAAAAAAAGGCATTCCTGAACTTGCTAAAGTCAGCGCAAAGTTTCTTTCGGCAACGATAGGATTTCCGTTTAAGTTTACATTAAAATCGCCAGTTCCTGAACCTGCCCAATAGAGATAAGCGCTTTCAACGATATCACCTGAACTCATGGTGTAATTTGCAGCAGAACTTGTTAAAATTAAACAAGGATCAAAGGCACCATTTTCAGCAACATTCATGGTGTTTCCGATAAAAGTAAAATCATATCTTCCATTGAATTGATTGTATAATGAAACATTTTGTCCGTAATTTGAACAAAATGTCAACAGTATCATACTAAAAATGAAGAAATGTAGTTTTAACCTCACCTGCAAATCAATTATTTGAGGTTTAAAATTAAGCATTTATTTTTAAATGGAAGTATTTTTTAAATTGCTTTATGATATTAAATAATTCCGTAATTTTCCAAAGTTTTAAAATTCATTGTGAAAAAATACCAAGTCAGACTTTATCAAGCTAGTGATTTTGATGTTTGGAATGCTTTTATAAGTGTTGCAAAAAATGCTACCTTTTTGTTCCATAGAAATTTTATGGACTATCATTCTGATAGATTTCAGGATTATTCTTTGATGGTTTTTGATGAAGAAAAACTTGTTTCAGTTTTACCAGCAAACAGAGTAGGAGATGCACTTTTTTCGCATCAAGGATTGACTTATGGTGGTTTGATTTTAGGTCAAAAAGCAAAATTAAGTACTACAATTTCATTATTCCATAGTGTTTTAGAGTTCTTGAATGAAAAAGATCTTAAAACTTTGACAATTAAAGAAATACCTGGTTTTTATTGTGATAATTTTTCTGATGAATTAGATTATTGTCTTTTCATTTTAAATTCAAAATTAGTTCGAAAAGATTCATTGTCAGTTATTGATTTATCAAAACCTTATTTCATTACAAAAACTCGAAAAGAAAGTATTCGTCGAGGTAAAAAAAACGGTTTGGTAATTAAAGAAGAGTTGAATTTTGAATTATTTTGGAATGAAATTTTAATTCCTAATTTGGATAAAAAACACCAAGTAAAACCGGTTCATACTGTTGAAGAAATTAAATTATTACAAACTCGTTTTCCAGAAAATATTCGTCATTTTAATGTTTATCATGATGGAAAAATTGTAGCAGGAACAACAGTTTTTATAACGGATAAAGTGGCGCATCCGCAATATATTTCAGGAAATTTACAAAAAAACGAATTAGGAAGTTTAGATTATCTTTATCATCATTTAATTACAGAAGTTTTTAAAGATAAAAATGTTTTTGATTTTGGAATTTCCAATGAACAACAAGGAACCAAAATTAATGAAGGATTACTTTTTTGGAAGGAATCTTTTGGAGCTAAAACAGTTACGCAAAGTTTCTATGAAGTGGAAATTAAAAATTATAAATTATTAGAATCGGTTTTAATATGATTAAATTCCTCGATTTACAGAAGATAAATGCCCAATATCAAGAGCAATTTCAAGAAAAATTGAAGTTGGTTTTAGATAAAGGATGGTTTATTTTAGGTGATGAAGTAAAAACATTTGAAACCAATTTTGCTAACTACTGTGGCACTAAACATTGCATTGGTGTAGGAAATGGTTTAGATGCTTTAATCTTGATTTTAAAAGGATATATAGAACTTGGAACACTTCAAAAAGGTGATGAGGTTATCGTTCCTGCAAATACTTATATTGCTACTATTTTAGCCATTTTGCAAGTAGATTTAGTTCCAGTTTTAGTAGAACCTAATATTGAAACCTATAACATTAATCCTAATTTAATAGAAGAAAAAATTAGCTCAAAGACTAAAGCCATTTTACTAGTTCATTTATATGGTCAATTGTGTGAAATGGATGCAATTAATGACATTGCGATAAAACATGATTTAGTTGTAATTGAAGATGCAGCTCAAGCGCATGGTGTTCAGTATTCAGTATCCAGTATTCAGTGTTCAGAAACCCGCAACCTGAAACTTGCAACCCGTAACTCATCAGCGTACAGCTTTTATCCAAGCAAAAATCTTGGAGCACTTGGAGATGGTGGAGCTATTACAACTAATGATGATGAACTTGCAAAAGTCATTTTTTCTCTGAGAAATTATGGTTCAGAAAAAAAATATCATAATGAATTGCTTGGAATAAATTCGCGTTTAGATGAAATTCAAGCTGCTTTTTTGAATGAAAAACTGCCTAATTTAGATTCTGATAACAATCAAAGACGTGTTATAGCAAAACGTTATTTATCTGAAATAAAAAACATTAAGATTGTGTTGCCTAGGGTTGATTCAATAGACAACCATGTATTTCATTTGTTTGTTATTAGAACTAAAAATCGTCAAGAATTGCAAGATTATTTATTGAAAAATAACATTGAAACGGTGATTCATTACCCAATTGCGCCACACAAGCAAAAAGCATTATCAAGTTGGAATAATCTATCCTTTCCCATAACAGAAAAAATTCATGATGAAGTTTTGAGTTTACCAATGAGTCCTACTTTGACAAATGATGAGGTCAGTTTTGTAATTGAAATTTTAAATAGATATTAATTGAAGTTTATAACTGAAATACTATCCAAACCATTATTTAAAGCAACATCTTTGAATGGAGTTAGTATTTTAATTAAAATCTCAATTGGATTTATTACCTCTAAAATAATTGCTGTTTTTGTTGGACCAAGTGGAATGGCTTTAGTGGGAAACTTGAGAAATTTTCTTACTACAGTGCAATCTTTTGGGACATTAGGATTTGAAAATGGTATCGTTAAATATGTTGCAGAACATAAAAGCGATGACGAAAAATTAAAGAGCACGTTATCAACTATTTTTTTTTCGGTTTTTATTTCATGTTTTATATTAGGTTTATTTTTGTTTTTTTTCTCTAATTATTTTAATGACCTAATATTTGGTAGTGAATTTCATTACTCATTTATTTTTAAATTTCTTGCTTTAGCCTTGCCCTTTTATATTGGGAATATTTTTCTAGTAGCCACAATCAATGGATTTGATGAATACAAGAAGGTTATTTATATTAATATTATTGGCAATTGTATTGGGTTATTAGTTTCAGGATTGTTAATTTGGAAATTTAAAATTGAAGGTGCATTACTATCAATTGTACTTACTCCATCACTTTTATTTTTAGTTTCATTGTTTTTTCTTAATAAGAGAATTAAAATTCTTGAAAAAATTAATACAAAATCTTTTCAATTTAATTTTTTAAAAAGCATTTCGTCCTATTCGTTAATGGCTTTGGTTTCTGCAGTATTTGGACCAATGGTATTGATTGCAATTAGGACATTTATAATTGACAAAATTGGAATACAAGAAGCAGGATTTTGGGAAGCAATTACAAGAATTTCTTCCTATTATTTTTTATTTATTACATCAATAATTGGGATTTATTTTTATCCAAAAATGATTGTTGCTGAAACAAATAGTGAAACAAAAAAACTTTTTTGGAAGTACTATAAAGGCGTAATGCCTCTTTTTATTTTTGGGTTGATAATTGTATTTTTTTTAAAAGAATATATAGTTCAGTTGCTTTTTACTAAAGAATTTCTTCCTGTTTCAAAACTGTTTTTTTGGCAGTTAATAGGAGATGTTTTTAAAGCATTATCTATTATTTTAGGGTATCAATTTTTTGCAAAAAAACTCACTAAAGAATATATAATATCTGAAATTTTTTCGCTTTTAGTTTTATACTGTAGTAGTGTGTTTTTTATTAAATTATATTCTATTGAAGGAGTTGTAATGGCTCATGCTTTTACTTATTCAATCTATTTTATCACCTTGAGTATTTACTTTAGAAAAAGTTTATTTTCTTAATTGCAGCATTTCTAAATCACCTTTTCCATTTCCATAGACATAAATTTTCGTATAATTTTCCAACACAATTTTTTCTTTAATACGATTTACTTTTTCAATTCCATTGCAATTTTTAGAAGTGAAATTTCCAGTAATTTTGTTATTGATTACTTCAAGTTTTGTACTTATTATGTTAATAGAATTTTTATTTGACCAATCAAGAATCCATTCAGAAAATGAAGCCGTTACAATATAGACTTCGTCATTATTTTCTTGATGATTTTTTATTTGTTTCCAAATGGTTGTATTGAGATTTTTTGAAATATTTTTATTTGAAAATGTTTTTCCTTTTTCTATAAATAAGTCATAATCTTCACCTTTAAAAAAATAAGTTATGAATTTTTGTTTTGTTACTTCACTTGAAATCATTCCAAGTTTCCATTTGAACAGCGTAGGAAATAAACTTATAAAACCTATCAAAAAGTAAAAATTTCCTTTGTAGAATTTTGTGAATTCTATTAAACTATCTTTCTTGTATAGTGTTTTGTCAAAGTCAACTAATACTAATGTTTTCATCTTAATTTCTAAAATATAATAAATAACTCATTAGTAATAGCCATCCTAATATCGTAATTTGTATAAATCGATCATTTAATACAATTTTTGTTGGTGAATAAGTTGATTGATCAACGAAAACCAACTTTAAATATCTGAAAATTCCATTCACAACAAAAATAATGGATAAGTATAATAAATTAGAGTGATAGTGAAGTTGAATTTCTGGAGATATGCAATAAAAAATATAACAAACGATTATTATTGATGATAAAATTCCAAGTATGGTATCTATAAATACTAAATTATATCCTTCAATATTTTTGCGAACATCTTTGCCGTTTTCAGCAAGTAAAACATCAGTTCTTCTTTTTGAAATTCCTAAAAATAATGCCAAAAGGTAAGTAATAAGTAATATCCAAATGGATGGAACAACATCACTTACAACTGAACCTGCAATTATTCTAAGTATAAACCCAATGGCAATAATGTTTACATCAAGTATTGCAATATGTTTTAACCATTTAGAATAAAGAAAATTTAAAATGATATATGAATGAATAACCATAAATAATTCATGAGAAATCATCCATGATGCAAACATTGTTAAAGCCATTAAAAACAACATTAAACACAAACCGTTTTTTATAGAAATACTTCCTGAAGCTATTGGTCTATAACTTTTTTGGGGATGATTTCTATCTTCATTAATATCGAAATAATCATTTAAAATGTAAATACTGCTTGATGCAATGCAAAAACAAAAGAAGGTAAAAATAACTTTTACTAAGTTGTCAATATTTTGAAATTGACTATCAAAAAAAAGCGGAGCAAAAACAAAAACATTTTTTATGTATTGTTCAACACGCATTAATTTAAGGTAATTTTTCATTCTTTTTTATTGAGTTATAAACTAAAAAATATTTTGTTTCATCTATTTTATTGAATTTATTATAAATGAACCATGCAGTAGGACTTGCTTCAATTGTTGATTTTTTAAAATCTTCTCCATTTACAAATGATTTTTCAATGAAGATAAAATTCTTTTTATCAGAACAAATCGTGATGAATCGTTTACTTTGTCTATTGATTTCATGGTCTAACAACCAATCTCCAGGAAGTTCACTTTTAGAATTGAATAAATAATTTGCCATTGGCATACTCGGTGCTACAATAAAATTTTCGCCATATTTTGAAATCAATTGTTTTAATTCCAAATGTTTTTCAAAAGTACTTTTATTAGTTTTTATATATTTTAATTTTGGCGAAATGGCTTCCATAGAATAGTTAAGTTCAAAAATAGAAGTTTCTCTGTAAGGTTTTTTATTTGAAGCAAAAGCAACTAAACAGATTGGTAAAGCTACATAAATATATTTTTTTGTATTCCATTGAATTTCATTTTCCATTAATGTTGTAAAAGTTAAAATAATTCCTGTAGCAAACAATAATGTGGTTTGGTAACCAAGGCTTATTGAAACGGACCAAGAAATACTCATTAAAACTATTAGAGGAAATAAGAAAGTTATTGTTTTTTTCTTTTCAAAATAAGAATAAAGTATTGTTATAATAGCTGCGTCAAACGCTATAAAGGATGCTATAAAAAACTGACCAATTAAAAATAAAAGTATAGCGATTGACATTAAAAGAAAAGCTATTTTCTTAAGTTGTGGTGCTAATTTGATTAAGGTTTGATTTGTTTTTTTGAGGTAAAAGGAAACAATAATCGAAATTATTAAAACAACAATTATAAACCATTTTGCTGATAAAAAAATGTAATTATGGATACCAACAAAGTATAAATCTCTTAACTGTAACTCTCCATTTATTTGTTGAATAAAATTTTGCCAAGTTGTTATTTTACATACAAACAATATAAATATTCCTAGTAAAATAGAAACATTAAATAAGTAATAAAAGACGGTTCTAAAGTTATGTCTAAGATAAATCCAAACAAAAATTATAATTGGAAATAGATAGAATGATTGTTTTGATAAAGCTGATAAAAGTGAGAAAAAAGCAATAAAAAAAATAGGTATGAAAGTAATATTTTTATTTTTTGCGATAATCCAAAAAGCGATTGATGCAAAAAGTAAGCCATCAGTTGTTGGCCAAGGATAAGGCGGAAAGTTCAACCATGATATTAAAAAACAAACAATTATTAACGCCCATTTATTTATTTTTTTCAAGTCATAGATTAGATAAGCACCAGAAATAAAAAAATAAACTTGTGCAACATAACTCAAATAGGCAATAATTCTGAAATAAAAAAACTGTCCTGTTTCAGGAAGAATTTTCATGAAAAAAGCGTGAAAATAAATTGTTACAGGCGGAAATTTATATATAAAATCTTCATATACATTTTGACCATTTACTATTCTCCACGCAAAACTCGACATATATCCTGTATCCCAAGTTTCCATGCCATATTGACTTAAAACTAAGCAATAGAGTAGAATTACAATTAATAAAAGTAAAAAATAACTATTGTTTTTTTTTAAATAGCCCATGTCATTAAATATTTCTTTGATACTTTTAAATAATCATGTTCCTTTTCAATAAAAGTTCTTGTTCTCTTCCCAATAGCTATAATTTCATCAGGATTTTCAATTAAAAAAGATAATTCAGCAACTAAATAATCTACATTTGGTAAAGCATTTACAGCCACTTTTTCAGATAGATTATAATATGCTTCAAATTCTTTTTCTGCGCCTGTAAAAACTACTTTTCCTTTTGCCATAGCTTCAAGTGCATTATAACCTTGATCAAAGGCATATACCTGATCTAAAACAATATGGGCTTTATTGTATAGAGAAATATATTCGTTGTATGGCAAATTTTTAGCAACGATAATTTCAATTTTATCTGGATACTTTTGTTTTAAAACTTCTAACGTTTTTTCAAAAAACGCAATTCCTTTGCTGTGATAAGTTCCTTTATTGATTCCAAGAAAAATTGAAATGGTATCATTAATTTTGTTTTCAATGAAATCAATTTTAGAGGTATTTATTGGATTTGGTATTAATCCTAAGTAGTTTGATTGATTTTTAATCGGATTAACATAATCAATATCAGAAGCTATGACGCCATTTATATTTTCATAAACAAAATCATGCGTTTTTTTTGAACTTGGTTTTAAATAGTCTAAGATGAATTGATATTCTTTTATGTTTTTACTTTTCTCAAAATAAGGATTCATTATAGAATAGCGTTCTTTTTTTTCAATCAAATGTTGAGCAACTAAATAATCAACGCCACAACAGAGTAAGACTATTTTTTTATTGTTTTTGAATATTTTTTTCAATAAAAAACGTTCTAAAAAAGGAAGAGTTTGAATAGGAGCTTCATTAATTAATTGGACAATATCAAAGTTTTTGAGTTTGTCTAAATGAAAATAAAATCGGATTCCAAATTCAATTTTAATGATGTCAATTTTAAAAATTTTATGAATACTTTTTCTAATGAAAGTGCCTATTTTTGTTTCACACCAAAATGCTTTTGTTGAATAATCAACAGGATAATTTTTAAAGCCATCACCATTTCCAACAATATAAACTTCGTGACCAAGTTCTATCAATCCTTCTTTTAAAGAATTGTGCAAACGACTGAATTCACCAATTAATAATATCCTCACTTTTGTTTATATTTGTTGCTAAAATAAGTAAAAAATTGACCATCACAGCAAAAAAAGCATATCGAATTTGCATAGTTTCTGAGCAACTTGCTGAAGGTGGTGCAGAACGTTGTTCGGCGGTTTTATCTAATTTTTTTGTTGCAAATAATTGTAATGTTCATCATGTTGTCGTTATTGATAAAATTGAATATCAATATTCAGGAGAGATTTTAAACTTAGGTAAACTAAAGAAAGATTCTTTTTCGCTGAGCGATAGATTGCTTAGATTTAATGTTTTGCGAAAATTTTTTACCAAAAATAAGTTTGATTTTATAATTGACACCAGAGTAATAAATCGACAATGGCAGGAGTTTTTTATTGCAAAATGTATTTATAATGCTCCAAAAATTAAGATGGTTCATAGTTTTATGACTCATTTATATTTTCCAAAAAAATCTTTTTTAGCCAGAAATATTTACTCAAGTTTTGATAAAATTATTTCGGTTTCACAATCAATTGAGACAAAAGTTCAAAATGAGTACAGTTATAAAAATACCAAAACGATTTACAATCCTATTGATTTTAATGAGATAGATGAAAAATCATCGGTAAAACTTGATATCGATTTTGATTATATTCTTGCTGTAGGAAACATGAAATCTAATGTGAAACAGTTTGACCATTTGATAGAATGTTATTCAAAATCTAATTTACCAATAAAAAAAATAAAGTTAATTATAATAGGCGAAGGAAGATTTAAAGAAAGCCATCAGGAATTGGTAAAGTCTTATAATTTAGAAAGTGAGATTGTTTTTTTAGGTAAAATCAATAATCCTTTCCCTTACTACAAAAAGGCTTTTTTTACAATTTTGACTAGCAAAAATGAAGGATTTCCAACAGTTTTACTCGAATCTTTAGCATGTCAAACTCCTGTAGTTACTTACGATTGTCAATCTGGTCCAAATGAAATAATTCAAAATAATGAAAATGGAATATTAGTTGAAAATCAAAATAAACAGAAATTGATTAATTCTATCAACGAGATGATTGAAAATAAAGACTTATATTTACATTGTAAAAGCAATGCAAGAGCAAGTGTTGAAAGGTTTTCTCTCGAAAATATAGGTAATCAATGGTTGCAACTTTTTAATGATTTGAGCAAATGAACGTAGAAATTATAGACATTCCAAAAATTGAAAACCCATTTGGAAGTATAGCAATTATTGAAAAAGATGTTATTCCGTTTGAGATAAAAAGAGTTTATTATTTGTATGATGTACCAAGTTTTGCCCAACGTGGTGGTCATGCACACAAAAATCTCAATCAAATTCTAATTGCTTTGTCGGGAAGTTTTGATGTAGTTCTAAAAGATGGTTTTGATACTCAAATTATTACTTTAAATAAACCAAATAAAGGTTTGTTGATTAAAACCAATATCTGGAGAGAGTTAGAAAATTTTTCTTCAGGTTCAGTGTGTTTGGTATTAGCTTCTGAAGTTTTTGATGAAAATGATTATATCAGAGATTACCAAGATTTTTTAGCTTATATAAAATGAAAATTTTATACATAACTCCAAAAATTAATAATGAAGGTGGTGTGGCAAGAGTACTTTCAGAAAAGACAAACTATCTTATTACTAATTTGGGTTATCAAGTTGGAATAATAACTCAAAATGACGGAAACAATCCTTTGTTTTTCGATTTTAATGAAAAAATAAATCTTTTTGATATAAAATTAAAAGGCAACATTTTTAGTTTTATGTATTCTTACAAACAGCAAATAGAAACTGTAATAAAAAATTTTAAACCAGATTGTATTGTTATTACAGACAATGGTTTGAAAGGTTTTTTATTTAATTATTTTGTAAAAACTACTTTACCAGTTTATATTGAAATTCATGGCTCGAAGTATAATTTTCAAATGGAAAGAAAGAAAAATACGTTTAATAATATAATTTTCAAGCTTCACGTTTTTCTTCGTCAAAAAGGAATTAAGAAATTTTCAAAAGCTATTTTTTTGTCTGAAGAAAGTAAATCCGAATGGGAAATTAACAACTATGAGGTTATTCCTAACAGTAGTTGGATAAAAACTCAAGAATTTAGTTATTGTGAAAATAAAAAAGTAATCTGTATCGCCAGAAATTCCTACGAAAAAGGTTTGGATAGATTGTTCCCAATATGGAAAAAAGTTACTGATAAAAATCCAGATTGGGAATTACTTCTTTATTCTGAAAAAGAGGGTTATTTTGACTTAGATAAACTTATTTTAAAAAATGATTTATCTAAAAACGTCAGAATTTTAAATTTTGAAAAAAACATTTTGAACAGCTATCTTGAATCTTCAATTTATTTAATGACTTCTAGAGATGAAGGAATGCCAATGGTATTAATTGAAGCTATGAGTGTTGGTTTACCAATTATAGCTTTTGATTGTCCTATTGGACCAAAATCATTGATTGAAAATGATGTAAATGGGTTTTTGGTAAAGGATAATGATTTAGAGGATTTTGCTCATAAAATTATCCAATTGATTGATGATATAGATTTGAGAAAAGAGTTTGGGAAAAATAGCATGCTTTTGTCAAGAAAGTACAACTCTGATGATGTTTTAACTAAATGGAAAACTTTTTTTCAAGAAGTTGATAGTTAGTTTTTTAACGTACATAAATAGCCCAAACGATATAAATCTAAACTCATCAAACTTGGATTTTTACTAAAAATTAATTTTTTTAAAAGGGATTCAAAAACTCTAAAAAGTAGTTTCACTATTATAACTAATTTGTATTTTTTTAGAAATAAATAATGCTTCAATAACGAATTTACTTCACCAATATTTACTTCATTTTCAAGAATTTTTTTTCGTGTTTCAACAGCACTAAGTGATTTTTTAAAAAATGCTTCGTTGTCTTCAATTCCTCTGTGATATACTTCGTTTTCAATGTGAAGTATTGGAATTTTATTTAAAAATAATTGGTAAGCAAAATAAATATCTAAACCATATAAATTATTGTTTTCAGTATAATTGAACTTTTCAAAAATTGTTTTTTTTATTAAAATATTTGCCGAAAGTATATAATTATAAGGTTTTTGATTCCTCTTTTTTAAATTAATTTCTTCTCTTTCTTTGCCATATTTATATCTTAATGATTTAGAAATAGAAACTTCGATGTCTTCATATTTTATTCCGCCAATAACAACTGAATTAGAGTTATTAATATGAGATATATAATTAGAAAGGAAGTTTTTTGTTGTAGGATAAACATCTGAATCTAATAATAAAACCCAGTCAAATTTCGCTTTTTCCGATAGAATTTGACGTGTTCTTGTTCTACCTAAATTTGAGCTGTTGGTTTGAAGACAACAATGCTCAAGATTATTTATTTTTGAATTTTCTTCAACAAATTCTGTACTACAATCGTCTTGAACAATAATTTCATATTCAATTCTTAAATGGTCAGCTTGATTTTTTAATTCCTCAACTAATGAAAAACAATTGTAATTATATGTAGGAATTAATATGGAAAGCATTAAACAGTTCTTTGAACCACTTCAAATATAGAACCATCTTCACATTTCAATGTTTTTGATGGAAATTTCATAAGCAATGCATAATCGTGTGTTGCCATGATAATGGTTTTTCCGTTAGCATTAATGTTTTTCAATACTTCAAGCACTTCTGCACTTGTTTGAGGATCAAGATTTCCTGTAGGTTCATCTGCTAAAATTAGTTCAGGATCGTTTAGCAAAGCTCTTGCAATAGCAACACGTTGTTGTTCACCTCCAGAAAGTTGGTGAGGCATTTTTGTTGCAAAACCTTTCATGCCCACTTTATCTAAAACTTCGTCAATTTTATTTTGCATTTCAACTAAATCTGTCCAACCAGTTGCTTTCAATACAAAAAGCATGTTGTCATTCACGCTTCTATCAGGAAGCAATTGAAAATCTTGAAATACAATTCCTATTTTTCTTCTTAAATAAGGAATATCGTCATCTTTTAAACCGTTTAAATCAAATTCTACAATATGTCCTTCACCTTCAGTCAAAGGCAAATCTCCATAAAGTGTTTTCATAAAACTACTTTTTCCTGTTCCTGTTTTTCCAATAATATAAAGGAATTCACCGTGATTTACTTCAAGATTCACTTGCGATAAAATCACTTTATTTTCTTGATAAATGGTAACGTTTTTTAAAGATAATACAGGTTGTGACATAGGATATTTTGTTTATCGGGTAAAAGTAATAAATTTTAGATATTAGATATTAGATTTTAGAAATATAAATTTTGTAGTTTCCTAATTTAAGAACTTAACAAGTTGATTTTTATTGTTTACAATCTTTTTTTATATCTTATTTTAATAATTAAATTCTAAAATTATATTGTTAAGAAAAATGTTTATAATAAAACCAAACAAACGCTCGTTATACATACAAGAGTGATAATTTTGAATGAATAATAAAAATACTACCAATGCAAAAAATAACAGCGTTTATATTCCTCAATTTTTTAGTTGCATTTACAACTTTATCGGCGCAAAAGACTGAAATTTATAATCATCAATTGGCTGAATTTGATAAAGCAATTTCGCTCTATGATGATAAACAATATTTAGCAGCTCAAATTCTTTTTGACAAAGTAAAACAAGAGAACAATTCGCTTGATGTTCAGTCAGATTGTGCTTACTATATTGCTTTTTGTGCTATAAAATTAAATCAAAGCAATGCAGAGCAATTAATGGAAAAATTTGTTGAAGAATATCCAACAAGCTCAAAACAAAATCAAGCTTACATTGGTGTTTCGCAACACTATTTTGCGCAAGGAAATTATCCGCAAGCACTTCAATATTTTGATAAAGTGGATGAAAGCGGATTGACTTATGAAGAATTAGAAAAATTCAATTTCCAAAAAGGATATGCTTATTTCACCGCTAAAAAGAAAAAAGAAGCAACTACCTATTTTAATAAAGTTCAAAATTCTAAAGAATACGGTTCGCAAGCTAAATACTATTTAGGATTTATGGCTTATGAAGACGATAATTATCAAGAAGCTACAAAACAGTTTGACCAAGTTTCGGGCGAAGAAAAGTATAAAGAAAAATTGTCTTATTTTCAAGCAGATATGAATTTCAAACTTGGAAATTTCCAAAAAGCTATTGATTTAGGTAAAGCTGCAATGGAAAAATCTAATGCTTCTGAAAAATCAGAATTGAATAAAATTATCGGAGAAAGCTATTTTAATTTGAAACAATATGGTGAGGCATTGCCTTATTTGAAAGAATATAAAGGTAAAAAAGGAAAATGGAATAATACCGATTTTTATCAATTAGGATATACTTATTATCAACAAAAGGATTACGAAAATGCTATTTCACAATTCAATAAAATTATTGATGGTAATGATTTTGTGGCTCAAAATGCCTATTATCATTTGGGTGAAAGCTACATGAAAACTGATAAGAAGCAACAAGCTTTAAATGCTTTTAAAATTGCTTCCGAAATGGATTTTGATAAAAAAATTCAAGAAGATGCAAACTTGAATTATGCTAAAATCAGTTATGAAATTGGAAATTCGTATCAATCAGTTCCAGATGTTTTGTCTTCATTTTTAGCTAAATATCCAAATTCACCAAGCAAAAATGAAATTGAAAACTTATTGATTAATTCTTACATCACTTCAAAAAATTATAAAGAAGCTTTGACTTTATTGGAAAAAAATAAAAATCCAGAAAACAGATTGGCGTATCAAAAAGTGACTTTTTATAGAGGTTTAGAATTATACACCGATGGAAATTATCAAGAAGCTCAGAAGATGTTTGCTAAATCGTTGAAAGAACAAAAAGATGAAAAGTTTTCAGCGAGAGCTACATTCTGGAAAGCTGAAACCGAATTCACTTTAGATAATTTCAATGAAGCATTACTGAGTTTCAAACAATTTGAAGGAATGACGGAAGCTAAAAATACACCTGAATTCAAAAATGTAAATTACAACATTGCTTATTGTTATTTCAAACAAAAAGAATATGATCAAGCTGGAAATTATTTTCAAGCTCAAATTGATGCTGTAAAAGACGATAAAATTAGATTAAATGATTCTTATTTGCGTCTTGGTGATAGCCGTTTTGTAACCTCTAAGTATTGGCCAGCAATGGATGCTTACAATAAAGCTATCGAATTAAAAAGCGTTGATGCTGATTATGCTGCGTTTCAAAAAGCAATTTCATATGGATTTGTAAGTAAAAATGATAAGAAAATTGAAGACTTTAATAAGTTTTTAGCAACTTTCAAAACCTCTCAATATCGTGATGATGCTTTGTTTGAATTAGGAAATACTTATGTTGCTGATAATAAAACTGATTTAGCAATTAAAACTTACGATCAATTATTGTCAGAGTTTAAAAATGGTTCTTATTCGTCAAAAGCGGTTTTACGTCAAGGATTGATTTATTATAATGCAAATAAAGATAATGAAGCTATTATAAAATTCAAAAAAGTTGCTGCCGATTATCCTAGAACTCCAGAAGCATTGGAGGCAGTTTCAACAGCAAGATTAATTTATGTAGATAACGGAAAAGTGGACGAATATGCTACTTGGGTTAGAACTTTAGATTTCGTAGAAGTTTCTGATGCTGAATTAGATAATGATACTTATGAAGCGGCAGAAAAACAATATTTACAAAATAATACTAAACAAGCTATTGCTACTTTGAGTGGTTATGTTGCGAAGTTTCCAAAAGGTATTCATGCTTTGAAAGCTAATTTTTATTTGGCACAATCGTATTATGCTGATGGATTGGAAACAAATTCAATTCCAAATTATGAATATGTAATTGCACAATCGAAAAGTGAATTTACAGAACAATCTTTGGCAAGATTATGTGAAATTCATTTGAAAAAAGATGATTTTGGTAAAGCAATTCCAGTTTTAAAACGATTAGAAACAGAAGCAGATTTTCCTCAAAACGTGACTTTTGCACAAGCAAATTTAATGCGAGCGTACTACGCACAAAAAGATTATCCAAACTCAGTAGTTTATGCGGATAAAGTTTTGGCAAATCCCAAAACAGATAATAAAGTAAAAAGTGATGCACAAATTATCGTAGCACGTTCAGCAATAAAAGCGAATGATGAAGCTAAAGCAAGAACAGCTTATGCTAACTTATTAAAAATTGCTAAAGGTGAATTAGCCGCAGAAGCGTTGTTTTATGATGCCTATTTCAAAAATAAAGATGGAAAATTCGCCGAGTCTAATAAAGTAGTTCAAAAAATTGCCAAAGACTATTCTGGATACAAGTATTTTGGTGCTAAAGGTTTAGTAGTCATGGCAAAAAATTATTATGGATTGAAAGACAGTTTTCAAGCAACAGCAATTCTAGAAAGCGTGATAGAAAATTTTGCTGAATTCACAGATGTTGTCGAAGAAGCTCAAACCGAATTAAATACAATAAAAGCAGAGGAAAGTAAAACGAATTCCTCTGTTGAAAAGTAAAAGGCTAATTAATAAGTCAATGTCACACTGAGCTAGCTTGCACTGAGTTTATCGAAGTGAAGTGCTTTAAAAAAAATAAAAATATGAAAATTAAATTCCAATATAAAATCGCAATAGTTTCTGTTCTTTTAGGAACTCAAATCACCTTTGCTCAAAAGAAAGACGAAAACATCGGGACAGAAGTTGTAAACGTTGTAAAACCATATACGCCTACAATATCTGATGCTTTTAAAGTGAAAGAAACGCCATCTTTAGAAGACGATGATAATTCTAAAAAAGAAGATATTCAATATAATATTTTCTCATTTCCGGTAGCTTCAACTTTTACGCCTTCAAAAGGTAAAGCTGCAAATGTTGACAAAGAAAAGGAAGAAAAATATTTTAGTAATTATGCCACTTTGGCCGCAGGAAATTATGGTAATATCAATGCCGAATTATTTGTAACACAAACCTTAGAAAGTGGGAATTATGTTGGTGCAATGCTACGTCATCTTTCCTCACAAGGCGGAATTAAAGATATCGAATTAGAGGATAATTTTGCAAATTCTTCGCTCGATTTGACTTACGGAAGTAGAAGTAATGCATTGTCTTGGAATGCCGATTTAGGTTATCAAAGACAATCTTATAATTGGTATGGTTTAAATTCTGTATTGTATGAGGCATTGACGCCAACAGATAAAGCTACTTTTATTGACGGAATTGATGAAAAACAAGTATATCAAAATATTTCTGTTGGTGGAAAATTAGCAATGAATGAGAGTGTTTTTAAACAAGCAACTATTAAATTTAATCGTTTTTCTGATGATTTTTCATCTGGTGAAAATCGTTTTGTTGCAAAGCCATCTTTCGAATTTGATGTTGTAGAACAAAATATAAAAGCCGATTTCATTTTGGATTATGTAAACGGAAATTTCAAAAATAATTACTTCGATTCAGGCGAGTTAAAATATGGTTTTGCTAACTTTGGTTTCAAGCCAAGTTTTCAGATAAATAAAGAAGACTTATCAGTAAATATTGGGGTTGGATTTTTCTATAGTTCGGCAACAGAAGCTGGAGATAATCAGTTTTTAATTTATCCAAATATTAATGCTTCTTATAAAGTTGTTGGCGATTTGATGATTGCTTACGCTGGAGCTGAAGGAAACTTAAAACAAAATTCATATAAAGAATTTGTTGATGAAAATTTCTTCGTTTCACCTACTTTAGGAGTTGCGCCTACAGATCAAAAGTATGATATTTATGTTGGTTTGAAAGGAAAGTTAGCGAGTTCTATTGCCTATAACATTCGTGGTTCTTTTATGAATGAAGATAACAAAGCGTTGTTCAAAAACAATGTTTACAGTTATGAAAATACTAATACTGATGGTTATGCTTTTGGAAATTCGTTTGGTGTAGTTTATGATAATGTAAAAACTTTGAGTTTCTTCGGAGAATTAAAAGCAGATTTTTCTAAAAACGTATCCTTTGGAATTAATGGAACTTTTAGTAGTTATGCTGAAAAAGATCAAAAAGAAGCATGGAATTTGCCAGGTTTGAAAATAGCTTCTAATTTAGATTTTAAAATCACATCAAAATGGTCAGCAGGTTTGAATGTGTTTTTTGTAGGTGAAAGAAAAGATAATATCATCATTTCTTCAATTGATCCATCATTTACCAATGTTGATGAGGTTGTTACATTAGATAGTTATTTCGATTTAAACGCTAATGTTGTTTATAAATACAGTGAAAGATTAACTTTTTTCTTGAAAGGAAATAACATAGCTAATCAAAACTACCAACGTTGGATAAATTATCCAGTTCAAGGAGTTCAAGGATTGATAGGTGCTAATTATAAATTTGATTTTTAATTTGATTTTGCCACAAAGGCTCAAAGACACGAAGGTATTAAGCTTATTAGCTTAGTTTAAAAAATATAAATTAAAAAATCTTTGTTTCTTAGCGTCTTTGTGCCAAAAAAAATATAAAACAAATCAAAAAAATAAAATATAATAAACTTTTAGTCTTTGCGTCTTAGTGGCAAAAAAACATGAAACAACAAATCCTCCAAAAACACCAACAATTACTTCAAGACAAAATTGATGTCTTTCGTGACATGATTTCCGGATTAACCGAAGATGCTCAAAATGATGCCAAAGGTTCAGCAGGCGATAAGCATGAAACCGCTTTGTCGATGATGCATATCGAACAAGAAAAACTCAATCACAAACTAAAAGAAATCCTTGACCAAAAATCGGTACTAGATAAAATTGACGCTTCCGCAAATCATACTAAAATCGCTTTAGGAAGTTTAGTTCAAGCCAATGGAATGTTGTTATTCATAAGCGCGGCTTTACCTAAAATCACTATTGAAGATAAAATCATAATTGCAGTTTCACCACAATCGCCACTTGGAAGTAAGTTGATGGGAAATGAAGTGGGTTTTGAGTTTGAGATTAACACAACAAAATATACTATTGAGTCAATTTTATAGTTATAAATTTGTGAAATTTTCTCAAATCTAAGCATTGTTAACAATTTTTAATTTACTTTTGTTGATAATTTGAGATTTTTTCTCAAGAAATTAAATATAAACTATGTTATTAGAATTCACAGTAGGGAATTTTTTGTCATTTAAAGAAAAGAAAACTTTCAGTTTGGAAGCAGGAAGTATTTCTGAACACAAAGAAAATGTTGTAAAAGAAGGAAAATACAAAGTGCTTCGTTCAGCAGTGATTTATGGCGCTAACTCAAGTGGTAAAAGTAATTTTATCAAAGCTTTGGATTTTATGGTTACAACAATTGGTAACTCTTCAAAGCTCAACTCTACAGATAAGCTAAACATAAAGCCATTTTTACTTAATATTGAAAATGAAAATCAACCATCATTTTTTGAAATCCTTTTTACAAGATTAGATAAACGTTATCGATATGGATTTGAAATCGATAATGATAAAATTCACTCTGAATGGCTATATGTTTTGAATGATAAAAATAAAAAAGAAGATGTCTATTTTATTAGAAAAATTGAAGGTATTGCTGTATTCGATATTTTTGAAGAAGCTAAAGGATTAGAAAGTAAGACTAGGGATAATGCTCTTTTTTTACCTCTTGCAGACCAATTTAATAGTGCAATTGCTAAAAACGTAATGTGGACACTAAATAGTTCTATTAATGTTTTATCAGGGATAGAGCATGAGATTAGTATTAATGCTACCAATGTATTGTATAATAATGAAAATCATAAATCTGCGATTGAGGACTTCATAAAAAAATTAGATTTAGGTTTTAAAAACTTTTCCATTGATGAAGACTCGTCTAAATCTTTTAGAAATAGGGTTCAAACAATTCATAATAAATTTGATAACAAAGGAAATATAATTTCCAACATTGAATTTAAAATGAATGAACAAGAATCGTCAGGTACAAATAAGATTTTTGATTTATCTGGCTACATAGTTTTTACACTCAAGTTTGGATTGATTTTAATTATTGATGAACTAGATTCAAAATTACATCCAATTTTAACACAAGAAATAATAAAGTTATTCAATGATCCTAAAACTAATCCTGAAAAAGCTCAATTAGTTTTCACTACACATGATACTAATTTACTTAGTGCAAATCTTTTTAGAAGAGACCAAGTTTGGTTTACTGAAAAAGATGATTTTGAAGCTACTGATTTATATTCTTTGTTAGAATTCAAAGATGAAGATGGTAAAACCATTCGTAAAGATAGAAGTTTTGAAAAAGATTATATAAGAGGTCGTTATGGAGCTATACCATATATTTCTAATTTTCAAGAAATTTAGGTATGGCAAATATTATTAAAATTGATAATGCTATCCTAAAACGACATAATCGTGTCGAGAAGAAACGAAAGGAAAGGAATAGAGAAGTAAGAGTTTATTTTTTGATAGTTTGTGAAGGAGAAAAAACGGAACCAAATTATTTTAAGTCTTTTAAAACTAATGTAAAATCTTTTATTTTCACAATTGATACTCTAGGTGAAGGATCAAATACTAAAGATTTGGTTAAAAGAACAATTAAAGCAAGAGATAATTCAAGTCAAATATATGATAGTATTTGGGCAGTTTTTGATAGAGATAGTTTTAGCCCAAATAATTTTAATGGAGCAATTGAGTTAGCTAATAATAATAATATTAAAGTTGGTTGGTCAAATGAAGCATTTGAATTATGGTACTTATTACATTTTCAATATAGAAACACTTCAATGTCTAGAACTGATTATAAAAAAGCTATTGAAGAAGAAATTAATAATAAAATAGTTGAACAATCAAAAAGTAAAAATCCTAAAAAATTTGTTTATAAAAAGAACAGCGAAGAAATGTATTCAATTTTAGAGAAGTATGGAAATCAAAAATTTGCAATTACTAATGCTGAAAAATTAATCAAAAACCATAATTGCAATAATTATTCAATACATAATCCTTGCACAAGAATCCATTTATTAGTTCAAGAATTAAATGGAGATTCTGAAGAATTAAATAGACAAATAAAAGAAAGAAATGAATAACTTAAAGCTATCAATAGATAGCTTTTTTTACAATCTCTAACCCAAAACCACAATTCAAAACAATTTTACTTTATAATTTTCATATAAAATCATTTTTTAGTTATAATTTATAACTAATTATTCTTTTTTGGTTTTAATAATAGAAGTATTGCCTCAATTTTGCTTCACAATAAAAAATAAAAAAAAAGATTATGTGTGGAATTGTATGCGCCTTTGATTTAAAACAAAAATCAGAATCATTGCGACCTCAAGTATTAGAAATGGCTAAAATCATCCGTCATCGCGGTCCAGATTGGAGCGGAATTTTTAGTAATGATAAAGCTATATTAGCTCATGAAAGATTAGCAATTGTTGATCCAGCTTCAGGTAAACAACCTTTATTTAGTGAAGATAAAAGTTTGGTTCTTGCTGCTAATGGAGAAATCTACAATCACAGAGAATTGCGTAAACAATTTGAAGGAAAATACCAATTCCAAACCGAAAGCGATTGCGAAGTAATTCTTGCATTATACAAAGAAAAAGGTGTACATTTTATTGACGAAATGAACGGAATCTTCGGATTTGCCATTTATGATGTTGAAAAAGACGAATATTTTGTAGCTCGCGACCACATGGGAATAATTCCTTTGTATATTGGTTGGGATCAATACGGAACATTTTATGTAGCTTCAGAGTTAAAAGCATTAGAAGGATATTGTACAAAAATCGAATTATTTCCACCAGGACATTACATGTCAAGCAAGGATGGCGAATTCGTAAAATGGTACAATAGAGAATGGACAGAGTATGATGCAGTAAAAGATAATGAAACAAGCATTGAAGAAATTAAAGCAGCTTTAGAAGCAGCAGTTCATCGTCAATTGATGAGCGATGTTCCTTATGGTGTTTTACTTTCTGGTGGATTAGATTCGTCAATTACATCGGCAGTAGCCAAAAAATATGCTCAAAAACGTATTGAATCAGGCGATACTGTTGATGCTTGGTATCCACAGTTACACTCATTTGCAGTTGGTCTAGAAGGTTCACCAGATTTGGCTGCAGCTCAAAAAGTTGCTGACCATTTAGGAACAATTCACCACGAAATAAAATTCACAATTCAAGAAGGGTTAGATGCGGTTCGCGACGTAATTTACAATCTTGAAACGTATGATGTTACTACAATTCGCGCTTCAACACCAATGTATTTAATGGCAAGAGTTATTAAATCAATGGGAATAAAAATGGTACTTTCAGGTGAAGGTTCCGATGAGTTATTTGGAGGATATTTGTATTTTCATAAAGCTCCAAATGCAAAAGAATTCCATGAAGAAACAGTACGAAAATTAAGCAAATTACACATGTACGATTGTTTGCGTGCGAACAAAAGTTTAGCAGCTTGGGGAATTGAAGGACGCGTGCCATTTTTAGATAAAGAATTTATGGATGTTGCTATGCGCATCAACCCACAAGATAAAATGATTAACGGAGAACGTATGGAAAAATGGGTTTTACGTAAAGCATTCGAAGATATGTTGCCAGCAAGTGTAGCTTGGAGGCAAAAAGAACAATTTAGTGATGGTGTTGGTTACAGTTGGATTGATACTTTAAAAGAAATGGTTGCAAAAGAAATTTCCGATGAACAATTGGCAAATGCAAAATTCAAGTTTCCAATTCAAACGCCTACATCAAAAGAAGAATATTATTATCGTTCCCTTTTTACAGAACATTTTCCAAGCGATACAGCTGCACTTTGTGTTCCACAAGAAGCAAGTGTTGCTTGTAGTACCAAAATTGCATTAGAATGGGATGAAGCTTTCAAAAATATGAATGATCCATCAGGAAGAGCAGTGGCAAATGTTCATGATGATGCCTATGTAAAAGCTTAAAGTCAAGCGTAGTTTCTTGATTTTAGATTGAAGTTTAGTTTGTTTGTTTAATCTGAACACGTTTCAGATTCTTAACGCTCGTCATTAATGATGAGCGTTTTTGTTTAATCTAAAAGTTGTCAATAAAAAAATAATTGCTTTTTTATAGAAGCGAATCGCTTGGTCATTATCTTTAATCCATATTCCTGCTTTCCATTTCTATCGTCCCAAAAGACGATATACATTGCAATCAGGGCTAGGTAGTATTTGTCAGTATATCAATTAGTTGTGAAAAACACTTTTTGTCCAACTTCAAAAAATCGTTTTAAATCAATTAAAATTTATTAAAAGATAAATGTTAATAACTTATGCGACAAAACGCTTTAAAAAGCTTTAAAATAACCTCAATTATTGTATATTTGCGTGTTAGACAAAAATCATACATACGATATAATTTATTATGAGCGACGAAATTAAAAAAAATAGCTATTCAGCCGACAGTATTCAGGCATTAGAAGGAATGGAGCATGTTAGAATGCGTCCATCCATGTACATTGGCGATACTGGCGTTAGAGGTTTACACCATTTAGTTTATGAAGTAGTAGATAACTCTATTGATGAAGCGTTAGCTGGACATTGTGATACTATTAGCGTTTTCATAAACGAAGATAATTCCATTTCTGTAGAAGATAATGGTCGTGGTATTCCGGTTGATATGCACAAAAAAGAAGGTGTTTCTGCTCTTGAAGTAGTAATGACTAAAATTGGTGCTGGAGGAAAATTTGATAAAGATTCTTATAAGGTTTCTGGAGGACTTCACGGTGTTGGGGTTTCTTGTGTTAACGCACTTTCAGACCATTTAAAAGCAACTGTTTTTAGGGAAGGAAAAATATACGAGCAAGAATACGAAAGAGGAAAAGCAATGTATCCTGTTAAGCAAGTTGGTACAACCGACAAACGTGGTACAATGGTTACTTTTCAACCTGATAAAACTATTTTTACACAAACAACAGAGTATTCTTATGATACTTTAGCAGCTCGTATGCGTGAGTTGTCTTTCCTTAACAAAGGAATTACAATTACACTTACGGACAAACGTCGTACAAATGACAAAGGCGAGTTTGAAGGAGAAGTTTTTCATTCAAAAGAAGGATTGAAAGAATTCGTTAAGTTCTTAGACATGGGTCGTGAGCCAATTATTTCTCACGTAATTAGTATGGAGCACGAAAAAGGAGAAATTCCTGTTGAGGTTGCTTTAGTTTACAATACTAGTTATTCAGAAAATATTTTTTCTTATGTAAATAATATCAATACTCACGAAGGAGGAACGCATTTGCAAGGTTTCCGTATGGGATTGACTCGTACGTTAAAAAAATATGCTGACGCTTCAGGTTTATTAGATAAATTAAAATTCGAAATTGCTGGTGATGACTTCCGTGAAGGATTAACAGCTATTATTTCCGTTAAAGTTTCTGAACCTCAGTTCGAAGGTCAAACGAAAACCAAATTAGGAAATAGAGAAGTAGTTTCTCCAGTTTCTCAGGCAGTTTCTGAAATGCTTGAAAATTATTTGGAAGAAAATCCAAATGATGCTAAAATCATTGTTCAAAAAGTAATCCTTGCTGCTCAAGCGCGTCATGCTGCTAAAAAAGCACGTGAAATGGTACAACGTAAAACTGTTTTAGGTGGTGGAGGTTTACCAGGGAAATTATCTGATTGTTCAGAGCAAGATCCAGCAAGATGTGAAGTTTATTTAGTCGAAGGAGATTCGGCTGGTGGAACGGCAAAACAAGGTCGTGATAGAAACTTCCAAGCCATTATGCCTTTAAGAGGTAAGATTTTGAACGTTGAAAAAGCAATGCATCACAAAGTTTTTGAAAACGAAGAAATCAGAAATATCTTTACAGCTCTTGGAGTTACTATTGGTACAGAAGAAGATTCTAAAGCATTAAACCTAGAAAAATTAAGATACCATAAAGTAATTATCATGTGTGATGCCGATGTCGATGGTAGTCACATTGCTACTTTGATTCTTACATTCTTCTTCCGTTTTATGCGTGAATTGATTGAAGGCGGACACGTTTATATTGCAGCTCCACCTTTATATTTAGTTAAAAAAGGAAACAAAAAAGAATACGCTTGGACAGACGATCAACGTGATGCGGCTAACGAAAGAATGGGCGGAAGCGCAGGAATTCAACGTTATAAAGGTCTAGGAGAAATGAACGCAGAACAATTGTGGGAAACTACAATGGATCCAAATTTTAGAACTTTGCGTCAAGTAACTATTGATAATTTAACAGAAGCCGATAGAGTTTTTTCAATGCTAATGGGTGATGAAGTGCCGCCTAGAAGAGAGTTTATCGAGAAAAATGCTGTTTACGCAAATATTGATGCATAACAATGAAAAGGTTCTTTATACTTTTCTTGTTTGTTACAAATTTTTCTTTCTCACAATCAGAGGAATTATTACAAGATTTAGGGTATCTCATTGATGATGCCCTATTTTTTTCTGATAAATATATAACACCTGCAACTGATGCTGCTGTTTATCAATCCTCTTCCGCTTGGGTTACTTCTGCAAAAAAGAGGAAACTTTGGGATGTTACTTTAGGGATTAATTCAAATTTTTTCTTTGTTCCTAATAGAGATAGAGAGTTTAAAATAAACAATAGCGACTTTTCATTACTGACTATTGATGGTGCAACTTCAGCAACAGTTCCTACATCTTTAGGAAACGACTATCAAGTAGATTTAATAGGTGATTTAGATGGTGAACAAATTCGTATTGAAACTCCAAGAGGAATTGATCAAAATATTGTTTTTTATCCTCATCTATATGGTGCAGTTTCAGTTTGGTACGGCACAGAAATACTTGTTAAGTATTCTCCAAAAGTTAATCTTAAGAAAAGTCAATATCAAGTTTATGGATTTGGTTTAAAACATAATATCAGTCAATATTTTAAGAGTTTAGAAACTAGAAAAATAAATCTATCAACTTCACTTTCTTATTCTAATGAAGATGTGAGTTTTGATTTTCTTGATGTTCAAACAAATTATGGAAATTTAGGTATTAACCAAATAAGTGGTTTAGTTGATACTTTTCAATTTCAAATTAACGCTTCAAAAGAGTATAAAAACGTTGAATTTTTAGGTGGAATTATTGCTAATGTTAGTGATTTTAAATACCAACTTACAGGTCCAAAAGGTGCTATTGAAGAAACAATTCCATTGCAAAAACTTTTAAACCAGCGATTAGAAGAAATTTACAAAACAAAAACTAATTTCATGGGAGAAATTTCAGGTAGATATCAATTTAGCAAAATTTATGTGCAAACTACAATTGCTTTTGGTAAATTTGTAAACTCAAACGTATCAGTTCAATATGAATTTTAATTTTTTTCAAATATAAACACACAATAAAATGAAAGTTACAATAGTAGGAGCAGGAAACGTTGGTGCAACATGCGCTGATGCTATCGCTTACAGAAGAATTGCGAGTGAAATCGTATTATTAGATATTAGAGAAGGTTTTGCTGAAGGTAAAGCTCTAGATATCATGCAAACTCAAACTACTTTAGGTTACAATACAAGAGTTTCAGGAAGCACAAATGATTATTCAAAAACGGCAGGAAGTGATGTTGTAGTTATTACATCAGGAATTCCAAGAAAACCAGGAATGACTCGTGAAGAATTAATTGGAATCAATGCAGGAATTGTAAAAGGTGTGGCTGAAAACTTATTAGCTCACTCACCAAACGCCATTGTAGTAGTAGTTTCAAACCCTATGGACACAATGACTTATTTAACATTGAAAGCTACTGGATTACCAAAAAATAGAATCATCGGAATGGGTGGTGCTTTAGATAGCTCACGTTTTAAATGTTATTTATCACAAGCTTTAGATAAACCTGCAAATGATATTCAAGGAATGGTTATTGGTGGTCATGGTGATACTACAATGATTCCTTTAACTCGATTAGCTTCCTATAATGGTGTTCCAGTTTCACAATTTTTATCTGATGATGAATTAGCAAAAGTATCAGCAGATACTATGGTTGGTGGAGCTACTTTAACAGCTTTATTAGGAACTTCTGCTTGGTATGCGCCAGGTGCATCTGTTGCTTATTTAGTGGATAGTATTTTAAATGATCAAAAGAAAATGATTCCTTGCTCAGTAATGCTTGATGGAGAATATGGACAAAGCGATATTTGTATTGGTGTTCCATGTATTATTGGTAAAAACGGAGTTGAAAAAATCGTTGATATCAATTTAAATGAAGACGAGAAAGCAAAATTTGCTAAAAGTGCAGAAGCAGTTAGAGCTATGAATGCTGATTTGAAATCGGTTTTATAGTCTATTTTTCAAAATAATTTAAGAAGCCAGTTTCGTTTGCTACGAAATTGGCTTTTTTTATATAAAATAATTCTTTGTGTAAGTACAGAAATATGACTTTTTGGAACGGAATGAAAGTAATTTCTTGATTTCCTTTTTCCCGCTTTCCATACCTAATTTTTCAACTTCAGCAAACGAATTGAAGTAAATAATTTTAAACTAACTCAATATTGGGTAAAAAAAAAACAGGATAAAATATTTCATCTTATCCTGTTGAATTTAATAGCGAATACTTTATTAAATCAATTATTCACGCGAAATTTTTTCAAAAATTATGGATTTAATTGTACCTTAAGTTCCTCTTTATCACTTCCTCTGTACATGCTTAAATATGCTTTAGATAGATCAGCATCTTTAGGTACTATGAAATAAAATGTTCTTTCAGCTTTCTCACCTTTTTTTACAACTAAACTATTTGCTGTATCAAGATTTACTGCATTAGGATTAGCTTTATAAAAATCTGCTGTAAAAGAAGTAAATTTTTGTATTTCTTCTGCTTTATCATCTATATGAAGAGATAAACTTGTATTCATTCCAGAAAATATTCCTTTACATTCAAGACTTTCAAGACCAATGTTTACAGCTACTAATTGTTGCTCTTCATTTGGTGCACCATTTTCGAATTCTTTTTCAGAAAATTTAGCATTAGTAGTATAACTTACAACAGTATATTTTTCTTTTGAGTAGCTTCCTGTTTGATATTGTGCATCATAAGTATTCTCACTTTCATTTATAAAAGAAGTACCAGATTGAGTTGTTTTTGGCTCTGGTCTTTGAACACTTGCAGTGGTTTCCTTAGTCTCTTCGTTAGTTTGTTCATTTTTGTTTTCGTTCTTACAAGATGACAAGATCAGTACACTTGCTAAAATTAAAATTCTAAATTGTTTCATAGTTTCTAAATTATTTAGGAGTTGTTTATAATATATAAAACTATAATAATAATCTGTACTAACCTAATATATTTTTCAAAATCAAGAGGCGACTAATTTTAAAAGTTACTCTTTCTAAGCAAAGTGGTCTATTTTAAACAGAAAGTAAAACCAAAAAAAAGCGTAAATGTCTCCTTACTTTACTTTGATATTTTCTTCTAACATAAAAGAAAAGTATAAGTAAGTGTGAAAGAAATACAAATTAAGATTCAAAAAGTATAAGTCTGTGCTAAAGAATTACAATTTAGGATTCAAAAAGTATAAGTCTGTACGGAAGAATTACAAATTAGGATTGAAAAAGTATAAGTCTGTACGGAAGAATTACAAATTAGGATTGAAAAAGTATAAGTCTGTACGGAAGAATTACAAATTAGGATTCAAAAAGTATAAGTCAGTGCAAAAGAATTATAAATTAGTATTCAAAAAGTATAAGTCTTTATTGAAGAATTGTAAATTTGGTCGTAAAGAGTAAGTTTCTATCCTGTTGTAAATATTATAAATCCAAATGCATTTTTAAAGTATAATAATTATCATAAATAAAGAATTATTGAGACATTTACTTCGTAAGTTCGTTGCACTCGTGTGCGCAGCTCAGTGCAAATATGAACACTTTGCGTAGCTTGGGTAAATATTATATGACAACAATAATTGTTAAATAAAAAAGTTATGATAAAGAAAATAAAAGATTATTCAAACGAGGAATTAATAGATACATTCGTCAATTTTTGGGATGAAAACGAAGCAATTGAGGCATTAAGTGAATTAAGAAATCGAAAACACTCAAGGACAGAAGAATTTTGTTTGGAAGTTTTTAATTATTCTGCATTTGATGAATATGATAAAGGTGTAGCAATTTCAATTTACTATTCTTACGATGAAGATAAATCCATAGAATATGAAAAAGAGCATTATAAAGGTTGGAATTTAATTACTTTAAAGAGTTTGGTATCATTACTTTGGGTAGATTCCAACGAAGAAAACCAATCAGAAAAGAAAAAAGAACTCATTAAGCTCATCAAAAAGCATCTCAAAACTCTAAAAAATAATGAAATAGCAGAAATACAATATGATTATGATAGTTTTATGAAGGCATACGAAAATATTTAGCTAAATTGTTAAGTAGTTTTAACCAGCAAAGCTCCGCGAAGTATTCTTTACAAAAAGTTCTTATTGAAAGTTACGAAAATGTCTCCTGACTTTGCTCTGATAACTCTAAAATGTATAATCATTGAATTATTTACTTTTAATATTAAATATTAATGGTAAATATTTGAAAATCAATTTAGTAAAAGTTATTGTATTATTTACTTTTTTTAATTTCAGTTGTTAAATTTTTTATAATTATTCATTTTCTTACAATATTTTTTTTTTTGTGCGTTATTACTTTAAATCTAAAAAAATATTTATATGAACAATGAAATTAAAAACACGCTCTTTCGTTTTGTAAGCTTTAGAGCACCAGAACTTTCAAGTGATTTTGAAAAAAATCCAGGATTTATTACGGATAAGGGAAAAATTGAAGGGGTATTTCTTAATGCAGTTAATAACTTAGCTGCAAATACCACTAAAAGAGAAGCACTGCAAAATGCAGCAAATAGTTTTGCTCCTAATGCATTGAAAGTTGACAACTTGAAAAATCTTAATAAAGAAATATATGAGTTTTCAAAATGGCTTTCTAAAAATCGTTATAAAGCAACAGAAGATGAAATAATACGTAAAGCTGAAGCATTAACTGAAGTTAATTTAGATTTAAAAGTTTTATGGAACAATCTCATTTATCAGGTTGTTACTCAAAATGATTTTTATGCTAAAGAATTGTTGATGCAACTCATTCTTGCTAATCATGTAATTGAAGAAACTAAAGTTGGAACACACAAAGAAAGAGCTTTGGCTAAAGTTGTTTTACCAAAATTACTTTTCGTTGAAAATGCAAACAATAATATTGTTGCCGCTAAGGTTGCTTCAAAAGGAGAATCTACAGAGGTACAATTTTCAAACCCAATATTACAATCTTTAGAGAAACAAGCTATTGCACAACAAAATATTGATGTTTTAACAAGTTTGCACTCTGAACTAGCAGTTGCTGAAAAAGCATATAGAAAAGAGTATCAAAAAGCTTATGATGTTGAATATGATGCCTATAAAGTTACAATAAAACCTTTATTAGACAGATATTATGCTGAATTAGAAACTGCAAAAAATAGTTGGTGTGAGGTTAGAGATCCAAATGTAGTTTATAATCCAGAAGATCCATGTCAACAAGTACCAACTGTTTCTGAGCCTGAACTTCCTAAGTTTGAGTTTACGTACACTGACGAAATGGATATTAAGTTTTTATCAAAATATTTAAGTGCTCAAAGCTTAGAAGCTTATAAAAGTATCATTAATCCTGTTGATGAAGACGAAGATAATGGAGGTGAACAATTGAGAGTGGTTCTTCCAGCTAGCGAAACTACATTTTCTTCAACTTACAATGTAATATCTCAACTTATTGATGATAACAATAACAGTTATACTCAAAATGCAGTTAGTAATGGTTCTACATCATTAGTTGTTGGTGGAACGACCATTGTTGTTCCAAACACAGCAAGTCCATTACAACCTTTTGAATATGAAATTAAAACCAGTAGAGGATCGAATTTTTCTGTTTCAACTTCAAGAAGATTGCAGATTATGGTTGGAATTCCTGAAGCTTTGTGGAAAATTACAGCGGTTCAGTATAAAATGACTCGACTTGACGATTCTGTTGTCTTAAAAAATTCATCTGTTGTAAAACATTATATTGGGTATGATGCAATGTTAAACCTTTCAATGACAGGAATAACTAACGATTTAAAAGAACTTTCAATTACCTTTCAGTTCACAAATGGTCAAACAGCTTCAGTTGTAATTCAAAATTTTGCTTTAGCATCAGTATATAAAGGAACTATTAAGTTTCCTGTACCAACAGAGTTAGAAGGTGATGTTGATAGCCCGAGTGGAAGTACAGGAACGTCTGCTGTAGCACCTGAACTATCTTTTATTCCTACAGGATTTGGCATGAAACAAATTGGAATTGCTGACTATAATAAGGTAGAACAAACCATTCATGGATATATTGAAGGTGAAGTAGCCCATATTGAAAATATTATGGCTAGAGAGTTTAAAGAAAAATCTACTCGAAAATTAAGCCGTAGAGAAGTAACAGATACAACATCATCAGAAACAGAAAGAGAAGAATTAACAGATACTTCAACGGTAGATCGTTTTGAAATGCAAAGCGAAGTAGCTAAAGTTATTGCTAATAGCAAGGATTTTAGTGCTGGAGTAAATACAGATTACAACTCTAAAACTGGACGTTTTCATTTAGGCACAAGCGCAAACTTTGCGACAAACAATTCTAAAGAAGAAAGTACACGACAAGCAGTTACCAATGCTAAAGAAATAACGGAAAGAGCGTTAGACAGAATTGTTAGTAAAGTAAAAGAAGAACGAGTAGTTAAGGTTTTAGAGGAGTTTGAAGAAAACAATACACATGGTTTTGATAACCGAAAAGGTGATCAACATGTTGTAGGTGTATATCGTTGGGTTGACAAAGTGTTTAAAAACCAAATTGTAAACTATGGCAAACGTTTGATGTTTGAGTTTTCAATTCCTGAACCTGCTCGTTTACATAACTTAGCTATGACATCTTTAATTGATGAAAACAAGGCAAAAGCTCTATCTAAACCACAAGATCCAAGAACAGATACTTCTTATAAATTAGAAAATTATTCCCAATTAACAGAAGATAAATTAAAGTATTGGGCTGGAATTTATAATGCTGAGGTAAGACCTATGCCTAAAGAGTTCATTACAGTTGGAGAGTCTTTTAGTGTTATGGGTGGAAAAATGGGTACTAAATTAGGACATACTGAATCTATGTCAGGAAATGGTAAAATTAAAATTCCTGAAGGATACTATGCAATTAGTGCTTTTGGGCAATTTAGTGCTTCTAGTGATAATGATTATCAGGGTAATATTCTTTCTTTGACCATAGGAAATGTTACTGCAACAGATACAAATCGTTTCCGTCAAAAAGTATTAAAATTAAACTCAACAACAATTTCACCAGCTGTTAGTTTTGAGTCATTTATTAATGAAGTTCCCGTTTCTTATACTCTCGGAAATCATGTGGCAGGAGATATAACAGCAAATGTAAATTGCAAGTTAACGGCTGAGGCTAAACTTGAATGGCAAATGGAAACCTTCAATGCTATTATAAGTGCTTACGAAGAGGCTTTGCAAAAATACAATGAAGACTTAGCAATAGAAACAGCAAATGGAGTTCAAATTTTAGGAACTAATCCTGGTTTTTATAGAGAGATTGAAAATATTATTTTGAGAAAAAATTGTATTTCTTATATGATTTCTAACAACCCAAATGCAAAAAACACTTTTGGTAAAAATTTCTATAAAAAGAACAATTCAGCTGATTCAAATTTAAGTTTTAATAATGCAATGATAGATAACACAGCAGACTTAGATAATTATGCTGCTTTTGTTAAATTCATCGAACAAGCCTTCGAGTGGGACATCATGAGTTACTACTTCTATCCTTTCTATTGGGCAAATAGAAGTAACTGGGTTGAAATGTATCAGTACGATCAAACTCACGACCATGTTTTTAAAGCATTCATGCAAAGTGGTATGGCTAGAGTGGTTGTTACTGTAAGACCAGGATTTGAAGAAGCAGTAAGATACTACATGCAAACAGGTCAAATTTGGAATGGTGGTGAAGTACCAGTAATTGGTGATGAATTGTACATGTCTATTGTTGATGAAATGAGAAAAACGGAAGGCGAAAAAGTGGGATTAGCATGGCCAACACGTGTTCCTACTTCAATGACTATTTTACAAGCTGAAAGCATTGGATTAAAAGTAGACAAAGCATTACCATATAATGATGATTTAACCGATTTTGAATTCCCTGATGAAGTGCCACAAGGATCACAGATAGTAACGAATTCAGCATTGATAGGTAACTCAAATCATGAGGAAATTAGACATATTGAGAATATCGACATAAAAAACGGTTATCTTCAATTAACTACTGATGATACGCCTAGACAAATTGTTGCACAAATTTCATTACAAGCAATAAAAAATGCAATGGATGAAAATGCTAATTAATAATTAACTAATTAAATCACTTCCAACGTATTTTGGTTGGAAGTGGTTTTTAAAATTAAAATGAATGAGTGATTTTAAAGAAATAGTTGACTATTTAAAATTCGATAGACGTTCAGTTGAAGCTTCTTTGAAAAATAAAAATTTTATTGCAAGGAAAGTTGAAGAAAATTATGTTCAAACTGAAATTTACGATGAAAACGAACTTATTTTTGTTGAAAAAGAAGCTATTAAAAATGAAAATGGTTTTCTCTATATAAGTAATGAAATTATTGGAAACTTATATTTGCTTTGTCAAGACAATGAACTTTTATATTATGTAAAGTACATCGATGAGACTACAGGAATTTCTATGTTTGGAAAAATTCCAAGGCATCTTTCTGATCCTTGGGGTGAGTTAGATGAAAGTTTATTTGATGTTGTTAAGATTAAAGATGGAGGTAATTTCTATTACGATTTACGAAACAATATTGTAATTGAATTACTACTTGAAGAATCTTATGTGTTTAGTGATAGATTTCCCTATCATCCAAATGATATTCCAAATAGTACTGATGGAGTATATAACTTTAACTTTAAAGACGAAGAAGGATATACCTCTGATAAATCTGATTTATTTTTAAGATCATTATTTTCATCAAAAGCTCAAATGTTACATGCAGCTATAAAAAGATCTGTTGCATTTGAAAAGATGGAACAACCTGGTTTGGTACATTTATTACCTAAAATAACAATAACAAATAATACTTACAAACTAAGCTATAACTATTATCAAAAAGGAATTCCGTTTAATAAATCTTTAAATAATCCTGCATTGATTCTTAACTTTAAGAGTTTTGGTGCTATGGCAGAGTTTTTAAATCAAACCATTTTTTACAATTTTGTTGACATAGATGAATTTAAAGACGAAGATCAAAGTACAACTAATGGTCGTGAAGCATTAATTGAGGATTATATGAATTTTGTCAATAGTCAATTACGATTTACAAGCGGAATACAAGTTTTAGAAATTTTATATTATGTTCCTATATTTCTATTTAAAGCAATTGATAGAAATATCCTTTGGGAAATTTTAATTGCATTGTTAGATGATTCATTGACTAATGCAGGCATTAATAAAGAAGGTATTGCTGTTAGAATAATAAAAGGATTAAATGAAAGCTACGAAAACAAAAACATTTTTTTAGCCGAATTAATAAACCGAAAAACAAAAAACAAAGAACAATTTATAAAAAAACTTTTTTATAGAATAGATGGCGAAAACTATAAAAATCTTCTAAATTTCCTTTGGGATATTTGGAAAAAATCTACTTATGCCGAACTTACACCCGAAAAAAATCACCTTATTAATTTCACTGATAAAAATCCTTTGTTACTTGATTATCGATCAAAAAAATCTTTGGGTTTTCATGTTGATAATGCCAAAATTAACTGGGACAAAAATGATGAAATTGAAGTAACTTTAACTGTTGGTACAGGTGTTTTTGAAACTAATACAGAGGATAACGGCCGTGGCGGAGTTACAACTGAGACAACTGAAATTAAAGAAACTTTTGAATACAGTTATCATCCATTTGCACCTGTAGCCATATTAAATGCTGATAACCCAACTTTTATTTATAAAGATCCCGAGCAAGAGGAAAATAATTTTACAAAATTGCCTGCATTTTTGTTGCACACCCACACAGAAAAAGCCTTTTGGGAAAATGTAATGACAACTGGCGAATACACAGTAGATGTGATAACCACCATTTCAGGTTTTGGAAATATTGTTAAATTTGGGCGACTCTATAAAGTGCTTGATTCTGGAAATAAATTAACAAAACAATCAAGAATATTTACCAAATTTGTAACTGGCGTAAAAGGAGTTGCTGGCGTAGCCGAAATTACATCAGGCTCAGTAAATGTTTTATTAAAACTAACAGGAGGAGATGATACTGAACTAGGTAGAGAAATCTCAAAGTACTTGTTTTATTTTGAGATGATTGCTCTTTCTGGCGAACTTTCTGTGACTTTGTATAGTAAATTGCAAGTATGCGCAACGAGGATAATTGCAAAAGAAAAAGTTCTTAAAGAAGCTGCTGAAAATTTTGATGAAACGAGGCAGATAGAATTATTATTGAAAGAGCTAAGGGTAATTGCTAATCAAACAGAAAAAATAGTTTATGAACCTTTAAGATTTAATAAATTATACAGTTTTTCAGCTGCGGCTTTAGATGGAGCATTAAATGTATCAAAAAATATATTTTTCTATCTAAAAAACCTAACTAAGACAAATACTGAAACGGTTTTTTATAAAGGTGTAGAAATATTTACAGATTCTCCTGCAAAGGTTAAATTATTTTTAGATGATGCAGCAAAGATCTTAAAAGCAAAAGGTGTACAAGGTGTAGAAGAGTTTTTTGAAAATACAGGAACTGTTTTATCTAAAAAAAGATTACATTCTCAAACTGGGGAAACTCCTGTAGGGATGCTCATTAGAAAACCTAAAGAAGGAGGATATTCCTATGAAATTGATGAGTTAAGTCCAAATTTACATTATAAAAGTAAATGGAATTCAGATGAAAGCAATATAATGGAAAGATTTGAATGTAAAGTTTATATTGTAAAAGAAAATGGAAAAAATTATTATACTGGAGATTTTATGGTTGCACCAAACTTGAACACTACCCTTCAAGCCAACAAAACAGGTTTAACCGATATTAGTTTAGGAAAAACAATGTATGATGATGGTTTTGCGGTTTTGAAAAAAGATTTAGGCAAGGAATTTGATGGAATTTATGGATTATACGTTAAAAATGATTCATATGTTGCATTTGGAGGCGAATCAGTAAATTTAACCAAATTTAAAGAAGCAATGAAAGGCAAACAGATTACAGAAGAGAATGTTATAGAAGCTGTAAAACAAATGACACCATACAAATGGGCTAAAGAAAAAGGGTTTGATAAAATTAAATTGGTAACAACAGTCAAAGAATTCACAATTGACATAGGTAACAATATTAATAATTTAAAAGACTTAAAAATAATTTATTATAAATAAACTATATATTATGGAGCAAATGGATTATCTTGTATTATCGAGACAAGACTATAAGATTTTTGGTTTTATGGATTCAGCGGCGTCGGAAAAAGGAACGGCAGTATGTGTTAGTAAGTATAAAGACATGGCACTAAATAAATATGACTTTAGTAAAGAAGTTTTTGAAGAATTATTAGGAGAAGATTTTGGAAAGAAGGATTTTTATTACGAACCCAAAACATGGGGTTTTATAGTAGATGCAGTAGAAAATAAAATAAGAGAAGTACTCAAAACAATAAAAAAAGTACCTGATGAACATCAGCACGACCCGCTAACTTATGTCAGAGCATATAGAGAAGAACGTCGTGACCCAGATAATGATTGGGACATGAAATATGAAGATGTAGAAGAGTTTTTAGGAGAGTATTACCATCATAATATTAAGAAACATAGAAAGGACCTTAAATTATATTATTTCCAACTGTTTTATAATAATTTAAAAAAGAATTATGAAGAAGGACATCCTTTGTATATTTCAGTAGCTACGGTAGAAGACCAAAAGAAGTATCCTTAAAATAGACCACCCTTAAAGGCGGTTTTCTTATAAAAATAAAACTTTATGTGTATTAAATAATATTTATACGGCATTCAAAACTGGAATAGAAAACAAAATTTGAAAAGCGAAAGATTTGAATGTTTTGTAACCTTGGCAGATAAACCAAAAGTAGCTGAAACTGTTGGTAAAAATATTTTATATGCCGATTTATATGTTCCAAAAGCATTAAATGACACTTTTCAAGCCAACAAAACAGGTTTAACCGATATTAGTTTAGGAAAAACAATGTATGATGATGGTTTTGCGGTTTTGAAAAAAGATTTAGGTAAGGAATTTGATGGTATTTATGCAGAATGGTTAAAATCTTCTGCTTATAAAGATTTTCCTAATTCAGAATCTGTTAACCTGTATGATTTAAAAGCAGCTATGAAAGGCAAAAAAATCACTAAAGAAAACCTTGAAGAAGCTGCATTTAAAACATTTACGGGAAGTTGGGCTAAAAGCAAAGGGTTTACTAAAGCAGTAGTGGTTTCTGACCCGAAAGTTTATGAAAATATTGATGATAATATAAATCTATTAAAACAATTAGAAGTGATTTTTATAAAATAATAAAATGGAAGATAAAAGGTTAAAATATGTAATAGTTGCGGTGCAAGATTACAGAAATCATGGTTATTCTAATACTTTACATACAGATAAAGGATATATGATTGTTGCAGAAGATTATCCAGGTGGGAATTCAAATATTAGTAACCTAACAAATTATGAGAGAGTTATATTTGAAAAAGTATTAGGTAATAAGTTTGGGAATGAAGCTATTAAATTAGAACCTAAAAGTGCTTTATTTTTAGAGTTATTACAAGAGATGGAATTAAAAATTAAAGAATTATCAAAAGATAATCCTAAAGAGTTCGTAGATCACGAACTTGATAGATATGATGAAAAAGTTACTTTTTTTGGTCAAGAATTTATAGTGAATGCAAGAAATAAATATGATAGAGTGTTGGTTGATTTTTATGATTTTTATGAAAAAATAAAACGATTTTATGATTATTACTATCCTTTATATCTTGTACCTGCTACTCAAGAAGATGAGGAAAAGTACTATGGTAATCATGAAAGAGGTGATTTTTATGAGCCTTTAAGTCCACAAGGATAAATTATTATTAAAGTATTTCATTAAAAAAAATGTTCTACTGAAAAGCTACTTATTATATGAAAAAGTTTAAATTCAAGCTGCGTTAAAAAAGGAATAAATATTTTATTACAAAATTTAAAACATCAATCGATTTTATTACATTTAACCAATAAACCATCATTATGATTTCATCGACTCAAAAATCAAAAATACTGCAAGTAGTCAATGTTTTTGAAACAGGTAGTAAGCAAGGAAAATATGACTTGCTGGTAGTGTATAAAGACGGAAAAAATAATAGTAAACAAATTACTTTTGGAAGAAGTCAAACCACTGAACAAGGAAATTTAAAGGCATTGTTGCAATTGTATGTGGCTAATAAAGGAAAATTTGCTAACGATTTTAAACCTTATATTCTCGATTTAGGTAAAAAACCATTGTGGGATAACTCAAAGTTTAAAAACCTATTGCGTAAATCGGCTCGTGAAGATGAAGTTATGAAAGTAAGTCAAGATGTTTTTTTTGATACTTTATATTATCAACCTGCGTTGCATTTTTTCGAAAAAAACAAGTTTACTCTTGGTTTGAGTTTGTTGGTTATTTATGATAGTTTTATACATTCGGGTACAGTTCCTGCTTTTTTGAGAGAGCGTTTTCCAGAGAATATTCCAGTAAATGGTGGCGATGAAAAAAAATGGATCAAACAATATGTTGATGTTCGTCACAGTTGGTTAGAAAATCATACAAGACCAATTTTACAGAAAACCATTTACAGAACACAATGTTTTAAAAACCAAATAAAATCGGGTAACTGGAGTTTGAATGAAGAGATTATTGCGAATGGGATTAGGGTTTGAGAGGAAGTAGGAAGTAGGAAGTAGGAAGTAGGAAGTAGGAAGTAGGAAGTAGGAAGTAGGAAGTAGATTGTAATTAAGCAGTTGAGGTTTAAAAGCTTTTTCAAAAAATCTTAATGAGCTTAGTTTACTAAATGGTTTTAAAAAAGAGTTTAATAATAATAAAAAATGAGTATGAAAAAGTCACCTTTTCTAATAATTCTAATGGTTGTTTTGTCTTCTTGTACGGCAACAAAAACAGCGCTTTTTGATCACTATTCTTATCAAAAAACGACTGAAATTAAAGTTGAAACGTCTAACTTGATGGATAAATCGTCAACTTCTTATACTGATAACAAAATTGCGGTTGAAAAACTGTTGTTAGAAGTTCAAAAATTAGTTGAATATGAAAAAAATAAACCGAATAACGAAATTACATTTGCCATGTGGACGATTTTGAATGATAAAGAAAAAAATCTTCTTGCAGGATTTTTTAATAGATGGCAAGAAAAAGAAAAACTGTCGCCAGCATTTGCAATTGAAGCTAAAAAGCAAACTATGGAAGCTTTGGATTTATTGATTCAATATGAAGTAAAAAAAGATAAAGAATCGGCAAATTTATTGTTAGATTTAATTAAAACTAAATAATGTAAATCATGGATATAGAAAAATTATTGAACGAAATAAAAGAACAAATACTTTTAATTTCTAAAGACAAGTTTAAAGATTATATTCCTGAGTTGCAAAAAGATTTGAATGCATTTCTAAAATCATCAAAAGAAAAATTAGAACGTTGGTCGGTATTGCTTTCAGAAGGATCAATTAATCAGGAAGAGTTTGAATGGTTAGTAAAAAGTCAGCATTCACTTTTAGGTTTAAACGCTCTACAAACCGCAGGATTATCAAAAATAAAATTAAATAATTTAAAAAATAATATTCTAAAAACCATTGTTGAAACTACAGCAAAAGCTTTGATTGTAGGTTTGTAAAGTAAGTTATATTTATGTCAAAAAAGATTACAATTCTGAGTTTAGATGGTGGAGGAATACGTGGGATTATTTCGTGCGTTATATTAAAATTTATAGAAGAGCAATTACAAAAATTGGATAACCCAAATGCACGTCTTGGCGATTATTTTGATTTAATTGCCGGAAGTAGCACAGGAGGACTTTTAGCCGCAATTCTTTTAGTTCCTGACAATAGTAAACATGCTAAGTATTCGGTTCAAGAAGCATTAGATTTGTATGCACATAAAGGTGATGCTATTTTTGAGGTTTCGTTTTGGGAAAAATTAATCAATCCTTTTGGGTTGTTTGATGAAAAAATATCGGATAAGAATATTGAAAATCAACTACAAGTAGTTTTTGGAAATCTTCAACTAAAAGAATTAATAAAGCCCACATTAATAACTTCTTATGACATTAATCAACGAAAAGCAAAGTTTTTTACTAGTCATGAGGCACACGAGCCTTTGGAAAATTTTTATGTAAAAGATGTATGTCGAGCAACATCAGCTGCGCCAACTTATTTTGAACCGGCACAAATAAAATCATTGTATGGTCAAGAATTTGCATTAATTGACGGAGGAGTTTATGCAAATAATCCGGCGTTATGCGCTTATGCGGAAGCAAGAAAAATTGACTTTTCTAAAGTTCTAAAGGATAAACAAAAGCCCGATAAACCTTCAATTAAAGATATGATAATTGTTTCTGTTGGTACAGGAACAGTTTTGAAAGAATATAAATTTGAAGAGTTTGAATACGGTGGTAAACTCAAGTGGATTTCACCATTAATTGATATTTTACTTTCCTCAAATGTTGAGACAGTAGATTATCATTTGCGAAAAATGTATGAAACGTTAGGACAAAGAAATCATAAAAACTACCATCGATTGATGCCTTCGTTGCAAAATGCTTCACCAGAAATGGATGACACTTCTAAAGAAAATATTTTTGAATTGCTTCAAGCTGGATTTTCATTCGTAAATAAAAATCAATTGGAATTAATTGATATAGCAAAAAAGCTGATTCGAAATAAGTAATTCCCTATTTTATTTATCGTAAAAAAGATTAACTACTTTTTTTGATATTAATCCCTAAATAATTTGTTAATCTTTAGGTTAATTATATATTTGCACGTTTCAAAAAACGTGTAGATAGGTATTTTTAATGATTTTTATTGAAAATCAGTAATTTACCATATGTTTATTGACTTTTTGAAATACCAACAAACAAAAATTAATTAATTTTTAGTAATAATGCAGAATAAAGGACTTATTAAATTTTTCGCAATTCTATTTGCACTGGTAAGTATTTACCAACTTTCTTTCACATTTGTATCAAATGGTGTTCAAAATGATGCCAAAGCTTTTGCAAAAGGAAACCAAGAAAAAGAGGTAGCATATCTAAACGACATTAAAAACAAAAGTGTTTTTAAAATGTTTGGTCTTATTGACTACACTTATGAAGAAGTAGCAAGTAAGCAAATCAACAAAGGTCTTGACCTTGAAGGAGGAATTAACGTAATTCTTCAAATTTCAATTAAAGATGTTTTGAAAGGTCTTGCAAACAATTCTAAAAATCCTGCTTTCAACAAAGCGTTAGAAGATGCTAAGAAAAACCAACAAGGTAATCAATCGTATCTTGATGCATTTTTTACAGAGTTTGATAGAGTTTCAAATGGTTCAACAAAATTAGCTTCACCAGATATTTTTGCTAACAGAAATCTTTCTGACGAAATTAACTTTAATATGACTGATGATCAAGTAAAAAAGGTAATCAGAAAAAAAGTTGACGAATCAGTAGAATCTGCTTTTGGAGTATTAAGAAGTCGTATCGATAAATTTGGTGTAACACAACCAAATATTGCTAAACTTGGACAAACAGGAAGAATTCTTGTAGAACTTCCAGGTGCAAAAGATGTAGATAGAATTAAAAAATTATTATCAAGTACAGCTCAATTAGAGTTTTGGGAAACTTATAAAGTAGAGGAAATTGGCCCATTTTTAATGTCGGCTAACGAAGCTTTAAAAGCTTCTGAAAAAACAGTTGCTACTAAAGAAGTAAAAACAGTTAAAGAAGATACTTTATCAAAATTATTAACGGATGCTGACGCAAAAGATTCAACTGCTGCTGCAAAAGGTGGAAGCAATCCATTATTAGATAAATTTGTATCTCAAGGTGGTGGACCAGTTCTTGGAGTTGTAGCTGTTTCGGATACTGCTAAAGTAAACAGTTATTTAAAAAGAAAAGATATCAAAGCATTACTTCCTGCTGATAAGCGTTATGCTAAATTTGCATGGAGTAAAGGTTCTAAATTAACAGACGAAAAAACAAAGAAAGTTACTGAAACTTTTGAACTATATGCTTTAAAATCAAATCGTGATGACGTTGCACCGTTAAGTGGTGGAGTTATTACTGATGCAAGTGATACATTTGATCAAACAGGAAAACCAGCAGTTTCAATGCAAATGAACGGTGCTGGTGCTAAAGTTTGGGAAGAATTAACAGGTAGAGCATTTACTCAAAAAGGTTATATTGCAATTGCACTTGATGATGTTGTGTATTCTGCTCCAGGAGTTTCTTCAGGACCAATTGCTGGTGGAAGATCTGAAATTTCAGGTGATTTTGATTTAACAGAAACTAAAGATTTAGCTAACGTTTTAAGAGCAGGTAAATTACCAGCTGCTGCTGAAATTGTTCAATCTGAGGTTGTAGGACCATCATTAGGACAAAAAGCAATTGATGCAGGTATGCTTTCGTCAATCGTTGGTTTCTTATTAGTATGTTTATGGATGGTATTCTATTATGGTAGAGCAGGTTGGTATGCTAATGTAGCTTTATTATTAAATTTACTTTTCTTATTTGGAATTATGGCAGCATTTGGTTTTGTATTAACATTACCAGGTATCGCAGGTATCGTTTTAACATTAGGTACAGCGGTTGATGCTAACATCATTATATATGAACGTGCAAAAGAAGAATTACGTGAAGGTAAAACTTTAGCTGAAGCTGTAAAAGCATCTTACGGTTGGAAAGGAGCAATGCGTTCAATTATTGATGCTAACGTAACTCACGTTTTAACTGGAGCAATTTTATTTATTTTCGGTACAGGACCAATTCAAGGTTTTGCTTTAACATTACTTATTGGTATTATTACATCATTATTTACATCAATTTTTATTGCAAGAATTTTTATCGATAGAGATATTGAAAGAAATAAATCATTAATGTTCTCAACTGAGATGACTAAAAATTGGTTTACAGGTTTTCACTTTGATTTTATTGGAGTTAAAAAATGGACTTATTTATTCTCTTCTGCAGTTGTTGTTGTGAGTTTAATTTCTATTTTCTTTATTAATGGTCTTGATGAAGGTGTTGACTTTGTTGGAGGTAGAACTTTCCAAGTTAAATTTGAAAAAGTAGTTGAACCAACCGTTATTTCAGAAGAGTTGTCTAAAGAATTTGGTACTGCTGTTGAAGCAAAAGTATTTGGTGATGATGATCAATTGAAAATTACTACAAAATACAGAATCAAAGACGAAGGAACTGAAATCGATAGAGAAGTTAATGAAAAATTATACAAAGTTTTAGGTAAATATTACACTAGTACTTCTTATGAAAATTTCATCAATACTTATGATGGAAAACAAGTTGGAGTTCTTCAAGCTTCTAAAGTTGGAGCAGCTATTTCTAACGATATCAAAACCAACTCGTTTTGGGCAGTTATTGGAGCTATGTTAGTTGTTGGTCTTTACTTAGTAATTTCGTTCCGTAAATGGCAATATTCTTTAGGAGCAATTGCTGCCGTTTTACACGACGTTATTTTTGTATTAGGTTTATATTCATTATTGTATAAAGTGATGCCTTTCCACATGGAAATGGATCAACATTTTATTGCTGCTATTTTAACAGTTATTGGATACTCAATGAACGATACCGTAATTGTATTTGATAGAATTAGAGAATTCTTAGCTGGTAACAGAAAAGGAAATTTCAAAGAAATTGTAAACGCATCTATTAATACTACATTATCAAGAACATTGAATACTTCATTGACTATGATTTTAGTATTATTAATCATGTTTATCTTTGGTGGTGAATCTATTAGAGGATTTATATTTGCAATGCTTGTAGGTATTATCGTTGGAACTTATTCATCTTTATTCATTGCAACTCCAGTGTTAGTTGACTCAATGAAAAAAGCAGATGTTGACGAAGTTGAAAAACGTCACGCTGATGCAAATGCTTAATTAGTTATACAAACAATATATAAAGAATGCCATACAGAGATGTATGGCATTTTTATTTTTAGTTTAAATTATATATCAAGTATAACTTGTACAGTATTGATTTTACATTTAGAAAGATTGCTATTATGTGATACTTAATTAAATGAGAATTAACTTTATTATTTAATACGTTCACAAGTTCTAATGGAATTGTTTTTAGATTAATTCGTTTTATAACCTATTATTAAGCAAAACAAAAGAGGTCAATTGAATTTCAATTGACCTCTTTTGTTTATTATTAAATTGAGTATTTAAAATAGTTTATCAGGATTTACATCATTGTCTTTAAATAAATCTTTTGGTAGTGGTTTTTCAGCAAGGAAGATAAATACTACACCGAGTAAAATAAAAGGAATACTCAGCCACTGTCCCGTAGAGAAAAGACCTAAACTCTTTTCAATTCCTCCTTGACTTTCTTTAACATTTTCTACAAAGAAACGAACTGTCCAAAGTAGTACTAAGAATACACCAAAAATTAATCCGTGTTTTTCCTTAAGATTTGTTTTCCAATACAAGAACATTAAAATAGCAAATACAAAAATATAGAAAAATGCTTCATATAATTGAGCAGGATGTTTCAGAGGTACTTGGTTAAGAAAGCTGATGTATTTTGGATTGTTTACAAGAGCAGAATAAGCTTCATTCGTATTTTTAATTCCTGTTATGTTCATGACGTCATTTGAAGAAAATTTGTCTCTAATAAAGCGTACACCAAATTCTGAAGATGTAATATTTCCCACAATTTCAGAATTGAAAAAATTTCCCAGCCTAACAAAAATTGCACCACACGAAACAGGAATTACAACTCTATCTAAAACCCAAAGAATTGGTTTTTTGGCAACATTTTTACTGTAAAAATACATAGCAATAATAATTGCAATTGCTGCACCATGACTTGCTAATCCTTGAAATCCTGTAAAATGAAACTCAGGTTGAAATTTAAATGGAAGTAAAATTTCCATTGGGTTATTTTTGAAATATTCCCAGTCATAAAAAAATACATGACCTAATCTTGCTCCAAGTAGTGTAGCTAAAACGGTCCAAACAAAAAGGGTGTCTAATTTTTCTAAAGACAAGTTTTCCTTAATGAATATACGCTTCATAATATACCAACCTAAACCAAAGGCAACTACAAACATTAAACTGTAAAAACGTATTGTTAGTGGACCTAAATCAATTCCTTCAGATGGATTCCAAATCATATTTTTAAAATTTATTTATATCAAAAGTAACAATATTAATAAGAAAACAAATTGCTATTATATTTTATTTGTGAGAACATTTTTTTTCTGGAACAGGATCATAACCAGTTTTACCCCATGGATGACAACTCAAAATACGTTTCACACCAAGATATGTTCCATAAAATAAACCATGAATTTTCAATGCTTCAATAAAATAACTAGAACATGATGGTTCAAATCTGCATGTAGCTGGCGTAAATGGTGATATCGCTTCTTGGTAAAAACGGATAAGAATATAAAAAGGAAAAATAATTATTTTCTTAAACATAAATAGTTAATCTATTTTTGAACACTATCACTGACCACTTAGAACTGATTACTGAATACTAAAGGAAGTTCCGTCTTTTCCGTCTTTCAATTGAATTCCTAATGCTAACAATTTATCACGAATTTCATCAGATAATGCCCAGTTTTTATTGGCTCTAGCTTCTTCACGCATTGTAATTAACATGTTTACAACTCCATCAAGTTTATCTGAATTATTGCCCATTGCTTTTTCGTCTTTAATTCCTAAAACATCAAACGTAAAAGTTGTTAAGGTTTGTTTTAGTAATTCCAAATCTTCAGAAGAAATAGTTTCACGCTTGTCATTTAGTACATTCACAAAACGAATTCCTTCAAATAATTGTGCAATTAATATTGGTGTGTTAAAATCATCATCCATAGCATCATAACAACTTTTACTCCAGGATTTTACATCAAGAGTAGAAGTAGTGCTAGGAGTTAAATCATTCAAAATTGCAATACCATCCATCAATCTGCTAAATCCTTTTTCACTAGCAATCATTGCCTCGTTAGAAATATCTAAAACACTTCTGTAATGTGCTTGAAGAAAACAAAAACGAACAATATTTGGATGAAATGCTTTCTCAAAAAAGTCATTTTCGCCATTAATCAATTCCATTGGAAGAATATAATTCCCAGTTGATTTACTCATTCTTAACCCATTCATAGTAAGCATATTGGTATGCATCCAATAAGAAACTGGTGCAACACCATTGCAAGCTTTACCTTGAGCAATTTCACACTCATGATGTGGAAACTTTAAATCCATTCCGCCACCATGAATATCAAATTTTTCTCCTAAATACTTTGTACTCATTGCGGTACATTCTAAATGCCAACCCGGAAAGCCTTCACCCCAAGGAGAATTCCAACGCATAATATGTACAGGAGAAGCATTCTTCCAAAGCGCAAAATCTTGAGGATTTTTCTTTTCGTTTTGTCCATCAAGGTCACGAGTATTGGCAAGTAATTCTTCTACATTTCTGTTATTTAACTCACCATAATTCAAACCTCTTTTGTTGTATTCCAATACATCAAAATAAACCGAACCTTGACTTACGTATGCAAAACCATCTTTAATTAATTTTTCGGTAAGTTCAATTTGTTCTAAAATATGACCTGTTGCAGTAGGTTCAATTGTTGGTGGAAGAAAATTAAAATTATCCAATACCTTATGAAAATCAACTGTATATTTTTGAACCACTTCCATCGGTTCTAACTTCTCAAGACGCGATTGCTTTACAAATCTATCGTTGTTTACATCACCATCATCTGTTAAATGTCCTGCGTCTGTAATATTTCTAACATATCTAGTTTTATAACCTAAATGCAATAAATACCTATAAATAACGTCAAAACTCATAAAAGTTCTCACATTTCCTAAATGAACATTGCTATAAACCGTAGGTCCACAAACATACATTCCAATCGCTCCTTCATGTAAAGGCGTAAAAACTTCTTTCTCACCACTAAGAGAATTATATACTTTAAGCGTATGGTTTTTATATAAAGACATATTTTTTATTTTTTATGAAGCTATTCCTGCTATCCATTTCAATCTTGCTTGTAAAAACTTTTTTTCTATAATTTATAAAGAGCTTCCTTTGGTCGCTTTTCTAAATCAAGAAAAAATACTTTTTTTCGACGCAAGGATTTTCATTACTATCAGGGCTATTTTAGAATTAAGTTGTTCTTTATGAATAATTGGTTTTAAGTTTTGTTACACTGAGCGTAGTCAATGTAACAACTTATATCTTAAAACGAAGTATCTAATTTAATATAATCTAAAAATTCTCTTTTAACGTTTTCTTCTTTAAATCTTCCTCCAAATTCTGCAGTTACAGTACTACTTTCAATATCTCTAATTCCTCTGGAGTTCACACATAAATGTTTAGCATCTATAACGCAAGCCACATCTTTAGTGTTTAAAACTTTTTGCAGTTCTTCAACAATTTGCATCGTTAATCGCTCTTGCACTTGAGGTCTTTTAGCAAAATAGTCTACAATTCTGTTCATTTTTGATAAACCAACAACGGAACCATTTGAAATGTAGGCTACATGAGCTCTACCCACAATTGGCAATAAATGATGTTCACAAGTTGAATATACAGTTATGTTTTTTTCAACAAGCATTTCATTGTATTTGTATTTGTTTTCAAAAGTTGATGAACTTGGCTTTTTATTTGGATTAAGTCCACCAAATATTTCTTTTACAAACATTTTTGCAACTCTATTTGGAGTACCTTTCAAACTATCATCAGTCAAGTCCATACCAAGAGTGTTCAAAATACTTTCGACATCTTTCTTGATAGCTTCAATTTTTTCTTCATCAGAAAGAATGAAAGCGTCTTTTCTTAGAGGGTTTTCAGAATTTGTAGCAATATGATTATTTCCAATTTCATCAGATAAGTCTTCGTTGTGAATCATTATAATTATTTAGATTTTACAATTTTTTTTGAAAAGCAAATATAAATATTATTGATAACATAATTGATTGAAAAATGGAAGTTTGAAAAAAAATAAAATTTTAAGATAAAATAATATTAAATTTATGTAAATTTCGCATCTCAAAAATTAGTTTGCAATGAAAAAAAGTTACCTTTTATTTCTTTTTCTTTTATTAAGTTCAATATTTTCAGATGTTTACGCTCAAGGTTCGAATTGTGCGAATACTGATCCCTTTTGTGCTGGAGGAGCTTCTTTAACTTTTCCAAACTCAACTGGAACTGTTTCAGAAACTGGAATAAATTATGAATGTTTAGGTTCTCAACCAAATCCTGCATGGTTTTTTATGCAAATCGGAGTGGCTGGAAATATTAATTTTCAAATATCTCAAACTTCTACAGGAGGCACTCCTATAGATGTAGATTATATTTTATGGGGACCATTTGCAGGACCAATAGACACAAGTGCGCCTTTTCCTTATTGTGGCCCAGGATTTTTAAATCCTACAACCAGTGTAAGTTGTAGTTTTTCTGCAGCAGCTATTGAAAATTTCACTTTACCTAGTGCCGTTGTAGGAGATATTTATGTTGTTCTTTTAACTAATTATAGTGGTGCAGCAGGAAATATTACTGTTACACAAACAAATGCAGGTGCAGCTGGTGCAGGATCAACAGATTGTAATATTGTATGTCCCATAGACTTGGGTCCAGATGTTGAAATTTGTCAGGGTTCATCTTTGAATTTAGATGCTGATATTACTGGTGCAACTTCTTATGTTTGGAGTTCAACAGTTCCAGGTTTCGTTAATCCTGGAACTCAAATAATCACAGTTACAGCTCCTGGAACCTACACTGTAGTTGTCAATAAACCAGGTTGTGTTGCTAACGGAACCGATACTGTTATTATAAATCCTGCAACACCACCAGCGACAGGAACTCCTAATAATTTAATAGCCTGTGATTTAGATCCTTTTAATTTAAATGTAAATACACCTGTAATTTTAAATGGACTAACAGATTATACTATTTCTTATCATACTTCTTTAGCTCAAGCTCAAAATGGAACAGGTGGAATTGTAATTCCTAATCCATCTAATTATCCAGGAGTTGCTCCTTTTCCTCAAACAATTTATGCTAGTATAGAAGATAATAATTCAGGTTGTATATTTACCACTTCTTTTACAATTGACAGAGTTATTTGTACCTGTGAAACAGTAACTAATGACAATGGTGATCAAACGTTTTGTTTGAATGCAACAGCAAATCCAACACCATTTGCAGTTTCAACAGATACCTCGGGTTCTATTTCATATGTTTATTTTACAACTCCTCAAACAGGATCAGCAATGTATTCTGGTGGAACTTTATTAGGTAATGTAACTCCAGTTGCAGGAACTGCAACTTATGATGCACCTTTATTAGGAACAGCAGGTTCATTGCCAAGTGTGGCAGGAACTTATTATGTTTATGCAATCTTAAATCCTACACCAACTTTAGCAACTTGTCGAGATTTCCAAGAAATTATCGTCACAATAAACGCTACACCAGTTTCACCAAATCCATCCGATGTAACAGCTTGTGATAGTTATATTTTACCGGCTTTACCAGCAGGACAGAGCTATCATACAGCTTCAGGCGGAACAGGAACAACATTATCCGCAGGAACATCAATTACAAGTTCACAAACTATTTATGTTTATGCACAAACAGGAACAAC
>NZ_JAIXUB010000028.1 GCF_027484205.1 Flavobacterium sp.
CTTTTTTCCTCTACTTGTTGGGAATTATAAGTAAAGATACAATTTTGAAAGCAATTCACAACTCTGTTAAACCACGAGCCATTAAATTTATAGTTGGGAATTATAAGTAAAGATACAATTTTGAAAGCAATTCACAACTCTTTAACTGTTGTTGGTGTTACAGGTGCGGTTGGGAATTATAAGTAAAGATACAATTTTGAAAGCAATTCACAACTATAGTCAAATAATATCTATTGACAATCTCGTTGGGAATTATAAGTAAAGATACAATTTTGAAAGCAATTCACAACTTCTGCAGATAGTTTACTCATGTGGATTAGTTGGGAATTATAAGTAAAGATACAATTTTGAAAGCAATTCACAACAGTAGAATAAAACATATCAGTATTTGTTGGGTTGGGAATTATAAGTAAAGATACAATTTTGAAAGCAATTCACAACTTCAACAGGTGTCAATTCATTTATTCTGTAGTTGGGAATTATAAGTAAAGATACAATTTTGAAAGCAATTCACAACTGTTAGTTGCTCGTGAACCTAATTCAGTAAGTTGGGAATTATAAGTAAAGATACAATTTTGAAAGCAATTCACAACTTAATGCTCCAAGCTTTAAAGGAAAATCATGTTGGGAATTATAAGTAAAGATACAATTTTGAAAGCAATTCACAACAGAAATTATTGCCTGCAAATTATCCCTTAAGTTGGGAATTATAAGTAAAGATACAATTTTGAAAGCAATTCACAACTTTGTTCGTTTTCATCTATACCAATTACCGGTTGGGAATTATAAGTAAAGATACAATTTTGAAAGCAATTCACAACGAGAGATATACTGTTAAGTACCAAGATAAAGTTGGGAATTATAAGTAAAGATACAATTTTGAAAGCAATTCACAACGGTTCTCCTATTTATGTTTTCCATGCTGAGTTGGGAATTATAAGTAAAGATACAATTTTGAAAGCAATTCACAACCTTAAGTAATCTATTGGTATATTGGTCCGAGTTGGGAATTATAAGTAAAGATACAATTTTGAAAGCAATTCACAACGAACATATCTAATTGTAATTTGTATCTTCCGTTGGGAATTATAAGTAAAGATACAATTTTGAAAGCAATTCACAACTAATTGAACCTAAGCAACGTTGTATTTTAGGTTGGGAATTATAAGTAAAGATACAATTTTGAAAGCAATTCACAACCTAAACTATAAATATGTTTATTTAGTTCGTGTTGGGAATTATAAGTAAAGATACAATTTTGAAAGCAATTCACAACTAAAGTTCTGACTTTATTTTGGGTTTATATGTTGGGAATTATAAGTAAAGATACAATTTTGAAAGCAATTCACAACGTTGGTCAAACTATAAATAAAGAAAAGGCTGTTGGGAATTATAAGTAAAGATACAATTTTGAAAGCAATTCACAACTATATGTTCCAATATATGAAAGTTTATCTAGTTGGGAATTATAAGTAAAGATACAATTTTGAAAGCAATTCACAACCTTTGCATAGAAGAAACAACAATTCAGCGTGTTGGGAATTATAAGTAAAGATACAATTTTGAAAGCAATTCACAACTGCTTCTAGCTTACTTTTTTCAACAGGTGTGTTGGGAATTATAAGTAAAGATACAATTTTGAAAGCAATTCACAACGCCTTGTTCATAATCAATGTATGCAACCTGGTTGGGAATTATAAGTAAAGATACAATTTTGAAAGCAATTCACAACTCAAAATGATTTCTACATTTATTAAACAACGTTGGGAATTATAAGTAAAGATACAATTTTGAAAGCAATTCACAACATATTTTACAATGCTTAACAAAGGACGAAGGTTGGGAATTATAAGTAAAGATACAATTTTGAAAGCAATTCACAACTAACTTGTGCATAACCTAAATATTTGAGTTGTTGGGAATTATAAGTAAAGATACAATTTTGAAAGCAATTCACAACTCATAGGTTTATTAATGCTTCAGTTAATTGTTGGGAATTATAAGTAAAGATACAATTTTGAAAGCAATTCACAACAGAACGCATTAAAGCAACATCATCAAGCATGTTGGGAATTATAAGTAAAGATACAATTTTGAAAGCAATTCACAACTAGAGTTTGAAACTCTTTTTGTGCCGTTCTGTTGGGAATTATAAGTAAAGATACAATTTTGAAAGCAATTCACAACTAATACTGTTTAGTTGCTTGTGTATTCGCAGTTGGGAATTATAAGTAAAGATACAATTTTGAAAGCAATTCACAACGAATTTATTTAAAAGCCGTTCAATTTAATAGTTGGGAATTATAAGTAAAGATACAATTTTGAAAGCAATTCACAACTGGAGCTGCGCACTTACTTTTAACGTTATTGTTGGGAATTATAAGTAAAGATACAATTTTGAAAGCAATTCACAACAGGTAAATCTGTTGAAATTCCAAGTGCAGCTTTGGGGATTATAAGTAAAGATTTCTAATCACTACAATTTTATTTTAAAAAAATCATTAGATTTGTTTGGTTCGTGCTGTCATCAGCAACATACGGTAAGTAAGAAAACGTATCGGTAATTAAAAATTCTCATTAATGAAAATAATCAAAGTAGTATTTGTTCTTGCTTTCTTAACAAGCTGTAATTTTAATAAAACTTCTGAAGAAAAAGCAATGCTTGACGTTGAATCTTTAAATGCAAAAGAGCAAGAATTCAGTAATGTACAAAATAATCAAGGTGAATTAATTGGAACCATTGAATTTGGAATTCATGCTAATAAAGATGAAGTACAGGATTTTGAGGATGGTATTATTCCATGGATAAGTATTGAAAAAACAAAAGATGAAATAAATCGCCTCATTGATGCAGACAAAGTTGTTATAACCTATTCAGAGATAATATTGATAATTGATTATCCGTTGAATAAACCTGTTGAATTTATAATAAAAAGTTCTGGAAAAGGATTTACAAAAAAGCAACTTGTACTTGAAATCAGTAAAAAATATCACGAAATTTATAAAGTTGAAGAAAGTTCCGCAAAAACTAAAACAATTCCTATTGAAAAAAGAGAAGGTATAATTAATAGAAATGAAACTGATGGAACGTATGGAATTTGGGGTCACGATATTGGTGATTTAGTTTTAAGTTCGGCAGAAGTTTATAAAATGGAAGATGTAAAAATTCAAGTTTTACTTGGAATTGAATCTTGAATCAATACGAACACATCTGATCTCCAAAGCATTTAATACTATCATGACAGGCAACTAAATCTATAATGTCTGTTGATGTTTTAACTTTAATTAAAACCAAAAACTATGATTACAAATTTTGACCACATCATGTCAAATAAATCAGATGGCGAGTTAATAAAAATAGTAACGGTCGATGTACACAAGTATCAAAAGGAAGCTATTGCCAGTGCTCAAAAAGAAATTGAAAAAAGAGATATCGATAGTGCAAAATTTGAAACCATTGCCACAAAAGCTCTAATTGAGAAACGAATTGAAAATAAATTGAATCAAAGTGAAGTTAGCACTGCTTCAAGGATTGTTAACTTTATTGTAGATTTAGTTTCTTTTTGGATAATTTTCTTTGTTATTGCAATGCTGATTAACATTATTTTTACTATTGATTTAAATAATGATTTACTTATTTGGGGTATACTCCTACTCGCTTTCTTCTTGTATTACATTATAATGGAATTCAAGTTTCAAAAAACTATTGGAAAATTTATAACCAAAACCAAAGTAGTTAATTTATATGGTAAAAAACCAAGTCTAAACGATATCATAATTAGAACATGCTGCCGTTTAATTCCACTTGACAGGGTTTCGTTTCTTTTCACCAAAAACGGTTTTCATGATAAAATTTCCAATACAACGGTAATTAAAGACTAATCATCTGCTTTCATCCTTGAGCAGTTTCAATTGTTTATAAAAATTACATTTTTCATTTTATAAATCACTCAAAATGAATTGATTAATTAAAAAAATGATTAAAGTAACACTAACGTCAGTTCGAGTGGTTTTCTGGTTTAAAAACGCTAGCTTTTGAAAAAGAGAATTATATCGAGAACCTTTTACACAAAAATTAATAAATAAATAAAATTAAATAACAAAATACAGTTTATTTTCTTACATGATTAATAAATATTTATTACTATTGTAGGAAAATCAACCTTGATTAAAGTAGTAGTTACAATTAAAAGTAGAATTAATGAACATTGAAATTTCGAATAATTTTAAAAAAATGACAACAAAAGCAATTGTATCAATTGTTTTATTTTTAATAGTTTACATTTTGCTTTTACTCTTAGCAATTGGTCTAACAATAGCTAGTGTTATAGGAGGATTTTATATCATTACATTTAAACTAAATGCAATTACTATAGGTTTTGGAATAGGCTTGGCAAGTTTAGGCTTTTTTATTTTAGCTTTCTTGTTCAAATTTATTTTCAAAAAACATAAAACAGACCTAAGTCATTTAACTGAAATTACAGAAAAAACAGAACCAAAATTGTTTCACTTTATCAATGAAATTGTAAAAGAAGTAGAAACAGATTTTCCGAAAAAAATATATCTTTCCTCTGATGTAAATGCTAGTGTATTTTATGACTCAAGCTTTTGGAGTATGTTTTTTCCAATCAAAAAGAATTTACAAATTGGATTGGGTTTAGTAAATACCTGCACGGAGCAAGAATTTAAAGCAATTATGGCTCATGAGTTTGGTCATTTTTCACAAAAAAGCATGAAAGTGGGTAGCTACGTTTACAATGTAAATCAAGTCATTTTTAACATGCTTTACGACAATGAATCGTTTGATAAAATGATTCAACAATGGGCAAATATTAGTGGTTATTTTTCAATTTTTGTGATTATTGCTGTAAAAATAATTGAAGGAATTCAGTGGATTTTAAAGAAAATGTACGAATTCATAAACATCAACTATTTAGCACTTTCTAGAGAAATGGAATTTCATGCCGATGAAGTTGCTGCAAATGTTGCTGGTTATATACCATTAAAAGAATCCTTATTACGAATGGATTTAGCAAATCATTCCTTCAATTCGGTGCTTGGTTTTTATGAAAACAAATTAATCGAAAATATAAGAAGTAGCAATTTATATAAAGAGCAAAGCTATGTTTTGAAATTTTTAGCAGATAAAAGTTCTTTACCAATTAAAAACGATTTACCAGTAGTTTCTCCACTAGATTTAAGTAAGTTTAATAAATCAAAACTCGTTATCAAAGACCAATGGGCATCGCATCCAAGTACTGAAGAACGTATCGTAAATCTAGAACGATTAAATATTACCAAAAATAGCACAAAGGAGCAATTGGCTAATTTACTATTTAGTGATATAGAAAAACTTCAAGAAAACTTAACCAAAAAGTTGTTTTCGTTTGTAGATAATGCAGATCAACTAACTAGTTTACAAATTGAAGATTTTAAAACACAATACCATACCGATTTTGAAGATAACTCTTTCAACAAAATATACAATGGCTATTACGATCATAAAAATCCGAACTATTTTGACATTGTAACAGCTACAGGAGTAGTAAATCAAAATCACAATTTTGAATACTTTTTCAACAAAGAAAACATCGATATGATTTATGATTATATTGCTCTTGAAAATGATAAAAACATGTTGGTTAACATCGATAACAAAACTTTTGCAATCAAGACATTTGATTATGACGGCAAAAAATATAAAGCACAAGAAAGTAGTTTATTATTACCGAAAATCGAAAAAGAAATAGAAGAATTAAAGGTTAAAATAACCAATAATGATGTAGCAATATTTTCTCATTTTTATCAATTAGCCAAAGATAAAGAAGTAGGATCGGAATTAAAATCGAAATACAATCAATTGTTTGCTAATGATCAGCTACACGATAAAAAAGCCGAGTTATACACTAATTTAATAGAAGCAACTGAGTTTTTAAGAGTAAGTACTCCATTTGAAACAATAGTAACTAATTTAAAAACACTTAAAAAAATAGAAACCGAATTAAAAAAAGAAATAAAACTTATACTAGAAAACCCGCTTTTACAATCGGATATCTCAGCTTCTAGCAGAGAGAATTTTGAAAACTACTTAAAAGAAGATTATGTTTATTTTTCAAATAATGAATACCGAGATAAAGAACTTCATATACTATCTAATGCAATTAATGACTTTAGTTACTATACTTCACGCAATTATTTTTTTCTAAAAAAAGATTTATTGAACTTTCAAGCAGAACTTTTATCAAAATAAAAATTGCATTTCCATTTTATAAAATTACTCGAACTGAAGTTGGGTTTAATAATTTTAATATATTTGTTAGAGTTGATAATAAACATGTAAACCTTATACCGTGTAAAATCAATGTCAAAAAATAACTTTCTTAACTGCGGAAAAGTACTCACAGATAAATTTTGTGGTGGTTGTGGACAAAAAGCCTTTTTAGTTCCTTTATTTTAGAATAGATGTTTCATAAACACTAAAATAACTTCGTTACCATTTATAATTAAATGACAATCAACAACTTCAATCATATTATTTCGTCTAATGATTTTGATATTTTACATCAGGAGAAAACCTATTCAAATGATGTAATAGAAAAATCTACCGAAGTTATTCTTGAATTCAATGGAACAAGTATTAGATTAAAATTTGATTTAACAGAACACAGTCATATTGAAAAAAGTAATTTTTTATTCATTCCTGAAACTAGCATATTATTTTATAGTGGAAGTATCGAATGGTGCGCATTTGACCTGATCAATAAATGTTTAATAAGACATGAAAGAGCAACTCAACTACCTTACATAGAAAGGCGTAACGATATTATTCTGATTTTTGATGATATGTATGTTGAGTGTACCGATTTAAAAGCTGAACAAATTGACAATGTTCTTGTTGATCCACCAACTGAATCTGTGGTTTTTGAAGACAGAATAGAATTCAATAGCTCTATTTTTGGAAAACAAATATTGAAATTACAAAAATAATAGATTACACAAAGTGCAACAAAAATCTAAAGAATATCAAAAAATTGAAGGATATAATTGGTTTTTAGGAGAATTTTAAATGTATTACCGCTTCCCGCTTCCTTCTTCCATCTTCAATCTTCCTTCTTCAATCTTCCTTCTTCCCGCTTCTCTCTTCCATCTTCCCGCTTTCTTCCAAAACCTACTCCTTAAAAATCACTCCATTATCACCAATATAATACCAATCTTTTTTTGAGTTTTCATAAACACCAATGATTTCAAAATCAGGCAAAGGATAATTTTCTATGGATCTTGACCCAATAGAACCGTTATATTTAGCTTCAAAATAGACTTTGTTTTTTGGAAAATAATAGCCATTCAACTCGTCCATACTTAACTTGCATTTTATTCTATCACAATAAATTGCATCATATTTAGCTGGCACTAATACAATTCCTGTTTCATCAATGATTCCAAACTTATCCTCTTTTCTAAACTTCAATATAAAATGTTGGCTTTGTGTTTTTTCATCATAATAATCATCTAAAAATTCCAACTTTGAGTCCAAACCTTTAAACCTATTTCTAGACTTTGAATTTTCAAATCCATATTGGTAGGCATTTTTCTTTTCTTCCTTAAAAATAAAAGCATAATCAAACTTTTTATGCTTTTCAACCCAATCATATTTTGTAGTTAATTCATTTTGCGTTGAAGAATTGGAATCTATCATTTCACCTGTACCCGCTGCTGTAGAATATTGTATTAAATCATCCTCATTAAAAAGTGGTGTAAAAACATATTTCGTTTCTTGCTCATTGACTACTTTCCATTTACATGATTTCTCGTCTTTTGAAACATAATTCAATTGGTCATAAATCATCGGAATTACAATTTTACCATAGTAATCGGCTAAACCTAACTTTCCGTTTTTTTGGATGACATACGATTCATTTCTTACTCCTTTGATACTTTCATACTCAATAGGAAGATAAACGGTATTAAAATCTCTCAAACCCATTTTACCATTGGCATCAATTATCGTAAATCGATCGGAATCGTATTCAAATTTGAAATCAGTATATTGAATAGGAAACAAAAGCTTGTTGTCATCAGTCAACATTCCCACTTTATTATTTTGAAAGACCTTACAATACTTTATAGAAACACTTTTTTGTCTATTAATCACACTTTCAAACAAAGTGACACTATCATAGACAGGTGTAATTACAATTTTGCCATTACTATCACTAAAACCCCAAAGCGATGCTTTTCTGTAGGGTACCAAAACATCTTTCAATTGCGCATTTGAAACCAAACTCGTAAAAACTAATACTATAAAAACGATCTTCTTCATTACTTACTAAAATTGAAAGTGAAAGTACCTTTTTCTATGGTACGCGTTACTGTTTCTTGATTTAAATATTTATCTAAAGAATGGCGTGATTTAACAAATCCATTTTTAAAATTCCAATTGGCAAACTTGGGATAATTTTTTTCATCCAATTCATATTTAATCAAATTGAATTTGCTCGAACTTCCTTTGTAATAAAAATTAGAAATATCAGAAGAGGAAAGTAATTTAAGTTGATTTGCATCACACTCATTAATTTTAATTGTCTGTGAGGTAAGTACTGTTACCTCATTATCCACAAATTTACAATAATATACTTTCTTCAAATTATAATCATAAAATTTTGCATTGCTACCGTTTTCATTAAATTTTGAAAAAAGATGGAGCTGCAATGTTCCATCCTCACTTGAATAGGATGTAGTTGTAAAGTTCTGAGTTTTCTTGTCAAATCGTTCAACATAAACACCGTTTTGCGTGATTTTATAAAAAAAGCTTTTGTAAACTGTGGTATCAAATCCTGAGATTATACTATCGTTTATTTTAGGTAGAGCTTCTAAACAATCGCTAATGGCATCTTCTTTCTCTTTGAAAGTAACTAGAAAATCTTCCAAATCAGCAACAGTTCTACCCTTTTCTGTTGCAATTTTTAAATCTGATAATTCCAATTCCAATCCTTGCATAGATAAAGCGACAATTTTTTTATTATTAGGAATATTTCGCAACAAACCCATATCTTTTAAGAAACTCACAAATTTATCATCCACTTGAACGCCATCAGTAATCCAAATTTTGAAATCTAAAACATCATTATCAAGTGAATACCGTTCTGCTTTTTGTCCGAAAATAGTTTTCAAAGTACCATCTTTATAAAATCCTCCTTTTGGGAACGCTTCTTTGAAAGTGTAATATTTTAAATCAAATGCTTCTCTAACCACATACACATCAAATTCTTTGAAATAAGCCAACGCTTTTGCCTTTTTATTTCCATAGAGCAATCGGTTGATGACAAAATACTTTCCGTCATCTAAACTCGAAAATTTAATTTTAAACTTCTTGTCTTCTTCATTTTGCAAAACTATTTTAGGTGATACTTCCCAATCTTTATCATCTACTTTAAAAATAATATTCTGACCAAAAGAGGAAAAACTTATAAAATAAAAAAACAATAGAATTTTAAACTTCATTTTGATGGTTTTGAGGTTTCAAATATACAATATCAGTACATAACACAAAACAAAGGAAACAAAAAACCACGAGCAACTACTCATGGTTTTCCTTATTTAATTTTGCAAACACCAATGCAAAATCCTCGCAATATTTTTAGCATCGTCAACACCTCGGTGATGCGTTCCTTCAAGGGGAAAGTTCAACATATGCAATGCACCATTCATTCCTGTTGGTTTTTTTAAACCATAAACATCAGCAAATAGAACTTTAACGTTAATATGCTCATCACCCATTGGATATGGAACTCCAAAAGAATTGCATTGTTTTTTAAGCATGTTTAAATCGTACTGACCATAACTCGCCCAAGTATATAAATCGGGTTGATACTCGTCAACTAATTGCTCAATAGCTTCCTCAAATGAAACACCTTTTGAATCCAATAATTCTTGAGTTATCGTTGTCAATTCGGTACAAAACGGACTCACTTTTGATCGTTGCGGACGAATTAAAATACCTTTGTTTTTTGAAATAGTTCCTGTCAGCGTATCTAAAACTGCTAACCCTATTTCGATGATTTCGTTTTCTTGTCCTTGCGGAACTGGACCTTGCCAACATGTGGCTTCAAGGTCAATAATTATAATTTTATCTGTAGTTTTCATTTTTTTTAAATTTAAAATTAATCTTCTCTTTAGCCAAAAGGCGCTTTCCAATCTTTCTTTAAGATAATACTTTTGACTTCTTCATATGAAAGTGGTGCATAATTGTGGCAATCGACACCAACATCAAAAGACCTTGAAGTGGGATCGTCAAATAAATGACCATGTGAATGTCCATATAAATGCCAAGTTCCTCTAAATGAACTTCTCCAAACTTTCATAGCGTAATGAAATAATATGATTTTCTGCTTGCCATTTGGAGCTTCTTCATCGGCTACATTCAATTCGTAGTAGTCTTTTATCCACTGAAATCGCTTAGGATAACTCAACGCCGATTTGTCGTGATTACCTTTTACAAGAAATATGGTGCCATTCAATTGGTCTAAAATTTCTTTAGTTCGTTCTGGTCGCGCCAAAGAAATATCACCTAAATGGTACACAATATCGCTTGCACTTACCTTTACATTCCATCGCTTAATAAGCTCTTCGTCCATTTCTTCTATGGTTTGAAACGGTCGCTCGCTAAACTTAATAATATTCGTATGACCAAAGTGATGATCCGACGTAAAAAATATTTTTTGATTCATTTTTATCATTTATTTTAAAGTGTTCGCCACTTTACTAGTTAAACTTAAACCACGAACAGTTTCCTACTCGTGGTTTTTCTTATTTAACGAAAATTTCTTTCAATTGACCGATGACGTTTCCAGAACCTGAAATGGTGATTTCACCAATTTTATCAGCAATCTTTTCAACGTATTCCATCTCTTTCAATTTCCACAACATTTCGTTTTCTTCCATCAATTTGGCAGTGTTCAACATACTTCTCATGGCCGCAGTTTCTTCACGCCTCATAATGCTGTTGGCTTGGGCTTTTTTCTCAGCAACCAATACTTGATTCATGATTTCTTTCATATCACCAGGCAAGATAACATCTCTGATTCCTGCGTTGAAAACAACCAAACCTAAATTGCTGATTTTATCAGTTACTTGTTCCAAAACTTCTTTTGAAATAGTGTCTTTTCTGTTCAACAATTCATCCAAAGTAAAAGTACCTACAAAAGCTCTTAAAGCCAATTGCATGGTTACATACAACTGTTTGTCAAACTCTTTATTGGTAACCAATGCTTTTATAACATCAACTACTTGATAGTTTACAAAGAAATTAATTCGCAATGCTGCTTTATCTTTAGTCAATAATTCCTGACCTGAAATTTCCATTTGTTGTTGCCTGATGTCTACACCTTTTACTTCAACTGAAATTGCATTATTCCAAAAGTAATAAGTTCCAGCAGTTAATTCTTTCACAAAAGAACCGTTAACAAACAACAACGCTTTTTCATAGTTAAATACTTGAAATTTCCTTGTGAATGGTCTCACTTTCAAATTTTCCAATAAAGTAACTGGAATTTGTTCCGTGATATTTACTTTAGACAAATCGGCTTTCACAAATTTGTTTTCTGCATAACCTTTCCAAAAAGCATACCTTCCAGTTGCCAAAACTTCTTTAAAAATGCCATTGACAAAGTACAAAGCAATTTCATTATCAGCTACCTCAATAACTTCTAACATGGATGCTAACTGCTCATTTTGCAACAAAATGTTCAATTCTATTGGAGCTACAAATGAATTTTTCATTTCATAAATCAATACATTTTTGTTGCCAAAAACCCAAGAAATACCTTCTTGCAATACTTCATTCAACTTTCCGTTTTTGAACACTAAACCTACTTGGTACGCATTCACTTTAATTCTTTTAATCATCATTTCTATTTTTTTTTTGCCACAAAGACTCCAAGGCACAAAGCGACTCAAAAATCTTACAGCCATTATTTTTTTAATAACTTCTATTTGCCTGCATCATACAACTTTGTCACACTGAGCGCAGTCGAAGTGCCATTTTTTTAAAAAAACCTGTTTGTCCTCATCCTCAGATTCCGACGGAAAACAAAGTGTTTGTTTTTCCTTTACCTTGGTTTGCCATTCTATTTTACAAATTCAAAATTGTACGCAATCTTTATTAGTAATCAAATATTAAAGCAATATAAATTCCAATCAAACCATTTCATTTTCAGGTCATCTCTTGAGTGCATCATTTGAACACTTTTTTTCTCCTTTGCCGATAAAGACAAACCTGTTTTCTTTTTTTGTGCATTATTTTAAAGAGCTATGCTACTCTTGACAAGCTACATTTACAGTGTAGTGCTCTTGACCACTTGAGCTATCTCGTTTTTAGACGAGAGCAGGATTCGAACCTGCGTATCCAAATTACTATTGTTCTAACCATACTGAACTATCTCGTTCGCAAACGAGAGTGGGAATCGAACCCACGACCCATAGTGGTGATTATTTTTTGGAAAACAATCAAAACCTCCAAATCAAGTTGAGCAGTACAACATCATTCGCCATTGCGAAAAGAGTACTACAATAGTGCTATACAGAAACACCCAACAAGACTTGTTTGATATTATATAAATCATTGAACTTATTTCTGGAACAAAGATTTCAAAAACACTGCGCAATTATTTTGCGCAGTGAAAATAAATTATAATAAGCCCATTCTTCTTTGATGTTCTTTATCTCTAACTTCTATCGCTCCAAACGGACTTCCTTTGAAATATCCAATATTCACAAAACCGTTTTCTTCGGTAATAAGCGATTCCTTCTTGGTTACAGCTCCAGTATATTTAGAACCATAATCACCTTCTATTTGTCCCGTCGCCGGATTCAAATCACCCCATTTCGGTGTCTTTCCGTTATAAATAGGTTCTACGAAATACGTGATTCCTGTTAACCTTGACTTCATTAAAAACCTTCCCGTTTCGTCGGTATTGGTTAAAAATCTTTTTAGTATATCTTGTCTCATAATTTTAATATTTATTTTGTTTATCAATTAGACTTTCAAAGTCATAAACTCTTCTTTAATCATTTTGATGATTACATTATTCAAGCGTTTTGTAATTCCTTTTTGTTCTTCTTTTTCCAAAATGTTAAAGCTCTCTGCTTGTTCTTTCATAAAATCTGTCAAAATATCTTGAGCAAACAAACCAGTTATCTTTCCCATCATTTTTGGTGTAAACTCACCTTCTTTACTCAATACATTGTATAATCTATTGGTAGTAATATAAGTTTGAATTTCTTCCCAAACAATTTGAGCATTTTCAGTAAAAACAACTTCTTTATGAACTGTTTTATCTCTTTTAACTTTGGTTTTCTCTGACCATTTTTCGTTTTTATTTTTCAAAATTACTCGAGAACCATTACCGAAATACTTCACTTGCGCTGGTCTAATAATTACACCTTCTGTTATATTATCTTCCAATGCTGTCAAACCTAACCAATCTGGAATTTTAGAGTTGAACTCATTTGGATATTTCAAAGCTTCTTTCAAAGTACCTTCAAACAACGTTTTTGCATAAAAGAAATTCATTGTTTCAAAGAAAGTATTTGCAGTAGCTACATCTAAATAATGTGTACCATTCAACTTAATATCGAAGGCATAAAAATCATTTTCTGGACTGTAATCAATACCTTTTTGAACTTTAATAGCCTCTTTTATTGGCACAACATCTTTATGATTGTAATGACCACCAAACAATTCACCGTAAATAACCAAGGTTTCAATATCATCAAATTGTTCTTTTACTTTTTCAAACAATTGCAACACACTATCATGGTATTTTTCAGCCACTTTTTGAGCGTTGTAAAAGGTTTCATCCTCTTGAATAAAGTCAGTTCGTTTAGCAATCTTTACAAGTTTACCATCTGTAAAGAAAGAAAAGTTAGCGCCGTGAACTTTCTCTTGAACTACATAGATTTCTTTTTCAAAACCATGAATAATAATTTGCTCCAAAACTATTTTTTGGTAAGCATTTTCTATAGAATTGTATTTTTTAAATTCCATTGTCTTTTTCTTTTTTAAATTAATTACTCTTTCAAATCAATTATTAATAATTTGTGGAACAGATTCGAGTTGAACGAATACCTTCAGTTCTTCAAACTGACGTGCATACCACATACACCACTATTCCTTTTGTACAGGAAGAGTCCCGAAACTTCGGGATGAACCTTCAAAATTCAGATCCTAAATCTGACGCGTATACCATTCCGTCATTCCCGCATTTTGTCTGAGAAGCAGACCCGAAAATTCGGGAGAACTTGCAACCTATCGCTTCCAAGATTAGTAACCTCTGTTACCTTCCTTTAGGTTACTCAAAGAGGTTGCAGTTTTGAGAGACAGTCAAATCTTCCAACCAACTTTGAGTTTGGTTCCTTTCTAAAAAACCTTATTATTCTGGAAGTCCCGAAACTTCGGGAGAACCTTTAACCTATTGTTTCGCAGGCAATTGCTCTTTCCAATTGAGCTATAGAATCAAACTTATAAGCAAAAAAAAAACACCTCGTAAAAGGTGCTTCATATCATAACATTGGAATACTACTACTCCATTTGCCTGCATTTTTGCACCTGTATATTGTAAAACACAAAGTCTAAACTCGGAGTTCCATTCAGTTTATTATGTTGTATGCGATTTATCATTTTTTTTATTGTATAATTTATATTGTATTGTTGTATATCGTGCTGTTGTTTATTGTATTTTGAGAAAACTGATAACAGAACACTGATTACTAATTTTCCGCTGCAAAGATAAAGTCAAAAAAAACGAACTTCCAAATTTATTTTCATTTTATTTTATTGATTTTCAATTAGTTAAACTAAATTTTAAACATAAAAAATCCTGTCCACTATTTGAGTAGATGTCTAAGAAGTGTCAAATGACTGTCTCTCATTTGGTTACTTTTCAAGGTTTATTTTGTTATATTTTTAATTTGCATCAAACATTTTTTTATTTTTTTTGCCACAAAGACACTAAGTCACTAAGTTTCTTGTTGTTTTTGCTTTTCATTGGTCATTATTTTTCTCTTTTAAACAAAAAAAACGTCCCATTTTCATAGGACGTTATTTATCTTGGTATTTTTTTCTAAAATTAACTTTCAATTTCATAAAAACACTTACAACGTCCACCACATCCAACAGAATATTTTCCTGCTAAACGGTCTATAGTTTGATTAAAAAGTGATTTCATTGTGTGCATTTGTTTTTATTTTCGGTGGCAAATGTAGGAATAAATAGTATTTAAAAAAATCCATAATCATTAAATTAGTGCTATAGCTTATAATTAATAGAAATTTATGCCAAAAATAGATTGTGAAAAATAATATTATTTAAGATATTTACTACTTCTACAAATTATAATTAATAACATTTTCTATGCCCATGAAAAAGCATCTTAAATACATAGACGGAACTTCTGATAAGTTTTGGCAAATTGAAGCTATAAATAATCAATTCACAGTTACTTATGGAAAAAATGGCACTTCAGGAGTATCTCAAATTAAATCATTTGATACTAATGAAGATTGTTTGAAAGCAGCTGAAAAGCTTTTGGCTGAGAAAATTAAGAAAGGATATTCTGAAAATGGTGAAGTTGTTATAATAGATAAAGTAGATCCTAAAACAGGAAAAGTTTCCAATATAAAAGCAATATTGGATGAATATGATTTTATAATTACTCAAAAAAATACTGCTTTACTTCTACCTTTTTTGCAGAAAAATTCAAAAGGTAATTTAGAAATTATTCGCAAACATATAAAAAAGAACAAGCGATATTGGATGACTTTTGTTGACTTAACGCTTGAACCTGGTTATAAAAAAACAAATAACAACTGGAATTGGGGAATAAGAGGTGATGGAAAAATCAAAGAAATTATTACTCTTAGTGCAATAGCAACTTTCGATAAAACTGATATTCTTACGTTTGATGAAGTTCTAGAATATTTAGAACAAACTGAAAATAAATCAGTTTTAGAAGTTTTAAATTGGGCAAAACCCGCTTGGATTGAATTATATCTTTTAGACCGATTTAGAAAAAATGAATGGATTACTTTCGAGTACAAATCATTACGTTTTTTGGAGGACAATGGATATGTAAATTTCAATGCTGAGTTATTTGGTCTATGCTTATCTCGGTTCAACAGTTGGCGTGCTAATACTAATCCACGAGATTTTGTAGAATTCTTAGCCAATGATGAAATTGTCTACACAAGAGATCTTCCACTACTATATGAATATGAAACAAATATTCAGAACAGTACTTTTAATGAAACACCAAATGCTAGTTATAGAGAATTCAATACATGGAATTTAGCTTTCAACCGTTTATTATCAGAAAATAAATTAGATAAAAAAACATTTATTGAAAATGCTATCTTGATTCAAACCAAAGAATGGAATAATAATCTAAAACTTTTTTTTAGAAAATTAATAGAAGATATAAATGTCACATCCGATGATTTAATTCCGTTTCAACAAAACATTTTTACTTTCTTTCATAATCCGAATCCAACCATTACAAATTATGGAGCTGAACTGGTTAAGAAACTTTATGATCATCCAAAATTTAAAACAAAATCATACCTAGAATGGTTAGAAGGTTTGATGATGCGAAATGATTGTAAAGCTGCAATTAAAACTAGCTTAATGATTTTAGAAAAGTTGAGTAAAGCCAATCCAAAACTAAACAAACCAATTGCATCATTAATTGCTGATATTTATATAGTTTCAGATCTTAATATTCAAGAAAGAGCAACCAAATTACTTTTGAAAATTGGAAGCGAAAAAGATACTGTTCTTTCAGAAAAATTAGCTTCTTATGTAAGCTTTATGCAAGGAAGTATTAAATCAAGTTTAAGTAAATTCTTGAGTGAAGAAGATTTAGTAGTTGACGAATCCTTACTTGAGCACTATCATTATAAAAATGAAAAGGTTAGTGTTCTTCTTGAAAAAGTTGAAATTCCAAAAGACTGGAATGATATCCTATTTTTAATTGGACGCTTTATTTCTTCTGATGATGTTGTTGACTCAGAAATTTTAATAAATGTATTTATTTCGCAAACGCATTTATTTCCGCCAAATTATACTAGTCAACTGCAACCCTATTTAAAACAATTAGAAAAAAATTACTTTACGAGTATTTTAAAAAATTATGTAAAAAATTTATTAATAAATAAAATTCCTGACAAAGACATCATTTATAAAATAAATGATAAGGACTTTATAACACTGAATACACTTAAATTAATCAAAACAATCATACAAAAAGCACTTCAAAAAAACAATGAAGGTTCGAAACTCCCGTTACTGTCTTTCCCAACGCACAAACCTTATTGGGTTGAACCAAAAATACTTTTGGAACGAATTATTCAATATCAAATTTCTAAAGAAACTATTGATAAAGTTGATTTGAGCATTGCCATCAGCAGAATGCCACGCGAAAATGTAGAAAAGGCAATTCCGTTGTTAAATAAACTTGACACAGAAATGAAAGAACTGATGTCCTACTGCTTAGGTGTTTCTAATGAAATAAAAATCAATTCGTCATCTGTATTGTCTAAATTATTTCAAAAAGTAACTAATACAAATCAAGATTCCGAAAAAATAGCTTTGTGGGCTGTTGCTGCAAGAACCCATTATCCAAATGAAACTTTTGAAGTATTTGAAAAAACTACATTAAGTGACATTCCATTTGTTACTAAACCATTTGATGCGCCTTTACAATTTAAAGATAAATGGAATGAATGGAAAAACTACAATACCAAAGAAATAGAACGCTCTCCATCATGGACAGAACTTACTTACCAACTTCCTGTAGGGAAAACTGCTCCTCAAAATTTCATTTACAATCTTGATTTACATCCAAAAAAGGAGCGATATACTTGGCATTCTGATTATGTATTAAATTCTGAAGACAATGCCTATTACTGGAATAGTCTTATGCCTCAAAACAACCAACCACTTGCCTATTTACTTTTAGCAAAAAATTGTAAAATAGCCGATGGCACTAATCATGAATTGAAAGGCTTTCTAAATATCACTAACATTCCTGGTTTTAAATTTGATACAACATCACTACTAGTACTCGCTTGTTGCTTCTTCCAAGAGAAAAAAGATATCCGTCTTTTAGCATCCGAAGTAATTATAAATCTTGTTGAAAAACAAAATATTGATATCGTATCATTTTCTGAAAAATTAGCTTATCTCATTACTAATAAATATGGTATATTATTACGTTTAATTGATGGAATTATTGCATTAAAAGACGTTTCTGCTATGCATAATTCGGCTTTATTTTTAATTTTAGATGGGATTTTCAAACAAATAGAATTGGGTGATAAATTGCCAACAAACTTTAAAAAATTAGTTGAAAACTATTTAGATGTTATTGCTAAAACCAATCAAAAACCTTCATCTGAAAGTCTACAATTCTTTGAAAAATACAAAGAAAACAATTCGTTAAAACCACTTATTAAACAACTTCTAATTTCATAAAAAATGAACGATTTACTCTATAAATACCAAAACGTTTCTTCTATAACCAAAGCTAAAGGAATCAATAATTTGATCATGGCGCATCAAACCGAAATAGAAGAAGTTAATAATATTCCATGCTTCTTTTGGGGAAGTTTAACCGAACCATATATCACTGCAAAATGTTGGAGTACAATTGCCAAAGTAGTTCGTTCAAGTTTCGGACCAATTCCACCAAGTTTGAGAGATCCAATAGTTTCGGCTGGAGCAGAATGCATGCGTTTTGAAGGCTTTTCTTCGTGTAATGGCGTTTATGTTCGATTAGATATGAAACCCGAAGCTATTGATGGTGAGTTCATAGCTTCTGGTACTACAAATGTCGATTTTAACGAACCCATGTTGAACGCTCTAAATGCTATTCAAAAAAACGAAAAAGTAACCTTAGCCGTTGGACAACATGATGTTCAAGTCATCACAACTAAAGCGAAAGTGGTTGAAAAGAAAGTAACACTACCGCCACGATGGATTAAAGGTTTAACAAGCGTTCAATTATACCTAGCTGATATGGATAAAAAGTTTGAGCTTAATAAAATTCAAACCATTCAACTTTTTCAAAGTCTTCCAAAAGGAAATGTAAAAGGAGATTTTTACATCACTAAACGTGCAGGGAAATTCATGTTTTCAACGTTAGAAACTCCTGATAGTGTTAGAATTGGAGGTGTACATCGCTTACGTTTGTTAGAAGGTGTTTTGCCAATAGTAGATAAAATCTACCTTTATGAATCATCAGATAAAGAAACTTGTGCAGCTGTTTGCGAATTTGGAAAAATGCAATTACTAATGGCTTTTTCTCCCGATGCTTACAGAGGTTTTTCTGGAGAAGGAAAAGCACTTGAAAACATGACAGAAAATCTTCCCATCGAATGGGTTTATGGATTGAATAGCTTACTCAAATCTAACGAATCATTTGACCCAACTATGCTTTCCATAGAAAATGACATCGATTTTGGAACCATGGAAAATCTAACCGCAAGTTTGTCATCAATGGGATTATTAGGTTATGATGTTGAAGAACGAAATCATTTTTACAGACGATTGCCGTTTAAAACCGAACGTATTTTAAGTCTCAATCCTAGACTAAAAAACGCAAAAAAACTAATTGACAACGAAGACATTCAAATCATAACCAAAAGGCATAACTACATTGAAGCTAATGTAAAAGGAACTGGAGTAACTCACAAAGTAATTTTAGACGGTGAAAACCAACATTGCACTTGCGATTGGTTTACAACTTATCAAGGGAAAAGAGGTATTTGCAAACATATTTTAGGAGTGAAAATGATTTCTTAAACTAGCAGAATTCGTTTTCAAAATGCTTCTTGAAACCGCGGAATGATAAACGAAATTACGACCTTTTGAAGTTGATAAAAACGAAGATTATTTTGACAAACTTGAAACAGAATTGCCTAAAATAATACAAGTCTATCAAATGGTAAAAATTGTGGCAATTTTTTCAAAATATTTTTTTTTGCCACAGATTTTGTGACACTTTTTTTAAAATGAAAATTTTGTCACAACTTTTTATATTTTCATAAAAAATTATAGTAAAATAAATCCATAAAGTTTGTTAAAATGCTAACGGAAACAATTTGAAAATAAGGTATGGCTTAATTTACTTCGTCATTTTGCTCCTGCAAATGAAAGTTTTTAAGAATTAAAAAAGTAATACCTAACAATAGTGCACTAACCACGATCATAGTATCATAAAAGTACATAAGATCCATTAAAGTTACACAAACTAAAAATATTTTTAAATGCACATAACCAAAAAATAGGCTACAAGCTAAAATACTCAATTTTAGTAACCAGCCAATTTTTTTAATTTCTTCGGCTAATTGCAACAAGTAACCCAAAAATGTGTAGGAAAAAAACAGACTGAATATAAACACAAAATCATTCCATATCCCTTTTTGTTGCAAAGTATTTATAAGCATTGGAGCTGTAATATCGCCTTTAACCATTTGGTATGAAAGGTTAAAAAAATGGTATAAATTTTCAAATCCTTTAAAACTATTATAACGACCAAATACTATGACAAAAAATAATACTAACAAAATAGACAAATTATACAAGTGCAATGTAATACGCGATTTAGTAACTGTAGTAGCTTCGTTTTCAAATTCAAATATTTCTTCTTGTGGACCAACGTAACCTCCAATAGGCAACCAGCCTAAACTATATTCTACATTGTTACGTCTGAATTTGATTAAACTAATAAAAGGATTATACATGAAATTTATCTTTTTTATTGAGATTTTCAATTTTCTAAACACAAAGACAAACACCATATTGGCAATAAATATAATCAAGGCAAATGCTATTGCCATTTTAATTGGATTACTAACTTCAATCATAAAGCATTTTTAGTTGGTTATTGCAAAAATAACAGATTCTCTTATATTATTTTATTATTAGTTAACCAAACAGATTAAAAATTGATGATTACAACTTAAAGGATTTTTTAGAGTACTAGTATTTATGATTTTAAGGTTTATTTAGTCATTTTATCAATTAATTTTTATTTTTCTGATTTAGAAAAAATGGCTACTATTAGTATAATAACTCCCAACATAAAAAAGGCAAAAGGCATAAAACCATAATTATCTCGTGAGAATTCAAAAATTCCTCTACCTATTAATAAGATTCCCAAAGCATAGTAAAGTATTTTATTTTTCATATCGTTTTATTTTTGATTGTTTGCTGATGCTATATGATTTTTACACCTGACAGGTTTTCAAAACCTGTCAGGTGTGGTACTTATCTACTGCCCGAAATGACTTCGAAGAGGTTTAGGTTTTGAGATTTTAGGGTTTAGATGGTAATTTTTAATCATTTTCAATTAGTAGAATTTTTTAGATCTTTCATGAATTATACATTCCGATAAAAGTCTTCTTTTACTTTGCACTGTATATTTTTCTCGCAAATCTTTGGAAAATTTAAAAAATAATTATCAAAAATTGGATTTCATAAAAAAACTTCACAACTAAATCACCAACTCCTTGATACTTAGAAATCCAACGGCATTATCCTTCCTTAACTTTTCTATTATTTTATTCTCCATCATTCTATTTTCAAATTTAACAAAAAATGACTACAAAAAACACGTAAAACTACGTGATTTATAGTTCAAAAAAAGCTCTTGCATTTTCGGTGCTATGTTTTGCAATAACATCTAAACCAACACCTTTAAGCTTCGCTATTGTTCCTGCAACATAAGGTAAAAATGCAGGTTCGTTGCGTCGTTCGTGGTATTTAGTCAATTCCGTTTTAGGTACATTTTTAGGCAACATAAAAGGCGCATCGGTTTCAATCATCAATCGATCGAGTGGCACATACTGTACTACTTCTTTTAAATGTGCAAATCGGTTTACATCACTTATCGCACCAGTAAATCCCAAATAAAATCCTTTGTCTAAATAGGTTTTGGCTTCTTGCAACGAACCTGTAAAACAATGTACTACGGCTTTTGGTAATTGAGGCAAATACTCGTTGGTTACTGCTATAAAACGACTAAAAGCCGCTCTCTCATGAAGAAAAAGTGGCTTTTGAACTGCAATTGCTAGTTCTAATTGGGCTTTATAACATTGTTCTTGCTTATCACGAGGCGAAAAGTCTCGGTCAAAATCGAGTCCGCACTCACCTACTGAAACCACGTGTTTCATTTTCAAAAGAGCTTTGAGTTGCGTTATACTTTGTCCGTCAAAACTCTTGGCATCATGCGGATGAATTCCTGCTGTTGCGTATAACAAACTTGGGTATGTTGCAGCAATCTTAGCTGATTCTTGACTATTTCTTACACTCGTGCCTGTGAGTATCATTTGTACTACATCGGCATCAAGTGCATTTTGTATGATGTCGTCTGCATCATTTTGGAATTGCCTATTCGTTAGGTTGATTCCTATATCTATATATTTATTCATATTTTTTTTAATTTATTTTAAAATCCAAGCGTTTTTTCCAATTTAAACTATGCGACTTACTTGGTTGCGCAGGAGGATTTGAACCTGCATCTTTTGGATTTTTGTTGTTATATATTACTGAGCACTAAAATTTGTCCTTCAACGTCACTTCGAGTAATTTTAGGAAAACTGCGACTAGCTGTTTTGCTTAAATTGTATCGAGAAGATTCAGTTTTCAATAGTTCTCGATACAATTTTTACTCCATTACATTACGTAAAAATCACTCGAAGTGACGGTAGTAGTATTGAACACTGAGCACTAAAAACTAATCCTCACGGCTACCGTCATCCGCCATTCGGACTAATTTTGGCGTAAACTTTGCTACTACATCAACCAATTCCTGTTGTGCTGCCATCACTTGGTTAATGTCTTTGTAAGCCATTGGAGCTTCGTCTAAACCTGCGCCAATTAAGATTACACCATGATCTTTCAATACCGCTTGCATTTCGGTTTTAGAAATGTTTTTTTCGGCTTGCGTTCGGCTCATTTGTCGTCCTGCACCGTGTGATGCAGAGTTGATAGCGTTCTCTTCTCCTTTTCCTCTAACCAAAAATCCTGGTGCGGTCATACTTCCTGGAATAATTCCCATAACGCCTTTTCCTGCTGGAGTAGCACCTTTTCTGTGCACAATCACTTCTTCGTTATTCCAAATTTCTTTCCAAGCAAAGTTGTGGTGGTTTTCGACTTTGGCTAAAACTGTGGCACCTAAAGCACGTTGCATTTTGGTATGAATTACTTCATGACACGCCGAAGCATAATCGCCAGCCAAGTTCATAGCAATCCAATATTCTTGACCTAAATCGGTAGTCATATCTAAATACGCCAAATTTCTGGCAACTTCTGGCAATTTACAAACGTCTTTGGCAATTTTGGTGTAATGTCCGGCAACGGTGGCACCAAAACCTCTCGAACCCGAGTGCGTCAATAAAGCCACATACTTTCCTTTGGGAATGTTTAAAACTTCATCTGCTTCTGCAAATTCCATAATTCCAAATTCCACAAAGTGATTTCCACCACCAGACGAACCCAATTGCGACCAAGCTTTGTCTTTCAAATTCTTGATAAAAGAATGTTCGGTAAATAATGGGCTTTCCAAAACCGAGTGATCGGATTTATACTGACCTTGAAATCCATGACCTGCTCCAAACTTAGTATGCGCAATTAATTCACGTTTGAATTTATCTTCGTTCTCATAATAAAATGATTCAGGAATATCATAAACCGATAATGCCATTCTACAACCTATATCAACTCCAACACCATAAGGAATAATCGCATTTTTAGTTGCTAAAACTCCGCCAATTGGCAATCCGTAACCTTGATGCGCATCAGGCATTAAAGCTCCAGCAACCGTTACTGGCAATTGCATGGCTACTTCCATTTGCTTTCTTGCGCCTTCTTCAATATGATCCAAACCATACGCAGCAAACGCATTAGGATTTAAATTTAACAGAATGAAATCTTCTGGTTTTTCATTTGCTTTTTCGATTAATGCAACCGCCAATTTGCTAAAAATGGCATCGTCGATGTAGTTTTCTGGAGTTTCAAGTACCAATTTAAATTGTGCCAACATTTGCTCACGATTAAAACCATGTCGCTTGCTGTTAATTTTCAAAGCAATTCCGATAATTTGTCCTTGTGGCAATCCTAGTTCCATTAAGTCATTTCCGTTGATTGGTGTTTTCATTTTAATTTCCTTTTGATAAACCTGATGTATTTCCGATGAATACATCAGGTTGGTTATTTAACTGTACAAATATTCAAATACTACTGCGCAATTATTTTGCGTAGTATATTATTATTTTTAGTAACCTTGATGAGATTCGAACTCACATTCCCTCTCGGGCATTACGGCTGTAAATACGCTTCCCTACTTTCCCTTACGATTTCGGTGCTTCTGTAAACTCTACCCATTAGTCCGCGCAGGTCTAACCGGAATATCCGTAAACTCTATGGTAAGTAAATTTTGCCACAGGCTTTTCCTTTTAAGCTACAAGGTCATTTTATATTTTAAAAGAGGTAATGTTTAGGAAGGATTTGAATTTCTTTGGACGAAGGAATCCTTTCCTGACGACACTCTTTCTTTAAGAGCAATAAATTGTAAGTGACATTTAGGACTCGAACCTAATTAAATCTACCAACGAAGTAACACTTACATACGGCATCTAATTTTTTGAAAAAGTAATAATTGACAAGAGTAGCATTGGATTTTAAGTCGAAGTAGCTCTTGCACACGACATTTTTCATTATTTTAAAAGAAGTAAAAGACGATAAGAGAAACGGGGCATGTCTGTGCCAGAGTCGAACTGGATAGCCTTGCTGGATTTACAACTTCGCTATTCCTCCCCAAATGTGACGAAGTAACTCTTATCTACGACATTCTTTTTTATTTTAAAACAAGGTTAAAAGCAATAAGTGACCTATCGTGCTCTAACCATCTGAGCTACTCTCCCATTTTATTTTCTATTCGTGGAAGAGACGGGACTCGAACCCGCGACACCGTCGTTAAAATCGAAGTAATACTTATCTACGACACTTGTTTAATTATTTTTATTTCAATGAACTATTCTATTTTCTTTAAAAAACTATTTTTTTTTGTCAATCTGAGGAATTAAGAATTACATCAGTTTTTAAACGCAATATATTATCTATTCATAAATTCATTTTTTAAATAATTAATAATTGTATCCCCAAATAAAATTATATCTGCTCCCATTACAGAAATTACGGGTGACAAATATTTATCTTTAAAAACAACCAATGCTCTATGATTATGAATAGGAACAAATCCAACTATTTTAGATGTATCAAACCCTGCTTCATTAATTACAAATAATGCTTCTTCGTAATTATTATTAATTATTTCAATCAACCATTTAGATTTTTCGAATTCATAAGGATAATGATAAAAGAAACTTGAGTAGTCATATTCAGTAGTTCCATCCTCTGGATCAATTGAAATTTCTGGCTTATCAAATCCTGTAAAAGTTAAAAGCATTTCTTTATAAAGCCAAGGAAATTCAAATCCATATAAGCTTTCTGCTTCCTCAATTTCTTTTCTACTAATTCCATTACAAAGCTTAGTGTCAGGTTGTATTTGAAATCCCCAACAATCATTACAAACTTTAATTTTTCTAAACTTCTTTTCTATTTTATATTTTAATTCAACAATTTTCATGAATCTTATTTTAATAATTAAAAGAATTTCTCTTTCTCTAGACAAAGATTCAAATACTACTGCGCAATTATTTTACGCAGTAGATTTTTTTTTACAATTCTATTCTATTGATGTACTTCAAAGCACTGCTTTTATCTTCCAAAGCATGCAACACATCAAACACTTTGTCCGACCAACCTGCTATCAAATAAACATCATTCTTTTGAATATCTATCGGTGCATGACCATAACCTGCCAAATCAAACAAATACAATTTGGCATTTGGAGCAATCGCTTTATATCTATTCCACGAATTCGCAAAAGTGTGATTTGTTGTATTACTGTTCCACATTTGAACATCGGTAAACAACATAACTTTGTCTACACACTCTTTTCTATTGATCAAATCTTCCAAAACCAAATGACCATTAGTTGAATAACCCACTTCACCTTCTCGTTTGTAATATTCATTTACATTACTCAAAACACTTCTTTTTGGCATATTGATTATTTTCCATTTATCACCAAACATACCACTTACCACATTTTTACAACGACTTTGTATCAACATACCCAACATCAAACCGATATCATAAAGCAAGATTTTACTTTTTGGTGAAATGGGTTGTTGCATCGAACCCGAAACATCACAAGCTACCACTAGCGAAGTAGTTACATCAAAACCTTTAATATTTTTAGCACTCACCATAACCGCAGTTTCCAAAGCATCCAACACTATTGAAGTGTATTTTGAAGGCAACTCTTTCAACTCTCGGTAAGCAGCCAAAAATCGAAATGGCAATTGTTTAGAGTTCAATACCGCATTTTCGTTTGCCAAATAATGACACACTTTTTCGATATGGAAACCCGAAACATTAGCTTCCATTATATTACGCAAATTTCGCATCAAAGCCATATAACCAATCTTGTTACTATCAATCAATTCTTCCCATTTATTGGTAAATGCTTTTTGCTTATCAGCTTCGTTATGGAATTTCACTTGACCCAATTGCGACAACTCCGTTTCCCAAGTATAAGGCGTTTGCAAAGTATCGGCAACTATTTTGTTAAACAATTCTTGTTGTGCCTCATCTTTTGCTTTTGGATGTACCAAAAACAAAGCATCTTTCAATTTAACTGAGCCATTGCGATTGTATTTTGCAAATTGATATTCATCAAATTTGTTAAAAGAAACCGCCAAACCCTTTTGAATTTGTTTCGACAAACGATTCAATTTTTTAGTACCTTTTCGATTATTTGCCATTTGGTAGTAAGCCAACAACTCAGTTATTTCATCTGCACGTTGGATTACATGAGCTATCATTTTGCTTATCAAAGCATCACCTGAATAGATTTTAGCCAATTCGACTACCAAAACCAAAGGCACAGAGCGCATATTCATTTGATTACGAGCATAAACCGCTAACTTAGCTACAAATACAGGATTACATTTTTGTATTAATGTTTTTATTCTATCCAAGCGAGTTGTATCTTTTTCATAAAAAGAAGTGCTCAAACTTGTTGTAACCACTGCGGCATACAATTCATATTCTGGAGTTAATGGAAAGGCAGAAGCTTTTTCGTAATTAACTATTGTGTTTTTCTGTTTTTTCAAAAAATTAAATTTCATCTTATCTATTTTAAAAATTAAACAATTATTCGTTGTTTGCTTTCAACGGTACAAAGATTTTAAAACTACTGCGCAATTATTTTGCGTAATAAAAAATAAACTTTAAATTTGATTGATTTTGAACACTGAACACTGAAAACTGAAAACTAAACAAATGGCTCAAAATAAAAACGCTCTAATCCGCTACAAAACCATAGATAAATGTTTGCAAAACAAGTACCGTCAATGGACATTGGAAGATTTAATAGAAGCCGTTAGCGATGCTTTATTTGAATATGAAGGTAAAGAAAATTCGGTGAGTAAAAGAACGGTTCAGTTAGACATTCAAATGATGCGCAGTGAAAAATTGGGTTACAATGCACCGATAGAAGTTTATGATAAAAAATATTACCGTTATGAAGATGAGGATTTTACCATAACCGACATTCCTCTGACTGAAACCGATATCAATGTGTTAACCGAAACCGTTTCAATGTTGAAACAGTTCAAAGATTTCTCTTTATTCAATGACGTTTCGGATATTTTACAACGATTGGAAGACAAAATCTATGCAGAAAAATCGCACACGCAACCAGTAATACATTTGGACAAGAACGAAAATTTAAAAGGTTTGCATTTTTTAGATGAATTGTATCAAGCTATTATCAAAAAAGTAGTCCTAAAAATCACCTACAAATCGTTCACTTCTCGTGATGAAAATACATTTTTATTTCATGCTTTTATTTTAAAAGAATTCAATAATCGTTGGTTTTTAGTTGGACGAAAACGAACTAATGCACCTATAAGTAATTTGGCCCTAGACCGAATTATAAAAATAGATTATGATTTTCAAACACCTTATTTTGATGAGGAATTTGATGCTGAGAAATTCTATAAAAATGTGGTTGGCGTAACCGTAAACACAGGGTTACATCCTAAAAAAATAGAATTATGGATTGACCGAACTAATGCACCATATGTGATAACAAAACCATTACACAACTCCCAACGATTGATAAAAACCAACGAAGATGGCAGCATTATTATTCATTTATTATTAATCGAAAACTACGAACTAGAACGATTATTACTTGGATTTGGCAATGGCATCGAAATCATCAAACCGGAAGGAATGCGCAAAAGGATGAAAGGAATTCTAGAAAAAAGTTTAGAGAAATATAAATTAGGATAGTAAAATACAATATCAATATTAAACAAATACAATTCAAAAATGTTAAAATAATTTTGCTTTAAAAGCTTTTCAATATATTTGTTTGAAGACTTTTAAACATCAAATCCCTTTCATGAAAAAAATAGTTCTCTTTTTTATCATTCTAACTTTCTTATCCTGCAAAAAATCGGAAGAAACTAATGAAATTGTAAAACCAACAACAACTTCAGAAAAAACAGAAGATACTTTAACTATTGAAGAACAAGACTATGTAAAATTTCAACCCGATAGTATTTCAGATGTATCTGTAAAAGGATTTCAAATAGATAGTGGTTACAAAATTGGGAACAGCAAAGTAGTAGTTGGCATTTATGAATCAATTGATGGAAAAATGACTTATCCCGATACTGAAAAAGATTGGGGTGACAGATTGTTATTATTAAACGATAAAAACCAAATTGTATACAAGTCAAGAGGTGTTGGTGAAACTTATCTTTATGAACCTTATTTTTATAAAAACAATAGCAACAACAAAATCATTATTGTTTGCCAAAGAGCTTATGAATATTTTTTTGGTGGCGATGCCTTTTTGTTAGAAAATGATAAAATAAAATACATTGGTGATATTGATGTTGAAGGAAAATTTGACGAAACCAAATTAGTAGATATCTTAAAAATCAGAGAAACTAAAGATAAAATTACATTTACTTTCGATTCTGATTCTATACTTTTAGAACCAGGAAGCAAAGATATTTATGTAAAAAACAATAATATCAGATACGAATACAATAACAAGTCGTTTAAATTTATAAAATAAATTACACCAAAAAATCAGAAATCAAGCGTTGCTTAAAACGATCTAAAGTTTTCAAATCGACATCAATTTCATCATTTGAAATATCGAAAGGATCATCTAATCCCACGATTAGTAAATACAAATAACAAAACAAAAAAGTAATTGAAGCAGTCACAAAATAATCGGCAGCTGGTGATTTGAATTTGGTAATTAATAACAAAGCCATCACAATAAACAATATACTTTGTAATAAGGTGTAAGCAGGTTTTATAAAATTATTTCTAGAAATAGAATACGCACGAGTCAATTGCTTGCGCATGGCATTTGTATTTTCTTGAATACCTTTTATGGCTTCTTTATCTACACCACGTTCGGCAAAATAATAGGCAATTTCATTGGAATGTCGAATTAGTGGAAAAATCACATTAGAATCTTTCTCTTTAGAATAAATCCAAGAAATAATTCCGTCAGTAATGAACAATAATTCCTCTCGAAGAAAAGTGCTATTCAATTCCTCTTTACACAAATCGGAAGTTCCTGTTCGCGGCGCTTTGAATGCTAAATAAATCCAATCTTTTATTGCCTCAAGATTGGAAGCCACTTCACCAGGAATCTTCTCACTTTCTTTAAAATCTGACATCGTAGCTGCAAGCAACAATCCAAAAACAAAAAAAGCACCTGTAAAAACTATGGTTATATCTGAAAATTCAATGAGATCGTGAAAATCTTGTCCATAAATAGATAAATTTTTAAAGACAAAATTTTTAATCACAAGCACCGCAATACCTGCAATAATCGATTTTATAATAATAGCTCTTTTAGTAATGAATCGCATCTAAATATTTTTTTACAAACATAGCAAAAAGTTAGGAGTTCGATGATGGAAGTTGGAAGATGGAAGTTAGAAGATGGAAGATGGAAGATGGAAGTTAGAAGATGGAAGATGGAAGATGGAAGATGAAGTTGGAAGATGAAGTTGGAAGATGGAAGTTGGAAGTTGGAAGTTGGAAGTTGGAAGTTGGAAGTTGGAAGTTGGAAGTTGGAAGTTGGAAGTTGGAAGATGGAAGTTGGAAGATGGAAGATGGAAGACGAATGTATCGATAACCCATGAAAAACAAAACTTCTAACTTTCTCTTTCCTCACTTCGTACCTTGTATTTCGCACCTCAAACTTAAAAAAATACTATGCGTGCATAAAATTTAACATAAATACTATGCGTGCATAATAAATTTTTTATATATTTGAATCCGAAACTAAAACGATATAGTAAAAATATGAAGGATAAAACTATTGATTATGTACTAAGAGCGACATGGCAAGCAGTTTCACGAATGTATAATGAAGAAGCATCAAAATTTGATGGTTCGATGGCGATAGGATTTGCCTTACTAAGTATAGATAAAGAAGAAGGAACACCATCTACTTATATAAGTAACCGAATGGGAATGGAAGCTACATCGCTAACCCGAACCTTGAAAACATTAGAAGAAAAAGGTTTAATAATTAGAAAGAAAAATCCAGATGACGGAAGAGGTGTTTTAATTTACTTAACCGATTTAGGAAAACAAATGCGTGAACAATCAAAAACTACGGTGTTGAAGTTTAATGAAGTAGTAAAACAAAACATCACTGAAGAAAAACTAAACCATTTCATGGAAGTAGCCGATGTGATAAATGATTTGATAACGGAGAAGAAGATTTTTTAAACAAATACTATTAAATAAACAATTGTCACACTGAGCTTGTCGAAGTGCATTCGGACTAAAAAAGTCTTCGACAAGCTCAGACTGACATAATTATTAAAGAAAAAAATGAAACGAACAATTAAAAAAGTGGCGGTTGTAGGTTCAGGAATCATGGGTTCAGGAATTGCTTGTCATTTTGCTAACATCGGATTAGAAGTACTCCTTTTAGACATTGTGCCTAACGCACTAACTGAAATTGAGGAAAAGAAAGGACTAACTTTAGAAAGTAAAGTTGTTCGTAACCGTGTGGTAAATGACCATTTGGCAAATGCTTTAAAAAGCAACCCATCACCTATTTACAGTCAGAAATTTGCTAGCCGAATTACAACTGGAAATACAACTGACGACATGTCCAAAATTGCAACTTGCGATTGGATTATTGAAGTTGTAGTAGAACGTTTAGACATCAAGAAATTGGTTTTTGAACAAATCGACAAATTCCGTAAACCAGGAACTTTAGTAACTTCTAATACTTCAGGTATTCCTATAAACTTTATGAGTGAAGGCAGAAGCGATGATTTTCAAGCACATTTCTGCGGAACGCATTTCTTTAATCCTGCACGTTATTTAAAATTATTCGAAATCATTCCTGGTCCAAAAACTTCACAAGAAGTATTGGATTTCCTTTTTGAATACGGTTCAAAATTCTTAGGAAAAACTTCAGTAATTGCAAAAGATACTCCAGCTTTTATCGGAAATAGAATTGGAATCTTCGGAATCCAAAGTTTGTTCCACCAAGTGAAGGAAATGGGATTAACCATTGAAGAAGTTGATAAATTAACTGGACCAGTTATTGGTCGTCCAAAATCGGCTACTTTCAGAACGGTAGACGTAGTTGGTTTAGATACTTTAGTTCACGTAGCTAACGGAATTTATGACAATTGTCCGAATGACGAAGCACACAACTTGTTCAAACTACCAGATTTCATCAACAAAATGATGGAAAACAAATGGTTAGGAAGCAAAACTGGACAGGGATTTTATAAAAAAGAAGGCAAAGAAATCTTATCATTAGATTTAGATACTTTAGAATACAGAGCAGCTAAAAAAGCATCGTTCGCAACATTAGAACTGACAAAAACTATTGAAAAACCAATTGATAGATTCAAAGTTTTAGTAAAAGGAAAAGACAAAGCTGGTGATTTTTACAGAAAGAATTTCTCAGCAATGTTTGCGTATTGTTCTAACAGAGTTCCAGAAATAACAGAAGAGTTCTATAAAATTGATGATGCCATGAAAGCCGGTTTCGGTTGGGAAAATGGACCATTTGAAATTTGGGATGCTATTGGTGTAGAAAAAGCGATTGCTATGATGGAAGCTGAAGGATACAAACCAGCAGCTTGGGTAACGGATATGTTGATTTCAGGAAATAAATCGTTCTATTCCGTTAAAAATGGTAAAACGTGTTTCTACAACATTGCATCAAAATCACAAGAAGAAAAACCAGGACAAGATGCTTTTATCATTTTAGATAATATTAGAGAAAGCCACAAAGTCTGGGGTAATTCAGATGCTTCAGTTATCGATTTAGGTGACGGAATTTTAAACTTAGAATTCCATTCTAAAATGAATACCATTGGTGGTGGCGTTTTAACCGCAATCAACAAAGCTATAGACTTAGCTGAAAAAGATTATAAAGGATTAGTAATTGGAAATCAAGGAACAAATTTCTCTGTTGGAGCCAATATCGGAATGATTTTCATGATGGCAGTCGAGCAAGAATACGACGAATTGAATATGGCTATCAAAATGTTCCAAGACACAATGATGCGTGTGCGCTACTCTTCTATTCCAGTAATCGTTGCGCCTCACGGAATGACACTTGGTGGTGGATGCGAAATGAGTATGCACGCCGATAGAGTTGTCGCCGCTGCTGAAACGTATATTGGTTTAGTAGAATTTGGAGTTGGTGTAATTCCTGGTGGTGGTGGTTCTAAAGAAATGGCAGTTCGCGCAAGTGATTTGTTCCGTAAAAATGATGTTGAATTAAATGTTCTTCAAGAAAATTTCTTAACTATCGGAATGGCAAAAGTTGCAACATCTGCTTATGAAGCCTTCGATTTAGGAATTTTACAAAAAGGAAAAGATATTGTGGTAGTAAATAAAGACCGACAAATTGCTGTTGCCAAACAAGTAGCATTGCAAATGGCCGATCAAGGTTATACACAACCAGTAAGAAGAACCGATATTAAAGTTTTGGGTAAACAAGCACTTGGAATGTTCTTAGTTGGAACTAACCAAATGGTAGCCGGAAAATACATCTCAGAACACGATTTAAAAATTGCCAACAAGCTAGCTTATGTAATGGCTGGAGGTGATTTATCAGAACCAACATTGGTAACTGAACAATATTTATTAGATATCGAACGTGAAGCTTTCTTGTCACTTTGTACTGAAAGAAAAACGTTGGAAAGAATCCAATTCATGCTTACTAAAGGGAAACCGTTAAGAAACTAAACTATGAAAACTGCATATATTGTAAAAGGATACCGTACTGCGGTAGGAAAAGCTCCAAAAGGAGTATTTAGATTCAAAAGACCTGATGAGTTAGCTGCTGAAACTATTCAGTTCATGATGAATGAATTGCCTGATTTTGACAAAACTCGTATCGACGACGTTATGGTTGGAAATGCCATGCCCGAAGCCGAACAAGGTTTAAATGTTGGACGATTAATTTCTTTAATGGGATTAAAAGTAACAGACGTTCCTGGTGTAACAGTAAATAGATATTGTGCTTCAGGATTAGAAACTATCGGAATGGCAACAGCAAAAATCCAAAGTGGAATGGCAGATTGTATTATCGCTGGTGGTGCAGAAAGCATGAGTTTTATTCCAATGGGCGGATACAAACCAACTCCAGATTACGCTGTAGCAAAAGAAGGTCACGAAGATTACTATTGGGGAATGGGTTTAACAGCTGAAGCCGTTGCCAAACAATTCAACGTTTCTCGTGAAGATCAAGATGAGTTTGCTTACAATTCGCATCAAAAAGCATTGAAAGCGCAAGCTGAAGGTAAATTTGATAAACAAATTGTTCCAATTACTGTGGAGCAAACTTTTATCAATGAAAATGGTAAAAAAGAGACCAAATCGTATGTTGTAAACAAAGATGAAGGTCCAAGAGCTGACACAAATATTGCCGCTTTAGGTAAACTAAAACCAGTGTTCGCAGCCGATGGTTCTGTAACTGCAGGAAACTCGTCACAAATGAGTGATGGTGCAGCTTTCGTTTTGATTATGAGTGAAGAATTGGTAAAAGAATTGGGTGTTACTCCTATTGCAAGATTAGTAAATTTTGCATCAGCTGGTGTAGAACCAAGAATTATGGGAATTGGTCCAGTAAAAGCAATTCCAAAAGCACTAAAACAAGCAGGTTTGACTTTAAATGATATTGATTTAATTGAATTAAACGAAGCATTTGCATCACAAGCATTAGCAGTAACTCGCGAATTAAATTTAAATCCTGATATCATTAACGTAAACGGTGGTGCAATTTCTTTAGGCCATCCGCTGGGTTGTACAGGAGCAAAATTATCAGTTCAATTATTTGACGAAATGCGTTTAAGAAAATCTAAATACGGAATCGTAAGTATGTGTGTTGGAACTGGTCAAGGTTCTGCGGGAATATATGAATTACTATAATCAACCAACTATAAAAAAATAAAGAAATGAGCGATATAACCAGAGGAGGACAATTCCTAGTTAAAGAAACAAAGTGTGAAGACGTTTTCACACCAGAAGATTTCTCAGAAGAGCAAATCATGATGCGCGATTCTGTAAAAGAGTTTAGCGACAAAGAAATTTGGCCAAATAAAGACCGATTTGAGCATAAAGACTATGCTTTCACGGAAGAAACAATGCGTAAAGCAGGAGAAATGGGCTTTTTAAGCGTAGCTGTACCAGAAGCTTATGGCGGAATGGGAATGGGATTTGTTGATACTTGCCTTGTATGTGATTATATTTCGGGTGCAACAGGTTCGTTTTCAACTGCTTTTGGAGCACATACTGGAATTGGAACGATGCCAATTACTTTGTACGGAACAGAAGAACAAAAACAAAAATACGTACCAAAATTAGCATCTGGTGAATGGTTTGGAGCTTATTGCTTAACAGAACCAGGAGCAGGTTCGGATGCGAATTCAGGAAAAACTAAAGCAGTTCTTTCAGAAGATGGAACACACTATAAAATCACTGGACAAAAAATGTGGATTTCAAACGCAGGTTTTTGTTCTGTATTTATTGTTTTCGCACGAATTGAAGATGATAAAAACATTACAGGATTCATTGTTGAAAATGATCCGAGCAATGGAATTTCAATGGGTGAAGAAGAGCATAAATTAGGAATTCGTGCCTCTTCGACTCGTCAGGTTTTCTTTGCTGATACTAAAGTTCCAGTAGAAAACATGTTGGCTGCTCGAGGTGAAGGTTTCAAAATCGCAATGAACGCATTGAATGTTGGGCGTATCAAATTGGCAGCAGCTTGTTTAGATGCACAGCGTCGTGTGACTTCAAATGCAATTAACTATGCTAACGAAAGAGTTCAGTTTAATACACCTATTTCTTCTTTTGGAGCTATTCGTTACAAATTGGCAGAAATGGCAACTTCAGCTTATGCAGGAGAAAGTGCTACATATCGTGCGGCGAAAGATATTGAAAATAGAATCAAACTTCGTGAAGCAGAAGGTGCAAGTCATCAAGAAGCTGAATTGAAAGGTGTTGAAGAATTTGCAATTGAATGTTCTATCTTGAAAGTAGCTGTTTCGGAAGATGTTCAAAACTGTGCTGATGAAGGAATTCAAATTTATGGTGGAATGGGATTCTCTGAAGATACACCAATGGAAAGTGCTTGGAGAGATGCACGTATTGCACGTATTTATGAAGGAACAAACGAAATTAACAGAATGTTATCGGTTGGAATGTTAATCAAAAAAGCCATGAAAGGTCACGTTGATTTACTTGGACCAGCGATGAAAGTTCAAGAAGAATTAATGGGAATTCCATCATTTGATACACCAGATTATTCTGAATTATTTTCGGAAGAAAAAGAAATGGTTGGCAAATTGAAAAAAGCATTCTTGATGGTAGCAGGTGCTGCAGTTCAAAAATACGGAATGGACTTAGACGCACACCAACAACTTTTAATGGCTGCTGCTGATATGTTAATTGAAATTTACATGGCAGAAAGTACCATTTTAAGAACTGAAAAATTAGCTAAAAAAGAAGGTGAAGCTAAAGTTCAAGAGCAAATTGCAATGGCAAAATTATATTTATACAAAGCTGTAGATATTGTTGCTGCAAGAGGAAAAGAAAGCATTATTTCTTTTGCTGAAGGCGACGAACAACGCATGATGTTGATGGGATTACGTCGTTTTACAAAATATACCAACATGCCTAATATTGTAGGATTGAGAGAAACAATCACTGCTAAATTAGTAGCCGAAAATAGTTATTGTTTTTAATTTTTAGTTAAATTAATTGTTAGAAGAAACCACTCGAGAAATTGAGTGGTTTTTTTGTACAATCATAAATTAGTACTAAAATTTTATTTATTTCAAAAAAACAAGTACTTTAGTAATTCAATATTTTTTATGTCAATTAAAGCATTACTCCATACACCTGCGCTAACTCACGAAAAGTCATTGAAAACTTTGGTCGAGAATCGAACCATATTTTCACTAGATCATTGCGAATTAAACATCTTTGAAACTTATCAAAAATCAGATTTAGTTCCGCTAAAGTTCAATGATTTAGTAGTTACAAGTATGTTACGTGGGAAAAAAATAATGCATCTTTTTGACGAACCTCAATTTGAATATTTGCCTGGTGAAACTGTAATTGTTCCTTCAAATGTTGAAATGAAAATTGATTTTCCAGAAGCCTCAAAAGACAATCCAACACAGTGTATTGCTTTAGCCATCGATAATAATATCATTACTAATACATTAGATTTTTTAAATGAAAAATATCCTAAGGAAGGAAAAAACAACCTTTGGAAATTAGATCATGAAAATTATTTTTTCTACAATAATGTTGAACTTGCAGGAACAATCAATAAATTGATTAAAGAATGCATGGGAACATCCATAACTAAAGATGCTATTGCCGATTTGACATTACAAGAATTAATTATTAGAATCATTCAAACGCAAACAGCGAAACGATTTGAAGAAGAAAAACATATTGATAGTAATAGTCCAATTACTCCTTCGATAGAATACATCAAAAAAAATATTCGCGAAACTATCAATTTGAAAGATTTAAGCGATAAAGCTTGTATGAGCACTACTTCATTTTATCGCTATTTTAAAAGAGAACTTGGCATGAGTCCAATTGAATATATTTTAAATGAGAAGATAAAATTTGCAAAAAAACTACTCAGTAACCCAAATATCCATGTAAACGAAGTTTCTTATGCTACTGGATTTGAAGATTGTAATTACTTCATTAGATTATTTAAAAAATACGAAGGTGTAACACCAAAACAATATCAATTGATGAATTATAATGGATAATTTTATTTAATACTAAACTTTAAATAATCAAATTCTTCTACTTAATTTAATCATCAAAAAATTGCTGAGAATTATATAAATCAACATTTTCGAACATTATTAGTTACTCAAAAGTTAAATAAAAGTCAATAACTCCACATATTCTTTTGATAAAAGGTAATTTTGTTATTCTATAGTTGTATAGACAAATAACACTTTTTATATCGAAATTTATGAAAGTTAAAAATATTGCAATTGCATTATTGATCATTTTAATAGGTGGATTAATAGCTTACAGAATTACCAAAAATAGTAGTGAAACCGAAAACGGAAAAGGAAAAGGTGATAAAAAACCTCCTGTTTCAGTTAGTGCAATTGTGACCGAATCTAAAGATTTTTCAAACGCATTAACACTTTCTGGTTCTATTGAAGCTAATGAGCAAATTGAAATTAGAAGTGAAGTTTCAGGTATTGTTGAAAATATTGCATTCAAAGAAGGTTCAAATGTTAGTAAAGGTCAACTCCTATTCAAAGTTAATGATATTGAACTTAGAGCACAATTAGCGCAAGCCAATACAAGACAAAATTTAGCCTCAGAAAATGAAAGACGCGCCAAGTTATTACTTCAAAAAGAAGCCATAAGTCAAGAAGAATATGATATTGCAAGCGCTGATTTTAGAACGGCTCAATCCCAAACACAACTTATTCGTGCTCAAATTGCAAAAACATCTGTTCGAGCACCTTTTTCCGGTAAAATTGGTTTGCGTTCTATTTCTCCTGGAACCTATATTACTCCTGCTACTCTAGTTGCCAAATTAGTTAGTACAAATCCTTTAAAAATCACATTTTCAATTCCAGAAAAATATGCTTCAGAAATCAAAGTGAATTCTGAAATTAAATTTACTGTTAATGGTTTACCAGAAAAATATAGTGCAAAAATTTATGCTATAGAACCTGAAATCGAAACAACAACAAGAACTTTGAGTATCAGAGCGATTGCACAAAACACAAGTGGAAAACTGCTTCCTGGAACTTTTGCCAATGTTGAATTGCCTTTAAATACTATTAAAGATGCTATTGTTGTTCCAACTGAAGCAATAATTCCGGTTCAAGGCGGAAAGAAAGTTTTTATTGCTAATAATGGAAAGGCTAAAGAAATTATGGTGGAAACATTGACTAGAACCGATAAAGAAATTGTAATTACTTCTGGTTTGAATGTTGGTGATACGGTGCTTACTTCGGGTGTAATGTCTTTAAAAAACGACGATGCAATAAAAGTTAAAACCAAAAATTAAGAATTAACCAATAATTTAAATTTTAAAATGTAATTCTTAACTATAATCCTATGAGTTTATCAACGCTAAGTATAAAAAGACCTGTTTTTACAATTGTAATCAATTTAACCATTATTTTATTTGGAATAATTGGCTATAGTTATTTGGGAGTAAGAGAATTTCCATCTATCGATCCTGCTCAAATTAATGTTAGAACAAATTATACTGGTGCCAATTCTGACATTATTGAATCTCAGATAACTGAACCATTAGAAAAAGCAATCTATTCAATCGATGGAATTAGAAATATTACTTCTTCGAGCAATCAAGGTTCGAGTAATATTAATATCGAATTTAAACTAGAGAAAAATCTTGAAGAAGCTGCCAATGATGTTCGTGATAAAGTATCGCAAGCCATTCGAAGTTTACCTCAAGATATTGATGCTCCACCTGTTGTTTCAAAAGCCGATGCCGATTCTGATCCAATTGTGACGATGACCGTTCAAAGTGAAACAAAAAATGCTTTGGAACTTAGCGATTATGCCGAAAATGTAATTGCAGAACGATTGCAAACTATTCCTGGTGTTAGTAGTGTTCAAATTTGGGGACAAAAACGATATTCAATGAGAATTTGGATTGATCCTGTAAAATTGACTTCTTATGGTGTGACAGTTTCTGATGTTAGAAATGCTTTAAATAGTCAAAACGTTGAATTGCCGTCCGGAAAATTAACAGGTGCAAATACCGAATTAACGGTAAAGACTTTAGGAAATTTATCGACAGCTGAAGAATTTAATAACATCATCATAATTTCAGATAATTCTAGAGTGGTTCGTTTGAGTGATGTTGGAAAAGCTGAATTAGGTCCAGAAAACTTAGAAACTAGATTTACTGGTTCAGGAAAGCCCATGGTTGGATTGGCTGTTATTCCACAACCAGGAACTAATTATTTGGATATAGCTAATGAGTTTTACAAAAAATATGATGTTTTAAAAAAAGAATTACCTTCCGATATTGAACTGAATATTGCTTTAGATAATACTATTTTTATCAAAAAATCGGTTGTAGAAGTTGCTGAAACACTTTTAATTTCAATCATTCTCGTTATTTTAATTATCTTCTTATTCTTTAGAGATTGGTCCATTGCATTCCGACCTTTAATTGATATACCGGTTTCGTTGATTGCTACTTTTTTTATCATGTATTTATGTGGATTTTCGGTAAATGTATTAACGCTTCTTGCCATCGTATTAGCCACAGGATTAGTAGTTGACGACGGAATTGTTGTAACTGAAAACATTTTCAAAAAAGTAGAAGAAGGAATGTCGCCAATTGAAGCTGCAATTAAAGGTTCTAATGAGATTTTCTTTGCTGTAATTTCGATTTCTATAACTTTGGCAGCAGTATTCTTACCAATTATATTTCTCGAAGGTTTCGTTGGACGATTGTTTAGAGAATTTGGTGTTGTCATTGGAGCAGCGGTTTTAATTTCTGCATTTGTATCATTAACATTAACACCAATGTTGAATGCCTATTTGATGAAAGGTGGCGAGCAAAAGAAAACCCGTTTTTATGAATTTACCGAACCTTATTTTGTTAGTTTAAACAAAGGTTATGCAGAGGCTTTAACAAGTTTTATGAAGAAAAAATGGTTGAGTTTTCCAATAATAATTATTTGTATTGGACTGATTGCCTTATTTTTCACAATAATTCCAAAAGAAACAGCACCTTATGATGATAGAAGTTTGGTGGTTGTAAGTGTCACAGCTCCAGAAGGCTCTACTTATGAATATACCGACAGATTTATGCAAGAATTATCTGGATTGATTAATGATTCCATTCCAGAAAAAAAGATTGCTCTTGTCATTACTGCTCCAGGATTTTTATCTTCATCAGTAAATACAGGGCGAATCCGTTTGGCACTTAAAGATCCTGAAGATAGAGAAGCTTCACAAAAAGAAATTGCTGAACGTTTTACCAAACTGACAAAAAAATATTCGGAAGCTAAAACTAATGTTTCCGAGCAACCTACGATTTCAGTAAACAGAAGAGCTGGTTTACCAATTCAATATATTATTCAAGCACCAAATTTTGAAAAATTGCGTGAAAAAATTCCGCAATTCATGGATTTAGCGAATCAAAATGAGACCTTCTCAACGGTTGATGTGAATTTGAAATTTAACAAACCAGAAATCAATGTTACTATCGACAGGGAAAAAGCAGAGAGTTTAGGAATTTCAGTATTAGATATAGCTCAAACATTGCAATTATCACTAAGTGGACAACGTTTTGGCTACTTTATGAAAGATGGAAAACAATATCAAGTGATAGGACAATTTGAAGAAAAAGACCGAAACAAACCCTTGGATTTAACCTCGATGTTTGTAAAAAGCAAAAATGGAACTTTAATTCAAATGGATAATGTGGTAAAAGTGGAAGAGCAGAGTAATCCGCCACAATTATTTCATAACAATAGATACATGTCAGCTACCGTATCGGCTGGATTAGCTTCGGGAAAAAGTATGGGCGATGGAATTGATGCGATGAATGAAATTAAGGAAAAAGTTCTAGATGCTTCCTTCACAACTGATTTAGGTGGTGAATCAAGAGATTTTGTTGAAAGTAGTTCCAATACCTTATTTGCTTTTGGGTTAGCATTGTTATTAATTTACTTAATTCTTGCAGCACAATTTGAAAGTTTTATCGATCCATTCATCATCATTTTAACGGTACCAATGGCGGTTGCTGGAGCTTTATTTTCATTGTGGTTATTTGGTCAAACTTGGAATATTTTTAGTCAAATTGGAACCGTAATGCTAATTGGACTCGTCACCAAGAACGGAATTTTAATTGTCGAATTTGCCAATCAATTACGAGAACAAGGCAAAACAAAATTTGAAGCTATCATTGAAGCTTCAGAAGCACGTTTACGTCCAATTTTAATGACGAGTTTAGCTATTGCCTTAGGAGCATTACCTATTGCAATGTCACTTGGAGCAGCTTCTACAAGTAGAATTGGTATGGGTGTTGTTATTGTTGGTGGAACCTTATTTTCATTAATTCTGACACTTTTCGTAATTCCTGCTATATATTTAATGTGGTCAAGAGCCAAAAAACACCGTCCTGAATTTGATAATTTAGATGCTCTTGAAAAATAAAATTTAAACCTATGAAAATTCGCTTTACATATATATCAATTCTTTTTTTATTTAGTTTTCAACTTCAAGCACAAGAGATTTTGAAATTGGAAGATGCTGTCAAAATTGCTTTAGAAAACAATTACGACATTAAAATTGCTAAAAACAATTTGAAAATTGATGAAACAAATTCCACTGCAGGAAATGCCGGAATGCTTCCCATTATAAGTGCTAATGTGGTTAATAATAATAGTATTTTAAATACTACTCAAACCCAAGCAAGTGGCGAACAACGAACCTTAGATAATGCAAGAAATTTGAATTTAACTTATGGTGTTGGATTAGATTGGACTGTATTTGACGGAATGCGGATGTTTGCCCGAAGAGAACAACTAAAAGTTTTACAAAAACAAGGAGAAGCTGAATTGAAATTAGCAATTCTAACAAAAGTTAGCGACGTATATACTACATATTTTGATTTGGTTCAACAACAACAGCAAATCAAAGCTTTAGATACTGCCATTGTAATTTCAAATCAACGATTGACAACAGCTCAAAATCGCTACTCCATTGGAAAAGCAGCTAAATTAGAAGTTTTAAATGCACAAGTAGATTTGAATACCGATGTGAGTTCGCGATTGAAACAAATAGAGTTATATCAGAATTCTAAAATTAGATTGAATGAGATTTTGGCAAGAGACACCAAATCAGAATTTAAAGTAGAAGATGAAATTACAATCGATGCATCGCTAAAATATGATGATTTAAAAACTCTATCTGAAAAACAAAGCCCTCAGTTACAAGCTCAATTATTGGAGAAAAACAATGCAGAACTTCAATTAAAGCAAGTAAAAGCCGCAAGATATCCTACAGTCCGAATAAACTCTGGATACAATTTTACCCGATCTGAAGCATCCTTAGGATTTATAACACAATCTTCTGGGCGTGGATTTGTTTATGGCATAAATGCTTCTGTCCCAATATTTGATGGATTCAATCAAAATAGAAATGAAAAAGTTGCAAAGCTTCAAGTTCAAAATGTTGAAAACACTATTAGTCAGCAAAAATTAGCTTTAGAATCGCAACTTGGTATGGCTTATCAAAGTTATACAACCAATTTAGAATTGACAAAAGTTGAAGAGAAAAATGTAGAAATTGCCAAACAAAATTTGGATATTACTCTAGCAAAATTCAAAATTGGAACTATTACACCAATCGAATACAGAACAGCTCAATTGAATTACGTGAATGCTTTAGTTCGCTACAGTAATGCTCAGTTTCAAACTAAACTTTATGAAATTTCATTAAAAGAATTTTCAGGTTCACTTGGATTTTAATTGGTAAAAGTATTACTCATTCAATTTAGTTTCTTCTAAATTTTGAACTTCATCTTCTGTAAATAATCTGTAATTTACTTTAAATGTTTTTCCGTAAGGTGTTTCTAAAGAAAAACCTCCTGCTCCAATTCCGTCAATTACATCTAATGTAAAATGAGCATGTTTCCAATATTCAAACAAATCTTTGTCGAGCCAAAACTCAAATCCTTTGATAGTTCCGATACAAACATCACCATATCTTAAATAAAAACCACCTTTTTCAAAACATTGTGGTTGTGTACCTTCACAACATCCTCCAGCTTGATAGAACATCAAATCACCAAATTTCTCTGATAAAAAATCAATTAAATCCAATGCTTTTTGTGTAGCATCTAAACGTTTTATTTTTTCCATACTATTGTAAAATTGAAAGCCACGAGTTTCAAACATACTGAATTCGTGGCTTTTTGCTTAATAAACGATTTTATTAAAAGAAACCTAATTTGTTTTTGTTATAAGAAATCAACATGTTTTTTGTTTGACGATAATGATCTAACATCATCTTATGATTTTCTCTACCAATTCCAGATTGTTTATAACCTCCAAAAGGTGCTCCAGCAGGATAAGCATGATATTGGTTTACCCAAACACGACCTGCATGAATCGCTCTTGGAACTTGATATAATTCATGAGCATCACGAGTCCAAACTCCAGCACCTAAACCATACATTGTGTCGTTTGCAATTTCGATAGCTTCCTCTGTTGATTTGAAAGTCGTAACCGCTAAAACAGGTCCGAAAATTTCTTCTTGGAAAATTCTCATTTTGTTGTGACCTTTAAATAAAGTTGGCTGGATATAATAACCTCCTTCTAAATCATCACCTAAATGGTTCACATCGCCACCACATAATAATTCTGCACCTTCTTCTTTTCCTAACCTGATGTAAGAAAGAATTTTATCTTTTTGAATTTGCGATGCTTGTGCGCCCATCATCACTGTTGGGTCGAGTGGATTTCCTGTTTTAATAGCATTTACTCTTGCCAATACTTTTTCAATAAATCTATCGTAAATGGATTCATGAATTAAAAGTCGTGATGGACATGTACAAACTTCTCCTTGATTAAGGGCAAAAAGAGCAACACCTTCAAGAGCTTTATCTAAAAATTCATCGTCAGCATCCATAACTGATGGGAAGAAAATATTAGGAGATTTTCCACCTAATTCTAAAGTTACTGGAATAATATTTTCTGTAGCATATTGCATTACCATTCTACCCGTTGCAGTTGAACCAGTGAACGCAGCTTTAGAAACTTTTGGATTAGTCACTAATGTTCTTCCTAATTCTGCTCCAAAACCGTTGACAATATTCACAACTCCAGCAGGAATTAAATCACCAATCAGTTCCATTAAAACCATAATAGAGATTGGCGTACTTTCTGCCGGTTTTAAAACTACACAATTTCCTGCTGCTAATGCTGGTGCAAGTTTCCAAACCGCCATTAAAATTGGGAAATTCCATGGAATAATTTGAGCAATTACACCTAATGGTTCGTGCATTATAATAGAAACTGTATCTTTATCTAATTCTGTAATCGAACCTTCTTCTGCACGAATGACACTAGCAAAATATCTAAAATGATCAATTGCTAATGGGATATCTGCAGCCATCGTTTCTCTCACTGCCTTTCCGTTATCTAAGGTTTCGACTGCTGCAATAAATGCTAAATTTTCCTCGATTCTATCGGCAATTTTATTTAGCATGATGCTTCTTTCTGTTGCAGAAGTTTGACTGAACGATTTAAATGCTTCATAAGCAGCATCAACAGCCATTTCTGTATCCATTTTAGCAGAATGTGCTGCTTTTGCCATTAGCTTTCCATCAACTGGAGATAGAACTTCGAAATATTGTCCTGTAGATGGTGCAACCCATTTTCCGTTGATGTAATTATCATACTTTTCTTTTAATTGTGGTCTTTGAACTAAATTACTCATAAGTTTAATTTTTTGATTTATCCAAAAGTAATTTTATCCTCAATAATTTAATAGCACAATTTGTTCAAATTATAGCACAAAAATACACTATACGAAATTTTTACTGTAATTAATTAAATAATACTCAATAAATAGAAGTTATTTTTAACATACTGATAAATAATAAAATTTGAAATTTGAAAAATGGATAACCAAAACTTCATACTAAAATCATAATTTTTAAGTTATTATAATTATGAAAAAGTTGCTTTACATAGTAATTGCCTTAACCATTTTAGCATCTTGCAAAAGCAAAAAAGTTATTAATGATTCCTCTTCATCTCCTAAAAAAGATGAAGTAAAAACCGCTGAAAAACCTATAGATGTAAAATCTCGTTTCGTAAAAATGAGTTTTAAGGAAGTAAATTCGCAAAAAGTAACACGAGCATACCATCTAGGAAAACGTTTATTAGAAACATGTAATACTTCAAAATTTAAACCGTTTACTAAAGAAGAAGCAACTGAAAAAGTAATTCAAAATGCAACCGTTGAAAAGTTATCAAAAGCATGCCAAAAAATATTATTTAAAAATGGTAAGTTTATTGATATTGAATTGATAGATATCACGAATGATACAGAAACTAATGATTTAGTTTTTAGATACAAAATTGACTATGAAAAGAAATATTTTCAGCGTGAATTATACATTACAATAAACTCTGAGGGAAAAGTAGCAGGAATGAAAACTAAAGAACTTCCTAGGAAACCCTTGTAATTTTATTGTAGATTATTAAAATCAAATTTCCAATCGACATCTTTTTGATACCACAATTGTCCTCCTGATACTAACAATGGAGAATCAAAATTATTGTTATAAAGTGCTCCAGTACCTAAACCTTGAGGCATAGAATTATTTTGCAAAAATGTCCATTGCGCAATTGCATTTAAACCAATGTTACTTTCAAGAGCTGAAGTAATCCACCAACCAATTTTATATTTTTCTGCAAGTTCAATCCATTGTTTTGTGCCACGAAAACCTCCAACAAAACTTGGTTTTAAAATGATGTATTGTGGCTTAATTTTTTGCAATAAAGTTTCTTTTTGTTCAATTGAAAACACACCTATTAATTCTTCGTCTAAAGCAATTGGAATTGGAGTTGTTTTACATAACAATGACATTGTGTCAGTCTGATTTTTTGCGATAGGTTGTTCAATACTATGGATTTCATAACCAGATAATTGATTCAATTTATTTAAAGCTAAACTCTCACTAAAAGCACCATTAGCATCAACACGAATTTCAATAGTTTTTGCATCAAAATTTTGACGAATGAAGCGCAATAAATCCAATTCTTTTTGAAAATCTATAGCTCCAATTTTTAGTTTTATGCAATGAAATCCTTGTGCTAATTTTTCTTCTATTTGGTCTTTCATAAATTGCTCATCGCCCATCCAAACCAAACCATTTATTGGAATAGATTTTGTTGAATTTGTAAAATCGGAAGGAAGTAAAACAAAAGGATTTTCGCTTTCAAGAGATTTAAAAGCCATTTCAACTCCAAACTGAATCGACGGAAATTCAATCAATTCGTACCATAATTGTTCTTCTCCGAGATGAATGTTTTGACAAGTCCATTTTAGTTTTTCTTCATAATCATCTCGATCATCAATACTTAATCCTCTGAGAATTCCGCACTCGCCTATTCCTTTTTTACCATTTTCTTCAAGGACAATAAACCACGTTTCTTTCTGCGTCAAAACACCACGAGATGTTCCTGATGGTCGTTTGAAGTCGAGTAAGTATTTGTGGTAAGTTGCTTTCATTAAATTGGGTTTCGAGTTTCGAGTTTCGGGTTTCAGGTTTTAGGCTTCAGGTTTCAGGCTTCAGGTTTCAGGTTTCAGGTTTCAGGTTTCAGGTTTCAGGTTTCAGGTTTCAGGTTTCAGGTTTCAGGTTTCAGGTTTCAGGTTTCAGGTTTC
>NZ_JAIXUB010000011.1 GCF_027484205.1 Flavobacterium sp.
ATAAACTTCTCGCCTAGCTTAAACAAAAAATCCCAACTGAAAAAGTTGAGATTTATTTGTTGGTCTACTAGGACTTCCCGAAGTATCGGGATAAACTTCTCGCCTAGCTTAAACAAAAAATCCCAACTGAAAAAGTTGAGATTTATTTGTTGGTCTACTAGGACTCGAACCTAGAAAGACTGCACCAAAAACAGTTGTGTTACCATTACACCATAGACCAATAAGTGCTGAATGCGGGTGCAAATTTAATACAAATTTTATTTAAAGCAAATATTTTATTGATTTTTTGCGGAAAAACAACACAATACTTGATTATAAACCTCTAATTCATTAATTACATTCTACTTACAATTCAAGAAAAAAATACCTTCGAAAGTTAATCGTAGGTTAAAGCATCATTTTTAGGTTATTTAATGAATAAATCCTCTTATTTTTGAACTTCGGTTTTACATCTTATATGAAACAACGAATTAACATCCTAATTTCTTTATCAGCTTTAGTTTTAGTTGTACTGTTTGTTATGCAATTGTATTTGGTAAAAACAACTTACGATTATAAAGTAGCTCAATTTAGAATTGAAGTTAAAGAAAAATTAAGCAAAATAACTAACGATTACAGTGATGTTGACAGCACTTTGTTTCACAAAAAAGATTTTTTATACAAAGAATTAGCAGAAAATTATCTGATTGACAAGAATTATCGTTCGCAAGTAAAAAAACAATTATTAGAAAATCATTTTAGAAAACAATTAACTGAAAAATTGCAAAAAGAATTTGACAAGGAATTCCCTAATCATGAAATAGATTTTGCGATTATCTTAAATAAATTTGTCATTTATAATAATGTAAAAAAAGTAGATACGCTTTTTGCTGAAAAACCATTTATAGAAAACAAAATGTATGGCAATTTAGCTTCATTAGATGATGCCTTTTTAATTAGAAACTATGTTGGAACAACAAGTTCAAACGGACTAAAATCTAATTACAAGTTACTAACCGAGGACAGTTTGTATGTATCTGTAAAAAATTGGGAGTTAATTGTTTTAAAACGAATGTCATTAATTTTGATTTTAGCATTTGCCTCCATTCTAACGTTAATAATTATATTTGTAATAACGATTAAATCACTCATCAAACAAAAGAAAATAAGTGACATCAAAACCGATTTCATTAACAATATCACCCACGAATTAAAAACTCCTTTAACTACATTATCCGTTTCAACAAAAATATTGGAGCGCAAAGAAGTTAAAGAAAATGAGATACTTTACAATCAATTAATTCAAACTATAAATCGTCAAAACGAACGTTTACAAAGTTTAATTGACCAGGTAATGAATAATTCTTTAGGATTTGAAGAAATTGAATTGAATAAGGAAAAAATCAAAGCTAATGAATTTATAAAAACCATAATTGCCGATTTTAAAGTGGCACATCCATCCATTGGAATTCAAATTGATTTTCATCAAGAAACACAGTTAAATTTAGATGCATTTCATCTTACAACTGCCATTACTAATGTATTGGAAAACGCTGTAAAATATGGAGCTAAAACAATTTTTATAAGTACACATTTACAAGACAACGAATTTAAAATTAGTATTAAAGATGATGGCATTGGAATTGCAAAAAACAAACAATCATTACTTTTTGACAAATTTTATAGAGTAGAACAAGGAAATATTCACAATGCAAAAGGATTAGGATTAGGACTTTATTATGTTGACCAAATTATAAAAGCTCACAAAGGCACTATTAAATTAGTGAGTGATTTAGGAAAAGGAACGCAATTTATTTTATCTATTCCATCTTGAGTTTATGAAAAAACTACTTTTAGCTGAAGACGATTTCGATCTTTCTAATGTTTTAATTCAATACTTGCAATTGCATAATTTTGAAGTAATTTGGGCAGAAAATGGCAGAAAAGCATTAGAATTATTTCAAAAAAACACCTTTGATATTTGTATTTTAGATGTAATGATGCCAGAAATGGATGGGTTTACCTTAGCTGAAGAACTTTTAAAAATAAATCCAGAAACACCATTCATTTTTTTAACCGCAAAACAATTAAAAGAGGATAAAATTAAAGGATTACAACTTGGAGCCGACGATTATATTGTAAAACCATTTGAAGTTGAGGAACTAATATTACGTTTGAACAATATTTTAAAAAGAAGCGAATCTAATTTAAAAGTATCTTTTCAAGAAATTACTATTGGAAAATATCTTTTTGACACTAAAAGATTGTGTTTAAAAATAGACGATAAAACCCAGCAATTGACTGAAAAAGAAGCATCATTAATTCAATTCTTATATCAACATAAAAATCAAATTGTTAAACGAGAAACTATTTTAAAAGCCGTTTGGAAAACAGATGATTATTTTTCGGGAAGAAGCATGGATGTTTTTATCACAAAAATTAGAAAATATTTTAATGATGATGCCAACATATCCATTGAAAGCACTCGTTTTATAGGATTAGAATTTAAAATAAAAGAATAATTAACATCAAACTTTTAGTAAGCAATAATTTATAAAAATTTTATCAAGTTCTGTTTATGTGGATTCGATAAAAAAATAGTTTCTTTGCAACTGAAATAATTTCATACCTTTTTATGACAACATTTAATTTTAATAAGTGGAATACAATCCTAGGATGGGTTGCTTTTACTGTAGCTTTAGTAACTTTTACTTTAACGGTAGAACCAACAATGAGTTTTTGGGATTGTGGAGAATATATTGCAACATCTGCTAAATTAATGGTTGGACATCCACCAGGTGCGCCGTTGTATCAAATGATGGGAGCCTTTTTTGCAATGTTTGCAAGTAATAATGAAAATGTGGCTTTCATGGTTAATATGATGTCTGTTTTTTCTAGTGCTTTCACCATATTATTTATGTTTTGGTCGTCAACGATTTTATTAAAAAAAATAATTTCTTCATATACTGAGTTAGACAAAAACAACTATGTAGTAATTTTAGGAAGTTCGTTTGTTGGCGCTTTGGCTTTTACTTTTTCGGATAGTTTTTGGTACAACGCTGTTGAAGCCGAAGTTTATGCTATGGCAACTTTATTGATTGCATTACTATTTTGGCTTGGTTTACGATGGGAACAAGATATGAATACGCCACGAGGAAACCGTTGGTTGGTTTTAATTTCTCTAGTTGTAGGTTTATCATTTGGTGTTCACTTTATGGCATTGCTTACCATTCCGTCCATTGGATTTTTATATTTCTTCAAGAATTATCAAAAAGTTACTGTTAAAAACTTCATTTTTGCTAATATTATAATTGTTGCAGTTCTATTATTTATATTCAAATTATTACTTCCTTATACCTTAGCATTCTTTGGAAAAACTGAAATTTTCATGGTTAATTCACTTGGATTACCATTCGATTCAGGAAGTATTTTTGCATTATTATTAATCATTGCGGTTTTCTATTTTGGATTAAAATATACAAAGAAAAAAGAGCAATCTTTTTACAATACTATTTTGTTGTGTGTATTATTCGTTTTAATTGGTTTCTCAACTTGGATGATGTTACCAATTCGTGCCAATGCAAACACGCCAATTAATGAAAACAAACCGTCTGATGCTGCCGAAGTTTTAGCTTATTATAATAGAGAACAATATGGCGTAAATCCTTTATTTTACGGCCCACAATATACAGACACTTTCGCAGGTTTAGATCCAGATAATCCTTATTTAGATAAAGCGCCTAACTATGAAAGAAACTATCAAACAGGCAAATATGAAATTGTAAACAACTACAAAAATGCCGAGCAAAATACAGATGATGCTCACAAAGCAATTTTACCAAGGATGTGGAGTACTGAGCACGTTGAAAACTACATTCATTTTTCTAGCCCGCCAAAATTTACTATAAATCCTGACTATTCTGAAGAAAAAGAATTAGTTGATATTGTTGCTGAATTTAGAAATGCTTATGCCTCAAATAAAATTGATACTGATGGTTATGTTGCGTTCTTGAAAGCATATGGTGATTATTTAATCATTGAAAAACCATCAACTTTTGATAACATCCGTTATATGGTTGAATATCAATTTGGATACATGTACGGAAGATATTTGCTGTGGAATTTCGTAGGAAGACAAAGCGATAATCAAGGAAAATATGATAATCTAGATGGAAATTGGTTAAGTGGAATTAATTTTATTGATGAATTGCATTTAGGTTCACAAAAAGATTTACCGTCAGATGTTGTAAATAACAAAGGTAGAAATGTATATTATTTTTTACCATTCATCATTGGATTAATAGGTTTGATGTATCATGCTCAAAGAGATAGAAAAAGTTTTTATGTTCTTCTTGCCTTATTTTTATTTACAGGATTAGCATTAAAAATTTATCTAAACGAACGTCCATTTGAACCACGCGAAAGAGATTATGCTTTGGTAGGATCGTTTTACGTTTTTGCAATATGGATTGGATTTGGAGTTTATGCAATTTACGAAATCATAAAAGAAAAATTAGCTTCAAAGATTGCCGCGCCTTTAACTATTGCAGCTACACTTTTAGCAGCGCCGGTTTTAATGGCAACTCAAAATTGGGATGACCATGATCGTTCTAATAAATATACAGCAATTGCAATGGCAAAAGCTTACTTAGAATCATGTGAACCAAATGCCATTTTATATACTATAGGTGACAATGATACTTTCCCATTATGGTATGCTCAAGAAATTGAAGGAGTTCGTCCTGATATTAAAATTTGTTGTACAAGTTTGTTGATGACTGATTGGTATATTGATCAAATGAAAATGAAAACATATACTTCAAAAGGACTTCCAATATCTTTTAATCACAATCAATATGTTGACGGAACCAGAGATTATATAGTATTTAGTGAACAAGCAAAAGATTCAAGATGGAATTTAAAAGATTTTGTTGAGTTTGCAAAAAGTGAAGACGAAAGAACTTTAGTAGAAATGCAAAGTGGGCAAAAAGTACATTTCTTCCCAACAAATAAAGTTAGAATTCCTGTTGATAAAAATGCTGTTATTAAGAACAAAGTGGTGAATTCTAAATATTATGATTCTATTGTTCCTTATATCGATATCGAAATTAAAGGAAGTGCTTTGTATAAAAACCGATTGATAATGCTTGATATCCTAAACAACAACAATTGGAAACGACCTATCTATTTTAGTCCTGGAAGTTTTGCAGATGATGACTATTTATGGATGAAAGATTATCTTCAATTAGATGGAATGGTTTATAAATTAGTTCCAATAAAAACAAAGACTTTAGAAGAAAATTATCCTGATATGGGACAAATTGATGCGGATAAAATGTATAATTTAGTTCAAAAATGGACTTGGGGTAATGGTGACAAGACAACTATTTATCATGATCCAGAAACTAGAAAAAACAGTATTTCCACACGAACAAACCTTTCTAGATTAATGTATGAATTAATCAAAGAAGGAAAAATTGCAAAAGCAAAAAATATAATTGAAATGGGTGTAACTAAATTTCCATTAGATTATTATGGATATTATTCAACTGTTGAGCCTTTTGCTGATGGATATTACAAAGTTGGAGAAACTCAAAAAGCTAGAGATTTACTAACTAAATTGATAAATAAATATAAAGAAAATCTAAAATATTACAGCACTTTAAAAGCCGTTGAACAAAGCGATATTGGTACAGATATCGTTACGGATATTGAACGTTATAGAAGTTTGTTAGAAGTAATGAAAAAGAACAATGATGTTGCTTTTTATAATAAATGTAAAGTAGAATTCAACAGTTTCAATCAACGATTCCAGCAATTTGAACGTGATATGGAATAGTTGAGATAGTATAAAATAACAAAGTGTCGATAGAGTAATTTATCGGCACTTTTTATTTACATTTGAAATATGATTTGGGTAAAAGCACATTGGATTATTAAAAAACTATTTTCAAACTATGTTTGGGAAATTCCTAACAATGAAAATAAAGTTTATCTTACTTTTGACGATGGTCCAACGCCAGATATTACAGAATGGACACTAAATCAACTAAAAGAATATAACGCCAAAGCAACCTTTTTTTGCATTGGTGATAACGTTAGAAAATATCCAGAAATTTTTGAGAAAGTAGTCAACGAAAAACATTCCATAGGAAATCACACTTTCAATCATTTAAACGGCTGGAAAACTTCTACTTCAGAATACATTGAAAACGCAAATCGTTGTGATAAAGAAACTCAAAACTCGAAACTCGAAACTCGAAACCTATTTCGTCCGCCTTACGGCAAAATAAAACCATCACAATCAAAAATCCTTAGAAAGCTTGGATACAAAATAATTATGTGGGACATCATTTCTTACGATTTTGATGCTACAATTTCTAAAGAACAGTGTTTAGAAAATGTTTTAAAAAATGTAAAATCAGGAAGTATTATCGTTTTTCACGATAGCAAAAAAGCATTTTCGAACTTGGAATACACATTACCAAGAACGTTGAAATTCTTAAAAGAAAAAGGATTTATTTTTGAAAAAATTGATTAAACCTGTTCCTGAACCAAGCCAATTATAGTATTAGCATCTAATTCACCAGATTGTCTCCACACCATTTGACCTTCTTTGTAAATCATAAGCGTTGGTAAACCTTTAATTCGAAGTGCTTCGGCTAATTCTTGGTTTTTATCCACATCAATTTTAATCACTTTTGCTCTATCACCAAGTGCAGCCGCAACATCTCTAATAACAGGATGCATTGACACTGACGATTCGTTCCACTCTGTGTAAAAGTCAATTAACACAGGAACTTGAGCATTTATAAGTTCGCCAAATTTTGACATAAAACCTAAATATTTATATATTCTTTTCTAAAAAAGAAAGTATTAGTAATACAAATGTAGCATTTTTAACTAATTATACTACATTTTTACCTTTTTTTAGTTCAATAACTGTAATTTCTGGCATAATTCCTACTCTTCCAGGATATGCATGAAAGCCAAAACCTCTATTTACATAAATATATTTACCTACGTTTTCATATAAACCAGCCCATTGTTTGTAAACATATTCTACTGGACTCCATTTTATAATTCCCGGAATTTCTATTCCAAACTGAAATCCGTGTGTATGACCAGAAAGCGTCAAATGAAAATGTTTTGGATGTTCTTTAACCTCAGCATCCCAATGACTTGGATCATGGCTCATTAAAATTTTAAAATCTTCTTTACTCAAATTTTCAGAAGCTTTATTCAAATCACCAACTTTTTTAAATTTTACACCCCAATTTTCAACACCAACCAAAGCAATTTCGTCATTCCCTTTTTTGATTTTTGTGTTTTCATTCAACATCAATTTGAAATCTATTTGTTGATGTAAATCTTTAATATCTTCAAAATTTTTATTTTTTGCTTCTTCCGATTTCCATTCTACATATTCGCCATAGTCATGATTTCCTAAAATAGAATATTTCCCAAATTCATGATTCTTAATCTTTTTGAAAGTATCAATCCATGGATGCATTTCAGTTGCATGAGTATTCACAATATCTCCTGTAAATAATAATAAATCAGATTCTTGCTGATTAATTAAATCAACTGCATAACTTATTTTTTCTGGGTTGTCAAAACTACCGCTGTGTATATCTGATATTTGAGTGATTTTAAAACCATCAAAAGCATCAGGTAAATCATCAAAAAACAAAGTTTGTCTTAATACTTTATAATTATATTTACCTATAGTCATTCCATATATCAATGATAAAAATGGAACTGCGGCAATTCCGAGCGCAACTTGGCTTACAAACTTTCTTCTTTCTGGTAAAAAAGTATCATTATCATAATTTGCGAAATAATTTTTTGTTCCAATCATCAATCGTAAAATGTCTTCAAGCAACATTATAAAAGTGATTAACAGCTTAGGAACTAAAACCAACAACAAAACACCAATTGTCATCATGAACAAAGGTGTTTGTCCTACACTTCTATCAAATTTAGAAAACCCATAAAAGATAAAAGCAACAGCAGCTACAGAAATTACTATATAGGAAAGCTGAACCCATCTAACTTTAGTAAATGTTTTTACAGCTTGAAAAGCATAAATTTCAATGATTGCAATAATCACAAAAAGGATAATCCAACGTGCAGACATTCTATATTTTTTTTGCAAATTAACAAAGAAAGTAAAGACGAAATCAATTCATTATAAAAATTTTAACTACAGTTAACATTATGTAATTAATTGTACATTTCATGAAAAATAAGCATCGTTTCATAAAAGTTCAGAATTAAAACAAAAAAGTTACAACATTTTTGCATCATAACTTTTAAAACTAAATTTATGAAAACAAAATTACACTTATTCTATTTTACATTATTTCTAACATTCTGTATACAGGGATTTTCTGCACCAATTATTTCAAATGTTTCAGTTTCAAACATTACTGCAACTTCAGCAAGAATTAATTTTTCTGTTAATGCACAAAATAGTACTACCAATGCATTTGTTCAGTACAATACTACGCCAACGATGACAGGTTTTAACCAAGTTGGGCCAATTAATGGAAATACACCTACACCTCTGTTTTATGATATCACCAGCTTAACTCCAAACACATTATACTATTATGCAATTGATGCTTACGATGCTTCAAATCAAGCAGCTGTAACAATTACTGGTAGTTTTACCTCAGGAGGAACTCCACCAAGTACAACAAATGCAGTTGTTTCTAACATTACTACAACATCTGCGCAAATTGATTTTCAGGTGAATACATTTGGAATTCAAAGCACAATAGCTGTTGATTATGGATTAAGTCCAACCACTTTTTATTCTTACAATGGAATTGCAAATACTACTACAAATACACCAACACCATTTACTTTCAATTTCACGAGTTTAACTCCAAATACAACTTACTATTATAGTGTTGGAGGATATTCGCCAACACTTAATGGAAATAGAATATTAGGAAGTTTCACAACTTCTGCGTTGGGCTTAGCTGATAATGAACAGAAAGTTAAATTTAATATATATCCAAATCCAACGTCAGATAATTTCACAATTGAAATAGATTCAAATATAAAATCAGTCGAAATTTATTCTTTGCAAGGTCACAAAGTAATGACTTCTACTTCTAAAAATATAGATATTTCTAATTTATCTAAAGGCATTTATTTAGTTCAAATTGAAGATGAAAACAATAACAGAAGTACTCAAAAATTAATTGTTAAATAGTATGAGAATTATAGAAAAATACCGTCTCGAAATTACACTTACCACACTGTACACCCTAATTTTAATTATGATAGTTTTTAGTTTTTAATTCCAATCTAAATCATTGGCTAACCGCAACTTTACTCTTGAAGTTGCGGTTTTTTTTAACATAAAAATCATTCTAACTAATAAAAAAATGCATTTCATGAAAAAAAACCACTGTTTCATGAAATGTTAAAATTTAACACAACTGATTTATAGACTTTTGCTACTGAATTTAAACTATTTATTATGAAAAAAATATTACTTTTATTTACTTTGATTCTAGTAAATCAATCTTTTGCTCAGGCACCAACAAGTGGTTTGGTAGCTTATTATAATTTTGAAAACACTTTAATTAGTAATGAACCAACGCACAGTTTTACTAATGGCACTGCAACAAATGTTAGTTTTACTGGAGGAAAAGTTGGGCAAGGGGTTTCATTTGCAGGAGCATCTGCACTAACAAACTCTTCAATGGTTACTTCTGCGAACTTAAACACTAACTGTACCATTGCATGGTGGGAATTTAGAGGTGGAGTTAACCCATTATTGTATTCAATGTCATTTAATTTAAGAAATGGATTAAAGTATGGATATGTTGGCACTTCTAATTGTGATGGAGGAACTATCTATTATGATAGATATAGACTTGAATATTCTACAACAACAAATAGTTTTTGTCAAACATTAAATACACACATTGGAGGTCAAAGTGGAGCTTGGCATCATCATGCAATTACTAAAGAAGGTACAATAGTGAAGTATTATTTAGATGGTGTTCTCGCTTGGACACCTTCTACAGGAATGAATCAAGATAATAGTCCGATGAATTCTAATCAAGGAAATTTTGTTTTTGGATCTGATGCTTACTCTAATGGATCTGTAGATCCAGCAAGATGTATAACAGGAACTTTGGATGAATTATATATATATCAAAGAGCATTATCTGCTGCTGAAATAGTTACTGTTAAAAACAGTATTGCATTAGCAAGTCCTTCAGTTGCAACACCTGTATTAAAATTTGAATTCAATAATTCTTTAAGTAATGTAGGAAACACAGTATCATTAATAGATCCTTTAACGGGTACATCTCCAACGGGTGTTGTTTATGTAAACGACCGAAATGGTAATGCTAATAACGCTCTAAGTATGCTAAACAAGTGTTACATGCAAAGTGCGTTTACCTTACCCCAAGGTAAAAACCAAAGAACAGTTTCTTTTTGGCTAAACAGAACAAATTTAAACGGTAATTTTTGGACTTGGGGAAATCCCTCCAATAACAGAGCTTACGGTTTTAACGCATCAATTACAAGTATTTTAAGTAATGATGCTTTTGGACCTGGAAATAGTCTAACAACTACCGACACAGGAACTAGCGGCGTTTGGGAACATTACATACTTACATATGATGGACTTAATGTTGCAATGTATAAAAATGGTTCTTTGATAGGCTCAGGAACGAAGCCAAACTGGGATACATTGGGTAACATAATTATATTCGGTAGCTCACCTGATTATAATAATGGTAGCAATTGGACTGGTAACTTTAAAATAGATGATTTTGAAGTTTATAATACATTTTTTAATTCGATTGAAGTTTTATCATTATATAATTCTCAAAACACATTAAGTTCTCAAAATTTTCAATCTAAAAACTTAAAAGCATCTATCTACCCGAATCCTACATCAGATAACTTCTCAATTGAAATGGAAAACGAAGTAAAATCAGTTGAAATATATTCTTTACAAGGTCAAAAAATTATGACTTCTACTACAAAAGATATAAATGTTTCTAATTTATCAAATGGAATATATTTGGTTAGAATCGAAGATGTGAACAATGCTATTTCAACACAAAAATTAATCATTAAATAATTATGAAGAAAGCAATAATCCTATTATTCATGGCATTAAGCTTAATGTCAATGAACACAAATTCAAACCATTTGAGTCTGAATGAAGAAATTACAATCACTGAAAAATTCGACATCAAAATTAAAAATGACACCGATAATGAAGTAAAGGTTATCAATGCTGGAAGTGGCGGAAGCTATAGTTTAACTAAAAATGCCACAACAACTATTAAAATGGAAGAAGGCGATAAATTACACTATTATGAAAAAGGGAAAAAAGGAAATCTAATTCTTACAGCAACAAAAGAAATGCATGGGAAAGTGCAATTATTGAGTAAGTTATAAAAGTTAAGTAAGTAGTTTTTTTGAAAACCGTTTCAGATTAGTTTCTGAAGCGGTTTTTTTTTAGAATCTAAACGATTCGAATTTTTCTAACAATGCTGCTTTTCTATCAGCAGAAATAGACAATTCATCACCATTGTCCATTATAACAGTTCCTCCATCTTGCTTTAAAATTTTCTGAATGCGTTCTAAATTGATGATGTGACTTCTGTGAATTCGCATAAAATTACTCACTTGTTCTAAACGTTCAAACTCTGCAATTTTTTTACTTACCGTGATCTTATTTTTATTTGAAATAAAGAAATGCGTATACGATCCGTCAGCTTTTAAATATAAAATATCTTGTAGTTCAATAAACGTAATTCCATCTCCAGTATTCAGTGCAATTTTTTTATTTTGTGGCACATCTAAATTGCTTTGCAATACCTTTAATGATTCTGATGATTTTGAATCATTTACCTTTGATAAAGCACGTTGCAGTGCATCAATTCTAACAGGTTTTAAAATATAATCAACCGCTGACAATTCAAAAGCATTTATGGCGTATTCTGTATAAGCTGTAACAAAAATTATTTTGAAATTAATGTTCTTCTCATCAAAAAACTTCAATAATTCTAAACCAGAATATCCTGGCATAGCTATATCTAAAAACACCAATTCGGGTTGAAACGAATGTATCGATTTTACAGCATTTGGTACATCAGCATTCTCAGCAACAATTTCTATTTCAGGAAAATTTTCCTCAATAATTCCTCTTAAAGCTAATCTGGCATTTAACTCATCATCTACAATAATTGCTCTCATATTCTATAGTGTTTTCACAGGAATCAAAATCGTGATTTTTGTTCCAAGTGGTTCATTTGTATTTGAAAATTTATCTTCAACCATTATTTCAATTTTTGATGAAGAAACTTTATTTATTAAACTGATTCTGCTTCCAATGGCGTTAGTAGCAAAAGATTTATGATTTTTAAAACTTTTATTTATCTTCTCTGCTTTAGCTCTTCCCACACCGTTATCATCAATTACAAATTGCCAATATTCATTTATAATTTCGCCATTAATTTTAAGTTCTTTCAACCCTATTTTATGCATTAATCCATGCTTAATGGCATTCTCTACAAAAGGTTGTATGATCATTGAAGGAATAACGTATTGACTTAAATCAATTGATGTTGGAAGATTTATTTTATATTCAAAATCAGTATCAAAACGCGATTTTTCTAATGAAATATACATATCTAACATTTCAAATTCTTTTTCAACTGTGATTTCTTTCTTATCAGATGCTTCTAATATCTTTCGCATCAAATCCGAGAATTTCCCTAAGTATTCACTCGCTTTACTCTTTTGATTGGAATAAATTAACCCTTGAACCGAATTCAATACATTAAACATAAAATGCGGATTCATCTGTGATCGCAACGCAGTTAATTGAGATAAAGCCAGTTGTTCTTTGACTTCTTGTCTTCTTTTAGTTCGTAAAACGGCTCGTTTATTCACCAAATAAACTAAAAATACAACTCCCAAAATCTCTAATATAATAAACCACCATTGCAACCAAAATGGTTTTTTGATTTCAAAATGTAGTTCTTTAATTTCACTGGTAATATCGCCATACTTTACTCTAATTTGAAACACATAATTACCTGATTTCAAAGAAGAAAATTTCACATTAGAAGCGTCAGATGTTATTGTATTCCATTTATTATCAATGTTTTTAAATCGATATTCATAAGTATAATCACCTAAACTTTTGTAATGAATTGTCCTAAAATCAATTTGAATATTGTTTTGTGTATAATCAAGAGCTAAATCATTTTTAAAAGCTGCTTTTTTTCTATTTATCCAAATACCTGTAAACTCAAATTGAGGAACATAATTGACATCTAAAAAGTTTTTATTAGTATAAAAAATACCCTCATTAGTAATAAAAGCAATCGTATCATTTTTAATAATAAAATCATTAATAGTAATTCCTTTCATGCACAAATTTGCACTTGCATTCTTTACTTCTGATGTTTTAAAGTTATAAGTTTCAATTCCTTTATCATTTAAAATCCATAAGGTTTCATCATCAATTTCAATTCTTCTACAATTGTTACTTGACAATTTGTTTTTAATGGTTAAGTGTTTTACTACTTTTTGATTTTTTATTTGCACAATCCCTTTTTGTGTAGTAGCAATCCAAATGGAACCATCATTGTGTTGAAGCATTTCTGAAACAATTATTTCGTCATCATTAGGAAGTTTAATAATGTTTTCATCACCGTTTTTGTCATAATAATACAAATCATCATTGTAAGCAACATAATAAATATTTGTATTTTTGTCATAAAAAACAGTTCTTGCTCTTCGCTCTCTTAAACACAAAAAATTCGCTGATAACCCAAATTTTTTTATTTCATATTTTTCAAAATTCTCAGGAATGATAATCTTTGTTTTAAAATCGCTTGCAAGCAATCCTGCATACGTAGATGATGCCATAACAAAATTACCATAACGATCAATTACAACTTCCTTTCCAAGATACATTCTTATATCAGAAATTGGATTAGGATTTCCAATCTTAAAAACACCAGCTGAGGTAATTATCATATCATTATGAAACGTTATAAACTCAATTTCCGTTTTATTTTCCGATTGGTATTTTAACAATTGCTTTCCGTTTTCATCAAATTCAAAAACACAGCCTGTAGATGTAGCCACAAAAAAGTGTCCGTTTTTTGCAATTCTAACTCTCGAAAAATTTGGTTTTTTTTGCTCATCAACACCTTTTATTGAAAGATTTTTAAGCTTTAAACTCGGCATAAAAAACAAACCATTATCTAATGAACTTATCCAATGGTTTCCTTCTTTATCTATAACAATATCTGATATTCTTTTACCGCTCAAAAATGGATTCTCAACAATTCCTTTATTTGTATTTACCTCCAGAATTCCGTCATTTGTACAAATCCATAATTCAGAACCACAGCTACTTAACCTGTTTAAATTAGTAGTTTTTAAATTATTAGTGTTAATATTTTTTCCAAAAACATTTATTGCGTTTATGTCAGATTTAGAAACAAAACATACTTTACCGTGATGCGTTTCTAAGATTTTTTGATTTTGCTCCGTTTCAATTTCCTTAATTAAACTATATTTTTTAAAAACTAAAATACTTTGTAATGAAGATATATAATACTCATTTTTTAATGAATTGTAAGCCAAATGAAAGAAATCATTTTTATCAATTTGACGTTTTGATTCAAAGAGTAATGCTGGTTTATTTTTATTGAAAGTATAAAATTCATTTGGTGTGAGCAGTACTTTTTGTTTATTCAAAACACTAAATTCTACAACTGATAATTCTCTTTTTGAAATCAAATCATTGAAAGTCTTATCCAAGTTAAGTCGATCATTGGACAAGAAATAAATTTGATTTGAAAAATTCTTGCAATAAATCACTCCGTTTTCATCTTCCTGAATAGAATTAACTGAATTACTCAAATTTTCATCAAATGGATATAAGATAAAATGAACGCCATCATAGGAAACCAAACCTTTATCGGTTCCAAGATAAAGTAATCCTTTTTTGCTAACATACATGTCATAAATAACATCAGAAGGCATTCCTTCAAGAAAAGAAATTTTTCGCAGAAAAGGTTCTTGAGCACTTAAAGTAAAAGCATAAAAAAGCACAAAAAATAAAATACTTTTTGACAGAAATTTATTCAAAGAAAAAATAGATAAAATTGGCACTTGTGGTTTACATTAAGAATATAAAAATAGATAAAATTGTTTTGTTCAAACACTTTTTTTCATGAACCAAACAAAATAATTCACTAAAATCAATATTAAAGAAAAAAGATATGATATAAACACAAACCTATTACAACAAAAATAAAAAGCGCTAATGAGATAAATTTAAAATCTAGATGTTTTAAAATGACTACCATACTCCTGAATTTTATTCAAAAAAAATATAAATTATCACTACTTAGTGAAGTTTTTCACGAAAAGAGGTTTTGAATTTATGAAATGAAGATTTGTTTATTATTTTTACAATCTAATTATAATAAAATGTCACAAAAACGTCTTTACCTTCTTGATGCCTATGCACTAATATTTCGCGGTTATTTTGCCTTTATAAAAAATCCTAGAATCAATTCTAAAGGAATGGATACTTCCGCAATTATGGGATTTATGAATGCTTTGATGGATGTTATCAAACGTGAAAAACCAGATCATTTAGCCGTAGCATTTGACAAAGGCGGAAGCGATTACCGTTACGAAATGTATCAGGAATATAAAGCGCATCGTGATGAAACACCTGAAGCGATTAAAATTGCCGTTCCGTATATTCAAGAATTATTGAAAGCGATGCACATTCCTATTATGGAAAAAGCTGGTTTTGAAGCCGATGATTTAATTGGAACTTTGGCAAAACAAGCCGAAAAAGAAGGTTTTAAAGTATATATGGTTACGCCCGATAAAGATTTTGCACAATTGGTTTCTGAAAATATTTTCATGTACAAACCAGCAAGAATGGGTAACGATATTGAAATTTGGGGAATTCCAGAAGTGTTAGAAAAATTTGAAATCGAACGTCCAGAACAAGTGATTGATTTCTTAGGAATGATGGGCGATGCAGCCGATAACATTCCGGGATTACCTGGCGTTGGTGAAAAAACCGCAAAGAAATTCCTAAAAGAATATGGTTCCATGGAAAATCTTTTAGCAAATACGCATGAACTGAAAGGCGCGATTAAAGATAAAATTGAAGCCAATGCTGAATTGGGATTGTTGTCAAAAAAATTGGCTACTATCTTACTCGATTGTCCTGTGACTTTCAATGCCGATGATTTCGAACTTTCTAAACCTGATGTAGAAAAAACCGATGCTTTGTTTCAAGAATTAGAATTCCGTCAAATGAAAGCGCAGTTTGACAAATATTTTGGAACTGGAAAAGAATACGACGAAATTGACACAAATGGAAATGACAATAGCAATGACAAAAATCATCCCGAAACGTCGGGACAAAAGAAAACAGTAGCTAAAAAATCTAATGAAGATCAATTTGATTTGTTTGGATTTTCTGATGAAGAGAGTGGTGAAGTCAAAACCAATTCGAATTATGCAACTTTAGAAAACACCAATCATAATTATACGATAATTCAAGGTGAATTGGGTACGAAATTGTTTTTACAAAATTTATTGAATCAAACTTCAGTATGTTTTGATACCGAAACTACTGGAATTGATGCTTTGAATGCGGAATTGGTTGGAATGTCATTTTCTTGGCAAAAAGGCGAAGCTTTTTATGTTCCATTTCCTGAAAATCAAGAAGAAGCTCAGGTTTTAGTAGATAAATTCAAGCCGTTTTTTGAAAATGAAAACATCGAAAAAATAGGTCAGAATATAAAATATGACTTGAAAATTCTGTCGCATTACGGAATTCAAATCAAAGGAAAATTATTCGATACGATGATTGCGCATTATCTAATAAATCCTGATATGCGTCACAATATGGATGTTTTGAGTGAAACCTATTTAAAATATTCACCCAAATCAATTGAAGATTTAATTGGTAAAAAAGGTAAAAATCAAAAATCGATGCGTGATGTTGCTTTAGAAGAAATCAAAGAATACGCTGCCGAAGATGCAGATGTAACTTATCAATTAAAGCAAAATTTCAGTCCAATTTTAGACAAAGCCGAAACCAAAAAGTTATTTGATGAAATCGAAATTCCATTAATACCAGTTTTGGCAGCAATGGAATTGGAAGGCATCAATCTCGATGTACCTTTCCTGAAAGAAATGTCTGTTGAAATGGCTAAAGAAAGCTCCGAATTGGAACAAAAAATATACGAAACTGCAGGTGAGAAATTTAATTTGGCTTCACCAAAACAATTGGGTGACGTTTTATTCGACAAAATGAAAATTGGCGGAGCAAAACAAAAGAAAACCAAAACAGGTCAATATGCGACTGGCGAAGAAGTTTTGAGTTATTTAGCCAACGAGCATCAAATTGTAAAAGATATTCTCGAATGGCGTCAAATGGTGAAATTGCAAAGTACTTACATTGATGCGTTACCAAATCAGGTTGATAAAAAAACTGGTCGCGTTCATACCGATTATATGCAAACCGTTGCTGCAACTGGTCGTTTGAGTTCGAATAATCCAAACTTACAGAATATTCCAATTCGTACCGAAAGAGGACGATTAATTAGAAAAGCGTTTATCGCTCGTGATGAAAATTACACCTTAGTTTCTGCCGATTATTCGCAAATAGAACTTCGAATTATCGCTGCCTTATCTGGTGAGGAAAACATGATAAAAGCATTTCAAAATAATGAAGATATTCACAGAAGTACCGCTGCAAAAGTATTCAATGTTCCGTTAGAAGAAGTTACAAAAGAACAACGTAGCAATGCTAAAACCGTGAATTTCGGAATTATTTATGGTGTTTCTGCATTCGGACTTTCTAATCAAACATCGCTTTCGCGAAAAGAAAGTGCCGAGTTGATTGATGCCTATTATGCAACGTATCCAAAGCTGAAATCTTATATGTCGAATCAAGTTGATTTTGCAAGAGAAAACGGTTATGTTCAAACGGTTTTAGGAAGAAGACGTTATTTAAAAGACATCAATTCGGCCAACATGATTGTAAAAAGTGGCGCCGAACGAAATGCTGTAAACGCACCGATTCAAGGTTCAGCAGCTGATATTATCAAAATTGCGATGATTAATATTCATAAGAAACTAACTTCTGAGAATTGGAAATCAAAAATGTTACTTCAGGTTCATGATGAGCTTGTATTTGACGTTCACAACTCTGAATTAGAAAAAATCAAACCAATGATAAAACACGAAATGGAAAATGCCTTTAAAATGGATGTTCCGTTGGATGTTGAAATTGGAGTTGGAAAAAATTGGTTGGAAGCACATTAGAAAGTTGGCAGTGTTCAGTCGCAGTTGGCAGTTGAGTAACTTTGTCATCAATTAATCACATGAAGTATTTCATTTTTTCTATAAAATTCTCTTTGATACTTTTAATTACAATTTATATAATTGGAACAATTTTCATGAATGCAACTGGAATAATTGGAATTAATAAAACTGTTGGTTGGGCTTGGGATTTATCAGGATTCATTATTCCGCTATTAATTATTCAAATTTCAACTTACTTAACTTTATATTTTCTAAAAGTAAAAACGAATTTAATTTTTTCAATTTTAAGCATAGTATTTCTTGTAGTTTGCTTTAAAATGAATAGTTTTTTTCTTATTTCATTTTTGAGTAGCATACTTCTATTTTTATCAAATTGTATCTATTCTATTTATTTGAAATTTAAGAAATAACTTGTAACATTTTCCAATTCCAACATTCTAATAAAGAAAAACATAATCATGAGAAAAATTATATTACTTTCCGTTTTATTTATTTCTTTTACAGGATTTTCACAACAAACGAAATTTCAAAAAATTGATAGTTTGTTGACTTTTTTGAATGCCAATAATAAATTTATGGGTTCAATAGCACTTCGTGAAAACGACAAAATTGTTTTTGCAAAAGCCTATGGTTATGCCGATGTGGAAACCAATAAAAAATTGGGAACCGACACCAAACTGAAAATTGGTTCGATTACTAAAACCTTCACAGCAACGATCATCATGCAATTAATTGATGAAAAGAAATTGACATTAGATACTAAACTTTCTATATTTTATCCTCAAATTCCAAATGCTGAAAAGATTACTATTCATCATTTATTACACCACAGAACTGGAATTCCCGATTTTTTAAATGACGATCCAAGTTCGGCAGATTACATCTTTATTGAAAATAAAAAAGAAGATATCATTAGTAGAATTGCGTCTTACGAATCGGCATTTGAACCTAATTCTAAATTCAAATACAGTAATTCAAATTATAATTTATTGGGTTATATCATTGAAGATATTACCAAAAAAAGCTTTTCTGATAATTTAAATGATAGAATTGTAAAAAAATTAGGTTTGAAAAACACCTATTTCCCATTGAAAACTGATTTAGCTAAAAACGAAAGTTTCTCATTTGTATTTGATGGAAAAACTTGGGAAAAATCACCAGAATGGAGTAGTTCATTAGCTTATTCTGCTGGCGCAATGTGTTCAACACCTTCTGATTTGACTGCTTTTATGAATGGCTTGTTTAGTGGAAAATTAGTTTCTAAAGAAGCATTAGAACAAATGAAAACCATGGAAGAAGGTTATGGCAAAGGAATGATTATTGCACCATTTAAAGAAAGAAAATTCTACAGCCATACCGGTGGAATTGAAAATTTTAGAGCAGTTGTTGGATATAATCAAGAAGAGCAATTTGGAATTTCCTTAATAGTAAACGGAGATAACTTCAACAGAAACGATATTATGATTGGAGTTTTGAGTTTATATTATCAAATGACTTATAATTTCCCAAATGTGAAAGATTTTGCAGTTAGCAAAGAAGTTTTAGCAAAATATATTGGAACTTATTCTTCACCAACTTTTCCAATGAAAGTAACTATTACAGAAGAAAACGGAGTATTATTTGCGCAAGCAACAGGACAAAGTTCGTTCCCATTAAGTGCAAAAAGTGAAACTGAATTCGTATTTTTGGCAGCAGGAATTAAAATGATTTTTGCCGAAAACCAATTTACCTTAATACAAGGTGGAGGCGAAAATGTCCTTAAAAAAGAATAAATGAGTTTAATAAAACTTTCGGAGGCGAATTTAAAAATCATAAAATCAATAACAAATAGTACCTATTTAGATATTATCGGATTGATAATCGTAATCACTGCTTCGATTGTTTTAGGTTACCATAACACCGAATATAAGTTTACTTTACAAGGCAAAAATTATGTTTTCTTATTGGGCTATGTTTCAATAATCAATACAGGATTGTCAATGATTGGTAATCGATTGGTTACTAAAAAAAATAACATTGGAAATCTTATTACAACTTGCAATACTTTTTTAAGTGGTTCAATCGATTATTTATTAGGAAATAAAGGAGCAGTATTGACTTATCCTGTGTCTTTTGTAGCCAATTATTTGGTATTTAACACTTGGAAAAAAAGTAAAGTTCTTCGTTCTATTGACTTTATTTTTTACAGAAATATTGTCCTTGGTTTTTTCTTTTCGATTGTTCTAAACTACATCGCTTTTAAATACATTGCGCAAACTGAAATCGATTGGAAATTATTTTTTGCTATAGCAATTCCAGCTGGAATTACTTTTGGCGGAACGTTCAACACAGCAAGAATGTATCCAGACAATTGGTTTATGTGGCAGTTTTACAACATCACAAAACTAATTCAAAACCTACTTTTAATGAATATTGCAAATAGTGCCAAATATTCTTTCTACTTTTTCAACGCTATTATTGGTTACATCACTTGGAATGATGATAAGAAAAATGCCTTAAAATAAAAATCTATAGGTAGCTTTAATCAAAAAGATGTTTTCGGGTTTTCTGCCCAATATTTGCGAATCTAAACTTCTAAACAAATCATCTTTTGGGTTTCCTAAACCAGTAGTTCCTTGTGACCAAACTAAGAAAATTTCTGAACCTGGAATATATTCCCATCGAACAACTAAATTAGAACGAAATTGAACATAAGCAAAATCTGGATTTCCAATACTATAATCTACTGAACCATTGACATCTTCATCAATAGTATAAGTATCATTTGAAGCATCAAATGCTATTTGATTACTATTAAAAACTGCAATTCTATCTCCATAATATTTAGCAATTGGATTGGTTACTCTATTGAAATCTTTATATTTTCCTCTAGAAATATAAGGTTCTCCATAATATTGAATGGTCAAATTTGGATTAATATTAAAATCCATTCTAATAGAAGCACTTAAAGTCCTTTGATCAATATTTGCCATAATATATCTAGGAGTTGAACCAAAACTTGTTTCGGTTACATATTGTGTTTTACTTTTATTGATAGTATAACCTGGATATAAAGAAACGGTAAAAGCATTTATGGGTTGATACGTAATTCCTGTAGTAAACTCGGTGTAAGAAAACGAATTGTCTTTCCCTTGAGAAGCTACAATTCCTGAATCAAAACGTAATTTTTTTCTAGAATCAGTTGAAAAATTTAAAACATTTATCACCTCTTCAGAATATCTAAATCTTGGTCCGCCTTGCAAAATAGTATTGGTAAAAATTTTGGGCTTGTGCGTAAACTGATAATAAATAGACCAATTGCTCTTAAAATTAGCGTTTGAACTTATAGAATATTGCGTCCTGTTGTGATTTCCATCAAAATCGTAAGACGTAAATTGTTCAAAACGAGCGTTGATTCTTCTAAAACTTCCAATTGGCTTCAGGGTTTGATAACTCAAAATTCCAATTTGTCTCAAATCATCTGCTTGTCTTAAAAACCCAACGTCATTCAACTCTAATTCGGGTGAACGCCATGTGAATATTCCGTAGTAACGCCAATTTCCAACGCTGTTTTTTCCTAATTCAAACTTTCCTCCTGTTCCTGTTAATGAAGTTCTGTTAGGGTCAACTTCCACATGACTAGCATCTACTCTTTGAAATAAATGTGTTAACTCTTGCTGTGTATTCGCAATTGCTTCTTTACTTCCTTTTACATGACTTGTTACAACATTTCCACTAAAATAATATTTTCTGTTTTTCCAATTGTGCATAAAATCAAAACCTGCCGTATAAGCAGATTTTCTGAGATAATTTAATTCCTCACCTTGAAGATTTCTGTTGGTTGCTGTGAAAATTCCACCAATAAAACTATTTCTTTTATTGAAATCTTTTTGAGCACGTGTTACAATATAATTAGTAAGTGGTTCAACAAGTGCTTCTCTTTTATTGGTATTGTCATCAATTTTTGCAAATTCTCTGTCAGTTAAACTTTCTAAGATTCCAATAGACCAGCCATTTTTAGTTTTTCCACTAAACTTTGCCGCACCAAGAATCGTACTGTTATTAGGAATATCTACATATTCTCCATTTGAAGTATTTGGATAACCTTGCGGACTTCTACCAATTCTTCTTGAATAAAATAGATTGTCTTGTCCATCTGCAAATTGATAGTTAAAAATATTTTTATTTTCAACAAAAAATGGTCGTCTTTCTTGAAAAAATATTTGAAAACCATCTAATGCAATTGCAGCAGGATCAGCATCAACTTGACCAAAATCAGGATTAATGGTTAAATCTAAAGTTAAATCATTAGTTATTCCAATTTTGGCATCTAAACCTCCATTAATTTTAGCATCTGAACCATCGCGAAAAGGATTTCCCGGTTCTTTCTTGTAAGTTTCCAATTGCGTTACAAGAAATGGTTGAATTTCAAGTTGCTTTTGCGGTTGAATATCTACCAAACCTCTCAATTCGCCAAATTCACTAACCCAACCAGGTGCGTCTCGTTTTACTCGTTGCCAAACCGAACGCTCTTCCGCTCGAAAATAACGTCTAGTAGATTGTAAACCCCAAACTTGTTCTTTATTATTTCCAAATTTTAATTGGCTAAAAGGTATTTTTACTTCGGCAGTCCAACCTTCATCATCAACATTTGTTTTTACATACCAAATTGGGTTCCAACTTCCATCCCAATTGTCTCCGTTGTCAGAAATAAATTCGTCACCTTTCACACCAGATGCTGAAATTGTAAACGAAAAACCAGTTCGTTTGTCGTTATAACTATCAATGTTTATTTCAACCCAGTCACCTTCAAAACCATCACGTCGAGACAATCGTTTTACAATTCCTTTTGGATCTTTATCGTAGCATTTGAAAGCAAAATACAAGTAGTTTTTATCATAAACAACTTTAAATTTCGTTTGCTCTGATGGTGGTGTATTTTCATCTGGTTCATTTTCAATATAATCACCGGTCCAATCTACAATATCCCAACTTTTTTCATCTATCAATCCATCAATGGTTGGAGCATCATTTTCGTTTAGGAATTTTGTTGTATAACTTTTTTTAGTGATACTTTCCTTCTCTTGAGCATAAGAACTACAAAAGAATAAAGCACCAAAAAGTATTGGTAATAGTTTGCGTAAGTGCATGATTGTTCGTTTTTTGATTGATGATTATATAAATAGACATCAAGTTTTAACAATTGTTACACTTATTTAAAACTTTAACAATTAGACATAAAAAAACCATCACTTCAAATGATGGTCTTATTTATACTCTTTAAAAAACTATAATTTTTTGGTCGATTCTCTTTGACGTAATTCCGTTTTTACAATTGTAGTTTTATGACTGTAAACTTCCTCTTTGCTTTCTAATTTTTCTATCAGCATTTTAGTAGCCACTTCACCTATTTCTGGACCATGCTGACTTACAGTTGATAAACTTGGTGTTAATCTTCTTGACCATACACCATCAGCAAAACCAATAACAGAAAGTTCATCTGGAATTTTTAATCCTTTTTTAATTCCCATTTTCATGGCCATGACAGAAGCATGTTCGTCTAAAGCGAATACTGCATCTACTTTATGAGTATCAAAGAAATTTGCTGATTTAACATCAAAATCTTCAGAAGTTTCAGTTAAAACAACTAAACTTTCATCAATTTTAATACCATTATTTTCTAATGCCTTATAAAATCCTTGAGCACGTAATTTTCCGACACTTAAATTATCAATTGACGAGAATAATGCAATCTTTTTGCATCCCGTATTTATTAAATGCTCCGTAGCATTAACGGCAGAATCTAAATCGTCAACAATAACCTTATCACAATTTACTTCATCAGCAATTCTGTCAAACATTACTATTGGTGTACCTTCATTTATAATCGATTTGAAATGACCAAATTGTTGCAATTTTTGAGCTTCTTCCGATATAGACAAAATAAATCCATCAATCGTTCCATTACTTAACATTTCTAGAGCACTAATTTCTTTTTCAATCGATTCGTTAGAAATACATGTAATCACTTTATAACCTTTTTCATCGGCAACTTTTTCAATTCCCGTAAAAACTTTGGCAAAAAACTGATTTAAAATGTTTGGTATGATTACACCTATTGTTTTGGTAGAACGATTTTTAAGGTTCAACCCAATAACATTTGGCTTATAATTTTTCAACTTTGCGTATTCTTGAACACGAATTTTGGTTGGTTCACTAATTTCCGGACTATCGTTCAATGCCTTAGAAACTGTCGAAACAGATACACCAAGTTCTTTTGCTATTTGCTTTAAAGTGGCTTTTGATTTCATATTACCTATATATAAGGTGTAAATTTATGAAAATTATGCATAGAAGCGAATGGTTTGCGCATTTTTGTATATCATTTTCATGCTTTATATTCCAATCTTGTCAAAAAAGACAGAGATTTTTACTTCAAACATGTTTCACCGAACTCCATATTTTGATAAATATTTTGTGAGTTAATCAGGGCTAACTAGCAATCTTTATAGCTTCTGTAAATCGTTATAATTCAAAATAATAATTAAAATTGAAAATCATTTTTGCATATATAATAAATAATTGTACTTTTGCACTCCCTTATCCCGAAGCTTCGGGAGGGAATGGAATGTTTAATTAAAATAAATTATTGTGAACACATTAAGCTACAAGACAGTTTCAGCAAACAAAGCCACAGCAGATAAGCAGTGGATTGTTGTAGATGCTGAAGGTCATAACTTAGGTCGTTTTGCTTCTAAAGTTGCGATGCTTTTAAGAGGTAAATACAAACCAAGTTATACACCGCACGTTGATTGTGGAGATAACGTAATTGTTATCAACGCAGAAAAAATCAACCTTACTGGAAACAAGTTAGATGACAAAACGTACATCAGACACACAGGTTATCCAGGAGGACAAAGAAGTTTAACTGCTAAAGTAATGCAACAAAAAAATCCTGCATTATTAGTAGAAAAAGCTGTAAAAGGAATGCTACCTAAAAATAAATTAGGTGCTGAGTTATTCCGCAATTTGAATGTAAATGTTGGTTCTGAGCACAAACATACTGCTCAACAACCAAAAACCGTAAACCTTAACGATTTAAAGTAATGGGAGTTATTCACAAAATCGGTAGAAGAAAATGTGCTGTTGCACGTGTTTATGTTACCGAAGGTACAGGAAAAATCACTGTAAACAAAAAAGAATTTGCAACTTACTTCCCAACAGCTACTTTACAGTACAAAGTATTACAACCAATGTCATTGACAGAAAATGTAAACAACTTTGATGTAAAAGTAAATGTATATGGTGGTGGTTCAACTGGTCAAGCAGAAGCTGTAAGAATGGCTATTGCTAGAGCAATGTGTGAGGTTGGAGATGAAAACAGATCTATCCTAAAACCAGAAGGATTATTAACAAGAGATCCAAGAATGGTAGAACGTAAAAAATTCGGTCAGAAAAAAGCACGTAAGAGATTCCAATTCTCGAAACGTTAATATTCGATATTTATCAGAATATTTTTTCAGATACATTTTTACTATTAAAATTGAATTTAAAACAAAGTTGTCGATATTCCTCATTAAAAAAGGAATTAGTTTAGCATCTAAATTTTCAAGACATATCGAAAGTGACTACTTGAAAATTGCTAATCACGGAACGTAAACTATTACACAATGGCAAACAAAATTGACGTTAAAGAATTATTAGAAGCAGGTGTACATTTCGGACACATGACTCGTAAATGGGATCCAAACATGGCTCCTTACATTTATATGGAGCGTAATGGTATTCACATCATTAACCTATATAAAACTGCTGCAAAAATTGAAGAAGCTAACGAAGCTATGAAAAAAATTGCAGCATCAGGTAGAAAAATACTTTTCGTAGCTACCAAAAAACAAGCTAAAGACATCGTTGCTGATAAAGCAGCAGCTTGTAACATGCCTTACATCACTGAAAGATGGCCTGGAGGTATGTTAACAAATTTCGTTACTATTCGTAAAGCTGTTAAAAAAATGGCTTCTATCGATAGAATGAAAAAAGACGGAACATTCATGACACTTTCTAAAAAAGAAAGACTTCAAGTTGATCGTCTTCGTGCAAAATTAGAGAAGAACTTAGGTTCTATCGCTGATATGTCTAGATTACCTGCTGCACTTTTCGTAGTAGATATCAAAGCTGAACACATCGCAATAAAAGAAGCACAAAAATTAAACATTCCAGTTTTCGCAATGGTTGATACAAACTCTGACCCACGTGAGGTAGATTATGTTATCCCTGCAAATGATGATGCTTCTAAATCAATTGATAAAATTTTAACTTTAGTAACTGATGCAGTTAAAGACGGATTAGCAAACAGAACTTCTGATAAAGAAGCTGATGATGCTACTGAAGTAGAAACTGTAGAAGCTGTTGCTGCTCCAGAAGCTGCTGTTGTTGAAACTGCTGCTCCAGAAGTAGAAACTACTGAAACTAGTACTGAAGAATAAAACAAAATAATTACGAATTATGAATTTCGAATTACGTTGTTTTAGCGTAATTTCTAATTCGTAATTCGTAATTTACTTTTTAAAAACTTTTAATTTTAAAATATTATGGCAACAATTACTGCTGCAGACGTAAATAAATTAAGAACAATCACAGGTGCAGGTATGATGGACTGCAAAAAAGCATTAGTAGAAGCTGATGGAGATTTTGATTTAGCAATCGAAAACCTTAGAAAAAAAGGTCAAAAAGTTGCTGCTAACAGATCAGACAGAGAATCTACTGAAGGTGCTGCTATTGCAGTTGTTAATGCTGACAAAACATCTGGTGTTGTGATCACATTAAATTGCGAAACTGACTTCGTTGGAAAAAATGAAGGTTTCGTAAAATTAGCTACTGATTTAGCTAACCAAGCATTAAACTATGATACTAAAGAAGCGTTTTTAGCTTCAGATTTTAACGGTATTACAGTTGCTGACAAATTAATTGAGCAAACTGGTGTAATTGGAGAAAAAATTGAAATCGCTTCTTTCGAAAGATTAAGCGGAGCTTTCGTTGGTTCTTACATTCATGCTGGAAACAAAATTGCTGTTTTAACTGCATTATCTGCTAATGTTGAAGGTGCTGATGAAGCTGCAAGAAACGTTGCTATGCAAGCTGCTGCAATGAACCCAATTGCTTTAGATGAAGCTGGTGTTGATGCATCAATCATCGAAAAAGAAATTGAAATCGCTAAAGATCAATTACGTCAAGAAGGAAAACCAGAAGCTATGTTAGACAATATTGCTAAAGGAAAAATCCAACGTTTCTACAAAGACAACACTTTAGTAAATCAAGATTATATCAAAGATGGTTCTATGAGCGTTGCTTCTTATATTAAATCTGTTGATGGTGGTTTAACTGTTACAGGATTTAGAAGAGTAGCTTTAGGATAATTCAATATCAAATTTTAGATATTAGATTTTAAATATCAAACCTCGGTTCTTAATTGAATCGAGGTTTTTTATTTAAACTTTATTGAATACGCTACATTATAGAACGCAGTATAAAAAAGTACAAATTAAGTAGCTAAAATATAAACCGTACCTCTAAAAAAATAAAAAGCAATAATGAAAATATAATATGCAGTAACTAGAATTAAATATTAAGTAACAAACAATTCAATTACCTATTAGCATATTAAGAAAGAAATTGCTTAAATCATTACCAAAGTCCTTAAAAAATAATTTGACGTTATAAAAAATTATTCTGCTTTTATAACTTTAAATTCTAAACTACTTACTTGTTTATATTGTGGGCTTTTAGCTCCAAAAATACTTTTAACGTATTGTTTAACTTCCTTGCTAACTTTTACTAAACTTGCAGGAGAATTGTACAACTCAAAATTTCTATTGATTAAAGAATTACTATATGATGTGTAAGCGTTAATCAAGTTTGTGTTTTTTGATTGCAAATCATTTAATTTTGCCTGTAAAGAAGTAACCTTTAAATCTTCCTCATTTGGATTATAAACCAAATTTTGCTCTAATAAAAAAATTAGACTAGAGAAATGATCTATTAATCTATCGTAAGATTGTTGTGATGTTGAAATTCTTGTAGTAGGAGTAGCATTAGTTGAAGTTGCTTCTTCATCACTCTTCTTTCTCGTACCTTGAAGTTTTTTATTAATCGTTTTAGCATCTAACAACGTTAAGTTATCTACTCCAGAAACCGCAAAAGAGTTTATAACTTTTGTTGATAGTGGTTTTAAATTTGAGAAAGAATTTCTTCTTTCATTTGTAGCGTTATCAAAATTTGTTTTACCTGTTTTTGCTGTATTTAAACTGTTTAGAGAAGTTTGATAAAGCAGTTGAAGTTGAGGAATTTTTAAAAGTTCTTTTGTAGGATTGTAAATTGTACCATAACCTTGACAAAAAGAAATTAAGTCCTGAAAATTTGCAATGTTTTTTGCATGACCTGTTTCTGAAATGCTTGCACTCATAATATATTTTTTTAATTGTTAATTAAAATTTTAACGGATTAATATTTACTATAGTATAAATCAAAAAACTAAACTTTTGTTAATATTAAATGATCAATGAAAAAAAAATGAATGGAAAATATTTGCAACTAATCATTTTTTGTTTACATTCGTGATAGTTATAACTAATACGTTCTTACATTAACGAAAAATATAAAAGCATTTGCTTTTCTCGGAGTTGAAAACTGACATTTAAAACCATAAAGACGAGAAGAATGAGCTAATGCCCGCGCTTGGCGTGGGCTTGGTTTATCTTGTCTTAGGCATTGTCAGTGCCTCAACTCCGGTAAATTTAAGTACCACGCTTTTTTATTTTTTAAATTATTCATTTAAAATATACACACATGAAAAACAAATTCAATTATTTATTTAAAGCCCTATTTATCTTTATTTCATTACTTTTTTTAGGTTGTGAAACGCAAGAGGAAGTTGTATCGAGTTCAAAAAACTATAAAAAATATGAAATCAGTGTTAAAGAATTTAATAATGACCAACAGGCAAGATTTACTTTTGAAAAGGTAAAAGAAAAGCAAAAAACTAATAGAGAAGCAAAAAAAGGAAATGAACAGCAAAGAATTTTATATAATAAAGAATATGACTTTTTTATAGATACAGATAAAATTGTTGTTATTGAAATTGATGATTTTAAATCCTACACATTTCAAATTCATCGCCCAGAAGAAAATGCAAAATTAGAAAACCTTGTTATAAACTCTAAAAACAACACAACCTACAAAACTTATATTACTAAATACAATGTAACTGAACTAGAAAAACAAATTTTATCAAATAATGGTTATGTAGATGTTACTGACGGTTTAGAAATTGAAGCACTAGACGAATCAAAAATAGCTCAATTTAATGACGGTCCATGTAATCTAGTTGTCTCTAATCCATTTTCTTTTAATAATTTAGGTCAAGTAACCGAGAGTTATTATGCTATTGTTCCCGTTCCTTGTGGTACAGAAGGAGCAACATGTCCTCCTGGAGCATGCGGTGGTGGTGGTGAAGGAAGTACTGACACAAATCAAGGAAATACAGGTACAGGTTACAATCCATCAGGATACACTCCTAATTTCAATGAAGGTAATGGTGGTGTTGGAAGTTTCCCTACAGGTAACAATCCTAATGGTTCAAATCAACCTGGTGGCGGAACCAACTCAAGCAACGTTTTTGTTAGCGCACCAACAGTAAGTCTTGAAGATTCACAAGTTAAAGCATTTATAAAGTCACTAACTGACGAGCAACGTGATTTTTTATTTCCAGATATTGATTTAAACAATTTATCACAAAATGATAATTCAACTGCTGATAGTGTTATTGAATATTTAACTCAAAATGATTTTTCTGAGGAAAGCCAAGAGTATGTAGAAGATTGTATAGACGCAAGTATTAATTTTATTTTGGAATATGGAAATACAGTTGAAAATCAAAATTTAATAGACGATTTTATTGATAGTGTTTTAAATAATGATGATAATGCTGACTCTAATGATGATGGTACAACTCTTCCACCAGATTGTGCAAGTTTTAATTTTACATCTCCGAGTTCAACGATAAATTGGCAACAATCTGCCGTAGTAAATATTCATTTCACAGTTTTGGTGGGAACTCCAAGTGGCGTTTTTGTCAATCATGTTATTGAATATCCAACTCCTATTTTGTTTGGTATGCCAAAAAATCTTGCTGTAGGAAACACCAATATATCACCAGGTCTAGCTGCGACTCTGAGTGCTGCGGCATTAAACAAAGCTATAAAAGAAACAGTAAACAAATATGGAAATAAAAATGTTTCTTATATGATCGTTGAACGATATTTTGAAAGTAGGTTAAAACATAATTTTGAAATAGGAATACCAGGAGCTAGACTTAATCTTCATCCTCAAAGTTATCCTACACCAACTCAGTATCAAACAAATGCATCTGGTATAGGTGATTGCCAGTAATATTATGAATGAAACAGAATTAAAATATACAGCATACGAATATTATCCAATAGGAATTGATAGTATAAAGCAAAGAGAAGAATATAATAATTCGAAAGAATTTAAAAAGCTACTATTTGCTGTCAATCAGTTTTATAAGGTCAATGAAAAAAAAATAAATTTATTAAATGATGAGTTTAGGCTACATCCATTAACCAAGAATATTCAAGATTTATCGGCATTAGATTTTGACAGATGCTTAACTTTTGAATTAGATATTCTTGATGAATCGACAAAAGTAGCTTTTAAGATTAGGCTTGTAATTAGCATTTTAATACCTTATTTTTTTATATATGCATTACAAAGCAAGGTTCAACTTAAACCATACAAGCAATTAACATTACCCGTAAGGAAAAGAGAACTTGAGTCTATAAAATTTGTCCAAGAAATTGAATTAATCGCTAATATTGTAAAAAAAGTATTTCAATATGATTTATTTCAAGAGAAATATCTCAAATTTGTTATTCCTAATGTAAGTCACAGTGATATTAGAGAAGGAGACTTTACTTTTTTTAATGCTTTTTTTAGAGGAGAAAACTTCAGTCTATATGAATAAATTATTTGCATTTTTTTTAATTCTTAATATTAATTGTTTTAGTCAAGAAATAGCAATAGTTCCAAAATCTGGAACTATTGCTTTTAGGAAAGATCAGGTAATTACAGATACCGTTGCCTTTAAAAAATCTACTGAACAATTATCAGAAAAAATATTTAATTCACTTCGAAATTCAATAAAAGAAAATGAAATAAAACAAAATACTGAAGTTGATAGCATTGCTATTAATGAAATTATTTCAGAAATTAAAAGAGAGACTAAAGGAAACTTATATTTGGAATTGTACGGTGATGATTATGGAACTTATAGATTTTATAATACCTTTCATAAAGATAAAGTAGACTATTATTACACATTAAATAATGAATTGCAATCTGATACAATAACTTATGATATTACTTTTCTTGATAAACATTTGAAAGAAAATAATGTTTTCCAATTCCCAGTATTAAAGATTTTGGAAGTAAGAGAGTTTAAAAATGAAACCAAATTAATTGAAGGTTATTTATGCTACAAGGTTGATTTTAAATATAAAGAAATTTTTGACGATAATGATTTTGACAGTTTTAAAAATGATCTAAATCAGCATAAGGAATTATGGGTAACTGAAAAGATAAGAGTTCCTATGCATCCAATAATTCAAATACCCGAGATTCTTGATAAATATTATCCCCTTGAAATCATTGAATATTCAGAGGAAATAAAAGGAATGAAAACAATTTATTCACTAAAAAAATAACTCTTCAATAAAAATATTTGCTGATTAATTCTATCCTACCATTTAAAAGAAATTAAAGATGTTTGTTGCGGATATATAGAATTTCAACCTATTGCATTATGTTATAACGAGTGGAGTAAACTTAATCGTGAAAGAGAAAAGATTTATGGCAAAATATAATGAAAATAATCCTTTGCAAAAATGGATAAATGAAGATATTGAATTATTACAAATTCTTGATGAAATTGAAATTATAGCAAAATCTGAAAAAGAAAAAGCTTTAATAGCATTTCATAAGATTTCTGAACATTATAGTTTACCAAAATATCCATGTAATATTGAAACGAGAGACACAATACAAGTAGATGATTTTCATTTATTTGATCAAATATCAATGTATGAAGCATTAGGGAAAATTATATTTGCCGATAAAAATTCTGAAAATTTGAAATCCAATGTTCTTTTAGCTGCATTCATTGTTAAAAACAAATTTGAACCTAATATTGATGAAGAATTAGACACATTTTTGGGCAACGAATATTTAATGGGTTTTGGTTATAAAGGCAAAGATGTTGATGTTGAAATGATTCCAATAAAAGAAGGTGAAAGTTGGATTGATAAGGGTTGTGAATTTTTTGTTAAATATGAATAAAAAATATTACTTTTTCTCAAAACAAAGTAATAGTTCCAGCCTCTGGAACTATTGCTTTTATCAAAGAAGAAAAATTCTATGACAAAGATTTATACACTAAAAATTAACTCTTCAATAAAAATATTTTTCATCTAAAAACGGCATTTCCTAAAAGAAATGCCGTTTTTCTGTATATATTTGTTACTCACATAAAAATTGCTGTCTTGAAAAATATTCTTTATACCACACTTTTACTTTTTTGTTTTACTTGTTTTGCACAAAATGATAAAACATTATTTTGGGAAATTTCTGGAAATGGATTAACAAAAAAATCCTATTTATATGGAACAATGCACGTTAATGATAAAGTTTCCTATCATTTATCTGATGCTTTTTTTAAAAACCTTCTTGCTTCTGACATGGTTGGTAATGAAAGTGATCCTGAAACGTGGATTGATATTGCTGATTTAGTAAAACAAAATGAAATAACATCTTCTTATAAATTTTATTCAGAGTTTTATAAAAATCCTGCTAAAAAAGACGAAATCAAAACCGTTTTTGATACCAATAATAGTTATTTCAATAATATGTTATCTGCCATTGGTGGTGACACATCTGACTTTCAAGAAAACACTGTTTTAGATATGTTTATTTATCAAACAGGAAGAAAATACAAAAAACAAATTGTTGGGCTTGAAGAAGCAAAAGGTTCTATAATTCCGCTTTTAAAACTGAAAGAAGAAGATGTAAAACCAAAGGAAGAAAATAAATTACTTCTTATAAAGTTATTGAAAAATAGAAATTTCAATGAAGTTTTAAAGCAATACTATCGTGAAAAAGATGTGGTTATGCTTGATTCTATCTATAAGTTAATGCTTTCAAAAAAGGCACATGATGCCTTAATCTCTGTCAGAAATGAAACTATGGCGAACAGTATTGACTCATTAGCAAAAAAAGGAAGTCTGTTTTCTGCAGTTGGCGCAGCACATTTAGCAGGAAAAGCAGGAATCATAGAGCTTTTAAGAAAAAAAGGATATACTGTTACTCCAATATTTGATACTTTTTCTGAAAATGGTCAAACACAGAAAAAAACTATTGAGGATTTTTTCCCAAATCCTGGTTTTAAAATGGCGAGTACGAATGACATGATGGTTCAAATGCCACTTACAAAAAATATAATTGAAGAAAATAAGAATCTTGGTTCGCCAGATTTTACTAATGGTGGTGTAATCAATATCAAGCGAATACCTCTCAATTATTTCATAAAAAAAGAATCGGAAAACTATAATCCGAAATCGCTCGATAGCTTGTTTTTTGAAAAAATTCCTGGAAATATTATTGATAAAAAATATTTTGAAAATGATAATATTGTTGGTTATGACATAAAAAATACCACAAAAACTGGAAACAATCAACGATATAAATTCTACATTACACCATTAGAAATCATTGGGATTTCCATGACAGGTGTTGGAAACTATGTGCGCCAATTTGAAAATGAAATCTTTGACAACATCAAAATCAAATCATTCGATTCAAATTGGGAAAAAATAACACCAAAAAAAGGTGGTTTTACAGTTGAAACACCTTCATTTTATACAAGCCATGGAGACGCTTCAGAAGAATTGTCAAACATAGAAATTCAGGCTTACGATAGTTCTGAAAAAGGATATTATTTTCTAACTGAAAAAACATTAAACGAGTTTGAAACGTTAGAAGATTCTGAATATGAACAAAAGCAAATTCACTATGAATTTTACCTACAACATGATTCAGTAGTTGCAACTTCTAACTATGATAAAGCCAAAAAATCATATGAATCAACTTCTAAAATTGGAGAAAAAAACATTCATTTGAAATCATTTATCAATGGAAATAAATATTACCTTTTAGGAACTGTAAATGCATCTGACAAGAATTCGTTACGTTTTTTCAATTCATTTTCTTTAAATGCTCCTAACTATATTTCAAAAACAGCTGTGTATAAAGACACCATTGCTAAATTTAAAATTGATATCCCAGAAAAATTAAACGAAAAATTGTTTTTAAACATTGAGAAAAATGATGAAGAATCAAAAAACATGTTTGAAAGCAAAACTAAATATTATAATTTTTTGTCTGAAACAGGAAGAACAATTAATATGCTATACTATAAATATTCAAAATATGAAAGTATAAAAGATCTTGATTCAATGAAAGTAAGCTTTAAAAAATACTTTTTGAGACAAGAAGAAGAGGAAAAAGATGACTACATTGATGTTGATTATGAATATTCAAATTTGAATTCAGTTATAAGTTATGCTTCAAACAAAAAAAAGGGAATTTCAAAATCGTTGTGGAGTGAGTTTATCAAAGAAGAAAAAGATACTTATGAAATGATTTCTGAATCTGTAGAAAATAGTAATGGCAAAAATGATTACACTTTTAATGCGCTAGTTTCAAGACCACAGTCAAGTCAAGCAATAAAATATAAAGCAGTTTTTAAAGATGATGGCTATTATATGCTCAAAACTTTAGTAGATAGAAACTATAAAAACGACGATGCTTTTGTAGAAAAATCATTTAAATCTATTGAACCGTTTGAAAGAATTATAAAAGATAATCAATCGGATTTTGATGATAAATTTAGATTATTTACTGAAGATGCTAAAAGCGAAAGTGATACAATTAGATATTCTGCAATGAATTCTTTGTATGAAATAAATCTTGAAGAAAAGGATATTGATGCTGTTAAAAATTTCCTTGAAACCTTTGAGTTTAAAGATAGTGAAACTGATGCAATTAATTCATTATTATTGAAACTTGGTGAACTTAATAATGAAAAAATTATTCCTTTTTTAGAAGGTTACTATAAAAAGGAAGGTACTAAAACAGATGTTCAACTAAGTGTTATTAAAGCACTTGCATATCAAGAATCAAAAAATGCTTATAAAAAAATCATTGAATTGTTAGAGTATGATTTGCCTATAACTGATAATGATTATGATATAACGGGAATGTTCAATTTCTTCGAAAGAGATTTAGAACATAGTAAAGAACTTTTCCCTAAAATATTTCAGTTTTATAGTATTCCTGAATACAATAAACCCGTTATAGATTTTTGTAATTCATTATTAGACAATGATTTAATTTCTGTTAAGAAAATAAGTTCTTTTAAGAAAATGATTTTAACTAATGCAAAACTTGAATATAAAAGAGTAGCAAGTTGGAAAGAAAAAAATAATGTTGATGAAGAAGATGAAGAAGCTGAAGAAGTTGTTGATTATGAAGATTATAATGTTGCACCAACACAAGATTTAGCCAACTATATTGGTTTACTATATAACTTCCCAAAAGACAATTCAATTACAGAGTTATTCGAAAAATCAAAGCAATTAGATATTCCTGAATTAAACTTGGAGTTGCTTCGACTTGGAATTGTGAATAATAAATTAAGCAATGAAGAAATTCAGGAAGCTTTACAAGATTCAAAAAATCAATTTTTTACTATCAATTTACTTTTAAATAAAAATAAAGGCGAATTAATAAAATTATCCGATGATGAAATAGCAAAATCTGCTTTAATAAATTTTAATGATTTTGATGAAAAAGACAGTATTAATTTAATTGAAAAAAGAATTGTTGAACAAAGTAAAAAGCAAACGGTAATTTATTTTTATCAAGTTGAAGAAGATGTAAAAGAAGAGGAAGTTGCTGAAAAGAAAATCTACCCTATTGCTTTTGTAATAGAAAACAGCAAAATAAATCCATTAGCATATAAAAATTACAGTGCTGAAATTCTTGAAGAAGAAGATGATATAACTAAAAAGATTGATACAATTATTCAAAAAGCATTAAACGAAAAGCATTTTAGAGCAAGCTTTGAAAAGGAAAAACCATTTGAAAACCCTTTGTTTTTTGACCAATATTAACACAACATGTTTCAAAGAAGAAAAGATATTGTTTATGTAATTCTAGCAGGTATTTTTATTACAAATGCCATTGTTGCAGAATTAACTGGCGGAAAATTAATAGATGTTTTTGGTGTTCCAATGAGTATTGGAATTTTACCATGGCCTATAGTTTTCATCACTACTGATTTAATCAATGAATATTTTGGTGAAAAAGGTGTAAAAAAACTTTCGTTAATCACTGCTGGATTGATAGTGTATACTTTTATTATTTTGTCATTTGCAATCAAAATTCCGTCAACAGGAATTAGTTCCGTTTCGACAGATCAATTTAAAGCCGTTTTTGGTCAAAGCCAATTGATAATTATTGGAAGTATTGCTGCATTTTTAGTTTCACAATTAATTGATGTTACCATTTTTCATTTTGTAAAAAACAGAACAGGTAACAAAATGATTTGGTTGCGAAGTACTGGTTCTACGATGATTTCACAATTATTTGACAGCTTTATTGTGCTTGGAATTGCTTTTTATTTACCTGGAATTATGGATGGAAAAACCTATATTGTTTCAGGATTCACTGGATATTCTGTAAAATTAGTAATTGCCATTTTGATGACTCCAATGATTTATTTAGGACATTATTTAATTGAAAAATATTTAGCAAAAGATGGAGAATAAATTTCGTTGCGCTTGGTGCGAAAAAGACGATTTATATAGAGATTATCATGATAACGAATGGGGAAAACCTGTTTATGATGACGATAAATTATTTGAATTTCTTGTTTTAGAAACTTTTCAAGCAGGATTGAGTTGGTATACCATTTTGAAAAAAAGAGATAATTTCAGAAAAGCATTTGATAATTTTGATTACAAAAAAGTAGCAAATTATGATGAAGAAAAAGTGCAAGAATTACTTCAAGATGCTGGAATTATTAGAAACAAATTAAAAGTAAGAGGAACCATTTCTAATGCTATTGCTTTTATGGAAGTGCAAAAGGAATTTGGAAGTTTTTCAAAATACATTTGGAATTTCACAGACGAAAAACCTATTGAAAACAACAGAAAATCTTTAAAAGAAGTGCCAGCTACTACACCTCTTTCTGATAAAATTAGCAAAGACTTGAAAAAACGAGGATTTAAATTTGTAGGTTCAACCGTTGTTTATGCGCACATGCAAGCTACAGGAATGGTGAACGATCATGTTGTTGATTGTTGGACACAAATATAGTTTGCTTTACAATTTTAGTTTTTTAAAAATTAAAATCACTACCTTTAGTAAAACAAAATAATCATGTTTCGCCATAAAGGAAGTAGAAGGACGTTTTTACACAATTTACGACTTGCTTCAAATTTATCATTTATTGCTGGAATTGTAAATATTGCAGGTGTACTTTCTGTGGCCACTTTAACAACTAATGTAACCGGTCATTTTGCTTTTTTTGCAGAAGAAATTTCTCTGAAAAACTATTCAAAAGCAATTACTTTCCTCCTATTTATTTTATCATTTTTAGTTGGAGCTTTTACTTGTAGCTCATTAATCGAAATTACCTCATTAAAGAAACCTAGAATTGCCCATGCGTTTCCAATGATAATTGAAATTATTATTTTGGTAATCATCGGATTAGGATTTGTAAAACATCAAGAATATATTGCTTATCTATTGCTTTTTTCAATGGGAATTCAAAATGCTTTAGTTACTCAAATATCACAATCTGTAGTAAGAACTACACACCTTACAGGATTATTTACTGACTTAGGAATTGAATTGTCACAAATTTTATTTTACAGAAAACCTGTTGAAAAATCGCGATTACGAAGAAGTATTTTTCTTAGACTTTCAATTATTTTATGTTTTTTTCTTGGAGGTGTTCTTGGAGGAATTTTCTACGAAAAATATAAATTGAAAATTCTTCTTTTTGCGGCACTCTCACTAATAATTGCGCTAATATTCGACAATATTGTAATATATTATCATCTTACAAAAAGAAAAATAAAATCTAGTTTTCACGATGAAGAGAACTAACTCTTCAAAATCATCATAAATAAATCTCTTGAAATTTCAAAAGCGCCTAATTTTTCTAAATGGTCGTTGTGAACTTGGCAATCTAAAAGTTTGTAGTTGTTTTGTTTCAAATACTCTATCAATTTTATGAAAGCTACTTTACTCGCATTTGGCACTTTTGAAAACATACTTTCACCGCAAAAAACATGCCCTAAATCGACACCATACAATCCGCCTACAAGTTCATTATTTTGCCAAACTTCAAATGATTTTGCTTTGCCTAACTGATGTAATTCGGTGTACGATTTAATAATTGCATCTGAAATCCAAGTTCCATCTTGATCTCTTCTTTCAATTTGTTGACAACTTTTTATAACCGATTCAAAATCTTTATTGATAGTAACTTCAAAAATATTCCTATTTAGAATATTTCGCATGCTTTTAGAAACTTTATAATCATTTGGATTTACAACCATTCGCTCACTTGGTGCCCACCAAAGAATGGGTTCATCGGCATCAAACCATGGAAAAATTCCATTTTTGTAAGCCAACATTAATCGCTCAATAGACAAATCACCTCCAACGGCAAGAATGCCTTCATAGGATGCTTCTTCAACTGGAGGAAAATAAAGTTCTTTGGTTAGGAAATACATTTCAATAGCAATTTCAAAAATCAATAACAATTTCAATGAAAAAGTCAGAAATTCAAGTATTACTTAAACTTCTGACTTCCATCTTCTGACTTCTAACTTTTTAAAAAGGTAAATCGTCGTGTTCTTCTTCTTTAAAATCTGTTGCTGGAGCAAATGCTTCTGCTGCTGGCATTGGAGGCATTTGTTGTGCTGCTGGAGCTTCAGTTTGCGTTTTTTCAATTCTCCAACCTCTTATTGAGTTAAAATATTTAGTTTCTCCTTGTGGATTCACCCATTCTCTTCCGCCTAAATTAATAGAAACTTTTACCGCATCACCAACAGCAACATTATTTAATAAATCACTTTTATCTTGAGTAAATTCAATCATAATGTGTTGTGGATACTGCTCATCAGTTGTTACCACTAATTCTCTTTTTCTGAAAGTAGCACTAACTTGAATTTCTGCGCTAACTACTTTTACTTTTCCTGAAACTTCCATAATATTATTGTTTATTGTTTTGCTAAAAGCACTTTCCAAGCGGTTAGTACTTCGTTTTTATCTAAATATTCTTTGGCTAATTGGTGTTTTTTAACCTCATCATCAGCACTTAAAACTCCTTTAACCTCAAAATTTTGTTTTACAAATATAGTAATTTCTTCTTCGGTTGGCAATGCTTCTACATTTCCTAATTTACCTAAATCATTTCCATTAAAAACAGGACTTTCTTTTACAAATTCTGGAATTACATCTACTCCTATTCCTAAAGTTGCCAATGGCTTTTCTACTTCAAAAAGTCCTTGATTAGCTCGTGAATACCAATTGCCACCTAATCTTGAAACCAAGTCAATTTTCATTGGATCAATTTGACCTTCTGCATCTAAAACAGCTTCATTAATATGCATCTTAACCACTTCACAAATAATCATATTTCCAGCGCCACCTTCAGTTCCAAGAGGAATAATTTGATTGACTTTACATTCAAATTGCACCGGACTTTCGGCAACACGATATGGTTTTACTATTTCTGATGGAATTGGTGTTAAACCCGATTTTAAAAACTCATTGACACCATCAGGATATTCTGTACTGGATAAAGACATTTGTTGTACAATATCAAAATTTACAACATTTATTACAACTTGTCGTGTTTCTTCACAATTAATTAAAGTATGCTTCGTTGTATTATTTCTAACTCTTCGAGCTGGAGAAAAAACTAAAATTGGAGGATTAGAACTAAAAATATTGAAAAAACTAAACGGTGATAAATTGGGTTTTCCGTTCTTGTCAATGGTACTTGCAAAAGCAATTGGTCTTGGCGCAATAGCACTTTGCAAATAGCCTTGCAATTTCATTGGAGAAAGTTCTTTTGGATCAATTGTGAGCATAAAATTGGAATTTTTACAAAGATAAGAATTCAATGGCAATGGCAATGGCAAATTTCAACTTCAAAAGTCAATTGTCACGCAGAGCTAGCTTGTGCTGAGTTTGTCGAAGCAAAGTACAAAAATCAATTTCAATTTGAAAAAAATCATTACTTTTAAACAAATTTTATAGATGCAATTTTCAGAAAGAAGAAATACGATTCGTTGGATTATAATCATCACCTCATTTGTGATTGTTTCTCTTATTTTGTGGAACACTTATTCTTTTTTCCAAATTTTTAAGCAAGAAGAGCGTGTAAAAATGCAACATTGGGCGTTATCTCAAAAAAAAATTAATACAGATGATTTAAATGCCGATTTAGAATTGCCACTTCAAATTATTCAAACGGCTAATATTCCAATTATTGTAACTCAAAACGATTCGATAATAAATCATTTGAACATTGAACCCGAAATATCAAAAGATAAAAAAAAATTGAATGATGTTCTTGAACGACTCAAAAATCAAAATGAACCAATAACTATGAAAATATCCGATGGTATTACTCATAATTTATACTATGGAGATTCATCATTACTTAACAAATTAAAATACTATCCTGTTGCATTATTGTTAATCATTTTCTTGTTTGGAGCTGTTGTTTACAACTTTTACAAAAGCACTAAAATGGCAACCCAAAATAAACTTTGGGCAGGAATGGCAAAAGAAACAGCGCACCAAATAGGAACTCCATTATCATCATTAATTGGTTGGCTCGAAATCATGAAAGCTGATAATGTTGACGAAACTACGGTTTCAGAAATTGAAAAAGACATTAATAGATTGCAAACTATTACTGAAAGATTTTCTAAAATTGGTTCCGAACCGGTATTGGAAACTAAAGATATTGTTGAAGAAACTAGAAATTCATTTGACTATTTAAAATCACGTTTTTCAAAACAAGTTGAGTTTAGTTTTGCTGCACCAAAAAATCCTTTAATGGCTTCTATAAATCCTGCTTTACATAGTTGGACCATAGAAAATTTGATGAAAAATGCTATCGACGCCATGAAAGGTCGCGGAAAGTTGAAAATTATGATTGAAAAAGATGGTCAAAATATAAAAATAAACGTCATTGACTCGGGAAAAGGAATTCCAAAAAACCAATACAGACGTGTTTTTGAACCTGGTTTTACTACCAAAAAAAGAGGTTGGGGTTTAGGTCTATCGCTAACAAAAAGAATCGTTGAAGAATATCATAACGGCAAAATAAAAGTAGCCAATTCTGAGATTGATAAAGGAACTACAATGCAAATTATTTATAAAATCGTAAAATAATTACCTCAGATTTGTAAACATTAATTTTCTACCAATTTTATTTTTGCCTAAATAATCTTCAACAAACTTGTAGTGTTCTTCAGCTATTTTTACATTTTGTGAAACTTCCATCAATAATTTATTTAAACCTGATTGATTTTCTTTACCCATAGAACCTAAATTATTAATTTCCATTTTACATTTTTTTAGTTTCTCATAAGGAATTTTAATCATATCACTTATAATGTCATCTGAAAAAACGGGTTTGAATTTTTTATTTCTGTACAATATAAAATCATTCATTGCACTAATTGCTTCATTATATTCTGTTACAATGTTATTGAACTTTTCAACGTTTCTATTTTGCCTTAAAACGGTAAACTCTTCTTTTTTGTGCAAAAAATAATCATTAATCAAACCTGGTAAAATGACAATTTTCTCGATTCTTTTTGATGTTTCAAAAGCTTTTTCTTCGGTAGATAATTTTTCATAAATAGCCATTTCTTTTTCAAAATCATAATTAGAAATCCATCGTTCATTAGAAACTTTACCGCTATAAAATTCGCCATTTGTTATTGGATTACTCAAAAACTGCCATAAATAATCAAAAGGCATGTGAGATTGAATCATTTTTGAAGGTAACACTTTAAAGTAATTATTATTTAATTTTTTATAAAACTTTTCATTGTGAACATAACCTGAACCCCAAGTTGGGTCAAATAAAAACCATTTTCCATCAATTCTAGAAGCATTCCAAGCATGAGAAGTTGAAGCTATAACTCCATTTTGTTTTGTATATCCATGAATTATAAAGGTTTTTAACCCAATTTTATTTGCAATTTCATTAAAAACTTCAGCATAATGAATACAAACTCCTGTTTTGTTTTTTAATGCATTTGCAATTTTCTCTTCTGATGAATACACAAAATTTGGTTCGTTCATATTAACTACATCATAACTAATATTTGATGCTGTCCAATAGAAAACGGCTCTAACTTTTTCTGATTCAGATTTGAAATTAGACGTAATATAATTCGCAATTTCAGTTGTAGAAATTGTTTTTTCTAATGGAATTTCATCCATTTTTTTATCAATAGCTAAAAAAGGATTTGCTTGCTGTGCTAAAGAAATTTGACACAAAAACAACAACAATATTTGAGATAAAAACTTCATAATCAAGGAAATTAAAAAAAACCTGTTAGTTAAAAACGTAACAGGTTAATTATTTAGTATGAAAATTTATTTTATAAATTATTTTGAATAGCTCTGGCTAAATCTTCAAATTCTTCTTTATTCAAAGTAACTTTGTTTTGAAAACGCATTTCGTACATTTCATTCAACGGAATTAAATGAACATGAGCATGCGGAACTTCAAGCCCAATGACTGCCATTCCAATTCTTTTACAAGGAACTGTTTTTTCTAAAGCAACAGCAATTTTCTTTGAAAAAGCCATCAACCCAAGATACAAATCATCTTCAATATCAAAAATTTTATTGATTTCCTGTTTAGGGATGCACAAAGTATGTCCTTTTGCATTAGGATTTACATCTAAAAAAGCTAAGAAATTATCATCTTCGGCAATTTTATAACAAGGAATTTCTCCGTTTATTATTTTGGTAAAAATTGAACTCATAATAACAATTGTTAAATTAAAACACTTCGAACTCCCGAAGTTTCGTGACAGTGTGACAACCTAGTTACTTAATCGCGTGAAATTTCTAGAATTTCAAATTTTAAAGTTCCATTTGGAACCGTAATTTCAGCAATTTCACCAACAGATTTACCAAGCAAACCTTTACCAATTGGAGAAGTTACTGAGATTTTTCCAGTTTTCAAATCGGCTTCACTTTCTGCAACTAAAGTATAATTTAGTTCCATTCCGTTAGACTGATTTTTGATTTTTACTTTTGATAGAACCAAAACTTTAGACAAATCAAGGTTGCTTTCGTCAATTAATCTCGCATTTGAATATACTTCTTCTAATTTAGCAATACGCATTTCTAGCATTCCTTGCGCTTCTTTTGCTGCGTCATATTCTGCATTTTCAGACAAATCGCCTTTATCTCTTGCTTCTGCAATTGCTTGTGAAGCTTTTGGTCTTTCTATACTTTTTAAATGATCTAATTCTTCTTTTAATTTTTTTAGCCCTTCTGCTGTGTAATACGATACTGTGCTCATAATTCCTTTTCTTTATTCTTAACTTCTACGTTTCTTAAAAGTTGTTATTTTTTTCATAAATTCTAATAAAAAATCTTTTCTATCGTTGTTATAAAATAGAAAAAATCCCATCGGAACGGGATTTCTTTTTCCAAAGATATATTTTTTGATTATTAAATCGCTAATTTTGCTTAATAATGTTATACAAAGTTAGTCAAATATATTTTGATTAGATGAATATATTAATAAATTTTTATGAGAAAGCTTCTTTTTTTACTCGTTTTTACTTTGATTGTTAGTTGTGATGATAGTGGTTTCAATAACCGAAATCCTTATTTACCAAACTATAATTTTTCCTTTGACATAAATACCAACTTGCCTGCTTACAGCAACTTACAATTTGCCAGCAACTACATTAAAATTTATCCTTCAAATGGACCTTCAAGCGGTGTAATTGTTTTTAACACAGGAAGTGCTTATAATGCTTTTGATGGTGGTTGCCCAAATCAAGATTTAAGTTCTTGTTCTATACTTACATTAAGCGGAATTAATGCTACTTGTCCATGTGATGATGCATCCTACAGTTTATTTACAGGTCAAGCCGCAGGAAAAAAATATCCGTTAAAACAATATCGAGTTGAAATTAACGGACAAAATATTAGAGTTTATAATTAAATGAAAAAGCCAAGTTTTTAAAAAATTAACTTGGCTTTTTTGTTTAGAAATTCAAATTCATCCCAATTAAAAAATTAATTCCTGCCTGTGGATAATAATAAGGATAAACATCATACATGTATCCGTTAGAAATATATTTTTTATCTAAAATGTTGTTTACTAATCCATTAAAAACTATTGATTTAAATACAGATTTTGGATTTATTTCGTAAGAAACGTTTAAATCATTAACAAAGTAATCGTTTAGTTTTGCTTCCTTCGATTCAATATTATTCATGTATTGTTCGCCTACAAATTTTGACAAAAGCGAAATAGTAAACTCTTTTAAAGGCTTGTAAACAAGGATATTTCCTGCAACAAAACTTGGAGAATAAGCAATTTGTTTGTTGCCAACATTTGTTCCAAGAACATTCAAATCAACATTTTTGTTTGCGCTTAGGGTAACGTTTGGACGAAGAAAAACTTTTTTAGAAAGTGCAACAGTAGCATCAATCTCTAATCCTAATCGGTAACTTTTTTCACTATTAGAACGAATTGGATTTCCAACATCATCAAGATTTCCGGTTAAAATCAATTGATTTTTGTATGCCATGTAGTAAATATTTGAATTGAATTTTACCTTTTCATTTTCAAATCTCCATCCTAATTCGTAGTCAGTTAACTGTTCTGATTTTGTATTTCCACTTTCATAATCAGTTCTGTTTGGTTCACGATTTGCAACCGCAACTGAAAAATAAAGTGTACTATTTTTTACAAAATCATAATTCAAACCAGCTTTTGGATTGAAAAAATTGAACGTATCATTCACTAAATTAGGTTGAACTCCATTAGCTTCATAATTCACATTTCGATATTGTAAATCGCCAAAAAGTGAAATTTTATTTGAAACTTGATAATTTGCTTTTGCAAAAAAAGTAGCATCCGTTTTATTTGCATAATCATCATAATATCTATCGCCAAGTTCACTTGTGGATGCAAATCGTGCCCAAATTACTTTTCCAAAATGATCACCTTGATATTTGTTCCAACTTCCACCAAAAATGAAATCTAGTTTATCTTTTTTATAGTTTGCAGAAAATGTTGTCCCAAAAAAATCATTATCCAACCATTTTTGACGAATTAAATCGGTTGATGTTTCGGTTGCAACAGGAGTTAAATTATAATCAGAAAAATCAGCATCTTCTTTATAATTTTCATAATATCCTTTTCCTTTTGTGTAATGAATTGCAAAATTTGTATTCCAATTAGTAGCAATTTTTTCATTCCAATGCAATTGATAATGGTCTTGTTGATAATTATCTGTTTCATTATCATAGAAACGTGTAACTCCAAATTCATCCGTGAAAATTCCTGCCGAGTTGAACGTTCTATCATCGTTTAAAGTAACTGCATCAATTCCGTTCCATGATTGATATGTTTTTTCAGTTCCACCAAATGCTAATGCTTTGATTAAGGTTGTTTTTCCAACAAATGTTCCTTGAAGGAAATACGATTTTAAATCGGAAGAAGCTCGGTCAATATAACCATCTGATTTTAAATTAGACAATCTTCCTGCTAGTTCAAATCCTTGTGCTGCATTCATTTCAGTATTCATCAATCCTGAACTAAATTTCACCGTATGTTTTCTTGAATTAAAACTCCCAAAAGCATTAGAAATTTCGCCTGAACTTTCTTTTGAATAAGAATCGGTCAGCATGTTTAAACTTGCACCAAAAGCTCCAGAACCGTTAGTTGATGTTCCAACACCACGTTGTAATTGAAGACTTTCTACAGACGAAGCAAAATCGGGCATGTTTACCCAAAAAGTTCCGTGGCTTTCAGAATCATTGTATGGAATTCCATTGATGGTAACGTTTACTCGAGTTGCATCACTGCCTCGAACACGAATTCCGGTGTAACCAAAACCATTTCCAGCATCGGAAGTGGTAACAACTGAAGGTAAAAAATTCATTAAAATAGGAATGTCTTGACCTAAGTTTCTTGTTGCAATTTCTTTTTTGTCTAAATTACTGAAGGTAACCGGTGTTTTTTTATTGACACGAACTGCCGAAATTAAAACCTCATCAATTTGATGAACTTTAATTGTGTCTTTTTCCTGACTGTAAGATAGAGAAGAAAATAGAAAAAATAATATAGAGAAAAGACTTACTGACGTTGCAAGTTTAACCCTAGTCCACCTTAGTAAACACTTCGACAAGCTCAGTGTGACATAAAATAAAAATTGGCTTTGTGCTTTTTTGCCTTTGTGGCAAAATGTTTTGAATAAAATTTCCATTCGTAAAATAAATTATACGAATAAAAAGAGGTAATTATTCTTGGTTAAAAATAAAATGTTTGTTTCCTGTGACAAAGTTCAGCGTGCACTCTGTTTTGTCACTTTTCCCTAAACAGCATTACCTGTTCTAGGTTCATTGGGTATAATCTCAGCTCGTAATTTAGAGCACCCCTTTTGAGACAATGCAAAGATAGTTCAATAGCAATGACAATTCCAAAAATCAATGGCAAAAATAAAAAAATGGTTTTGTTTTAGTTTTCCCTAGACTGCGATTAGGATGACAGATTAACTTGAAATTGAATTTGATTTTTGAAATTGTAATTTACAACTCTGGTTTTTTACGATTCTGTTTTATTTCAGAATTTGAAGATTTGTCCTTTAATCTTTTTTCGATGACTGATTTAGGAATTCTTGTAGCTTTTCTCTCTTTTGGAATAACTAATGACTTTTCGATCATTTCAAGAAATCTTTTAGTTACAATTTCTTTGTTTTTAAGTTGGCTTCGGTCTTCATCACAATTTAAAATTAAAATTCCATCAAGTGTTAATTTGGATTTTAATTTCCTTTGAGATCTTTCTTTTTCTTCCTCTGAAAGTGATTGAGAATTGACTAAATCAAAAGATAAAACCACTTTAGACGAAACTTTATTTACATTTTGTCCTCCAGCACCAGAACTTCTAACTGCTTTGAAATTTAATTCGGAAATGATTTTTTCTTTATCCATATTCAGTAAGACTCCAATTTTTATTTGCCACGAAGTCACTAAGGCAAAAAATTAATTTACTTTTTAATTATATTTTTTGAAGTTGTACATTCACAAGTTTAGAATGACAATTGATTTTGCTATTGAAATTTTATTTTGACGATTGGTGTGCAGGTTTTAATAAATCATTTACGGTTTTTACAGGGTTGAAAGTTATTAATGGAACTTCAACAAATACTGTCATCCATTTTGCCATTGCTCCATTCCAAAGTCCAGGAAGTTCAAAAGCTTTGTATGGTTTTCCGTTTTTGTTTTTTTCTACAACAAAACCTGAATTGGCATCAATATATTTTGTTAAATCAAATTTTTGTCCGTTGTAATCTTTAATGCCACAAACCAAATCTACAGGATTAAAATGGGTACCACTTTCAAATATTTTTATCTGATTTTCATCTTTAGTATCAATTTGAGAAGACTCTATAATTTGCAAAAAAGTTTTACCTTTTTTATCGATTACCCAAAAAGGTCCACCACCAGGTTCGCCTTCATTTTTTACCATTCCGCAAACTCTAATTGGTCGGTTTAAAATGGTTAAGAGATGTTCTACTTTACTTTCTTTAGTATATTTTACAAAATCGGGTTTAATAGAAATATTTAGTTTTGATTTGATATAATCTACTACTTCGGCAATTTCATCATTAGAAATAGTTTCGGAATTCAATGTTTTCATGAATTTATAAATCACTTCTTGATATTGAATTAAAATTCCTGCCAAAGCTTTTTTATATAAAGCAATCGTATCAATATGATTTTGAATCACGTTATCTATATTCTTAATGAAAATAATATCGGCATTCAAATTATTTAAATTTTCAATCAAAGCTCCATGTCCACCAGGTCGAAAAAGAATTTCGTTATTTTCGTCTCTAAAAGGTTTTCCTTCGATATTTAAAGCAATAACATCGGTAGATTTATTTTGAAACGAATATTTGACATCAATCTTAACATTAGAACTGTTTTCCAACTTAGGTTTAACTTCATTAATAATGTCTTCAAAACAACTCTTGTGTTCCTCTGAAACCGTGAAATGTAAATTTGATTTATTTTTAGTTGATGCATAAAAAAGACATTCGTTCAAATGTTCTTCAATGGCAGTTGCGGTGTATGATTCATACTGATGAAAAGGTAAGATTCCTTTTGGTTTATTGGCAAAATCATAAAATGAAGGTGACAACATTGTTTTTATAAACCAATAATCACGGGTATCTTTTTCAAAAGAATTAAATTCGGGAATGGATTTTTTTGCAGTTTCTAATACCTGATTGTAAAAAGGAAACTTCTCTTTTGCAACAAGAAAAATGGGAAGATTTTTATCTTTTTTTCTATTGATATATGCATTTATAGTTTCTTCGCCGTGCTTAAATTCATTTAAAAACTCATTTAAAAATTTAAACATTCTACTGGCTGCACCTGATGCTGGAACAAATTTTTTAAGTTTTAGATTTTCCTTTTTCTGATCAAAATAATTTGAAAAATAAGTGGCTTCATCTTTTGTAATAGAAATAATTCCATCGTTTATTGTTGCAGTTCTATCAAGATTAATCTTTGGGATTCCATTTCTTAAGATAGCAAACTGAAATTCAACTGATTCTAAATTTATTTTTCTTTTATAAATTTCAACAAAATCAATTGAGTTAAAACCTAATTGCCTTGCTTTGACTAAATCATTGATGATTTTAGTCGCTTTTGCAAGGCGTTCTTCCTTATTTCCTGAAAGTTTTATGTAAGGCTTTTTGAAATCAATTAGAGATTTTTCAAACGTAGCAAAAGTAATTTCTCTATCATCTGGTTTATCTCTCAAATCATCTGCTTCCCATGCCACGTCAACATCTGTAAGAAAAATTAAATCATAATTATGTTCCTTAGCTGCTTTTTCAAGAATTGGATCGCAATTATTATAATAAATATCTGAAAATACTTTTGTTACTAGAGAATTAGTATCACAAAAGAGAAATTTATTTGCTTTTGAAAGTGCCTCATTTTCAAGTTTAGTTTGCCCAATTGCAATAGGAATCAAATCATCTTGCGAACAAATTTCTTGCTTTAAATCCCATTTATCTTGTAAATAATTGCGTGCAAACTCAGGAATCCAAATAGTATTGAATTCTTGTGCTAATTGACTTGCTAATGTAGTTTTTCCTGTAGATTCAGGACCAAACATTGCAATTTTAATTATTTGTGTATCTTGTTGTTTAAGATTTTCTTCCATTCGATTAGGGCTAAAATGGCTAAAATTGTGAAAATTAGATATTGCAAAGATAACATTCCTAAACCTCTATGGGCAAATAAAGGGACGGCTATCAAATCACCAATAATCCACAAGGTCCAATTCTCAATTTTTTTTAATGCCATGTACCACATAGCTGTAAAAAATATTCCTGATGTAAAAATATCAATATAATTAGGAATTTCAAGTTTATAATCGAAAAAAAGATATACTAAATAAGTAATTATCATTGTTAAAATGAATAATCCTATACCTATTAATTTCTCTTTTCTTGAAGTTCTAGTGATTTCTAATTCGGGTTGATTGGAGCTTGAAGTCCACTTATACCAACCATAAATACTCATTATTGAATAATAAAAATTCATGGTCATATCGCCAAAATATTTTGCTTGATACAACAAATAAACGGTTATTATTGTCGAGATTAATCCCGTAGGATAAACCCAAATATTTTCTTTTTTGGCAAAATAAACACTCAAAATTCCGAAAATAAATGCTAATAACTCCAATATAATTTGAAGTGTTGTGGCGTTTTTGTATTGTGATATCAGAAAATCTAACATAGCATATTGTTATACCTAACAAGTTTTGGAAACCTGTCAGGTTATATTAAAAAAATCAGTGTTATTTTCAAATGCGGTTCCGATTACAACTAAATCTGCTCCAGCTTTGTATGCGTTTTCGATTTCTTGTTTAGAACGAATTCCTCCGCCAACAATTAATGGAATACCTATATTTTGTGAAACTAATGTAATCATTTCTTTGGGAACGGATAATTTTGCTCCACTTCCAGCTTCGAGATAAATTAATTTATTTCCGATGAATTCGCCTGCTTGTGCGGTTTGCAATGCATATTCGATGTTAGTTCTATCTAATGGTTTAGTTTGACTTACTCTTTCAACAGCCGTTTCATTGCCACTTTCTATCAAAATATATCCAGTTGAAATGACTTCTAAATTGGTCTTTTTTATAATTGGAACAGCATTTACTTGGTGTTCAATTAAATAATCTGGATTTCTGCCTGATAATAAAGTTAAAAATAAAATTCCATCAGCTTTAGCAGAAATTTGAGATGGATTTCCTGGAAACAATAGAAATGGTAAATTGATTTTCGATTTTAGTTCGGTTATCAATTCATCTAAATGTGTTCCATTAAAGGAACTTCCACCAACAAAAATATGTGTTGCTGGTGATTGGTTTATTTTCTGAATCAAATTAGAAAGATTTTCTAAAGCCAACTTATCTGGATCGAGAAGAATGGCAAGAAGTTTTTCACCTTTGGTTTTTGAATTTAATATTTGTTGGTATATTGACATTTTTTTGAACGCAGATGACGCGGATTTAACTGATATTCGCCGATTTTTAATTATTAATTGATTGAAAGGCGCAAACAAATATATAATCTTCTACGGAATCAAATTGAATTTGGAACTTTTCTCCCGAAACTTCGGGATTATCATTTAATTTTAATGTTGCGGTTGCTTTTTTATCATCAAAAGAAAAATCGTCTTCAAAAATATGGTTTGGAAAACTGATTCCTTTTTCATTTTTGATTTTGAAAATACTTTCTTTAATTCCCCAAACGACGGTTGCTTTCTTAATTTTTTCTTCTTCGGATAAATTTTCTAAATGCGAAACGTTCATAAATCTTGGAGCAATTCGGAGTGTTTTTTCTTTCAGTTGTTCTAAATCTAAACCCACTTTTGAATCACTAATTGCTATAGCAGAAAAATCATTTGAATGAGAAATCGATACTTCAACATCTTTAATACTGCAACCTTGAGGTTTCAAATGCGGTTTTCCAAATTCGTCATAAAACAAATCAAAATCTGAATAATCATTGTGTTGCAACAACATTCGAACGGCCAAAAATCCTTTTTGATGACTTTCAGATTTCATAGTTTCCAATCGTGCTAAAGAGGAATCTTTCAATTTTACTTGACTGAAAAGCGTGTCAAAATCTTCTGTTATCTTCCAAAGATACAGTTTGGTGTTGTTAGACAAATAGACTACTTTATGTAATGGCATTTAGTATTTTGTTGTTTTTCAAAAGATTAAACATTTAAACATTTCACAAATTTTAAAATAAATTATTAAAATCAAAACCTATGTTGTAATTTTGCACCAAATTTTAAAAATACAAATATACATAATAGATGAGTACACAAACATTACCATTTGTAGCTTACAAAGTTAAGGACATTAACCTTGCAGCTTGGGGAAGAAAAGAAATTGAATTGGCTGAAGCTGAAATGCCAGGATTAATGGCTTTGAGAGCTGAATATGGAGCAACTCAACCTTTAAAAGGTGCAAGAATTGCAGGATGTCTTCACATGACTATTCAAACTGCTGTTTTAATTGAAACTTTAATTGCTCTTGGTGCAGAAGTTACTTGGTCATCTTGTAACATTTTCTCAACTCAAGATCAAGCTGCTGCTGCGATTGCTGCTGCTGGAATTCAAGTTTATGCTTGGAAAGGTCTTGACGAAGAGTCTTTTGACTGGTGTATTGAGCAAACTTTATTCTTTGGTGAAGATAGAAAACCATTGAATATGATTCTTGATGATGGTGGCGATTTAACTAACATGGTTTTTGACCGTTACCCAGAATTAATTCCTGGAATTAAAGGTTTATCAGAAGAAACTACAACTGGTGTTCACCGTTTGTATGAAAGAATGAAAAACGGAACTTTATTCATGCCAGCAATTAATGTAAATGATTCGGTTACTAAATCGAAATTTGATAACAAATACGGTTGTAAAGAATCGGCTGTTGATGCTGTAAGAAGAGCAACAGATATTATGTTAGCAGGAAAAAGAGTTGTTGTTTGTGGATATGGTGACGTTGGAAAAGGAACTGCGGCCTCTTTCCGTGGTGCTGGTTCTATTGTTACAGTAACTGAAATTGATCCAATTTGTGCTTTACAAGCTGCAATGGACGGATTTGAAGTTAAAAAATTAAACACTGTTATTGCTAATGCTGATATCGTTATCACAACAACTGGAAATAAAGATATCGTTCTTGGTGAGCACTTTGAGCAAATGAAAGACAAAACTATCGTTTGTAACATTGGTCACTTCGATAACGAAATTGATATGGCTTGGTTAAACAAAAACCACGGTGCGTCTAAAGTTGAAATCAAACCACAAGTTGATAAATATACTATCAACGGAAAAGATATTCTTATCTTAGCTGAAGGTCGTTTAGTGAACTTAGGTTGTGCTACTGGTCACCCAAGTTTTGTAATGAGTAATTCATTCACAAACCAAACGTTAGCTCAAATTGAATTATGGACTAACAGCGCAGCATACAAAAATGAAGTTTATATGTTACCTAAACATTTAGATGAAAAAGTTGCTGCTTTACACTTAGCTAAATTAGGAGTTGAATTAGAAACGTTACGTCAAGACCAAGCAGAATATATTGGTGTTGAAGTTACTGGACCATTCAAACCAGAGTATTACAGATACTAGTCAAAGTACGAAGTACGAAATAAAAAGTACGAAGTTTTAAAATATAAAACCCCGATTTCAATTGAAGTCGGGGTTTTTTGTCTAGGATAAAATCAGACAAAATAAAAGTTTTATTAAAATAATTTCTTTTATATTTAAGTTTTACTTAAATTTGTTTCAAATTAAATATTAACTAATGTCAAAAACAAACCATTTTAAAATTAACAACAAAAGAATTCTAGAATATTTAAAATCTTTGGAATCTGTTCTTGATGAAGTAAAATCTGAAAACATCAATGACAGACTTACTTCAGATATTTTTAAAAGAAGTATAGGAAATCCTTCAAACTTTTTAAACAAAGTCAATGATGATTTTTCAATTCTTGGAAGTCAGACATATATGAATCAAGATTTCTTCAATTTACAATCTTCTTACAATAAAAAACTTGAAGATTTGGACTTTGATGAACTTTTAGCTAAACTTTCTACTTATAGTTGTTGTCAAATTGAGTTTAGAAAGATTTTATCCTTAATCAACAAAAAAAGGTTTGCTTTATGGCTTGAAAAAATTATTCGAAAACTTAAAAAAATGCTTAAGTTATTGAATAATAATAGTAAAATAAAAATCCAAAACAAAAGAGATATTTTTAGAAAAATTTATTGTTTCTTTTTTAAAAATTTAGACGATACTCACGCTACAATTATATTTAATTAGAATTGTTGAGGCAGAGAGCTTCAACAGAAATTAAATATAATTACAAAATGGAAAAAATATTAAAAAAAATAGATGAAGCCGTTGCTTCGGATAAAACATCAGAAGAAAATAAAAAATTATTATTAGAGATAAAAGAAGAGTTATTAAATGCTAAATCAGAAAACAAATCTGAATTAGAAATTTTAAAAATTATCACTTTACTAATAAAAATTATCACAGATTTCTTCTAGTAAAAATTAAAACAAATGAAAATAGGAGAAGTAATTAATTCAATAATTAAGAAAAAAGGAATTACTCAAACAGAACTTGCTAAAAAAATTGGTAAAAGTACAACAGCTTTATCACAAATAATTAATGGTGTTTACGACCCAAATCCTGAAACATTGGATAAAATTTGTGAAGCATTAGAAGTTCCTAAAGCAATTGTTTATTTCTTAACAATATCTGAAAAAGATGTTCCCGAAGATAAAGTTGAGTTATATAAAATGCTTGCTCCTTCAATAAAAGATTTTTTAGTAAAAGTTTTTGGAACTGAACAACAAGAACTAATAAACTAAAACAAAACCCCGATTTCAAATTGAAGTCGGGGTTTTTGTTTTTGTAGAAACTTACTTTATTTTTAATATCGTTCTATTAGGATATAAAATTTCACTTGAATCACTTTTACTACTTGAAAAATAGATTTTCTTTTTTGAATTATTATAAAATAATGTTTCAAATCGTGATACCAATGGATTTGGACCAATAAATGAAGTTGTTCCAGATTTTATAACAATAGAATAAGAAAGACTATCGATTGTATTAATTTTTCTTTTGTAGATAAAATTATTGGATTCTGTTCTTCTTAAATTAAAAATTCTAACATCGTTTTTTGAGATTTTATTTTCACTGTAACGTAATGAATCAAAGTTGATTTTTACTTTAGATTTTACAAATACTTCAACATCATTATTTGTATTGTTTTCAACAAACAAAATATAAGGTGTATCACAAGAAATACAACAAATAAATATCAAAATCGAAAAAATGTTAAAAAAAAGTCTCATTAATTTATAAATAAGCTAGGAAGTTCATTTTATAACGTCTCTTTCAACCATTTATAAAACTCACTTTGCCACACTTGAGCATTTTGAGGTTTTAGTACCCAATGGTTTTCGTCTGGAAATAATAAAAATCTACTTTTAATTCCGCGTAATTGAGCTGCTTGGAATGCTTCTTGTCCTTGTCCTATTGGAACACGGTAGTCTTTTCCTCCTTGGATGATTAAAATTGGTGTGTTCCATTTGTCAACCATATTGATTGGGTTGAATTTAGAATACGTTTTTTGTGCTACAGCGTTGTCTTTTTCCCAATATGCGCCACCATGATCCCAATTGTTGAAGAATACTTCTTCGGTTGTGCCGTACATACTTTCTAAATTGAAAACACCACAATGTGAAATAAATGTTTTAAATCGGTTGTTGTGAATTCCTGCTAAGTAAAAAACTGAATAACCACCATAACTTGCTCCAACGGCACCAAGTCTTGCTTTATCAACATAACTTTCTTTAGCCACATCATCAATTGCAGAAAGGTAATCGTCCATAACTTGTCCACCCCAATCTTTAGATATTTGTTCGTTCCATTCTTGTCCGTGACCGTACATTCCACGACGGTTTGGAGCAACAACAACATAACCTTGTGAAGCCATCAAAGAAAAATTCCAACGGAAAGAATAACTTTGTGTCAATGGCGATTGTGGTCCACCTTGGCAATACAAAAGTGTTGGGTATTTTTTAGTTTTATCAAAATTTGGAGGCAAAATTACCCAAACCAACATTTTCTTTCCGTCAGTTGTGGTAACGTATCTTCTTTCGTATTTTGGTAAAGCTAGTTTGCTGTAAGTTTCATCATTGATTTTAGTCAATTGTAACCATGTTTTTTTCTTAAAATTATAGGAATAAACCTCAGCAGCATGATTCATATCGGTTCTTGTAACGATAATATTGTCTTTTGTAAAACCAACAATATCTGACACATCAAAATCGCCATTTGTAATTTGTCTTACTGTGATAGCAATTCTAGTCAATCCAGGGAAATTTACTTCAAATAATTGTTTAGTTCCATCAACAGCAGCTGTAAAATATACTTTTTTACCATCTTCGCTCCACATAAATCCGTCAACACTTCCATCCCAATTAGCAGTAAGATTCATGTCCATTCCTTTAAAACGAACTATAATGTCATTTTTATCAGCTTCATATCCGTCGCGTTTCATTTGCAACCAAGTTAGATTTCCTGTTGGAGAAAACTGCGGATTAGTATCATAACCTAAATTACTTTCTGTTAGATTTTTAGTTTCTTTAGTTTCTAAATTATACTCATATAAATCGGTGTTGGTAGAAACAGCATATTCTGTTCCAAATTTTTTCTTGCAAACATAAATAATGCTCTCACATTTTGGAGACCAAATGTAGTCTTCGTCTCCACCAAAAGGTTTTTGTGGTGAATCATAAGGTTCATTTGGCATGATGTCAACTGGTGGAGCAAGTCTCACATTATCGGCAGGAATTCCACCATAGAAAACGTGATTTACTGTTCCGTCGTTCCATGTATCCCAATGACGATAATCCAATACGTTATAAACTTGAGCATTAGATTTATCAAGGTTTGGATAAATATCTTTACCTAAAACTTTGTTTACTTTCACTTCTTGAGAAGACAAAATGTATTTCCCATCAGGAGAAATGTTTTTGTCTGCAACTAAATCTTTGGTATCTTTTACTTCGGTTGCATTGCCGCCATTTATTGGAATGGTATAAAATTTAGAATTCGATTTATTTTCTTCCACTGAAGGTGTTGCCACTTTATAAACAATTGATTTTTTATCTTTAGAGATTCCTAAAACTGTAACTCTTCCCAATTTCCAAAGTAATTCTGGAGATAAAACTTGTTGCGCTGATGCTGCTATACTCATTGTACTAACGATTATAAAAAATATTTTCTTCATTTTGATGAATGATTTTAATGATTCGTTAAAAGTAATAAAAAAAGCCGTCACGATAAACGCAACGGCTTTTAAAATTAACTTACTAAAAATTATTGTTTAATAAAACGTTTTGACGTTGAACCATTTTCATTTGAAACTTCGATTAAATAAGCTCCAACTGATAAATTAGCAACATTAATACTTTCATTTTCAATTTTTCCTCTTCCTAATTCTTGTCCCATCATGTTGAAAATTCTATAATTAGAATCTGCCTCAAGATTAGAAATGTTTAAAACATCTCCTTTTACTGGATTTGGATATAAGCTAAAAGAAATTTGGTTATTAGAAACATCTTCTCTAGCTGTTGAAGTAATATTTACCGTATAATCTTCTACTTGACCATAAGTAAATGAACCGCAAGAAGATGTTGGAGTTGCGTTATAGGTCATCTTAACTCTCATTCTAGTTGAACCAAGTGTTGCAGTAGCAGGAACAGTAAATGATCCTGAAACTGGAGTTACAGTGGTTGCAGCTCTTGTGTAAACTGTTTCACCAGCATCGGTAAACACACCATTTTGATTATAATCAATGTAAACTGCATAACCTTCAGCATAAACTGTTGCTGTCCAAGTTGGAGTAATTGTAATAGTGTTTGCAGTTCCTCTGACTAAATTTGTAGATAAAGCCGTAAAGTTTTCATATCCAGCTGTTCCAGTTGAAGGATTATTTATTGTTCCTAACTGAACTCTACCAATTCTTTCGTCAGCTGTATTTGTTGCAGATGAAGTACAATAAGTAACTGTAGCAACCGCAGTTGTAGTTACAGAAACAGTATTACTATTTGCAGAAATATTTCCTGCAGCATCTTTTGCTCTTACATTAAAAGTATATGTTGTAGAAGCTGTTAAACCTGTAACTGCAAATGTAGTAGCTGTTGTAGTAGAACCTATTACAACTCCATTTCTCAATACGTCATAACCAGTTACAGCAACGTTATCTGTAGCGCCAGTCCATGATAAATTTGTAGTAGTTTGCGTTGTTCCAGAAGCTGATAATGTTGGTGCTGTTGGAGCTGTTGTATCAGCAACTGGAGCTAAAGTAGTCACAGAAACTGAATTGCTAGCAACTGAGACATTTCCTGCTGCATCTTTTGCTCTAACTGTAAATGAGTAAGTAGTTGAAGCTGTTAAACCAGTAACTGCAAAAGTTGTAGAAGCAGTTGAACCTAATAAAGTTGTTCCTCTATAAACATCATAACCAGTTACAGCAACATTATCAGTAGCACCAGACCAAGATAAGTTTGTGCTTGTTTGAGTTGTTCCAGAAGCAGTCAATGTTGGAGCTGTTGGAGCAACTGTGTCTACTACACCTGAAGTTATCGTAAAGTTAGTATTTGAAACATCAAAGAAAATATGATTTGTTCCTTTCACCATAATTCTATTAGTTGTTCCAGGTGTATTTGGAATAGTTACCGCTTGTGTTCCATCATTTGGAGTTGCAGCTAATAATGTTGACCAAGTTGATCCTCCATTTGTCGAAATTAAAATATCAACATTAGCGCAATTTACTCCGTTTGCAGTTGTTCCTGCTACAGCCCAAGTAACTGTTTGAGAGCTTCCTCCTACATATGAAACTGCTGTATTTGGTGAACTTACAGAAAATGGTCCTGCTGTACCATTAACTGTAACAATCATGTCATCAGAATTATTTGCAGAACCACCAGCTCTATTATCACGAACTGTTAATCTAAAATTCATTGTTCGTGCAACTGATGGTAAAGCTTCAACTGTAATTTCAGTTCCTGCCGTTGTTGTTGCACCCGCTAAAACTCTTGTTAAGTTAGGAAAATATCTCACTGGTGAAGTTGAAGAATTGTAAGATCTAAAAGTTGGACCTGTAGTTCTAGTTGCGCTTGCTGCAGAGCTTGCTCCAGTTGCAGTAGAAGCAGCATTATCAAATTGTTCCCAGTTGTAAGTTAGCACATCTCCATTAGCATCTGTTCCTGAACCTGTAAGCATAAATGGAGTACTTTTTGGAATTGTATAATCCAAACCAGCTAAAGCAGTAGGAACTGAATTTCCAGTAGCAGTATTCGTTTGACATGTTTTAGCTTTTACATTATTAGTTACTTGTTGAATGCTAATTGCATGAAAATAAGCATCAGAGTTTGGCTGAACATCTTGACTCGTGATACCTGCATAACCCATAATTGTTGATCCAGAACCTGGTTCCATATTAGCACCTGTTCCTTCATTATTCATTGAAAAAGTATGATTTGCTCCAAATTGATGACCAAATTCATGTGCTACATAGTCAATATCAAAGGTATCACCAGATGGAATTCCATTGTTTGGAGAAGTGTAAGCACTTCCTTTTGAACCATTAACACAAACACAACCAATACAACCAGCATTTCCTCCACCGCCAGAAGCACCAAATAAGTGACCAACATCATAATTAGCCTCACCAATAACAGAAGTTAAAGTCGATTGTAACTGAGAATTCCAGTTAGATAAACTTGCTGCTGGAGAATATGGATCTGTAGCGGCATCAGTATAAATTACATTATCATTAGTCGCTACTAAAACCATTCTGATTGCAAAATCTTTCTCAAAAACTCCATTAACACGAGTCATTGAATTATTCATTGCGGCAAGAGCAAGAGCTTTAGTTCCACCAAAATAAGCCGTATACTCACCAGTTACTGACAAAGCTAAACGGAATGTTCTCAAAGTAGAATCATCTGCATTAGGACGTAAAGCAGATGGATCAATTTCATTTTTAACCTCATCAATTACACTACATTCAAATGGAGTGAAGGCCGCTTTCTTTTCTGATTTTTTATAAACAGTGTAAGTAGTTAAATCTTGAGAAATTGGTTCAATAAACTCTGTTGATTTATCTGCACTTAAAACCATAGATTTGAATCCTAATGGCGATGTACTAAAATAAGCAGTTGAAGTTGGATTATCAATTCCAATCCCGATGTACGATTTAATTTCTGGAAATCTAGCTGCTAAAGCTGGATCCATATTTGAATTTTCATACACACTAAAACGTTCCATTTGTCCATCACTATTTGGTAATGATAAAACAACAGACGATGACCTTACGTTTGCACTTCTTCGAGGCGCATCTGAAAGATTTTCCAATAATGCCTGAGCATTTAAATCAAAAAGATTCTTTTGTGGTAGTTGCATTCTGCTTTCTAGAGCAACATAATCACTTTTTGAAGAAGCTTTCCAATACGGAACTTTTTGTTGGGCAAAAGCGAAACTCGTCATCGCAAATAATGCCACTGGAAGTAACTTTAACTTCATAATATTTAGTTTTTTAGTTAAAAAATAGGATATCAAAATTATCAAGAATTTTGTCTAATTTTCATGTTTTTATAAAAGTTATTAACAAATCGATGAAATGCACGTTGTAAATTTATAAAATTCACAACTATTCTTACAATTTATAAAATTTTCCAAATTCAAATAAAATTTCTTAAAAAATAATTATTTTTAACAAAAAATATATTTTGATGCACTTAAGCTATTGGGAAATAAAAAATTGGTTTTCAAATGTTGATTTTACAATTGTAGGTAGTGGAATTGTAGGTTTACATTGCGCATTAAATCTACGGGAACGATTTCCTAAAAGTAAAATTTTGATTCTTGAAAAAGGAATACTTCCTCAAGGCGCGAGTACAAAAAATGCAGGATTTGCTTGTTTTGGAAGTTTATCAGAAATTATTGACGACTTAAAATCGCATTCAGAAGAAGAAGTCATTCAATTGATTCAAAAACGATGGAATGGATTGCAACTTTTAAGAAAACGACTTGGTGATGAAACCATAGATTTTAAACCACATGGAGGTTATGAACTCTTTTTAAAAGAAGACGAAAACACCTATAATGAATGTTTACAAAAATTACCGTTTATAAATGATTTCCTAAAACCACTTTTTAAATCAGATGTTTTTTCTAAAGAATTTGATCGATTCAATTTTCAAAATATACATGAATATTCTATTTTCAATCCTTATGAAGGTCAGATTGATACCGGAAACATGATGCAAGCCCTTTTGAAAGAAGCTATTTCAAAAGATATTTTAATTTTAAATCAAGTAGAAGTTACTTCGCACATTGAAAAAAATAACTCTGTGGAAATTATTGTAAACAATTATTCATTTGAAACAAAAAAATTACTTTTCGCCACGAATGGATTTGCATCTCAACTGACAAATAATGCGGTAAAACCTGCAAGAGCTCAAGTTTTAATTACAGAACCGATTCCTAATTTAGACATCAGAGGCACATTTCATTTAGATAAAGGATATTATTATTTTAGAAATTTTGAAGACAGAATTCTGCTTGGTGGTGGAAGGAATTTAGATTTTGACGGAGAAACTACTACCGATTTATCACAAACAGAAAAAATTCAAAATAGATTGGAAGATTTATTAAAAAATGTAATTTTACCAAATCAAGAATTTCAAATCGCACATCGCTGGAGTGGAATTATGGGAATTGGTTCACACAAAAATCCTATTGTATCACAACTATCTGAAAATGTATATTGTGGTGTAAGATTAGGTGGAATGGGTGTAGCAATAGGAAGTTTAATAGGACAGGAATTAGCAGAATTAGTATAAATGGCAACAACAAAAAGTACTTCAAAAAACACAAATAGAACTTTTTTTCAAAAATTGAAACGATTCATTTGGAAATCCATGTTGTGGTTTTTTGGATTATCAATTTTATCTGTTGTAGTTTTTAAGTGGGTTCCAATTCCGTTTACACCTTTGATGGTAATTCGAGTAATCGAAAATAAAATGGATGGAAAAGAAGCTGTTTTTAGTCATGATTGGGAATCATTAGAAAATATTTCACCCAATTTACAAAAAGCAGTTATCGCAAGCGAGGATGGTAATTTTTTAAAACATAGTGGCTTTGATTTTGAAGCGATGCAAAAAGCATTCAAAAACAACAATAAAGGAAAAAAACTAAAAGGTGGAAGTACCATTTCACAACAAACAGCAAAAAATGTATTTCTTTGGCAAGGAAGAAGTTACATTAGAAAGGGTTTGGAAGCTTATTTTACTGTATTAATAGAATTAATCTGGGGCAAAGAGCGTATTATGGAAGTTTATCTTAATTCAATTGAAATGGGTGATGGAGTTTATGGTGCTCAGGCTGCTTCAAAACATTGGTACAGCAAAGACGCTTCAAATTTATCTTCAAGAGAAGCAGCAGGAATTGCAGCCATACTACCAAGTCCGAGAAAATTTAAAGCGTCTAACTCTAGTTCGTACATCAACAGACGTAAAGATAAAATCACGCGTGTAATGCGTCACATAGGAAAATTAGAATACTAATTTTATTGAAATAATGATTTATATTGTGGCCAATGCTTGTATATCATCATGCCATTGAGAACTGCAATTAATAAAGCGCCACCTATTCCGTTTACATCTAAAAATAAGTGAAATAATAGAATATTTATTGAAATTGGAGCTAATAAAGTCAATGCAAAAGCAACCCATTTTTTTAAAAGAAGTAAAGCTCCAATTATTATTTCTAAAAAACCAACCGTTTTTAAAACATAACCTGTTGCTCCTAGCGATGTCATGAAACTTGCTGCTTTCTCTGGAAGTTCTGGCAATGGTATAAACCCAAAAAACTTATTGGCACCAAATAAAACAAGCAATAGACCTAATAGTATTCTAACAATTTTTGTAAACATTGAATTCATAAATATTTATTTTATTGATTAGTAATATGGTAAAAATATAATTAATTTTTTATTTTATTTATATTTTAAACCTTAATTTTTTGAACAATTCTATATTTACACTATTTCTAGTCTATTCATTGTAACTTTTTTACAAAACAATTATCTAATAGTAATAATCTTAAAACAATTAAATTATGCAAGCTCATGAAATAGATTACCAAATATTTGGAGAAGAAATGCAATATGTTGAAATAGAACTTGATCCGCAAGAAATTGTCGTTGCAGAAGCAGGAAGTTTCATGATGATGGACAATGGAATCAAGATGGAAACCATTTTTGGTGATGGCTCAGGTCAAGATCAAGGTGGTGTTTTTGGAAAATTACTATCTGCTGGAAAAAGAGTTCTAACTGGAGAAAGTCTTTTCATGACCGCTTATTTAAATCAGAACAATACTAAAAGTAAAGTTTGCTTTGCTTCGCCTTATCCTGGAAAAATTATTCCAATTGATTTACGACAATTTCAAGGAAAATTTATTTGTCAAAAAGATGCTTTCTTGTGTGCCGCAAAAGGTGTTGCTGTTGGAATTGAATTTTCTAAAAAATTGGGTCGAGGACTTTTTGGCGGAGAAGGTTTTATTATGCAAAAAGTAGAAGGCGATGGAATGGCATTTGTACATTCAGGTGGAACTTTAGCAAAAAGAGAATTAGCAGCAGGAGAAGTTTTAAAAGTTGATACCGGTTGTATTGTAGGATTTACAAAAGATGTTGACTATGATATTGAATTTATTGGAGGAATAAAGAACACGATTTTTGGTGGTGAAGGAATGTTTTACGCAACACTTCGTGGACCAGGAACCGTTTTTGTTCAATCATTACCTTTTAGCCGACTTGCCGATAGAATTATTGCCTCAGCACCTCAAAGTGGAGGAAGCTCTCGTGATGAAGGAAGTTTACTTGGTGGAATTGGCAGATTATTAGACGGCGATAATCGATTTTAAATAAATAAACCTGACAGATTACAGTAATCTGTCAGGTTTTTAAATTTATATACTAAAGTTAATTCCTAAAACAATATTTCTACCAATATTAGGAATTCCATCTGCTTTTAATCTTGATAAATGTGAAATATAATTTTTGTTTAATAAATTATTTGCATTCAAATTAATATCAAAAGCAGTTTTCCCAAAAGTAACTTTTCCACCAAAACCAAAGTTTAACAAAGCATAATCATTTGATTTTGTCTCAAATTCACTTGGATTATTTTGATTAAAAGTATATTCAAGATTTAAAACTGCATAGCTTTCTTTTAAATATTTTACCGATTTAAATTCGGTTTTAAAAGAAGAATTCCATCGATTTGCTGGAATTAATGGCAAATTATCTCTCCCGAAACTTTGGGATGATTTTTTACCTGTAACACTTTCAAAACTACTTGTAATATGTAACCAATCTAATGGATGTGGATGAAAATGAATTCCGGCTTCACCGCCAAATAAACTTGCATTTGCTTGAAGATAATCATAGACATTATTTTCATCAATTATGTTTCCATTTGGTGAAATGAAAATATAATTATTAATATGATTATAAAATCCGTTAACGAACAATTCAAAGTGCGGATTTCTATATTCTAAATTCAAATCGGCTTGAAAATTTTGTTCGTTTTTTAAATTAGAATTTCCAATTTCATAACGATTGCTTCCTTCATGAACACCGTTGGAAGTCAATTCTGCTAAATTTGGAGCTCTAAATCCAGATGCTAAATTGAATCGTAAAACGATATTTTCTTTCAAATTTGTTTTAAAACCTATTGATGAATTAAAGCTTTCGAATTTTTTATTTAACGCTTCAAAGTATCCTTCCTCGCCTTCTACTCCATTCATTTCAGAATTAATTTTTCTGTTATCAAATCGAATTCCTGCTTGAATTACATTTTTATTCCATTCATAATTTACTGTACCAAAAACACCAAAATCATCTGTTGTTGCATTTGGAATTAAAAATTCTTCACCCAAATTTTCATTGGTTTGGTTCATACCTTGAATACCAACAATAGATTCAATTTTTCCAATTTTAGGTAAATGATATTTCACATTATAATTGAAAGTTTTTAATTTCATTTGTAAAATTGCAACAGAACTGTCTTCAAATTCACTTCTATTATTGTTAATATATCCTAGATCAGCTTCAATTTTAGAATTCTTTAAAAACACAACATTATTCAAACTCAAAACATGATTTACAACACCTTGTTTTGGAAACTCAGGATGCTTAGACGTTGATTGTTCAGAGATTCCTTCTTCTGGAACTCCTAAATCTAATTCATTATAATTGTATCTAAAAACAGTAGAAAAAACAGCATTAGAATATCCCAAGCCTGTTTTAAAATCTAACTCTTCATATCTTGTATTGGTTACTCGATTTCCATCAGAAACTTTATAATCAGCATGTTTATTGTTACTTACTCTCGCTGAAAATTTCAAATCTTCACCCGATAATTTATATCCTAATGAAGAATTTGTTCCTTGAGTATTTGTAAAATATTTGGTATTAAAATTCAATTCGGAAGTACTAGATTTTGCAAACTTTTCAGGATTGAAATATAAAACACCACCAAGCGCATCAGAACCATAAAGCAGTGATGCTGGACCTTTTATAACTTCAACACTTTCAATGCCTGAATCATTTAAACCCAAACCATGTTCTTCACCAAATTGCTGATTTTCCATTCGAACGCCTTGAGAATACACCAAAACACGATTACCACTTAACCCACGAATTACTGGTTTACCGATAGATGTTCCTGTGGAAACTTGAGAAACTCCTGGAATTGTTGCTAATCCTTCAATCAATGTAGAAACTCCTTTTTGTTGTAGTGATTTTACCGATTGATGTTCTACTTTCATCACATTTTGAGATTGCAATTTATTGAAAGCTGTAGAAACAATTACTTCGTCAATTTGATGGATTTCTTCTTCTAAAACTATGTTCAAAATAGTTTGCTTATCTTTTATAAAAACCTTTTTAGTTTGAGATTCATATCCTATATATTTAAAGATAATATTGAAATTTCCATTAGGTAAATTGTTTAAAATATAATTTCCATTAGCATCAGAAACGGTTTCTTTGTGAACTTCAGGAATTGACACAATAACTCCTGTTAATGTTTGGCTTTGATTATTTGAAATAGTACCAATAATCTTGTTTTGCGCTGATGCAAATATAGAAAGCCCTAAAAATAAGGCAAGTAAAAAATTTTTCATGTAAAAATGAATTTATTGTTATAAATTAAAAACATCCGTTCCATTGATTTGGACAGATAAAAATTCAACCGAAACTGAAAAAAAATCAGTTTAAACAATAAATGTTGGTGGTGCCCGAAGAGCAAAAAGACTTCCGCAGAAAAATTGTGTAATTTCTCTGGAGTGGAAAAAAGTACACGTTTTAGAAACCTGAATTTTCTTAAAATGAAATGTAAAAATTTCTGAATTTATAGAAGTACTAAAAGCAAATTGGCAAGTAAAACAATTATCAAATTCATGACTATGGGTAATTTGATGCTTACTTTTAGAATAATCGTGATGACAATGTTCTTTAGAAAATGCTTCTTCTATGTGATGAAAAGAGTGAACGGATTGAATCAATAGTGCTAAGAATATTGTCAACCCAAATAAAAAACTTCCAATGGAATATTTTCTTTTCATTACAACAAAAGTAAGTATATTGAAATAAAAAATCGCTTGAATTTAACAAATTTTAAAAATCGTTATATTCAAGCGATTGTTATTTTACAACTCTTAAACTAGTTTATTTGCTACTAAATATTCTGCAATTTGAATAGTATTTGTTGCAGCTCCTTTTCTTAAATTATCGGCTACAATCCACATATTTAATGAGTTTGGCTGACTTTCATCACGACGAATTCTACCTACAAAAACCTCATCTTTTCCTTGAGCAAACAATGGCATCGGATAAGTATAAGTATCTGTATTATCTTGAACTACAACGCCATCTGTATGATGAAGAATATCTCTAATTTCACTCACATTAAAATCATTTGCGAATTCAATATTTACGGCTTCGCTATGACCACCAACAATTGGTACACGAATAGCGGTTGCTGTAACTGCGATTGTTTTATCACCAATAATTTTCTGCGTTTCACGTACTAATTTCATTTCTTCTTTCGTGTAACCATTCTCTTCAAAACTGTCACATTGAGGAATTGCATTTCTGTGAATTGGATACTTATAAGCCATTTCTCCTTGAATTCCTGCATATTCATTTTCTAATTGTTGCACGGCTTTTACACCAGTTCCAGTAATAGATTGATACGTAGAAACAATAACGCGTTTGATTTTGTATTTTTTATGCAAAGGTGCTAAAACCATAACCATTTGGATAGTTGAACAGTTTGGATTAGCAATAATTTTATCTTCTTTAGTTAATACTGAAGCGTTGATTTCTGGAACAATTAATTTTTTTGTTGGATCCATTCTCCAAGCCGATGAGTTGTCGATTACTGTAGTTCCAACTTCGGCAAATTTTGGTGCCCAAGCTAAAGAGGTTTCTCCTCCAGCAGAAAACAAAGCAATATCAGGACGCATTTCTACAGCAGTTTGCAAACCAACAACTTTGTAGGTTGCTCCTTTCCACTCAATTTCTTTACCAACAGATTTCTCTGAAGCAACAGGAATTAACTCAGTTACAGGGAAATTTCTTTCTGCTAAAACTTGAAGCATTACTTCGCCAACCATTCCGGTTGCACCAACTACAGCAACTCTCATATAAATATTTTTTTAGATTTTAATAAAATTTGGAAGTACAAAAGTAGGTAGAAATTAAATTAAAAATTAAAAATTATGAATTAAAAAGAGATAGTTGAGAATCCTCACAAAATCTTCATTATTTTATAATTAAACATTATACCAACATAATTTTCAAATCTGTTGAGAAAATAAAGTAAATAATCAGTATTTCATGTACATTTTAAATATGTAAAATTTCTTAATTTAGTTTGTTTTGCAAAATTTATTATCATCATTTACATTTACTTTCCATACAGAACTCAATGAACATATTAAAACAAACCGATAGAATAAAAAAAATCCATAAACTAATACTTGAAGAAAAAACAGGAACTCCAATAGAACTTGCTGATAAGTTAAGTATTAGCAGAAGTCAGTTATACAATGTAATTGAAACTTTAAAAGAATTTGATGCTCCTATAAAGTACAGCAAAAAAACAAATAGTTTTTATTATACAAAGCCTTTTGATTTAGAATTAAAATTTTCCTTAACAATCATTTTAGATGAAGAAAAAAGAGAAATTTTTGGAGGATATAATTTCTGTCCAACTTTGTTAGACGGATGTTTTATTAATTTGTAAAATCAAAATATCTCGAGAAAAACGTTTTGATAAAAAAAGAAATGTATAATTTTAAAAATTAAACTATGAATTTAGAAAATTTAAATTTAGTAGAGCTTAATGCCAATGAGGAGAAACTCACGAATGGAGGAACAATTCCTGGTCCTGTATATCCAAATTGGATTGGTTTAGCCCAAAATGCTTATGGTCATGGAGTAAACATGCTCCAGATTGGACTAGGTTTTATGGCCGGAATGGGTGATGGAATCAGAGATGGAATGAAATAATAAATTTTTAAAACGCACAAAAATGATAGATTTAAATAATAATGAATTGGTTTCTATAAACGGAGGTACTGCACAAGCACCTAGTTCAAACGCACTTGTTAATTTAGGCTATGCAGCTGGATGGCATGCAGGACATGCAATAGGACAAACAATCAAAGATGTAGGAAGTATGGTTAGTACTGTTGGTTCTTGGATCTTTGGATAATAGATTTTTTACAATCAAAGTTTCATTACAGATTTATGCTGTAATGAAACTTTTTATTTTAAAGTATGAAATTCAATAATGTTTTAAAAGAGTTTTTTTTATTTGTCCTAAACCCTAAACTATTACAAATAAATAAAAATAGAATAAGTGATAAAATTTTATTATTTTTTATATTATCATTTACTATGCTTTTTTTTGTATTTTCTTCTTCTTTTCTTGTCAAAATATTAATATACATTATCGACTTTAAAGAAGGAATTAAGATATTTAATTATCAAAACAATAAATTACTCAAGTATAGTCTTTGGGAAAATGTCTCTTATATTTTATTATTAGGACCAATGATAGAAGAATTGATTAGTAGGTTGTATTTAGATTTAAAGAAAAGAAGTATTATTTTAACTCTAGTGTGTATTATAATTATAGGTTTAAAAATCACAAATTTAAATTTTGATTTAAAGTTTTATTTTTTCACTTTTATAATATTAATATTTACTTTATTTATTTTAAATAGTAGACAAGATTCAATAATGTTTTTTGGAAAAAAATATTATAGTTTCATATTTTATTTTAGTTGTCTAACTTTTTCATTTCTACATTTTAGCAATTACACAAGGGTGCTTTCAGATAATTATATTTGGTTGTTACCCATATTAGTATTACCACAATTCATTATGGGAATATTTTTTGGATATATAAGAATTAAACTTGGCTTTTTTTGGGCAATACTTTTACATATATTTATGAATATACCCGCAGTATTAATTTACATTACAACTAAATTATGATGATTGAATTTTTTAAAACCACTGTTTCTTTTGGTTCAGTTCTAGCAATCACTATATCTTGGTCAATGAATAAATCTTTGTTTTGGGCTATTTTTCATGGTATATGTGGTTGGCTCTATGTCATTTATTATGCCATTGGAAATTCAAATAATGACGATATAAATCAATAAAACATAAATATATGATTTCAAATTATTTCAAATTATCTCGATAATAAATTAAAGAATCCTAATATCAGTTCATCAGACAGAAAAACACTAAAGGTTGTTTATACAATTCATACTATTTTAATCCTTTATTTATGTATTTGCATGATGGCTTATGGATTAGGCTATTTAGTTGCAACATTTAACTTATTTTAATGTTAAAAATTGAAACTGGCTAAAATTTTGTCATAAATATGAAAAAAAACTATCATCTTCCAAACTGAGTTTACCTAATAATATACTCAATTATATCTGCACTTTTTTTAATTTATTTCATAGGCTATCAATTAGGTAAAGCTTATTATTATTTTACACATTAAAATCTACAAGTGAACTTCAGTTCAGACCCAATAAATACAACCGAAAACCTTATTGCAAAAAACAAAACCAAGAGTATTTCTATCTACTTGGTGGTGGTTTTAGCATTAATTATTTTTTTGGCTTTATTGCCAATTATTACTATTGATATTAGCAGTCAAAGTCGAGGCATCATTCGTAGTAAGACAGATAATGTGCCATTATCAAGTATTGTTAGTGGCAAAATTGTAACAATCAATTTAAAAAACAATAGCCAAGTAACTAAAGGTGATACACTTATAATTATTTCTAAAGACGGTTTAGAAACCGAGAAGAAAACCACAGACACACTCTCAAACAACATTAATGAGTATCTTATTGATGTTTCTAGTATTCTTAAAGGAAACACTTCTAATCTTAAAACATCAACCTCAAGAGAAGATTTCTATAAATTTCAATCAAGAAAAATGGAGCTTCAAAGCAAAGTTAGTCAAGCCCAAATTAATTACAATAGAAACAAAATCCTTTTCGATAAAGGAGTCATAGCAAAGGCAGAGTTTGAAAAACATCAATACGAATTACGTTTTGCTAATCAAGCATTGAGCAGTTTTGTTAATCAACAAAAAGCAGCATGGGAAACTCAAAAACGTGACTTAGAAGAGCGCGTAAAAAACCTAAAAGGAACCGTTGCTAAAATAGAAGTAGAAGAAAATAACTATTTTATTTTAGCACCTGTTACAGGAACTATAGAAAGTTTTAATGGTTTACAAGTTGGTTCTTTTATCAATGCCTCACAACCTATTGCTACTATTTCACCTGAGGACAACCTAATTGTTGAAAGTTCTGTTTCACCTGATGATATAGGATTAATAAAGAAAAATCAAAAAGTAAAATTTCAAGTGGACGCATTCAATTATAATCAATGGGGTTTGCTCGATGGAAAAGTAATTGATATTGATAAAAACATAACCATTCAAGAGAATCAAGCTTTCTTTAAAGTGCGTTGCAGTTTAAATTCTAAAACATTGCAACTAAAAAGTGGTTATAAAACCCAAGTTTCAAAAGGAATGACATTAACAACTAGATATATAATTACACGTAGAAGTTTATTTAATTTATTGTTTGACAAAGTTGATGATTGGTTAAATCCTAAACAAATAATTTAAAATGGCTTCAATAAAAATAAAACAACATGATATTAAAGATTGTGGTGCAGCTTGTCTTGCTTCTATCGGAAATCATTTTAAAATTAATCTTCCAATAGCAAGAATTCGACAGTATGCTAATACTGACAAAAGAGGAACAAATGTTCTTGGAATTATTGAAGCTGCCGAAAAAATGGGTTTCACCGCTAAAGGTGTCAAAGGAGGAATTGATGCTTTACCACAAATTCCACTTCCTACTATTGCTCATATTATAGTAAAGGAGCAATTACATCATTACGTAGTGATTTATTCTGTTACTAAAGATAAAATCACAGTAATGGATCCTGGGGTTGGAAAAATGGAAACCTATACTTATGAAGCATTTCAAAAAGTTTGGACTGGTGTTTTAATTCTATTTGCCAAAAATGATGACTTTAAAAGTTATAACGACAAAACTTCTCCTTTAAAAAGGTTTTGGCAATTAATTCAACCACATAAAACCATTTTGATTCAAGCATTATTTGGAGCTATACTATTTACTGTCCTTGGACTTGCTATGTCAATTTATGTTCAGAAAATAACGGACTATGTTTTGGTTGAAGGCAATAGAAACTTACTTAACTTATTAAGTGTTTCTATGATTGGAATTATTTTATTGCAAGCTTACATCGGTTCGAAGAAAAGTATTTTTGTAATGAAAACAGGACAGTTGATTGATGCCAAATTGATTTTAGGATATTACAAACATTTACTTCATTTGCCACAGCGTTTCTTCGACACCATGCAAATTGGAGAAATAACATCAAGGATAAGTGATGCCGTTAAAATCCGTTCGTTTATTAATGAAGTTGCCATTGAAATGATAGTCAATGTTTTTATTGTCATTTTTTCTTTTGCTCTCATGTTCACTTATTATTGGAAATTAGCATTAGTTATTTTGCTTGTTATTCCATTTTATGTTATCATCTATTTTTTACTCAATAGATTTAACAAGAAAGTAGAACGGAGCATTATGGAAAACGCTGCCGATTTACAAACGCAATTAGTTGAAAGTATTTCTCATATTAGAACAGTTAAAGAGTTTGGCATTGAAGAATTTTCAAACATTAGAACTGAAAATAAGTTTGTGAAATTACTTTTTACCATTTACAAATCGGGTTTAAATGGAATTTTTGCGGGAACATCAACACAGTTTTTGGCATCCATTTTTACCGTTATTTTGTTGTGGATTGGTTCAGGTTATGTAATCGATAAAGAAATAACACCTGGAGAATTATTTTCTTTTTATGCGCTAATAGGATACTTTACTTCTCCTGTTGCTTCATTAATTGGAATGAATAAAACAGCACAAAATGCTCTGATTGCAGCCGATAGATTATTTGAAATAATGGATTTAGAGCGAGAAGAAACTCAAAATAAAGTAGATTTAAATAAAGAATTAATTGGAGATATTAAATTCGAAAATGTATCTTTTAGATATGGTTCAAGAGTTGAGGTTTTTAAGAATTTTAATGCAATTTTTAAGAAAAATAAAACTACTGCAATAGTTGGTGAAAGTGGTAGCGGTAAAACAACGCTTATTTCGTTACTACAGAATTTATATTCAATAAATGAAGGAAAAATATACATTGGAGATTATGATTTAAAATATATTCATTATCAAAGCTTAAGAAATTCTATTGGTGTTATTCCACAACAATTGAATTTGTTTTCTGGAAATATTATTGAAAACATAGCTTTGGGAGAAATTTTTCCAAACATTCAACGTGTTTTAGAGCTATCAAAACGATTAGGAATCACAGAATTTGTTGAAAAACTACCCAATGCTTTTGAAACTCAAATTGGTGAAAATGGAGCAATGCTCTCAGGCGGACAAAAACAAAGAATTGCAATTGCAAGAACTTTATACAAAAATCCTGAAGTATTATTAATGGATGAAGCTACCTCTGCATTAGACACAAACTCTGAGAGGATTGTAAAAGAAGTAATTGATAATTTTAAAGCAGAAGGAAAAACGGTTATTGTAATTGCTCATAGATTAAGTACCATTGCTAATGCAGACACTATTTTAGTTATGGAAAATGGAACAATCGTTGAACAAGGAAGTCATACAGAACTATTATCTACCAAAGGAAAATACTTTGAACTTTGGAATAAGCAAAGTTTGTTATAAAAGAAAAACCGCTTCTTAATTGAAGCGGTTTAGTTAGAATATATACTGTAGCGGTTTATTATTTTTTCAATAAATCTCTAATTTGAGTAAGCAATTCCTCTTGACTTGGTCCTGCTGGAGCAGCTGGAGCTTCTTCTTCTTTTTTCTTCATGCTATTAATTCCTTTTACCATAATGAAAATAACAAAAGCAATTACTAGAAAACTAATTATCGCAGCAAGAAACTTTCCATATAAAATTCCACCATCTGTTTTTAAACCAGCTAAGTCCTCAACTTTAGCTGCTTTAAGTGCTGGATTTAATAATGCTGGTGTAATTACATCAGAAACTAATGAACTTACAATAGCTCCAAAAGCACCACCAATGATAACTCCAACAGCTAAATCCATAGCGTTACCTTTTGCAATAAAATCTTTAAATTCAGAAATCATTCCCATAATTAATAGTTTTTAGGTTATTTATTTTTTTGTTTTGAAAATCAAAGATAAATAAAATTTTAACATAATATTTAACATTTTGTAGAATTATTACTACTCAAAAATATTTAAACCTTACTCTTTTATGAATTTTTTACAAACTTCACCTTTTTCGGTATGTAATTTAATGATGTAATTTCCTGTTTTTAAATCGGAAATATTTATGGAATTTGTTGGGTTTGTAGTTATTTGAATCAATTGCCCTAACATATTATAAATTG
>NZ_JAIXUB010000017.1 GCF_027484205.1 Flavobacterium sp.
AAACCTCTGAACTTACTGAACTTAAATCAAATACAGTAAAACCATCATAATCATTATCACACTCATGGTAATCCTGTGGAACTGTCGCCTCTGGCGTAGGGTTTACTATTAATTGGAGTGGAACAACTGAATAACAAGTAGTAGAATTCGACTCAACTCTTATGTATATAATTTGGGTATTAGGATTAATTGATGAATAATTTGAAGGATTAGGTATTGGCGTACCATCAATATTAGCATCTGTTGCTGTTTCATGAAATGTTACTGTATAAGGATTTCCTCCTGTAACTGTTGAAATAACTTGTGTTAAATCAAATTCACCAAATCCATCATTATTTGGATCACAATATTCAAGTGGCAAAGGGTTATTGGTTATTACATCATTTGAAGATGATGAAATATTAAAATTAGCAGGGTTTGTAAAACAATTAGATGAAATTTGATTAGCAACTATATCGTGATTACCAACTGACAACCCACTGAAAATTGGACTAGATTGATAAGGCAATCCATCAACTGAATATTGATAATCACTACCAACAGGATTAGTAACTGTAACTGTATTAGCATTACAAGATGAAACTATAGACAATGTTGGTGTAGTTTGTGGAATAACAACAATTTGCAATGTAGTTGTATTTGCACAAAATGTTGCTAATGGTGTAAATGTATAAGTTGTTGTTATAGCATTATTCAATGCTGGCGACCAACTTCCGCTTATACCATTATTTGAAGTTGTAGGAAGTGGAGGCATCGTAGCTCCAAAACAAACATCAGAAACAGTCGAAAAAGTTGGAGTTACTCTAGGATTAATAGTAATTACATGTGTTGTTGTAGTTGCACATTGACCTGTACTTGGAGTAAAAGTATAGGTTGTTGTTGATAAATTATTTATTGACGGTGACCATGTTCCAGTAATTCCATTATTTGATATTGTAGGTAAACTTGGAATCGTTGAACCCGAACAATAACTTGGTGAAGTGGTAAAAGTTGGAACAATATTAGGATTGACATTTATTTGCAATGTAGTTGTTAAAGCACACTGCCCAGCATTAGGTGTAAATGTATAAATTGTAGTTGTTGTATTATTTAATGATGGTGACCAAGTCCCAATTATTCCATTGTTTGAAGTTGTTGGCAATGCTGATAATACTGCTCCAGAACAAATAGCAGAAACTGCTGTAAATGTGGGAACAATTGTAGCGCCATTAACGGTAATTGTTAATGTTGTTGTAGTTGCACATTGTCCTGAATTTGGCGTAAAAGTATAGGTTGTAGTCGTTGTATTGTTCAATGCAGGCGACCAACTTCCTAAGATACCATTATTTGAAGTAGTTGGTAATGGCGATAATGTAGCTCCAGAACAAATTGGTGCAACTGCATTAAATGTTGGAGTCACATTTGAGTTAACAGTTATTGTTAAAGATGTTGTCGTTGCACATTGTCCTGCATTTGGTGTAAAAGTGTAGATTGTAGTCGTTGTATTATTTAATGCTGGTGACCAAGTTCCAGTTATTCCATTATTAGAAGTTAATGGTAATGCAGCCAAAGTTGCACCTGAACAAATTGGCGCAATAGCAGTAAAAGTGGGAGTAATTGGAGAATTAACAACAACACTTAAAGTTTGTGTGTTTGCGCAAGGATTTAAAGTACTATTTGGTGTAAAAACATAATTTCCACTTGCGGTATTACTTATAATTGATGGAGACCATGTACCAACAATCCCGTTTGGAGAAGTTGTTGCTAATGTAGGAACAGTTCCTCCTGAACATATTGGAGAAATTGCAGCAAAATTTGGAGTAACAGTCGTAGCACAAGCAGTATTACAAGTCACAGTCATCGGTGTAACACATGTTGCTGTACCATTTGCTGTAATTGTAAAAGTAACAGATTGACCTGGAGTTAATCCACTAACTATATAATGAGATGGAGAAACCCATGTTCCTGTAATTATTGGTCCACCAGCAACAGAATAACTATAAGTAAAATTTGTTTGTCCAACATTACTAAAATCAAAATATAATGATGTTGGAGTTGATAACGAACCATCACAAAATAAATTCAACGATGGTCCAGCTGCTAAAACATTTACAACAATTGCAGCTCTTGGTCCTTCACATCCACCAATAGTTTGACTTACATAATATGTCACTGTACCAATGGTTGCAGTTGAAGGAACTGTTGGTATTGAAGAAGCTATTCCTCCTGTTGCATTTGTTCCATACCAATTTAAAGTTCCACCTGTTGAAGCTGTAGCACTCAATGGTGATGCTGTAGTATTTTGACAATAATTAACTGGAGTTGTTACTGAAGGAGCAGCTACAACAGGTAAAGAGTTAACAACAAGAGAAAGTGGATTTGAAATGCAACCAGAAACCAAATCTCTTACAGTAACATTATAAGTTCCTGAAGCTAATCCACTAAAAATAGGACTTGATTGATATGTTGTACCATTAATACTATATTCATAAAGCGACGTTGCGTAGGTATAAAAACCAACATTAGTATAATCTTGTGGATCCAATGCTGTCCAATCAGCAGCATTCCATGTCATTGATGGATGTGGCGCTGTTTGTAATCTTCTGTATGTGTATCCAGGTAATGATGCAGGTGTATATGCAATTCCATCTGTTCTTCCCCATAAATCAATTTCAATATCAGTTGAAGAAGTTAGTCTAATATTATCATTATTATTAACTCCTGCACAACTTGCTACAACCAAATCCGGAACAACACCTCCAGCATTAGTAACACTTCCAACTGAAACTACATAAACATCATTGTTATTTAATGTTCCTACTAAAGGAAATTCGCAAGATGTAAATGTATTACCGTTATTATATAATTTAATTTTATAATTAGCTAAATTTTTTGGTGTTCCAGTTCCATTATAAATTTCAATATAAGTCAATGCTCCAACATCTTCATCAGTTACTTCAGAGATAAATAAATCAGTAGGAATTGGAAGTGGTGAAACATTTAAAGGACTTGTAACTTCAATTATACCTGTAGGTACTGCACATGTTGGTTGCTGAGTTACAGAACCTGTTGGTGTAGGACAAGATGATATTGCTAAACAAGTTTGACTTGAAGATGAAAAACAAGTTCCAGATGCGCCAATTGGAATAACATTTATCAAAACAGAATCATTTGCATTCAAAGAGTTAACAGTATAATTTGTTACCCCAATTACTCCAGGATTGATTACTGCGCCTCCATTTATACTATAATTAATTCCATAGCTTACAGCTCCCGAAACTGCTGTCCAAGTAAATGAAACTGAATTGTTGGTAGAAACACCACAAGAAACAGTTGTTGTCAAAGATGGGTTTACAGTTACAACAATATCTTCACTCAATGTACAAGTAATTGGAGCGCTAAAAGAAATATCGTCTATAGCAAAATCATTACCAGATGACGTAATGACTCTATCATACATACATATTTGGGCTGTTGTGCTTGCACCTGAATTCCATGTATATGTTCGTTGAACCCATCCACAAGTTGTTGAAGGAGCTAACGCAATACCTATTGAAGCACCATTTATTGTCACTTCAATATTTGCTGGATTTGGTGTAGCTACTGTTTGAACCCAATAACTAAAAGTATAGTTTTGACCCGGAATGACTGAAACAGTTTGACACCAAAGTTTATCATTTCCTGAATTTAAAGTAGAACCATCAATTACCATCATATTCCCCGTTCCAGTTGTATGATCAGTACATGACGAGAAACCTGCAAACCATGCATTTGAATTTGGTACAATTCCATAGGTTCCTTGCGAACCAACAGGTATAGTTGTAACTAAATACTGATAATCAGTAGTAAATCCATTATTTCCTTGTGAAAAATTTCCATTAAAAATTAGATTTGTAGAAGTAGTATTTGTAGATGTTACTGTATATGTTGTTGTTTGATTAGGACTTACAATTGGTGAAGAACTTGTTGGAGTAGTTAAAGAAGCATCTGTCGGAGAAGCTGTCCAACTATATCCTGATGAACTACCACTAGCTGTTAAAGTAGTAGAACTTCCACTACAAATACTTACATCTGAACTTGTAGTTAATCCATTTGGCTCTGAAACAAAAACACCCATTTGATTAGCCGTTACTCCATTACTATCAGTGACAAATACGGAATAAATACCTGGTAATAGATTATTAAAAACACCTGTTGAATTAGTTTGATTTACAGGTCCAGAAATACTATATGTAACATAAGGAGTAACACCTTCTAACCCATACACAACAATTGAAGCGTTATTAGCTTGAAAACAAGAACTATTAACAACAGAAGAAGTTACCGAAAGCGGTTGTGGTGGTGCTAAAACTGAAAAATCATCAACTGCAAAATCATTACCAACAAAACCAAAATGATTATTAAAAAGTTCAATATTAACACACGAACTGCTTGGAACAAAATTATAAACTACTTGTTGCCAACCATTTGCAGGTAAAGGGGCAATGCTACTACCTGAAACTAACGAGAATGAACTAACATTATTAAATTGAACTGAAATGTCAGCTTGCGTAGCTATACTTGTTACGGTAGATGAAACAGAACGTATCCAATAACTAAATGTGTAAGTTGTACCAATAGTCAAACCACAAACGCCTCCACCAGTATTTCCAGCTTTCCAGAAATTTTGAACGCCTCCACCTGAAAGTCCATCAATAATCATCATGTTTCCAGTTCCGGTTGTATGATCACCAACTGATAAAAAATTAGCCGTATTCATCGGAAATGGATTAGTTGTAAATGCATAATTCCCTGGTGAAGTACTCCCAGAAAATGGAGCAACTATCTCAGAATATCCTGAACCATTTATATTAAACCCAACCCCATTTCCACCGCTCTGAAAATCACCATTAGTTAATAAATTCTGAGAAAATAACACCGAAGTAAATAAAAATACTACAACTGTTAATGAACATCTTTTTTTGAACAAATTGAAAATCATACTTTTGAATTAGTTTTTTTAAGGTCGGCAATTTACTACTATTTGACTAAATATTCTATGATATGATATTATTTTGTAGTTATTTTTCTATCCCTAAAAAATAATCGTGTAAATTTTTTTTATACCTTTATTTTTTAATCAAAATTGACTAATTATGGCAGTATTAAAAGTTATCGAAGTACTTGCAAGCTCAGAAAAAAGCTGGGAAGATGCAACTCAAAAAGCTGTAGAACAAGCAGCAAAATCACTTAAACACATTCGTTCTGTTTATGTTCAAGAACATAGCGCAGCTGTACAAGACGGAAAAGTAACGGAATACAGAGTAAATTTGAAACTTACATTTGAAATTGAATAATATCAATTTTAAGTTTCAAAAAAGCTTTTTTAATTAATTTTCAAAACAATTATAAAAATCGTATAATTGCAAACTAATTTTAACAACTCAAAATCATGGGAATAGGTGGATTTTTTAAGAACTTATTTGGTTCTGCAAAAGAAAAAGTAAGTGAAGTAGCTGACAAAGCTGAAGATTTTGCTTCTGAAGCTATTGAAAATGTAAAAGAAGCAGCTGCACCATTAGTGGATAAAGTTGAAGATTTTGCTGAACAAGCTAAAGAAAAAGTAAGTGAATATGTACCTCAAGCAAGTGAAGCTATCGAAAACGCAGTGGAAACTGTAAAAGAAAAAGCTACTGAATTTGCTGATAAAGCAGAAGAAATGGCTAGTGATGCTATTCACACTGTTAAAGATAAAGTTAACGATTTAACAGGAAACGAAGAAAAAGCTGCTGACGAAAACGCTGATTAATTTCAGATTTTTTATCTTTGCAAAAATTTAAATCACGCTAATGCGTGATTTTTTTATTCATAATTCTATGGAACAAAAACTTGAAATAAACTCATTAAGCAATTATTCAAAAGAACTTTTTAAAATAATTTTAGATTATTCACCTAAACTAATTTCAGCATTTATAATTTTATTTGTTGGTATCTACGCAATTAAAATTATAAATAGAGTAGTAAAAAAAATTATGATAAAGAGAGAACTTGATCCTACTTTATCAAAATTTTTAGCTGATATATTAAATTGGGTTTTAAGATTACTTCTTTTTGTAACGTTTATATCAAAATTAGGAATCGAAACTTCTTCATTTGTAGCCATTCTTGGAGCTGCTGGTTTAGCCGTTGGTTTATCTCTTCAAGGTTCATTATCAAATTTCGCTGGAGGAATGCTCATTATTCTTTTCAAGCCTTTTAAAGTTGGAGATACTATTGAAGCACAAGGCGTAATTGGAACAGTTAAAGAGATTCAAATATTTGTAACCAAATTAGTAACGGGAAATAATCAAACTATTTTTGTGCCAAATGGTGCATTATCAAATGGTGTAATTACAAATTTTTCTTTAGAAGGAAATCGAAGAGCCGATTTAGTCTTTTCTCTGTCTTATGATACTAACATCAAAGTTGCAAAAGATATTGTTACACAAGTAATGTCCTCACATCCAAAAGTTTTAAAAGAACCAGAAGCAACTGTCTCAATTAAAGCAATGACTGAAAATGCTATTCATCTCGCCATTCGTCCATGGAGTAAAAACGACGATTTTTCAGAGGTTTGTTCAGATATTTTAGAAAATTGTAAAGAAGCTTTTGATAAAGCTGGTATTGTTGTTCAGCCTTTTGTGAGAGAAACTTCCAAGTAAAATTTATTTTGCAAACATGAAATCTTTCAAGTAGTAAGGTTCAAAATAAGCTACATCTTCAAATTGATTTTTTTGGTATTTATCAAAAGAAATCGCACTCATTTCATTAGCTGAAGGATAAACAATTTCATCTAAAAATTGAAAATTAGAATTACATAAAATTGTTTTAGCTTTTTCATTACTATCACCAATAAAGTAGATTTTTTCAGATAAATTTGAAAAGCTTTCTTCAGTAAGAATTTCCGCTTGAACTTCTCTAATTTTTTCCTTTTTTGAATTAAAAATGGCACTATAAACCTCCATTCTTCGGGCATCAATCATTGGAACAATTAATCCATCATTCTGTTTTACTTGATTTGCTAAAACCGATAAAGTATCAACAGAAATTAAAGGGATTTCTAAAGCATAGCAAAGACCTTTTGCGGCAGAAACACCAATTCGCAATCCTGTATATGAACCTGGACCTTGACTTACAGCAACAGCAATTAAATCTTTTGAAGAAATTTTAGTTTCACTTAGCAATTTTTCAATAAAAACATGCAATTTTTCAGCATGAGAATATCCTTGCTCTGCAATTTGCTTACAAAGAATAGTTTCACCATTTTTAGCAATTGAAACCGAACAATTTTTAGTTGCCGTTTCAATATTTAAGATATAACTCATTTTTATTGTCAAAAAATTAATTCTTCTTCTCTTTATCTTTAGAATTTGAAACCTTAATTTTATCTCCAGAATTCAGGTCTTTTGAAACGGTATTGTATGGTCCAATAATAACTACATCTCCTTTTTTCAAACCTGATGTTACTTCGATATTTGTATCATCTTGAATTCCTGTTTTTACAATTCTGATTTTAGCTTTATCACCATTTTTAACAAAAACACATTCAAATTTTTTGTCTGATTTTGCTTTAACTTTATTGTCTTCATCTTCTTCCTCTTCAACAACATACTTTTTTGCAGCAGTTGTGTCTGATTTCATTACCACAGCACTAATTGGAACTCCAACAATGTTTTCTTTTCTTGTTGTAATAATATCAACAGTTGCTGTCATTCCTGGTCTAAAAGGCGAATAAGTTGCAGGTTTTCCTTCTAATAAATCAAGGTAGGATTCTTTTAAAATTCTAACTTTTACTTTAAAATTAGTTACTTGATCGGCAGTAGTTGTAGTACTTGCCGAATTTGAAATGCTTGTAACAATTCCTTTAAATTCTTTTTTCAAATAGGCATCAACTTCTACATTTGCAGAATCACCAACATTGATTTTTACAATATCGTTTTCATTAACATCGACCTCTACTTCCATGTTGTTTAAATTTGCAACACGAAGAATTTCTGTACCTGTCATTTGTTGAGTTCCTAAAACTCTTTCACCAAGTTCAACATTTAACATTGAAATTGTTCCATCTGCTGGCGCATAAATTGTAGTTCTTCCAAGATTGTCTTTTGCTTCTTTAACAGTTGCATTAGCACTTTGAACATTATAATAAGAGGATTCTTTACTTGCTTTCGCTACTTCAAATGAAGCTATTGCTTTATCCCAGTCTGATTTTGAAATAATTCCTTTTTCAAACAATGTTTTATTTCTATCATAATTTGCTTTAGCTTCTTTAAAAGAGGCATCAGCTTGACTCAAACCTGATTTAGAAACCGATAAATTAGAAATAGTTCTGTTGTATCCTGACGTGTATAAATCTGGATTGATTTTCACTAACAAATCGCCTTTTTTAACTACTTGTCCTTCTTTTACAGGTAAAGCAATGATTTCACCTGAAACTTCAGATGAAATTTTTACTTCAATTTCTGGTTGGATTTTTCCTGTTGCAGAAACCGTTTCAACAATTGTAATTTCATCAACTTTTGCTGTTTCAACTTCTTGAACCATTTCATCACTTCCTAATGAGCCACTCTTTTTAAGTATCACTAATAAAGCTACTAAAGCAACAACTACTCCTACTATTATATAAATCTTTTTCTTTGACATGATGAATATTTTAATTTTTATATGAATTTTAAAAAAATAAATTTTCTCTTGAATAAACACTTAAAGTTATAACTCCAGTAATAAATGGAATTGTTAAATTATTTGACTCCATAAAAAACATAATTATCAAACCTATAATTGCACCAACGCCAAAAACTTTTAAGCTTTCAATTATTACTTTTTTATGCATTATTATTTTTTAATAATTGGTATTCCGAAATAAAACTCAACAACTTTTACTTTAAAAATATAATCGTATTTAGTTCTTAAAACTTCTGATTGTGCATTTACATATAATGTTTGAGCTTGACTAAACTCAAATGCATTCATCATTCCAACAGCAAATTTTTCTTTAGCATAATTAAATGCTTCCTTTCTAGCTTCTAAAGCTGACACAGCAGATTCATAACTATTTAATGCACCTTTTGCATTTGTTATTGCAGTGTAAACATTTCGTTCTAAATCTTGATTCGCTTGTGTCTCAGCAATTTTAGCCCTTTCTAAAGCAATTTTTGAACGTTCAACATTGTTTTTTGTTGCAAATCCATTAAAAATTGGTATTTGTAAATTCAGTCCAAAGTTGTGACCTTTATTATTACTAAATTGATCTAAAACAGGAAGTGGACCGGCATAAATTGGGTTTCCACTACCATCAACACCAATTAATCTATCAGAATAACTTGCATTTGTTCCAAAACTATATCCAGCAGAAAGTGAAGGTTGATATCCACCTTTAGCAATTTTTATATTTTTTTCAGCAATTTCAAGATTAGTTTTTGCAATTTTTAATTCAATTCTATCACTTTTTGCTTTTGAAATAATGTCTTCTGGTTTTTGAAGCATTGTTTCGCTTTGTTCAGGCTCATAATTAGCTTCAGCAACATCAAAATTTTGTAAATCATCTAATTGAAGTAATTGCGCTAAACTCAATTTTGATAAAAATAAATCATTTTCTGAAGAAGCAACTCTTTGTTTATCAGCAGCAACAGTCGCTCTCGAATCAAGTAAATCTCCTTTTGGAATAGTTCCTACATTTACTAATTCTTGAGTTCTTCCTAATTGCTTTTCATCGAAAGCTAATTGCTCTATTTGCACTTTTAAAGCTTCTTTGCTAAACAGAATTTGTAGATAAGCATTTGCAACATTCAAAGCAATATCATCCTTCATTTTATCCAATTGATATTGAGACGCAATAATGGCAAGTTTTTCTCTCCTATAGGTATTTAGTTTTTGCAAACCACTATAGATAAGTACATTTGAACTCAAACCTAATTGTGAATATTGAGTAGTGACATTTTCTCTAACATTGGTAACTGGATTTGTATTGGCACCAATACTCCATGAATGAGAAGCACTACTATTTAAATTTGGAAAAAAATCACCAAAAGCAGATTTCTTATCAATCTCTGACGATTTTAAATTTAATTCGTTTTGTTTTATTGAAATATTATTTTTTAATGCGTAATCAACACATTCTTCTAACGTCCATTTTTTTGATTGTGAGAAAACAGAATTTCCTAACATCAAAGCAAACATTAAAACCAACAAACTTGTATTTTTCATCCTATTTGAATATCAGATTTTGAAATATAATACTGCAAATTTAAGTCATTTTATATCAAAATGATTAAATTAACATATTCTTATCAGACGTTGGTTTTGTTTTTTTGTTACATTCACACTCTAAAAAAAATCTAAATTAGAAACCCTATTCTAGAAATGAAAAAATTACTAGCTATTCTTATGTTATCCTTTTTCTTTGGATGTTCAACTGCAAATAAAATTGCAACCTTAAAACCTGAACCATCAACAAACAATACCATGGTTTATAAAACGACCACTTCATTTGTAAGTATGCCAATGGAAATCACGTTGAAAGAAATTGAAAATCAATTAAATAAGTCTTTAACAGGATTGATTTATGAAGATAATAATCTCGAAGATGATGAAACCGAAATGAAAATTTGGAAAACAGGAACAATAAAATTAGTTGAAAAAAACGGCAAAATTCAATCGGTTTTACCATTAAAAATTTGGTCAAAATTCAAATATGGTACAAAATTTATGGGATTAAACGACACGAGAGAAATTGAAATGGATGGAAAAATTACTCTTGAAAGTGACGTTAAATTATCCAATTGGAAAATGAATACCACTTCAAAAATTGAAGATTTTGAATGGAATGAAAGCCCAACCATTCTTGTAGCAGGAAAAAAAGTTCCAATTACTTATATTATTAATCCAACTCTATCTATATTCAAATCTAAAATTGCTAAGAAAATTGATGATGCTATTGAAAAATCATGCGATTTTAAACCTTACGTTCTTGATGTTTTGGAAAAAATGAGTACACCATTTCAAACTAGCGAACAATATGAAACTTGGTTTAAAATGACTCCAATCGAAGTTTATGTAACTGATGCTATTTTACAAAAAAGCAAAATTGCAATGGATTTAGGATTGAAATGTACCATGCAAACCATGGTTGGACAAGAACCAAAAAACACCTTCAACAGAGATGTTGTTGCTTTTAAAGCGGTTTCAAAAGTTCCAGATAAAACCACAGCTTCCGTTGCTGCAATTTCTACTTATGAAAGTGCATCACGAATTATTACAAAAAATTTCCAAGGAAAAGAATTTACTTCGGGCAAAAGAAAAATAGTAGTTCAAAAAGTAGATTTATGGTCAAAAGAAGGCAAAATGATTATTGCGCTCGACATGACTGGAAGCATTAACGGAACCATTTATTTAAGCGGAATTCCAAATTACAACGCTATTACTAAAGAAATTTATTTTGATCAAATGGATTATGTTTTAAATACGAAAGGAATTTTAACAAAAACAGCCAATTGGTTATTACAAGGAATGATTTTGAAAAAAATTCAAGAAAATTGTCGTTATTCAATCAAAGAAAATCTTGATGAAGGAAAGAAAAGTTTATTACCTTATTTAAACAATTATTCGCCTATGAAAGGTGTTTTTGTAAACGGTACAATGAACGATTTTGAATTTGAAAAAGTAGAATTGACTAACGAAGCCATCATTGCATTCATCACTACAACTGGAAAAATGAACGTAAAGATTGATGGTATGGATTAATTAAAAAAATTTCGAGTTCGTTTAGTGAGATAATTTGAAGATTATGAAGATGGTTTCTTCTTAAAAACTCTATATACTGCATAACCAACAAAAGCGACAAGTAAATAGGGAATTGCCATTAAATAAACAATTCCGTCGTTTACCGCTTCTGCTTTTATAGTATTTCCTTCACTTTCTAAAGCTGCACGACACATGGCACATTGCGCATTTGTAGCAAGAGAAAAGAATATAAAAAAAAGAAAAAAGATGCTTCTTCCTACTCTAACCTTCCAACTTCTAACTTTAGCTTGCATAATAAGGAGAAATCATTAAATATACTACAACACCTGTAATTGCAACATACAACCAAATTGGGAAAGTGATTTTAGCCAATTTTTTATGTCTATCAAATTGTTGCGATAAAGCTCTAACGTAAGTAAATAATACTAAAGGAATAATTATTATGGACAATAAAATATGTGAAATTAGAATAAAGAAATAAATATATTTCACAATTCCATCACCACCAAATTTTGTTGATTCAGCTGTCATGTGATAAGCAACATACATCACAAGAAAAACAATAGAACAACCAATAGCAGTTGTCATTAATTGTTCATGGCGTTTTCTATTACCGTTTTTAATTGCCATTACAGCAGCTATTAAAACAATAGCAGTAATTCCGTTTATTGAAGCGTAAATTGGAGGCAAAAATGATAATGGCTCTACATTTATACCAAAATCTTTTAGTTTAACACTGAACAATATTGCAACAACAACTGGTATCAAAATTGAAACAATAATGATTGGCATTTTAAATTTATTCTCAACTTTATTTTCCATTTTATTCTTCTAATAAAAGTTTAATATCTTGTTTAATAGCATTCACTCCTTCTTTTTCTAATCCATCATAATACATAATTGGATTTCCTTGTGCATCTTTTCTACATCTAATAACTCCATTTTTATCAACTAACGCAAAAAGTCCTGAATGTTCAAAACCTCCAGCTACTTTATCATTTTGACCCGCATAAATATTAAATCCTTTGTTGGAAAGATTCATGATATACTTTTTGTCACCTGTTAGAAAATTCCAATTTTTAGAAGTTACACCTAAATTTTTAGCATGATTTTTCAATACTTCTACTGTGTCGTTTTCGGGATTTATGGTTATTGAAACTTGTCCAAAATTAGGATTTCCAAAAAACTCATTTTGAATTTCAACCATGTTTTTATTCATAATTGGGCAAATAGAAGGACATGTAGAAAAGAAAAACTCTAAAACATAAACTTTACCCTTGTAATCTTTATTAGAAATTTTTTGATTGTTTTGATTGGTTAATTCAAAATTTGGTACAGGTCCAATTTCTACCAAATCATTTCCTTTTAATCTATCAATAATTTTAGGAATAGCGTAAATCCCGAAAACTAAAATAATAAATGAAATGCCTATGTATGATTTATTTTTCATTATTCAATATTTACAAACCGTATTTTTTTCTATCGGCATTGTTTTTCTTTAATGCTAAACGATATTCTGCAAGGATAATTTTCACATCATCTGTCATCTCATTATGAAGTTCTGAAACTAATGAAGTGTTATATCCTTCTTTATATTCTTCCTCATTTTTTTTATTTAAGCCTTTGCGACCTCTAAGATTTTTTTCTTTATCAATTATAAAAACATTAGGCGTTCCTTTTTCAACATCAAGTTGTTCTTGAAGTTTCATTGATTTATAAAACGTATCAATTTCATTTTGATTAGCAAAAACAAAATGCATGTTTTTCATTTCAGAAACTGTTTTCAATTTTGTCATCACACTATCAACTTGTTTTTCAGTTCCGACTGGTGCTACAATTACAATTTGGAAATCTTTGAATTCACTGTAACGTTTGTAAATTTTTTGACTTAAATTGAAATAATTTCCTCTTTTAGAATAAACATCATTACCCGAAAAACCTAAAATAGTTATTTTTCCTTGAAGATGAATTGCTTCATTATCATGAGACTTCCATTTCCCTAAATCAGGAATTTTTTCAGTTATTGTAGGTAATTTAGTAAAACCATCAACGCCAGAAGCAAAGAATAAATAAGCAACTATTGGCAGGATAAAGAGAACAAAAAGTACTAAATTCTTTTTCATTTAGTTTGAGGTAATTATTTGAATTACAAAAATAAAAAAAGGTACGCAAAACGTACCCTTTTTTTGAATTAATATCTTGTTAAAAATTCCACTTTATTGTTGAATTTTTGAAAACCCCATAAATATAATTTCCTTCTGTTAAAAGTATGAAAGTTAGATATATTACTAAGAAAATAACAGTCCAAACAACAGATCTTCTTAAAGCAGCTGTTTCACCTTCCATGTGCATGAAAGCCCAAACAATTCCGTATGCTTTAACTAATGTTAAAATAATAAAGATCCAATTTAAGAGATTCGTTCCTAAAAAGTTAGTCATATGAAGTGCTTCCGGTTTAAAAATACCTAAAACAACTTCAACAATTGTTACTGCTGAAAGAAACCAAAAAACTTTCCAAATTCTTCCTGTGTTTGATTCGTGTGCGTGTGCCATTATATTTTTTATCTTATGATTAAACTAAATAGAAGAATGTAAATACGAAAACCCAAACTAAATCGACAAAGTGCCAGTAAAGTCCAACTTTTTCAACCATTTCATATGATCTTCTTTTTTCATATGTTCCTAAAAGTACATTTAAGAAAATAATAATATTGATAATTACTCCTGAGAACACGTGAAAACCGTGGAAACCTGTAATAAAGAAAAAGAAATCAGCAAACAATTTACTTCCATACTCATTTCTCTTAAGATTAGCACCTTCTACTACTACATGAGCATTTGCCATCATTTTTTCAGATTCTGCTCTTGTTAGTACCGTTTTATGTTTAGAATGAAATTCTTTATCATTTAAAGTAGGATGTGCTCCAACAGCAGTTTTAGCTGTCTCTTCATCAAAAATAACTTCTGTTCTAACTAATAAATCAGGGTGAGATTTAAAACCAGCTTGTACTTGTTCAACTGAATAAGTTGGCAAAGACTCTTCTTCCATAAACCACTTACCTTTACCTCTAGTTAGCTGTTCTCTTTCATTAAGAACACTTGTATCTGCAAATTCTTCAAGTTTTACTCTTTCACCTTTTGCATTTACAAATTGAAGAATACTTCCTCCTTTTGTTTCGATTGCTCCATATTCACCTTTAATAAAATTTTTCCATTCCCAAGCTTGAGAACCAACGAAAATTAAACCTCCAATGATGGTTAAAAACATGTAAAATGCTACTTTACCTCTATTCATTTGGTGTCCTGCATCAACAGCAAGTACCATAGTAACAGAAGAAAAGATAAGAATAAATGTCATCAATGCAACATAGTACATTGGTGCATTAACTCCATGTGCAAACGGAAAGTGAGTAAAAACTTCATCGGCTAAAGGCCAAGTTTCAATAAATTTAAATCTAGAAAAACCATAAGCTGCTAAGAATCCTGAAAAAGTTAATGCATCCGATACGATGAAAAACCACATCATCAATTTTCCATAACTTGCTCCTAATGGCTCATTTCCGCCATCCCAAGTTTTTCCTACAGTATTAGTAGTAACTGTCGCTCCCATAAAAAGTTATTAGTTAAAAAGTTTTCAAATTTACGTTTTTTTCTTATTTAAAGAAATATAATAATAGAAATAATAAAACCCAAATCAAATCTAAAAAATGCCAATACATTGCACATAGCTCAATACCAACAAATTGTGTTGAATTATATTTTTGTTTAAAATGATTATAAATTGTAATTAATAATGAAATTATTCCGCCTGCAAGGTGCAAAATGTGCGCTAACACAATCACAAATAAAAATGAAATTGTAATTGATCCTCCAGTAGGATATAAATTCTTTAAAGATAATTCATAAAATCCAAGTCGTTGAAAATAGGTAAACAAAAGTCCTAAAACTAAAGTTGCTAAAAGAAACAAAGTAGTATTTTGTCTGTTATTTTTTTTAATTGAAACTTTAGCTAAATGAATTGACACACTACAAGCAATTATTGTAATTGTACTGTACAAAAAAGCTGTTGGTAGTTCAAAATCCTTAATCCAATCAGGTCTTGATTTGCCTATAATGTAAGCACTTGTAATTCCTGCAAACATCATGGTCATACTTGCCATAGCGAAAATAAGCAATAATTTATAAGAACGTCCTGTTCTTGCACTATGTTCTTCAGCTGTCATTGTCATAATTATCGTAAAAATTTATCGATTATATAAATCATTTGTAACATTGTGATATAAAACACACTCGCTAACATTAGCTGTTTTGCTGCTTTTGAAGTTCCTAATTTCCTCAATCGCAAAGCATAATACAACATCCACAAGCCGAGCAAAAGTACTAAAATTGCTGCAACAATTGAAATTTTTAATTGACCCGTAAAACCAAAAACGGGTAAAATTGAAGCAACTATTAACCAAATAGTGTATAATATTGTTTGAAGCGCTGTTTTGTCATCCTTTTTTCCTGTTGGAAGCATAAAGAATCCTGCTTTTTCATAGTCTTCAAATAAAAACCAACCAATTGCCCAGAAGTGAGGAAATTGCCAAAAAAACTGTATTAAGAATAATGTTCCTGCCTCTATTCCAAAATTCCCTGTTGCTGCAACCCAACCTAACATGAAAGGAATTGCTCCAGGAAAAGCACCTACAAACACAGAAAGTGGTGTTTTAGTTTTTAAAGGTGTATATAAACTTGTATATAAAAAAATTGAAATCGCTCCAAACATTGCTGTTTTTGGATTGATTAAATACAATAGAATTAATCCGATTATTGTTAAAGCACTTGCAATTATTAAAGCGGTGTTTGATGACATTCGTCCTGATGGAACTGGACGATTTTTTGTTCTATCCATCAAGGCATCAAGATCTTTTTCAATTACTTGATTGAAAGCATTAGAAGCACCAACCATACAATATCCGCCAACAACCAACATGATTAAAGTTGACCAACTAAAAGGATTATAATTGTCAAAACCCAATAAATATCCCGCAATAGAAGAAAAAACCACACTAACAGCTAAACCTGCTTTAGTAATTTCTTTAAAATCGATATAGACTGACTTTAGTGAAAGAGTATTTTCTGTTGGATTCAATTTTTTGCTTTGCTTTTTTATAAAACTTGTGCAAAAGTAGTTCATCAAAAAGGATTTGACAAAAAACAAATGATAAAATTATATGAAATATAAAAAGCAATTAATTTACCTCCTAAAGATGTCTTTAAATTGGTATAATAATCGTTCCAATAAACGTAAATCCTCAGTAATTATATCTGCCGAACCAGACATTTCTTGTTGGAATACTATTTTTTTATCATAGGAAGTTTTCAATCCATTTGGTAAAGAAATATCAATTAGTAAGTTTCCATCTTTATCTGGTGTAAGCGAAATTGATTTTACTTTTCCTTTAATCATTCCAAATTCTCTATCAGGATAATTTGCTAATCTTATATTAACATCTTGACCCACTTTTATCTTACCTGAATTTTGAGCAACCGCTTTAACTTTTCCTAAATAATTTGTTTCATTTGATGGAATAATTGCAAAAATAGTCGAGCCTGATTCTATATTCTGATTTTCTGACCAAAGTTGTAAAAAGGTAACTTTACCTTGTATTGAAGAACGCAAAACATAGTTTAATTCCCAATCTTTTATAGCTTTTTTCAGTTGATAAAATGCTTGCGTTAGATTTCTATCCAGATTTACTGTTTCTTTACTTTCATTAATAACAGTAGTTTTACTATTTCTGTTCAAATCATTTAAAGATGATTTTAGTTGTGAAATAGTACTCAACAAACTTTTATAATTTTTTTGAGATTGTAAATATTGAAGTCGTTGTTTTTCTAATTCTTGAGTTGAAATTATGCCTTTTTTATATAAAGTTTCATGGCGTTCCAAATCATTTTCTTGAAGTTCTAATTCACTTTGATTGATGCTTTTTTGAGATTCTAATAAGCTTAATCTTTCACGAAGTTGGATAGACTCATAACTCTGCGCTGAACCTTCCACTTGGTATGGTTGTAATTTAGAATTAAGTTCATCGGCACTGTACTCTTTTTGAAAAAGAGCATAGGAACTTTCAATATCACCAAGTTGCAATCCTTGTGTTTTTTCAAAAGGAAAAGGTTTCTGATCAATTATATAAGAATCAACAATACTTTTTAATAAAAAAACATCTTTATAATTTGCTGCATTTTCTATAACCGCTAAAAGTGTTTCTTTAGAAACCTCAGCTTTATCTTTTACTAAAATGGCTTCAATTCTTCCCGAAGTTTTAGCAACTAACTTTTGCGGCGGAACTTCTGTTGTAATGTTAATTTGTGTTGAAATCATATCAGGATATTTTATCATCCATGAAACACCTAACATCAATAAAACAATGGAAAGCACCACAATATTTCCCCAACGAATCATCCAATGAGGAACTCGTGTAAGGATTTCTTGAACTTCTTCGCTTCGTAAATTTATATCTTTAATCTCTGACATGTTAATTTCCTAATTGCAATTGATTTCTAACCAATTCATAATAACTTCCTTTTAAACTTACTAATTCTTGATGATTTCCGATTTCAACAATTTTACCTTTCTCAAGCACCACAATTTGGTCAGCATTCATAACGGTACTTAAACGATGAGCAATTACAACAACAGTTTTGTTTTTAAAGAAAATATCTAATTTTTCCATAATCTCTTTTTCGTTGTTGGCATCAAGGGCTGAAGTTGCTTCATCAAAAAACAACATTTCAGGATTTTTATAAACCGCTCGTGCAATAAGCAATCGTTGTTTTTGACCTGTACTCATTCCAACGCCTTCCATACCTATTTTTGTATTGTAACCAAGCGGATAATCTTCGATAAATGTTTTAATATTAGCAACATCCGACGCATATGCGAGCTTCTCTTTGTTAATTACATCAACTCCAATAGCAATATTATTTGCAATAGTATCACTAAAAATATAGCCTTCTTGCATTACAGAACCAACATGATAGCGCCATGATTTTTGCGATAATCTTGATAAAGGTGTTTTATTGATTAAAACTTCACCCGAATTTGGTTCGTAAAATTTCAACAATAATTTCATTAATGTAGTCTTTCCGCTTCCGCTTGTTCCTACAATAGCTGTAATTTTATTTGCTGGAATGGTCAAATTTAAATTATCTAAAACATTTACATCAGAACCAATGTATCTAAAAGACAAATCCTTAATTACAATATTGGCATCTTCTGGAATATCGTGAATTTTTTCTTCATCGTTTTGAGTTTCATCTTCTTTATCGTGAATTTCTGAAAGTCGTGCTAAGGATATTTTTGCGTCTTGTGCTTCTCTTATAAAACTAATTAGTTGTACAATTGGACCATTCAAACTTCCTACGATACTACTAATTGCCATCATCATTCCAAGCGTAATTTGTCCATCGATTACTAATTTAGCCGACAGAAAAATAATGATAATATTTTTTAATTCGTTTATAAAATTAGAACCCACGCTTTGTGTTTGTTCTAAAACCAAACCTTTCATTGAAACCCTAAACAATCGAGCTTGAATGTATTCCCAACCCCAACGTTTTTGTTTTTCGGCGTTATGCAATTTAATTTCTTGCATTCCATTAATGAGTTCAATGACTTTACTTTGTTCTTGCGAAACCTCTGAAAATCTTTTATAATCTAATTTTTCTCTTCTTTTTAAGAATAACGTTACCCATAAAAAGTAGAAAAAACTTCCAATAAAAAATACCGTGAAAATTTGAAGATTATAGTAAGCCAAAACACCACCCATAATAAACATATTGATGAATGAAAACAAAACACTCAATGAAGATGTGGTTAAAATTCGTTCAATTCGATGATGGTCATTGATTCGTTGCATGATGTCACCTGTCATTCGGACATCAAAAAACGAAATGGGTAAATTCATTAATTTGATAAAAAAATCAGAAATCAAGGAGATATTTATTCGTGAGGAAAGGTGAAGTAATATCCAACTTCTAATGAGTTCGAGTGCTGTTTTTCCAAAAAACAAAAATAATTGCGCAAACAAAACCATGTAAATAAATTGAATATTTTGGTTTTGAATTCCCACATCAACAACGCTTTGCGTTAGAAATGGTGAAATTAATTGCAACAAACTTCCTGCTAATAACCCTATAATTAGCTGAAAGATAAAAGACTTGTAGGGTAAAATATAATTGAATAAAAGGCCAAAACCAAAAGACTTTTCCTCTTCTTTATCAAATTCAGATTGATGAAATTTTGGCGTTGGTTCTACTAACAATGCAATTCCTTCTTCTGAAGATTCGTCAGCATTATTTCCAATCCAAAATTTTATAAATTCTTCTTTTGTGTATTCTATCAATCCTATTGCAGGATCAGAAATGAAGTATTTATTTTTTTTTATTTTATAGAGAACTACATAATGTTCTTTATTCCAATGAAGAATACATGGCAATGGTGCATCTTCTAATTTATTTAAACTAAGTCTTACTCCAAGTGTACGAAAACCAATTTTCTCAGCAGCATCACTAAGAAACAATAAATTACTTCCTTCGCGATTTGTTTCGCTAAAAGTTCTTAATGTCTGTATATTAAGTGTTTTGCCATGATATTTTGCAATAATCTTTAGGCAAGTTGGACCGCAGTCTTTGGAATCGGCTTGAATGTATGAGGGAAATTTTTTCAAAAAATAAATAAGGAATAAATTAAAAACCAAAAGTAGAGAAAATTTTCATCTTCTCCACTTTCTTAATTAACAAAAATCATTTTAACTTAAGAAATTATATACAATTTCCATTTACTTTACAACCTACTTTTGTACAACAAAAACCCGGAGGACATCCATTCATTGCACAAACATGAATTCCGCCTAAAACATTTTTCAATTCATTTTTTGAAAGGATTTTAGTTCCGTTTAAACTTAAAATTGATTTTTTCATAATATAAAGTTTTATAATTTATTAATTCTCAAGCCTTTTTAAGTCAGTTGAGTTTCTGACAATTCTATTAAACAAAACATTTATATTGCATCACAATATGCTTTGCATTTCCCGTTTGATAACGAATTACTAGTAAGACAAACTGTTGGAGTACAAACAGAAGGATACCCTTTTCCATTAATTGATTTTAACTCTTGAGAAGTTAATTTATGAGTTCCTTTTAAATCTATAATTGATTTTTTCATGATAATAAATATTTTAATTATTGAATTTATTCTCAAGCATTTAATGTCTGTTGAGATTCAGACTCGTTATTTGATGAATTCTAAAAAAATTAATCTGGCGCAATACCAAGACAATTAACAGAGGTCAATAAATAACAAGTTGCTAATCGACCTTTACAACAATATCCAGGAGGACATTTTGGTTCACCTAAAAAATTAACACAACTTGCTCCGCCACCATTAATTGATTTTTGCTCATTTTTAGAAAGCGCCTGAGTTCCTTCTAAATTTAAAATTGATTTTTTCATATTAATAATAAATTATTGATTGATTTATTCCCAAGCATTTTAAGTCAGTTGAGTTTCCGACTATCGTTGCAACAATATTTTATTCTTAACTATTATTACACAATAATTAAGATGTTAAATTTTAATATAAAAGAAATAATTAGTCTTCTTTGTACTCTTTGATAAAAAACTGTAAATCAGCAATGTTATATTCTTTTGGCATCAATTTTTTGTTAAAGAATTTTACTGGAGAATAATTGAATTCGTTCTCTGAACACCATTGAGATTGTGACATTAGGATTTGTTTTGTTTTCTCTGATGTTATTGTATCATATTTCTTTGAAAATAATTCTAACTCTGTTTTTTTAATATGCCATTCAAATAATAAGTTCAATGCTTTTTCCTCAGATTTATTAAAATAAGCATCTGCTATAATTTCAACTACACTTTTATAAGGATTATTTTCGTTTTCAATATTCACGTTAAAACAGATGGAAAGTTTTAAGAATTCTTTATTTTTAATAAACAAATTATAAGCATCATTAAACGCATTATGGCAATGACCACATGATGGACTCAAGAACAAAAGCAATTCGGCGGAAGCATCTTTATTTCCAAATTCGAGTTTAACTAAATCGTTTAAACTAGCTGTATTAATTTTTTGAGTTGTATTTAATAATGCTTCAAAAGTGGTTACATTTCGTTTAAACCTTTTGTTGTCTATATCAGATTTTTTTAATTCGAAATAACCATTTATTATTGGTTTTAATATCATCCAGATAAAACTGAATAATATTAATGTCAACCCAAAAATAGAGGTTGATAGTAAACAAGCCTTTAAATTAATATCAGAAATTATTAGTAATGTTGAAGTAGCGATTCCAATTAATACCATAGAAATTCCTAAACATAAGGCACACCATTTTTTTAAAACTTTCATTTGGTAAAAAATAGAAAATGATAGTATCGGAATAGATAATAAACTTATAGGTACAAAAAACAATAAATTAGTAATTGGAAAAATACACAAAAAAGAGAGTGTTGTAAAAAACACCAAACAAACATCGGAAAACGTATAAGTTTTATAAAATTTAGCACCTTCTGAACTCAAAACAGCATTACAACCTGACGGATTGGTTTGTGTTACACTACAAATTTTGTTGGTAATTTCACTTTTTAGTCCAAAACCAACTTGAAGAATTAAAATGCTTATGGCTAAACCTACAAACGAAAGAACACTATAAACTAAAGATACTAATGAATATCCAACACTCCACTGATTGATTAACAATAAAATAAATCCAAAAATTAATACGTAAACCCATTGGTATTTAGAAGTACTAGCTTTCTTCTTTTCTATTATTTCGTTTTCATCAATACCAATTATTATTTCTTTCCAATTGGTGATGAATTGATTTTTGGTTTCCTGAACAATTGTATTTTCTTCGTCTATAAAAACAACTGAGTCATCATCTTTGTTTGTTACATAAACAAATTGTTCTCCTTTTTTAGTGTTGTAGAGCGTTAAAAATCGATCTGGCAGTTCATTAAATTGATTAATTTCTACTCGTGCAGCAACATTTTCAATACCAAAAAAATCTAAAGTATCTGTAATGGCAAACAGACTAGGATAATTAGGATGAGAAAGATAATGATCCTTAAATTCTTCAGAATTTGGATAATATTTAAAACTGTTAATGAATTTTTCTACTAATTGAATCATCTTATAATTAATTGTTTTATTGGTAATTTATTAAAAAAAACAGATAGGTTTTTGAATTTCTAATACTTGTTATATTTTTTTTGAAAGTAATCTTTAGCAAATGTTAAATGAATATGCTTAAAAACAAAGTAAATGAATGATGAATTTTAAAATAGTATGTGATTATTTTAAAATAATTAACCAAATAAAACCAGATTAAAATATTGATTTTTAATTATTTAAATTTAACAAATACTGAGTCATTTGATAAATTCAAAGTTTACATGAAATAAATTAAAACTTCTTTTTATTATAAACAAAAAGGCTACTTATTGAGCAAATTGCCTTTTCATTGATAGAAAAACATTGTTTTTTGAGAATTTATAAATTGATTATAATAAATTATCATTAACTCTTTATGCATTTAAAATAACGAGGAAAATTAATTTCCTCGTTATTCGTTAGTTGTATTAACAACAATAATCTCTTCCACAAATAATAGTAATAACCCCAGGTGCACCTCCAGAATTAATACATGTGCCATCTTCACCTCCTAAATAAAAACGCTTACAAGGTACAGGAACAACACAAGTTCTTCCTCCTAAAATGTTTTTTTGCTCATCTTTATTTAATTTTTGAGCACCATTTAAATTTGATAATTTTTTCATTTTAATAAATTTTAAAGATTAATATTTTTTTATTCTTGCAAGAATCTTTAACAAATGTTTGTTTATTAAGCACAAAAAAAAAGCCCTACAACTTTGAATTTTAAAATAGTTGTCAATTATTTTAAAATAATTGACAGTTAAAAAAAATATAAAGTACTAAAAATCAATTGATTATTTTTTATAAAAAGGATTCTGTTTTGAGAAATTCCAAAAACATCATTAACATTACTAATTACTATATTTTTACAATTATAAATTATAAAAATATTTATTTATGAAAGAATTTAAAAAATTGAGTAAAGAAGAATTAAAAACTATTACTGCTGGTAAAGATTGTGTTTCATGTAATAATGGAGGCAGCGGTAATTCTAATCCTCCGCAAGGAGGTGTTTCTTGGGAAAAAGTATGTGGTGCTGAACCTCCTATTTGCGCATCAAATGCTTGGATTGCTTGGAAGGAATGTTTGAATCGTAATTACTTAGCTGGACCAGAACCAACTTGTATATAAATCATTTATCTTTCTTTAATTTTTCAATAAATAGATATGGACTTAATCCTGTCTTTTGTTTAAAAATTTTACTAAAGGAAACTCCACTTTTATAACCAACAACTTCTGCTAAAGATTGAATGGTATAATTTTGGAGTTTTTTATTTTCAATCAATTCGTTTAAAATATAGTTAATTCTAAGTTCATTAGTATAATCATTAAACGTCATTTTTTTATAACTTTTTATTACAGAAGTCAAGTAAGTCGTATTAGAACCTATTCTTTTTGCTGCAGTGTGTAAATTGAAATCACTTCTTAAAAAAAAGCGTTCTTTTTCTAACTTCAATAATCCATCAATTATTTTCTTTTCATTATCATCATTTACTTTAATAGGAACAACTGTTTTTTCATTATTAGCTATCTTCTTTTCATTTAAATTTATTAATAATTGTTGGTAATTAGATTCTGCAATTCTTTTATTTCTATAATAAATAGTTAATAAAATAAATGTAAAAAAAACTAAAACAGAAATAATAACGAGATATAGAATTTGAGATTTATTGTATTGATTGTTCTTACTTTTTAACGTTTGAACCTCTTCATTTAAATCTTTCTTTTCAATTTCGCTATAAGTTTTTGCCAATCCTTCTCTTTCAAGAATTGTTTTTTTACCATACAATTCTGTAAATCTGTCTATATAATAGGTTGCTGAATCATTTTTTTCAAGGGTATAAATATTGGCTAAATATTTATGTGAAAAAAGATAATGCATATTTACAAGTGTGTCTATTTTATTTATAATAATTGCTTTAAAATTCTTCTTTGCTTCATCATACTTTTTATGCCTATAAAGATTTAATCCTAAATTATAAGTATTTACTTCAATTTCAGTATAAAAATTAAGTTTAGAATAAATTTTGATGCTATTTTTATAATATCTAGTAGCTAGATCATATTGTTTTAATTCATTATTAATAATTCCAAGTTTTGCATAAACTAAAGCTAAATAATTTTCGTTTATTTTCGTACTTCGCATTTTATTTAAATAAATTGAAGCAGAATCTAAATATACTTTTCTTTTGCTTATATTATATTTATCTATATAGAAAGTACTTAAATTAATTGTGTTTCGGTTTTTCCAATCAGTAAGATATGCATCATTGTTGGTATTCTTTTCATCGATCAATCTTATTAAATTCTTAATTTCAGAAATTGCTTTATCATGCATTCCTAAAGCACCTTTTATTGAACTTAAATTACTTTTAATTTTAACAATCTGTTTAAAATCGCCATTTTGTTCCGCAATTTTTTGAGCTATCATTAAATTGTTATAGCATTTAGTATTATCGCTTTTTAATCTATAAGTATGCGATTTAATATTGTAAATATTAGCCAATTCAAACAAAAACTCCTTTCTAACAGGAATTTTTTTTAAATAAAAATCAATTTTATCAATAAACTCTTTTTCATTGTATTTCTGATTGGTTACAAAAAGCAAATGCCATTTTGCAGCATTAGCAAAAGCTAAATCAATAGGTCTTTTTGAGTAAAAAACCTTATTGGTATAATACATAGCACTGTCGGCACCTATGGTTGTGTATATAAAGAATTTACTTTTATAGAATTCAATTTCTTTTTGCGTTTGCGAGAAGGTTAAAAATGAAATAAAAAATATAATAATTGAAACCTTAATTCTATTCATAATCTTCTTTTTTTTGTAAAAATAGAAAAAAGAATGAATTAATATGAATAACGAAAAGCTGCCTATAAAATAGACAGCCTTCTTTTTAAATGTGAAAAATAGTTACTCTTTAATTATTTTGCCTGTTTGCTCAAAACCATTTTCATCTGTAATTTTATATAAATAGACTCCATTTTGCTGATTCTCTATACTAATCGTTTCATTAATTTTAGAATCTTTAATTATTTCATATCCATTATTATTATAAATTGAAACTTTATAATTATTCAAATCTTTACCTTCAAATTTTAAAATAGAATTTGTTGGATTTGGATACACTTTAATTTCATTAATTGTATCGCTATCTGATTTAAATGATGTTCCTAATAAACAATCTGGATGAATAAAACATGTTGGAGTATTTGCTCCCGAAATTCCTGGAATTGGATATCCAGAGACGATTGATCTATAAGTTCTTGTTTGTAATCCATTAGAAACAATCAGCGCGAAACTCATAACAGGACTACTATTTGGATAAAGACCATTCTCTAGATTATTTGGATCATAAGGACATCGCTGTCTAAATATTGGATTTTGCTCATTAAAAGTTAATAATGTTCCATTTAACAACCTGAAATGCCAAGTAAATGTTAATCCAACAGAAGAGATTGGAGTTCCATAAGGAGAACCAATGTAGCCATAATTTAAAGTTCCTTCATTAGTAACATCTTCTGGATTTACTGGATCAAAACCAAAACAATTTTGCGTTGGTAATGATGCTGCGATAGTTATATTTATTGAAGTTGTAGTAGCACATTGTCCCGCATTAGGTGTAAAAGTATATGTAGCAGAAACACTATTATTTACAACAGATGGATTCCAAGTTCCAGTTATTCCATTATTAGAAGTTAATGGAAGAATAGGCGCTGTACATCCATTACAAATTAAAGTGTTAATACTAAAAACAGGAACTACATTTGCATTTACTGTTATTGTTTTTGTTACAGTTACCGCACATTGACCAACATTAGGAGTAAAGGTATAAGTTCCTGTTGTAGTATTGCTAACTATTGCAGGCGACCATGTTCCGGTTATTCCATTTGTAGAAGTTGTTGGTAAAACTGGCGCTACACTTCCGCTACAAATTGAAGTTGCAAAGCTAAATGTAGGTGTAACAGAATTTACAGTTATCGTTTTGATATATAATGCGCCACATTTAATTGAACTTGGGGTAAAAGTATAAGTTCCAGTTGCAGTATTACTGACAGTAGAAGGACTCCATGTTCCTGATATTCCATTTACAGAAGTTGTTGGTAAAATTGGCGGATTGGATCCAAAACAAATACTATTAACAATATTAAACGTTGAAGTGATTGACGGATTAACTGTAACAGTTTTAACTACAACATTGGCACATAAACCAGCAGTTGGTGTAAAAGTATAATTACCAGAAGTTGTATTACTAACTGTTGTAGGCGACCATGTTCCTGTTATTCCGTTTGTTGAAGTTGTAGGTAAAATTGGCGCTACACTTCCACTACAAATAGAAGTAGCAAAACTAAATGTAGGTGTAATTTTTGGTGTAACAGTAATAGTTTTAACAACTATATTAGCACACAAACCAGCAGTTGGTGTAAAAGTATAATTACCAGTTGTAGTATTACTAACTGTTATAGGCGACCATGTTCCTGTTATTCCATTTGTCGAAGTTGTAGGTAAAATTGGCGAGGTACTTCCTACACAAATTGATGATGGCAATGTAAAAGTAGGTGTTGCTTTTGGTGTAACTGTTATTGTTTTGATTACAGCATTGGCACATAAACCAGTTGTAGGTGTAAAAGTATAGTTACCAGTGGTTGTATTACTAACTATTGCAGGCGACCATGTTCCAGTTATTCCATTTATTGAGGTTGTAGGTAAAATTGGTGCCACACTTCCACTACAAATTGAAGTTACAAAACTAAATGTGGGTGTAACTTTTGGAGTAACAGTAATAGTTACAACGAAAGTGTTCGCGCATAAACCCGCAGTTGGAGTAAAAGTATAAGTCCCAGTTGTAGTATTACTAACGACTGCTGGCGACCATGTTCCAGTTATTCCGTTTGTCGAAGTTGTTGGTAAAACTGGTGCAGCACTACCAACACAAATTGATGATGGCAAAGTAAATGTAGGAACATTATTTTGAGAAGAAGAAACATTAATTGTAACTTCTGCATCATTACTACAATTAGGGCAAGCTCCTAAAGTACATAATTTATATTTTAATTTATAAGTTCCCGGTGAAGTTCCTGCTGCCACAGTTAGAAGCCCATTTGTTGTATTTAAAGTAATTGAACCCGATAATGGTATTGGAGTAAGAGCTCCAACTATTGAAAGAGTACAATTTCCAGCTAAATTAGTTAATGGATTACTATTAAATAAATCTGTTCCATTTGAATTATTTTGTAAAACAGATATTGAAGATGCTACACAAGAGTTAACATTTAAAACATCATTTTGCGCAATAATATTTGGAGTAGAATTTTGCTGCCAATGAACCCATTGTGGTAAACCAATTGCCGAAGAAATAATTGAAGAGGTAGTAACTTGTAAATCATTAATAGTATTTGGTGAATTTACTACTGTTAAAAATCCATCTGATATATATATTCTTCCATCTCTAGCTAATTGTATTCCAGGTTCTTGAGTATTAACAACAACATTAGTAAAACTATTAGTAACTAAGTTTCTTGCAACCACTCCATTACCATCTGAATAAAACAACACATCTGAATTAGGGGAAAATTCTAAACCATATCCATAATTAAAAGAACTATTGGTAGAGTTTAAATTATTATTAAGATTAATAGCACCTGTCGTATTGTTAAATCCACCATAATAAATTCCATTTTGTGTATTAAATGCTATCCTACTTCCATTTGGCGATATTTTTAAAGAGTGTGCTAAGTTATTTCCTGGATCTGGAAGAGTAAACTCTTGTGCTACATCTGCTGTATTATTGAGTATCCCATTACATGTTACTTTAAAAGATAATAAAATTCCTCTTACAGCATTTTGAACATGTGCCACTAACCAATAATCTTTTCCATTACTATGTTTAGTTGAAGTTATTGATTGAGAATCATTAAGAAATGATTGATTGATTGTTAACGAATTTATCTGATTAAAATTATTATCAAAAAATGTTCCTGTTGACAGAGGTCTATTTATAGGTGATACAATTGAATTTGAAGACAAATCAACTTCAGAATAATACAGACCTTTTTTCTGACTAGTTAAACCGTTAATTGTAACCACATAATATATATTTGGGTTACCTGGCTTAGGGATAAAAATTACATTTTGGGTACTTGATCCGTCACCTAAAAGATTTGAAGTAATCAGAGTTGCCATTGCTCCCTGATTATTTCTCCATAATCTTACTCCATCTGAAAACAAAAGCAAATTCCCATTCTGATCTGACAATGTTGCTGAACCTTCAAGATAAAATGGAAGATTTACTAACGGCGGAGAAGATGGAATCTGAGGAAATGGGAATGTTGAAATACTTGTGCTTCCAAAATTAACACCTGGAACACTATTGCTTAATATCCAATTATTGTTTTGCAAATTCTGACTAAAACTTTTTATAGATAATAGCATTACTATAAATAAAATACATTTTTTCATTTTATAAGTCTTTTAAAATTTTACTCATTTTTTTTGTCATTTGAGATTTTAGACATTTGACTCTTGCAAGAAATCTTTAGCAAATGTTTTATGATTGAGTGAGAAAAAAAAATGAACCAAATGACAATTTTAAAATAGCAGATGACAATTTTAAAATAATCATTATAAAAAATTAGATTAACTAATTGATTATTAGATTATTAAAAGGACTTGCCTCATTTAAGCTTTGCAAGATTCATAAATAGACTTTAACGTAAATAATTTATATAATTTTACAATTATTAATCATAAAAACAACTATTATGAAAGAATTTAAAAAATTGAGTAAAGAAGAATTAAAAACTATTTCTGCAGGTCGAACATGTGTTACATGTAATGGTGGAGGCAATAACAATCCACCTCAAGGCGGTAATGATGACGGATGTGGATATGAGCCAGCACATTGCCAATCTATAGAATGGACTAATTGGTACAATTGTAAAGTTTCAAAAGGTTCGATTCCTCACCCAAGTACTTTTACCTGTTTCTAAGTATATATTAACTTTTTTCCGTTTTTTTTAATTTTTCTATGAATTGAAATGGACTTAGTCCTGTCTTTTGCTTGAAAATTTTACTAAAAGAAGCTCCATTTTTATATCCAACAACTTCTGCTAAAGATTGAATTGTATAATTTTGGAGCTTTTTGTTTTCAATTAATTCATTTAAAATATAATTAATTCTAAGATCATTGGTATAATCATTAAAAGACATTTTTTTGTAACTTTTAATGACTGAAGTGAGATAAGTTGTATTAGAACCTATTTTTTTTGCTGCTGTATGTAAATTAAAATCGCTTCTTAAGAAGAAACGGTCATTCTCTAACTTCAATAATCCTTCAATTATCTTTTTCTCATTATCATTATTTACTTTAATAGGAACAACTATTTTTTGATTATTCACTATCTTTTTTTCGTTAACGTCTATTAGTAATTGTTGGTATTTAGACTCAGCATTCTTTTTATTTTTATAATAAATAATCAGTGAAATAAATGTTGAAAACAACAAAATCAAAATAACAATGATATATACAAATTGAGATTTACTATTCCTCTTTTTTAAACTTTCAAATTCTTCATTTAAATCTTTATTCTCTATTTTACTATACGTTTTTGCCAATGCTTCCCTTTCAAGGTCGGTTTGTTTTGAGTACAATTCAGTGAATCTATCTATATAGTAAGTTGCAGAGTCGTTTCGCTCAAGTGTATAAATATTAGCCAAATATTTATGCGAAAAAAGATAATTTGTATTTACAATTGTATCTTTTTTATTTGTAATAATTGCTTTAAAATTTTTCTTTGCCTCTAAATATTTTTTATTTTGATAAAGATTTAAGCCTAAATTAAAAGTATTTACTTCTATTTCGCTATAAAAATTAAGTTTTGAGTAAATTTTTATACTATTTCTATAGTATTGATTTGCTAAATCATATTTTTTTAATTCATTATTAATAATTCCAAGTTTTGCATAAACTAAAGCTAAATAACTATCACTTATTTCTGCATTTTGCATTTTATTTAGATAAACTGAAGCAGAATCTAAATATACTTTACTTTGAGTTTCATTATATTTATCTATGTAAAAGGTACTTAAATTAATTGTGTTTCTATTTTTCCAATCTGTAAGATAATCATCATTGTTGACATTATTTTTATCAATCAGTTTTATTAAATTCTTAATTTCATGAATTGCTTTATCATGCATCCCTAAAGCTCCTTTTATTGAACTTAAATTACTTTTAATTTTAATATTTTGTTTAAAATCACCATTTTTTTCAGCATATTTTTGAGCAATAATTAAATTTTCATAGCATTTACTATTATCGCCTTTTAATCTATACGTGTGTGATTTAATATTATAAATATTAGCCAATTCAAACAAAAATTCTTTTTTAACAGGAACTTTTTTTACATAAAAATCAATTTTATCAGTAAACTCTTTTTCATTGTATTTCTGATTGGTTACAAAAAGTAGTTGCCATTTTGCAGCATTAGCAAAAGCTAAATCGATAGGTCTTTTTGAATAAAAAACCTTATTAGTATAATACATAGCACTATCCGTGCCTATTGTTGGGTAGATGAAGAATTTGCTTTTATAAAACTCAATTTCTTTTTGAGTTTGCGAGAAGGTTAAAAATGAAATAAAAAATATAATAATTGAAACCTTAATTCTATACATGCTTTTCTATTTTTTTGTAAAAGTAGAAAAAAGAATGGA
>NZ_JAIXUB010000014.1 GCF_027484205.1 Flavobacterium sp.
CCATGTTCTGAACCAATTTCTGTTACAAGATCAGCAATTACAGCTACATCTGTAACTTTGGGATGGACTAATACAAATGCAGCAACTGAATGGCAAGTTCTTGCACTTCCTTGTGGAGGTCCTACGCCAACAGCATCAGCTACAGGATGGGTTACTGCAACAACAAATCCATTTGTTTTAAATACATTAAATCCAGATACTTGTTATGATTTCTATGTAAGAGCAGTTTGTAGTACAACTGATATTAGTGATTGGACATCAGCAGTATCAGCAACAACACAGCAAGTGCCACCTGCATGTGGTGGAACATTTTCTGACCCAGGAGGTTCATCAGGAAACTATGCAAATAATACCAATTCTATTGTAACAATTTGTCCAACAATTCCAGGTGAAGTTGTAACAGTAACTTTTACAAGTTTCAATACACAAGCAACCGCTGATGGTTTATATATTTTCAATGGAAACTCAATAGCGTCACCGTTAATTTCAAGCGGTAACCCTACAGGGACAGTTCCTGGAGGTTTAGCTGGTGCATATTGGGGAACTGCAAATCCGGGTTCTTTTACTTCAACAAGTGCAAATGGTTGTTTAACTTTTAGATTTAGAAGTGGAGCATCTACTAATGCAGCTGGATGGACATCTAATGTAACATGTGGACCACCGCCAACATGTCCTCAACCACAATCTTTATTAACATCAGCAGTTACTCATAATTCAGTAAATTTAGCTTGGACAGAGACAGGAACAGCAACTGCATGGCAGGTTTTAGCATTGCCTTGTGGTTCACCTTTTCCAACTGCAGGAGCGACAGGATGGGTTTCAGCTTCAACAAATCCATTTGTTTTAAGTGGCTTGTCTTCTGAAACTTGTTATGATATCTATGTAAGAAGTCAATGTTCAGTATCTGATTTAAGTACTTGGGCTGGACCAAAATCGATAACTACAATAATTGCACCACCAGTTTGTGGGGGATTTTTTGTTGATCCAGGTGGAGCTTCAAGCAATTATGGTAATAATGCTAATGTAACTTGGAACATATGTCCAACTATACCAGGACAACAAGTTACAGTTACTTTTACTTCTTTCGCTACTGAAAATAATTTTGATTTTTTAAGAGTTTATGATGGACCAACAGCTGCTGCAACATTAATAGGAACATACACTGGAGCTACTCTGCCTCCTCAAATTGAGGCATCATCTGCAAGTGGTTGTCTTACTTTTGTGTTTACTTCTGATGGAAGTGGTGTAAATTCTGGTTGGGTTGCCAATGTAACATGTGCTCCACCGCCAACATGCCCGAAGCCAATAAACTTAGTTGCAACACCATTATCTTCGTCTAGTGTTAATTTAACTTGGACTGAAAATGGAACAGCAACTTCTTGGGAAGTTATCATTCAACCAGCAGGTACAGGTTTGCCACCAGCAACAGCTGTTGGAACAATTGTTACAACAACTTCTTATACTGCAACAGGTTTAATGACGAATGTAAATTATGAGTATTATGTAAGAGCTATATGTTCTACTACAGATATCAGTAATTGGGCAGGACCAAGAAATTTTATATTAATAACATCATGTGCTGACAGTCTTTCATTTTGTGGTGATGAAGGAGATGAACAATACAATGGTACTACAGGAGTACCAAGTTTAGGTTCGCCTGGTTGTTTAGGTTCTACTCCTAACCCTGCTTGGTATAATTTCCAAGTTGATACTTCAGGTTCTATTAACTTTCAAATCTCTCAAACGAATTCTGTAACTGGAGCTCCGATTGATGTTGATTTTATACTTTGGGGTCCATTAACAGGTCCAACATGTACAGCTCTTTATGATTATCCTGATGGAAATACCGCATTTCCTACCAATATAGTTGATTGTAGTTATTCTACAGCAGCTGTTGAGTTTGCTAATATTCCTTCTGCAGTTGCAGGTCAATATTATACTTTGTTAATTACTAATTTTAGTAATCAACCTAGTAATATAGTATTTGGTCTTCAAACAAGTAGTACTGGTTCGGCAAGTTGTCCATGTACACTTGAATTAGGATCTGATGTGACGGTATGTGGAACTTCATATACTATTAATGCAACTTCAACAAATTCAACAGGATTTGCATGGTATAATGGTTCAGATTTAATTCCAGGTGAAACAACATCTAGTTTAACAGTTACATCATCAGGAACATATAAATGTATTATTCAATGTGGAACACTTCCAGCGGTTGAGGACACAATTAATGTTACAATAAATACACCAACGATTCCAACTTTTGATCCAATTCCAAGTGTTTGTCAAAATGCAACAGCACCAACATTGCCTTTAACATCTTTAAACGGTATTACTGGAACATGGTCTCCAAGTACTGTTGATACTGCTACAGCTGCGACTGTTACTTATGAATTTACTCCTGATGTAACACCAACTCAAACGTGTGTAGATACAACATCACTTACAGTTACTGTGAATGCTATTCCTGTTCCAGATGCGCCAGCTAATGTTGTAGCTTGTGACAGTTATACTTTACCAGCATTAACAACAGGAAATTACTACACAGGTTCTAATGGAACTGGCACGATGTTAAGTGCAGGAAATACTATTTTACTTCC
>NZ_JAIXUB010000030.1 GCF_027484205.1 Flavobacterium sp.
ATTGCGTCGGGGCTCACCTCTTCCCATTCCGAACAGAGAAGTTAAGCCCGATTGCGCAGATGGTACTGCATAACTGTGGGAGAGTATGTCGCCGCCTTCTTTTTTAAAAACCCTATCCACATGGATAGGGTTTTTTGTTTAAATTATCTTTTGTAAAGTAAAAGAATGAATATAATTTAAGTAAGAAAAAAACTTAAAGTTTATATTATACTAAACGTGTGTGAGTGATAGTATCGGAATCCTTTTCTTTTTTTTTAAAGAAAAGATAATATCAGATAGAACGGCCATTGAGGCACGCATAATAACAAATAGACTAAGTATTTGTTTCTAAATCTTTTATATAATCTTCATATTCAAAAAAGAATGTTTCGAATTGGGTCATTGTTTCACTAAAAAAATCGAATATTTCATTCCAAGTATTTTTATTGTTTAAGCTAACATTTAGTTTTTCAATCCATATTCTACTTATTATCTTACCATTTTCTAAATAATAGTTTCGTTCAAGGATCGCATCGGGCAAATATTCTTCTAATAAAATGGTTTTAAGAGATTCAATTTTTTCAAAATAAATTTTTCTTTTTTCTTCTTCTTTTGGTTCAATATCTAATATAACTTGAGTTTTTTTGTTATCTACATAGAATTTGAATGTTACATCTTTTATCTTTGTATCGTATAAAAGCCATTTTCTTGGATATGCTTCTGCAAATTGTACCCAAAATTCTTTCTTAATTTTTAAACTTTCTTCTTTACTGTACATGTAGGATTAAATTTTGGGTTTGTTATATTTTTTTGGTAAATTTATAAATAATTAGAAGTATTAGCTATGGATTTTGATTTGTTTTTTAAGGCTATTCCAAATGTTGTAAGTTTAGATTTACCTTCAACTATTTCACATATTAAAATGGCACCTTCTGAAAGAGTTAAATTGATTGAGGAAAATGGTTATGATATTAACTCAGTAAGGAAAGCTGCTGTAATGATGTTGTTTTATCCTAAAAATGATATTACTCATTTACTGCTAATAATAAGAAATTCTTATCCAGGCGTTCATTCATCGCAAATAGCATTTCCAGGTGGAAAAGTGGAAGATATTGATTTTGATTTAAAACAAACAGCTTTACGAGAAACTCATGAAGAAATAGGAGTTCATCCTAATGATATTCATGTTATTAGAGATTTTTCATCTATATACATTCCACCAAGTAATTTTTTGGTGTATCCTTTTTTAGGAGTATCTCAAACAGAATTAACGTTTTCACTTCAAGAAGAAGAAGTTGCTGGTATTATTGAATTACCATTATCAACGCTTTTAGACGATTCAATTATTAATATTAAAAATTTGGAAACCTCCTACTCTAAATTAATTGAAGTTCCAGTTTTTCAAATTCAAGAGCATACCGTTTGGGGTGCAACTGCAATGATGTTGAGTGAGTTAAAAGATGTATTGAAAATGGTTTTATAAATTTTAATTTTTGTATGTTTGTCTTTCAATTTTCTACTGAATATTATGGGATTATTTAAACGAAATCCTTTTGGACATATACTTTTTGTCAAGAAATGGCTTATCCGAATTTTCGGTCTGATAACACATAGACGTTATCGAGGTTTTAATGAATTACAAATAGATGGTTCTGAAATTATTAGAAGTTTACCAGACAAAAATGTACTTTTTATATCTAATCACCAAACCTATTTTGCGGATGTAGTAGCTATGTTTCACGTTTTTAATGCAAGCCTTTCGGGCAGAGAAGATAACATCAAAAATGTGGGTTATTTGTGGCAACCAAAGATGAATGTGTATTACGTTGCAGCCAGCGAAACAATGAAAGCGGGATTACTTCCTAGAATTTTAGCTTATGTTGGAGCAATCACAGTCGAAAGAACTTGGAGAGCAGGAGGAAAAGATGTTACCGAAAAAAGAGAAGTAAACCCAAACGATACCGAAAATATCAAGATCGCTCTTGCCGATGGTTGGGTTATTACCTTTCCACAAGGAACTACAAAATCTTTTAAACCCGTAAGAAAAGGAACCGCTCACATCATCAAACAACACAAACCAATTGTTGTACCTATAGTTATTGACGGTTTTCGTCGTTCTTTTGATAAAAAAGGATTACGACTTAAAAAGAAAAATATCCTTCAATCATTTACAATAAAAGAGCCACTCGAAATTGACTATGAAAATGAAACTATCGAGCAAATAGTTGAAAAAGTTGAATACGCTATAGAGCAACATCCTTCATTTTTAAAGGTTATTCCTGCCGAAGAAATTGAAGAACAAGAAAAACTAAATCGCCTACGTCAGTGGGAGTATTAATAAAAAAGTCTCGCTATTAACGAGACTTTTTTTTATAAATCAAATTTCTTTAATTCATTGTAGTTTCTAAATAACTTACGAAGCAAAATTCCATAAATCAATCTGTAGAACAGCCAGAATAAACCAACGAAGATTATAATACAAATAGTACAAAATACAATCATAAAAATCATCGCATTTCCTTTTGAAGTTAATTCATGTAATTTTGGGTCTACTGTAAAAACAAGAATAAAACCAATAATCATACTCACTACCATCATTCCAAGATTATACCAAACATAATATTGAACTGTTTTTCTTGTTTTCAGGATATCCTTCATCAATTGTTTCGTTGATGTTATGGTAGAAATAGCTCTATAATTTTTATAAAACATATAGATAAACACTGCTACAACAGCATAATTAAAAATTGTCAAATATTTAAAATACTCAATTAAATATTCACTATGTGTTTTAATAAAATACTCATCAGAGTTATACATTAAACTAATTCCTGTCCAAAGTAATACTTCTAAAATGCTAATAATCAATATCCACTTCACAATCGAAGACGACTTCTTATGCAACATTTTATAAATATCCACTTCAGATACCTGCTCAAAAGAATTTTCGTTCTTTTTCCAGTCTTTTTTTAATAAATCCAACTCTTCCATCATAACCTTACGGATTTAATATTTTTTTCAATTTTCCCTTGATTCTATTCATTTTAACTCTAGCATTAACCTCACTAATACCCAATGTTTCGGCAATTTCTGTATAATCTTTATCTTCTAAATACATAAAAACCAAAGCCTTTTCAATATCATTCAACTGATGTACCGCTTGATACATCAACTTAATTTGTTCTTCTTCTTCGCTATTATATTCGTCTTGACTAATAAAAAAACTATGCTTTTCATACTCCACAGTAGAAACACTTCGCGTACTCTTTCGGTACAAAGTAATGGCAGTATTTAAAGCAACTCGGTAAGCCCATGTCGAGAATTTGGCATCACCACGAAACTTCGGAAATGCCTTCCATAATTGAATCGTAATCTCCTGAAATAAATCCTTATGCGAATCACTATCAGACGTATACAACCTACAAATCTTGTGGATTATATTCTGATTTTCACGCAATTGCTGCACAAACGTTTGTTCCAAATTCTCGCTCATATATACGTTAGTAAACCTTTACCAGATTTTGTTACAAGATACGTAAATCAATTTCAATTTCAAAAGTCAAGTTTTAATTTCTAAATACTTTCAATCGCAATAAAAACTAATTGTCAATTTTAAAATGTGGCTTATTTTAGATTTCTTTTGAGATTGATTTTTATAGTTGCATTTTGAAATTGTTTTTTGAAGGAGCGAATCACTTGCGCATTTCTACAAACCCTTTTCCTGCTTTCCATTCCAAGTTTTTCTTATGTTGCCTGAGGTCACTCGAAGGCAACATAAGAAAAAGCTTTCCATTGCAATCAGGGCTAAACAGTAATCGTCTTACATGAAATCAGATTTTCAAAGAACTATTTTCAAAATATAAAAATTCGTGTAATTTTCAATCAAAAATAATTCGTGTAAATTAGTGAAATTCGTGTAAAAAGCGTCAAATTTGTATTCAAGAAAAAAGCATTCTACAATGAACATTCCACATTCAGATAAAAAAAGAGTAGTCATCATTGGTGGCGGATTTGCAGGTTTATCTATAGCTAAAAAGCTTAGAAATAAAAACCTACAAGTGGTATTACTCGACAAACATAATTACCACACCTTCCAACCACTTCTATATCAAGTAGCCACAGGCGGATTAGAAGCTGGTTCAATTGCCTATCCAATTCGAAAAGTAATTCAAGAATATAAAGATTTCTATTTTAGACTAACTTCTGTAAAAGAAATCGACACCCAAAATCAAAAAGTAATTTCAGAAATTGGCGATTTAAACTACGATTATTTAGTAATTGCAACCGGTTCTAAAACCAATTATTTTGGAAATAAAGAAATCGAACGCAATTCCATGTCAATGAAAACCATTCCGCAATCATTGAACATCCGTAGTTTGATTCTTGAAAATTTTGAGCAAGCGGTTCTTACAACAAACGAAGCCGATAAAAACGCTCTAATAAATTTCGTTTTAGTAGGCGCAGGACCAACAGGAGTTGAGCTTGCAGGCGCACTAGCCGAAATGAAAAGAGCCATTCTCCAAAAAGATTATCCTGATTTAGATATTTCTAAAATGGAAATCAACCTTATTCAAAGTGGCGATCGAGTTTTAAACACCATGTCTGAAAAATCTTCTGAAGCAGCTGAAAAATTCTTGGTTGATTTAGGTGTAATTGTGCACAAAAATGTTCGAGTAACCAATTACGACGGAAGAACCATCACAACCAACTCCGATTTAACTTTTGAAACGGCAACCGTTATCTGGACTGCAGGAGTTCAAGGTGCTGCGATTCATGGATTGAATTCAAAATCTCTTGTAGAACGTGTAGAACGAATTCGTGTGAACCAATTCAATCAAGTAGTTGGTTACGATAATATTTTTGCCATTGGTGACATTGCTTCTATGGAAAGCGAAAAATATCCGCAAGGTCATCCAATGATGGCACAACCAGCTTTACAACAAGGTGCTTTATTGGGAGAAAATTTGGTAAAATTACTAGCAAACAAACCTATGAAACCCTTCGAATACAACGATAAAGGTTCCATGGCAACTATAGGTAGAAATCTGGCTGTTGTAGATTTACCAAAATACCATTTCAACGGACTTTTCGCTTGGTTTGTTTGGATGTTTGTACACCTTTTTTCACTAATCGGATTCAAAAATAAAGCGGTAGTTTTCTTAAATTGGGTTTACAACTACATTCGTTTTGACCGTGAAGGAAGACTAATAGTAAGACCTTTTAAAAAGAGAAGTTTTGTTACTTTTACTAGCGATGAAGTTTAAATTATATTCCTGCAAGGTTTCCAAAACCTTGTGGGTTTTTATTTTTCACAATTATTTTTAGAATCAGTGTAAATCTGTAAAATCCGTTAAATCTGTGGCTAAATAATTAAAGAGTTTCAGTTTTATAATAGTTAATCAACAAATCCACATATTTACTATAACTTTCCAAGCCATCTTTTTGCTGATTCATTTTTAAAAATTGATCGTAAAAAGCATGAAATCCTTTGTCAATTATGGTGTCATAACTTTTCCAAAATGCTTCACTTTCTTTATAGTTTTCTATAATTCCAGGATTAATTTTGTTCTTATAATAGTCAAATTTAGATTCGTTTTTTATGCCAATGTTATTCAAGCAATAACGTAACGCATATTGATAAGCCGAATATTGAAAATACAAATCGTCGTTTTTTACACTTGCTAAAAATCCTATAAAGTTGCATTCACTTTCACTAGCAAAACCCATTTGATGTGCCATTTCGTGATTAATCGTCATCGGAAAACCAACCATCGGAATTCTATCATTCACTTGAGCTTCATTTGTAAACGGATTTAAATAACCACCAAAACCCATATAAGTCAACAGCAAACTAAACAACGATTTTTTTCTACTCGGAATTTCATATTTGAAAAAAGCATATTGATTTCCCAAATTAGCATAGCCATTTTGAGTCATCATAAAAATCGAATCTTGCGAATACGGAATACTAACTTTCAGATTTTTATCATTCGTAATTTTAAAATGAACTTCATTGGTTTTAGCAATTAATTTCTCAGTAAAACGAAACAAATCTTCATCAGAATATTCACGTTGAATACGCATCTTTTCAAATAACGGAACGCGATAATAATTGAAACCCCAAAGAAAATGAAACAGAAAATAGGCAACCGACAAGACATTAATAACTTTCAATAAATTAGTTTTCCATTGCAATCGCCATGATTTTCTCGTTTTCCAAAGTTGAATCAGTAAGTAAATAATCAATATTCCATAAATAATATCTCCAACAGAAAAAGGAATTTTGCCTAAAAGAGTTCTTGATAATTTAGAAATATATACATACAAACCATTACTGTAAATGTGTTCAACAGCTTCAGGAAAAAAGGCAATGATCTTCAGAAATAAAATCTGAAATAGTAAAAATATTGAAAGTAGATATTTGCTTTTCAAACTATTAAATTTGCCATAAAAATACTTATAAATAAAGAACTCCTAATTCTTTTTTTGTAAATTTGTGAATCAATTTTAATATTTATGACACAAATCACTTTAAATATTCCTGATAACGAGTTGGGTTTCTTTTTGAAACTAATAGAAAAATTTAATTATGAACCTTTAATTAATGACTTTTCTGTTAATCAAGAAATGAAAGATTTGTTAGACGAAAGAAGAAACTCTTCTGAAAAAGAGGATTATCTTGCTTGGGAAGAAGTCAAAAGTCAAATTAGATTTAAATCTAAATAATGAATTATAAAATTGTTATTGAACCGAGAGCATTAAGTGATATTCAAGATGCTGTCGATTACTATGATTATAAGCAAATTGGTTTAGGAGTATATTTTTACACTACTTTAGAGGAACATATCGATGTTTTAAAAATAAATCCTTTGTTTCAAGTTCGATATAAAGATTATCATGGTTATCCAATAAAAAAGTTTCCTTTTATAATTTTCTATTTTGTCGATGAGGAAATCAAGACTGTTTATATAATATCAGTTTTTAATACTTTTTTAAACCCAAATAAATATCCAAAATAACAAGCTAAAATACAACGATCAAAGTAATTAAACTTTGTAACTTTGTGTTTTTAAAAATAAATAATGCAATCCGTAATTTCGTGAAATTTCCGCATTAAATTAATTCGTGAAAATTCGTGCAATTCGTGTCTAAACAAACTAAAATATAATGAGTCAAGAAATTAGAAACCTTGAACCAAAAGCACTTTGGAACAAGTTTGCCGATTTAAACGCTGTGCCACGTCCATCAAAAAAAGAAGAGCGTGTTATTGAGTTTATGAAAAACTTCGGAACCAGTTTAGGATTAGAAACTTTTGAAGATGAAATCCGTAATGTAATCATCCGTAAACCAGCGACTCCAGGAATGGAAAACCGCAAAACCATTGTTCTACAAGGACATTTGGATATGGTACACCAAAAAAATAACGATACTAATTTCGATTTCTTAACGCAAGGAATTGATATGTTCGTTGATGGTGACTGGGTAAAAGCAAAAGGAACAACACTTGGTGCTGATAACGGACTTGGAGTTGCCGCAATTATGGCAATTTTAGAAAGTAAAGACATTCCGCATCCTGCTATTGACGCACTTTTTACTATCGATGAAGAAACAGGAATGACTGGAGCTTTAAACTTAAAAGGTGGCATTTTAAAAGGAGAAATTCTTTTAAATCTTGATACAGAAGAAGACGACGAAATTGATATTGGTTGCGCTGGTGGCGTTGATGTTACCGCAACTAGAAAATATAATGAAGAAGAAACCCCAGAAGGTTCTGTAGGTTACACAATCACTGTAAAAGGTTTGAATGGCGGACATTCAGGAATGGATATTCACAAAGGTTTAGGAAATGCAAATAAAATCATGAACCGACTTTTATTTGATGGTTTTGAGAATTTCGGACTTCAAATTAGTGAAATTTCTGGAGGAAGTTTGCGTAATGCTATTCCAAGAGAAAGTGTTGCTAAAGTGATTGTTGCGGCTATGTATGACGAAGCTTTTGTGTTTGATATGCAAGAAGTTATTGGTGATATTAAAGCCGAATTCAAAACAATGGAACCTAATTTGACTATCGAAATTGTAAAGTCAGATTTGCCTTCAAAAGTGATGGATTTAGGAGTTCAAGAAGGTTTACTTCGTGGAATTTACGCTGCTCACAATGGCGTTTACCGAATGAGTCCAGATATGGAAGATTTGGTAGAAACTTCTAATAATATTGCAAGAGTTATCGTAAAAGATGGCGAAATTTCGATTCAAAATTTAACACGTTCTTCAGTTGAAAGCTCTAAATTTGATTTAGCAAATGCCTTGCGTTCGGCATACGAATTGTTTGGTTGCGAAGTAGAATTTGGCGGAAGCTATCCTGGTTGGACACCAAATGTAAATTCAGAAATATTAGATGTTCTAACTTCTATTTACGAAAAACAAAACGGAGATAAACCAAAAGTTGTAGCTTGCCACGCAGGTTTAGAATGCGGAATTCTCGGAACTAATTATCCAGGAATGGACATGATTTCTTTTGGTCCAACGATTCACGGAGCGCATTCTCCAGATGAAAGAGCAAGTATTTCGTCTTCACAAAAGTTTTGGAAATTCTTGTTGGAGATTTTAGCGAATATTCCAGAGAAAAAGTAATTAGTGAATAGTAATTAGTAAATAGCAAACCTCGTTTAGAAATAGGCGAGGTTTTTTTATAAACTCAAATTCCTTCTAAATTCACTCGGAGAATATTCAGTTTCTTTTTTGAAAAGTTTGGCAAAATAGGAGTAGTTGTCATAATTTAATTCGTCTGCAATTTGACTTATAGATTTATTTTGATTGATTAAAAGTCGTTTAGCTTCAAGAATTACACGTTCGGTAATTAGTTCGGTTGCTGTTTTATTCAAAATTGTTTTGCAAATTCTATTCAAATGTTTCAAAGTAATACTCATTTTAGAAGCATAAAACGATGGCGATTTTTCAGATTTAAAATGCAGATCAATTAATTTTCCAAACTGATTAATTTTATGATTGTAAATGGGCGTTTTGTGATTGTCCTCAGGTAAATATTTTCTAGAAATTTCAATATTGATGATGTCTAATAAATTTAGAATAGCTTCTTTTTGTTTGGATTTATTCGATTCACTTTCCTTTTTCATCAAGTTAAAATAAATCTCTATATCCTGAAGTTCTTTCTCGTTGTAAAACAATTCTGGACTTGATTTCACCGATTGAAAAAAAGAATAATCTTCAATTTTCTTATTTCCAAAATGTAAATTATAGGTTTCTTGCGAATAAAAAACAATGTATCCATCAATATCATCAGATAATTTCCAGTTGTGAATTTGTCCAGGTTGTAATAAAAACAAACTTCCTCGTTTTATATCATATCGATCAAAATCTATTTCATGAATTCCAGTTCCATGAGTAAATAATACCATTAAATAAAAATTATGACGGTGCGGTTTCTCTATGAAACTGTGATTTATTAAATGATTTTTAAAAGTGTTTACATACAATTCACTATTTACAATATTGTAATTAAAATTAGAAATACCATATATTGGAAGTTTATCCATTTTATAAAATGTCTTTTTTGTAGTAGTAATAGCGAATTTACAAAATGTTTTTCAAACAAATATCACTTAGCTTTGTAGAAAATTTCAAAACATGTTATCTACTATATCGCATATCTTCAAAAATCAATGTCCAAATTGTTATAAAGGAAAAGTTTTTGCCGATAAAAGCTTCTTTTTTAGTGTAGGATTTCCAAAAATGAATACGCATTGCAGTCATTGTAATTATAAATTCGAAAAAGAACCTGGTTATTTTTTTGGAGCTATGTTCGTTAATTATGCCATTACTGTTGGACAAGCTTTGATCACTTTTTTTATCTGCTCATTATTTTTCGATAAAATTTTCGATTTCAGAATTCTGCTTATCATTGGATTTGTAATTTTTGCACTTAGTTTTTTTAACATCAGGTTATCACGAATGATTTGGATTTATGCTTTTAAAAATTATTCTAATTAATGACATAGTGAAACTCGCTTAGATTGTGTCTTTACTTTCTTTTTCAGATAGTTGTTTTACTTTATTATATTTGTTAAAATTTAAAGTAAAATGAAGAAAGAATCCAGTAAAGAAGAAGTTTTGAAAAATGATAAATTGTCGTTTTTTCAAAAATACAAATGGGCTTTTATTCCCATGTTTTTTGCAATAGCGCTTTATTTCAATACCTTAAATCATGGTTTTGTTTTAGATGATAATATAATTTTTCAAAGCAAATCAATTACTTCAGGATTCAAGGAACTTCCAACTTTATTAACTGAAAAAACACTTCCTGAAGCTGAAAATATAAAACCATATCGACCTGTTACAAGTTTAAGTTTTGCTTTTGATTATCAGTTTTTTAAAAATGATAATGATCAAAAAATGGCTTCTAACTTACATAAAATGAATGTTTTGTATTATGGACTTGCGTTATTTTTTACATTTATTTTAGTACTTAAATTATTTAAAAATAAAATAACCGCTCTTGCAATTTCACTTCTTTTTGCAGCACATCCAATTCATACTGAAGTTATTGCAAACATAAAATCAAGAGATGAAATTTTAGCCTATCTTTTTGGAACTATAATGTTGATATTGTACATAAAATTCAAAGAGTTACACCTTAAAAAGTATTTGTATTACAGTTTAGCTTTCTACTTTCTTGCAATTTTATCTAAAGAAAGCGCTATTTTGTTATTAGCTATTTTACCAGCAATTGATTACTTTCTAAATTCTGAAAAAGGATTTAAAATGGCTTATTTTTCTAACTTAAAATGGTTTATTTTTCCTGCCATTTTATATTTAGTGCTACAACGAATTATTATTGGAATCAATTTAATGCCTAAAATGTCGGAAATCGATAATATGTTGGTTGGAATTCCAAATTTCTCTGAAAATCTTGCTACTAGAATTTACATAGTAGGATTGTATTTGTATAAAATGCTTGTGCCTCATCCACTTTTTTATGATTATTCATTAAATTATATCAGTAAAAAGACTTTTGCTTCTTTTGAAGTTTGGATCAGTTTAGTAGCAATAACTTCATTAGTTTATTTAATTTTTAAGGGAATTATACAAAAAAATAAAACTGCTTTTGGGTTGTTTTTTATGTTCATCACTTTTGCACTTACGTGTAACTTGTTCATAGCTATTGGAGCTACTTTTGCCGAACGTTTTGCTTTTACACCAAGTTTAGGTTTTGTGATAGCTTTAGTGTTTTTGTTGTATGCATTGATTGATAAATTTAAAATGAAACAAGTTTATCTGTTGTTATTTATTGTTCCAATTTTATCGTTATACAGTTTTAAAACCATTGCTAGAAACGCAAATTGGAAAGACAACGAAACGTTATTTACACATGATTATTTGCAATCTTCAAAAAGTTTAAAAATTCAAAATAATTACGGTGTCATTTTATATTACAAAGCAAAAGCCTCTACTGATTCCATCGAAAGAAAGAAATTGTTTTTAAAATCTATTGAAGTTTTAGATAAAGTTACCAATACTTATGATACTTACATTGAAGCTTACATTCAAAAAGGAGTTTCCTATTTAGAAATTAAAAATTGTGAAAAAGCCTTAATCAATTTTGAAAAAGCTAAAAGTATTGCAGTTTATAATCCTGTGGTTGAAGCCAATTTAGGAATTGGTTACATCAATTGTGGTAAACCTCAAGAAGCTGTAACTATTTTTTCAAAATTATTAAATTACGATAAGTCAAAAGAAAGTTATTACTTGAAGCACATTGGTGTTGCTCATTTTAATATTAAAAATTTAGATTCGGCGGAATATTATTTTAGTCGTTTAAAGAATGATTATCCGAATGATGCTGAAGTTGATGGTTATATTAAACTCGTTTCTGATTATAAAAATGGAGCTAATTCGAGTCCAACGCAATCAACTGCAACAACTCAAAATGTCGATGCAACTCAAAATGCACAGTTTGATGCAGCTTATAAATTATTCATGAATGGTGATAAAAATGGAGCCGAAAAAGCATTGCTAGAATTCATAAAATCCAATCCAAGTCACGCCATGGCTCAAGCAGTTTTAGGTTTGATTGCCGATGAACAACAGAATTTTCCAAAAGCAATACGTTATTACAAAAAATCAATTGCAATAAATCCGAACGACTACAGAATTCATTACAACTTAGGAAATTCGTATTTAAAAAATAAAAATGACGCTGAAGCCATCAAGCAATTTGAAAAATGTATTGCAATTGAACCAAAGTATATCAATTCCTATAAGTCATTAGAATTGTATTACAAGAGTGTGAACAACGCTCAAAAGCAAAATTATTACGCTCAAAAAATTAAAGAATTAGAAGGAAAATAGATTTTTTCAAATGCAAAAGCCACAAAAGGTTTTTTATAATCTTTTGTGGCTTTTTTGTTTTTATTTTTTTAATTCCCAGCGATTGAACTACCAAAAATGCCAACAGCAAGTTCAGCCCAAAGCAAGAAAAGTAGAAGTAAAATAATTCCAGAAATAAGTATTCGATGTAGGGTACTTTTTACTTTTCGTAATATCAATTCAATTACCAAACTCGTTCCAAAAAGCAAAATCCCAGCCATCACAAAATCCATAACCGACCAATTGACTTCATTGGTGAATTGCATCGCTATTAATGGAATTAGTAATAGTAGTAATACAATGGAAAGTAGGATGAGAAAGGTTTTTGGTTTTGGTAACATATTAATATTTCTTGAAATGTCAGTATTAGCAAGTTTAATTAATAAAATCTATTTCTTGTCTTTAGGTTTTGTATATTTTCAATGTGTTTTTCAATTAGTAAAGTGTTTTCACCATTTCTAACTGCTTGTTTGAGTAAATTAGCAATATCCCATTTATTATTATACTTTGCGGGTTGATTATTTTGTAATATTTCATTAAATATATCCATAACATTGGAAGGTTTTGTTATGAATGTGTTAGTAGGTAATTCAATAATATTTTTAAATTGGCAATCGCCGAAAAAAACTATCACTGAAAAAAAAGGTATACCGTCAAAATGATAAAATTTTTTCAAATCTTCAACGTGTTTTTTATTCTGAAATATTGGGTTATAGAATTTATACTTTCGTTTGCCAAATGCTAATGTTTGCGTCCAATTTTTTTGATTTTCAGTTCCAAAAATCCAACCACTATATTCTTTTATTTCAAAAACCACAATTCCAACTTTCGTAGCAACTACTAAATCTATTTGGCTATATTTTTCATTCCCATTGTTCAAATATAAGTCGTGGAAAATCGCTGTTGATTTAATTCCTGATTTTAGAATTTTTAAAACCATTCTTCGTTCAGATTTTGTTCCTCTGTTTTGATTAGTAACTGTTTTTAATAATTCTCTATCTTTAAATTCGAAGTAGACAAAAATACAAACTACTGAAAGCAGAATAAAAACAAGAATTATGAAGTATAAATTCATCTTATCAAGGTTTGGATTCGGTCGAAGTATTGAAAGCTAGCTACAGACTTGTATATTGTAATAATAAATATATACAAATATACCAAAAAAAAAGCTCCAATCTAAATTGGAGCTCTTCAACCTTAAACAAAAATCAATATCAGTAACGGTACTATTAATCCGGCTAATGCTAGTTTCCAGCCACGTTTTTTGAACGTAAATTTTCCTGCGGGAATCATGATGGCACCAGTTAGTGCAATAGTTATTAATGATAATCCAAAAATATCGCTATAATAAATCCACCAATTAGAAGTGCTTTTATGTAATTTCATGGTTTGGCTAATGATAGGTGTTTTCATGAATGTTACAATTTCACCTTTGCCCGTTTTTAAATCAATTTCAACATCATTTTTTTCAAATGATATTTTCAATTCGTCCTCTTTTACTTTATGACGTCTAATTTTATCATCAATACCTAATTTTTTACCCAATTCTTCAGCATATTTTTCGGTGATATCAGTATCTTTTGGAATCGTTACCGAAATAGCTTTTGTTTGAACCGTATATTTTTCAGGATGCCAATGTTCTCTGTGGTTCATCAATATTCCTGAAAAGGCAAAGGAAATAATCAATCCTATGTAAAAATAGCCTAAATCGCGGTGTAAGTTTCTTGCTTTTAATGGTGAAATCATGGTTTTAAAATTTGTATCGTAATGATGTTAGTATTTGTCGTGGCGCAATTGGATTAACGCTATAATTTTCGTGAACAACGTAATTCAATTCGTTTGTAATATTTGATAATTTGCACAATAATGATAATTTTTTCCAAGTATAACCTACAGATAAATCTACAGTTGTATAATCTGAAAGCGGAATTTCTCTGTCATTAATAGTTGTTTCAAACGTAGTAGGATCAACCACAACTTGATTGTTCCAACCTCCAACACGTTTTCCAATATAGTTTCCAATAGCTCCAAAAGAAACACCTTTTAATTTACTAGATTGTAACGTATAGAAAAAACTCAAATTAGCTGTATTTGCAGGTGTTCTTACCAATCTATCTCCAACAATGAAACTTCCATTTGTTCCAGATGTTTTGGTGTATCTCATGTCGTTATAACTGTAACCAGCGATAATGTTTAAACCTTCAATTGGTCTAGCCGTGATGTCAACTTCAATTCCTTTACTTTTAGTTTCTCCACTTAAAACTTTTATTTGTGTATCAGTATTTACAGAACCATCAGCTTTAAACTCGGCAGTTTGTGCTAAATTATCATTGGTTATTTGGTATAAAGCTACGTTGGTGCTAAGCAAACCATTCCAAAATTCATTTTTAATTCCTACTTCATATTGTGCAATAATCGATGGATCTAAAACATCGCCAGAAACGGTTGTTCCTGTATTTGGTGTAAACGAATCAGAGTAACTTGCAAATAATGAAGTGTTTTTTGTAGGTTGAAAAACTAAACCAATTTTTGGAGAGAAAGCGATATCTTTTTGTTTTACACCATCAGTTGTGGTATTTGGCGTTACAGCTAAATTTTTAGTTACTGGTTGTGATTCTTGCCAAGACCAACGTAATCCTGCCAAAACTTTAAACTTATCAGTAATTGAAATTAAATCTTGTGCATAAACTCCAAATCTATTGGTTGTTGTTTCTACAATTCTTGTGTTTTCTGAAGGTGGAATTAAAGCTTCATTTTGACCATTAAAATCATCTGGGTTATAAATATTAACAGTGTCATAAGTTGTAGGACTGAAAGTGTAAGTAAAAGCTTTTGCAAAAGCGTTTTCAAAATCTGCACCTGTAAAAACTTGGTGTTTTATTTTTCCTGTAAAGAAAATTCCTTGTAAACTCAATTGTTGTGATGCAATGGCTTCTTCATTTCTGTATTTTCCAAGTGGACGATTCCAATCGCCATTTGCTGCAGGTTGAATACGTTCAGTGCCTTCCCAACTTCTGTTGTAATCTTGGTAAGAAGCATTAAAACTCAATTTCCAATTTGAATTAAACTCATGTTTCAATAACGCTGAAACAGTTGCTTGTTTGGTTAGTCCATTTGACCAATGTGCGCCCATGAATAAGTCACGAGGTAAATCAATAATTTTTTTACCAATTATTGCAGTTCCAAAATCAGGAGTCCAATCATCGTGCAAATAATCACCTTGTAAAAGTAAATTTGTTTTTTTACTAATTTCAAACAAAACCGATGGATTAAAGTAATAACGTTCTCTTTTTACAACATCTCTAAAACTTTCTGAATTTTCATAAGTTCCGTTAAAACGATAGGCAATTGTTTTACTCAATGGTCCATAAAAATCAACAGCTGGTTTGTAAAAATTATAACTTCCTGCTTGCATAGATATTTCGCCACCTTTTGTAAATGAAGGTGCTTTTGTAACCATATTTAAAATTCCTCCAGGAGCAACATTTCCAAACAATAAAGCCGAACCACCTTTTAATAGTTCTACTTTTTCTAAAGAAGAAACTTCAGGAAATGAACCACTACTTGCTCTAAATCCATTTTTAAAAATATTATTGGCAGACATATCATAACCTCTTGAGAAAAATGACTCTTGTGCGCCACCACGAGCAGAACTAACATAAACACCATTAGCGTTTTTGATTACATCACTCAATCGGATGGATTGTTGTTGTTCAATAATTGTATTTCCAATAACTTGAAAATTTTGAGGTAAATCCATCGGTTTAATTCCGGAACGAATGATGGAAGGATTCTTTTGTTGGATATTAGTAACAATTACTTCTTTAATAATCTTACGATTTTTATTTTTTACGGTATCATTTTCAGCATAAAGATCATCGTAATTAATTGTTTCTTGTGAGAAACTTAGCGCAGTTACTAGGAATGCAATGGACGAAAGGATTTTATATTTACACATTTATTTAGAATAATTAAAAATAATATTGTTTTAACGGTGCAAATATAAATACGTAAAATCATTCTACAAAGTTTATTTAGATTAAATATAAATAATTAACATTTGTTCAAATTTAAATTGTTGATTTACTTAAAAATAGGAATAAAAAAAACTTGCTGTTAGGCAAGTTTTTAATTTTGGTTTTGATAGAAATATTACTTAATTCTCTTCATTAGATAACTTTCTGTGCTGGATTTACCATTAAGTTTTCCAGTAATTTTTGCAGTTAAAATGTTGTTTTTCGCCAACTTATATTCAATTTTTTGAGGAAAATTATGCTTCGGATTTTCAAAAACTAACAAACTATCTTCATCTTTCGTCATTTGGAAAGGAATAGGTGAGTCGTTATTTTCTCCTTTTATGGTTGTTGTATAAATTAAATGTTCGCCATTTTGCATCAATTCAACTTGCTCGTTATGAACAGTATCTTTTTTGTTTTGGATATAATAAGATAAACCAATGAATGTACTATCGTCTAGTCGTTCCCATATTTCTTTAAGTGTTCCTAAACTATCTGTTTTTTCCCATTCTCCAATCATCCAATTGGCTTTTTCGAGTTCTTCATAATCTTTAATGATGTTTCCATTGGCGTCATATTTATTGCACGAAACCAATAGGATTAGAAGTATTGCGATAATTGAGAAATGTATTTTTTTCATCTTTACTATTATTTAGTTTTTTTCATTGGAAACGTTTCGCTCATTTCCTTTCCGTCTTTTTTTCCATAAATAGTCGCAACTAAACTGTCATTTGTAATTTTTGTGTAAACAATTTTTGTTGGAAAATCATGCTTTGGATTCTCAAAGGTTACTTCTTTGTCATTTGATTTAGTCATGTAAAATGAAACCGGTTTTTCTTTATTTTGGTCTTTGACAGACACTTTGTAAAATAAGGAATCTTTCGATTGAAACAAATCTATTTTTTCATAAAAAACGGTGTCTTTTTCAACAATAACAAAACTTTCTCCAATGTATGAACTGTCATTATTTTTATTCCAAATTTCTTTAAAAGTAGCTTCTTTTGTGCTATTTTCCCAGTTTCCCAAAAACCAATTTACTTTATTTAATTGGGTAAATTCTTTTTTTGTTTGATTCCCAAAAACTTCTTCTTGTGAATTTTTTTTAAAAGATGTGAAAGCAATTGCTACAATAAGCGTGGTTAAGAGTGTTTTTCTCATCTTAAATTATAATTTATACAATATTATGAAAAAACTCCCAACCGAACACTGCTAACTGAACACTTTTTTTACTACTTTTGCACTCCAAAATACAGATTACAATGTTAGAAAGACTTCAATATGTAAAACAGCGTTTCGATGAAATTTCAGATTTGATTATTCAACCTGATGTTATTTCGGATCAAAAACGTTATGTGCAATTAAATCAAGAGTATAAAGGACTTAAAGATTTGATGGAAAAGCGCGAAGAATTGATAAATATTACAGGAAATATAGAAGAAGCCAATGAAATTTTAGCTGATGGTTCGGATGCTGAAATGGTTGAAATGGCTAAAATGCAATTGGACGAAGCTAAAGAACGTCTTCCTCAATTAGAAGAAGAAATCAAGTTCATGTTGATTCCAAAAGATGCTGAAGATGCTAAAAACGTAATGGTTGAAATTCGTGCCGGAACTGGTGGCGATGAAGCTTCTATTTTTGCTGGAGATTTATTTAGAATGTACACTAAATATTGTGAAACTCGCGGTTGGAGAACATCTGTAGTTGATATGAACGAAGGAACTTCTGGTGGTTTTAAAGAAATTATTTTTGAAGTTACAGGTGAAGATGTTTATGGAACTTTAAAGTTTGAAGCTGGAGTTCATCGTGTGCAACGTGTTCCTCAAACCGAAACGCAAGGACGTGTGCATACTTCTGCAGCAACGGTTATGGTTTTACCTGAAGCAGAAGAATTTGATGTTCAAATTGATATGAATGATGTTCGTGTGGACTTTTTCTGTTCTTCTGGACCTGGAGGACAATCGGTAAATACCACAAAATCTGCGGTTCGTTTGACACATATTCCAACAGGATTAGTGGCGCAATGTCAAGATCAAAAATCGCAACATAAGAATAAAGATAAAGCTTTAGAAGTTTTACGTTCTCGTTTATATGAACAAGAATTAGCTAAAAAACAAGCTGAAGATGCTGTAAAACGTACTTCACAAGTAAGTTCTGGTGACCGTTCTGCAAAAATTAGAACCTATAATTATTCTCAAGGTCGTGTAACAGATCATAGAATTGGACTAGACGTTTTTGATATGGATGGCGTTATGAACGGGAAAATTCAAAAGTTTGTTGATGAACTTCAATTGGTTAACAACATGGAGAAATTAAAAGAAAGCGAAGTATTTTAATTTCTAAATTAATAAAATTGAAAAAGCAGCAAGTAAAGTTACTATGCTGCTTTTTCGTTTTAAACAAAATTTACCAACCAAAACTATTTTTTTGCGTTAGCATTCTCTTCTGATTTTGCTCCCATACGATTTACAGTATACATTGGAGCAAACTTTAATTTTAATCCTGCAATTTTCATATTGTCTTTGCCTGATAATCCTTCTTTTTCAACAGTATTTTTTCTAGAATCAAGAGCTTCGTAAAGTAATTTGATTTCATCCCAATCTTCTCTTGAATAGGTATCTTTATTTTTTTGAACGGTAGATACAAATTGTTGATATACAGTTAGAATGTTGTCTTTATTTACCCAGTCAAACTTCATGTCATCATAAATAAACTGACTTCCAAATAATTCTTTTTTTCTTGTCAATTCAATATTTTTTGCCTCTATTTCAGCTTTTTTAGTTAAAACACCTTTCTTGAATGCTTCATACTTAAGTCCAACAGCTTCGATTTTTTTGTCAAAATCATTTTTGTCTTCAAGTTTATTGATTTCATCTTTTAAAGATGCCGTTTTAGAGTTGAAATTTTCTTCAATTTCACTCCATTTTGTAACAACATCATCAGATGTTACTGAAGCTAATGAATCTACATATTTAACATAACTATCAGTTAGTTTTTCTACTTTTTCTTGTTGTTCATTTTTACATGATGTAAATAAAACGATAACAGAAAGTATTGCTAATGAATGAATTAGTTTTTTCATTTTTTCTTATTTTTAAAGTTTAAATCCGTAGGCTAATCTCACAGAAACTAATCCTAAACCTTCTTTAATTGTTCCGTTTTTTTCTACAGGAAAATCATTAAAGTGATCGTATCTTAAAGAAATATCTATTTTGCTTGTAGCATAACCAATTGTTGGACTTAATAATAATGATGTTTCGTTGTAATCATTTGTTACTGCAAATGCTGCTCCAACTTCGCCCATCAAGTACAATTGGTCTTTTAAAACAAATGCTTTAAAACCTGCTTTTGCCGGAATATATCCAAGGTCATTATCTTTTCCAGATACGAACATATTGCTAAAACCTGTTGTGAATGTCAATGAATATCTTTTTGATAAATCATACTGTAATCTTGCGTCTGCACCTAAATTGAAATCGTATGGTTTATTAGTTGGTAAACCTGCGTTAATTCCTATTCCTAAACGGAAACCTTGATCATAATTTTCTTTTTCTTGCGCCATTGAAAAGGTTGAAATTAATAATAACGTCAATGTTCCAAAAAGTGTTTTAATGTTAAATGAATTTTTCATGTATTGAATGTTTGATTTTAGTTTATTTTTTTTGATATAAAATTTGTTACTGCATATTGTAGCGTATAGCCTGCAAGTTTTTTGAAAATATTTGTGGATTCACCAACTAATAATTTTCTTGAAATGTATCCTGAAGCAATACTTGTGACTGAATTAATTAAATTAGTTTTAGTTTCCGGTGTATTGAAATCTTTCAAAGTTCTATTTAAAAGATTTACGGGTTTTACAGTTTCAATTAATGAATCAAATTGATTTTTAACGTCTTGAAATTCTTCTTTTTGTTTTTGTTCAAGAAGAGCAATAGCGTTATTAAGTTTTTGAGTTGGAGTCAGCACTTTCATGGTTTGAATATTTGTTGTTTTCTAAAACTTCATCTAAATCTATTTTATTCAATAGTTTGATGATAATCATATTACTTAAAGGTGTTTTCATTAGCTTTTGTCTATTGTAGTGAACTAGAATGCCAACAATTAGATAAAAAGTGGAAACAATTAGAAACCCTAAATAATAATCATTGAGCAATTTTCCAATGAAAAGACCGACTCCAATATTTACAAAAAGAGTAAACATTGCAAAAATTATAAAAACCACAATACTTGAAGTCAATGTAGAAAGAACGTCTGCCGATTTTTCTACCGCATTTAACTTGATAAGATCAATACTTGTGTTTGTGTATTTTTCTACCTTGTCAAAAAGTAAATCTTTATTTTTTGCAAATGTTTCCATATTTTGTTATTTATAAAATAGACTTATTGATGTCTTTTAAATTATCCAAATTTGCTTTTTCCTCTTTAATTTTTAGTTCAGCTTCAGCAATTAAATCTTCAGCTTCGTCTTTGAAGCCATCAACTGATTTTGAAATTTTTTCAGATAATTTTGAAAGTGAATCTTTAAAGTTTTCTTTTAAATCACTTCCTTTATCTGCAATTTTTTTTCTTGTATCGCTTCCTTTTGCTGGAGCAAATAAAACTCCTAAGGCAGCACCAACTGCAACACCACCAAGGACACCTAATAATACATTGTTATTTTTCATGATTTCTTTTTTTTAAATTTATATTCCTTTTCCTTTAATCAATCTTAAAAGAATTGCTATTACTGCGATTACTAATAAGATGTGTATAATGTTTCCTGCACTGTAAACAAAAAAGCCAAGTGCCCAAAGTATGACAAGAATTACTGCGATTGTATATAGTAGATTTTGCATGATAAAAGTTTTTTAAGTTTATAAAATGATTGTTACTAATTAGAAATTGATTGTTGCATAAACACTCAGTGAACTATTTTTTCCTTCAGGAAACGTATAAGTTTGACCTAAAACAGTTCGTTCTTTACCAATGGTTTGAAGTCCATAGTTGTATCTTGCTCCAATTCCAAAACCATCAAAATCAATTCCTAATCCTGCAGCTAATCCATAATCAAACTTGTTTAAATCTTCGTTATCAATTTCTTCTTCAAAATCAAATGTTCCACCATTAGTCTCATTAGTAATTTTAGCATCAACTAAATAAGCAAAATATGGTCCGAAGTGAATGTTGAAATTATCTGTAATATTTGCCCTAAGCAATAAAGGAGTTTCGATGTAATTCAATCTGAATTTTCCTGTTCCTGTTGCAAATGCATTGTCATAAGTAACTTCTGCACCTTTTGTTGAATAAAGCAATTCGGGTTGTAATGACAAACTAGATGATATTGGTAATTCTAAAAATATACCTGCGTTAAAACCTACTAATGCGTTTTCATCATCAACATCTTCTGTGTACATGTTTGACAAATTTATACCACCTTTAAAACCAAAAGTTGCTCCCGTTTTTGTTGATGATTCACTTTCTTGAGCATTTGTTGAAAATGATGTTCCTAATGCTAAAATTACTACTGTTGCGATTTTCTTTAAATTTTTCATAATTATTTTTTTTTAATTCTTACTTGATTAATAATTGTAACTTCTTTTTCTTTTTTAATATATTTTTATCTGTATTTTTCAATAATTTTTGAACTTACTACATCATTAGTTGACATTAGTTTGATTGTTCTTTTAGCACTTTCTTCTGTATTAGTGTAGCCACTTGCAACACCATAAGAAGATTTAACTTCCCAAAAGAAAACTGGTTGTTTTGCATTATTTACAATTTCAATTCTTTTTTTCTCAGAAATTTTTAATGGTTCTTTTTCTTTACCTTTTTCTATATTATTTGCAAATGCGAATGAAGAAAGGATTAATGCTGTACTTAAAATAATTTTTTTCATGATTATAAATTTTAATTTTTTTGTTTCTAATTTGATGTTACAAAGTTCAGATGAATGTCATTGTTGTTTGTTACATCATTTTTTTTACTTGTTATAGAATTTCAATGTTGCATTTTTTTTGCTTGATAAAAACTTCACTTTTTTTATTGCTTTTCTACGTTACAAAGATGCGATGCTTGGTTAGGTTGCATGTTACATGATTTTTTCAAGTTGTTATAGAATTTCAATTTGTATTAAATATGGGCATAAAAAAACCGCTTCTTTGAGAAAGCGGTTTTAAAAATGAGTTTGTTTATTTTAGGAGAATGGTAAATAGATTGTAAATTTAGCTCCAACGTTTTGTTCGCCTTCAGCAAAAATAAAACCTTTGTGATTATCCATAATTTTTTTGCAAATGGCTAAACCAATTCCGGTTCCGCTGTATTCGTCTTTATTGTGAAGTCTATTAAATAGTAAAAATATTTTTTTTGAATATTGTGAATCAAACCCAATTCCATTGTCTGAAAATATAATTTTGTAATATTTAGATTGATCATTTACAGGAATTTCAATTTCATCAGATGCTTTGACTTCACTTACTTTTATATCAATTATTGGAGCAATGTTTTCTTTGCTATATTTCAATGAGTTATTAATTAAATTTGTAAATAACTGTTGGATTTGAAATGGAATTACATTCAAATGTGGTAATGATTCGCTTGTTATTATTGCGTTTTTGTCTTCAATAATTTGGGTTAATTCATGTTTAGCATTTTCTAATAATTCGTTCAAACATGTTGGTTCAAAAACTTTTTCGGATTTATTAGTTCTAGAAAATTGTAATAAATCATCAATCAAGAGTCGCATTCGTTCTGAAGAATCTTGAATTTTTAGTAGATATTGCTGACCACTTTCCGAAACGGAATTCAAATCTTTATCAATTAATCTAGAAATAAAGGTTTGGATTTTTCTCAATGGTTCTTGTAAATCATGACTTGCTACATAGTTAAATGCTTGAAGTTCTTTATTATTAGCTTCAAGTTCTATGTTACGTTCTTCAATAGATTTATTAGCCACAACTTCATCTGTAACATCACTTGTTGTTCCAATAAGGATTTTTTCTCCAGATTTATTAGTTACAGTTTTGCCATTTCCTCTCAAGTATCTCAATTGTCCATCAGCACGAATAATTCTATACGTAAACGGAATTAGTTTATCTTGGTTGACCATATTGGAAGAAACATCTTGAACATACTGTAAATCTTCAGGATGAATGTATTTTAAAAAGTCTTCGAGCGATGCTTTGAAAGAATAAGGTTTGACTCCAAGTAATCGGTATTCATTTTCCGAAAAAGTATATTCGTTAGTTTCTAAATTCAAAAACCATGTACCGTATTCTCCTATTTGTTCGGCTAGATTATTGGATTCATTATTTAATGCTAATTGTTCATTGTTTAGTCGGGTTTCCTCTAAATCTCTGCTAATTTTCACAAAAGCTAAACTTATTATAGCAATAGTTGTAAATAGTGTTATGTAAATAACTGTTGGAGTTGAATCTGTTAAGGAATCATTTTTTTCATCTCTAACAATTAATAGCTTTTTTTCAAGTAAAAGCATTTCATTAATTACATTAGATAAGCGCTCCATCACTTTTTTTCCTTGAAGAAGGTTACTTTTTATATTATTTCTTGATAATGTTTTATAATTTTTTAAAGCATAATCAACTATTTTAAATTTTTCTGTTATTAATTTTTCTGCTTTTTTTATAAGATAAAGTTGTTTAGGATTATCCTTTGTTAGTTCTTTTAAATTTTTAATATTATGCTTGATAATTGATTTTGAAAATTTAATTTGAGAAGGTAGTTTATCGTTATTAGTCAATAAAAAATTTCTTCTTTCAATTTCTAAATCTTTGATATTTGTATATAATTGCTCAATTTCAACAGTAACTTTATAAGAATGCGCTACCATGTCTGATGATTTTGTAATAGATTCCACATGACGATAAGTCAATGCCGATACAAAGAGCATAATAAAAATAGCAAGAACAAATACTATTCTTAAAAAAAGAGGAGATTTATGTACAGACAAGATTTTCATAACTACATTCTAAGTAAAAAGTTGTCTTTGTTTAATCCCGATGTGTGGTATTGCCAGTTGATCGTAACGACATCAGATAGCACTTTTTTTAGAGTATTAAAATCATTTGGTTTTTTAATATAAATATTAGCACCATTAATAAATGTTTCCTCAATATGTTCTTCTGAAGATGAGGTAGAATAAATAGCTATAGCAATATCATCAAAACGTTTGTCAGCTTTTATTTCGTGAAGACATTCAATACCATTTTTTTTAGGCATATTCAAATCTAAAAAAAGAACATTAGGCAAAATAGCGTTTTCTTTTTTTAAATAATTCATCAACTCAACACCATCATTATAAGTTTGCACTTTTGTATTTATTTTTAGTTCATCAAAAGCATCAGTAAAAAACATTCTATCGTCTTCATCATCATCTGCAAGGATAATATGGATATAATCTTTTTCCATTGTCAATTAATTTTAGTTTGGTTATAAGTTTTTTTCTCTTCGTTTAGTAATTATTCGCTGAAAAGCCGAAGGTGTTATTCCGGTTGTATTTTTGAATTGTGTACTCAAATGAGCAACACTAGAATAATTTAATCGAAATGCGATTTCGGTTAAAGATAACTTATTATTAAGAATAAGTTGTTTGGCAAATTCAATTTTCTGAATAATAACATAATTCTCAATAGAAGTATAAGTAATATCAGAAAATAAATTAGATAAATAGCCATAACTATGATTCAGTTTTTCAGCTAAATAGACCGATACTTTTACATTAGGAACTTCTTCGCCATAAACCATTTCATGAATAACATCTTTAATTTTTTGAACTTGTGCACTCTTTTGATTTTCAATAATGGTAATTCCATAAGAGGCAAATTCATTTCTTAATTCTTCAATCTTTTCCTCAGGAACATTTTCATAAAATTCAATTTCACCAAAACCATGAATAGCAAATTGGTATCCAAAATTAGATAATTTATCCTCAAGAATTTTTTTGGTTAACTGATTGTAATCAAATTTTAAAAATGCTTTCATAAAATTGTTTTTTTAAGAATTAAGCCTTGTTTTTTCTAATTTCTTGCCATTTTTTTAACCTAAGACGAGCGATACTTTTTATTTGGTCTTCACTTGGTTCACCGAGCACAAATCCGTAGGGTTCAAGACTTGGAATTGCATCAAATAAAATCTTCAAACTTGCCACTATAGGTAATGCTAAAATCATTCCTGATGTTCCCCAAAGCATTGAAAAAGCAATGATGGAAATAATGGCTACTAAGGCATTTATACTTACTTTCGAACCTGTAATTTTTGGCGTAATAAAATTTCCTTCGATAAATTGGATGAAGGCAAACAATCCGATCACGGCTACAGAGTACATCGCTGAATCTTTTGTTACAAGGGCAATGGTTGCAGGAATTAAAGAACCAATGATTATTCCAACATAAGGAATTAGTAGAAGTAAAGCTGCTAAAAATCCATAAAAGAAAGGATTTTCTATTCCTAAAATCAATAACCCGAGACTATTTAAAAGACCAACAATTCCCATTACGGTAAACAAACCAACTAGATAATTTTGCTGTACTTTATATAATTTTTGAATTAACAATTTCACTTTTGTATTGTCATCACCTTTGCAAAACACTTTGTAAACAAAAATTTGAAAAAACTTTCTATAAAACAAAAAGAAAAACATATAAAGAGGAATCAAAATAATATCACTCAAAATACCTCCAGATGCTCCTAAAAAGCTAATTATATTTGAAAAATTTTCTTTTAAAGTTTTTCCAAAATCAAAATTACCACTGGTAAAATCTTTTCTATTGATGCCAAAATCATTTTCAATTTGTGAAATGTGTTTGTTATAAATTTGTTCTAATCTAACTGCGTACATATCACTTTTGCTTACAATTTCTGAAATTTGAATTCCAATGAATGTAAACAAAAGTCCAATTACAACAATCATAACTAAAATAGCTGTCAAGGCAGAAAAGACTCTCTTAAATCTGAGTTTTCGTTCTAAAAATTTCACTAAAGGAAAAATAGAAATACTCAAAATAATAGCAAATAATATTGGAATTAGTAAGGATTGAAGTACATACAATACAAATACTAATAAAACAATAAAGAGCAAATTATTTGCATAAGTAGGAGAATTTGTTTGTTTATTCATGTTTTTAATGGCTAATTTATGGATTTATTCTTTACAAAAATAGATTTTAGATTCGTACTGTGGTTATAAAATTTTCAAATAAATTTATATAATTATAAAAAAATGGGTTTGTTGTTGTAATTTTGGCAAACAACTAAATTACAATGACAACACAACAATTAATTGAACAAATTCAACTTAAAAAATCTTTTTTGTGCATAGGACTAGACGTTGATTTGACTAAAATCCCACACTTTTTATTAGAACTTGAAGATCCCATTTTTGAATTCAATAAAGCGATAATTGATGCTACACATGATTTGTGTGTTTCATATAAACCAAATACTGCTTTTTATGAAGCTTATGGTATAAAAGGTTGGCAATCATTGCAAAAAACGATTAATTATATCAACAAAAATTATCCTGATATTTTTACAATTGCCGATGCTAAACGTGGTGATATTGGAAATACATCAACTATGTATGCCAAAGCTTTTTTTGAAGATTTAAATTTCGATTCGGTTACTGTTGCTCCATACATGGGAAAAGATTCTGTAGAGCCATTTCTTGCTTTTGAAAACAAACATACTATAATGTTAGCATTGACCTCTAACGAAGGTGCTTTTGATTTTCAAACAAAAAATTGTGAAGGAACAGAATTGTATAAAACAGTAATTGAAACATCAAAATCTTGGAAAAACGCGGATAATCTAATGTATGTTGTAGGAGCAACTAAAGCAGAATATTTTACAGAAATTAGAAAAATAATTCCAAATAGTTTTCTTTTAGTGCCAGGAGTTGGCGCACAAGGAGGAAGTTTGCAAGAGGTTTGTAAATATGGAATGAGCGAAAACATTGGTTTGTTAATCAATTCCTCAAGAGCCATAATTTATGCATCAAATAGAAACGATTTCGCGCAAAAAGCAAGAGAAGAAGCTTTAAAAATGCAAATTGAAATGGAAGATATTTTAAAAAATAGATAGTATGACCAAACGTGATTTTTTTAGAATTTTGATTAAAATATTTGGATTGTATTCTTTGGTTTTATCAATTTTTACTGTGATTCCACAAAATATTTCAAATATATTATATCAGTTTGATATCATGATTTTGTTAATTATCTTGGCTTCAACATTGATTTCTGTAGGATTGTTTTTGATTTTACTTTTTAAAACAGATTTTATAATTGACAAACTAAAATTAGATAAAGGTTTTGATGATATTCAAATAAATTTTGGAAATTTAACTAATGAATCGATATTAAAATTAGCAATTTTTATTATCGGAGGATTTTTAATAATTGATTATACACCTTCGTTATTGTTTGATTTAGTTAATGCATTTAAAAATAAAGCAACTTTTTCGACGATTGAAGGAAGTTCAATTGATTATTTTCAAATTTTTGTTAGTTTGATAAACATAGTAATTGGATATTTATTCATCACTAATTATAAAAGTATTTCTAAATTTTTAGATAAAAAACAATCTTGATTTCCTATACAATATATAACAATGAAGATTCTGACCAATGGGTAACTTTTGTGCATGGCGCAGGTGGAAGTTCTTCAATTTGGTATAAGCAAATAAGAGAATTTCAGAAGTATTTTAATGTATTGTTATTGGATTTAAGAGGTCATGGCGATTCAACATCTCAAATAAAAAAAGCATTTAAGCAAAAGTACACTTTCAAGTCAATTGCCAATGATGTTTTAGAAGTGTTAGATTATCTGCAAATTAAGACTTCTCACTTTGTTGGAATTTCATTAGGAACTATTATCATTCGACAATTAGCAGAAATGCATCCCGATAGAGTAAAAAGTATGATTATGGGTGGTGCAATTTTGAAAATGAATTTCCGTTCTCAAATACTTATGCGATTAGGAAATATATTTAAATACGTTTTACCATATTTGATTTTGTATAAGTTTTTTGCGTTTGTGATAATGCCAAATAAAAATCATAAGCAATCGAGGCTATTATTCATCAATGAAGCCAAAAAATTGTACCAAAAAGAGTTTGTTAGATGGTTCAAACTCACTGCCGAAATAAATCCTGTTTTAAAATGGTTCCGTCAGCAAGAACTCAATATTCCAACGTTTTATGTAATGGGCGAAGAAGATTATATGTTTTTGCCATCTGTGAGAAAAGTGGTTGAAAAACACTATAAAACATCCAAACTATTTGTTATTGAGAAATGTGGTCATGTTGTAAACGTCGAACAATCAACTATTTTTAATAAGGAAGTGATTATGTTTATTCAAAATCACTAATAAAAAAAATGCCAATGCTTTTTCAAACACTGGCAATTCTTTAAACTAACCTAACCAAACAAAATAATAAATCTCAAATTTATTACACTGCAAATGTCAGAAATATTTAGTAGTCAATATGTTAAGAGAATGTTATTCTTGTGTTATTGATTATTAAATTATTTTTTATCCTGTAAAGCAAAAACTTTTTTTAATAAATCAGAAGTTCTTGAATTTAAGTCGGTTCTAATATTTTTTTCTTCAACAGCAACCATTTTGAAAACGCCTTCCATTGCTTTATTTGTTGTGTAATCTGTTAAATCAGGATTAACTTTTTTTACCAAAGGGATTGCGTTATATTTATTGATAATATTTGTCCAAACTTTATCAGCTCCAACTTTTGAAAACGAATTTTTAATAACAGGGTTAAATTTTGCATACAAAGCAGTTGACGTTGAACTTTGTAGATAAGTTGTTGCAGCACTTTCATTTCCCATTAAAATATTTTTAGCGTCATTAAAAGTCATTCCTTTTATGGCATCAACAAATATTGGAGTAGCTTCTTTTACAGCGTCTTCAGCAGTTCTATTAATAGCTTTTAAACCTTCATCCGCAAGGCTTCCTAGTCCAATTTTTCTTAATCCTGTATCCACTTTTTGTAATTCTTCTGGTAAGAGAATTTTAACCATTTGATTTTTATAAAAACCATCAGTGGCAGTCAATTTTGAAACTTGTTTTGTAATTCCATTGTTCAAGGCTTCTTTTAAACCTCCAGCAATATCTAAAGAACCATTTGTTTGATCTAAAATACCTGGTAATTGATTCGCAATTTGTTGCATTTCAGAACAACTTGATATTATCAATCCAGTAAATAAAAGTAAAATCGTTTTTTTCATAAATATTTTGTTTTCTTTTTTCTAAACAAATATAATGCCTCAAAATTATTACACCTTTAAAAATAAGTTAATAATCAAATTTTTTTTATCTGTGTCTTGATTTTTAACTAGTTAAATAGAATTAAGTCGACAAATTTCTACAGTTTCTTTTTTAATATTTTCTGATTAATAAAATCGTATAAAAATTATTAAATTCGTAAATTGCGCTCTTAAAATTGATTAAAAATTACCAATGGAAGCACAAACTCCTTATATTCCTAAAAATAAAGTAAGAATTGTAACTGCTGCGTCACTTTTTGACGGACACGATGCTGCTATCAATATCATGCGTAGAATTATCCAAGCAACAGGTGTTGAGGTTATTCATCTTGGTCATGATAGAAGCGTTGAGGAAGTTGTAAATACTGCTATTCAAGAAGATGCAAATGCTATTGCGATGACTTCTTATCAAGGTGGACATAATGAATATTTCAAATATATGCACGATTTGCTAAAAGAAAAAGGAGCAGGTCATATCAAAATATTTGGTGGCGGTGGCGGTGTAATTCTTCCTTCTGAAATTTCTGAATTGCACGAATACGGAATCGAAAGAATTTATTCTCCAGATGATGGTCGCGCTATGGGTTTACAAGGAATGATTAACGATTTGGTACAACGTTCAGATTATCCTGTAGGTGATAAATTGAATGGAGAAATCAATCATTTGGAAGAAAAAAATCCAACTGCAATTGCACGTGTAATTTCTTCTGCTGAAAATTTTCCTGAAGTTGCTAAAGAAACATTAGATAAAATTCATACTAAAAATCAAACTTCAAAAATTCCTGTTTTAGGAATTACAGGAACTGGTGGCGCAGGAAAATCGTCATTAGTTGATGAATTAGTGAGAAGGTTTTTAATTGATTTTCCTGAAAAAACAATTGGATTGATTTCGGTTGATCCATCAAAACGTAAAACTGGTGGTGCACTTTTAGGCGATAGAATTCGTATGAATGCAATCAATAATCCTAGAGTTTACATGCGTTCGTTGGCAACGCGTCAATCGAATTTAGCTTTGTCAAAATATGTAAACGAGGCAATTGAAGTTCTAAAAGCAGCTAAATATGATATTATTATTCTTGAAACTTCTGGAATTGGACAATCGGATACCGAAATTATAGAACATTCTGATGTTTCTTTATATGTAATGACGCCAGAATTTGGTGCGGCAACGCAATTGGAAAAAATCGATATGTTGGATTTTGCTGATTTAGTAGCATTAAATAAATTTGACAAACGAGGTGCATTAGATGCTATTCGTGATGTAAAAAAACAATACCAACGCAATCACAATCTTTGGGATGCTGATGTTGAAACAATGCCGATTTTTGGCACAATTGCATCACAATTCAACGATCCTGGAATGAATACACTTTACAAATCCATAATGGATAAAGTGGTAGAAAAAACAGGTGCCTATTTAAAATCTACGTTCCAAATCACTCGTGAAATGAGCGAGAAAATATTCGTGATTCCACCACACAGAACACGATATTTATCTGAAATTGCCGAAAATAATAGAAAATACGACGAAACGGCTTTAATACAAGTTGAAGTTGCCCAAAAATTATACGGAATTTATAAAACCATTGAAACCGTTTCAAATGTCAAACTTAGCCTGTCGAAGTTTGGTATTGAAAATGAAGGGCTTCGACAAGCTCAGCCTGACAAAGATGAGTTTTTGAAATTACTAGTTGCTGAATTCGACAGAGTAAAAATGAACCTTGATCCATACAATTGGGAAATCATTTTAACTTGGGAAGAGAAAGTAAACAAATACAAAAATCCTATTTATAGTTTTAAAGTTCGTGATAAAATCATTGAAATTAAAACACATAGCGAAAGTTTATCGCATTCTCAAATTCCAAAAGTGGCGTTACCAAAATACCAAGCTTGGGGCGATATTTTAAAATGGAATTTACAAGAAAATGTTCCTGGTGAATTTCCATTTACATCTGGATTATATCCTTTCAAACGTGAAGGCGAAGATCCATCAAGAATGTTTGCTGGCGAAGGTGGACCAGAAAGAACCAATAAACGTTTTCATTATGTTTCTGCTGGATTACCTGCAAAACGTCTTTCGACCGCTTTTGATTCGGTTACTTTATACGGAAATGATCCACACGTTCGTCCGGATATTTATGGAAAAATCGGTAATGCTGGAGTTTCAATTTGTTGTTTAGACGATGCTAAAAAACTATATTCAGGTTTCGATTTAAGTCATCCGTTAACTTCGGTTTCGATGACAATCAATGGTCCAGCTCCAATGTTGTTGGGATTTTTTATGAATGCTGCTATTGACCAAAATTGTGAAAAATACATTATTGAAAATAATCTTCAAACAGAAGTTGAAGAACGAATTAACGAAATTTACAAGAAAAAAGGAACTACAAGACCAAAGTATCAAGGAACTTTACCTGAAGGAAATAACGGTTTAGGTTTGATGCTTTTAGGTGTAACTGGTGATCAAGTTTTACCTTTAGATGTCTATAACGATATCAAAATTAAAACCTTAGCACAAGTTCGTGGAACGGTTCAAGCCGATATTTTAAAAGAAGATCAAGCACAAAATACGTGTATTTTTTCAACAGAATTTGCTTTGAGATTGATGGGTGACGTTCAAGAATATTTCATCAAGCAGAATGTTCGTAATTTCTATTCGGTTTCAATTTCGGGATATCATATTGCTGAAGCTGGTGCAAATCCAATTTCGCAACTAGCATTTACATTGGCAAATGGTTTCACTTACGTGGAATACTATTTAAGTCGTGGTATGAACATCAACGATTTTGGTCCAAATTTATCGTTTTTCTTCTCTAACGGAATTGATCCAGAATATGCAGTGATTGGTCGTGTGGCTCGTAAAATTTGGGCGAAAGCCATGAAAAATAAATATGGCGCTAATGAAAGAGCACAAATGTTGAAATACCACATTCAAACATCAGGTCGTTCTTTGCATGCACAAGAAATTGATTTCAATGATATTCGTACAACATTGCAAGCATTGTATGCGATTTATGATAACTGTAACTCGTTACATACCAATGCGTATGACGAAGCGATTACAACACCAACGGAAGAATCTGTTCGTAGAGCAATGGCAATTCAGTTGATTATTAATAAAGAATTAGGTTTGGCAAAAAACGAAAATCCAATTCAAGGTTCGTTCATTATTGAAGAATTAACCGATTTAGTAGAAGAAGCTGTTTTACAAGAATTTGACAGAATTACAGAACGTGGCGGTGTTCTTGGTGCAATGGAAACGATGTACCAACGTTCAAAAATTCAAGAGGAAAGTTTGTATTATGAAACCTTGAAACATACAGGAGAATTTCCAATTATTGGAGTGAATACGTTCTTGAGTTCAAAAGGTTCTCCAACAGTCATTCCTGCAGAAGTGATTCGTGCTACCGAAGAAGAAAAACAATATCAAATTGATATGTTGACTAATCTTCACAAAACGAATGAAAATAAAGTGGCAGAACAAATCAACATCATTCAAGAAGCAGCCATCAACAACCAAAATATTTTCGAAAAATTAATGGATGCCACAAAAGTGTGTTCATTAGGACAAATTACAAGTGCGTTGTTTGAAGTTGGTGGACAATACAGAAGAAATATGTAATAACTTATTAAACCTCAAAAGTTTTTAAAACCTTTGAGGTTTGTATTTTAACAATGAATCCAACCATAAAAACCTTTCCAACCACAAAATTCATAGGTAAAAACCTTTCCTTTACCTATGCAGATTATCGTGCTTTTGAATTATGGAGCAGTTTTATGCCAAGACGAAGAGAAATTCAAAATGTAATTGGTTCCGAATTGTATAATATCCAAATCAATCCAGAGAATTTCGATTTTCAACCCAATACACCTTTTACAAAATGGGCAGTTGTTGCTGTTTCATCATTTGATAATATTCCTGATGGAATGGAAACCTTGGAAATTCAAGAAGGTTTGTATGCCGTTTTTAATTACAAAGGTAATCAAGCCAATGTTGCAGTATTTTTCAATTCAATTTATACAGAATGGTTGCCTAATTCTGATTATGTACTCGGCAGTCATCCGCAATTTGAAATTTTAGGAGAAAAATACAAGAATAACGATCCAAACTCGGAAGAAGAAATTTGGATACCAATTAAATTAAGAGATTTATAAAATTAAAAGTTTAATAATTATGAAAAAATTACTTTTGTTTTTTGTTTCAATGAACTTATTTATTACAGGTTGTTCTTCTGATAGTGATTCTCAAAATATTGATTCTGAAATTATTGCAAATGGAATTGAATTTGTGCCAACAAAATTAAAAGTCTCAAACGGAGTTGCCTTAGTGGAAGGAGAAGCGGCATTAGATTTTTCGTTAACAAAAGGTTCGTCAGGAAGTTCAAATTATGAGGCGTTAACTTTCAAAATTAATTATCCATTAACATCAAGTAGTGCTCCAAATGGTATTTATGAATTTGGAATTGGAGAAACTGGAACCATGCTTTTCGCACAAGGAAGTTATACAAAAGGTTCGACAACTTATATTTTGGCAGGATATCCTGTAAAAGTTACTGCTTTAGGAAATGATAAATTTAAATTAGAATTTCAAAATATTGAAGCAGTTAATCCAAGTGATTTTTCTCAAATTATTATTTCAGGATATTGTGAAGGTGAATTTCAGTAACATAATTATAGTTTAAATAAAATTAATATATTGTATGCCTATTAACCAAAAACTATAAACAATGAAAAATTTCGGTGGTTTTCTTGCATTACTTGGTATTGCTGCAATTGTAATGAATTATTTAGATAGAGTTCCAAGATTATTAATGTGGATTTATAATTGGGGCGACAATGTTGCTTGGGGAATAAAAATTGGTCTAGTAGTAGTTGGTGGAGCACTTTACTTTTTAGGACCAAAAGAAGATGAAGTTGTTGAAGAAGCACCTGAATCATCGGATGTAAAAGAAGAATAAATAAAAAACCGAAGTTAATGCTTCGGTTTTTTTATAAAAAAATTCCATCAGTATAATACCAATTTCCATTTTCAAATATAAAATTTGAATGTTCATGATGGATTTGTGCTTTTAATTGATAATCTAAATAGTAGGCTTTAAAAGTAACTGTAGTTTCTGTCGTTGTAAGAACTTCTAATTTAATCCATTGATTGTTTTTACTCCAATTTAAAATATCAGATTTTTTATGAAATTTCCTTGTGGAAATGTGAGTTGTTGCAACTAGATAATCTGCATTTTGAGTGGTGTATGCTGAATATCTTGAACGCATTAAAGCTTCTGCAGTTTTTGGTTTTTCAACTCCTTTTAAAAAAGGTTCACAGCAGTTTTGAAAACTATTATGGTTTCCACAATAGCAATTAGTCATTATTATTCTCGTTAAATTTTCGCACCATAGCTTTTAGTTTTTCTTCACGAGCCATTTTTTTTGCTTTGGCTTTATCTTGAGCTTTATGGAGTTTATCGTTATGCGATTTAATATTTCGTTCGTTATTTCTTCCCATAATTTATTGAATTTTATCAATTTTTAAATACCCAATATGTAAATCATCTTCTTTTAAGTCAGTCTCTTTTTTTGTGATTGAAATATCAAAATTATCTTTAAAAATGGGTGCTAAAATTTCTTTTACATTAAAAGCGTCATCAATATCAATTCCAAATTTATCATCAATGTGAGATGTTGCTCCTTTAAAAGTACAATGTTTATAGAAAGTAGTTGCTTTTGCTTTTTTTGAAGCTTCGGCTAATGTTTCTCCCACAGCTATAACTTTATAGTGATATTCTTCAAATTCATTTTCTTTATAACCGCCAAGATTGATGAAGAATAAATTATTTGAAGAAGTAATTGCTTTTCCTTTTGGAAGAATTTCAATTTGGTAATTATCAACTACGGTTATTTCTCGCCAAGCATCAATGTGAATTCTACCTTTTGCCTCAGGCCAAAATTGTTTCATATTTGGAATCAATTCTTTCAAAGAGGTTCCAATTCCAAAAAAAATATCATGTTGCTCCGTATATCTGCCTTCAGGACGACATCCAAGCATGATCACATATAATTTATAGGTGTTTTTCATTTTCCAAAGGTACAATTATTTGTTAAAATAAAAGTTTGGCACAACAATTGAAAAGGATTAAATATCATTAATCATTAAAACCAAAATATTATGAGAAAGATTACTTTATTGTTTGCTTTTATCAGTATGATAACGCTACAAAGTTGCACAGTTAATGAAAATAACGATACTGTTGATAACGATACAATCAGCGAAGTATATGAATTAAGGAATATTAATTTGAATAGTATTAATAATAATCATTATTATTTTTATGATGAGTTTAATCCAAATATAGTTGCATCTGATGTTGTTTTGATTTACAGAATGTCTGACTTAATCAATTCTAGCACACCAGTTTGGCAACAAATTCCAAAAACACTTTACCTTGATGAAGGTGAATTAGATTATGATTTTGACTTCAGTAAACAAGATTTTACAATATATGCTAATGCAACATATAATTTATCTTTAACACCAGAATATGTTAATAATGAAACTTTTAGATTAGTTATTATTCCTGGATATGCTTCAAATAGAAGTTTAAAGATGGTAGATTTCTCAGATTATAATGCTGTAATAAACGCATTTAACATTGATGATTCTAAAGTTACAGTTTTAAAATAAAATAGATTTTTGGTTAGTCTATAGTTTGTTTGTTTGGTAAAGAGGTTGTGAAAGCGACCTCTTTTTTTTATTCATCATCTCTAGAAGGTTTATGCGCTTCAACATCTTTTGCTTTGTGTAATGAATATAAAACTCCAACTAATAATGCCAGTGCTATAAATCCTAATGAAGCCCATTCTGGAATGTGAATATAATCATGAGCAATCATTTTTACTCCAACAAAAGTCAAAATTGCAATTAAACTATATTCTAAATAACTGAATTTTTCCAGCATGTTTGCCAAGAAAAAATACATGGATCGCAACCCAAGAATTGCAAAAATATTGGAACTAAAAACTATAAACGGGTCAGAAGTTATGGCTAAAATAGCAGGAACACTATCTACAGCAAACAAAACATCCATAACTTCAATTACTATTAAAGCTACAAATAAAGGTGTTGCTGCTTTTTTCCCTTTGTGATTTAGAATGAAAAACTTCTCTTTATCATGTTCAGATGTTATTGGAATTATTTTTCCTAATGTTTTATAAACAAAAGAATCTTTTGGCTCAAAATCATCTTCTTCTTTTGAAAAGTACATCTTTATTGCGGTGAAGATTAAGAATGCACCAAATAAATACGTTGTCCAAGTAAATTTATTAATGATGATAACTCCAAACGAAATCATTAAACCTCTAAAAATGATAGCACCAAGAATTCCCCAAAACAATACACGATGTTGGTATTTTTGAGGTATTTTGAAGGAAGCAAAAATTACAGCAATAACAAAGATATTGTCAACACTCAAGGAAAGTTCGATTAAATATCCTGTAATGAATTTTAATGCTGCGTCAGTTTGAGATAATGCTGTTGAATTATTGATATAATCTGTACCGTATAACCAATAAATAACTCCAGAAAACAGAAACGAAAGCGTTACCCATATTCCAGTCCATTTACTAGCTTCTTTTGAACTTATTATATGTGGAGTTTTATTAAAAACACCTAAATCTAACGCAAGAATAACAAATACTAAAGCAAAAAATAATATCCAAACAGTCATAATCAATTATGAATTAAAATTTACGAATTAAAACTAAGATAGTTTCAATTTTCACAAAGGTAATCTTTTTATAGATTTATTAAAAATTCATATTTCATAATTTTAAATTCACAATTTTCAAAATAACCCCTAAAAAAATAGGGTATAATTATTTTTTAATCAAAATATTATTATATTTGCATCAAATTAATAGGGTATAACTTTTAAAAACTTAATTTTATGTCAACTTTACGTTTTCAAGCATTAAAAGATGCATCAGGCAGAAAGCCAGTAAAATTTGAAGAAGCTGGAAAAAAATCAGCTCTTTTTGGTTCAAATGTGTTTAACGACAAAGCAATGAAGCAGTATTTAACTTCAGATGCTTACAAAGGTGTTAAAGATGCTGTCCAACACGGAACTAAAATTGACAGAAAATTAGCAGATTATATTGCAATGGGTATGAAAGAATGGGCACTTTCTAAAGGTGTTACTCATTATACACATTGGTTTCAACCTTTAACAGGAACAACTGCTGAAAAACATGATGCTTTTTTTGAGACTTCTTATGACGGTTCAGATCCAGTTGAAAAATTTGGTGGTGGACAATTAGTACAACAAGAACCAGATGCTTCGTCTTTCCCAAATGGAGGAATTAGAAATACATTCGAAGCTCGTGGATATACAGCTTGGGATCCAACTTCTCCTGCATTTATTTTTGGAACAACTTTATGTATTCCTACAGTTTTTATTTCTTACACTGGTGAAGCTTTAGATTATAAAACACCACTTTTACGTGCTTTAAATGCTGTTGATGAAGCAGCTACAGAAGTTTGTAAATATTTTGATAAAAACGTTAAAAAAGTAACAGCAACTTTAGGTTGGGAACAAGAGTATTTTCTTGTAGATGCTGCTTTAGCAAATTCTCGTCCAGATATTGTTATGACAGGTAGAACATTACTTGGTCATACTTCTGCAAAAGGACAACAATTAGACGACCATTATTTTGGTTCAATTCCTTCTCGTGCATTAAATTATATGAGAGAATTGGAGGAAGAATGTATGTTACTTGGAATTCCAGTAAAAACGCGTCATAATGAGGTTGCTCCAAATCAATTTGAGTTAGCTCCAATTTTTGAAGAAACTAATTTAGCGGTTGATCACAACTCTTTATTAATGGACGTAATGTCAAAAGTAGGTGAGCGTCACGATTTTAAAGTACTTTTCCATGAAAAACCTTTCAAAGGAGTAAATGGTTCAGGTAAACATAACAACTGGTCGTTAGCTACAGATACTGGTGTAAATTTATTGTCACCAAGTAAAACGCCGATGAGTAATTTACAATTCTTATCGTTTTTCATCAACACAATTAAAGCGGTTAATGAATATGAAGAATTAATGAGAGCATCAATCGCAACAGCAAGTAATGACCACAGATTGGGAGCAAATGAAGCGCCACCAGCTATTATTTCGGTATTCATTGGTGAGCAATTGACAAAAGTTTTGGCTGAATTAGAAGGTGTTTCTAAAGGAAAACTTTCTCCAGAAGAAAAAACCGATTTAAAACTGAATGTTGTTGGTAAAATTCCAGATGTAATGTTAGATAATACGGATAGAAATAGAACTTCTCCGTTTGCATTTACAGGAAATAAATTTGAGTTTAGAGCTGTTGGTTCATCTGCAAATTGCGCTAATGCCATGACTACGTTGAATTCGATAGTTGCAAAACAATTGAAAGATTTCAAGAAAGAAGTAGATGCCTTAATTGAGAAAAAAGATTTAAAGAAAGATGAAGCTATTTTCAATGTATTAAGAGAATATATTAAAGAAACTAAAAACATCCTTTTTGAAGGAGATGGATATAGTGATGCTTGGGAAAAAGAAGCTAAAAAACGAGGTTTGAGTAATCACAAAACAACTCCAGCTGCTTTGAAAGCTAAAGTTTCTCAAAAAGCATTAGATTTATTCAAAGAATTAAATGTAATGAATCATGTTGAGGTAGAAGCGCGTTACGAAATTGAATTAGAAGAATATACTAAAAAAATCCAAATTGAAGGAAGAGTTTTAGGAGATATTGCTCGTAATCATGTAATTCCAACAGCTATTCGTTATCAAAATACTTTAATTGAAAATGTTCGTGGATTGAAAGAAATCTTCGGAAAAGACTTTGAGAAAATTGCAAAAGAACAAATCACTTTAATCAAAGAAATTTCAGAGCATATTGAAGGAATCAACACACAAGTTGAAGCGATGACTGAAGCTCGTAAAAAAGCAAATGCATTAACTGATGCTCAAAAAATGGCTGAATCTTATTGCGATAAAGTAAAACCTTATTTTGAAGTAATTCGTGAGCATTGCGACAAATTAGAACTTTTAGTTGATAATGAAACTTGGACATTGACTAAATATAGAGAATTGTTGTTTACAAGATAGTTTTTAAAGTACTTCGACATACTCAGTGATATACAAAACCTGTTATTAAATTAGCAGGTTTTTTTTGTGGAATAACTTTTGCTATCTAAAATTAATTTTATGTAAATTCGTTAAATGAATAGGAAGAAATTATTTTTTGCGATTATATTTTTAGGAGTTTTAGTTTTTGCTAATGCTCAGGAAAAATTTGTGGTTTATTTCGATAATAATAAATATGATTTAAGTAAAACAGAGCAGGCTAAGTTTGATAAATGGATTTTAGAAAATAAAACATCTAAAATTCTTTCCATTACTGGTTCAACAGATGAGGTTGGTTCTTCAGGTTATAATGACACACTATCTCAAAAAAGAGTGAATACAATTTATTCATTTGTTAATGGTAAAATAAAAATTAGAAATGATTTTAAAACTATTAGCTTGGGTGAAAAAGGCGCAACTTCAAAAAATAAAGCCGAGAATCGAAAAGCAATAATTCACTACATACTTGAAAAAGATTTAGCAAAAGAAAATGAAATTTTAGGAATCACTCAAGTCAAAGCCGAATCTCAAATTATCCAAGAAGAAGAGATTATTCCAATTGAAGAAGAAGCTATGCATTTTCCTGAAGGTGCAACTTTGCAAGACAAAATTGAACTTTCTACTAAAGGAACTTTGATTCGTTTAAATGACATAAATTTTCATATCAATACGTTTGCAATCATGCCTAAATCTAAAACTACAATCATGGATTTAGTTAGGATTTTAGATAAATATCCAAAAATAAAAATTGAAATTCAAGGTCATATTTGTTGCGTCGATAAAGATGTGAAAAACCTATCTCTTGATAGAGCAAAACAAGTCAAAAGAATTTTAGTTTATGAAGGAATCAATGAAAGGAGAATAAAAGTCAAAGGATTTGGCGTTTCAAAACCTAAATATGAAATTCCTGAAAAAAGCGAATTTGAAGCTGCTCAAAACAGAAGAGTAGAAATTATGATTTTAGATAAATAGATTATGAAAAAGTTTATTGTTTTAGTTCTTTTATTTTCGAGTTCTCTTTTTTCACAAGAGAAAATTGAAGTTTTTTTTGATTTTAACGAGGACATTCCAAATGTAACATCAACAGAGTTTTTTAACATTTGGATGAATGAAAATCGAGATGTTGAAGTTGTAAAAATATCAGGATATTGTGATAGTATAGACAATAGTAAATACAATAAAGATTTAGCTTCTCGAAGGATTAAGTCAGTTTTAGAAAATTTGAAAATAAGTAAAATTGCAATTAATCCAAAAGTTATAATTGATAATAACGGAAAGGATTTTAAACAATCAAAGAATCAAGCAGAGAATAGGAAAGTAGTTATTTACTTCAACAGAAATAAACTTTCAAATAGTATAAGTAAATCAAATAAAGGCGATTTAATTAAACTAAGAGCATTAAATTTTTATAATAATTCTGATGTAATTGTCCCAAAATCACAACCAGTTTTGAAAGAACTATTGGATATAATGAAATCTAAACCAAAATTAAAAATTGAAATCCAAGGTCATATTTGTTGTAAATTACCAAATCAAGAGGATACAGTTTCTGAAGCAAGAGCTAAAGCCGTTTATGATTATTTAATCAAAAATAAAATTGATAAAAGCAGGATGACTTACAAAGGTTATGGAGTATCAAGTCCTATTTATAAAATTCCTGAGAAAAACGATTTTGAAGCAGACGAAAATAGAAGGGTTGAAATTTTAATTGTTGAAAATTAATAAATATTGTCTTTATAGTTTTAAATTAAATAGAAAACCATTGCGATGAAAAATCATAATTTATTTCTTTATTCGTGATTCAAATTACTATCTTTGCTCAACAACTTTACCCTGAGATTCTCGAAGGGAACAACACACTAAAAAATGAGTTCTGATACGAATCAACGCTATGCAATGCGCGGAGTTTCAGCTTCTAAAGAAGATGTTCATGCTGCCATTAAAAATATTGATAAAGGTTTATTTCCAAAAGCTTTTTGCAAAATTGTACCTGATTATTTAACAAACGACGAAGCGTATTGTTTGATTATGCATGCCGATGGTGCTGGAACAAAATCATCTTTGGCATATATGTATTGGAAAGAAACTGGCGACATTTCAGTTTGGAAAGGCATTGCACAAGATGCTTTGATTATGAATATCGACGATTTACTTTGTGTTGGTGCTACCGATAATATTTTACTTTCATCAACTATTGGCAGAAATAAAAATCTGATTCCTGCTGAGGTTATTTCAGCAATTATCAACGGAACAGAAGAATTAATTCAAGAATTAAAATCATTTGGTGTCACGATTCATTCCACTGGCGGTGAAACGGCTGACGTAGGCGATTTAGTTCGAACTATTATTGTTGATTCAACAGTTACAGCTCGAATGAAGCGTAGTAATGTAATTGATAATGCCAATATAAAATCTGGTGATGTTATTGTTGGTTTAGCTTCTTTTGGTCAAGCCAAATACGAAAAAAGTTATAATGGCGGAATGGGAAGCAATGGATTGACTTCTGCGCGTCATGATGTTTTTGCTAATTATTTAGCAGAAAAATTCCCTGAAAGTTTTGATAGTTCTGTACCACAAGAGTTGGTATATTCTGGAAATGTAAAATTGACAGATGTAGTTGAAAATGCGCCAATTGATGCTGGAAAATTAGTGCTTTCACCTACAAGGACGTATGCACCAATTATAAAATCTATTTTAGACAAATATTCTCATAACGACATTCACGGAATGGTTCACTGTTCTGGTGGTGCACAAACAAAAGTGTTACATTTTGTTGATAATGTTCACGTTATAAAAGATAATTTATTTCCGGTTCCACCACTTTTCAAATTGATTCAAGAACAATCAAAAACCGATTGGAAAGAAATGTACCAAGTTTTCAATTGTGGTCACCGCATGGAATTGTATGTTCCACAGGAAATTGCGAATGATATTATTGAAATTTCAAAATCATTTGGCGTTGCCGCACAAATTGTAGGTAGAGTCGAAACTTCTGAAACTAAAAAGCTAACAATTCAATCAGAATACGGAGTTTTTGAGTATTAAAACTTTATTTATTTTGATATTTTTTTTCATTTGTAGAAATAGTTCTACATAAAAATAATTGATAATTTTTTAAAATTTTAACAAAAAAAAGTATGGTTTTTTGATTGTCAAGGCTTTACTTATTTTAATAATTTGTCATTTGTAGAAATAGTTCTGTTAAAAAAAATGATAGAAAATTCTTATAAATTTAACTAAAAACTTTGATTCACATTAATTTTAAATGATATATTTGGAATAGTTATAACTAAAGAAAACGTTCATACATTAACGAAAAAAATAAATAGCGTTCTGCTTTTAAAATCTCTTTTTCTGAAATAGCGAAAATTTCATAAGTACAAGATAAGTTAAATCGGATACATCTACAATTTGTGTAGGCGTTCCTTTTTGCCTTGTACTTGGGTTTTCACGAGACTCTGAAACGAGTATTTAGGTTCTGCTTACGTTTTTTATTTTTTTTAACTATTAATTTATATTATTTTAACACACATGAAAATCAAGTTTAGTTATTTATTAAAAGCCCTATTTATCTTTATCTCATTATTTTTTTTAGGTTGTGAAACCCAAGAGCAAGTTCTATCGAGTTCAGAAAATTTCAAAAAATATCAAATTAATTTTGACGAATTCAATATTGACAAAAATGCAAAATCTGCTCTAGATCAAATTAAAGAGGAACAAATACAAAATAGGCAAGCAAAAAGTGGAGATGCACAACAAAAAATCATGTATAATAAAGAATTTGACTTTTACATTGATACAGAAAAAATTGTTGTCGTTGAAAATAGCAATTACAGACAATACACTTTTCCAATTTATAGAACAAGAGAAAATGTAAAACTTGAAAACCTAGTTATTAAATCTAAAAATAACGAACCTTTTAAAGCATACACAATCAAATATACACTTACCGCTTTAGAAAAAGAAATCATTTCTAATGGTGGTTATGTAGATGTTAGTGATGACACAGAAATAAGCACATTAAGCAAATTTGCACAATTAGAAGATGGTACTTGTTGGGAAACTGTTACTGTAACAAGTCAAGCAACAGGATGGGATGATGAAACATGGCAACAAGTTCCGTGTCCTGGTTCACTTAGCGGTGGAGGCGGATCTGGTTATATTCCAAATTTTAATACAGGAAATGGAGGAATTGGAAGTTTTCCAATTGGAGATACTAGTGGAAATGGTGGAGGATTTCAAACCTCTGGTGGAGGAAGCTATTCAAACATAAATTATATTGTTGCAACTCCCACAGCTTCTTTAGAGCAAACTCAAATTAAGAACTTCATGAACTCATTAACTGACGAGCAACATGATTTTTTATATCCAGAAATTGATTTAAACAATTTATCTCAAAATGATAACTCAACAGCTGATAGTGTTATTGAATATTTGAATGAAAATGATTTTTCTGAGGAGAGTCAAGATTATGTGGAAGAATGGATAGATTACGTTATTGCAAATTATACTGAAGACAATATAGAAGATTTAATAAATGTTCTAGATTTTATGGCAGACGGAACAATAGATGGTTTAACATTGCCAACGCCTGTTGGTGAAAGTATAACAGATATGGCAGATTTTTTAGATTGTATCGACTTAACCCAAGGTGGTTCGATAACCATTTCAGCTGATCAACCTAAAGCAGGTGCTCATAATTTATATACTTCTTCAGGTGGTGTAGGACACACTTTTATAACTATTAAACAAGGAACTAAAGTAAAATCATTTGGATTTTATCCTGTTAGCGGTCCAATGTCGCTTTCACCCAATAGTTTAACTATCAACCCTGGAGATTTTGTTAATGTACCTGGAGTATTTAAAAGCAATCAAAATACTGCATTTGATGTAAGTATTACTACCACAATAAATTCTATACAAATGTCTGAAATTGTTAATGGTGTTATTGGTATTGCAGAATCTAATCCATCATATAATTTGGGAAGTATGAATTGTACTGATATAGGTATAATTATTTTTGAATCTACAGGAATCAGTATTCCTGATGCTGAATCAACAAATCCATTATGGCAGGGACAAACTCCGGGAACTTTAGGACAAATTTTAAGAGCTATGCCTTTACCTACTGGTACAACTAGAAATACAACTGGCGGAAACTCACCTTCAAATAATTGTGATTGATATGGAAAATGTAAATAAATTTAAAGTTTTAACATTGTTGTGTTTTCTTCTAATCGTTTTTCCTGGTGATAAAATTTCTATTGTTAATTTTTTTGGCATATTAGCATTATTATTAGATGGATTAGGAAGTTTACAAAGTTTTAATGATGATTATCCAATAACAATCGAAATATTTTTAGCAATATCAATTTGTTTCTCATTAATTTTAATTTTCAAAAAAAATAAATTTATAACTTTATTATGTTTTATTACACAATATTCTTTTTTATTACATTCTTTTAAAATGGATTATTTGCGTTATTGGTATTTTTCAGTTCCATTTTTTTTATATTTTTTGTTGAGTTTAACTGTTATTTTTTTAGTTTTCAAAAACGTGATGAAGTGTATTAATATTTTTTTTAAAAGATTGTAATTAAATTTTATATTATGAAAAAAAAAATGCTTCAATAATATTATTTCTAATATCCAATCTAATTTTTTTTCAAAATTGAAAAAATAGTCTGTACACAACCGATTTAACGAAAATTAATGAAAAAGAAACTGTTTACATCTATTTTAAACAAAGTAAACTAGAAAGTTGTACCGAAAAGGTAAATAACAGAAAAACAGTAAATCCAAATTTTATACAGATTTATACTGTTAGAACTGATTTACACAACTCTATTAAATTCTTCTATTCAGATTATATTGATGTAGAACATTACGAAAAAGATGAAAAATCTGATATTAAAATTGTAAAAAAATCATTTTTGAGAAAAAATAAAGAGAATATAATCGATATTAATTTTTTTATTGTTAATGGATATAGAGAGTCATTTCGTCATTTAACTAGAAAAAAGATCTATTTAATTGATCAATCTGAAATAAAAAATAAAAAGATAATCTTAAAAGAAGTTCAAATGAATATTCTAAAAAGTGAATAAGATTATGAAAAAAATAACTTTATTAACAATACTTTTTTTTGCATTTAGTTGTAGCAATTCAAAGAATGAAATTAAATTCATAAACAATTCAGAGGTTGTTATTGATAGCGTAAAAATTTTTGGAAACAAAAAATGTAACCCAATAATTTTTTATGGAATTAAACCTAATTCTATTTTCAAAGAAAAATTAATAAACTGTGATTCCTTAGATAATGATGGCTCTTTTTTGGTAAAAATTTTTTATGATAAAAAGAATATAAGTAAACACTTTGGTTACTATACTAATGGATATCCTGTATTTAAAGAAATTATTTTTGATTATAATAAAAATGATATAATAAATATCAAAGAGTTTCACTAAAGTAAATTTATGAAAACATTTAAATTTTTAATTCCAACAATAATATCAATTTTATTAGTTATTACATTGATATCAGATTATAAAGTTCTTAATCTAAATTTAGGAAATTTTTGGTTGAATATTAATTCTATTTATATAATTGTGTTTGGTTTAATTATTTCATATTTAGCATTCTTAACTAAATTATTTATGAAAGTTTGCATAATATTGGCTTTTATTTTTACAGCTTTTTTAATGTTATTTATTATTGATTCAATAACAAATATCAGTAATCAATCTTTACTTTTATATTTATCAATATTATCAATCTCATTGTCTATCATTAGTTTTTTAAGCCATTTTAAATTACCTAAATAAATCGCTTTTTGCTTTAAAAGAAGTAGAAATTATAAAAGTCAATTTTTTGATTAAAAAAAATAATTATGAAGTATTTTTTCCTTTTTACCACTAGTGAAGTTATAAGAACATTGATGTATATTATTTTTATAATTATTGTTTTAAGTTTTTTGAAAGTTTGTTTAAAATTTTTAAAAAAGAAATAATTTAAATATTAAAAATATGGAAAATAAAGTCTATGAAACAGAAACAGTTTGGAATGCAGATTATATTTTAAACTCATTATGGCAAATTTTGAATTTAGTTTTTATAGTTGTAATAATATACTACATTATTAAGCTCTATAGAAAAATTAGTAAATATTTAGATTGGAATTCTTAAGTCATTCCTTAATTTTAAACAATGCTGGTTAAAATCAGCATTGTTTTTTCTTATGAATGTTTGTGCTGCTTAAATAATCAATAAATAGAAAACAGCTAGCGAAATTTATTGTTTACTGTTACTTAAATTAAATTATCATGAAAGAAACATTAAAAATTATAGGTTATTTGATTCCAACAATTTTTCTTATTTTATTACTTTACTTTTTAATTAATTTTTATTTGATTTTTAAAAAATATTTTCAAGTAAAAAGTAAATATTATGAAATTAAATTAAAAAATTTAGAGAATAAAAATGGAAAAGATTCTTAATGATTTAGATTTTGGTTTATTGATATGGCAATTAATGATGATAACAGTATTTGTTATAGTTGTTTTTAGTTTAATTAAACTGTACAAAAAACTGATCAATTATCTTGATAGAAAATAAATTATTACTTAACACTGATTAATTGTAAAATTAGTCAGTGTTATTCTATTTTCTTCTAAAATCTTTTCTTGGAGTAAAACTTCTTGGAGTTACTTTTGGTAAACTAGCTTCTTCCGTTTTGCTTGAAGGTTCAATCAGTTCGTTGAGTTGTTTTATTTCGGCATCAGTCAATTCTCTGTATATTCCTATTGGAACATCTAAAGAAATATTAATAATTCGAGTTCTTTTTAAAGCCGTAACTTCATAGTCAAGATATTCGCACATTCTACGAATTTGGCGGTTCAATCCTTGAGTAAGAACAATTCTGAAAACATATTTACTAACTTGTTCTACTTTACATTTTCTGGTAACGGTTTCTAAAATAGGAATTCCGTTTGCCATTCTATCAATAAATCTATCTGTAATTGGTCGGTTTACCGTAACGATATATTCTTTTTCGTGATTGTTTCTTGCTCTTAAAATTTTGTTTACAATATCGCCATCATTGGTCATAAATATCAACCCTTCACTGGCTTTATCTAATCGTCCAATTGGAAAAATTCGCTCGTGATAATTGATATAATCTACAATATTATCTCTCACTTCAAGATTAGTTGTGCATTCAATTCCTGGAGGTTTGTTGAACGCTAAATAAACTCGTTTTTGAGTATTTTCTCTAACCAATTTTCCATCAACACGCACTTCATCAGAAGGTGAAATTTTAGTTCCCATTTCAGGAACTACACCATTAATTGTGACTCTTCCTTGATCAATCAATTTGTCTGCTTCACGTCGAGAGCAAAATCCGGTTTCCGATAAAAACTTGTTAATACGAGTTAGATTTTCTTCCATTATGCAAAGATAGATTATTTTTTCAGTTTGCAGTTTTAGATATCATTTTTCACATTACCATTGATATTGAAATTGCCATTGAAATTGCCATTGCCATTGAAGTTGCTATTGATATTGAAATTGCCATTGAATCATCACTGAATAAAATCTACAATAGTTTGGTATAAATAGGCATCATGCATGCTGTGCCCAAGTCCTTTAGTTTCTACAAATTCAGCTGCTTTCCATGCATTTGAAATCTTTTTTCCTTCTTCAAAAAGTACTACAGTATCATGAACATCATGCGCAATTAATCCAGAAATTTTAGAATCTTTCATGAATTTAGCAGCCGAAAAATCTTCAATTGTTACCTTAAATCGTTGTTTTGTATAATCAATTAAGGATTGATGAACACGTTTATTTAAACTTAGCATTTTAATATAATTATCTAAAATTACTTTAAAATCTGAAGGTGCACCAAGTAAAACAATTTTTTCAAAATTATGGTTGTAATGTGCTTGAAAATAAGCAATTGCATTTCCACCAATAGAATGTCCAATTACAATTTTAGGATTGTATTTTTGGACAATTTTATCTATATATTCGGCATAAGTAGGAACATTAAACTCTTTTCCACTACTCATGCCATGAGCTGGACCATCAATTGCAATGATAGTTTTACCAGTTTTTTTAAGATGATTTAAAAGTTTTTTCCATCGCGAAGCATTACTTTCCCATCCATGAATTAAAAGAATTACATCTTCATTTCCATTCCATTTATAAGTTTGAAACTGATGTTGGTTGTGAATATGTGTTTCTTGTTCCGCTTTTTGTAATGTTTTAGGAACAGCATTAGGTTTGATTTTACCTTTTCGAGGTTCGCTGAAAAGTTTGTAAGCAAGTGCAAATGCTTTTTTTGGAGCAATGTAGCTAAGTAAGTTAATATAACATCCAACGCTTTTTACAATAAGAAATTGAAATACTTTTTTCATATGTGTTGATAATATTTTTTAGTGATCACATATGGTATCACCTTTTTATCAATGGATTTTGTTTTCAACAAATAAGTTTTTAGTGGCGATTTCATAAAAAAAAATCCCGACATTAAATCGGGATTTGAGATATTACATTTTTGCAAATATTTTTTCCATTTTTTCTTTTTCTTCATCTGCTAATGAAGCATCAACTAAAATTCTTCCTGAATGTTCATCAGTGATGATTTTTTTTCTTGAAGCAATTTCAACTTGTGTTTGTGGAGGAATTGTAAAAAATGATCCTGCTGAAGCACCACGCTCAATTGAAACAACTGCTAATCCATTTCTTACACTTGAACGAATTCTTTTGTAAGCGGCAAGTAATCTTTCTTCAATTTGTCCTTCATATTCAGCTGATTTTTCTGTTAAGAAAGATTCTTCTTTTTGAGTTTCAGCCATGATATCATTCAACTCCGATTTTTTATGCTTTAAGTGAGTTGTTTTTTGCTCTAATTTTTCTTTAGAATTTGAAACAACTTCTTTTTTGTGTTCAATAGAAGCTTTCAATTCTTTAATTTGCTTTTCAGCTAATTGAATTTCTAATTCTTGAAATTCAACTTCTTTAGTTAAAGCGTTGAATTCTCTGTTATTACGAACATCTTTTTGTTGTTCAGTATATTTTTTGATTGCTGCTTGATGATTCTCAATAGCATTCTTTTTAGCTTTGATATTATCTTCAATAGTTACTAAGTCGTTTTGAAGTTTTTCTAAACGAGTAGTCAAACCTGCTACTTCATCTTCAAGATCTTCCACTTCTAAAGGCAATTCACCTCTAACATTTCTGATTTCGTCAATTCTAGTATCGATTATTTGTAAATCGTAAAGCGCTCTTAATTTTTCCTCAACGCTCAATTCTTTTGTAGTAGCCATATTTTATAAGTACTTAACTGGATTTGTATTTTCTTCTGATAAAACGATTGCAAAATTAGTAATTTTTTCTTTAAGAAAATCAACAATATAATTTTTTGTATATCTTTCGCTTTCAAAGTGACCAATATCGGCTAAAACTATCTGATTTTCAGCTTCATAAAAGTTGTGATATTTCAAATCAGATGTTAAAAAAACATCAACATTGGCTTGAATTGCGTTTTTTATCGCAAAACTTCCTGAACCACCAAGAACTGCAACCTTCTGAACTTGTTTTCCAAGCAGTTCCGAATGACGAATTCCACCACATTGCATTGTATTTTTTACAAATTTTAAAAAGTCAGTTTCGGACATTGGATTTTCAAGTTCTCCTATCATTCCTAATCCAATATTTTGATGTGAATTTTGTAAATCATAAATTTCATAGGCAACTTCTTCATAAACATGATTAGAAAAAAGAGCTTTCAGTATTTTGCTTTGCAAATGTTTTTCAAAAGTAACTTCGATTTTAATTTCTTGTGCTTCAACAAATTCAAATCGTTCTCCAATTTCAGGATTGCTGTTTTCATTTCCCATGTAAGTTCCAATTCCTTGTGAGTTGAAACTACAATCTTCATAGTTGCCTATTTTTCCCGCACCAGCATTAAATAAAGCATTTCGAACTTTTTCTACATTTTCAGGAACAGTGTAAGTTACCAATTTTTGAATGAAATTTTGTTTAGGAACTAAAATTTTAGTGTTTTTTAATCCTAAAGCATCACAGAAAATTTTGTTGACACCATTTTGATGGTTATCTAAGGCAGTGTGAACAGCATAAATAGCAATATCATTTTTTATTGCTTTTAAAACCGAACGTTCTACATAATTTTTACCAGTAATTTTTTTTAAACCACTAAAAAGAATAGGATGGAAGCAAACAACCAAATTACATTTCTTAGCTATTGCCTCATCAATCACATTTTCTAATGCATCATGACAAACTAAAATTCCTGTAGCTTCATCGTTTTGATTTCCAACTAATAAACCTACATTGTCAAAATCTTCAGCATAAGCTAAAGGAGCCATTTCTTCAAGTATGGTAAGTATTTCTTTTATTTTCATTTTGTGTCAAAATCTAAAATTAAGTTTCCCATTCATTAATTGTCTCTACTATTGTCCACACTCCATTTATGTTTTCAAATAATAAGAATCGGCTACTATTATGTTCTATATTTCTATAAAAAGCTACTTTTATGAGACAATATTTTTGAGCAAAATACATTGGTTTTCCAACAATCATTAAGCGTTGGTAGTTTACATTGTTTTTTGTTGAAACTTTTTGAAACTCTTCTAATGATAAGCAATTATTGACTTTGCTTTTTAAATGGGCATTTTCGGTTGCAAAAATGGTATTGTATTCTGCTAACCAATTTTCTTCTGATTTATCATTAATTTGTTTCTTTATTTCAGAAGCATTTTTTTTCAATAAATCATTTTTTGAAATTGCTTCTAAAACTTCTTCATTATTAGGAGCTTTATTGCAGTAGAAACTAAGAAACTGTAATCTGTTTTTGACAATTACTTTTTCGTTAGCATAATACTTCGATAAAATAACTTTTAGAATGGAAGTATTATGATTTTCTTGCGAAAAACCTATCTGAAAGCAAAATATAAAAGCGATTAATAATTTAAAATCAAATCTCATTTTTTAAAATTAATTTCAATCCAAAGATAAAAAATTATACTTTCGTGCTATGATTATTTTAAGGTATTTACTTTTTCCTTTTTCTATTTTATACGGATGGATAACTTCTATAAGAAATTTTCTTTATGATAAAGGATTTTTAAAATCGTATTCATTTGATATTCCTATAATTGCTGTTGGAAATTTAAGTGTTGGCGGAACAGGAAAAACACCTCAAATTGAATATTTAATTCGTTTGCTTTCGCCAAATTATAAGATTGCAACTTTAAGTCGTGGTTACAAAAGGAAGTCAAAAGGGTTTGTTTTAGCTGATGAAAAATCAAATGCAGAAATTCTTGGTGATGAACCATTTCAAATGCATCAAAAATTTTCAAATGTAAAAGTAGCTGTAGATGCTGATAGAAAAAATGGTATTGAGCAATTATTAAGTTCAGAAGATAAACCTCAAATTATTTTGTTAGATGATGCCTTTCAACACAGAAAAGTTAAGGCTGGATTTTATATTTTACTTACTTCTTTTGATGATTTGTATTATGAAGATTTTATGCTCCCAACAGGAAATCTTCGTGAGAGTAGAAATGGTGCTAAAAGAGCAAATGTAATTATCATTACAAAATGCCCAAAAGATTTATCTGAAATAACAAAAGAAAAAATCAGACAAAGTATTAATTTGAATATTTCTATATTTTTTAGTTTTATTGATTATGATGATAAAGTTTACGGTGAAAATGATTCAATAAATGTCAGTGAAATAAAGTTAAAAGATAAATTATTAGTAGCAGGAATTGCAAAACCAGAACCTTTTTTTGATTTTATAAAATCTGAAAATGATTTAAAGTTAATTTATCCAGATCATCATCATTTTTCAATTAATGATGTTAATGAAATTAAAGTAAAATCAAAGGATAAAGTTATTATAACCACAGAAAAAGATTATGTTAGATTGAAAGATATGAACATTAAAAATCTTTATTACCTGCCTATTAAAAGTAATTTTACTTCAAATGACTCTGCGTTTAATAGTTTGTTGCATAACTATATTTCTACAATTTGTTAATTGTTTTAACTTTTGTTTAGTTTTTTATTAGTTAATATGTTAATGATTTGGTAAAACAAAAATCATTGTTTAAATTTACCGCAACAAATAACTATTTATATGATGAAAAAAATTACTAAACTTTTATCGGATAAAAAAATCATGGCACTCTTTACCTTGTTTTTATCTGTATTGTCCTATGGGCAATGTGTGAATCCCAATCAATTTGGTAGTGTTGTTTCCAATAATTCTGGAACACCCCAAATTATTACAACTTGTGCCTACTCATCTGAGTATAACAATGTTACGGGTCTTGTTGTTGGTGAAAACTACATTTTTACAGCTCAATTAGGTTTTGACACCACTGGTCCTCATAGATATGTGTCAATTACTGATGTTAATAACGTTTCAATCGCTCATGGACCATCACCTTTAGTTGTTAATGCAATTACAGCTTCTGCAATCCGTCTTCACGTAAGTGATAATGCTACATGTGGTCAAACAAGTACTTGTCATACAACTACAGTTCAATTTTTAGCTGATTGTCCAGCGCCTATTACACTGGGAGCAAATTCAATTACAACATCAGGTGCAAATGTAACATGGACACCAGTTGGAACTGAAACTTTGTGGGATATAGAATATGGTATTCAAGGATTTACACTTGGTACAGGTACTTTAATTACAAATGTTTCTGCAACTAATTATACATTGTCTGGTTTAAATTCAGGAACTAATTATCAGTTTTATGTAAGAGCAAAATGTTCAACTGAAGACAGTTTATGGTCAACTCCATTCTCATTCCCAACGGTTTGTGCTTCAGTAACTGAGTTTTATGAAAATTTTGATACAACAACAGCTTCTTTTGGTGGAGCATTACCAATTTGTTGGGCAAAAGGTGGAAGTGCTGCAAATGTTTATTTGCAAAATGGAAGTGGAATTCCAATGAGTGCTCCAAATAGAATGTACATGTTTGCAAATGGTGATACACCAATTGAAACTTATGCAAGCATGCCTTTAATTTCAAATTTACAAGCTAATACACATAGATTAAGATTTTCAGCTTATGCTACAACAGCAGATAGAACTCTTTATTTAGGATATTTAACAGATCCGAATGATGTTGGTACTTTTCAATATCTTGACGAATTTGTTATGCCAACAGGCGGTGTTGCAGCAGCAACTCAATTTATTTTAACTCCAGGTGCATTGCCTGTAGGTGTTCAAAGACTTGTTTTTAGAAATATTGCATCACCAGCTGAAACATCTACAATTTATATTGATGATGTAAGATGGGAGCCAATTCCTACTTGTACAGAACCATCAAATGTTGTAACAACTAATGTTTTAGCTACAACTACAACTGTTGAATGGAATGCACCAAGTACAGCACCAGCTAATGGTTATGAATATTATTTATCAACTTCAAATACAGTTCCTACTGCAGCTACAGTTGCTACAGGTTCAGTAGGAGCAGGAATTACTACAGTTGGATTAACTTCTTTAACTCCTGTAACTCAATATTACATTTGGGTAAGATCTGTTTGTTCAACATCATCTAAAAGTGTTTGGACATTAACTTCAACATTTACTACGCCTTGTGCTTCATATGTTCCTTATTATTTAGAAGATTTTTCAACATTTACATTTGCAGTTCAACCTAATTGTTGGAAAAGATTTAGTGATGGTGATTTAGCAACAGGTCCAACAGGAACTGATAACTCTGGAAGTTGGGTTCCAACAAACATGATGAATGGAACTGGTAACACTGCTGCAAGAATTAATTTATACAGCACATTCCCGAAAGGATGGTTAGTTTCTCCAATTTTTGATTTATCAGCTGGTGGATATCAAGTTAAATATAATGTTGGAACAACTGACTATTTTAATACTAATCCAATTGAAACTCCAGGGGTTATGGGTTCAGATGATGTTGTACAATTTTTAATGTCAACAGATGGAGGAGTAACATGGGCTCCACTTGAAACTTATGATAGTTCAAATACTCCAGGAAATACTGTTGCAACTGAAATTTATGATATTCCAGCAGTTACATCTAACGCGGTTAAATTTGCATATTATGCAAATGCTGGATCTGCTGCTGATACTACTGATTATGATTTCTTTATTGATAATTTTATTGTTCAAACAATTCCAACAACAGTTCCTGCATGTGCTAGTAATGTTGTTGCAACAATAAATGCTAGTTGTGGAAACTTCCCAACAGTTTTATCATGGAGTGCTACTTCAGGTTCAGATGGTTATAAATTAAGTATTGGAACAACTCCAGGCGGAACTGATATTTTAAATTCTCAAGTTTTAACTGCATTAAACTATTCTTTTACAGGTTCAATAAATACTACATATTATTATAAAGTTGTACCATATAACAATAATGGAGATGCTGTAGCATGTGCTGAGCAATCATTTACTACTTCAGCAACAGGTTGTTACTGTACTTCAGTTCCTTCATCTAATGATGGAAATGGTATAACAAACGTTCAACTTGGTACTACAAATTTCCCAACTACTGACGTTGTTTATTTTGATCATTCTGCTACAACAGTTACTATGAGTCAAGGTGTTAGTAATAATGTTCAAATTACATTTGCAACAGGATATACTTATGATACAAACATTTGGATAGATTTTAATAATGATTTTGATTTCAATGATGCTGGTGAATTAGTTCAAACAGGAATTGCATCAACAAATGCTAATCCAACAACTTTAAATGCATCATTTGTAATGCCTGCTACAGCTGCTTTAGGTGTTCATAAAATGAGAATTGGTACTTCTGACTTTGGTCAAGTTCCACCAAATACATGTTATTCTGGTGCTTATGGTGTAACATTAGATTTTTCAGTTAATATTATTGTTGCTGGTTGTACTCCTGCAGCAGTTGCTTCTTCTACTATAACTCCAAACTGTGCTAGTTCTCAATTTTCAGTTGCTGTAGATGTAACTTCTTTAGGAAGTGGTTCACCATCAATTTCTGATGGAACTACGACTATACCTGTAACTGCAACTGGTGTTGTAAATGTTGGTCCTTATGCTAATGGAACTTCAGTTGTATTGACATTACTTCATGGTTCAGATTCAGTTTGTAATGTGTCTTTAGGTACATTTACATATTCTTGTCCTCCTGCAAATGATAATTGTGCTGGAGCAATTGCTTTAACTGCTGGTGGTACTTTTGCTACTAATCCTTTAGTAGTTTCAAATAGTGCTGCAACTAATTCAAATCCTCCAACACCAGGTTGTGCATTTTTCCAAGGTGGTGATGTTTGGTATTCTGTTGTAGTTCCTGCTTCTGGTAATATTACAGTTGAAACTAACCCTAATGGAACAAGTCCAATTACAGATACAGGTTTAGCTGTGTATAGTGGAGCATGTGCAAGTTTAACTTTAGTTCAATGTGATGATGATTCTTCTACTAGTGGTAATTTCTCAAAAATTTCATTAACAGGTAGAACTCCGGGTGAAGTATTGTATGTTAATGTATGGGAATATGGTAATGATGCAGTTGGAACTTTCCAAGTTTCTGCTTATGATGCATCATTAGGAAATGGATCGTTTGATTCTTCAAACTTTACATTCTATCCAAACCCAGTGAAAGATGTATTGAATTTATCATATTCACAAAACATCAACAAAGTTCAAGTAATAAATATTTTAGGTCAAGAGGTTAAAACAGAAACAATGGATACTAATCAAGTTCAAGTTGATATGTCTAACCTTCCTATAGGAACTTATTTAGTTAAAATAACTTCAGGTAATGATGTTAAAACTATAAAAGTTGTTAAAGAATAATAATATTTACTTTTAAATATCATAACCGTCTCGTTTTAAATGAGGCGGTTTTTTTATGCATTATTTAGTTAGATTTTAAATTGAATTCATGATGTTATTCGAGATTATTTATCACTATTTTTGTACTCTATTTCAGTTTAAATAATCATAATTATGTGGGAACAAGTTCAAGAAACAGTTAATTATATAAAAGATAAAACAGGTTTTAAACCAGAATATGGTGTGATTTTAGGATCAGGATTAGGAAGTTTTACAGATGATATTCAAATTGAATTTACATTGCCTTATTCTGAAATTCCTAATTTTCCTGTTTCAACTGTGCAAGGTCATAAAGGAGCATTAGTTTTTGGAACTATTGGAGAAAAAAAAGTGATGGCAATGCAAGGACGTTTTCATTTTTATGAAGGTTATGACATGAAACAGGTTACTTTTCCCGTGAGAGTAATGCGATATTTAGGAATTACTAAATTGATTGTTTCAAATGCCTCTGGTGGTGTAAATCCAAACTATAAAGTCGGTTCAATTGTATTAATCAAGGATCATATTAATATGATGCCAGAACATCCATTAAGAGGTAAAAACGATGAACGTTTTGGTCCAAGATTTGTAAATATGAGTGAACCTTATAGTTTAAAGATGATTACTAAGGCAAAGGAAATAGCTAAAGAATCAAATATTGAAGTTCACGATGGAGTATATATGGGATTGCAAGGACCAACATTTGAAACATTAGCAGAATATAAAATGGTAAAAAATATTGGAGCAGATTGCGTTGGAATGTCAACAGTTCCAGAAGTAATCGTTGCAAGACATATGGATTTAGAAACGTTTGGGCTTTCAGTAATTACAGATATGGGCGATGAAGAAAATATTGAGGAAGTAAATCATGAAGAGGTTTTAAAAGCAGCTCAAAAAGCAGAACCAAGTGTTCGATTATTAATTAGAGAATTGATAAAAAGATATTAAAAAAAAGACGCTTTAATTAGCGTTTTTTATGCTAAATTATCAGCTATAACTTCATAAAATTTTTCAGGTTCGAAAGGTTTTGTAATTACATCATTCATACCATAAGACAATAGCATTTCTCTGTTTTCATTTAATGAGATAGCTGTCAAAGCAATGATTGGTGTTGTGATATTAAATTCTCTAATTTGTTGCGTAGCAATGGTTCCATTGATTCCAGGTAAATGAACATCCATAAGTATTAAGTCAAAATCATTTTCAAGTTTTAAAATCGATACAGATTCTTCGCCATTATCAACTATTTGACAAATCATACCTTTGTTTTCTAACATTTTTTTTGTTATCATTTGGTTGATTTTATTATCTTCAACCAAAAGAATTTTTTTATTAACTATTGCTTTTTCATCAAATGTATTTTCTTTTTTTGTAACAACTATAGTTTCACCTACTTCAAAAGGTAAATTAAATGAAAAAGTTGTTCCTAGTCCAACTTTACTATTCAAATAAATTGAACCACCAAGTAATTCAATTAATCTTTTAACAATTGCTAAACCAAGACCAGTTCCGCCATATTTTCTATTAATTTCAATTGAACCTTGAGAAAAACTATCAAAAATGGTATCTTGTTTATCCTCTGGAATTCCAATTCCGTTATCGGCAACTTTAAATGAAATTAACAAATTTCTATCTTCAACATTTTCAAGTTTAGCAGTTAATTTAACATATCCATTCTTTGTAAATTTTAGAGAGTTGTTTACTAAATTTAAAAAGATTTGGGATAACTTAGTTGGATCACAAATTAGATTTTCAGGAATTGAAGAATCTATGTCTAAAATAAAAGTATTATTATTTTCTTGAGAAATTTCTCTAAATGAATTTTGAATACTAATAAGTAAAGATTTTAAATTGCAATTGATCTTTTCTATTGGTACATTTTCCGACTCAATTCTATTAATTTCTAATATATCATTAATGAAATGCAGAAGATAATTTCCGGAAAATTTTAGGGAATTTAAGTAATTAATTTGGCTGTCTTTTGGATTTTCTTCAATCAATAAATGGGTAATACCGTTTATTGCGTTCAATGGAGTTCGCAATTCATGACTTACCGTTGATAGAAATTCCGCTCTAGCTTTCGAAGCTTTTTCAGCATTTTCTTTAGCTGTTTCTAATTCAATATTTTTTTCTTTTAAAAGTATGTTCGATTGAGTTCTAAGTATATTATTTTTATATAATGATAAACTTAATAGCGATAGAATAGAAATCAAAGCAATGGCTAAAATGCTAATTAATTTTGCGAAAGTATTAGCTTTTTGTTGGCTTTTATTTTCTTTGTCAATTTGCTCAATTAACTTTAACTTTTCTGATTCTTTGAATGATGCAAAATCTTCAACACCAATTTTTCTATTATTTATGAGAGTTAAACTGTCTTTTAACTGAAGATATTGTTTTAATAAATAGTGCGATTTCTCAATATTAGCAATTCTTTCATAGACATTACTTAAAGCTAAAATAATTTTAGATCTTTGCTCTAAGTCATCTTTATTGCTAACTAAAGCTCGGTTAAAGTAGTTAGTTGCAAGATTGTATCTTTTCTTAGAATATTCAATTTTACCTATATGATACAATGCTTCGGCTTTTGTTTTATAGGTATCATTAGGATCTTTTTTATTGATTATTGATTCAAACAGCGGAATAGCTAAATCGATACGTTTTTTTTCTTTAAAAATAATAGCTTTTTGAAGCTTAATCATTTCGTCAGCACTTGAAATATTTAGTTTTTTGTAAATTGCATTAGCAGTATCAAAATTATTTTCAGCACTTTCAAAATTATTTTTTTTAATATAGCAAACGCCTAAATTATAATGTGTTATTGCTTGTTGAGAAGTAGATGGTAAAGTAGAATAAATTGCAACACTTTTTACGAAAACATCAATAGCATCATCATATTTTTTAAGGTCTAAAAAAACGCTTCCTATATTTGAATAACTATCAGCAATAGCTTTTTGGATTTTAGATTTTTTTGCAAAATCCAAAGCTTTTTGGGAGTAATCGAGACAATTTCTATAATTATTATTACTTTTATTAAACTTGACTAAATCAATATAATAATTAACACTGTCAATTTTTGTTACACTATTTTTTTGAGAATAGAGTAACATTGGCAATAGAAAAATAATCAGTAAAAGTTGCCTCATACCTAAAATTTAATTGATTTTGATGACTAAAATAAAGAAATTATTTTTGAATTAACATTATTAAATCAATTATTCTCGATGAATAACCAATTTCATTGTCATACCAACCAACAACTTTAACCATTTTATCAATTACAGAAGTTAGTTGTGCGTCAAATAAACACGAATTTCGATTACCAATTATGTCCACAGAAACAATGGAATCTTCAGTGTAGTCTAAAATTCCTTTTAAATTTGTTTCAGAAGCTTTTAAAAATGCTTTGTTTATTTCATCAATTGTTACAGCTCTTTTTACATTAAAAGTTATATCAGTTAATGAACCATCTGGAACAGGAACTCTTATGCCACAACCGCCAATTTTTCCTACCATTTCAGGAAATATTTTGGTTAGTGCTTTAGCTGCACCAGTTGTTGTTGGCACAATTGATTGGCTTGCTCCACGAGCTCTGCGTAAATCTTTATGTGGTTGATCGTGTAGGCTTTGATCAGTTGTATAAGAGTGAACAGTTGTTATGTATGCTTGCTCAATTCCACATAAGTCATTAATCACTTTCATCATTGGCGCTGCATTATTTGTAGTACAGCTTGCGTTGGAAACAATTTTTTCGCTTCCATCAAGGATGTTTTCGTTAACACCAAGAACAACAGTTTTTATTTCAGGAACTTCTGAAGGTGCTGAAAGAATTACTTTTTTTGCACCAGAAATGATGTGAGAATTGATTTCTTCAAAGGTTTTATATTTTCCAGTAGATTCAATTATAATATCAATTCCATTCCAATTCAAATTTGAAATTTCTTTCTCATGATAAAATGGATACGATTTTCCATCAACAATTATAGCGTTTTCATCAAACGAAACTAGATAAGGTAAAACTCCATGAATGCTATCATATTTTATTAAGTGTGCCATGGTTCTATTATCTGTAATATCGTTTATGGCAACGACTTCAATTGATGGGTGATTGATAAGTAATCTAAAAAGATTTCTTCCAATTCTTCCAAAACCATTTATAGCAATTTTTGTTTTACTCATTGGGTTCTATGTGTATCAAAACGTGACCAAGTTGCTGAATTTCTTCACGTAAAGTGTCTTTTAAACGATGTGAAATATCATGACCTTCTTTTACACTAATAGTAGAATCTACAATAGCATGAAGATCAACATGGTATTTCATTCCAGCTTTTCTTATAAAGCACTTTTCAGTGTCAATTACACCTTCAACTTGGTGCGAAACTTTTCTTATTTCTTCAACTAAATCATCATATAAATGCTCATCCATTATTTCACCTAAAGCAGGTCTAAAAATTAAATAGCTGTTGTATAAAATAAAACCTGAAGCAAAAAGTGCAGCCCAATCGTCAGCCGATTCGTAACCTTTTCCTAAAAAAAGTGCAATTGAAATTCCAATAAAAGCGGCTACAGATGTTATTGCGTCGCTTCTATGATGCCAAGCATCTGCTTTAAGTGAGGAACTATTTGTTTCAATACTTTTTTTCATCACTTTTTGAAAAGATATTTCTTTCCAAACTATTATTAATCCTAATACAATTAAAGTCCATGATTTTGGCAATTCGTGTGGTGTGCCAATATTCAAAACACTTTCGTATGCTATGATTGTTGCAGAAGTTATTAAAAAACCAACAACAATGAAGGTAATTAATGGTTCTGCACGTCCATGACCATAAGGATGGTTTTCATCAGCAGGTCTGTTAGAATATTTGATTCCGAAAAGTACTAAAAATGAAGAAAAAATATCGGTAGTTGATTCAATTGCATCAGCAATTAATGCATAAGAATTACCGAAAAAACCTGCTAATCCTTTAATTACAGCTAATGAAGCATTTCCTATTAAACTAAAATAGGTTGCATTGATTGCCGTTTGTTGGTTAGCTAAATCTTTTGACATTTTATAAAATATGCTTTTCTGCGTGATAAGAAGAACGAACTAAAGCGCCACTTTCTACATGAAGAAATCCCATTTCTTTACCAATTTTTTCGTATTTTTCAAATTGTTCTGGTGTAATGAATTCTTTTACAGGTAAGTGCTTTTTACTTGGTTGTAAATATTGTCCAATTGTTATAATGTCAACATTTTGGTTGCGAATGTCTTGCATAGTTTCAATAACCTCTGCTTCTGTTTCGCCCAAACCTAACATGATTCCCGATTTAGTTCTACGAATTCCTTTTTCTTTCAAATATCTTAAAACTTCTAAGCTTTTGTCATATTTTGCCTGAATTCGAACTTCTCTGGTTAATCGACGAACGGTTTCCATGTTGTGAGAAACCACTTCTGGATTCGCTTCAATAATTCTATCAATATTTCTAGTATTTCCTTGAAAATCTGGAATTAAAGTTTCTAAAGTTGTATTAGGATTCATCCTGCGGATGGCTTGAACAGTTTCTAACCAAATGATTGATCCCATATCTTTCAAGTCATCTCTATCAACGCTAGTAATCACAGCATGTTTGATGTTCATTATTTTTATTGAACGCGCCACTTTTTCTGGTTCGTCCCAATCAACATTTTCTGGACGACCGGTTTTTACGCCACAAAATCCGCAGGAACGTGTACAAATATTACCAAGAATCATAAAAGTAGCTGTTCCTTCACCCCAACATTCACCCATATTAGGGCAACTTCCTGAAGTACAGATAGTATTCAATTTATACTTGTCAACTAATCCACGAAGTTCAGTATATTTTTGACCAATAGGCAATTTTACTTTTAGCCATTTCGGTTTTCCAATAGGAAGATTGTTTTCAGTAGCCGTTTCCATATTCATTTTTTTGAATTGCAAAGATAGTTAAAGTTGAAATAGAAAATTAAATTTTAGAATCAAGAATTTCGATGAAATGATTAAAAAAAACCTGCCTTATTATGAAAATAAGACAGGCACATTTATTAACTTATGGCAAGTCAATTTTACTTTTTAATTCATTTGAACTTTTATAGGTAATGAATATTGAGTTCTTACAGGTTGACCATTTAAAATTCCTGCAACCCATTTTGTTTTTATAGATTTTAAAACTCTAATTGCTTCTTTCTCTAGACCATAACCAGGATTTTTTAAGACTTTTATATCCGTCATTGTTCCGTCTTTTTCAATTACAAATGATAAAAGAACTGTTACTACTTTTTCTTCATTGATTTCTGGAACTTCAAATTTTTCACCTACTTGTTTTCTAAATTTATTAATTCCTCCAGGAAAATCTGGTTGTACATCTAAAACTGCTGTCATAACAGGATCTTTTGAAGGTTCTGGTGAGTCAACAATTCCGGAACCTTGACTTCCTGTATTGGTTGGAAATGGATTTGTACCTGTTCCACCTTCATTTCCTGTTGGTTGATTATCTTTTGGAAGTTCTTTATTTGTTGGAATATCTTCTGTTGCCTCATGCGTTTCCGAAGCAACATAGTTTTGATTATTTGGAACTTTTTCAACTGGAGCTGAATTATTTGAAATTGGCTCAATTGGTTTTGGTTCGTCAACAATTGGTTCAGAATAATTATCTACTTTAATTATTGTATCAATAATAGGCGGAATAGGGCATTCAACTTGTTTAGCTCCAAAAGAACTAAATAACATACCAATTCCTGATACAAAACCAATAAATAGAGTTCCTGAGAAGAATGCTAGAATGGTTGTTTTGGTGCTGTCTTGACGTAATTTATACGCACCATACTCTTGGTTTTTACCTTCAAATACAAGGTCTAACCACTTTTTTTCAAAGATACTTAAGTTTGACATAATTTATAGTTTTAATTGTTAAGTATCGATGTTACATAAGCTTTTAGTTTTTGGATTTCAGATATTAAATTTCAGATTTCAAAAACTTTGTAAAATTATTGTAATCTGTTTTTACTTTTAATAACGCAAACATTATTCCAATATTGTGTGATTTTTGTAAGAAAATTTTATTAAGTGTAAATTATTGTTTGAATATTGAAGTTAATAGTGTGTTTTTGTGAATTTGAAACTCTATTCAATACAAATACTACCTAACCCTGATCTCGTCATTGTTGGAGCTCTTGTCTTGTGATAACAAGTCAAAGCGACTGACGAGAGCAGGAAAATGGAAACCAAGAATTTACTTGTGATTCGTTCCTTCTTTCGACTCCCGAAGTTTCGTGACAGGATGACAATTATCGTTTTGTTTGAATGATTTCTGCCAGAAGTTTTTTAGCGCGTAGCAATTTGATTTTGACGTTGCTCAAAGGTTCTTCTAGTTGTTCGGCAATTTCTTGATAACTCATTTCTTGAAAGTATCTAAGTTGGATAACTTCTTGATAATGAGGTTTTAATTCTTTTATGAATTGTAAAAGTTGCGATAAGTTTTGTTCAGTAATCAACTCGTCTTCAGCAGTTGGAGAACTATCAGCAACATTGTAAGCTTGTTGGTCTTCTTCGTCGGTGATTTCTACAAATAAAGTAGATTTTTTTTTGCGAAGTAAATCAATGTGAACGTTTTTTGCAATGGCAATTAACCATGTATTAAACTGAAATTCAGGATTGTAAGTAGTTAATTTGTCAAATGCTTTTGAGAATGTTTCTATGGTAATATCTTCGGCATCGGTTTCATTTTCAGTACGTTTTAGCATAAAACCATACACCTCGTTCCAGTAGTGGTCGAGTAGGTAAGTGAAGGCAACTTGATCGCCTTTTTTAGCTTTTTCTATGTACGGATTTATTTCCACTGAACGGGTTTTGAAAATGTATTAGTAATGAATACGTTGAGTTGTGTGAATATCAAAATGATTTCAATAATTGGAAACCAATACATTACGTCTTTTTCTTTGAGTTTTCCAGCTGCAAATCCAAGTGATATCCACGCAAATAGATAACGGAAACCAATCAAACTTAGTACAATAATCCATTGAAATTGAAATGCTAAAAGGATTATAGGTAAAATTATGAACAATAATTGGGATGCATAAAAAATAGCCAATTGTGTTCTGTCTGATGCTTTGTAATGTTGAGCTGTGGCAACGTGTCTTCTTTTTTGTGTAAACCAAGCTGAAAAAGTGGTTTTAGGTTTTGAGAAAGTAAAACTTTCTGGTGTGTAGCAAATGGCTGTATTTTTTGCATTTGCTGCTTGATTGATGAACAAATCATCATCGCCTGAACGAATTTTCATGTGATCTATAAAGCCGCGAACTTTGAAAAACTCCTCACGTTTATATGCCATATTTCGACCAACTCCCATATATGGTTTTCCTAATTTTGCCCAAGAAAAATATTGTGTTGCTGTTAATAAGGTTTCAAAACGGATGATTTTATTCAGAAACGAATTTTTAATTTTTTCGTAAGCGCCATAACCTAAAACAATAGTTTTTTGTTGGGTAAATTGGGCTGACATTTCTTTAATCCAATCGTTTGATTTTGGGTAACAATCAGCATCTGTGAAAAGTAGGTATTCGTTTTTAGCAGCTTTTATTCCTAGTGTTAGCGCAAATTTTTTGTTTCCCCAAAAGGCTTCATTATTTTCTACTTTTACTAATTTGATATTAGAATATTGTTTTTCAAATGCTTCAAAAACCTCTAAAGTTTCATCGCTGGAAGCATCGTCGATAAGAACAATTTCATAATCTTGATAATTTTGTTCTGCCAATAAGGGAATGAAATTTTTTACATTTTCTTCTTCGTTTTTGGCACAAACTATTACAGAAATTGGAACTCTTTTTGGTGTAGAAACTTGTGGTTTAGCAAAAGAAAATTTACCAAAAAACACTACATAATATAGGAACTGAACAACTACAACAGCAATGAATAAACAAAGTAAAGTTAGTAACATAATGGCTTTTTTGTTTTGTTTAAAAACGATTGCAAAAGTATGAAATTCAATTTTGAATTACGAATTATGTTTTGTGAAATTTTCAATCTGGGAAAATTCTGACCATTGTAGATTTTTGGGTAACTTTTTATTTGAAAATTCTATATGGATGACACGTCTATTTTTTTCATTTGTAGTTTTATTTGAAGCATAAAACAGTAACGGTTTCATTAACATTATTCCGCCTGAATTTACATTACAAAAAACTTCTATTTCTTTTTCAAATTCTATTGAATCGATTCTACAAATTGATTTTAGGTGAGATTTTTTTAAAACTTTTAAAGCACCATTTTTCTCGTTTGTGTCGTCCAAATGAATTCGTATTGTGAATATGTTCTCCAATATTTCTTTAGAAGGTTGAACTGAAAATTGATTGTGCTTTGTGGTCCAGTTTGAAAAATTTTCATCTTCAATTTTTTTATCAACTGATATGGTTAAATCTTGATGATAGGAAACAAACCAATTCGATTTTTCTGGTTTATCGAAAAATATTGATTTTATAATAAAATAGTCTTTACCACCAATACTTTCTATTATTTCTTTTAGACTTTCGTTAAAAAGTAATTTCTTGATTTCTGGAAATTCTTTTACAAATTGTCTAATTGCAAATAGATCATTTGTTTTTCTAAAAATAGGATTTGAAGTGTCTAAGTTGTTGATAAAATTTGAAATTGTATTAATTTCATCTTTACTATAAATATTATTTACAACATGAAAGCCTTGTTCATGAAATTCATTAATTAGCTTCATAATTCATTAATAATCTAATAGATTCAAAATAATCAGTTTCGAATGTTATGACTCTTATTTCATAAATTAAAAAATTGAAATCATATTCAGTTTCTATTTTCCCATTTGAAAGAATCATGTCAATAATAAATTCATTCCCAATAATTTTATTCATTTTTCCATAAAATAATTCATTTTCTGAATCATCTTGGAATTCAAATAAACCATACTTGTTTTCAGACCATTTAAGAATATCAAAAGCTGAATCTAATTTTAAATCTTTTGGTTTTTCTAAATTAAGTTTTTTGAGCTTAAGAACAATTACAAGTTTATCATCATTTGAAATGGCTTTTCTCTTTTTTATGAATTTCTTATTGTAAATCTTATAACCATCAACAGTATAATCTATAGGGATGTGTTTAGCTAAAATCCAATTTTCATTTTCAAAAATTAAAATTCCAGTTTCTTTTTTCTTCCAACCTTTTAGTTTAAATTTTTCTATTAACATAATTAAATTACATTAACTTCTGCCTCAATTGCAATTCCGTACTTATCGAAAACAGTTTTTTGAACGTATTTTGATAAGTTTAAAATATCTTGACCTGTTGCGTTTCCATAATTTACTAAAACAAGTGCTTGATTTTTATGAACTCCAGCATCGTCTTTTCGATATCCTTTTAATCCAGCGTGTTCTATAAGCCAACCAGCAGGAACTTTAACTTCAGTTGGTGAAACTTCAAAGAATTTTACTTCTGGAAATTTTTGTTGTACTTTTTCAAATAATTCCTTTGGGATAATCGGATTTTTAAAGAAACTTCCGCTATTTCCAAGCTCTTTTGGATCAGGTAATTTACTTTGACGAATGGCAATCACAGCATTAGAAACGTCTTTTAAGGTTGGAGTTGTAACGTTATGTTTTTCCAATTCTTTTGTTATGTCGCCATACGACGTATTGATTCTGTGATTGCGTTTTGTGAGTTTGAAAACCACAGAAGTTATCACAAATTTATCTTTTGCTTCTTGTTTGAAAATACTTTCTCTGTAGCCAAAATTGCAATCTTCTTTTGTGAAGGATTTCATTTCTTGTGATAGAATATTCATAGCTTCACACGAAACAAATGTATCTTTAATTTCAGTTCCGTAAGCACCAATATTTTGAACTGGAGTTGTACCAACATTACCAGGAATCAACGACATATTTTCTAATCCACCAAAATTTTGATTGATGGTCCAAAGCACAAATTCATGCCAATTTTCTCCTGCTTGACTTTCAACCCAAACACAATCTTCGTCTTCTTTGATGATTTTTTTTCCTTTCAAATCAACATGAATCACCAAAGCATCAATATCTTGAGTCAATAACATATTGCTTCCGCCACCAAGAATGAATTTTTTATCGGAAGCATGATTTTTTAAAACCGATTGCAATTCGTCAAGATTATGAACGGCTACAAATTGTTTTGCTTTAGCTTCAATACCAAAAGTGTTGTATTTTTTTAAGGAGAAATTATTGTGGATTTGCATGAAAAATTACGAATTTGAAATTACGAATTACGATTCTAAAATTGAAATTAAAAATTAGTAATTCATAATTTTTAATTTTTAATTGATTTCTATTCTTCGGTTTCTAAAGCACGTCTCAAAAAGTCGTTCATCGGTTTTAGTGCTATTAATTTTTGAGATACTACTTTACTAAAATCTGGTTTTGTAAAAAGTTTTTCGTCAATTTTTTGAGAAGCAGTAAAACTTTTTAGTTTTAAAAATTCAATCGCTGGATGATTTGGATCAAAATCTTTTGGAGCTTTTTTCAAGGTGTTGTTTTCATCTCTAGTTAGTTCTTTGAACTCATTTTTAAATGTTTTATCAGCAATAATAGCCTCTAAATCATCGTGAAAAAATTCTATTTCCTTACGAATTAATTTTAATTCATTTGGTTCTGGACACCAAACGCCACCTGCGATGAAGCAACTTCCTTTTTCAAAATGAATATAATATCCTGGACTGTTTTTTCGGTTTTTATTTTGTGTAAACCAAACACCCATATTGGTTTTGTATGGCGATTTATCTTTAGAAAAACGAATATCACGATTGATACGAAACGTACAATTTTTAACTTCTAATGGTTCTAATGTTGGATCCAAAAGTTTCATTTCAGACAAAATTGATGCTATAAAACTATGATAGTCTTTTTTGTAACTTTCATAACGTTTTTTGTTGGCATGCATCCACTCAGTGTTGTTGTTTGCAATTAAATCCTCTAAAAATTGTAGTGCTTCTTTTGTTATCATTTTTTAAGTTTATGAGTTTAGTAGTTTATAAGTTTAAAAAGTTTTGAGAATTGCCTCTAACTTAGATCTTCAAACTGCCAACTATTTTACAACTGTTTTCTCAAATCTTCTTCTGATAAAAAACCTAAATGCCTCCAAGTTTCTTTACCATTTTCATAAATTAAAATTACGGGTAATTCATCAAGTTTCATAATTTCTAACAAAGTTTTGTTTTCATCAGCATCTAATCTAATTAATGAAATTTTACCTTTTAATTCGTCTTGCATTTTGGTTAAATAAGGCGCCATTTTTTTGCATGGTGCACACCATTTTGCCGAAAAATTAATGATTACTTTTTTATCAGAATTAATTAATTTTTCAAATTCTGAGACCGATAATCCTTTTGGAATTGCAGTTGCATTTGAAGTTTTCTTTCCTTGCCATTTCATAATTCCTCCATCTAAATTGTAGATTTCTTTGAATCCAAGTTCAGATAATTTATTTGCTGCTTGACCGCTTCGTCCACCAACTTTACAATATACAAAAACAGGTTTTGACTTATCTAATTTTTCAACAGTTGAAATAAAATCGCTTCCATTCCAATTCACATTTGTAGCATTTTCAAGATGTTCAACAGCATATTCCTCTGGAGTTCGTACATCTAATAATTGTGGATTTTTTATCGCTAATAATTTTGTTTCATAATCAATTCCTGCTAAGGTTTTAATAGGTTGACTTGATTCAGTAGTTCCAACAGATTTATTTGTTTGTCCTTGACAACTTACAAATAGTATGGATGATATAAATATGAATAGAAATTTTCTCATAATGTTTTTTTTGAAGCAAAATTAAAGAAGTAAAAATAGAACAATATAACAAATGTTACAAACTAAATATTTTATAACTCTGATGGGTTGTTTTTACAATGTTTTCAGTACGTTCTGGATGTGTGTCAGAGATGAATAATTGTCCAAATTCCTCTTGGTTAACCATTGATACAATTTTACTCACCCGAGTTTCATCTAATTTGTCAAAAATATCATCAAATAATAAAATAGGTTTTTCGCCACTTTGCTTTTTTACAAATTCAAATTGAGCGAGTTTCAAGGCAATTAAAAACGATTTTTGCTGACCTTGTGAACCGAATTTTTTGATTGGAAAACCATCAATTTGAAAAGCTAAATCATCTTTGTGAATTCCAACCGAGGTATATTGTAAAGCTCGGTCTTTCGCCAAATTTTGTTCTAATAACTGCAACGTCGAACCATCAAATAAATGACTTTCATAGACTAATTGAACTGTTTCAGCCAAACCTGAAATGGCTTGATGGTGTTTGTTAAAAATAGGCAAAAAATCATTGATAAATTGTTTTCTTTTTTCAAAAATTTTCTGACCTAAATCATTCAATTGTTCGTTGTAAATGGATAATGTATCTGTTTCAAAAACATGATTTAGTGCGAAATATTTTAGTAAAGCATTTCGTTGACTAATAATTTTTTGATATTGAATCAATTCTTGCAAATAGGAGGAATCCAATTGCGAAATAACACTATCGATAAATTTTCTTCTAGTTTCACTTCCTTCAATAATCAAATCATTATCTGCAGGCGAAATGATTACTAGCGGAATAAATCCAATATGGTCAGAAAATTTCTCGTAAGTTTTTCCGTTTCTTTTCAGGATTTTCTTCTGACCTTTTTTAAAACTGCTTACAATTTGTTCATTTCGTTCTGATTTTTCAAATTCGCCATCAATCACAAAAAATTCTTCATTATGTTTAATATTTTGAACCGCTAAGGGATTAAAATAACTTTTACCATAAGCTAAATGATAAATTGCATCAAGCACATTGGTCTTTCCAATGCCGTTTTTACCAACAAAACAATTGATTTTAGAATCAAATTCGAATGTTGCTTCCGAAAAATTTTTATAATTGAATAAAGAAATTTTTTTTAAAAACATTTGTGATGGCTTACTATTGCTAGAAAAAGAGAAAAAAATAGTTCCCTTTTTTTTGGTGGGTGCAAATTATTGAAAAATATCGACAAAAATCGCTTTTAATTATCAATAAAAATTTTATTTTTGCGCACACTAAATTAAATTTAAATGGCAACTTATAATAAGAGAGGTTACAAAACACCAAAAGAAAAAGAAGAGAAAGTAGATACTAATTTTATTGAAGAAAATGTAGATGTTGATGCTAAAGATAGTGCAACGGCAAAAGCGTTTGACGCATTAGATGAAACAGCATCGAAAACAGAAGATTTTGTTGCTAGAAATCAAAAATACATCTTAGGTGCTTTGGCAGCTATTGCAATTGTAACTATTGGATACTTATTATATCAAAGATTTGTTGTTGAACCAAATCAACAAGATGCTGCAGATGAATTATTTGTTACACAACAAAATTTCCAAAAAGCGGTTGATGCAACTGATGCAAAAGCTCAAGATTCATTATTCAATTTAGTTATTAAAGGTTCAGAAGGAAAACAAGGTGCAGCTGAAATTGCTAACCAATTCTCTGGAACTGATGCAGGAAATTTAGCTCACTATTATGCAGGTATTTCTTATTTGAATTTGAAAAAATATGATGATGCAATTAAATCTTTAGAGCAATTTTCTTCAAAAGATACTTTCTTAAGTGCTTTTGCTCTTGGCGCAATTGGTGATGCTTATTCACAAAAGAACGATGCTAAACAAGCTTTAGAATTCTACGTGAAAGCAGCAGGAATGAATCCAAATGAATTAACATCTCCAAGATATTTATTAAAAGCAGGTCAAACTTCTTTATCATTAGGAAATAAAGCGGATGCTTTAAAATATTTCACTGAAATTAAAGAAAAATATGAATCTGCTCCAGAAGCTCAATCAATTGATGCTTTGATTGGAATGGCTCAATAAATTAGTATTCAGTATTCAGTGTTCAGTTAGCAGATGTTACTGAACACTGTAAACTGAACGCTGAACACTAATAATATGGCTACAGCTAATAAAAACTTATCAAATTACGATAAAAATACAATCCCAAACGCGAAAGATTTTCGGTTTGGGATTGTTGTTTCTGAATGGAATGACCACATCACTGAAGGACTTTATAAAGGAGTAATTGATGCACTTTTAGATTGTGGTGCAATACAAGAAAATATCATTCGTTGGAATGTTCCTGGAAGTTTTGAATTGGTTTATGGAGCACAACGCATGATTGTTACGCAAGAAGTTGATGTTGTAATTACGATTGGTTGTGTAATCAAAGGTGAAACAATGCATTTTGAATTTGTTTGCGAAGGTGTAACACAAGGAATTAAAGATTTAAATGTTCAAACCGACGTTCCAGTAATATTTTGTTTGCTAACAGATAATAACGAGCAACAGTCAATCGATAGAAGTGGTGGAATTCACGGAAATAAAGGAACAGAAGCTGCGATTGCTGCTATAAAAATGGCAGATTTAAGAAAGAAATCGGAAAATAAATAATTCAATTTTTAAGTTTTAAAATATAAAATTTAAACCTGCTTTTCTTTAAAGTAGGTTTTTTCTTTTTTAGTAAGTTCTTAACTATAATAAACAATAGATTTTCCTTAAATTTGCTAACTTTGGTTTTTAACCATGAACAATAAACTCCAAACCATAAACGAATAAATGTCAAGCATAATTCAATTACTTCCCGATCATGTTGCTAACCAAATTGCTGCTGGTGAAGTGGTGCAACGTCCTGCTTCAGTAGTGAAAGAATTACTAGAAAATGCTGTTGATGCTGGTGCAACTGATATAAAATTAATTATAAAAGATGCCGGAAAATCTTTGGTTCAAGTAATTGACAACGGTAAAGGAATGAGTGTAACCGATTCAAGATTGTGTTTTGAACGTCATGCAACCTCAAAAATAAGACAAGCAGAAGATTTATTTTCGTTGCATACAAAAGGTTTTCGAGGTGAAGCCTTAGCATCGATTGCTGCCATTGCTCATGTTGAAATGAAAACCAAACAAGAGCAAGACGAATTAGGAACACACATCATTATAGAAGGTAGTAAGTTCGTTTCACAAGAACCATCAGTTTTGCCTAAAGGAACTTCATTTGCGGTAAAGAATTTATTTTTTAATATTCCGGCAAGACGTAATTTTCTAAAATCGGAAACGGTTGAATTTCGTCATATTGTTGATGAATTTCAGCGGGTAGCCTTAGCACATCCAAACATTTATTTCACAATGTATCACAACGGAAGTGAAATGTTTAATCTTCCAAATTCCAATTTTCGTCAGCGAATTGTGAATATTTTTTCGGGTAAAACCAATGAAAAATTAGTTCCAATTCAAGAAGAAACCGAAATTGTAACCATCGAAGGATTTGTTGGAAAACCTGAGTTTGCTAAGAAAAATCGTGGTGAACAATTCTTTTTTGTAAATGATAGATTTATAAAAAGTGGTTATTTACATCATGCCGTGATGGCCGCTTATGAAGGTTTGTTGCCTAATGGTTCGCAGCCAACGTATTTTATCTATTTAAATGTTCCTCCAAATACAATTGATATCAATATTCATCCAACAAAAACGGAAATAAAGTTTGATGACGAACATGCTTTGTATGCCATTTTACGTTCTACAATTAAGCACAGTTTAGGACAGTTTAATGTGGCGCCTGTTTTAGATTTTGATAGAGATCCTAATTTAGACACACCTTATCAATATCAGAATAAGACTGCGGAATATCCAACAATTCAAGTTGATAGTACCTTCAATCCATTTGCAAATGAATCAAGTGATAGCGAACTAACAAAGCAAAATAAACAATTTTCTGGCAGCTCATCTTCTTATAAAAAACAAGAAGTCGCAGGTTCTAATTGGGAAAGTTTGTATGTTGGATTAAAAAATGATACTTCAGAAGTGGAAACTTTTTCATTTGAAAGTGAAGAAGTGACAGCATCTTTATTTGACGAGAAAGAAGAAGAGCAAACCGTTAATAGAACGTATCAAATTCATAAAAAATACATTGTTAGTCCTATTAAATCAGGAATGGTCATTATGGATCAAGGTCGTGCACATCAACGTATTTTGTATGAGCAATTTCTAACGAATATGACGGTTCAGCAAGCGTCAAGTCAGCAGTTGTTGTTTCCTTTACAAATGTATTTTTCAAATAATGAACTGAAATTAATTGCCGAATTACAACCTTCTTTAGAGAACACTGGATTTGTTTTTGAAGCTTTTGATTCAGATTCTGTCCATATTTCTGGAATTCCTGTGAATACTACAGAAAGTGAAATTTCAATGGTTTTAGAGCAATTACTTTCCGATTTGCAAGACGGAATACCGGATAGTAGTTTCAGTCAAAACGATACAATTGCTAAATCTATGGCTAAAAGTTTAGCTGTAAAAACGGGAACCTATTTAACAGAAAAAGAGCAGGAAAGTTTGGTTAACAATCTTTTTGCTTGTAAAGAACCAAATGTTTCGCCTTTTCAAAAACCTACTTTCATAACGATGCGTGTGGAAGATATTGATAAACGATTTGCCCTATGATGAATATCACGCCTGTTGTAAAACAACTTTTGATAATTAATATTATCTTTTTTATTGGAAGTCAATTAGTTCCAATAGCAGATACTTATTTTGCTTTGTATTATTTTGAAAATCCAATGTTCAAGTTTTGGCAGCCATTAACTCATATGTTCATGCATGGTGGAATTTCTCATATTTTCTTTAACATGTTTGCATTGTACTCCTTTGGAAGTGCTTTAGAGCATTTTTGGGGTGGAAAAAAATTCTTGTTTTTTTATATTTCTTGCGGATTAGGTGCAGCGTTATTGCATACTTTAGTAAATTATTTACAAATTCAATCTTTGATGAATTCAGTTTCAGAATTAAATTTCACTAATTCAGAAATCAAAGTTTTGTTGAATTCAGATTTAAGGAATGTTTTTGATGAAAGTGGGAAAATGATTGCTAGTAATTTCCAAGCAATACTTGAAAGGGTAAATTGCATGCAAGAACAATATAATGTTATTGAACAAGCTAATTTAATTTCAAGAAGTACTGCCGTTGGCGCTTCTGGAGCTGTTTACGGCCTTTTAGTTGCATTTGCTTTTATGTTTCCAAATGCTCAATTAGGAATTATGTTTATTCCAATTCCAATAAAAGCTATGTATTTTGTTCCTGGAATTTTAGCAATTGATCTAGTTTTAGGTTTAAAAGGAAGTTCTATTTTTGGAGCTGGAAGTACTGGAATTGCACATTTTGCACATCTTGGTGGTGCATTAACAGGTTTTATAATGATGTGGTATTGGAAAAAAAATCAGTTTAACCATAAACGTTGGAATTAAATGAGTAGGATATTTGATGATATTAGATTGCAATATAAAATTGGCGACATAACAAATAAAATAATTTATTGGAATGTTGGATTATTTCTGTTGTCAATACCTCTTTTTTTTATTTTTAAAGAATATCGTTTTGCCTATCCAAATTGGTTGGCTCTATCATCAAATCCAAATGATTTTTTGATATTTCCTTGGACATTTTTTACATATGCTTTTCTTCATTCAGGTTTTTGGCATTTGTTTTTTAATATGGTGATGCTCAATTTCTCAGGAAGATTGTTTTTGACATTTTTTACACAAAAGCAGTTTTTAGGGTTGTATTTTTTAAGTTCAATTTTTGCAGGTTTGGCATTTGCAATTGCCTATTATTTTATGGGAATCAGCAACGTAATTGTTGGAGCTTCAGCCGCAGTTTTATCTATTTTAGTTGCCACAACTACCTATCAACCTTTGATGTATGTTCGCTTATTGTTAATTGGAAATGTAAAGCTTTGGCATATAACAGCTGTATTACTTATTTTAGACGTAATGCAAATTTTGATAGAAAATACTGGTGGACATATTGCCCATCTTGCTGGAGCACTTTTCGGATTTTTATACATAAAACTTTTGCAAAACGGAACCGATTTAAGTAATATAGTAACCAACATTATCAATTTTTTTGTTAATTTGTTTCAACCGAAGAAGGCAACACCATTCAAAAAAGTGCATGTAAATTCAAAAAAAACTAATACTTCTTCGCAAAGTAAAATCGTAGTAAAAGACAAAACACAACAACAAATTGATGAAATTTTAGATAAAATTAGTCAATCAGGTTATGATAGTTTGACCGCTGAAGAAAAAGAATTTTTGTTTAAAGCAGGTAAATAGTATTTAGTGATCAGTGTTCAGTTTGCAGAGAATAGTTAACAGTTTTCAGTTTGCAAATAATAAAATTAACTTTGCGGCAATGTAATATGAAGAAACTCTCATGGTTTAATAAAGTAATGTATTTTTTCAATATAGTGTTGACTGTATTGACTTTTCTTGCTTATGTTTTACCATTCCTTGCTCCAAAATTATTTCCTTTTTTATCGGTTTTAACTTTGGTTTTGCCTTTGTTCTTAATTGTTAATGCGTTGTTTTTTGTTTATTGGATGTTACAAATGAAACGCCAAATGGTTCTTTCGGGCATTGTTCTAGTTTTGGGAATTACATTTGTAAATAAGTTTTATAAGTTTTCATCTCATGATATTCCAAAAGAAGAAAGTGATATTGTAGTAATGAGTTACAATGTTCGATTGTTTAATTTATTTCAATGGATTGAACGCGAATCGGTTAAAGAGGATATCAAAGCTTTTATAAACGATCAAAATCCAGATGTACTTTGCATTCAAGAATATTCTGAAACCGCAAATGTTGATTTGAGAATTTACAAGCATAAGTTTATTTTTATGCAAGGAAATAAAATTAGAACAGGTCAAGCCATTTTTTCTAAGTTTCCCATTGTGAATAAGGGAAATATAGAGTTTCCTGAATCGGATAATTTGATTGTTTATGCCGATGTTCGTAAAGGAAATGATACGATTAGAGTATATAATATGCACTTGCAATCTATAAAAATTTCTCCAGATGTAACAGAATTAGAAAGCAATGTCGAAACAATAAATCAAAAAAAATCGGAAGCCGTTTTTAAAAGAATTGGTCAAGCTTTTACTAAGCAACAAGTGCAAGCAGAGATTTTAATGAAGCACAAAAAAGAGTGTCATTATCCAATGATTATTTGTGGTGATATGAACAATAGCGCTTTTTCTTATGTTTATAGAAGTATAAAAGGTAATCTAAATGATTGTTTTGAAGAAGCAGGAAAAGGATTTGGGGAAACCTATAACTTCAAATATTATCCGGCAAGAATTGATTACATTTTTGCAGATAAATCTATGAAAGTAAAAAGCTTTCAAAATTATCCACAATTTAAAAACTCCGATCATTATCCAATAGTAGCTCGTTTGAAAATGGAGTAGTTACTACAACAATTTTTGGCTTTTTAAATAATCTAAAGCATATCTACCTTCATTGAAAAGCAAATCTAAAATGCTTAAATTATTGATAAATCCGTGCTTATCTCCAAAAACTTGTGTGTAAGAATCAAATGAATTGTTGTCTTTTTTTCCGTTAATCAATTGGCGATAATCAGTCTTATCAATAACTTCATGAAAATATTCTGAAGTTTCATCATAGGGAAAATCTAGTTTTAAACATTTAGAAGCAAATTCCATCGTTTCAAAATTCAAATCCATCAAAAAGGTATGTTTCTTTTGAAAAATAGGAGCCAAGTCGTCTTCAAAATATTCAAAAAAAGGAGACGTTCTGTAGGCTGCTTCAAGTGATTTGAAGTGCTGTTTTTGCCAATCAAAAGCGGCTTCAATTTTTACATCTTTTGTTTTTTGATGAGCTTCTTTAGTATGTTTTATGGGAATATTTAATAACTGAATGCCATTTGGACTGTAAATGTGCATTCGGTTTCTATTAGTTTGTTTTTGAAAATTATCATCCATTTCAAATGTCACTTTTTCTGCTTTAGCGATAGCAACAAATTGCGAAATTGAAGGAAAATAGGATGGATGTATGAGTATGTTCATCGAGTTACGAGTTTCAGGTTACGAGTTTCAGGTAAAGAACTTTAAACTCGTAACCCGAAACCCGTAACATTTTTTATTCTTTTTTTGCTTTTCTTTTTTTCCAAAAATATTCTCCTACAAAATATAACGCTAACAAGGCTAAGAAATATTTGAAATACGATTGTGGTTGTCCTTCACCATTTACAGTAGTGAAAAGTCTTTCCCAACGAATTTTATTCAAACCACTTCCATTTGAATCCCAACTCATCCAAATAAAAATTGGTTTTCCAACAATGTGGTCTTCAGGTGTGTAACCAAAATATCTTGCATCTAATGAATTATGACGGTTGTCTCCCATCATCCAATAATAATTTTGTTTGAATGTGTAAGAACTTACTTTTTTGTCATTTATATAAATATCATTTCCAACAACTTTCAGTTTATTTCCTTCATATTCTGAAATGATAATTTTATAAAATGGCAAGGTGTTTAAGTTTAAAGCAACTGTTTTTCCTGCTTCAGGAATATAAATTGGACCATAATTATCACCACTCCAAGCAAATTTGTTTTCATCTGCACCATCATGATGTTTGCATGGGAAAATTCCGTTTTCGCGACCTTTTCGGATATTTCTTTTTACAGAAGTAATTCCTGAAACGGTTTTTAATTTTTCAGCATTTTCAAACGTTAATGCTCTAATGGTTAATGAATCTCTTTCGGGTGTTTCAAAACCATATCCATCAGTAATATTTAAATCTTTAAATACCGATTCAAAATCTGTTGTTGAATTAGGATCAATCGTAATTTTATAAGAATATTGAGGTCTCGCTCTTTCTGGTAAAATCAATTCTTTTCCATTGATGAATACAATTCCGTCTTTAATTTGTAAACTATCACCAGGAATACCAACGCAACGTTTTACATAATTGGTTTTTTTGTCAATGGGTTTGTCATAGCGTTTATCGGCTGGAATGTACATGTTAAATAGTGTATCTCTTGGCCAATTGAAAACAACAATGTCATTATTTTTAATTTTTTCAAAACCAGGAAATCTAAAGTAAGGAAGTTGTGGTTTTGCTAAATACGACAACGTATGAACAAGAGGAATGGAATCATGAACCATCGGCGCAGCAATTGGCGTCATTGGTGTTCTTGCTCCATAATTTTGTTTACTAACAAATAGAAAATCTCCAATTAATAATGATTTTTCTAATGAAGAGGAAGGAATTACAAAAGGTTGAATGAAATATCCATGAACAAATGTAGCCACGATTATAGCGAACAAAAGTGAACTAACAGTATCTGCAGTTGCGTTTGTAGGTTTTAAACTTCTATCTGTAATATATTGAACATCTTGCGTGTAATTGATATAATAGATGTAAAAACCTAAAGTTACAACTCCTAAAAAGGTATCTGAAGTTTTATTTTTTCCAAAACTTCTCAACGTTTCAACCCACACAATTGGAAACATTAATAAGTTTATTACTGGAATAAATAACAACAATGTCCACCAAGTTGGTCGGTTGATGATTTTCATCAAAACTATTGAATTGTATACCGGAATAAAAGCTTCCCATGATTTTCTTCCAGCTTTTTCATACAATTTCCAAGTTCCTAATCCGTGAATTAGTTGAACAATTAGGAAAAAAACAAACCATTGATATGTTGTCATTTTATATTAGATTTTAGATTTTAGATTTTAGATTTCTTGAGAAATTTATTCTAAAATGATTTATAAATTTATATAGTTTTTAATTCTAAAACATCTTTCATTGTAAAAACACCTTTTTTTCCGATTATCCATTCCGCAGCGATTACAGAACCAAGGGCAAATCCATCACGATTGTGAGCTGTATGCTTTATTTCTATTGTATCTACTTCAGATTTGTAAAAAATGGAGTGTGTTCCTGGAACGTTTTCTATTCTTTTTACATCGATAAATACTTCTTCAGAATTTGGATTCTCTATTGACCAATTGTTTTTATTATCGGTATTTTTTATAATTCCATTAGCTAATGAAATAGCTGTTCCACTTGGTTTATCTAATTTTTGTGTGTGATGAATTTCTTCCATCGAAACATTATATTGATTGAATTTTGACATCATTTTTGCCAAATAATCGTTCAATTCAAAAAATAAATTTACTCCCAAGCTAAAGTTGGATCCATAAATAAAAGCTCCTTGTTTTTCTTTGCAAAGTGCGACCATTTCGTCATAATGTTCTAACCAACCAGTTGTTCCAGAAATTACTGGAATTCCATTGTTTAAACATTCAGAAATATTTTCAACAGCACAATCAGGAATACTAAAATCTATAGCGACATCAGCATTTTGTAATCCTTCAAAAGTAGTTGAACTTGATTTTTTTAAAACAATTTCGTGACCTCTTTCTAAAGCAATTCGTTCAATTACTTTACCCATTTTTCCGTATCCAAGAAGTGCTATTTTCATAAGGTATTGGTTGCGAATTTGTTGAAAGTGTTACAAAAGATATAGTTAAATAAATCTAAAAATTAAAGTTCACAGAAACAGCAAGATTATGTTTTCTGTCAAATTCATTTATTTCAAATTCAGGTTTAATGGAAAGATTTTCGTTGACATTAAATTGCATTAAGTGCGCATCAATATTAGCATCTACAATATTTAAAATATAAATTCCTGCCGTTACTAACATCGATAAATCTCTATTTTTTTGGTGAAATTTTTGAGCAGAAATTAAACGACTATCATCAAGATATTGAAAATTATCATCAGTGTAACCAAGTAGTCTTCTTTTATAAGCATCGCGATATTCATGGTATTTTTTATTATTCCAAACATAAGAATAAATACCTGTTCCCATGGCACCATAAACTATTGGAATTTTCCAATATTTTTTATTGTATGCTTGACCTAAACCAGGAAGAATAGCAGAATAAAATGCTGCTTTTGAAGGCGCTAACGGATTTATTTTAGTTGTCTTTGTAGAATCTTTTGCAACTACTACATCAGTTACTTTCAACTCATTTTGAGCTAAAAGTGAAGTTGTCCCTACAAGGAAAACTACAATTGCTATGTAGATAGACTTAATCACTAACCGTTAATAAGTTTAATAATTCTATTAAAATCTTCTTCTGAATGAAATGGAATTGCAATTTTTCCTTTTCCTTTTGCATCCACTTTTACATCTACTTTTGCTCCAAAAAAGTTAGTAAAAGCTTTCTTTTGTTCATCAGCAATAGTAAAAGAACTTCCTTTTTGTGCTTTTGCAGTTGCAGGTTTTAATCCGTCTTGATGTTTTTTAACCAACGCTTCAGTATCACGAACAGAAAGATTTTGACTTACTATTTTTTGATAAATATCTGATTGAACATCTAAATCTTCAATTCCGATAATAGCTCTTCCATGTCCCATTGAAATAAATCCATCACGAATTCCTGTTTGGATAATTGGATCTAATTTTAAAAGACGTAAATAATTGGTAATTGTAGAACGTTTTTTTCCTACACGTTCACTCATTTGCTCTTGTGTCAATTGGATTTCATCAATCAAACGTTGGTAAGAAAGTGCAATTTCAATTGGATCTAAATCATGACGTTGAATGTTTTCTACTAATGCCATCACTAATGATTCATTGTCATTAGCAATTCTGATGTAAGCTGGAACAGTTGTAAGTCCAACTAATTTTGAAGCACGCAAACGACGTTCTCCAGAAATTAATTGGTATTTATTGAAATCTAATTTTCTAACGGTAATAGGTTGAATTACACCAAGTTCTTTGATAGAGGATGCTAATTCTTGTAACGCTTCTTCATTGAAATTTGTACGCGGTTGAAACGGATTTATTTCAATAGAATCAATATCAACTTCCAGAATATTACCAACAACTTTGTCAGCATTTTTATCGTCAATTGATTTAATATCGTTCTCAGGATCTTTTAACAAAGCAGACAATCCTCTTCCTAAAGCTTGTTTTTTTAGTGCCTTCGCCATAAATTAGTTACTGTTTTTTTTAATAATTTCTTCTGCTAAACTGATGTAATTTGTTGCTCCTTTGCTTGTTGCATCAAAAGCAATAATACTTTCACCAAAACTTGGAGCTTCGCTTAGCTTTACATTTCGTTGAATTATAGTTTTAAAAACCATATCATTAAAATGTTTTTGAACTTCTTCAACTACTTGATTTGAAAGGCGTAAACGCGAATCATACATTGTTAAAAGCAATCCTTCAATATCTAAACTTGGATTATGAATTTTTTGAACACTTTTTATGGTATTCAATAATTTACCTAAACCTTCTAGAGCAAAATATTCACACTGAATAGGAATTACTACAGAATCTGCAGCAGTCAATGCATTTAGCGTTAATAAACCTAATGATGGCGCACAATCAATTAGAATATAATCATACTCTTCTTTGATTTTTTCCAATGCTTGTTTCAGCATATACTCACGATTTTCTTTGTCAACCAATTCGATTTCGATGGCAACAAGATCAATGTGTGCAGGAATTACATCAACATTTGGCGAAGTCGATTTTATTATCGCTTCCTGTGGCGTATTGCTGTGTTCAAGTATTTGGTAAGTTCCAATTTCTACACTTTCTACATCAATACCTAGTCCTGAACTCGCATTAGCTTGCGGATCAGCATCAATTAATAACACTTTTTTTTCTAATACACCTAGTGATGCAGCTAAGTTAACCGAAGTTGTCGTTTTTCCTACACCACCTTTTTGGTTGGCAATTGCAATGATTTTACCCATTTATTTGTTTCAAATTTTGAGGTGTAAAAATACAATTATTTATGGGTTTTGAAAATGTTATTTGTTAACAATGTTGTAAAATTTGAAAAAAGAGAATAGAAAAAACAGAAAAGAATTTAGAATTCAGTTGAATAAAAAAAGTCAGAAAGAAATTTTCTATCTGACTTATAATTTATAAAGTTTTCAACTGACAACAGAAGACTATTATTTACTTCCTTTATTTTTAATCATAGTTTCAAGCATATCCCACATTTCTTGCGGAATTTTTTCTAAAATATTGAATTGGCCTGCACCTTGAAGCCATTCGCCACCATCAATTGTAACCACTTCACCATTGATATAGGCAGAAAAATCAGAAACTAAATACGCTGCTAAATTGGCTAATTCTTGATGATCTCCAACTCTTCTTAATGGTACTTTTTTAGCCATATCAAATTTTTCAGCTAAATCGCCAGGTAATAATCTGTCCCAAGCACCTTTTGTAGGAAATGGTCCTGGTGCAATGGCGTTCATTCTTATTCCATATTTTGCCCATTCTACAGCTAAACTTCTTGTCATTGCTAAAACTCCAGCTTTAGCCGTAGCACTAGGAACTACATAACCTGAACCTGTCCAAGCATAAGTAGTTACAATATTTAATACATTACAATTGGTTTGTTTGTTTTCAATCCAATGTTTTCCAAAAGCAAGTGTACAATTTTTTGAACCTTTTAAAACAATGTCAATAATAGTGTCAAAAGCATTTGCTGAAAGTCTTTCAGTAGGAGAAATGAAGTTTCCTGCCGCATTGTTTAATAGTACATCTACTTTACCAAAAGTTTTTAAAACTTCAGCAAGCATAGCTTCTACTTGGTCATAATGGCGAACATCACATTGAATAGGTAAACATGTTCCACTAGTTGCTGTTTCTAATTCTGAAGCTGTAGTTTTAAGTTTTTCTATATCTCTTGAAGTGATGGCAACATTAGCTCCAAGTTCTAGAAAATATTTTGTCATGGCTTTACCCAAGCCACTTCCGCCACCAGTTACTACAATTGTTTTGCCTTTAAGCGCATCATCACGAAGCATTTTTGCTGAAAAATCCATAGTTTTAATTTGTTTAGATTTTCAAATGTAGTAAAATAAATTATTATGCGTGCATAGTAAATGTAAAAAATAATGTTTTCTCTTTTTTATTTTTAATAAATTGGAAAAATTGAAATAAAATTCAATATTTGGAGAAACAATTGATTCTTATGATTTTTATATTTGGAATTAAACGCAATTTATTAGTTAGAGATTTATTAGAAACCTGTGAATGTCCTAATTGTCATAAGGATAACAACATGATGGTGACTAAATATGGCAGCTATTTTCATGTTTTTTTTGTTCCAATTATTCCCGTAGGCAGTTCATTAGAAGTACAATGTTTGTATTGCCAAAAGATGTATGACGGACAATATCTAAGTCCAACACTTTTAGAAGCGGTTCAAAAAAAGTCAATTTTAAATGAAACCAAACGTCCTATATGGCATTCTTTGGGATGTTTTGTAATTTTAGGTTTGATTTTTTTAATTGTAATATTGTTCTTTGTAGCTTTATTTAAAGTTAAATATGATAATTAAGTAAAGATAGTATGATAGGTTCGGTAGAAAAGTTAGTAGAAAGCGATAAAATAAGAAATGCTAATTGTCCTGAGTGTCAAGCACCAAATTCTTTGACAGCTTCAGTTTATTCTAAAATATTTATTTTAAAATTGTTTCCATTTGTATATGGAAAAACCGCTAAAGTAGATTGTTCAGCGTGTAAAAGAGCTTTTCCAAATTACAAATATTTACCCTTACCTATCCAAGGAAAAGTCGATGATATGATGAGTGACATTCATCACAAATGGTATGGTTATATTGGCTATGTCGTATTTGGAGCCATAATCATTTTTGGATTGCTAAATCCTAGGAAATAGACAAACTAATCTTAATTTATTTTACTAATTCAAATTTTATTAATTCCTCCTTTGGACACATTAAAATGTTTGGATTTATTTTTGGATGATTAACAAATAGTTGCAACTCATCTGTATTAGATTTTTTAGTAAATTTTATATAGTATTCATTTTCAGAATAATTGAAGTGGTAAATATTGTTGTATTTTGTGTCTTTAAAATACGTTTTGTTAGGTGAATTCAAGTCATAGTTGTAATCTTTGATTTTCAGAGTATAACCATCGCCAAGTTTAATATTGTCTATAAGTCGATTGAAAAACCTTCCCTCACTAGCACCAACCATATCACTTAATGAAAACGATTCAGGAAAAAAGATTGATTCAAATCCGTAGAAATCTACAAACTTTTGATGCACACTTTTTTTAAACTCAATAGCATATTTTGTTGTTTTTTCTATTTCATTAGTTTCAATTTTAAACGATTTGGTTCCGTCAAAGTTGTAGCAACTTAAAGATTTATCATTGTTTAAAATTATGATTCCTACATTTTGTTCAAAATTGTCAACTGGACATTGGATAATTTCAAAATTTTTATATTGAAATTTCCCATTGATAGCAAGACTTAAAGTTTTATCATTTTTAAAAAATAATTGTTTTTCATCATTAGTGTAAGCAAAAATCAAATCATAACTCTTCTTAGATTTAAAATCATAAAAAGTTCTGTTGTACATCAATTTGTATTTCAGTTTTAAAGGAATTTTTTCCTTACTGTAAGGATTTGTTAGAGTGTTGTTTTTTGAATTAAAAATAAAAAGTTCATTACTAATTACTACAAATGAATTTTCTTTAGAATAAGGAATGTTTACATATTTTCCATTGTACAAATCATAACAATGAATTTTATCAAATACAACAAAGGAAAACTCATTGATAATTTCTACTTCTTTGTATTTTGGTTCAACAATTTGCTCTTGCTTGTCATTTGCTAAACCATATAAATTGTTTGAAAAATAAGGCAAATAAGTACAATAATTTTGTGCACTACCTAATTGACTTAGAACAACTATTAAAAGTAAAACGATATGTTTTTTCATAAAATAATTTTTAGGTAAAAATAAATGTTTTTTTTAAACTAGTGGTAGTTTTTATTAGATGAAGTAGTTACTATTTTTTAGTATTAATAAATTGAAAAACCCAATGAATATGTGCCTTTGTGTGATTTAATTTATTTTTTTTTCTCAAAAATTTGGAAAATCAAAAAATAAAATTAAATATTTGCACTCGAAAAAAATAATAACCATTTAAAACGAAGAAAAATGTTTTTATTCAAATCATTCTCACAAAGCTTCACACCGGTAGGAACTGGTGCAGCATTTCTTCGTGGCTTATTTCAATCATAGAAATTTACATTTATAACAATATGAAAAAGCCCGAAGATATTTAGTTTCGGGCTTTTTTGTATTTATTCTAGACACTTCACAAAATTTTCCCGAACAAAGTTCATTTACTCTTTCCAAAAATGGAATGAGATGCTTTGCCGTTATTTTTTGCTTTCGCAGAGATAATTGCACTATAACTAACAATGTTAAAAATTTATGGGAAATAAATTAACTGGAAGAGACCTAATAAAATTAGGCTTTCCAAAAAACAATAGTATCAATATTGCTTTAGGACAAATAAGCAGATACAGAAAAAGAGAAAAAAAAGACAGTATCATTAACGAAGCCAAAGATGTGCTTTTACATCCTGAGAACTATAAAAACAACGGAACTTGGGGCAAAGTAGCCGAAGGATTGGTCAACCCAGTTCAAGTGCGAATGCATCAATTGCAAACCACGCGAGCACCATTTTCAATATTTGGGGAAAACGAAATCGATGAACAAGCCAAGTTTCAATTGTATGATGCGTTAAAGTTGCCAATATCCGTTGCTGGAGCGTTGATGCCAGATGCTCATTCGGGTTACGGATTGCCAATTGGCGGAGTTTTAGCCACAGAAAATGCGGTAATTCCGTATGGCGTTGGAGTTGATATTGGTTGCCGAATGAGTTTATCAATTTTCGATTTGCCGGCATCTTTTATCAAAGGGAAAGACCATCAGTTGCAAGCCATTTTGAAAGAGCACACCAAGTTCGGAATGAACGAAACGCACGCCATAAAATCCGATCACGAGATTTTCTCAAGGTCAGAATTTCAGGATATTCCGTTGCTAAAAAGTTTGCAGACCAAAGCTTACAATCAGCTAGGAACATCTGGTGGCGGAAACCATTTTGTAGAATTCGGAATTGTGCAATTAGACAAACCATTACCCGAGTGGAAGTTAGAAGCAGGAAGTTATTTCTGCGTTTTATCACACAGTGGTTCACGCGGAATGGGCGCCAATATTGCAAAACATTACACGTATTTGGCAACAAAACAATGTCCGTTGCCTAAAAATGTGCAGCATTTGGCGTGGCTCGATTTGAACACACACGACGGTCAGGAATATTGGTTGGCAATGAATTTAGCTGGCGATTATGCCAAAGCCTGTCACGATAACATTCACAAACGAATCGCTAAAGCTATCGGAAAACGCATTGTGGTAACCATAGAAAACCATCACAATTTTGCGTGGAAAGAGCAAGTCAACGGCAAAGAATGCATCGTTCACAGAAAAGGCGCAACGCCAGCGCACGAAGGAACACTCGGAATCATTCCCGGTTCAATGACTGCACCAGGTTTCATCGTTATGGGAAAAGGAAATCCCGAATCGCTAAATTCAGCATCACACGGCGCAGGAAGATTGTTTTCAAGAGCCAAATGCAAAGCCAATTTTACGCCAAGTCAGATAAAAAAAGTCTTGGCAGACAATGAAGTACAACTCATCGGAGGCAATGTAGACGAAGCACCAATGGCATACAAAGACATCAATAAAGTCATGGCTTTGCAAACTGAATTGGTTACTGTTTTAGGAACATTCACACCAAAAATCGTGCGAATGGATAAATAAAAGTTAAGTGGTTTTTTTATTAGAAGCGAAACAATTGGGCTATATGAGTAATCCATTTTCCTGCTTTTCGTTGCAATCTCGCCAATAAAAATGGCGAGGATTTTCACTACAATCAGGGCTAAAAGAAAAACCATTTTAACTTTTGAAACTATTAAAAAAAATGGACAAAATAATTCAAATAACAGCAGGTCGCGGACCAGCAGAATGCACTTGGGTTGCGGCTCAAGTGCTCAAAAAAGTGTTGGAGGAAGCACAAGAAAATCAATTGGAAGTCAAAGTGCTACAACGAGAATCTGGAAAAGAAAACGGAACAGTTGCTTCGGCTTTATTAATGCTAAAAGGAACATCAGTTGCTGAATTTGTAACATCATGGACTGGAACCATTCAGTGGATTGGACAAAGTACGTTTAGAAAAATGCACAAACGCAAAAACTGGTTTATCGGAGTTTTTGAAATTGAGAGTTTGCAAATAAAAACCATCTCAGAGAAAGACATTCAATACCAAGCAATGCGAAGTTCTGGTGCTGGCGGACAACATGTAAATAAAGTGAGTTCGGCAATTAGAGCAACACATCTTCCAACAGGAATAAGTGTGGTTTCAATGGATTCCCGTTCGCAACACCAAAATAAAAAATTGGCAACCGAACGTTTAATAGAAAAATTCAAGGTTTCCGAATTGGAACAAATAAAGCAGCAAGTCAGTAACCAATGGGAAAACCAATTGAATGTACAACGCGGCAATCCAACACGAATATTCAAAGGATCTGATTTTAAAAAAGAGAAAGTAGTGAAAAGCTACAAATCAGAACGACAAACCGCAAAAGCGGAATTAACAAAAAATATCAAACAGATTAGCGACTAATTACTATTCACTAATCACTAATTACTAATAAAATGAAAACAGTAGATAAATATCTTTTTCAAGCCTTGGATAACTATCCGTATTGGTTGGAAGGAACAATAGAATCCTTAGATTACGCTTTGTCGTACAACGATAAAAACGTAATGGCTTTGTGTTTGTATGGTAGAATTCAAACTGAACAATTGCAAGATTATGAAGAAGCAAAACGTTATTTTCAAGAAGCATTGGCTATCGATATTCATGCGGTTGCAGTTTATCCGTATTATTTGGATGCCTTACTTTTAAACGAAGATTATGACGAAGCATCTAAGCTAATTGATTTTGCTTTAACCATAAAAGGAAGTAACAAAGTGACATTATTGCTCAAGAAAAATAATTTGTTAGAACAACAAAAAGAGTTCAAGAAAGCATTGAAATTACTAAAAGAGATTAAACTTTTAATGAAGGCAAACGACAATTCATACGAAGTAGAAGAAACCGAAAAGCGACTAAAAGCTAAGTTAGAATTGCTGAAACCAAAGAAAAAAGCAAAATCTAAAAAAGATTGTGACAAGAAAAAGAAGAAGAATTGATTTTAAACCTAACAGATTTATAAAACCTGTTAGGTTTTTTCCATTTATCTAGTCTTCAAGTAAAACCTCCAAAATACTAATAGCAGCTTCACTAATTTTAGTTCCAGGACCAAAAACGGCAACTGCTCCAGCATCAAAAAGGAATTGGTAATCTTGCGCAGGAATTACGCCACCAACAATGACCATAATATCTTCACGTCCGTATTTTTTAAGTTCTTCAATAACTTGTGGCACCAAAGTTTTGTGTCCAGCAGCAAGAGAAGAAACTCCAAGAATGTGAACGTCGTTTTCTACGGCTTGTTTCGCAGCTTCATGTGGCGTTTGAAATAATGGCCCAATATCCACGTCAAAACCTACATCGGCATAACCTGTGGCAACTACTTTCGCACCACGATCGTGTCCGTCTTGTCCCATTTTGGCAATCATAATTCTAGGACGACGACCTTCTTTTTTAGCGAAGGCATCGGCTAGTTGTTTTGCTTTTTCAAAACTTTCGTCGTTTTTTATTTCTTTACTATACACGCCGCTAAAACTTCTAATTTGTGCTTTATATCTTCCGAAAACAGCTTCCAAAGCATCACTTATTTCTCCTAAAGTAGCTCTGTTTCTTGCTGCTTCTACTGCCAAATCTAATAAATTTCCATTAGAGTTTTTAGCACAATAGGTTAATTTTGCTAAACATTCGGCAACTTTAGTGTTATCGCGAGTGGCTTTTATTTGTGTCAAACGCTCAATTTGTTGCTTGCGCACCATATCGTTATCAACATCCAAAATCTGTAATGGATCTTCTTTTTCTAGTCTAAATTTGTTAACACCAACAATAATATCTTGACTACTATCAATTCTGGCTTGTTTTCGAGCTGCAGCTTCTTCAATACGCAATTTCGGAATTCCAGCTTCGATTGCTTTGGTCATTCCGCCTAATTCTTCTACTTCTTCAATAAGTTTCCAAGCGTTTTGTGCAATTTCGTTGGTCAAACTTTCTACATAATAACTTCCTGCCCAAGGATCAACGGTTTTGCAAATTTTAGTTTCTTCTTGTAAAAAGATTTGGGTATTTCTGGCAATTCTTGCAGAGAAATCGGTTGGCAAAGCAATCGCTTCGTCCAATGCGTTTGTATGTAAGGATTGTGTTCCTCCAAAAGCTGCTGCTGCTGCTTCAATACAAGTTCTAGCAACATTATTAAAAGGATCTTGCTCGGTTAAACTCCAACCCGAAGTTTGGCAATGCGTTCTTAAAGCCAATGATTTTTCGTCTTTTGGATTGAATTGTTTTAGCAATTTTGCCCACAACATTCTTCCAGCACGCATTTTGGCAATTTCCATAAAATGATTCATTCCAATTGCCCAGAAAAAAGATAGGCGAGGAGCGAACTCATCTATTTTCATTCCGGTTGCTAAACCTGTACGGATATATTCTAAACCATCAGCTAAAGTGTAAGCCAACTCAATATCGGCGGTTGCTCCAGCTTCTTGCATGTGATAACCAGAAATAGAAATCGAGTTGAATTTCGGCATCTTTTTACTCGTATATTCAAAAATATCAGCAATGATTTTCATCGAAGGCGTTGGTGGATAGATGTAGGTATTTCGAACCATAAACTCTTTCAAAATATCGTTTTGTATTGTTCCTGAAAGTAATTCTGGTGCAACGCCTTGTTCTTCGGCTGCAACAATATAAAATGCCATAATTGGTAAAACCGCACCATTCATAGTCATGGAAACCGACATTTCACCAAGAGGAATTTGGTCGAAAAGAATTTTCATATCTTCCACCGAATCGATAGCAACACCAGCTTTTCCAACATCACCAAAAACACGTTCATGGTCAGAATCGTAACCTCTATGTGTGGCTAGATCAAACGCTACAGAAAGTCCTTTTTGTCCTGCAGCAAGATTTCTTCTGTAAAAAGCATTACTTTCTTCAGCAGTTGAAAATCCTGCATATTGACGAATGGTCCAAGGACGACGAACGTACATGGTAGCATAAGGTCCACGAAGATTTGGTGCAAAACCTGCTCCAAAACCAATATGTTCCAAATTTTCAATGTCTTCTTTAGAATACGTTGGTTTTACTTCAATGCCTTCGGCGGTTTGGAAAAGTTCCGAGTTTCGAGTTTTGGGTTTCGAGTTCTCGGATTTTTCTAATGTTATATGTTGTATATTTTTTCTCATAGTTTCTAAAACTATTTAGGATATTTTTTTATGTCTTTTGATGTATGAAAACAAGAAAGAATTTTAATTATTTCACTATTTTTATCATAAACATAGAATAATAAAAAAGGAAAAACTTTTAATGGAATTGCTCTATAATTCTTATGTCTTATTTGATAATCAGGATTTATTTCTAGTTTTTTATAAGTTTCAGATAATTCATTGTAAAATCTTAAAGCAAGTTTTAAATTAATTTCAGCATAATATGCTACTGCATTTTCAATTTCTTTTTGTGCTTTTTTAGAAACAATAACTCTAAAACCCATATTTCTTTTTTAGTAGATTTAACGATTCTGTAGATGTAATATATTCTGATTCAGGTTCGTTTAATCTGTTATCTAAAAGTTCTATTTGTTCTTCAGAAAGGTTATAACTAATATCATTTTTTGCCAAAATGATTACTTCAACTTCATCTGCGATAAAATCGTCAGGTAAAGTAATGTTTACTTTTTGATTTTTCACTTTTACAAATTGTCTTATCGCTTCCATAGGTTCTTTTTTGTTAAAGTTATCAATTATTCCGATGCTAATCGCTCTTGCTCTAATTTCTCTGCCAATCTTTTTTCAATGATAGGTGTGATTAGTGTTTTGCGTGGATTTTGTTTTACAAAAGGATACAATTCCAAATCATTTTTCATGCTATCGTTTTTGTTTGGATATTTGTTGGTTCCTAATAATATTTCTTTGCCGTTGTCGAATAATTCTTGCTCTTTATTAGCACTTTCACTAATTTTTCGTTGAATAGTACCTTCGATTAATTGAGTGATTAAACCGCCATTTTTTTCAATGTCTTTGAATAATTCTAATGCTTTTTCTGCTAATTGTTGCGTTAGATTTTCAATATAATAAGCACCATCGGCAGGATTATTCACTTTATCAAAATAACTTTCGTGCTTTAAAACCAAAAGTTGGTTTCTCGAAATTCTATCGCCAAATTCGTTGTCTTTATGATACAATGCATCGTAAGGCAAATTCGCTACAACATTCGCTCCACCAAGGATTGCACTCATACATTCGGTTGTAGTTCGAAGCATGTTTACGTTATAATCGTATATAGTTTTGTTTCTACGAGTTGGCGTTGCAATAATATTACAATCAAAATTATGATGGTATTCTTTGGCTAAAGTATTGAATAAAATACGTAAAGCTCTTAGTTTTGCAATTTCGAAAAAGTAGTTAGTGCCAATAGCAACTTCAATAGTTATAGGATGTTTTAATGCCGGAATTCTATTGAAATATTCATTGGCGTGAGCCAAAGTGTAAGCTAATTGCTGCACCATATTCGCACCAGCATTTTGGTAAATTCCGGAACTAATATTTAAGTAATTGATTACTGATGAACTTGCAATTTTATTTAGTTTTTCAAAATCACTTTCAAGGTTTTCAAACCAATTTCCGTCTTTAGTAAGTTGCCCAATTGGATCAATTTGTATAACGAATTTTGCCTGATTTTTAGCTGCATAATCACTTACTTTAGTTGCGAAATCGATTGAAAGAAATGGCAAATAAAAATAGTAAGTTGTTTTTTCTAAAGGAAGATTTTGCATCAAATCTGCAATAGAAATGGTGTCGTTTTCTATGGTAAAACGAATGCTTTCTGCTCCACGATCTAGACTGTCTAACGCACGTTCATTAGATTTTTTTACATCGTGTACGAATATGTTTTGAAGAATTTCAAAAGCTTTTTCTGGAGAATTTATTGAAATTTTAGAATCTATTTCTTCCACTTCATCATTGTGATAAAATGGTTTTACTTTAATGCCTTCTGGACTTTCCCAAACGAGAGTTTCGTTATAGTCGGCGCCTTTGAGTTCGTATTGAATTTGTTGTTTCCATTGCTTAGAACTAACGCTTTCAAAATCTGTAAAAAGTGGTTTATTTGTGCTCACAAGTATTTTGCTTTTTGATACTTCAAATTTAGTCAAAAATTATCTTTTTTTGGAGATTTAAATTTGATTTTTTGCAAAATAGGTATATACTTTTTGTTGAAGAAATTTTGCCTTAATAAAAAGCACTTCGACAAGCTCAGTGTGACAATTCGTTTCTAATTGGTATTTTTAAAAGATAAATTTCTTTGTCAATGTAAACTCTAGTTTAAAGTTCACAATCTAGCCCTGATTGAAGAGAAAATAGCTTTGCCGAAGTTTTAAACATTAGTAAAGCTATTGCAACGTAAAGCAGGAATTGCCATTTTCGAAATGCCTACTGTTTCGCTCCTTCTAAACTGTCTTTAATTCTATCTTCTTCGATATCAATTATGTAGATGTCTTCGCTGTCTTTTTTCATGAAATATTTTTCACGAGCGTATTTTTCTGTTTGACCAGGATTATTTAAATTTTTTATACTTTGTTCGTCCTTAGCAATTTCTTCTTGGTAGTATTTTTTATTGTCTTCTAATTCGTTTATTTCTTTATCTAAAATTCGACTATCCATGTAGGAATAATTATCAAGAAAGAGCATCCAAATAATGAAAAATATGGAAACCAAAGTGTATTTGCTTCCTAAAAATATAAGAAACGGATAGCTACTAATAAGGTTTTGGAACCAATTTTTCATTTGTTTTTGGTGTAAAATTAGGTCAAGCGTTGGTTGATAACGGCACGAACTACATCAATGGCAACGGTATTATATTTGTCGTTTGGAATGATGATGTCTGCATATGCTTTTGTTGGTTCGATGAACTGTTGGTGCATTGGTTTAAGCGTTGTTTGGTAACGGTTTAAAACTTCTTCCATGTCACGACCACGCTCGGCAATATCACGTTTTAAACGTCGAATTAAGCGTTCGTCAGAATCAGCGTGAACAAAAACTTTTACGTCAAACATCTCGCGAAGTTCAGGATTTGTTAGGATAAGAATTCCTTCAACAATCATTACTTTTCTAGGATGTGTAGAAATAGTATCGTCTGTTCTGTTGTGCGTTACAAAAGAATAAACGGGTTGATTGATGGTTTTTCCGGCTTTTAAATCTTTTAAATGTTCTACTAAAAGTTCAAAATCGATGGCACGTGGATGGTCAAAATTGATGTTGCTTCTTTCTTCATAACTCATGCCTACGTTTTGTTTGTAGTAAGAGTCTTGAGAAATAATTCCGACTTCAGTTTCTGGAAGTTCGTTCATAATTTGGTGAACAACAGTTGTTTTTCCTGAACCTGTTCCGCCTGCAATTCCGATGATAAGCATAGTAGTATTGTTGTGTTATTATTTGTACAAAAATAGCATAAAAAAGTCAACATCAAAAATCAATTTCAATTTCAAAAGTCAATTTTAAAGCTTCCTACTTCCATCTTCACGCTTCTAACTTTTAAAATTTTTCAAAAACACCTAAACCAAATAATGCAAAATCATATTTTACGGGATCATTTGGGTCTAATTTTCTGAGGTTAGTGTCTAATTCTGAAAGTGCTTTTGCGTCGTTTTGTTTTCTAGATAGTAATTCTAATTTTCGAGCTACATTTCCTGAATGAACATCTAGTGGACATGATAAAGCTGATGTTGGAATGGTTTTCCAAATGCCAAAATCTACTCCTTTTTTATCGTTTCGAACCATCCAACGAAGGAACATGTTGATTCTTTTGGCTGCCGAATTATTTAAAGGATCAGAAATGTGTTTTTGGGTGCGATTTTGATGATTGATTTCGAAAAATACTTTCTTAAATTCGGAGATACTTTTTTGCATGGAATCTTTCTCAATATTATTTGCGAAAACGGCTTCCAAACCATTATGATTGGTATAGATATTTTGTAATCCTTTGACAAATGTAATCATATCAACACCATTGAAGGTTCGATGTACAAAATTCTCTAATTTTTCTAGTTGATAATCTTGATGATTTAAGATAAAATCGTATGGTGAATTTCCCATTAAATCCATCATTTTTTTTGCATTATTGATAATCATTTTACGGTTTCCCCAAGCAATTGTTGCCGATAAAAATCCTGCAATTTCAATATCTTCTTTCAAAGAAAATTGATGCGGAATTTGTATTGGATCACTTTCAATAAACTTCGGATTGTTGTATAATTCTACTTTCTCGTCTAGGAATGATTTTAGTTCGGAATTAGTCATTTTTGTTGATTTTTTTGGCATAAAATCCGTCTTTTAAATCGTTGCTTCTTTGTTGTGGAATGATGTAAAAATATTTCTTGAAATAGGTAATTTGATCTTTGTTTACGCAAGGAAGTGATCCGTTTCCGCTTGCCCAAAAGAAATCGTTTTGGATAGGTGAGTTGTATTTAAAATTACCCAATTGAATCACTTCAAATGATGTATTGTTTTTAGTGTTTTCGTGAGGAAAAATGATATTTTCTGTTGAAAAATTACTGAGTTCCATCATAAATTTATAATTTGAAAAACGATTTAAATTGACAGGAAGAAATAAAATTAGTAGCGTTGGAACTAACGAAAGCAATAAGACAATATTAACTATTCGTTTATTTTGAAACAAACAAATGAAACAAAATAGTGAAAAGAACAAAATAAAATTCATGAAAAATCGATATTGTGGCGAGGTTGCAAAAAGGATGATTAATTGCAAAAGCATCAAAATATAAAGTATCCAAACTGGTTTTTTGTTTTGAAATTTAAAGATAAAAAAGGGTGTAATTAGAATTAGTAAAATAATCAATTTATTGAACAATCCATTTAGTTTTGGGAGAGATAACCATCTTAAGAATAAATCGAAAGCCGACATAGAATTGTATTGTTGCAAATCGACAAAGTATCCGTAATATTTTAATTGGTCGTAATAAAAATTTTCAATACTATCAGGAATCGCATAATCCATAGTTAATGATGAAAATAATTTGGATGGGAAAATTGGCGAACCACAAATAATCATGTTTTTCGTTATAAAAAGTATCAAAACAATAGTTGCAAGTATAAAGGATTTTGATAGGTTTTTAGAAAGATTTTTGAAGTTTTGAATCAATAAAATTATTGGAATTAATGCAAAAGTTAAAGTTGTATTTTTAATGTAAAGCGTAAAAAGTATTAAGATTACAATCAAATTGAATATTTCAACAGTACAATTTTTGAAATTTTCTAAAAAGTAAAAAAAGATGATGAACGATAAAACATAAACTGGAATATCAGGAGATGGTGCGCTAATAAATTGAAAAAGAAAAATACTTGCAATTGGAAATAATCCTATTAAAAGGTAGTTTGTATTTTTATTTTGATAAAATGCTTGAAGTTTTTGAAAAGAAAAAACAGTTCCCAAAAGCATTATAAAACCACTTAAATCATTGAAATTTGGATATAAAAATGAAAAATTAAAAACACTTTGGGTTACATGCCAACCACTCGTTTGACCAAGAAAAAAATGCAAATTCACAATTCCTTTTACAAAACCGTATTCGTTAATCCATTTGATGGTTTGAATGTAATATGATTCATTATCGATTACATAAGGAATGGAACTGCATTGCGCAACAATCATTAAAGTTATTGTAAATAAAAAGAATTGCAACGTTTTTGATAATGATTTTAATTCGTTGCAAAAGACTTTATACTTTTCAATAATCTCTTTATGGAATTTAAAAAAAAGTAGAAGATTTAGAATCAAGAGAACTCCATGAAATTCAATATTTATTCTGCCAAAAATTGCCCAAATGCTCGCAAGAATAGTAACAGAAAACAATCCTAAAATGGAAGTAATGACGAAGTTTTTATTTTTCAATCCAATACATCTATCAAAACCAAAACCAATATTGATTGTGGTAAAGAGAATGTAAATCCATGATAGAAGTATTAGAAGCATTTATTTTTTTAAGAGTTTAAAAGTTTAAGAGTTTAAAAGTTTAAGAGTTTAAAGGTTAGATACAAAACTTTAAACCTGAAACTCTTTTAAATACTAATTTGTCCATCAACCATTACTAATTTCCGGTCTGCCATGTTGGCTAATTCTTCGTTGTGGGTTACAATTACGAAGGTTTGTCCAAATTCATCACGAAGTTTGAAAAACAATTGATGTAAATTTTCTGCTGAAGCCGTATCTAAATTTCCTGAAGGTTCATCGGCAAAAATCACAGCAGGTTTGTTGATTAAAGCTCTTGCAACTGCTACTCTTTGTTGTTCACCGCCAGAAAGTTCGTTGGGTTTGTGATCGATTCTGTGTGATAATCCTAAATAATCAAGTAATCTTTTGGCTTCTTTTTCGGTTTCTTTTTTTTCTTTTCCACCAATAAATGCTGGAATACAAACATTTTCTAAAGCTGTAAATTCGGGTAACAATTGATGAAACTGAAAAATGAATCCCAAATGTTGGTTCCTGAATTTAGATAACAATTTATCGTTCATTTTTAAAATATCTTCATCATTTATTGTTAATGATGTGCCATTTTCAACACTTGGTTTGTCTAACGTTCCGAGTATTTGCAATAGTGTAGTTTTTCCTGCGCCAGATGCACCTACAATGGATACAATTTCACCTTTTTTTATATGTAAATCAACTCCTTTTAAGACTTGTAAAGTATCGTAAAACTTATGAATATTTTTGGCTGTGATCATGCTTCAATTTTTCACAAAGTAACAAAGTATTTTATAAAAAATGAGTGATATAGATTTTTTTTATCGTTGAATAAATAATAAATAAAAGTTAAAGAAAACTTTTTGTTTAAAATTATTGTAAATTTGTTAAACAAAATAATTTAAAAATAAATTAGCCATGAACACATTAATTGAAAAAGAAATTTACGAATTGATTGGCGATAATCATCAGATGACATCGGCAGAAACACCATTACGTCTTGATGCATTTGACAAATCTGATGCTGACAAAATGCAAACCATTGAAAAGCATTTTCATATTATTATGGAAGAAATGGGATTAGACATGACAGACGATAGTCTTCAAGGCACACCTCACAGAGTTGCTAAAATGTTTATCCAAGAAATATTTTCTGGATTAAATCCGGCGAATAAACCAAAAATATCAGTTTTTGATAACAGTTATAATTATGACAAAATGTTGGTGGAAGCTAACATTAGTTTCAATTCAACTTGCGAACATCATTTTCTGCCAATTGTTGGTAAAGCACACATTGGTTATGTATCAAGCGGAAAAGTTATCGGTCTATCTAAATTAAACAGAATTGTAGATTATTATTCCCGTCGTCCACAGGTACAAGAGCGTTTGATTATGCAGATTTACAACGAATTAAAAACGGTTTTAGAAACTGATAATGTAATTGTTGTTATGGAAGCAACACATTTGTGTGTGTCAAGTCGTGGAATCAAAGATGAATCGAGTTATACTTCAACCATTCAATATGGTGGAATTTTTAATGAAAAAGAAAATAGAAACGACTTTTTCAACATGATTAATCAGCCTAAATAGTTTGGCATTAGATTTGTAATATCATTTCCAAATTATAAATTTAATTAGAAATGATATTACAATCGGATGCATTGACCAACTTAAGTAACAAACAAAGAAACTTATTTTTAGGTATTTTTCTTGATGTAGTTGGAATGTTAACCTATTTAGTTCCGTTTTTCGGAGAATTTGCAGATACTATTTGGGCACCACTAGCTGCTTTTATGTTATCTTACATGTACAAAGGTTCTATTGGTAAAGTGGGTGGAATAATAGAATTTCTGGAAGAAATTTTACCTTTTAGTGATTTTATTCCAACATTTACATTGACATGGATTTACACTTATGTAATTAAAAAACAAGACGATACTCAAACATTAAAGGAACTTCATTAGTTCCTTTTTTTATTTTTCAAAAAAATCGGCAATGAATCCTAATTTCATGCTTCTGAGCATTTTCTTTTCAAAAGCCCAAAAGAATTTGAATTGACCAAATAGAAATCCAAAACTTACCAGAAGAACTTGGTAAACAGGAAAAATCATTACAATATATAACGGATAATAAAGCCACAAGGAAATTGTTTCTTTTGTAATTCCGAAAAGTGCTAAAATAGGTTTTGCAATAAAAGCTGAAGTAGAACCTGTAACTGCAAATACAACAATTATGACAACTACTTGCCAATTTGATGTTATGTTCCAACGTTCTTTAAAACTTCCCATTTTTTTTGATAAAGTGCAAATTTACTCAATTTATGGACGTGGAACAAATCCGGCGAGTTGTTGTTTGTATGTTATTTGAAAATAAATGAAATAGTTGTAAATGAGATAATTTACCTCGTAACCATACTTCGTATTAAAGTCATAATTTATTTGCATTTCATACAAAGTTGGATTGTATTGTTGCGGTTGCGTTACTCTTCTATTCCATTCAGTCACATAAATTTGATTTCTATTTTGCATGTAACTTTCAGAATAATATCCTCTTGGTTTCGCAAACGAATTTAGCCATGAACTAAATCCTCCATCAATTATAATTACTTCATATTCAAGTTCTTTATTAGCAATTTTAATGGTGTCAGAAGTTTTTGAATTTATTTCTTTATTATCAGAAATAGGTTTTGATGGCGAACAACCAATGATAAATAATAGTATTGCTAAGATGAAAATTAGATTTTTCATTTGACTATTTTTTATAAAGTTACTAAAATTCAATACATTATAAGTTAATTTAGAATTGTTTTAACAAAAAAAAACACCTTAACTAGGTTAAAGTGTTTCTATATTATAATGGTTGGAAATTATTTTCCTCCAAAAAGTTTTCCTAATAAACCTCCAAGACCACCAGATTTTTTAGTTACAGCAGAAATTGCATCGCTCATTCCTACTTGTCCGTCACCATCTTGATCTAAACCAAATTGGCTTCCATATTTAGAAACAGCATCCATTAATCCACCACCATTTCCGCCAGAAATTGAGCTAATTAAATCTGAAATATTAAATCCAGGTTGATTTGGATCTTGAGCTTTGTTAATTAATCCACCTAATATTTGAGGAATTAAACCACCAGCAACGCTACCAGCAGCTTCTGATGATAATCCAAATTTTTCACCAAGATTTCCAGTTACTTTCCCGGTTAATTCTTGAACCACTGGATTGTTCATGTCAATTGGAGTTTTACCAGAAAGTAATCCAGCTAAATCACCAATATTTCCACTTGCAACCATATCTTTTAAACCTGAAAGTATTGAACCTCCAGCTTCTTCCATGACGGCTTCATTATGTTCATTTGGCACCGCAGGATTATTTACTACTGCATCACCACCAAATTGTTTTACTAATTCTGTAAGTTGTTCAAACATAGTTTTTTGTTTTTAGTTTTAACAAAGGTATAAAAGTTTAAAAACAAATGTTAAAAACGTCAAATTTATTCTACAAAAAATCCAAATCTAAGTTTTATTTCAGATTTGGATTCTATTTTAAAAGTCAATTATTTCTTTAATAAACCTATAATTTGTTCGGCTAATTCTGTTCCAATTCTATCTTGGGCTTCTAAAGTTGCAGCACCGATGTGTGGTGTTAACGAAATTCTTGGATGCATCAAAATTTGGATTTCCGGTGTTGGTTCTTTTTCAAAAACATCTAAACCTGCAAAAAGAATTTTATCGCTTTCTAAAGCTTCGATTAAAGCAACCTCATTAATTACGCCACCACGAGCGCAATTTACGATTCCTACATTGTCTTTCATTTGAGCAATTTCATCAGCATCAATTACATAACCTTCTTGCGCAGGAACGTGAAGTGTAATAAAATCAGAATGTTTGAATAAATCTTCTAATGGTTCTGTAACAATATCTACATTGATGAATTGACCTGTGTAAAAATCAACTCTGATTTCAGCATTACTTAAAAATTTATCGGCAGCAATGACTTTCATTCCAAGTCCAAGAGCCATTTTTGCAACCGCTTGACCAATTCTTCCAAAACCAATAATTCCCAATGTTTTACCACGAAGTTCAATTCCGTTTGCATAAGCTTTTTTCAAACCTTCAAAATTAGTGTCACCTTCTAAAGGCATATTTCTATTAGAATCGTGTAAGAAACGAACACCTGTAAATAAATGTGCAAACACTAATTCTGCCACACTTTCAGAAGAAGATGCTGGCGTGTTGATGACATGAATTCCTTTAGAACGAGCATATTCTACATCAATATTGTCCATTCCAACGCCACCACGACCAATGATTTTTAAATTTGGACAAGCATCAATAATATCTTTACGAACTTTGGTTGCGCTTCTTACTAAAATCACATCAACATTATTTGTATTGATGAAATTGGCAACTTGTTCCTGAGCTACTTTGGTAGTAATTACTTCAAATCCACCTTTTTCTAAAGCTTTAATTCCGCTTTTTGAAATTCCGTCGTTAGCTAATACTTTCATTTTTGAGTTTATGAGTTTAAAAGTTTATGAGTTTAAAAGTTAAAACTCATTTATAATTTATATTCTATTTTTTAAATTTTGTTTGACTGAATCAAACCATTCATTTTTCAGAATGCTTAAAACTATTGCGTCAATTCTGTCTCCTTTAGCATTGGTGCTGAAGTTTCTTAAAACTCCTTCTTCGATACAACCAATGCTTTTCATTGCATTGATACTTCTTTTGTTCAAATTATTGGCTCTAAAACCCACACGTTCTAAATTCATTTTTTCAAAGGCAAACTCTAAAAGTAGATATTTACAGTTTTTATTTAATTTGGTTCCTTGAAACTCTTTTCCATACCATGTAAAACCTATTTCTAAATGTTTAGCTTCAAGGTTTATATTGTAAAAACGTGTGCTTCCAGCAATTTTATTACTTATTTTGTCAAAAACTAGAAACGGATATTCTACTAATTTATCTTTTTGAGACAACGCCTTTTCAATATATTTTTTCAAGTTTTCAGGACTGTCTGGTCCATTTGCATTAAAACTCCAAAGTTCGGATTCATCAATAGAAAATGCAACTAATTTTTCATAGTCAGAAGTTTGTAATGGTTGCAAACGCACTACATCATTTTCTAAAATATATATTTCTTTGAAATTGAAATTCATACATGAAACCTTAAACTTGAAACTCTAAATTTTTCATCACGTCAACCAATACTTGAACACTTTCTAATGGTAAAGCATTGTACATTGAAGCACGATAACCTCCAACAGAACGATGTCCTGGCAATCCAGAAATTCCTGCTTCTTTCCACATTTTGTCAAAAATAGGAGCGTGATTTTCATCATTTAATAAAAATGTTACGTTCATTATACTTCTATCTTCAACGGCTGCAGTTCCTTTAAATAATGGATTTCTATCGATTTCAGCGTATAATAAATTGGCTTTAGCTTCATTAACTTTTTCAATTGCAGCAATTCCGCCTAGGTTTTTTAACCACTGTAATGTTAAAAGCGATGCATAAACTGGAAAAACAGGTGGCGTATTGTACATACTTTCTGCTTTAATATGTTTTTCATAATCCAGCATACTTGGAATGTATTTTCCAGATTTTCCTAAAATTTCTTCTTTTACAACTACTAATGTTGTTCCAGCTGGACCCATATTTTTTTGCGCTCCAGCATAAATTAAGTCAAATTTAGAAAAGTCTAAAGTTCTTGAAAAAATATCCGAACTCATATCGCAAACTACAGGAACATTTGTCGTAGGAAACGATTTCATTTGCGTTCCAAAAATTGTATTGTTACTCGTACAATGAAAATAGGAAGCATCTTCTGGAATAGAATAATCTTTAGGAATGTGATTGTAATTTTGCTCCTTTGATGAACCAACAATTAAAGTTTCTCCAAAATGTTTGGCTTCTTTTATAGCATTATTTGCCCATGTCCCAGTATCTAAGTAGGCAGCTTTTCCATCAGTTTTCATTAAATTGTATGGAACCATCAAAAATTCTAAACTTGCTCCACCAGCTAAAAATAAAGCTTGATATCCTTTTCCTTCTAATCCTAAAAGTTCTAAAACTAAAGCTCTTGCTTCGTCCATAACGGCAACAAAATCTTTACTTCTGTGGGATATTTCTAAAATAGATAAATCGGAATTATTAAAATTTAAAATAGCTTGTGCTGATTTTTCAAAGACTTCTTGAGGAAGAATACATGGTCCGGCGCTGTAGTTGTGTTTTTTCATTGTTAAGATAATGCAAATTTTAAGGTGCAAATTTCGTAAATAGCATATGAAAAAGCAGTTAGAATTCTACAATAATCAGTGCTTGTTATTAACGAAATCGTTATAGTTTATAAGAATTTTTGAGAATAATGCAATCAAATTTGTTGAAGAAATGATAAAGTATCAACGTTATCTGCATAATCCCAAAGATTTGGTTTTTGGGTTTGTCCAAATCGAATAGAACCTGAAATTAAGTCTTTAGAAACAATGCATTGAATTTGGTCAGCATCATTTTCTAATCGCGATTTTATCTCATCCAAATTTTCATAATTTTCATAAAAAACGGAAGAAATAGGTGAGGAGTAACTGGTGTCTTCTTTAATTGTTAGAAATTCATTATCTAATAATTTGAAATTACTCATTAAGAATACGGCTTTGTTATAATCGTAATTATTAGAATATTTTTCATAAAAAATTACATCCTTATATTCATAAATTGCTTTGAAGAAGTTTTCAAAATTATAATCTTTTGGTACAAATAATTTGGAAACATTACGACAACCTAAGCCAAAGTATCTAAAAATATCTTCACCTAAATTCACTAAATCTTCATGTGATTCATTTCCCGTTAAAATAGCTACTGAGTTTCTGTTTTTACGAATAATACTAGGCTTGTCTTTAAAATAAAATTCGAAATATCGTGCTGTATTGTTACTTCCAGTTGCAATAACAGCATCAAAGTTCTCTAATTTTCCATCAGTAAATGTGATGTAATCTCCAATTTCTGGATTTACAGAAATTAGATAATTCGAAAGAAAAGGCAATAATTTTTGATCGTTGGAAGATGTTTTTACCAAAACTTTATGACCCGAAACTATTACCGATAAAAAATCATGAAATCCAACTAACGGAATGTTTCCTGCAAGGATTAATCCAACGGTTTTTGGTTGCACATTTGAAAAATCATAATTCGATAACCAATTGTTTAAATTTTCTTCAGTCAAAGCTTCTGCCCAAGAATTTATAGCAAAGTAAACTTGTTCTGGTGTGAACCAACCGTTGTGAGATTGTGATAATTCAATTAAATTTATAAAATCATCATAAAACAAATTGTTATTTAAAACAGCCTCATTTTTGATACTATTATCCAATGAAAACTGGCTTAAAAACTTTCCTAATTCTACAAAAGCGTTAATTTTTTCTTTTTGTAACATTTGTAACTTGTTTATGAATGGTTTTGATTGTAATTTTGTGCAAAATTAAAACAAATCATTTAGGATTAAGGATTTTTTAAATCTAATATCTAAAATTTAATATCTAAAATTAAAAATGGCAATTATAATAACAGACGAATGTATCAATTGTGGCGCATGTGAGCCAGAATGTCCAAATACTGCAATCTATGAAGGTGCAGATGATTGGAGATATAAAGACGGAACAAAACTAAAAGGTAAAATTATTCTTCCAGATGGAACTGAAGTAGATGCAGAAGCAGCTCAAACTCCAATTTCAGATGATATTTACTACATTGTTCCAGGAAAATGTACAGAATGTAAGGGATTTCATGAAGAACCACAATGTGCGGCAGTTTGCCCAGTTGATTGTTGTATTCCTGATGATAATCATGTAGAAAGCGAAGAAACACTTTTAAACAGACAGTCGTTTTTGCATAATGAATAAAAAATTTTCCTCACTATTCAGTGGGGATTTTTTTTACATAAAATTAAATTTTTGACTGTTTACTCATACTTTTTGTTAAATTTGTTCAAACTGATTTAATATGAAAAAAGTTTTTGCTTTACTTTTTTTGATTTTAATATCCAAAACCTACTCTCAAAATACTGAGATTACAATTACTTTAAAAGACGAAGAAACGAAACAAAATATAGAAGGCGCATCCGTTTTTGTTGTTAAAGGAAAACAATATCATTTGAGTAATTCCGATGGAAAAGTAAGTTTTTCTGTTAAAGGAATTTCAAATATTCAAATTTCACATACTGGTTATAATCTGCTTACAGTCAGATCTTCAACTTTAAAAGAAACTGATAATATAGTTTATCTCAAAGCAAAGTTGGCGGTTTTAGAAGAACTTGTTGTAACTAAACAACATCCTCAAAAAATTCTTGCAAGTTTAATAGAAAATTCCTCCAACAAACTTTCCATTCCTGCTCGACTGAAAGTGTATTCAAGAGAGTTTTTCAAATTGAATGGTGAGTATAAAAATTATAATGATGGATTGATGAATTTTCAACTTACGGGTAAACCTAAAAAATTTGAAACCAAAATTTTAGTGGAGCAAAATCGGTCTTTTGGTTTAGAAGGAATGACAGATAATGTTAGCGATGAGCTTTTAGGCTATAATTTGAATAATATAATGGAGAACTATTATAATTTTAAATATTTACTCTTATTACTTGAGCCAAAAGCAAAAAAAGATTTTGATTTTTTTATTAATGCAAGCGCTACAAATGATGATTACTATACTTTAAAAGCAATTCCTTTTCCAAGTTCTAAAGGATTATTAGATGATTTTGCCATTACTTATGACCGAAAGAAAAAGATTATTGTTGAGGTTTCTGCTATTGTTTCTCCAATGACAATTGCGAGAGTTGTGGATAAAACAAGTAGTAATGCAAAAAATATTTATAAATCAATTTTTAATGCCAAGTATCGTATAGATGATAATAATTATTATTTATCAAGTTCTAAAGAGGAAATTGGCTTTGAGCAAGTTAAGAAAGGAAGAGCTTCTGATATTGAAGTGAGAAGTTATCTTGTGACTACCAATTTTAGTAATCAAAATTTCTCATTCAAAGAAACTGAAGTCTTTTTGGATAAAACATTATTCAATAAAAAGAATAAAATTCTAACGGACTATTGGCACACATCAGGACTTGTTCCAACAGACGAGGAAGAGGAAATTATTCAAAATCTTGAAGAAAGGCATAAATAAAAAAAAGCTCTATTTCTAGAGCTTTTATCTTATTTGATAATTTCAAATTTTTCTTTTTTCATGGTATCAGTTTTAGAATCATAAGTTTCTAAAATGAAATTTCCATTATCATCATAATAGCCAACAGCTACTTTATTTTTACTAACGTACACATAGTTATTATTCGATGTTTTACGAAGAATTCCTTTGTTTTTATTATTAACAGAATTTAAAGTATAACCTTGTTTATCAGTTTGAATTTGATATTTTTCTCCATCTAATAAATAATATGCAGAACGATCTACATCAACCGATTTTACTTCTCCATCAACACTTAATTTAGTTGTAGTTACAACATTTACAGGATTATCTACTTGTGGAACATTAATTGTATTCGGACTTTCTTGCCCCAATTCAATTTTTTGAACTTCGCGAGTTTCTTCTGTTTTTACTAATTTTTTTTCTCCTTCAGAATCTTTTATTGTTGTAGTTACTGTGGTAGTTTCCGATTTTACATTTTTTGGAGCTTGAGCAAAACCATTTATTGTAAATGCCATTGCCATAAGTAAGGTTGAAATTTTAGTTTTCATAATAGTGTATTTTTAGATTATTATTGATAAGTCAAAATTACTTCTACTTGAAAACTATTATGTTACACAATTTTTATAATAGATTACATATTTACACTATTCTCTAGTCAATGATTATCAATATTCTTAAATTATACATTATATTTGCACACTTTTAAAATAAAACCTTAAGATGAAACGCTTTTGCGTTACATATCACAAATAAAAAATAATATCAAAAAGATATGAAAGCAGGAATTGTAGGATTACCAAACGTAGGAAAATCAACTTTATTTAATTGTTTATCAAATGCAAAAGCGCAAAGTGCTAACTTTCCGTTTTGTACTATCGAGCCAAATATTGGTGTGGTAAACGTTCCAGATCCACGAATTGTTCGTTTGGAGGAATTGGTAAAACCAGAGCGCGTTCAAATGGCAACTGTTGATATTGTTGATATTGCAGGATTGGTAAAAGGAGCAAGTAAAGGTGAAGGTTTAGGAAATCAATTTCTTGGAAATATTAGAGAATGTAACGCAATTATTCACGTTTTACGTTGTTTTGATAACGATAATATTGTGCACGTTGACGGAAACGTAAATCCAATTCGTGATAAAGAAACTATCGATATCGAATTGCAATTAAAAGATTTAGAAACGGTTGAAAAACGTTTAGAAAAAGTAAATCGTGCTGCAAAAACTGGAAACAAAGAAGCGCAAGCAGAAAAAGCACTTTTAGATAGAATCCGTGAAACATTATTGCAAGCAAAATCAGCAAGAACGGTTGTTCCTCAAAATCAAGATGAAGAAGAATTAATGCAAGATTTTCAATTAATTACTAATAAACCAGTTCTTTATGTTTGTAATGTAGACGAAGCATCAGCAGTTAACGGAAACAAGTATGTAGATCAAGTACGTGAATTAGTAAAAGACGAAGATGCTGAGGTTATCATTCTTTCAGTTGGAGCAGAAGCTGATATTACCGAATTAGAAAGTTACGAAGAAAGACAAGTTTTTCTTGAAGATATGGGATTGACTGAACCAGGTTCGGCAGTTTTAATTCGTGCAGCTTACAAATTGTTAAAATTACAAACGTATTTCACAGCTGGAGTTAAAGAAGTTCGCGCTTGGACAATTAACATTGGTGATACAGCTCCAAAAGCAGCAGGAGTAATTCACACCGATTTTGAAAAAGGATTCATTCGTGCTGAGGTTATTGCTTATGAAGATTTCTCAAACTTTGGTTCAGAAGCGAAAGTAAAAGAAGCAGGAAAACTAAGAGTAGAAGGTAAAGAATACATCGTTAAAGATGGTGATGTGATGCATTTTAGATTTAATGTTTAGTTTTTAGAAAATAGAGAATAGAATATAGAAAATAGACTAGCCGCAAAAGAGATTTTGCGGTTTTTTTTGGCACAACATTTGGATACGCAAACCGTAATTATCCAATCCACAAAAAAACATGAAAAAAACCTTAACAATTCTGAAAAAGTTTTCATATGCAATTCTTTCATTTTTATTAATTTATTTAGCATCAGCTTTTTTATTGTCAAAAATCACAATCAATTCCGATGCAGATAATCAATCTAAAGATGTTTCTATTTATATAAAAACCAATGGAGTTCATACCGATATCATCGTTCCTATTAAAGACGAAATCAAAAACTGGAGTTCGCAAATCAAGTTCGAAAACACAAAATCGAAAGATTCAACTGCGGAGTATCTCGCTTTTGGTTGGGGTGATAAAGGTTTTTATTTAGATACACCAGAATGGTCAGATTTGAAAGCAAGTACTGCTTTTAAAGCTGCATTTGCAATGGGAAACTCTGCAATGCACACCACTTTTTATAAATCAATTAAAGAGAATAAAGAATGTGTTAAAATAAATATTTCGCAAGAAAATTATCAAAAATTAATAACTTATATAGAAGACAGCTTTCAATTTGATGTCAATCAAAATCCGATTTTCATACCTGCCACAACCTACGGTAAAAATGATAGTTTTTACGAAGCGAAAGGAAAGTATAATTTGTTTCATACCTGTAATTCTTGGGCGAATAATGGTTTGAAATTTTCCAATCAAAAAGCAGCCTTTTGGACAGTTACTGATTCGGGAATTTTTTGTCATTATCAATAAAGTTCTTTCCTCTTGTTTCTTTTTTCTATTCTCTCAACTTCGTACTTTGTATTTCGTAAATCGTACCTCAAATTGTCAAAAACATTCTTAATAACTTTGATAAATATCATTTCAAAAATGATTCGAAATACACTATATTAGCTGAAAATCGATACATTTTAAAATGGCTCAAGAAACACAATATAACGAAGACAATATACGCTCACTCGATTGGAAAGAACACATCCGAATGCGTCCCGGTATGTACATTGGGAAACTCGGTGATGGTTCGTCTCCAGATGACGGAATTTATATTTTACTAAAAGAAGTAATCGACAACTGCATCGACGAATTCGTTATGGGTGCAGGAAAAGTAATCGAAGTAACCATCAAAGATAAATTAGTAACCGTTCGCGATTATGGTCGTGGAATTCCATTAGGTAAAGTCGTTGATGTGGTTTCCAAAATGAATACTGGTGGAAAATACGATTCTAAAGCGTTCAAAAAATCCGTTGGTTTGAATGGAGTTGGTACCAAAGCCGTGAATGCTTTGTCCAATTATTTCCGTGTGGAATCGGTTCGTGATAACCAACAAAAAGCTGCCGAATTTTCCGAAGGAAATCTTCAGTTAGAAGAAGAAATCACTGAATCGACAAAACGTAAAGGAACAAAAGTGGCCTTTATTGCCGACGAAGCTATTTTCAAGAATTATAAGTATCGTAACGAGTATATTATCAAAATGCTCAAAAACTATTGTTATCTAAATCGCGGATTAACAATATATTATAATGGAGAAAAATACCTCTCAGAATTTGGTTTAAAAGATTTGTTAGAAGAAACCATTACTGAAGAAGACATGCAATATCCAATCATTCACTTAGAAGGTGATGATATCGAAATTGCGTTAACACACAGTAAATCACAATATTCAGAAGAATACCATTCGTTTGTTAACGGTCAAAATACAACTCAAGGTGGAACTCACTTAAACGCATTTCGTGAAGCGATTGTAAAAACCATTCGTGAATATTACAACAAAGGTTTTGAAGCTTCCGATATTCGTAAATCAATCGTTTCTGCGGTTTCTATTAAGGTTGAAGAACCAGTTTTCGAATCGCAAACCAAAACCAAATTGGGTTCCAATGATGTTGGTCCAAATGGCCCGACGGTTCGTACGTTTATTCACGATTTTATTACAACCAAATTAGACAATTTTTTACATAAAAATCCAGAAGTTGCCGATTCGCTTTTGCGTAAGATTTTACAAGCCGAACGCGAACGTAAAGAACTTTCAGGAATTAGAAAATTAGCCAAAGACAGAGCTAAAAAAGCAAGTTTGCACAATAAAAAATTGCGCGATTGTCGTGTACATTTAACCGATGCTAAAAATCCAAGAAGTTTAGAAAGTACACTATTCATTACCGAAGGAGATTCGGCTTCGGGTTCGATTACCAAAAGTCGTGATGTTAATACACAAGCGGTTTTTAGTTTACGTGGTAAACCGTTGAATTCTTATGGAATGTCGAAGAAAATTGTGTACGAAAACGAAGAATTCAATTTGCTTCAAGCAGCTTTAGATATTGAAGAAAGCATCGAAGATTTACGTTACAACAACATCGTAATTGCCACCGATGCCGATGTCGATGGAATGCACATTCGTTTGTTATTGATTACATTTTTCCTTCAGTTTTTCCCAGAAATGATTAAAGAAGGACATTTGTATATTTTGCAAACGCCGTTATTTCGTGTGCGAAACAAAAAAGAAACTATCTATTGCTATTCCGACCAAGAACGTATTGATGCCATAGAAAAATTAAAGCCAAAGCCTGAAATCACGCGATTCAAAGGATTAGGAGAAATTTCACCTGATGAGTTCAAACATTTTATTGGAGAAAGTATTCGATTAGATCCAGTAATGTTAGACAAGGCCACGTCAATTGAGACGTTGTTAGAATTCTACATGGGTAAAAACACACCTGATAGACAAAACTTTATCATTAATAATTTGAAAGTGGAATTGGATAAGGAATTGGTAGAGAAGTAAGTTGGCAGTGTTCAGTATTTGAAAATTAAATAAAATGTAAAATTTAAAGTTTAGTAGGAAACAACTTTTAAACTTTTAAACCTTCATATGAAAGACGAAGAAGAAGATAACATTAACGAGGAAGAAACTAACGACGAGTTAGACGAATCAACCAACGACGAAAGTATAGACGAAGGCTTTGAGGACATCGTTTCTACAGGCGGAAATCACTTTTATGAAAACGACGAGAATCCAGAAGATACCATCACCAAAGTTACAGGAATGTACAAAGATTGGTTTTTGGATTACGCTTCCTACGTAATTCTTGAGCGTGCAGTACCAGCGATCGAAGATGGTTTCAAGCCAGTGCAACGTCGTATTATGCACTCATTAAAAGAGTTGGATGATGGTCGTTACAACAAAGTTGCCAATGTTGTGGGTCACACCATGCAGTATCATCCTCACGGAGATGCGAGTATTGGTGATGCGATGGTGCAAATTGGTCAGAAAGAGTTGTTGATTGACTGTCAAGGAAACTGGGGAAATATTCTAACAGGCGATAGCGCTGCGGCTTCGAGATATATTGAGGCACGTTTATCAAAATTCGCTTTGGAAGTTTTGTATTCTCCAAAAATCACCGATTGGGGTGTTTCTTACGATGGTCGTCGTGCTGAACCGAATAATCTTCCGGTGAAGTTTCCGTTGCTTTTAGCGCAAGGTGCAGAAGGAATTGCGGTTGGACTTTCTACTAAAGTGTTGCCTCACAATTTCAACGAATTGATTGATGCTTCGATTAAAATTTTAAAAGGAAAACCTTTTACATTATATCCAGATTTTCAAACGGCAGGAATTGCTGATGTTTCTAATTATAACGATGGACTTCGTGGCGGACGTGTTCGTGTTCGTGCCAAAATATCGCAATTGGACAAACAAACATTGGTGATTACACAAATTCCGTTTTCAACCAATACGTCAACTTTGATTGACAGTATTTTGAAAGCCAACGAGAAAGGTAAAATCAAAATCAAGAAAATTGAAGACAATACCGCTGCCGAAGTTGAGATTCTAATTCATTTATTTCCAGGAGTTTCTCCAGATAAAACGATTGATGCTTTGTATGCTTTCACGGCTTGCGAAACTTCGGTAGCACCTTTAGGTTGTGTGATTGAAGATAACAAACCGTTGTTCATTGGAGTTTCGGACATGTTAAAAATTTCGACAGAACGAACGGTTGAATTATTAAAGAAAGAGCTTGAAATTCAATTAGAAGAACTTAAAAATAAATGGCATTTCTCGACTTTAGAAAAGATTTTCATTCGAGAAGAAATGTATATTGATTTCAAATTGTATTCTGATAGAGAATCGCTTTATGAATACATGTACAAACGATTTGAGCCATTCAAAAAATCATTTGTACGTGAAATTGAAGACGAAGATTTGCAAAAATTAACCCAAATTCCGATGATTCGTATTACGCGTTTCGATTCGGATAAAGCGGATGATTTTATTGCCAAATTAGAAGACGAAATGAAAGAAGTGCAACATCATTTAGATAATCTGATTGATTTTGCTATAGATTATTTTGCCAAATTAAAAGAGAAATACGGAAAAGGTCGCGAACGTCAAACCGAGTTACGAAGTTTTGAAAATATTGAAGCTACGAAAGTGGTTTTGAGAAATACAAAATTATATGTAAACAAAGAAGAAGGTTTCTTTGGAACAGGTTTGAAAAAAGACGAGTACGTTGCTGATTGTTCTGATATTGATGATGTTATCGTTTTCTTACGTGATGGAAAAATGATGATTTCTAAAGTTGACGACAAAAAATTCGTAGGAAAAGATATTATTCATATTGATGTTTTTGATAAAAATGACAAGCGAACTATTTACAATATGATTTACCGTGATGGTAAAAATGGTTCTACATTTATTAAACGTTTCAATGTTTCTGGTGTGACTCGTGATAAATTTTACGATTTAACACAGGAAAAACCAGGTTCGCAAGTATTGTATTTTTCTGCAAATCCAAATGGTGAAGCTGAGGTTGTAACGATTTTGTTGCGTCAAGTTGGAAGTGTGAAAAAACTAAAATGGGATGTCGATTTTACCGATATTGCTATAAAAGGTCGTGCTTCTCGCGGAAATACAGTAACGAAATATCCAATCAAGAAAATCGAATTGAAAGAGAAAGGAATTTCAACTTTACGTCCGAGAAAAGTTTGGTTTGACGATACCGTTCAGCGTTTAAATGTTGATGGAAGAGGTGACTTGTTAGGCGAATTTAGACCAAATGACCGTTTGTTAATCATCAATCAAGCTGGGAAATTGAAAACCATAATTCCAGAATTGACGACGCATTTTGATGAAGATATGATTGTGTTAGAAAAATGGAATCCTAAGAAACCAATTTCTTGTATTTATTATGATGGTGAGAAAGAACGTTATTTTGTAAAACGTTTCTTGGTTGAAAACGAAAATAAAGAAGAGATTTTCATTACCGAACACGAAAAATCACAGTTAGAAATTGTTTCTACTGATTGGCGTCCAGTTGCTGAAATCATTTATGCTAAAGTAAAAGGCGTTCAAAAGGAAAATCAAACGATAGATTTAGAACAATTTATTGCTGTAAAAGGAATTAAAGCATTAGGAAACCAATTAACTACAGATAAGTTGAAGCAAGTCAGTCTTTTAGAGTCATTGCCTTATGAAGAACCTGTAGAAGAAGCACCACAGGAAATGGAAGTTTCAGTAGAAGATAACGTTTCTGAAGATATCCAAACAGAATTAGATGACGACGGACAAATTACGTTGTCATTAGAATAAACTCAACCTGCAAGGTTTCATTAGCCTTGTAGGTTTTTTTTATTTCATTTTTATCATTTATAATTTCAAAACAACTCAACTAATTTTACTTCAAATTTTACTAAAAAAATAATGTCAACATTTCCATCCGATATTGAGATTGCTCAAAATGCAACCTTACAACACATTAGAAAAATTGCTGAAAAAATAAATATTCAAGAAGACGATTTAGAATATTACGGAAAGTATAAAGCCAAATTGCCTCTCGAATTACAATCAGAAAATCCAAAAGGAAAACTGATTTTGGTTTCTGCGATGTCGCCTACTAAATATGGCGAAGGTAAAACCACTATGACAATTGGTTTAACAGACGGTTTGAACTACATTGGTAAAAAAGCAATTGGTGTTTTGCGCGAACCCTCACTTGGACCGGTTTTTGGTTTGAAAGGTGGCGCAGCTGGTGGCGGATATGCCCAAGTTGTTCCGATGGAAGATATTAATTTGCATTTTACAGGCGATTTTTCGGCAATTGAAAAAGCGAATAACTTACTTTCCGCAGTAATTGATAACAATCTTCAAAATCCGAAGTTTTCTTTGAATTTAGATCCAAAATCGATTGCTTGGAAACGTGTGATGGACATGAATGATCGTTCGCTACGCCAAATCATTATTGGAGTTGGAGCTAAAGCTAACGGAACGATGCGAGAAGATGGTTTTAATATTACACCAGCTTCTGAAGTGATGGCGATTCTTTGTTTATCGAAAGATTTAGAAGATTTAAAATTTAGATTAGGAAATATTTTTGTTGGAAAAACTTTTGAAGGTAAAGCTATTTTTGCTCGTGATTTGAAAGTAGTAGGAGCAATGGCAGTTTTACTAAAAGATGCTTTGAAACCTAATTTAGTGCAAACTTTAGAAGGAAATCCTGCGATTCTTCACGGTGGACCATTTGCTAGTATTGCACAAGGAACAAATACGGTAATTGCCACTAAAATGGGACTTTCTCTTGGTGATTATGTTGTTACCGAAGCAGGTTTTGGTGCTGATTTAGGTGCTGAAAAATTCTTTCATATAAAATGTGGACAAAGTGGTTTGAAACCTGATGCTGTTGTTTTAGTAGCGACTTTAAAGGCAATTAAACATCACGCTGGAATGGGCGATTATGAATTGAAAGTTCCAAAAGTTTCCGCTATTGAAAATGGTTTTTGTAATTTAGAAAAACACATCGAAAACATTCAGAAATTTGGATTAAATCCTGTGGTTTGTATCAATGCTTTTCCTGAGGATACTGCAGAAGAATATGATAAACTGAAAGCATTGTGTTTAGCAAAAGGCGTTACTGCAATAGTAAGTACAGCTTTTGTTGATGGAGGAAAAGGATCGGCAGTATTGGCTGAAAAAGTGGTGGAAGAAATCAATAAAAATACTGCAAATTACAAACCTTTATACGCAACGACAGATTCTATTGAGCATAAAATAAATACGATTGCAAAAGAAATATACGGAGCAAGTTCCGTAGAGTTTTCTCCAAAATCGAAGTCACAATTGAAGATGATTAACGATTTAGGTTTTAATGAATTTCAAATTTGTATGGCTAAAACACCTGCAAGTTTTTCGGATAATGAAAAGATAATAGGTCGTCCGACGGATTTTACTATAACAGTTAGAGAGTTTGAAATTGCTAGTGGTGCAAGATTTATAGTTCCGTTACTTGGTGATGTTATGCGAATGCCTGGTTTGCCTGCCGTTCCAAATGCAGAACGTATTGATATTGATAATAATGGCAAAATATCGGGATTGTCTTAGAAATTTTAAATAAAAATCAATACAAATGCTACTTAACCCTGATGGAAATGAAAATAAAAAAATGGTCACTGTAGACTGCACCCAAAAGTTTAGACAAATTTATAATTAATTTTGATAATAATGAGTTCGATATTTTATCGGACTCATTTTGTTTAAATTTGATTTTATTCTTTCGTTGTTATAATAGATA
>NZ_JAIXUB010000024.1 GCF_027484205.1 Flavobacterium sp.
CCCATTCCGAACAGAGAAGTTAAGCCCGATTGCGCAGATGGTACTGCATAACTGTGGGAGAGTATGTCGCCGCCTTCTTTTTTAAAAACCCTATCCAATATGGATAGGGTTTTTTGTTTGTTGTAGAAAATATATCAAAAAAGAATATCTCTAAATGTTGATATTGCTTCTGTATAATTTTTGAAATGCTAATAACCTATCCATGAACGGTTTCAGATTTTCCGTAATTAGAGATTAACTCTCCTTCGAATTCCAACCATTCAGCCCAGCGTTTATCTACATCTACCTTTTCAGAATATTTTCTAGCAAACTTTAAAAAGGTTGTGTAATGACCTGCTTCACTAATCATTAATTCTCTGTAGAATTCAGCTAATTTTTTATCTTCAATATTTTGAGATAATACTTTAAATCTCTCACAGCTTCTTGCTTCAATCATTGCCGAAAACAATAATCTATCAATAAAAGAGTCATTTCGGCTACCATCTTTTTTCATGAACTTGAAAAGTTCATTCACATAATGGTCTTTTCTTTCTCTGCCTAATTTTAATCCGCGCTCCTTAATTATGTTGTGAACCATTTGGAAGTGTTCTATTTCTTCTTTGGCTATTTCTAATAAATCAGTTACTAATTCTTCATGCTCTGAATTATAGGTTATTATTGTTATAATGTTGGTGGCTGCTTTTTGCTCACACCAAGCATGATCTGTTAGAATTTCTTCAATGTTTGATTCAACTATTGTTACCCATCTTGGGTCGGTTTTTAATTTTAGACCTAACATTTTTGTATAATTTTAATTTCTTGTAAAATTAAATCTTTTCTTTGTAATTGTATTTGATATTATGCTAAAATCTAAAATTTTATTAATTATTGGCTTTGTTTTGCCTGAACCTAAATCTTCAGCAGCAGGTAGTAGAATGATGCAATTAATTCATCTATTCAAGAAAAATGGTTATGCAATAACTTTTGCCACTACGGCACAAAATTTTGAATTTTCAGAAGATATTTTATCTTTAGGAGTTTTGGTAAGAACTATTGAATTGAATTCTTCAAGTTTTGATGAATTTGTAAAAGAATTAAATCCAGATATTGTTTTATTTGATCGTTTTATGGTGGAAGAGCAGTTTGGATGGAGAGTTTCTGAAAGTTGTCCTGACGCAATGAAAATACTTGATACTGAGGATTTGCATTGTTTAAGACAAGCAAGACAATTAGCTGTTAAAGAAAATAGGGAATTCACTTTAGATGATTTATTTGCTGATGTTGCTAAAAGAGAAATTGCTAGTATTTTACGTTGTGATTTATCGTTGATGGTTTCGGAATTTGAAATGGAATTACTTCAAAATCAGTTTAAGGTTTCAAAAGATTTATTGTTTTATATGCCAATTTTTGTAGAGCGGTTATATGAAATTCCACCTTTTACAGAAAGAAATGATTTTGTTTTTATTGGAAATTTTCTTCACGAACCGAATTGGGATTGTGTGAAGTACTTGTCGGAAATCATTTGGCCTTTACTAAACAAGAGATTACCTGAAGTTAAAATGTTAATTTATGGTGCTTATCCTTCACAAAAAGTTTTGGAGTTAAATAGACCAAAACAAAATTTCTATATTAATGGTAGAGCTGATAATGCTTTAGAAGTGATAAAAAATGCTAAAGTAGTTTTGTCTCCAATTCGTTTTGGAGCAGGAATAAAAGGTAAATTACTCGAAGCAATGCAATGTGGAACTCCAAGTATAACTTCATCTATTGGTGCTGAGGCTATGGCTGGAAATTTTGATTGGAATGGTTTTGTGAAAGATAATCCGGTTGATTTTGTAGATGCGGCTGTTCAACTTTATGAAAATGAAAAATTGTGGCAACAATTTCAAGAAAATGGATTTGAAATAATAGAAAAACGTTTTAAAAAAGAATATTTTGAAAAAGATTTTGTCATTAAAATTAATTTGATTTCTGGAAATTTAAAACTACATAGAAATAATAATTTTATTGGTTCTATTTTACAACATCATTTGCTTTCTAGTACTAAATATATGAGTAAATGGATTGAAGAAAAGAATAAGAAAGGTAGTTCTTAGTAGTCTTATATTTATTCAATATAAATCCTATCTAGCCCTGATTGCAGTGGAAATCCTCGAAGAGATTGTAACGAAAAGCAGGAATTACCATCCCTAAAATGCCCAAACCTTTCGCTCAAAAAAAAACCTGCTCATTTCTGAACAGGTTTGTTAATATAGTTTTTGTTATTATGCTAACATTGTAACTGGATTTTCTAAGTAAGTTCTTAACGTTTGTAAGAATTGCGCACCTGTTGCTCCATCAACTGTTCTGTGATCGCAAGCAAGGGTAACTTTCATAGTGTTTCCTACTACAATTTGTCCGTTTCTTACTACAGGTTTTTCAACAATTGCTCCTACAGAAAGTATAGCTGAATTTGGTTGATTTATAATTGATGTAAATTCAGTTATTCCAAACATTCCTAAATTAGAAACTGTAAAAGTACTTCCTTCCATTTCTGCAGGTTGTAGTTTTTTGTTTTTTGCTCTTCCAGCAACATCTTTTACAGTAGAACCGATTTGAGATAAACTCATTTGATCTGCAAATTTTAAAACAGGAACTACCAAACCATCTTCAACAGCAACAGCAACTCCAATATTTACATGGTGATGAATCGTTATTGCGTCATCAGCCCATTGTGAATTTACTTTTGGATGTTTTTTTAATGCCATAGCACAAGCTTTGATAACCATATCATTGAATGAAACTTTGGTATCTGGAACTGTATTTATAGTAGCACGAGATTTCATAGCTTCGTCCATTGCTACTTCAATTGTTAAGTAGAAATGTGGTGCTGTGAAAATCGATTCCGAAAGACGTTTTGCGATAACTTTTCGCATAGTAGAATTCGGTATTTTTTCTGAATAATTTTCTCCTGCTGGAACAAATGGTTTTACTGGAGTTGTAGTTGAAACTTCTGGTTGTGAAGTCGATTGTGAAGTAACTGATGCCGAAGCTGTAAAGTTCTCTACATCGCTTTTTATAATTCTACCATTTTCTCCCGAACCTTTTACTTGAGAAAGATTAATTCCTTTATCTTTTGCAATTTGCTTTGCTAATGGAGAAGCAAAAACTCTTCCATTATCTGAACTCGTTGCTTCTTGAGTTGGTTGAGATGGAGCAACTGGAGCAGTAGTTTCAGTTTTTGGAACAACTGTTTCACCACCTTTTGAATAGTTTTCAGCTATTCCTGTAATATCAGTTCCTTCTGGACCAATAATTGCTAAAACGCTATCAACTGGTGCAGATTCACCTTCTTGAATTCCGATAAATAATAAAGTTCCTGCATTGAATGATTCAAATTCCATAGTTGCTTTATCAGTTTCGATTTCAGCAAGCATATCTCCTTCTTTTACTGAATCACCTACTTTTTTCAACCAAGTTGCAACTGTTCCAGTAGTCATTGTGTCACTTAAACGTGGCATTGTGATAACTTTTACACCTGCAGGAATTGCTACTGCTACTTGAGGAGCAGAAGCTATTGGAGTTTCATTAACAGGAGTAGTTTCAGCTTTTGGAGTAGAAGAACCACCTGATAACAAAGCAGAAATATCTTCGCCTTCTTTTCCAATGATGGCTAATAATGAATCTACAGGTGCTGTTTGACCAGCTTCAATTCCAATATGTAATAAAACACCAGAATTGAATGATTCAAATTCCATTGTAGCTTTATCCGTTTCGATTTCAGCTAAAATATCACCTTCTTTAATTGTATCACCTACTTTTTTAAGCCATGTTGCAACAGTTCCTTCTGTCATAGTATCGCTCAAACGAGGCATTGTTATTATTGTTGCCATAATTATAATCTATGAGGAATGAAAGGATAATTTTCTTGTTCGTAAACCACATCGTATAATTGTGGTGCTTCTGGGAAAGGAGATTCTTCAGCAAATTTTTCGCATTCATCTACTAAGTTTTTAACTCTTTCGTCCATTGCTTCAATTTCTGCATCAGTTGCATATCCTTTTTCTTTGATAATATCAAGTACTTGAGTAATTGGGTCGATTTTTTTGTATTCTTCAACTTCTTCTTTAGTTCTGTATAGTTGAGCATCTGACATAGAGTGACCTCTATAACGGTACGTTTTCATTTCTAAAAAAGTTGGTCCGTCACCACGACGAGCTCTGTCAATTGCTTCTTGCATAGCTTCAGCAACTTTTACAGGATTCATTCCGTCAACTGGTCCACAAGGCATTTCGTATCCTAAACCAAGTTTCCAAATATCAGTATGATTTGCTGTTCTTTCAACTGAAGTTCCCATTGCATATCCATTATTTTCACAAATGAATACCACCGGAAGTTTCCAATTCATAGCCATGTTAAAAGCTTCGTGAAGTGAACCTTGACGTGCAGCACCATCACCAAAATAAGTTAAGGTAACTCCACCAGTTTCAAAATATTTATCAGCAAATGCCATTCCAGCACCTACTGGAATTTGAGCGCCCACAATACCATGACCACCATAAAATCCATGCTCTTTTGAGAAGATATGCATAGAACCACCCATTCCTTTTGAAGTTCCTGTTACTTTACCGTAAAGCTCTGCCATTACTTTTTTAGGATCAACTCCCATTGCTATTGGCTGAACGTGATTACGATAAGCTGTAATCATTTTGTCTTTAGATAAGTCCATGGCATGAATTGCTCCAGCTAGAACTGCTTCTTGACCATTATATAAATGTAAAAATCCTCTAACTTTTTGTTGAATATATACAGCGGCTAATTTGTCTTCAAATTTTCTCCAAAACTGCATTTCTTCATACCATTGAAGGTAAGTTTCTTTTGTAATTGGTTTCATTTTTTAATGAATTACGTTGATTAAATATATTGTAATCGTATCACAATTGCTAATTATCAAATTAGTGTTCCGACACTTCGGAAGCAAAAGTAAGATATTGATAGTAGATGTAAAAATAATTCAGAATTAAAATAGCATTTTTTAATAACTGTTTATTCTTAAATGTCAACTATATCGTTATAGCTTACAAGGATGTTTTGTCAAATGAAAGTGGCAATAAATTATTTATTGAATTTGACTTATATACTTCGCCTGATTCACCCATAAAATAGATTTCAATAGGTGTGTCTTGTTTAAATTCATACTCAGCAATGGATTGTCGGCATGCGCCACAAGGTGGAATAGGTGATAAGGTTGGGTTTGTGTCCGATGCTGCTGTGATTGCTAATTTGATAATTTTGGCATTTGGATAAATTGCTCCTGCTTGAAAAATAGCAACTCGCTCAGCACATAAGCCAGATGGATATGCTGCATTTTCTTGATTGGAACCTAAAACAATTTTACCATTATCTAACAATATTGCTGCTCCAACTCTAAATTTTGAATAAGGTGCGTATGCATTTTTTCTAGTTTCAATGGCTTGATTCATTAAAGATTGAATTTCACTCGGTAATTCATTAATCCCATTGAAAACTGAAATTGTAGTGTTAATGTTTATTTCTTTCATTATATATAGAGGAAAAAAAATCCAAATTCCTTTAAGAAATTTGGATTGTTATTTAATTTATAAAATTCTAATATTCGTCATACTTATCACCAAAATTAAATGTAAGTGAAAAACGTAATGTGTTTTCTAATGGGTTTTTAACTTTTGAAGCTGAAAATAAATAAGAAACATCAACTTTAACCACATTGTATTTAAAACCTGCTCCAAGTGAGAAAAATTTTCTTGCTCCTTTTAAAGGACTTTCGTTGAAATAACCTAAACGCATTGCAAACGAATCTTGATATGAATATTCAGCTCCAACAGAGTAAGTAAATTCTTTTAACTCTTCTGAAAAACCATCTGGCGCATCTCCAAATGATTTGAAAATTCCTGAAACCCAACTAATTTTTCTGTAGTTTTCATTATTTTCATTTCTTTCTTCTGTTGTAATTGTACCATCTCCATCTAAATCTGGATCTTGTGGCGTTGGTACCAATAATTTAGTAAATTCAACGCTTGTTGATACTTTATTATATTCATCTAAAATAAAATCAAAACCTCCACCTAAACGCATATTTGCTGGTAGGAAGTTTGTACTAAATTCATCGTTGTCATAACTAATTTTAGGTCCTAAATTTTGAAAATTAAATCCTAAACGGTATTTACCATTAAATTCATTGAAAGCAATTTCTTCAGATTGAAAGAAACCTGCAATATCCACAGCAAAAGTACTTCCTGGTTTTGCATCAGTACTTGCATCAGCAATTTTTAAATTGGAACGAACATATCTTCCTGCAACAGCCATAGCAAATCGCTCACTTAATTGAAGTGAGTACGAACCATCTAAAGCTAATTCATTTGGTTTTACAATATTTGGTACATCGTCAAAATTTTCTCTAAGTTCAATTTCTCCCAAACCAAAATAACGTAAACTAACACCAAAAGCACTTCTTCCTTCAGCACCAAATCTGTTATAATAATTTACTTGACCTAATGAAATGTCATTTACAAGTTGAGTTAAATATGGAGTATAACTTACTGAAAACCCTTGTTTGTCTAATGCAAATGCATATTTTGCAGGATTCCATTGTTGCGAATAATTATCAGCTGATGTTGCTACACCTTGATCTGCTAAACCTGCAGCTCGTGCATCAGCAGCTACAAGAAGAAACGGAACACCTGTAGTTATTACTCTATCTTGGGCTTTTACAATTTGAGTTGTTACTAATAAAAGTAACGCTATTGAAATCTTTTTCATTCTTAATTTTTTTCAAAAAATAATTAAACAAATATAGTATTTTATTAGAGGATTACAAGTTTTTCAATTTTTTCTGATTTTTTATTTGTCAGAGTTGATTTTACTGTAAGCTTATAAATATATACACCTTTACCAATTTTATCACCAAAATCGTCTTTTCCATCCCAAGTAATTTCTCTAGAAAGAAATCCTTCTGTAATAACAGATTGGTTTATTGTTTTTACAATTTTACCGGTAATAGTCAATATTTGCACTTGAACGTCTAAGGGTTCAAATGGACGATTATGAGTAAACCAAAATTGGGTATAACTTACAAACGGATTAGGATAATTTAAAACATTTTTCAATGTCAATGACTCGTCACCAACAACCATAAATTTAATTTCTGCTGAGATGAAGTTGTTATAAACATCCCAACATTTGAACGTAATTGTATGCAAACCAACTGATAAATTTCTAAATGGGAATCTAATTTTTCCTTTTGTGAAATCATCTAATTCTGTTTCGTAATAATCATTTAAGATGTAGGGATTACTTTCGTCACCATCTAAAATGGCTACAATATCGTGACCAATTCCACTTGCAGTATTAATTCCGTGTTCATCTTCAACAAATGCTAGGAAAAAAGGAGATTGATTTGTAATTCCTCCATCAATAAATGTTTCGTCATTCATGTATAAACGAACTTTTGGTGGAGTGTTATCTGCTACTGCTGAAGTATTTATTCCGCCAATTTTTATATCAGTGTTGTAACCAGTTTTGTCTAGTAAAATTTCATTTCGTTTTGCATAAAAGCTAATTCTACCATTTCCAACAGGAATTTTTATGTCTTTTGGAACTACAAATCCAAATTCAAATTTTCCATTATTTACGGAAGCGTTACCTCTAAAAATAGTTTCTCCAAGATTTGTAAAGTTCATAGAGGGACTATTTCCATCATTATTGAAAGTTGATTTAGAATAGTTTTTGTCAAAAATGTTAACAGCTAATTCGCCATTGTATGTTGGTATTAAATTCCCTAGTTCATCACGAACTTCGCCCGATAGTTTTACATAAGCAAGTGCTTGAAAATCTACTATTGGATCAGAAATAGCAACATCATTTACTTTTGTTAAAACTACTCTTGGTCTTGGGATAGCAAGCATTAAAGCTGGATCGCCTAAAAGTAAAACTACTCTTGAGGATGAATTATTAAAACTTGCATTTTTTGATAATCGTAATGCCTCTCCAATTGATGGATAAACATCTGATCCGTAAGAAAATAATTCTTGGGCTATTTTGTCGTTTAAAATTTCTGCGGAACCTTGACCTATAGAGCGTATAGTTGTTAACATGGCAATTGCTCCACCTGTTGGATTCCAAAAAGTATATTCTCCTGCTGTAGGTCGTAAAGGGTTGTCAAATCTTGAAAACTCACAAGTTATGGTAATAAATAATGGATATTTATATTGATTGTTAAAGTTTGAACCATCAAATTTATCCCAAATACGTTCTCCAGTTAGTCCGTCCTCACCACCATGACCAAGATAATTAAAAACTAAAGCTCCTTTTTCAAAGGCGTTTTTGATATCTTCTTTTGCTTCAGGATATCTACTTCCACCAGCAGTGGTCATTTGTTGATAAGAGTCTAAAAATATTTTTTTGTAATTAATAAATGGTTTTTGTGTATGAATTACATTAGTAAGATTATCCTGTTTAGATTGTAATGTAACATCAGAAGATTTATCAGAATCATCGGAAATAGAAACATAATTGTTTCTCCAGTTTCCATAAGATTTCAAATCATGATATTCAATTACTTTATTAACCATTTCTTCAGCTTGCTGAGTCGACGAAACAATCATTCTTCCTACAGCAATATCGACATCGCCATTTGTCAGTTCAACATCACCTTCGTTGTCATTCATTAAACCAAAAAAATCATCAGATGCAAATGACGCTTCACCCGATGTATAACTGTTAGTTGCATGATAGATAGGAACATTGTTTGTGTTTCCTGATATTCTGTCTTTAAAGTCGTAAGAAGCATCTCCAAACAGATTCAAATATTTTACTCTTTTGCTTGGTTGAGACGCATTTTGATAAACATATTTAACAAAATTTCTGATGGCTCCAATGTCTTGTTTTCCTGAAGAAAATTCTTGATAAATATTTTCAAGATTAACAACTTTTACATTTAATTGAGAATAATTTCTGTGGAAAGTAGCAAGTTTTTCTGCTTGTGAGTTAAATTCTGTTGGAGTAATAATTAAGTAATCAATATCTTTAAAACTAGAAGAACCATCATTAAAAATTGTTCCTTTTAAATTTTGATTTGCTACAGATGATTTGGATTCCTTTAAAGGTGTATAAAAATCACTAGGGTCAACTGCTATAAATTTGCGAATTTCACCTAAGGTTGTTTTAAATGAGAAATTGCTTGCGCCAGAATTTGTATATTTTCCAACATTATAAATATCAGTAATATCCCAAATTTGACTGATACTTGCAGCATTTGAAATAGAATATTCACCAATGCCGGTCAATGAACTTGCATCATTATATTGAAATCTAAATTGTTTGTTATATCCTGTTAGATTTCTTTTAGCTCTAATAATTATGTAGTCTAAATATGCTTTTGATGCTGGAACGCCATTATTGTCGTATGTAATTTTAACATTATAATCTTCGGATGCATTAATATTTGAAAATAAATAATTGTGATTTGCTTCAATTCCAGAGTTTTCAGCAATTCCAGTTATTGAAATTGGACTTAGAGATTGTCCGTTTATATTAACTGCAAAATTTGTATCGACAAAGGAAATTCCGCCTACATGAATTTCAACACTTGCTTGAGAAGATGTTATAGCATTTTCAAAAGTAAATTCAAACTCTTGTTCGTTTTCTGAACTGAAAGATTCGCCAAACCAAACTCTACCAAGTTTCCCCATATTGTTTAGGTCTTTTTCGTGGAATTGCAAATCATCAAAACTAGTTATCGTTGTAGATGAAGTTCCTGTAGGTTGTGAGATTTCAGAAATTCTTTTACCATCAAGTCCATCTACATTAATGTAATAATAGGATTTGTTACTGTATAGGTTTAAGTTAGTTTTGTTTTCTGGACTCCAATTATCAACTCCTTCGCCATAAAATAAAATATAGTCAGAAGAGTCAAATTTTGCATCATCTTCACCAACAACAACAATGGCATTTTCAGTTAAATCAATAGGGTAATCTGCACTATTACTCAACGGAACCATTCTTCCTCCATTTCCATAAACCTTAATTTTTTTTGGATCTAATGAAGAAGTTTTAATTCCTAAATTTTCAAGAAAAGATTTTGATATCTTGTAAACGCCTGATTTTTCAATATAAAAACGATACCATTTTCCTGTACTTAAAACAGAATTTTCTATGGCGGCTATACTACTTGTAGAATCAAAACTCCTCAAGTTATTTGTCAAAGAATAACTGTAGCTAAAGGATTTAATTTTTTTGTAATTATTTCCGTCTTTAATTATTGGAGATAAAGTTAAAAGAATAGAAATTTTATCTCTTGCAATTTGATTTTTTAATGTAGCTCTTACAGAAGTTGGTATTGAAGTTCGTGAAATTGAACCCAAACTATATTCGTCAATGGATTCGTAAATAACATCACTTATAACTAGTGATTTTTCATCTATTAACGATGGTGATGTTTTTTTTAATTTAAAAAAAAGTTCTTTATTGTAGTTGTCAAAAAATATATTAGCCGCATTAAACTGTGGAATATTAACAGAGTATGATCCAAAAGAATATTCTCTCTTTTCATTCCAGTCAACAACAATGCGTTCCTTTTCTTGTCCATAAGAAAGGAAATTAACTAACAATATAATTAAAATAGCAATTTTTTTCATTAATAGTGTATAACGTAATATTTTAATAAATATTACAAAGTTTGTAAAATTAATTATTATTACACAATTGTACAATAAATAAAACAATGATACGTTATTATGACTTAATAAACCTGTTAAATGGTTTTTTGGAAAAAATTAATAAAAGATGTTGCAAATTAATAGTTAATTGCTATATTGCGCCTCGAAAATTTATTACCTACTAAGAGTATGAAAGTAAACAAATTTATGACAATCAGAGTGTTACTAGTGTTAGTAATTATGGTTGGTTTTGCAAGTTGTAGCAAAAAGTCAAGTTCGAAAGGCGGTTCTCAAGCTACAGGATGGAAAATTAATGACAAAAAAGGCGGTTTTCAGTATGCTTCTAAGTTCAAAAAGCAAGAAACTGGTCCTGGATTAGTATTAGTTGAAGGTGGAACTTTTACAATGGGAAAAGTTCAAGATGATCCAATGCATGATTGGAATAACACGCCAAATCAACAACACGTTCAATCTTTTTACATGGATGAAACTGAAGTAACTAATATGATGTACATGGAGTACTTGGATTGGTTGAAAAGAGTTTTTCCTCCAGAAGAAGAAAATTATAGAAACATTTATGAAGGAGCGTCTCCAGATACTTTAGTGTGGAGAAATCGTTTAGGATATAATGAAACAATGACTAACAACTATTTAAGACATCCAGCTTATTCTGAATATCCTGTAGTTGGAGTTAATTGGATTCAAGCTACGGAATTCTCAAAATGGAGAACTGACCGTGTAAATGAGTCTGTACTTGAAAGAGAAGGTTATTTGAAAAAAGATGCAAAAGTTACTGATGTAAAAGCTGATGCTACTTTTAGTACTGAAACATATGTTGCTGCTCCATCAAAAACTTATGGTGGTAGTGAAGAAATTGTTTTAAAAGGACAAAGAAATTCTAAAGGAAAAGGAAAAGGTGGTGTAAAAAATGCCAAAGGAGAAACTCAAGAGCCAAAAAATCTTTATGCTCAAAGATCTTCTGGACTTATCTTACCTGAATACAGATTACCAACTGAAGCAGAATGGGAATATGCTGCTGCGGCAGACGTTGGTCAAAGAGAATATAATATTTACAAAGGACAAAAGAAATATCCTTGGTCAGGAAGTTACACTCGTGCTGGTAAAAGACAAATCAAAGGCGATCAGTTAGCTAACTTCAAGCAAGGTAAAGGTGATTACGGTGGAATTGCTGGTTGGTCAGATGATGGCGCAGATATTACTAATAAAGTAAAATCTTATGCTCCAAATGATTTTGGTTTGTATGATATGGCAGGAAACGTTGCAGAATGGGTAGCGGATGTTTACAGACCTATTGTTGATGATGAAGCTAATGATTTCAACTATTTTAGAGGAAATGTTTACATGAAAAATAAAATTGGTGAAGATGGAAAAGTTGAGCTGGTAACAGCAGAAACTCAACTTTTTGATACTTTACCAAATGGAAAAGTTGTTGCAAGAAACTTCCCAGGTCAAATTTCTCAAGTTCCTGTTGATGATAATGAAACTTATTTGAGACAAAATTTTGATAAGAGTGACCATAGAAATTACAGAGATGGTGATAAACAATCTACAAGATATTTTGATTTTGGTTCTTCAGAAGAAGGTGACGGAAAATTAAAAGATGAGCAAAGAATGTATGATTCTCCAAAGCATAATGTTTCAACAGATAGTATTGGAAACATGGTTCGTGCTTATGATAAATCTAGTAAGAGAACAACTTTAGTTAATGATGATGTTAGAGTATATAAAGGTGGATCTTGGAGAGATAGAGCATATTGGTTAGATCCAGCTCAAAGAAGATATTTTCCACAAGATATGGCTACTGATTATATCGGATTCAGATGCGCAATGTCAAGAGTTGGTCCTAAATCTGATTTCAAAAAATCTGCAAGAAATAAAGTTAGAAAGTAATTAATACATAAAACTTCAATAAAAGCCCTTTAGTTAGGGCTTTTATTGTTTTATAATTAGAGTAAAATGACAATTCAAGACATTCACAAACTTTTCATCAAGTGTAATTCTGTTTCTATTGATACAAGAAATATTCAAGAAAATTCTTTTTTTGTTGCGATAAAAGGAGAACGATTTGATGCTAATACATTTGCTCAAGAAGCAATTAACAAAGGAGCTTCTTATGTAATTATTGACAATAAAGATTATTTTATTGATGAAAGAACTATCTTAGTTGAGAATAGTTTAGTTGTATTACAAGAATTAGCTACATTTCATAGGAATTTTTTAAAGTTGCCTATTATTGGATTAACAGGAAGTAATGGTAAGACAACTACTAAGGAATTGATAAATGTTGTGTTGTCAAAAAAATATAATGTTAAGGCAACTATTGGTAATCTAAATAACCATATTGGAGTTCCTTTAACAATACTTTCTTTTAATGAAAATACTGAAATTGGTATTGTTGAAATGGGAGCAAATCATCAAAAAGAGATTGAGTTTTTGTGTAAAATAGCTCAACCTGATTTTGGATATATCACAAATTTTGGTAAAGCTCATTTGGAGGGTTTTGGCGGAGTTGAAGGAGTTATAAAAGGTAAAAGCGAAATGTATTCTTATTTAAGACTTAACAATAAAAAAGTATTTATTAATTTAGATGATAATATTCAAGTTGAAAAGTCAACAGAGATTGAAAAAATAACATTTAGTAATACAGATGCTAATGCAACAATTTTTATTAAAAATCTTGAAGCTAATCCTTTTGTGTCTGTTGCGTTCAATAATGTGATTGTTAATTCTCATTTAATAGGTTTGTATAATGCAAATAATATAAATGCTGCTATCGTTATTGGAAACTATTTTGGTGTTTCAGATTTGAACATTAAAGAGGCTATTGAGGCTTACATTCCAGAAAATAATCGTTCGCAATTAATTAAAAAAGGTTCAAATGAAATTATATTAGATGCTTATAATGCAAATCCAAGTAGTATGAAAGTTGCTTTAGAAAACTTCATCCAACTTCACAAGGATAATAAAGTTATTATAATTGGTGATATGTTTGAGCTTGGTGATGAGAGTATGATAGAGCATGAAAATATTGTTAAGATGTTAATTTCTCAAAATAGTATAACAATATTTTTTGTTGGGGACTATTTTTTTAGGAATAAGATTGTGAAATCTAATTTTAATTTTTATAAAAATTTTGAAGATTTTTCAAACGATTTTAAAGTTATAAAATTTGAAAATTCAATTTTATTAATAAAGGGTTCTAGAGGAATGGCATTAGAAAGAACTTTAGAATTATTATAAAAAAAACTCCTTAGATTATCTAAGGAGTTTTTTTGTGGGCGATGAGGGGTTCGAACCCCCGACCCCCTCGGTGTAAACGAGGTGCTCTGAACCAGCTGAGCTAATCGCCCGATAATGCTGTTGTATTATCAGTAAAATTGATAAAAGTGGTGGGCGATGAGGGGTTCGAACCCCCGACCCCCTCGGTGTAAACGAGGTGCTCTGAACCAGCTGAGCTAATCGCCCTTTTATCATGATTATGATTTCTCTTAATCAGGGTGCAAATATAAAGCTTATTTTTAATTCTGCAAACATTTTTTATAAAACTTCTGCTACTACAAACGTACTTCCGCCTATGTAAATAAAGTCTTTTTCCATGGATGATTTCAAAGCATCTTGATAAGCATTTGAAACAGAATTATATACTTTTCCTTCTAATTGAAAATTCAGTCCTTTTTTTTGTAAAATTTCAGCATTTAATCCTCTAGGAATATTTGGTTTGCAGAAATAATATTTCGCGTTTTTAGGAAATAAAGGCAAAATTTCATTCAAATCTTTGTCGTTTACTACTCCTAATACAATATGTAGTTGTTCAAATTTTTCATTTTTGATTTGATTTAGAACTATTTTTAGACCATGCGAATTATGAGCTGTATCGCAAATTACTTTCGGGCTTTGTTTTAACTGTTGCCATCTTCCTTTTAACCCAGTATTTCTAATTACTTTTTGTAATCCATTTGTAATGTGTAATTCTGTTACATTAAATTGTTTTTGACTTTGTATAACTTTAATAGTTTGAATAACGGTTTTTTTATTATGGATTTGGTAGTCACCCAATAATTCTGATGGATATACTTCTTCAATTAAATCTGATGCGAAAAAAATTTCTGTATTTGTTTCTTTTGCTTTATTCAAAAATACAGTTTTTGTCTCTTTTGTATATTCTCCTACTACAACAGGTATCTCTTTTTTAATTATTCCTGCTTTTTCTGATGCAATTGCTTCTAGTGTATTTCCTAGAAATTGTGTGTGATCAAATCCAATGTTTGTGATTACAGAAACTAATGGTTTTATGATATTGGTTGAATCTAATCTTCCACCCATACCAACTTCAATTATATTAATATCGGTTTTCTCTTTTCTAAAATATTCAAAGGCTAATCCAACCGTCATTTCGAAGAAACTTAATTGATTATCTTCGAAAAAGCTTTTATTGGAATTTATAAATTCACATACAAATTCTTCTGATATTTCTTCACCATTAATTTTAATTCGCTCTCTATAATCTTTAAGATGTGGAGATGTGTAAAGCCCAACTTTATAGCCTGCTTCTTGTAACACTGATGCTATTAAGTGCGAAGTCGAACCTTTTCCATTTGTTCCTGCTACATGAATACATTTTAAATCTTTTTCAGGATGATTAAGATGCTTAGAAAGCAATAGAGTATTAGTTAAATCTTTTTTATAAGCAGAAGCACCTTGCGTTTGATACATAGGTAGTTGGCTAAACATCCAGTCTATAGTTTCTTGATAGTTCATTTCTTTTTAATAAAATAATCTTAAAACAAAATATTTTCCCAATTTTGTAGTTTAATATTGTATTAGAATTTATCTTTAGTGCAAATTTGAGATTATTTTTAACAACTAAATCAAAAATCTAATTTATATGATTAATTTTTTTCTTCAAGTCCAAAATGATACCATCGCTCAAGCTACAGGAGCAGTAATTGAAGGCACCGTAAAAACTACAGAAATTTCCGTTTTAGGATTTATTTTAAAAGGAGGTTTTTTTCTTATTCCAATCGCTCTTTTGCTTTTTTATACTTTTTATATAATTATTGAACGTTATTTATATATTCATAAACGTGCCGTGATTGATCCAAATTTAATTCGTGATATTCGCGATAATTTGAATGCTGGAAATATTGATATGGCAGTTTCTGTTGCCGATAGAAGTAATACGGCATCAGGTTACGTACTTAGAGAAGGAATTCTAACAATTGGAAGACCAATTTCTGAGATTGAATCAAATATGGAACGTGCTGCTAATATTGAAGTTGGCGAAATGGAAAAGAAACTTGGTCAATTAGGACTTATAGCAGGTATTGCACCAACATTTGGATTTATTGGAACCATTTCTGGAGTTATTAAAATTTTCTATAGTATTTCTCAAACGGAAGATATCAGCATCGGAAACATTTCTGGAGGTTTGTATGAAAAAATGATTAGTTCAGGAGCAGGATTAGTTGTCGGTATTATTGCTTATTCAGCTTACCACTTATATAATGGTAGAATTGATAGTTTCACACTTGCAATTCAAAAACAAGTATTAGATTTTGTTAACATAATTCAACGTCCAAATGGTAAAACGAAATAAACGATTTCATGCAGAAGTCGCTACATCATCTTTGAGCGACATCATGTTTTTCTTGTTATTGTTTTTCTTAATCATTTCCACATTAGCAAATCCTAATGTGATAAAAATGACGTTGCCAAAATCAAAAACAAGCGAAAAGACAAACAAGCAACTTATAAGTTTATCAGTAACCGAAGACAAACGTTTTTATCTTGATAAGCAAGAAGTAGCTTTCGATCAACTTGAAGCTTCTTTGTTAGCTCAAATGGGCGATGCTAAAGACCAAACAGTTGTAGTTAGAATTCCATTCAATCTTCAAGTGCAAGATTTGGTAGATGTATTACAAATAGGCGTAAAGAACAAATTGAAGTTTGTTATAGCAACTAATAATTCTAAGTAAGTCATATTAGCACAGTCAAAATGAGGAGCGAATGGTTCGGGATTTATCAGTAATCCATTTTCCTGCTTTCGTTACAATCTCGTCCCAAAAAGACGAGATTTTCTCTACAATCAGGGCTAGATTGAAATTGTATTGATTGTTTGTTAAACAATATTATTCATAGCTAAAATTATAAGTTATAGTTCCTACTTGTTTTTCTGCACCTGTAGGACTTGGAGACCATTTCGTATTCAATGCAGCTCTTTTTGCCTCAGCCATTAAACAGCTACTTACACTTGCTCCCGATACACCTCTTTTTCTTTCTGCACTAATTACTTTTCCATTCTTATCAACCGTTACTTCCACTACAATTTTACCAGCTTCATTACAATTATTTGATGGATCTGGTTTTTCTAATGCTTTTCTACCATTTAAAGCATATCCAGAACCATTCCCTAAACCATTACCACTTCCGTTTCCGCCACCACTTCCAGAACCGCTTCCTGGTCCAGTTCCTGTGCCATTGCCACTTCCGTTTCCTCCACCACTTCCTCCTCCAGAACCACCAGTTCCTGAGTAACCGCTAGAGTTGATGTCGCCATTAGAACGTCCTTGATTTCCTGACGTACCACTATTTCCATCACCACCTTTTTTATTTCCTTTTAAGATATTAGCTAAAGCATCATCAACTTTTTTAACAGGTTTTTTTACTTCAACAGGTTTCTTAATTTCAGGTTTTACAATTGGTTTTGGGTTTTTTACAGGTTTTGTTTTCGGAATTACCGCATCCGTTTTATCGGCATCCGAATCCTCAGAAATGATATCCTCATCAGGAGTTGGTTGTACTTCATTGTTTTTTGAAATTTCTTTAACATCTAACTCTTTACTTTGATAGTCTGCACCAGAACCAAAGTCAGTATCTCCAAAGTTAACAGTGACGCCACCGCCACCACCGCCACCAGCCATTGTTAACAATTCAGCATCTGATGGAGGCCAAAAACGTATGAAAAACATAATCAATAGCAATACAGCATAGATAAGTGTCGCAATTATTAGCGATTTTCTTTTGTCAGCAGGTGTAGAATCTAAACTCATTAGTACTGTTTTATATGTTTTAACGTCGAAATATACTAAAAATTGTTATTCTTATTGTAAGGAATTAACATTTGATAAACTTTTCTTTAGCCAAATAAAACCAATTAAGCCAGAAATTAAAGAACCAATCAATATCATAAACTTCGAATTTGTAATTATTTGATGGTCTTCAAAAGCTAAAAGCGTAACAAAAATAGACATTGTAAATCCTATTCCGCCAAGAAACCCGACTCCAATAATTTTCTTCCAACTCAAGTCTTCGGGTAAATGGGTAAATTTTAGTTTTACTGATAAATAAGTAAAAAGAAAAATTCCAATTGGTTTTCCAAGAACTAATCCAAAAATAATGCCTAATGAATACGATTCAGAAAAATTGTGAATCCAATCCTTACTAATTACAATGGCTGTATTGCTCAAGGCAAATATTGGAATAATGATAAAAGCAACAGGATGATGCAACCAATGTTGTAATTGAGACGAAATAGTTTTTGAACTTCCATTTCCAAAAGGTAAAGCGAAGGCTAATAAAACTCCGGTAATGGTAGCATGAACTCCAGAATTCAACATGAAATACCACATAAAAATTCCTCCAACAAGATATAAAATCAAGTTAGTTACTTTCAATAGATTCATTATCAGAAGCACTCCAAAAATAGAAAGAGAAATAATTAGATTGGTAAAATAAATCGTTTTGGTATAAAAAAGTGCGATTAAAATTATAGCACCTAAATCGTCGATAACAGCAAGTGCGGTAAGAAAAACCTTCAGAGAAACTGGAACTCTATCTCCTAATAAGGATAAAATTCCAATGGCAAAAGCAATATCTGTAGCCATAGGAATTCCAATCCCATGTTCTGTAGATGTTCCAATATTGAAAGCAAAATAAATTAAGGCCGGAATCAACATTCCACCTAAAGCACCTGAAATAGGTAAAATAGCATCTTTTATTTTGGATAATTCACCTTTATAAACTTCTCGTTCTAATTCTAATCCAATTAATAAAAAGAAAATAGTCATTAAACCATCATTTATCCAATGCTCGGCACTATGACTACCAATTTGGTAATGCCACATGGAGATATAATCTTCTGAGATGGAAGAATTAGCCAAGACCAGCGAAATAACCGTACAGATTATTAAAACCAATCCACCAGCTTTTTCACTTTCAAAAAATGATTGGAATAATCCTTTTGGTTTCATTTTATACCAATTGTTTTAAAGCAATTTCAAATGCTGTTGCGCTAATATTTACTTTTGAATTATTTAAATTGTGTGTTTTTTCGATTGCTTTTTTGATAATTTCAGAGATGTCATAAAAAACAGCTTCGTCAGTCATTTGAACTTTTTTCTCCATGAAGTAAGCAAAAACTCTTGCCATTCCACAGTTGGAAATAAAATCAGGAATCAAACTCACTTTGCTGTCAGTTTCTTCCATAATAGGTCCAAAGAAAATTTCCTTATCGGCAAACGGAACATTTGCACCACAAGAAATCACTTCTAATCCTGAGCTAATTAAATTATCCAATTGGTCTTTAGTAACTAATCTTGAAGCTGCACATGGAGCAAAAATGTCTGCGCCAATCGTCCATATTTTTTGATTGATTTCTTCAAACGGAATCATGTTTTCGGCAACTAATTTATTTCCATCTTTATTCAAGAATAATCGTCTGATTTCTTCAAATGAAAATCCATTTTCGTTTATAATTCCGCCATCGCGATCGATAATTCCTATAACTTTCACACCCATTTCTGCAAGATAAAATGCCGTAGCCGAACCTACATTTCCAAACCCTTGAACGATTGCCTTTTTATCTTTAAAATCTCCACCATAAGTGTTGTAATAATGACGAACTGCTTCAGCCACGCCATAACCTGTAATCATATCTGCAACAGTATATTTTCTTAAAACGTCGGGTGAGAATTTCGGGTTTTCAATTACTTTGATAACGCCTTGACGCAATTGCCCAATTCTATTGATTTTATCAGCTTCTGTTGGTTTGAAATGTCCGTTAAAAACACCTTCTTGCGGATGCCAAACACCACATTCTTCTGTGTAGGGAATTACTTCGTGAATTTCGTCAACATTCAAATCGCCACCAGTTCCGTAATAACTTTTTAATAGAGGAGAAACTGCTTTGTACCAACGTTGTAAAACACCTTTTTTACGAGGATCGTTAGGGTCAAAATTAATTCCCGATTTTGCACCACCAATTGCTGGACCAGAAACCGAAAATTTCACTTCCATTGTTTTTGCCAATGATAAAACTTCGTTCATGTCTAATCCTTTTCTCATACGAGTTCCACCACCAGCTGCGCCACCACGAAGTGAGTTTATTACGGTCCAACCTTCGGCTTCGGTTTCGCTATCTTTCCAGTTGAATACTATTTCGGGTTGTTTGTTTTCAAATTTTTTAAGTAAATCTTTCATTGTATTTAATCTGAATTTGTTTCAGATGTTGCTTTTAGTTAGTTAATTTGTTTGTGTTGCAAATATAGTTTTTTTAAAATTGTTAGATTTTTAAAAAATGATACTATTTAGTAAATAATTCCACTACTATGATCCATCTTCGCACCAGTGACACTGCTCAAGACATTGATTTCATTTCGTAATTTTAAAACGCCTAAAAGTGCAAAAATTAACGCTTCTTTAAATTCCAGTGTCTTGTTATCAGGAATTATGATTTGGATATTTGGTAAGTGAAATTGCATACGTTCAATTAAAAAATCATTGTATGCTCCGCCACCAGTTATTAGGATTTTTCCGGTTTTGTTTGGTAAAGCAATTGAAGTTTGCAAAGCAATGTGTTCTGTAAACGTGTGCATTTTATCTTCAATTGAAATCGTGTATCTTTCAATTAATGGTAACACAATTTCTTTAACAAATTCAAATCCGAGCGATTTTGGAAACGATTTTTTGTAATAATCTAAAGCATTTAATTCATTTAATAAATCATGATTTACTTTTCCCGAACGAGCAATTTTTCCTTTGTCATCATAGTCAAATCCTAATTTATTGGCATAAAAATTTAGAACCGTATTTACTGGCGAAATATCAAAAGCAATTCGTTTTGAATTTTCTTCAAATGAGATATTTGAAAATCCACCAAGATTTAAACAATAATCATATTCTGAAAATAAAATTCTATCGCCAATCGGCACCAATGGTGCACCTTGACCACCAAGCTGAACGTCTTGCACACGAAAATCACAAACAACTTTTTCCTGAATTATTTTAGCAATTTTTGGAAGATTTCCTATTTGAAGTGTAAAACCATTTTGAGGTTGGTGTAAAATAGTGTGTCCGTGAGAACAAACGGCATCGATATTTTTTAATTGATGTTTGTCAATAAATGATTTAATGATAGTTCCTATAAGTTCGGTATACTCTTCATTTAATTCAATCAATTTTTCTTCTGAAAAACTTACAGCAACCTTCAATTTGTTTAACCAATCTTGAGAATATGAAATGGTTTCAGATTCCAAAATTTGGTAACTCCATTTGTTGTCTTTTATGGTAAAATTGATATATGCTAAATCGATTCCGTCAAGCGAAGTGCCTGACATTACTCCTATAATTTTGTAAGTTTCTTTAAACATTGGCTAAAATTACGAAAACGTTTTAGAAATTGATGAAAATGTGCTATTTTTGGACACTAAAATTATCGATTTACTAAATAAACTAATACAAAAATATGGATTTTAATCTTACCGAAGAGCATTTGATGATTCAGCAAGCTGCGAGAGATTTTGCTCAAGCCGAACTATTACCTGGAGTAATTGAAAGAGACGAACATTCTAAATTTCCAACTGAGCAAGTCAAAATGATGGCTGAGCTAGGTTTTATGGGAATGATGGTTGATCCTAAATATGGTGGTGCCGGTTTAGATAGCGTTTCGTACGTTTTGGCAATGACCGAAATTGCAAAAGTAGATGCTTCTGCAGCAGTAATTATGTCGGTAAACAATTCATTAGTTTGTGCCGGAATGGAAAAATATTGTTCGGAAGAGCAAAAAATGAAATATTTGGTTCCACTTGCAAAAGGTGAAGTTATCGGTGCTTTTTGTTTGTCAGAACCTGAAGCAGGAAGTGATGCAACTTCTCAAAAAACTACAGCTATTGATAAAGGTGATTATTATTTGCTAAACGGTACAAAAAACTGGATTACAAATGGTTCGACTGCTTCAACTTATTTAGTAATTGCCCAAACTGACGTTGAAAAAGGTCATAAAGGAATCAACGCTTTTATTGTAGAAAAAGGTTGGGAAGGTTTTGATATTGGTCCGAAAGAGAAAAAAATGGGAATTCGCGGAAGTGATACACATTCGTTATTATTTAATGATGTGAAAGTACCAAAAGAAAATAGAATCGGTGCAGACGGTTTCGGATTTGCTTTTGCAATGAATGTTTTAAACGGAGGAAGAATCGGAATTGCATCGCAAGCATTAGGAATTGCAACTGGAGCTTATGAAATTGCTTTAAAATATTCGAAAGAAAGAAAAGCATTCGGAAAAGAAATTTTTAATCACCAAGCTATTGCGTTTAAATTGGCTGATATGTATGTGAAAGTTACAGCAGCTAAATTATTAGTAATGAAAGCAGCATGCGAAAAAGATGAAGGAAAAGATATTGCACATTCTGGAGCAATGGCAAAATTATACGCTTCTGAAATTGCTTTAGAAGTTGCTAATGAAGCTGTTCAAATTCACGGTGGAAACGGTTATGTTGCTGAATATCATGTTGAAAGAATGATGCGTGATTCTAAGATTACTCAAATTTATGAAGGTACTTCTGAAATTCAACGTATTGTAATTTCTAGAGGATTAGTTTAATTATCAATTTACCATATTTTTAAACCCTTTAAGTATTATTCTTAAAGGGTTTTTTCATATTTTTACATTATGTATGAGGAATTAAAATACTGGTATTTGCGAGATCACAAGCTGTTTTGGACATTGAATATGTCACAAATAAAGCAATTGTGTATCATTACAGGTTTTAAAAAAGCAAAAAAAGGAGATATTATTTATTTTTCTTCTACAGACGTTCCTAGAATTTTTCTTCTCAAAAAAGGAAATATAAAAATTGTTTCAATTGATGATGAAGGAAATGAAACTATAAAAGAGATTCTTCAGAAAGGAGATTTATTTGGAGAACTTTCACTAGAGCAAGATTCTGATGTAAACGAATATGCAAAAGCTTTGACCGATGAGGTTTCAATTTGTAGTTTTTTATTGTCAGATTTTGAAGATTTATTAGTTCGGAATCCTTCATTGGCTCTGTCTTATACAAAATTTGTAGGATTGAAAATGAAACGGTTTAAGAATAATTATTCTAACTTAGTTACTAAAGATGCAAAAACGCGACTGGCTTCTTTTTTGAAAGATTGGGCAGAAAAAGAAGGTAAGCAAGAAGGCAATAAATATATAATTGAAAATTATTTAACTCAAAATGATATTGCCCAAATCATTTGTACTTCAAGACAAACAGCTACTTTATTACTAAATGAACTGGAAGAAAAAAACCTTATTTACTACAATAGAAAAGAAATTATAATAGACGATATAAATAAACTTTAAGTTTTTTTCACTCAAATGTAAACTAGCCGACAAATAGATTTTTTATGGCAATGTATTTTTGCTTCAGAAATTTAAAATCTTTAAAAATGAAAAAAACATCAATTATTTTAGTTGTCTTATTGTTATCAATAACAACATTCGCTCAAAACTCAGCCAAAAGAGTAAAAGAATTCAATTTAGAAAATAAAGTAGCCATTCAAGGTTATGATCCAGTTGCTTATTTTACTCAGAAAAAAGCCGTTAAAGGAAAATCAACATTTACTTCAACTTATGAAGGTGTAACCTATAATTTTTCATCGCAAGCAAACAAGGATTTGTTTTTGAAAAAACCAGCAAGTTATGAACCACAATATGGCGGTTGGTGCGCCTATGCAATGGGACAGAATAATGAAAAAGTCGAAGTCAATCCCGAAACGTTCAAAATTATTGAAGGAAAATTATATCTTTTTTATAATGCCTATTTCAATAACACGCTAAAAAGTTGGAACAAAGATGAAACCAATTTGAAGAAAAAAGCAGATAGTAACTGGAAAAAAATCTTTAATTAATTCAAAATGAAAGACACAACTTTTATTTGGATTGTTAAACTTGTAGCAGTTGCAATCCTTGTCCAAACATTATATTTCAAGTTTACTGGAGCAGAAGAATCAGTTTATATTTTCACAACTTTAGGTGTTGAACCTTTGGGGCGAATTGGCTCAGGAATTGTCGAACTTATTGCTTCAATTTTAATCTTAATTCCCAGAACAACGTTAATTGGTGCATTATTAGGATTAGGAACAATGGCAGGTGCAATTTTTTCACATTTATTTATTTTAGGAATAGAAGTAAAAAACGATGGAGGAACACTTTTTATTTTGGCAATAATTACGTTTCTTTGTTGCTTAGTATTAATATACAATCAAAAAGATAAAATTTCAAGTTTGTTGAAATTTAGAATTTGATTAATGTTAAAAACTATTTTTGTAATAACATCGTAAATCTCAAGAAAATAATTTGCTCCTATGCTAATTCCATCTATTCAAAAAACACTAACTGAATTATCAGATTTACTATCTCAGTTGACTACTGATGATTATACTTGTCAATGTCATGGTTTGAGTAATGCCACAATTGGTGAGCATACACGTCATATTATTGAACTTTTTCAATGTTTAGAAAATCAATATGAAAGTGGCGTAGTAAATTATGATAGTAGAAAAAGAGATTATGCTATTCAAACCTGCACAGAAACTGCAAAAGCTGCTATTGAAGCAATAAAAGGTAATCTTGAAAAACCAAATAAAAATTTGATTTTGCACCAAGTTATTGATGGGGAAACTTTAGAAATTGAAAGTAATTATAATCGTGAAATGCTTTATAATTTAGAACATTGCATTCATCATCAAGCCTTGATAAAAGTAGCTGTTTTGCAAAATGATGCCATTACTATTGATGAAAATTTTGGTGTGGCTCGCTCTACAATTGAATATAGAAATCAATGTGCACAGTAAGTTTTGTTTTTTCTAACGGAAAAGCAATTTTAACACACAATCGTGATGAAAAAGTAGCTCGTCCAAGTGCCATTGAACCTCAAAAATATACAGTAAATAATAAAAATATCTATTTTCCAAAAGATCAAAAAGCTGGTGGAACATGGTATGCAGTTGCTGAAAACGGAGCTGTTTTAGTGTTGCTGAATGGTGCTGATGAAAAACACCAACTTAAACCTTCTTACAGAAAAAGTCGCGGATTAATAGTTCTTGATTTGATAAGTTCAAACTCACCAATTGAAGCATGGAATTCAATCGATTTGACAGATATTGAACCTTTTACAATTGTGTTATTTCAGGACAAAAAATTGTATCAACTGCGTTGGAATGAAGTTAAAAAAACTACTTTAGATTTAGATGTAAACCAACCTCATATTTGGTCTTCATCAACTTTATATCCCAAAGAAATTCGCGATCATAGAGCTGAAATATTTCAAAATTTTATTATTTCGAATGATGTTTCTGCTGAAAAACTATTTCATTTTCATAGATATGCAAAAGAAGATGATCAAGAAAACGGATTGATTATCAATAGAAATAACGAAATGAAAACGTTGAGTATTACACAAACTATTATTCAAGAAAATAAAATTGTACTTTCGTACCACGATTTACAAAATCAGGAGGAATTTACTAATTCAATTACAATACAATAAGTTGAAACTTTTTTTTCATAAACTTTTTCGTTGGGAATATTGGCCATTTCAAATCGTCTATATTCCTATTTATTTTTTGTGGGCTTTTTATGCCTTAAAAGCTCGATCGATTTTCTTTTTTAACGCAAGTAATCCGAAGATAAAAAATGGCGGATTTATGGCTGAAAGCAAAAAAGAAATTTATGATTTGATTCCGCAGCAATATTACCCAAAAACCGAACTTATTCAAGAAAATAACGATTTTGAAAAAGTAGTTTCCGTTTTTCAAAAATCCTCAATTCAATTTCCATTTATTGCAAAACCTGATATTGGTTTACGCGGTTCGGCAGTGAAAAAAATTCATGATTTGGAAGAATTGAAAGTTTATAATTCTAATGCAAATTTTGACTATTTAATTCAAGATTTAATTCCATATCAAAATGAAGTTGGAATTTTCTATGTTCGTTTTCCTAATAAGAAGAAAGGGAAAGTAACCGGAATTGTAGCTAAAGAATATGTGATTATTGAAGGCGATGGAAATGCAACAATGGAGCAATTGATTAGAGCAAATCCGAGATATGAATTACAAATTGAAAATATTAAGAAAGAATTTGGTGCTCAATTTAATGAAGTTTTAGAAAAAGGCAAAAAAATAAATCTTGTGCCTTATGGTAATCATGCTCGTGGTGCAAAATTTATTGATGCAAGTAATTTAATAACAGATAAATTAAATGAAACTATCGATGCAATGTGTCAAGAAATTTCTGAATTTTATTTTGGAAGATTAGACATTATGTATGATTCTTGGACCGATTTAGAACAAGGAAAAAACTTTGCTATTGTCGAAATAAATGGCGCAGGAAGTGAACCAACACATATTTACGATCCAAAACATTCGCTCTTTTTTGCATGGAAAGAATTAGCGAGACACATTACTTATATGTATAAAATAAGTGTTCAAAATCATGAAAGAGGATTTCCTTACTTGGAGCATAAAGAGGGAATGCGTCAATATAAATTACATTTAGAACAAAGTAATAAGATTGTGAATTTTTAATGCAAATTCTAAAAAATATATTCGTCGGATTTTTAGTCAGTTTTATTGGCTCAATTCCGCTTGGTTATCTTAATATTGTTGGTTATGAAGTTTATAAAAGTTTCGGATTAAACGAAACTGTTTTCTATTTATTGGGAGTGATTTCAATTGAGTTTTTCGTAATTTATTTCACATTATTGTTTGCAAATAAGTTAATTGAAAATAAAAAATTAATAAAATTTATTGAAGGTTTCTCCATTGTTTTTATGTTTCTTCTGGCTTATATCTTTTATTCGAGTGCTTCAAAAGAGGCTTCTTCACAAACAGTTTTAGAAAAATATGTCGATTATTCTCCATTTGTTGTTGGAATAATTCTGAGTTGTTTGAACTTTATTCAAATTCCGTTTTGGACAAGTTGGAATTTGTACCTTCTAAATGGAAATTATATTAAAGTGTCCAAATCACTCAACTATTTCTACGTTTTCGGAACTATTTTCGGAACCTTTTCGGGAATGTTGGTTTTAATTTTATCTTTAGATTATGTAACCAATCAAACCGATTTTTTAGCAAAATATTTAATGAAAGTAATCATTCCATTAGTATTTATAATTTTGGGATTGGTACAAGGATTTAAGTTTTATAAAAAGTATTCTAAATAGTTTTTTTATCTTTACCATCAAGTAAAGAAACAAATGAAATCGAAGATTATTTCATCTGTTCGCTTTTCAAGCTCGAGTCACGAACACCAAAAAACAATTTTAAATTGTGAGTAAAAATATTATTATTACAGGAACTTCACGAGGCATTGGTTACGAATTGGCATTACAATTTGCAAATGAAGGCCATCAAGTCTTAGCCATTTCAAGGAAAACACCTCAAGAATTAATTGACAATCAAAATATCACTTGTCTTTCTATTGATATTGCTGTAGAAGATGATATGCAGGAAGTTGATAAATTTATTTCTTCTACTTGGAAAAAAGTAGATGTTTTAATCAATAATGCAGGATGTTTAGTCAATAAACCGTTTTCACAATTAACGCAATCCGATTTTGAAAGAGTTTACAAAGTAAATGTTTTTGGCGTTGCTAATTTAATCAAGACTTGCTTACCATATATGCAAAAAGGAAGTCATGTGGTTTCCATAAGTTCAATGGGTGGAATTCAAGGAAGTATGAAATTCCCCGGATTGGCGGCTTATTCTTCAAGTAAAGGCGCAGTAATTACTCTATCAGAATTATTGGCTGAAGAATTTAAAGAACAAGGAATTGCTTTTAATGTTTTGGCACTTGGAGCAGTCAATACCGAAATGTTGCAAGAAGCATTTCCGGGTTATGAAGCACCAATTTCACCAAAAGAAATGGCTGATTATATTTTCAATTTTGCTTTGACAGGAAATAAATTTTATAACGGTAAAGTGTTACAAGTTTCTAGTTCAACTCCATAACTTTGTAAGTTGAAACGCAATGTTGTTTTGAATTAATTGTTGTAACAACTTCAATATGATTTTCTTTATAATTTCTTGAGAAATCTATAGAGGATTCTTCAATTTTTTCCTCACTTTTTAGTTTGCAAATGATTTTGTTTTCTTCAAATGAAAGTAAAAATTGGATAGGAAAGTTATAGTTGTTTTTGATTCTCAAATCTTTGTATCCATATACCACAGTGGCATCTGAACCTATTGGTGTAAAACGTTCATTTTCTCTATAAATATCTACCGAATGATTGTAACGTTCTACTATTTCTAAATTTCCTTTCAAACTGGTAAAATAAATGATACTTGAAAGCTGACATAATCCTCCACCAATTTCTTCTGAAACTTTACCTTTTATAATATTTCTTCCAGTTTTAAATCCATTTTTTTCTGATGGTGTACCAATAACTTTCCAAAAAGAAAAAATTTCATTCGGATTGATAATTATTGTTTCTACTTTGCGTGAAGCAATTTTTAAGTTGTGAACTTTATTTTCATAAAATGCTCCTTGTTTAATTTCTTGAATGGTAGAAATCGAATTTAAAAGAGATGTTTTTTCGTTATTAGCTTTAGCAAAATCAACATTGATATCAGATAAAAAACGTTTTATCAAACGAAATTTCAGCTTTAAATGATTCGGAATTATAGATTTTAAATACATTTTTTTTCTAATTCAACGATTATATAAGAAGCATATTCTTTTAAAAATGAATTGCAAAGAAAATTGTCAATCTTACCAAAAAAGGGTCTTATCCAAGTTGGAAATCTATGAATCGGAAAGAAAAGGATTCCTTTGTAGTTTTTCAATTTCCAATTGTTTTCCGTCATTTTTTGAATTTCTGCTAAAGAAAAATCATTAGCTGCATGCCAATTTGTTGATTTATAGTTAATCAATTTTCGTCTTTTTTTAGATGGAAAATCAAAAATTAGTTTGCCGTTTAAATTTAGTTTTTTGTGTGATTCAACTAAAAATTCTTCTGTTATTTTAATGTCTAAATGCATGATTACATGAAGAGAATAAATCAAATCAAAATAATTTTCGGGATAAGGAATATTAGAAACAGAACCCTCTTTAATTACTACGTCTGGAAATTTAGATTGTGCAATTTCAATCATTTTCGGACTGATATCTACTCCGTGATTTGCAAATTCTAAGAATCTTCCTGTTCCACAACCTAAATCTAATTTTTTTTTGAATGAGTTTTTCTCCAGAATTGCCCTTAAAAAAATACGTTCTTGTTGGTCAATATATTTTCCATACGAATTTTCAAATCGATTGCTATCGTATGTTGGAGCTAAATTGTCATAATATTTTTTAATTGCATCAATCATCTCATAAATGTATGGCATTTCTAACAAAAATAAATAAATTTGTAACAATGAGCGAAGTCCTATCAAAATACCTTCCAGAACATGCAGTTGAATTGTGTTTTGAATTAATCAAAACGAATTCTGTACACTTAAAAATCGTTAATGAGCGACAAACACGCCATGGTGATTATCGAAAAGGACTTTCTGGCAAACATGAAATTACAGTAAATGCTAATTTGAATAAATACCGATTTTTAATCACCTTAGTCCATGAAATTGCTCATTTAGTAGCTTTTGAAAAATACGGAAGAAAAATTTTACCTCATGGAGTAGAGTGGAAGATGACATTTCAAAGATTAATGGTTCCGTTTATTCGACCTGAAATTTTTCCACATTCGGTTTTACCTTTAGTTGCTAATCATTTTAGAAATCCAACTGCTAGTAGTGATACCGATGCTAAATTAGCTTTTGCTTTGAAACAATTTGACGAAAGAAAACCCGATGTTCATTACATTCATGAAGTACCAAGTGGCAGTTTGTTCAGAATAAAAAACGGAAGAATTTTTCAAAAAAAAGGACTTCGAGTAAAACGATATGAATGTATAGAAGTAAACACAGGAAGAACTTTTTTGTTTAACGCCAACGCTGAGGTTGAGATAATTCCCGGATAAAATGATGAAATTTAAAACTTATTATTTGTTGTTGATTGCATCATTGATTTTGTTGCTATTGAGTTTGTTTGAAAATGAATACATTTATGACTATAACATTCATGATACATATTTTGTAATTGCAAGTAATCATTTATATTGGTTTGTTTCAGTATTGTTAATTTGCTTTTTTATAATTTATTTATTTTTTGATTTTGGTAAAGTTAGTTTAATAGAAATTCTTTCAAAGCTTCACGTTTTTGGTTCAATTTTTTTTCTTTTAATTATTATTTTTCCTTATTCAAGAGTTTTTAATCAATCAGAGTTTGAACTTTACGATGAATTTATTTGGATTAATATTTCCATTATAATAAGTTTTTTAATCTTATTATTTCTTCAACTCCTATTAATTATAAATATATTTGTATCTCTAATTAAAAAATTGAAGTCGATTCGTACTTCTAAATAAATATGAACAGTAATTATTACGCAATATTGATGGCTGGTGGTGTTGGTTCACGATTTTGGCCAGTTTCTACCACAGAATTTCCTAAACAATTTCACGACATGTTGGGTTCTGGACATACTTTGATTCAGAAAACCTTCAGTCGTTTGTCAAAATTAATTCCTGCAGAAAATATTTTTATTTTGACGAATGAATTATACAATGATTTGGTTTTAGAACAATTGCCAATGGTTAAACAAGAGCAAGTTTTGTTAGAACCAGCCATGCGAAACACCGCACCATGTATTTTGTATGCTTCTTTAAAAATTCAAAAGTTGAATCCCGATGCCTTAATGGTTGTCGCACCAAGCGATCACTGGATTGAAGATGAAGATGAGTTTGCAAAGAATTTAAAACAATGTTTTGATTTTTGTGAAAATGAAGATGCTTTAATGACTTTAGGAATTCAACCAACATTCCCAAATACTGGTTTTGGTTATATTGAATTTGAAACTCGAGGCGAAGCCGAACTGAGCGTAGCTAAATCTGATGAAAATCCAATAAAAAAAGTAAATCAGTTTAGAGAAAAACCCGATTATGAAACGGCTAAATCGTTTCTTGAAGCAGGAAATTTCCTTTGGAATGGCGGAATCTTTATTTGGAGTGCTAAATCAATAACTTCAGCTTTTGAAAAATTTCAACCTCAAATGAATAGTTTGTTTAGACAAGGCATAGAAAGTTATAATACAACATCTGAAAAAGATTTTATTTTAAAAAACTATGCATCTTCAGAAAATGTCTCCATTGATTATGCCATAATGGAGAATGCCACAAATGTATATGTTTTGCCAGCTACTTTCGATTGGAACGATTTAGGAACTTGGGGACAATTGCATGAAAAAATTGAAAAAGATGAAAATAATAATGGAGTAATCAATGCTAAAGTTATTTTAGAAAATGCATCCAATAATATCATTCGTTCTGATGCGGATAAGATTATAGTTATTGATGGTTTGCATGATTATATTATTGTAGATAAGGAAGGTGTTTTAATGATTTATCCAAAATCTAAAGAACAAGATATAAAGCGAATAACTGGTTTAGCAAATAAATTGTAAGATTTTTATTTTATAAACGCAACCATTTGCAAAAAAAATCATCTTACTTTATAAAACCTCACATTATGAAATGTTCAAAAAATAATAAATCTCTTTTTTTAAATTTTTTCATATTATTTTTTGTTCAGTTTTCATTTGGGCAATTATCATCATTTACACTAAATGTGGTGCCAACACATGAAACTTGTACTGGAAATGGAGCATTAAATTTTAATGTTTCAGGAACGGTTTCAGGATCAACAATGGATTTTGCGGTTTATTTATTACCTAATTTAACAACTCCTTTAGCAACGGTAACAGCAACTAGTTTAACAGGTTTAAATTCTGGAAATTATAGAGTTGTAGCAACGCAATCTCTTGGTGGAAGTTCAGCTTCAAAGCAACAAGACGTAACAATTAATAACGCTGTTTTACCTCTAAGTTATACGTTGTCAGGTATTAAAGTCAAATGTGGAAATGATGGTCTAATTCAAGTAAATGTTTCTGCTGGTAGCCCAGTTTCCTATCAGATTTTATCTGGACCAGTTACAACTTCTCAGCAAAGTTCTAATGTTTTTAATGGTTTACCTGCCGGTATTTATCAAATTAGAGTTTTTGATTCTTGTGGAGAAGCGGTTGTTCAAACTTATACATTGTTGCAAGAATCTGTTTCTTTGATTATTGATCCTGTTGTTATTCAAAATAATTTTTTACTTACATGTAATACAATTTCAGTAACTAATTATTTTGGAGTTCTTTCGGGTTCTGTTATTGCATTTCCATTAACTTTTAACTATGTCGTTTATCCACCAACTGGAAGTCCAATTTCGTATTCGCAAACTATAAACTCAGGTTCGATAGCTTCACTGGAAATTCCTTTTTTTAACAATCAATCTTATTACTACAATTTACAAGTTATTGATGCCTGCGGAAATGTTTATAATAGAAATAACAATATAATTAATAGAAAATTCGATTTTACTACAAATATTGATAAGTTAAATTGTACAGATATTTCTTTACTAATAACTCCTGAATTTTTTATAGCTCCATATACTATTAACTTCCTAACTTTTCCAGCTGGATTTAATCCTGCAACATTTAATTCTGTTCATCCTGGACCATTTTCAAGTACTTCTGTAATTTATGGTGGAATCGGAAACAGTTTTCCTCTAGGTAATTACACAATTCAAGTAACCGATAGTTGTGGTAGAACATTAACAAAAAATGTTACAGTAACCTCACAAAATCCAACACCAACAATTGTAGGATCAAATAATGGTTGTGGTCAAATATCAATTTTACTTGAAGGAAACTTTATGGTTTCTGTTGTGATGACAAATGCGCCAAGTACATACACACAACCTTTGCCTCAAAACGTTTCTACTTTGTTGAATACAAATGGTTCGCAGTTGTTTATTTCTAATTTACCTGTAGGAACTTATACTTTTCAAGTAACTGATAACTGTGGAATTGTAACTACACTCAACGGAACAGTTTCGCCTTATTTACCAACACCGCTAAGTATTATAAAAAGACCAGGATGCGAAGTTGGATTTGGTTCAATTGTTGTCAATGATACAAACTCTATTTCTTCTGCAGTTTTAATTGCTGCACCTTCATCTTTTACAGGAACTTTGCCATTAAATTTATCTACAAATATTGTTTTTGGGACTTTCTATTTTGGATCTGTTCCAGAAGGTAGTTATACTTTTCAATTTACAAGTTCTTGTGGCGGAATAAGAACGAGTACAATAGTTGTTGAAGGCTATCAGGTTACAACTAATACTGTAAACATTACTGAAAATTGTGGTTCTTTTAATTTATATCTTCAGCATTTGAGTAATGGTATTTTTTCTCAAACCTATTGGCTACAAAAATTTAATCCTGTAACTGGTCAATGGACACATCCTGGAACGGGTTCTGTTTATGTTGATGGAACAGATTTAACTTCAATAAATGCAAGACTTTTAACAAACAATATCAATAATATTAATTTAGCTTATACAGGACAATTTAGAGTTGTAAAAATGTATAGAACACTTGTAAACACTACTTATATCAGTTGTATTTCAGTAATAAATGAGTTTGAATTTACTGGCGGACCTAAAATTACTAATGTTTATGCTTTTTTATGTTCTGCAAATAATAACGAGGTAGTTGTTGAAGCCACAGGACTTCCTCCATTGCAATATAGTATAACTACTAAAAATGGAGTTCCTTTTGTAGTAAACAATGGTAGTAATAATTCATTTACGAATCTTGAATCAGCTATTTATAATTTCCAAGTGCAAGATGTTTGTGGGAATATTGTAAACAGTGTTTTTGACGTAACTACATTAGTACCTTTTGTAGTGGAAGCAACTCCTTTTTGTAATGGTCAGGTTGGTTCGCTTTCGGTTCCATTATTTTCTTTTTTAACTTATGAATGGTGGAAAGGAACTGCAACGACTACAATTTTAAGTACATCAAATAGTTTAACTTTTTCACCATTTAATGCTGCGACTGATTTTGGGACATATCATGTTAGAATTACTAATACAAACAATTCATCATCATGTGTTGACACAGTTTTAGATTATGTAATTCCAAATAATACAAGCACACCAAATGCAGGAATTGATGGAACAATTTCCTATTGTGGTAATCAAGGTTCTATCGATTTGTTTTCTGTTTTATCTGGAACTTTTGACAATACAGGAACATGGAGTGAAATTACAGGCTCTGGAACTTTAGTAAATAATATATGGAATTCGAGTGCTGTTGTACCTGGAAATTATCAGTTTAAATACAGAGTTGATGGTTTGTGTGATGCTTTTGATGAATCTTTTGTGAATATAACAATTAATGAAATTCCGCAATCGCCAATTCCTACTGTTGATGCAGTCATTTGTGACGGATCAAATTTACAGCTTTATGCTACAACAATTCCTGGTGTCACTTATGAATGGGTTGGACCAAATGGTTTTGCCTCAAATGTTCAAAACCCAATAATTAATAACGTTTCAACACTGTATAATGGAACTTATTTTGTGAAAGCGCTTACTGCAAATTGCGAATCTACAGTTTCATCTGTTGAGGTTTTAATTTCAACCTTGCCACAATTTTCTTTAGATTTTGATTGTATTGAAAATATCGCAACTTTATCGGCTACAACCCTTAATAATTCTTTTGATGCGTTAACTTCAGTCTATAATTGGACTAATGCAGATGGTTTTTCAAGTTCTGAAAATCCAATAAATATAACAGGTAAAGAAAAAGGAATTTATACTTTAACAGTTACTAATGCGTTAGGATGTTCTGCAACTGAAACGATTGAAGTTAAAACCACTTTGTGCAAAATACCAAAAGGAATTTCTCCTAATACTGATGGTGATAATGATGAATTTGATTTATCAGGTTTTGATGGTGTTCAAAAAGTGAAAATTTTTAACCGATATGGAATGACTGTTTTTGAGCAAGATAATTACGTCAATCAATGGAAAGGACAAGATAAAAATGGAAACCTTTTGCCTTCAGGAACTTACTATTATCTTGTGTCTTTTGCTAATGGAGAACCAAAAACGGGTTGGGTTTATTTATCTAAAGATTAATTTATTCTTCTTTATTTTGGGCCTTTCTAATTTTTTTGAACAAATTTGAAGAATAAACAAAATCTACAATAGCTTCATTATCTGTTTTAAAAATGTCTTTTTTAGTTCCTTCCCATGCTAAAATACCATTTTTTAAAAAGATAATTTTTTCTCCAATTTCCATTACAGAATTCATGTCGTGTGTATTTATAACCGTTGTAATATTGTATTCTACTGTAATTTCATGAATCAAATTATCGATTACAATAGCAGTTTTTGGATCTAATCCAGAATTTGGTTCATCACAAAAAAGATATTTTGGATTGTTTACAATTGCTCTTGCTATTGCAACTCGCTTTTGCATTCCTCCTGAAATTTCTGATGGTTTTTTTTGATTGGCATTGATTAAATTAACACGGTCAATTACTGTATTTACACGTTCTCTTATTTCTTCAGGAGATTTAGTGGTAAACATTTTCAAAGGAAAACCAATATTTTCCTCAACGGTCATACTGTCAAATAATGCACTTCCTTGAAAAACCATTCCAATTTCTGTTCGTAATGCACGTTTTTCATCTGCGGAAAGTTCAGAATAAATTCTTCCATCAAAAGAAATTGTTCCAATTTCAGGTGTAAAAATTCCTAATAATGATTTAAGTAAAACCGTTTTACCCGAACCACTTTGACCAATGATTAAGTTAGTTTTTCCTGTTTCAAAAACAGTGGAAACACCTTTTAATACTTTTGAATCGCCAAACGATTTTTCAACATTTTTAACTTCTATCATTTTGTCAAAAGTAATTGTGTTAATATATAATTTACCAAAATAATAACTACAGAAGTCCAAACAAATGCTACTGTACTCGCTTTACCCACTTCAAGTGCGCCACCTTTCATATAATAACCATGAAATGAAGGAATTGTAGCTAAAATCAGAGCAAAAACCGTAGTTTTTATAAATGCGTAAGTAATATGAAATGGTATAAAATCGGTTTGTAAACCAGTTATGAATTCACTACTAGCAGTAAATCCGCCATAAACTCCTGCCATCCATCCACCAAGAATTCCTAAAAACATCGCTATTCCAATTACGAATGGATAGAGTAGAAGTGCAATTATTTTTGGAAAAACTAAATAGTTCAAAGAGTTTACACCCATAACTTCTAATGCATCAATTTGTTCAGTAACACGCATTGTTCCAATACTTGATGTGATAAACGAACCCATTTTTCCCGCCATAATAATGGAAATGAAAGTAGGTGCAAATTCTAATATAATAGATTGTCTGGTTGCAAAACCAATAAGCTCTTTCGGAATTAAAGGATTAGTTAAATTCAATGCTGTTTGTATGGAAACAACTCCTCCAACGAAAAAAGAAATAAACGCAACAATTCCAAGAGAATCAATGATTAAGTCATCAATTTCTTTGAAAATTAGTCCTCGCATCACCGACCACTTTGTAGGTTTATTGAAGATTTCTTTTAACATCAAGAAATACCTACCAATTTGCGTTAAATAACGAATTAACATCATAGTTTTAAAATATGGTCAAAAATAGTGAGAAGTTATGACCCGAGAAAAAATAAACCCTTTTATTTTTTGAATTGGTAAAGCAGTTTTGAGTTATCAATTATAAGATTTTAACTTAAAATAGTTTCTCTTTCATCTTTTGAAGACGGTAATTGCGGATAAATTTTGCTTGCTCTTCTGTAACCAAAAGTGGTTTTTTTGAAGATTTTGCTTTCCAAAAACCTTTTATATAATCTAAAAAAAGTAATGGTTTTTTCTTCATCATTGCTAATTTCAAGGAAGCAATAGCAGTTATCAAAAATCCATAACCTAAAGAATAGAACGCTTCGCCTTGTTTATAACGAGCCGTTTTGTTGTAGTTGGCTCCAGTTGGTTTTAAGTGTTTTACATGTAAACTTTTATCAGTAACGACTTTCCAATTGTAGAATTTACATAGTAATTCATCAACGGTATCCCAACCCATTTCTGGTTTTAATCCGCCAATTTGCTTGAAAGTTTCTTTTCGATATGCTTTTAAAGCTCCGCGAATATGATCTTTATCCGTTAGATTTTCTAAAACCCATTCGCCATTTTTTTCGATATAACAAAATCCACCAGCCATTCCAATTCGCTCATCTGATTCGAAATGTTTGATTATGGTTTCAAAATAATTGTTTGGAAAAATCAAATCGGCATCAGCTTTTACAATAAAATCATAGTTTTCATCCAAAGTTTCTAAACCTTTTTGAAACGCTTGAATAACTTTACTTCCTGGTAAATGAATAGCATCCGAAGTTTTATTTACTAGAGAAATAAAAGAATATTTTGAAACAAATGAATTGACTACATCTTCTGTTTTATCCGTAGAATTATCATTCACCACTACAATTTTAGTTGGTAAGACACTTTGCTCAACCAAAGATTGAAGTGTCAAAGAAATCAAAGATTCTTCGTTGTGCGATGGAATGACGATGTAATATTTCATAGACTGAAAACTGAAAACTGTGACTGAAAACTATTTTCTCTCTGCAAAAACAATATAATATCTGGGAGTAAAATACCTTAACAATGGTCTGAAACCAAGTTTTTTAACTGGATGTGTAAATTTTTTGCGAGCAGTGATTTTCCAACCTGTTTTTTCAAGAAGCCAATCCAATTGCCAATCTTCAAATTCGTGATAATGTCTGTCCCACATATCCGTTTTACTACGGTAAGCAGGCGAAAACCATAAACGTAGTGGAATTGAAATCAACAATTTATCACATTTTACATTTTGTAAAACAGTATACGGATTCAATAAATGTTCAAATATTTCAAAAGCTGTAAAAACAGTATAATTTTCGTTTTGTAAAGCCGTTTGGTCGTTGTCTAAATCTTCACCTTTGGTGTTTTTTACGGTATAACCATTCTCTTCCATAATTTTAGAAAATGGATTCGGAACACCTAAATCAAAGATGGTTTCTGAAGTAGCAACGTGCTTTTGTAAAAATTCTAATGTGTGCTTAAAGCGTTTATTGGGAAATGTTTTTTCGTACATTTAAGATAAAATCAAGTTTAGAGTCCAAATTTACAAATAAATTTTAACTATGACTCGCGTACCAATACCATTTCCATTTTCATCCTTTAAATCTTCATAAATAACATTATCATCATTGTTATTTAGTAATTGTAATCTTTGTGCAATTGATTCGGTCGAAAATGAATTATGTTTATTATTAGTTTTTATTTCTTGCGATTTTTTTCTTCCTATTCCGTTATCTTCTACAGTACAAATAATATAATCTTCCTTATCACTCAATTTAAAATCAATACTTACCTTTTTCAAACCATTTTTGTGCAATAAACCGTGTTTAATACTATTTTCTACAAAAGGTTGAATAAGCATTGGAGGAATTTCATGGTAATCTTCGTCTATAGTAGTACCAATAGTTATTATATAATCAAAGTCGGTTTTAAAGCGCATTTTTTCTAGCTCAAGGTATTTCGATAAAATATCAATTTCTGTTGAAAGTAGAATTTGTTTTTTGCCTGATACATTTAATATTTGTCTTGTTAATTGAGTAAAGTTACCCATTTGTTCATTAGCTATTACTTTATCACCATACATAAATTGGTCTTGAATACTTGATAAGGCATTAAAAATAAAATGTGGATTCATCTGACTTTTAAGTGCTTTTAGTTCACTTTCAGTTGCTTTTTTCTCTGCTTCAATAGTTTTTTCAGCTTCTATTAGTTGAGCTTTTAAAAGTTCGTTTTGTTTTTTGATTTTATAGCGATTGAATACAAAATAAGTTGTTATTAGTAATGAAATTATAGCAATCGTTAAAATTATAGCAATCGTTTTTTGGCGTTGTGATTCTAAGTTTGCAATTTTTTTTTGTTGAGATAATGCCTTTATTTGAGCTTCTTTTTTTTCAGTTTCGTATTTGAATTCGGCTTTTAAGAGTTCGTTTTTGTTTTGATCTTTATTTAATTTTTTTTCTGCATTTAACGATTCTTCTAAGAATTTTAATGCAAGCTTATATTGACTTTTATCATTGTATACGTTATATAATTTCAAAGAGGATTCTTTAATAATTTCTAGGTTCTTAGATTCATTACCTAATTTGTTGGATAATAATAGATAATCAAGTGCTTTTATGCTTTCTTTTTTTAAAAGATATAAATTCCCCAGGTTTAAATAATTATCAGATAATTGCTTTGTATCATTTGCTTTTAAACTAAATTTCTCTGCTCCTTTAAAATTTTTTTCAGCATCAGATAATTGATTCATAGCTAAATAATTCTCTCCAATGTTATTTAAAGTGTAACCAATTTTACTGATATCGTTCAATTTTCTTCTAATTTCTAAACTTTTGAAATTATACTTTAAACTATTATTATAGTTTTTATTTTTATAATTAATAGTTCCAATATGAGCATAGATATAACCTAAAGCAGCTTTTTCTTTATTGTATTTTGCCAATATTTCAGATTCTTTGTAATATTTCAGAGCTTTATCATATTCCTCTAAACATAAAAAATTAAAAGCAATAGCCATTTTAGCAAAACACGCAAAGGAATTATTTTTTATTTTATTAGATTCTTTTAATGCATATAGATTTATCGAAATTGATTTTTTATAGTTTGCTTTAACTTGTTCAAAGTAGGCTTGACTTAAAGAGGCACTTATCAATGCTAGTTGATAATATTTTTTTGCTTTTGGATTTACAGTTTTTAAGTTTATTCTAGCTTTTATTGTTGATAAAAGATATTCATTAAGTTTTTCGCTTTTTTGCAAATTAGTTTCTTCATAGATACTCTTTCCAAAATTATTTACAGAAAGTGTATCATTTACATCACTTGATATTTTATTCTGAGAATAGTTGTATATCGAGTTGAATAACATAAAAATAATTAAAAACAGATTCTTCATGCCCTAAACACTAATATCACCAATATATCCATCAAACTCATTTTTCTTTTCTCGTGCGACAGGAATTACTTTGTTATTTTCAAAGACTAAAGTTGCACCATCTTTTTTACTGTATTTTTTTATTTGTTGAATGTTAATCAAGAAGGAGCGATGCACTCTAAAGAAGCGAGAATCATTGGTAAGCAGCTCATGAAATTCTTTTATTTTTTTACAAACCAAGTATTTTTCTTTAGTTGTTATTACGTGAGTGTATGAGCCATCGGCTTCAAAGTAAAGAATATCATCAATTTTAATGAATAATAATCCGTCTGAAAGTGGTAGCGCAATTTTTTGTAATTGCTTGACCGATAAATTATCTCTTAGTGTGGATACGCTTTGTAAAATCTGATTTTGTCCTTTTATTTTTATCGCTTTTTCAATCGCTTCTTGCAGTTTACTTATAGTTACTGGTTTTAATAAATAATCTACTGCAGAAACTTCAAATGCTTGTAATGCATATTCAGAATAAGCGGTGCAAAAAATGGTTACAAAATTTGGTTTGTCAAAATATTCAAAAAGAGCAAAACCATTTTCGTTCGGCATCTCTATATCTAAAAAAACCAAGTCAATATTATTTTTATTGATTATTTTCACTGCTTCTTTTACGTTTTCCGCTTCGGCAATAATTTCAATACCTTTAAGATGTTCGTTAATTGTGTTCGACAATAAAGAACGGGCGTGAGATTCGTCATCAACAATCAAAGCTTTCATAGAATTGTATTTAGTGTTTTTCAAAAATAACATTTATTTTTTGAATTAATTCTATAATAAAGTACAGTTTATGAAGCAAGAATGACTGTTCATGAAATATTTTTTTCTAATTGTATTCATAAACTGATAAAGTCTTAATAGAAATTGATTTCATTTCATGAAGTCAAACCCACAGATTGTGAAGTAATTTATTAGTTAGTTAGAGATGGAAACTACTTTTGAATCGAAATTTAAAATTTATCATTATGAAAAAACTATTACTTTTTATATTGTTTTCAATGCAGTGTGCATTTGGACAAACAATAACCTCGAGTAGCAGCCAAAACACTACCTACAATTCTACAGGTTTACCTTTTTTTGTTGATCCTCAAGGTCAGCCTTCAAATGCTAGACTTTATTATGCAGTAGCTCCAGCAAATGCTACAACAGGAACTTTAGTAAACTATTCTGCTAATCCTGTACAGTCAACTCAAAATCCAACTTCTGCTTTGTCTTTTACTCTTTCAGGATTAACACAAACCACAACTTACAATTATGCAATTCAATTGACTAATCCAACTAGTGGTGCCGTTTTGAGTACTTCTACTGGTTCATTTACTACTTTAACACTTCCTGTTTTGAGCGGTGTTACATCGAGTAATATAACTTCTAATAGTGCCACAATAAATTACACTATTGATCCAAACGGAAGTTCAACTACTGCAATTTTGAATTATGGTTTAACAACAAATTTAGGTCAAACTGTAAATAATGCTGCTGTTTCAGGTACAAATCCAATAGCGGGAACATTTAGTTTAACAGGTTTGGTTCCTGGAGCAACTTACTTTTATACAGTTACGGGAAGTAGTCAAGCTGGTACTACAAGTGCTTCTGCTGTTCAATCTTTTGTAGCAACACCGCCAACTCCCGCACTTATTTATCATTGGGAGTTTAATAATAATTTAGCTGCAACTGTAGGAAGCGTGCCTTTTACTACAACAAGTCCGTCAGTAAATTTTGCCTCAAATGGCACCAGTGTAAATAGCGCTTATGCTGTTGAAGTTACAGCTCCAAATTATGGATTTGCTGCAAATGCTAATCTACCGCTTTTACCACAAGCAAATGCACCACGAACTATTATTTTAAGAATCAATCAACTAACCAATAGTTCATCAATTAAATATTTATATGCCTATGGTACTGGTTCAAATACACAAATAAATGGACAATCTTTTGCTTTAGAATCAACCGATACATCAATGACAGTTAGTGGTTGGGGTTCACAAGCTGCCGGCTATTCAAGAACTTTTAATTATTCAAATCCTAGTAACACATGGAATACTTATGCAATTGTTTATGATGGATTAAATGCTTTGATATATGTAAATGGAACTCTATTGTCATCCGCTTCAAGTATTCAAAATCTAAATACTACTGGTACACTTTTTAGATTAGGAACTACAATGAATAATGTTTTCGGAACAGGAATTTTCAATATCGATGATTTAAAAATTTATAATTATGCCTTGACTGCTTCACAAATTTCAGCTTTAGGAACACCGGTTCCTTTGATTAGTGCTGTATCATCAAGTAATATAAATTCAAATGCTGCTACAATTAATTACAGTATTAACTCAAATGGTATTGTAGCAACACCTGTTATAAAATATGGATTAAGTGCCAGTAATCTAAATTTAACTCAAAATTGTCCGACGGTGACAAGTTCAACTGCAACAGTACAAAGTCAAGTTCTTTCTGGTCTTACATCAAATACAAACTATTTTTACAGAGTGGAAGCATCGAGTGCATCAGGAAATGCTACTCCGAGTACAACCCTTTCATTTACAACACCAGGCACAGCAACAGTTCCTGCAATTTCAGGTGTAGGTGTTAGTTCAGGTACAATTACTAATACAGGAGTAACTATTAGTTATACATTGAATCCTGGTGGCGCAACTACCACTCCAATTATTGAATATGGAACTAGTGCAAGTAATTTAAATTTATCTCAAACAGGAAATACGTATAGTGGAACTTTAAATTATGCACCATTACAAACTTTGTCAGGTCTTACACCTGGAACACAATATTTTTATAGAGTTACCGCAAGTAACAGTGTAGGAAATGCTATTCCATCTTCAATTTTAAATTTTACAACAACTGGAACTGCGCCTTTGACTTCTCAATTATTATATCACTTCCCTTTTAATGGAAACACAAGTTCAGTAACAGTCAATCCTGGTACTTTTATTAATGGTTCTGGAACAATAACTTATGCTAATGATGATTTAGGAAATACTTCAGGTGCTTTACAAGTTGCAGTCAGTAATGATGATACTTCAAGAAATTTAAATTCTTTAGTTGCTAATTTACCATTACTTCCACAAGGAAATTCCTCTAGATCTGTGGCGTTTAGAATTAAATATTTAAATACATCAATAACTAACTTTGTGGTTAGTTGGGGCGCAGGTACAACATATCAATCTTATGGATTTGAAAAAGCACCAACAACAGCATCTAGTGCAATTTGGGGAAATAATATAAACTTTGCAAATACTATTGCTGCAAATGTTTGGAGAAATATTGTAATAACTTACAATGCAAATACGGGTCTTGCAGAATTCTATGATGGCGGTTCTCTTACCGGTAGTAATACCCATGCTAGTTTTTTAAATAACAATACTAATGGAACAAATATAGTTATGGGAAGATCTATGTTACCTACTTTTGGACAAGGTAACTTTATAATTGATGACTTAAAAATATACAACTATGTTTTAACGCCAAGTGAAGTGTCTGCTCTATCAACTCAAGATTTTCAGGAAAATAAGTTATTGTTTACGATGTTTCCTAATCCTGCTAATGATGTGGTTTTAGTTTCTATGGAAAATGAATTGAAATCTGTTGAGGTTTATTCTCTTCAAGGACAAAAAGTTTTAAATTCATCTCAAAAGGAATTCAATATTTCTCAATTAAATACAGGAATATATTTAGTAAAAATTGAAGATATAAATGGAAATGTTGCTAGCCAAAAATTGATCAAAAAATAATGAATATTTTCATCAAATATCGTTTAGAACTTACATTAACAATTTTGTATTCTCTGATAATACTAGTAATAATAAGTTTAGTTTAGTAAGTAGTTTTTAAACCCAATCTTGTTTAATAATAGATTGGGTTTTTTACATCTTATACACAATTGCGTTAATGTTCATTCCTGCACCAACAGATGCGAACAGAATCACATCGCCTTTATGGATTTCTTGATTTTCGATTTTACCTTTAATTAATGAATCGTATAATGTTGGTACTGTGGCAACGCTAGAGTTTCCTAGTTTATGAATGCTCATTGGCATAATTCCTTCAGGTGGCGTTTGTCCGTATAATTTATAAAAACGTTGAATAATAGCTTCATCCATTTTTTCGTTGGCTTGATGAATCAATACTTTTTTCACTTGATTGATTTCAATTCCGCTATTGTCTAGACATTCTTTCATGGCTTTTGGAACATTGCTCAAGGCAAATTCATAAATTTTTCTACCATGCATTTTGATATATCGAACGTCTGGATCGTGGTCTTTATTGAAAGAATTCCCAAAGAATAAATAATTGGCTTCATCATAAGCATAAGTAGCCGATTCATGAGCTAGAATTCCTTCGTTTTCACCGTCAACTGATTCAATAATTGTTGCGCCAGCACCATCAGAGTAAATCATGGAATCTCTATCGTGCGGATCAGTAACTCTTGATAAGGTTTCAGCACCAATAACCAAACATTTTTTTGCCATTCCGGCTTTGATAAACGCAGTGGCTTGAATAACGCCTTCCACCCAACCTGGGCAACCAAAAAGCATGTCGTAAGCCACACATTTTGGATTTTTTATACGTAAATCGTGTTTTACACGAGTGGCCAAACTTGGAAGTAAATCGGCTTGAATAGCTCCTTTTTTCTGATTTCCAAAATTGTGGGCAAAAATGATATAATCTAAAGTTTCAGGATCAATTTTTGAGTCTTCAATGGCTTTTTTCGCCGCAATAAATGCTATGTCAGAAGTTAGTAAATCATCAGAAGCGTAACGACGCTCTTCAATTCCTGTAATACCGTAGAATTTCTCTGTAATAACTTCATTCGGAAGCGGAAAAGGAGTTCCATCTTCGTTTAAGAAAACATGATTTGAAAAGTCTTTATTGGTTACTATTTCTGTTGGAATATAACTTCCAGAACCGGTTATTTTTATGTTCATTTTTTACAAATTATAGAACTAAATTATTAATAAAAACCTTTGCTTGTATAGAAACGATTGTTAATGTGGAATAAATTATGAATTAAACAAAGAATGATACGGAAAATTATTGATGTCGTAATTATTCTGCGCTCTGTTGTGCGATTTTTATTTGCATAATCGATGAAAGATTGTGTGCCATATTCTTCATGCGTTCGCAATTAAAGCCTTCAAAATTTTCGTTGATGGCAGCTTCGAAGTGTGCTAACCAAATTTCAAACAATTCTTTTGATAAATACGATTTCATATTTACATCCAAATGAATTTGAGTCAAATTATTGAAATAACCACCCGTTCCAAAAATAGCTTGCGACCAAAAAGTCACTAAAATAGGCAAGTGTTCTTCCAATTTTATTTTGACAACATCAGTAAAAATATAACTGATTTTAGCATCAGCTAATAATCTTTTGTAAAAATCTTCTACAATGATATATAAGTCGTCTTGATTTTGAACGTCATTCATTTCTAAAAAAATTAAAGTACAAAGTTACATGATTCAAATTTCAATAGAATGACTTATGTCATTTTTATAAAAGAAAAAGGTTTCAAAAATTAATTTGAAACCTTTAAACTTCGTATTTCTAACTTCGTACTTCGTACTTAAAGATTACATATACGCCTCAATAGGAGCACAGCTGCATACTAAATTTCTATCGCCATAAGCATCATCAACACGACGAACGCTTGGCCAAAATTTATTTTCAGCAATGTAATCTAATGGGTAAGCTGCTTGTTCTCTGGTGTATGGGAAAACCCAAGTATCTGCAGTTAACATATTTAATGTATGCGGAGCATTGTGCAACACATTGTTAGTTTCCTCTTTAGTTGCTGCTTCAATTTCTTTTCTGATAGAAATCATCGCATCACAAAAACGATCCAATTCAGCTAAATCTTCTGATTCTGTTGGTTCAATCATCAACGTTCCTGCCACTGGGAAAGAAACAGTTGGTGCATGGAAACCATAATCCATCAAACGTTTAGCAATATCGGTAACTTCAATTCCTTTTTCTTTGAACGCTCTACAATCTAAAATCATTTCGTGTGCCGCTCTTCCCATTTCACCAGAATATAAAACTGGATAGTGATCTTCTAAGCGTGCCTTCATATAATTAGCATTCAAAATAGCATATTTTGTAGCATTAGTAACACCTTCTGAACCTAACATAGATATATATCCATAAGAAATTAAGCAAACTAATGCCGAACCATAAGGCGCAGCAGAAATAGCTGTAATGGCTTGATCGCCACCAGTAGGAACGATTGGGTTAGTTGGTAAAAACGGTACTAATTTTTCGTTTACACAAATTGGTCCAACACCTGGTCCACCGCCACCATGAGGAATTGCGAATGTTTTGTGTAAGTTTAAGTGACAAACATCGGCACCAATAGTAGCAGGATTTGTCAATCCTACTTGTGCATTCATGTTGGCACCATCCATATAAACCAAACCTCCATTTTCGTGGATAAGTTCTGTTATTTCGCAAATAGCGCTTTCAAAAACACCATGCGTTGAAGGATAAGTTACCATTAATGCTGATAAATTATCTCTATGTTCGATGGCTTTTGCTCTTAAATCTTCAACATCAATATTACCGTTTTCCATAGTTTTGGTTACGATAATAGTCATTCCTGCCATCGCTGCTGAAGCCGGATTAGTTCCGTGTGCCGATGATGGAATCAAACATACATTTCTATGATGATCACCACGAGATAAATGATAGGCACGAATTGCCATCAAACCAGCATATTCTCCTTGCGCACCAGAATTAGGTTGCAAAGTAGTTCCTGCAAAACCAGTTACTACATTCAATTGATGCTCTAATTTTTTAAGCATAATTTGGTAGCCTTCTGCTTGCTCTACTGGAGCAAATGGGTGAATACTGTTCCAATTTGCCATTGATAACGGAAGCATTTCGGCAGCAGCATTTAATTTCATGGTACAAGAACCTAACGAAATCATCGAATGATTTAACGATAAATCTTTACGTTCTAATTTTTTGATATAACGCATCAACTGACTTTCAGAATGATGGCTGTTGAAAACATCATGCGTCAAGAACGTAGAAGTTCTTTCTAATGATGATGGGATGTTATTAGTTGTAGATAATTCAGAAACTTTAAAACTTTCTTTACCTGTAGCTTCTGCAAAAATGGTAATGATTTGATTCAAATCTGCTACTGAAGTTGTTTCGTTCAATGAAATTGAGATAGTTTCGCCATCAACATAAAAGAAATTTACTTCGTGTTTTTCGGCAACAGCTTTCACTTTAGAAGCATCTGCTTTTACAGCAATAGTATCAAAGAAAGACGTGTTTATATTATAAACGCCCAATTTATTCAAAGCATCCGATAAAGTTACTGCTGAAGCATGTACTTTATTAGCAATATATTTCAAACCTTTTGGTCCGTGAAAAACAGCGTACATTCCAGCCATAACAGCCAATAAAACTTGGGCTGTACAAATATTAGAAGTTGCTTTTTCACGTTTGATGTGTTGCTCACGAGTTCCTAAAGCCATTCTCAAAGCACGATTTCCGTTAGCATCAATTGTTACACCGATGATTCTTCCTGGCATCGAACGTTTGTGTTCTTCTTTAGTGGCAAAGAACGCTGCATGTGGTCCACCATAACCCATTGGGATTCCAAAACGTTGTGTTGTTCCAACTACTACATCGGCACCAAATTCTCCAGGAGGAGTTAATTTTACTAAAGATAAAATATCAGAAGCAACGGCTACTTTTATTTCGTTTTCGTGTGCTTTTGCAATAAAACCTGCATAGTCGTTTACTTGACCAAATTTTCCAGGATATTGTAAAATTGCTCCGAAGAAATCAGTAGAAAAATCAAAAGTTTCATGATTTCCAACTACTAATTCAATTCCTTTTGGAGTAGAACGTGTTTGTAAAACTGATAACGTTTGAGGTAAAATTTCTTCAGAAACGAAGAATTTATTAGCATTGTTTTTCTTTTGATCACGTGTACGAACGTCAAATAATAACGCCATAGCTTCAGCAGCTGACGTTCCTTCGTCAAGAAGTGAGGCATTCGCAATTTCCATTCCTGTAAGTTCGATGATGGTAGTTTGAAAATTCAAAATAGCTTCTAAACGACCTTGTGCAATTTCAGCTTGGTAAGGTGTGTAAGCTGTGTACCAACCTGGATTTTCAAAAATATTTCTTTGAATTACCGCAGGAACAATTGCAGGATGATATCCTAAACCGATGTACGATTTGTAAACTTTGTTTTTATTACCTAATTCTTGAATGTGTGTTAGGTATTCATATTCTGTCATTGGAGCGTCAAGATCTAAGTCTTTTTTTAGACGGATATTGTCGGGCACAGTTTCATAAATTAACTGGTCAAGGCTTTCAACTCCAATGGTTTTAAACATATGTTGTAGGTCGTTCTCACGTGGACCTATGTGGCGTAATGCAAAAGCGTCTGTTCTCATTTTGTGAAAATAAATATAAAGTTTGTGTGTGTTGTTTTAAGAGAACAAAAGTAATTATTAAACTTTTATTTTTAAGTTAAACAAAGGGTAATATTTTGAGAAATTGTTAACTAAAAACGAGGTTTATTAACATAATGATTAGTTTTGTAGCATGCGTTTTTTTAGAAAACTTTTCGGTTTTTACATCAATTCAAGCATTCATGTGGCTTTGTCTGTTTATGCTTTGGTGCAATTGACGCAAATTTTGTTTAGCATTTCTAATGATTTTGCTACTTCATACTTCGCTTTTTTTGGAACAATTGTGGGTTATAATTTTGTAAAATATGATGCTTTAGCAAGAACAAAAAAGGTACAAATGTCATTTCAATTAAAAGGAATTGCCTTTTTGAGTTTTCTTTCTTTGATAGCTACAGGATATTATTTTTTGCAATTAGAAAAAACTACACAAATCATTGGTTTTGTATTTCTCGCCATAACCTTATTGTATACGTTACCGTTCTTTCCCAACAAAAAAAATGCCCGAAATTGGGCTGGATTTAAAATTTATATTGTGGCTTTGTGTTGGGTAGGCGTGACGCTTTTTTTACCCATAATTAATAATCATTTGCCTTTTACAAGTTATGTGTTCTTGGTTGCAGCACAACGTTTTATATTGATTTTTGTATTGATATTAATTTTTGAAATCATCGATTTAAGATTAGATGATCCGCATTTAAAAACCGTTCCGCAGCAAATTGGAGTTTCAAAAACCAAACGAGTAGGAGTTGCATTGATGGTTTTATTCGTGTTATTAGAATTTTTATCTGCTGATTTTAGAATAGCGTTTTTTGCTTTGAAATCGGCTTTGGCAATAACAACGATTTTGTTTTTGTTGTTTTCAAATGAAAAGCGGTCACGATACTATGCTTCTTTTTGGGTGGAGAGTATTCCTGTTTTTTGGTGGATTTTAATTTTGTTTCTCAATTGTGTGTATGATATATGTTAGATAGAAACACAATAGTACAGGTAAAATCCAAAAAGGATAATTGAAAACATCATCAAGTCTAAAATCTCTAAAAAGAAAAAAGATTATGAAAAATGCTATTGAGAATAAAAAATAAAATGGGATTAATAGATTTTTTTTAAATTTCAACCATAAAATTAGTGCTAATAAAGTTTGTACTGCACCAGTAAAAATCATTGATATTGGTGCGTATAGAAAAAATTCACCATCTAAAAGCCCTATAAAAAGCAGTAAAAATGGAGTTGCTATTGCAATACTATTTGCTATTTTAATTGATTTCATACGGTTTGCTTTCTGCTAAATTTTTAATAAAATAATTTCTTTCGATTATAAAATTAGTCAAATAATTTCTTAAAATTAATTTATCAAATAGTTTTCCAAAAATACCAAAAGGTGTTTGATACTGAATTTTGTCAATCATCATTACAAATCCGTTTTCTTCGATAAAAGAATGCTCGTGTTTAAAGGATTTGAATTTCCCTTCGACCATTTCATCCACAAAATAACTTGGAATTTCCATTGCAGAAATTATACTCTTATGAGTTAAATAGAATCCAAAATGTTTGCCACGCCAAGTAACGGTTTCACCTTTATTGATTAAGCCAGAAGTAACACCGTCAATAGCGGTTTCGTTTGATTTTGCTGTGGATAATTTATGTATATCAATATTTCTTGATAAGTCAAAAATGATTTGTTTAGATGCTTTAATTTTAGTTGTAAGGTTTATTGTGGTCATTTTTGAAATTTAATTTGAATATTATTCCTAACATTATAGAAGTAATTATATATGCAAAACTTGTGTATAATTCTCTAGCATTAAAAACGATGTGAAAAGTAATCAAAATAGATAAAGAAGTGAATAATATTAAAATTGTTTTCGAATATTTTATTGCGATTTCTTTTTTGGATAAGTAAAAATATATAATTCCATAAAGTATATATGTTGGGGCGGAAAAAATTAAACTAAAAATAAATGTAATCGGATATACTTCTATTAATCCTACAACACTATTTGATTTTTCACTTATAATACAAAATAACTCAAATACGAATGGTGCAAATAATAATGTTCCGATCCAATGTTTAAATAAATAACTCCAACTCATAATTTGTTTAAATAATTTTTAGAAAGTATTTTTCTTTTCTATCTCGGGTAATACATTATCAATTCTCATTGCTAATTCTGGCAGTTTGATTGTTGGAACAGCAGGAAATAAATGATGTTCTAAATGATAAAACATACTAAAGGTTATTCTGTTTTTCCATTTGCCTCTTTGTGTTCTAGCTATTTCAGGATTTTCTTCGGTATCGTGATGTACTGTCCACACTGCAAAAAAAGCCATTAGAAATTCGGCAATAATCATGATACTAATGTGATAAATTAAAAAGTTAATTTTAAAATAGAATGCTATAAATACAAATATTGTAATGGAACTTAACTCTAAAATCATGTTTTTTATGTAATTTTTGTTTCCAAGTTTGAAAGTAACTTTATGAATTAAAAACATATGAATTGGTCCATAAAGAATAGCTTCATACCAAGTCATTTTTGCTGATTTACCTTCATAATCTTCATCAGATAAACAATATTTATGATGTCTAATATGATTGAATTTCACAGCATGTATGGAAACCATCAAAAGAATGCTATTTGAATAAAGAGTAAACCAAGTTAAAAATTTATTGGTTCCTAGTGAGTTGTGAAAACCATTATGAACTTGTCTCAAACCTGTTAAAAAGAAAAAGGCAGAAAACGGTAACGCTAAAAGATAATATTCAAAATAGGCTAATGTTATTGAAATAACAAACCAAGGAATAGTTAGATTATTTTCAATTAATATTTCTTTGAATGTCAGATTTTTTAAATCTTTCCACTCCACTTTTTTTAGAATTTCTTGATGTGTCATTCTTTTAATATTTTACAATTTATAATATCCAATTAAATTATGAATAAAAAGTAGTGTATTCACAACAGCAAAAAGAACAAAAAGTGTATTCATAAAATAACTTCCAATTTTAAATAATTTCCTTTTCGGAATGTCATACATTGGATAATAGGCAATTTGTGTAGCAACTTTTCCAACCCAATATGCAGCAATTAATCCAGTTAGTGCAACTGCTAATGCTGATTGTTCTTTTAATTCATTTGTAAATAGAATGGCTATCAATCCAAAAGAAAAGTTCAATCCTTGAATATATCTTCCGTAAGTTTTAGCAATTTCTTGATTTAAAGGTTTGAGTTGTTTTACATCATTATACCAATCAAAAACTTGATGACGGATGTAAGGATAAATCAAAGCAGTAAATATTTGACCAATACCACTTGTGATGATTAGCCAATTTGGGATAATGAAGTTCATAAGTTTATTTTTTTAAGTTCGTATTCGCTTGTGATTTTTCTCATAATTATAAAAAAATATATTGCAATTGCCATTGGAAAGAATACCATTAAAGTAAATTCAATATAGTCGTTACTTGATTGATAATGATAGTGTTCTAAATAGAATGAATAGAGTTCTGTTAGCGTAAGAATCCAATATATTGTAAGGTGTTTTTTTGCATAATTTGATTTCAGATAAACATTATAACTGAGAATAATTGCAGATATCACTTGAATAATCCCAAGCGGAATTTGTGCTAACATCCCAAGATATACTGTTGTAAATAAAATTAATGTAGTATAAAATGCAATATTGTTTATTCTTCTTAAAGTTTTCATCGTATCGTTTTTTTACCTTCAATCGTGATTTTTGAACCTATTGCTAGAAATTCAGATGTTGGTTTTAATTCTTGTAAAAACTTAAAATTCTTGCCGTAAATGCTTTCAAAATCAACATCAATCTTTGATTCAATTACTTTTAGTTGTTCCCACCTTGGATGCGAAACAGCATATTCAATGGATTTATTTTTATTGTAATTGGTATAACCAAAATAATGTTCAGTGATGAATTCGGCTTCTGAATTTATTTCAATTGGAATAGCATTTTTTTCTGTTGTCATTGCAATCGAATTCCATTTAGCATCTTTAAACCATTCGTATTTAAAAGATTTTGATGTTTCGTTTTCAGTTCTTGAATGTCGCATTTTCATGGTTTGATAATGCTCATTATATAAGGTATTGGCGACAATTGAAATAGCATGTTTTGGAACAATTTCTTTCACGAAAACAACGCCTCGTTTCCAAATTCCGTTTTCAAATCTTTTTACATAGAATCGTAAATTAACTTCCTCAAAATTTATATGAAACGGAACTTTGATACCTAAAACTTTTACGTTTTCAAACATAAATCCAATTAAACTGATGTAACATTTACCGTTCCATAAGTCGAGTTCGGTACCTTTCGGAACATGATTTTCTAAGATTTTCGGATCGATTTTGTAGTTGAACATTGCTAAATCGTTCCATTCTGCGGTTAAGAAGCTCATACTTTTATAATATTAAATTTAGAATTAGAAAAGCTACAATAGTTTACATATAAATTGTAAAATGCTATGAGAAGACACATATAAAAAATGTCTTTTATGAAAAACTTAAAAAATAAGACTACAATAAACCAATAAATTATTAGAAGAATAAGCAGTAGTCTATTATTTGCAAGAGCATAAAATGTTAAAATAAAAGATGTGAAAACCTGAAAAAATCCAAGGAGAACTAAAAATCCAACACTATCAATATCATAGTTAATTACATTATCAATGAATACTCCTATCAAAGCTACAATTGTAAGAATTAAGTTGAGGTAAAATGCAAACTGTTTCATGGTTATCTATTATTTTAAACTTTCAGAAAAAAATGAAAGTTTTGATTAAATTTTTTTTACTCTTATTTCATAATTTTAACAACTAGTTTTGCTAACCAATTGTCTTTGTATTCGGTCATTTTGTCTAGCATATTATCAGCTTTTAGAACAAAGTCATACAATTTAGATGTTTGATCAACAAAATGTTTTTCTTCAGCTGTATTGTCTGATGTTATTGAGGAAACTTCTTTTAAAACTTTCAGTGCAGGTTTGATTTCTCTTTTGCTTCGTTCTCTTGAAATTTTTACGGCTAGTTCATCTAAATCTTTTTCAGCTGTGAAAAACTCACGTCGTTCACCAGCTTTGTATTCTTTGTAAACTATTCCCCAATCCATTAATGCTCTTAAATTCATAGAAGCATTTCCACGAGAAATTTGTAGTTCTTCCATAATGTCTTCCATCGAAACTGCTTCGTGAGAAACCATCAATAGCGCATGAATTTGTGCCATGGTTTTGTTAATTCCCCATTGACTACCCAGTGCACCCCAAGTTTGAACGAATTTATTTTTTGCTTCTTTGAATTCCATTTTGATGGTTATTTCATTTTGATAGGACAAAGATATATAAAAGTTTTTAAAGTTTCAAAAAAAAATGAAAGTTTGTTTTGAAAAAGAAACCGAAGTGCTAAACTTCGGTTATCTTTTATCGTCTTTTGAATAATTTGAACTTCCATTAATATTGATTTCTGTTCCTAAAAAGCGAGGTTTTCGATTTCTAATTATGTCACTTACAGATTTACAAATTGAAAAATATTCTCTCAAACACACATAATTATAATTTCTGTATTCACCTTCATTTGCAGAAAATCCAATAGATTCTATACCAAGATTATTTCCAATATATATAGCTCTATTCAAATGATATTCTTGAGTAATTAATATTGCCTTATCAATTTTAAAGATATTTTTTGCACGATACATTGTTGAATACGTATCAAATCCTGCATAATCAATGTAGATTTTTGTAGTATCAATTCCTTTTTCAAAACAGTAAGTTTTCATAACGGTTAATTCGTCATGTGCATCGTTTCCGTTATCTCCTGAAAGTAAAATTTTATTAATTTTTTTAGATTCGAATAACTTTATTCCTGCGTCTAATCGGTCTTTTAGATACTTACTGGGTTTATTTCCATTGATGCCTGCGCCAAATATAATTCCAACATTTGTTGTAGGAATATCATTTTCGGAAGAAAAAATTAGTGAGTTAGTTTTAGATTTTACATAAAAGTTAATTCCAAAAATTAGGATTAGTCCAATAATTGAAATATGAAGTAGTTTCTTAAAATGTTTTTTAATGAAATTTTTCAAATTAAATAATTTTATATCAAACCAGCACGTTTCAGCAATGCATCTGCTTTCGGTTCTTGACCTCTAAAACGTTTATACAATTCCATAGGTAATTCTGTTCCACCTTTTGAAAGTACGTTATCTTTAAATTTAGTAGCCACTTCTTTATTGAAAATACCTTTTTCTTGAAAATAAGCAAACGCATCAGCATCTAAAACTTCGGCCCATTTGTAACTGTAATATCCAGATGAATAACCGCCTTGAAAAATATGTGAGAACGATGTACTCATACAATTTTCTTCCACATCAGGATATAAACTTGTGCCTTCCATAGCTTGTTTTTCAAAAGCTTTTACATCAGCAATAGTTTGTGATTTTCCATGATACGTCATGTCTAATATTCCAAAACTCAATTGGCGTAAAGTTGCCATTCCTTCTAAAAAGCTTGCACTTTCTTTGATTTTTTCTACATATTCTTGCGGAATGATTTCTCCAGTTTCATAATGTTTTGCAAACAAAGCCAAAGCTTCTGGCTCGTAACACCAGTTTTCCATCACTTGACTTGGCAATTCCACAAAATCCCAATAAACCGAAGTTCCAGATAAACTTGGATAAGTCGTGTTGGCTAACATTCCGTGTAACGCGTGACCAAATTCATGAAACAAAGTTGTTACTTCATTGAAGGTTAGGAGTGAAGGTTTCGTTTCTGTTGGTGGTGTGAAATTGCAAACGATAGAAACGTGAGGTCTTTCATTGATTCCATTTTTAACCGCTTGCGATTTATAAGATGTCATCCAAGCGCCGTTTCGTTTTCCTTTTCTTGGGAAAAAATCGGAGTAGAAAATCGCAACTAAATTGTTGTTTTCATCCAAAACTTCAAAGGTTTGCACATCTTCGTGGTATTTATCAATATCAAATACTTCTTTGAATGTGATTCCGTATAATTTTTCAGCAATAGTAAATGCTCCATTTTGCACATTTTCCAATTTGAAATATGGTTTTAAAATCTCATCATCAAAGTTGAATAATTTTTGTTTCAATTTTTCAGAATAATAAGCGCCATCCCATTTTTCTAGTTGGTCAATTCCGTCTAATTCTTTTGCGAAAGCAGTTAGTTGAGCAAATTCTTTTTTGGAAGCTGGTTTTGCTTTTTCTAATAAATCATTCAAAAAAGAAAGTACTTTTTCAGGATTTTGAGCCATTCGTTCTTCCAAAACAAAATCAGAATGCGATTTATATCCTAATAAATTAGCACGTTTATGACGTAATTCTACAATGCGTTTTACGTTTTCTTTGTTGTCAAATTCGTTATCTTGAAATGATTTTTTTCCAGCAGCAATGGCGATTTCTTTACGTAACTCACGATTTTCAACATAAGTAACAAAAGGTAAATAACTTGGAAAATCTAAAGTGAAAACCCAACCTTCTAAATTTTTAGATTTTGCCAAACTTGCAGCCATTTCTTTAGCACCATCGGGCAAACCTTTTAAGTCAGCTTCGTTTGTAATATGTAATTGATAGTTGTTGGTTTCAGCCAAAACATTTTCGCCATAAGTCAGTTTAAGTTTGGCTAATTCGGTATCAATTTCACGTAATTTTAATTTGTCTTCTTCATTCAATAAAGCTCCATTTCTTGAAAATCCTTTGAATTTTTTATCTAGTAAAGTGGCTTGTTCTGTAGTTAAAGTCAAATTGTCTTTTTGATCGTAAACGGCTTTAACTCGTTTAAATAAATCTTCATTTAAAGCAATATCATTACTAAATTCAGTCAATAAAGGAGAAACTTCTTGAGCTATTTTTTGCATTTCGTCACAAGTTTCTGCCGAATTCAAATTGAAGAAAATCGATGACAATCTATCTAAATTTTCACCAGAAAAATCTAAAGCAACAATAGTATTTTCAAATGTTGGAGCTTCAGAATTTTTAATTATGGCATCAATTTCGGCTTTTGCTTGCGCGATATTTTCGATAAAAGCAGGTTTGTAATCCTCAAGTTTTATTTGCGAAAAAGGTGCGGTGTTGTGTTTGGTGTTGAATGTTGAGGTAAGTGTTTTCATTTTTATATTACGATTAACCCTGTCAGAGTTTTGAACTCTGTCAGGGTTTAAATTAGTATAGTTTTATTTTTTCAATTCAGATGCGGCTTTATTCACAGCTTCTTTCAAACTTTCTTTGTAGAAAATGATTTTGTCTAATACACATTTATCATGACTTCCGATGATTTGTGCAGCAAGAATTCCGGCATTTTTTGCACCGTTTAGTGCTACAGTTGCAACAGGAACGCCACCAGGCATTTGCAAAATAGACAAAACAGAATCCCAACCATCGATAGAATTACTCGATTTTACTGGAACACCAATTACAGGCAATGGCGACATGGATGCAACCATTCCAGGTAAATGAGCCGCACCACCAGCACCAGCAATAATTACTGAAATTCCGCGAGTATGAGCATTTTTACTAAAATCAAATAATTTTTCAGGTGTTCTGTGTGCCGAAACGATATCAACCTCAGTTTCGATGTCAAATCCTTTTAAGATGTCGATGGCTTCTTGCATTACCGGCATATCCGAAATGCTTCCCATTATGATGGCTACTTTGCTCATGATTTATTTTTTTTGACCACAGATTTCACAAATTAACACAGATTTAATTTGTGCTAATTCGTGAAATTTGTGTTTAGTTAATTTGACTAATCACTCTAATTGAATTCTTAACTTCTTCCGCAATTTTTCGCGCTTCAACCATATTTTCATTTACGATCGTAACGTGTCCCATTTTTCGGAAAGGTCTTGTTTCTCTTTTACCGTAAATGTGAGGAGTAACACCATCAATCGCCATGATTTTTTCAATATTTTCATAAACTACTTGACCTGAAAATCCTTCTTCACCGACCAAATTTACCATAATTCCGGCAACTTTACTATCTGTAGTTCCTAAAGGTAAATCTAAAATGGCACGTAAATGATTTTCAAATTGCGAAGTATAACTCGCTTCTATCGAGTAATGTCCAGAATTGTGTGGTCTTGGCGCGACTTCGTTTACGAAAATTTCATCGTTCTCTGTTTGAAACATTTCGACCGCTAATAATCCAACATGATCAAAAGCTTCTGAAACTTTTAATGCAATTTCAGTAGCTTTTTTAGCCACTTTTTCGTCAATTCGTGCAGGACAAATTACATATTCTACTTGATTGGCTTCTGGATGGAATTCCATTTCCACCACAGGATAGGTTTTGACTTCGCCAGAAACAGAGCGCGCCACAATAACTGCCAACTCATTTTTAAACGGAACCATTTGCTCTGCAATGCATTCCACTTCGGGCAAATTGATTAAATCTATTGTAGAACGAACTATTTTTACACCATTCCCATCATAACCAAATTGGGCACATTTCCAAACAAAAGGAAATTCTAATTCGTCTTTTTCTAACGATTTTCTCAAATCATTCAAATCTACAAAGCGTTGATGAGGTGAAGTTGGAATATTATTTTCAACATAAAAATCTTTTTGACGACCTTTATTTTGAATCAAACGCAATGTTTTTGGTGATGGAAATATAGGTAATCCTTCTGATTCTAATGTATCTAAAGCATCAAGGTTTACGTTTTCGATTTCGATGGTTAACAAATTCACCATTTTTCCAAATTGATAAACGGTGTCATAATCCATCAAACTTCCTTTGTAAAAAGCATTGCAACTGTATCTTGCTGGCGCTTCTTCGCTTGGTTCTAAAACCAAAGTTTGTATATCGAATTTTCTAGTTTCGGTCAAAAGCATTTTGCCTAATTGTCCGCCACCGAGAATTCCTAATTTAAAATCGGATGAGAAATAATTCATTACGTCGTAGTTATTGTTTTTAATGGTCTCATGCAGTCGCTTCGCTCGAGTCATTTTAGTTGTGTTTGCGCAAAGATAAACATTTGAAAATTATTTTAATCGTTTCAAAATATCTTTCACCGCCGATTTATAAGCAGGAGTTTGGTGACTACAATCTCTTTGAAGTAACACTTTTAATTCCTCATTTACCCAAGTGTGTTTTTTGCCAAGGTTGTATAATGTTCGCATGGTATATGCTGCATTTGCTGCTTTGTTGGATTCAATCAACCAATCCAAACAAGTTTCAATTATCTTTTCTTCTTGATTTTCTGTCAGAGTATATTTTTTTGAATTGTACAGAAATAAACAAATTTTAGAAATCGAACGAATAGCCGAATCATTTTTATAATGAGGTAACGTTTCGCAAAAATCTTCTAAAAAAGGTAAAAATAAATCCATTTTTTCTTCACATATCAATTCTAAAATCCAACACGCTTTATGATGATTTTTATCCTTAATATTAAATGCAATTTCTAATAAACACTTTAAATAATCTGGATAGGCAAAGATGAAATCTTTATTATCATCTCTGCTTTTTCGATGGGCAGTGCTTTTAGCGATTTGATTGTAATATTCTGAATTCATTTTGTAAATGAAGTTGTTTGAACTTTTTTGATTGAAGCGAAAATACAATTTTGTAGCGAATTGAAAAAGCTCAAACGACTTCACTATATTAAATTAGCAAAAAAGTCAAAATACTTGTTATTAAATAGTTATTAGTTCGTAAATTTGCTCCTTTATTTTTTAAAACAACACAAATGATACATCTTCACGATAAAACTTTCGAGCCATTTATTTCTTCAGAAGAAATTGATTTTGCAATTGCAAATATGGCCAAACAAATGGACGACGATTTTTTTGAAGAAGTTCCAGTTTTTGTTGGGATTTTGAATGGGTCATTTATGGTAATGTCCGATTTGATGAAGCATTATAGAGGAATGTGTGAAGTGAGTTTTATGAAAATGGCTTCGTATGAAGGAACACAATCTACAAACGACGTTAAACAACTAATCGGAATCAATGAAAACCTTGAAGGAAGAACTGTTGTAATTGTTGAAGATATTGTTGATACAGGAAATACAATTGAAGAATTGAAAGCAATTTTTAAAGAAAAAGGAGTAAAGCATTTAAAAATTGCAACTTTATTTTTCAAACCAGAAGCATATAAAAAAGATATTAAAATCGATTATGTAGGTATTAGAATTCCAAATAAATTCATCGTTGGATATGGTTTAGACTACGACGGATTAGGAAGAAACCTAGCAGACGTATACCAACTAGCACAATAGTTTTAGGTCAAAAACTTTAAACTTTTAAACAACATTAAACAATTTTAAACTAAAAATTAAAAATGATCAACATCGTTCTTTTCGGAAAACCAGGTGCAGGAAAAGGCACACAAGCTGAATTTTTAAAAGAAAAATACAATTTAACGCATCTTTCAACAGGAGATATTTTTAGATTCAACATCAAAAATGATACTGATTTAGGAAAATTAGCCAAAACATTTATGGATAAAGGCGATTTAGTTCCAGATGAAGTAACTATCAAAATGTTGCAAAGCGAAGTAGATAAAAACCCACATTCTGCAGGATTTTTATTTGATGGTTTCCCAAGAACTTTAGCGCAAGCAGAAGCTTTAGATAACTTTTTGGAGTCTAAAGAACAAAGCATTACAGCAACGGTTGCACTTGAAGCAGATGATAATATTCTTGTAGCTCGTTTGTTAGAAAGAGGAAAAACATCAGGACGACCAGACGATCAAGACGAAGAGAAAATCAGAAATCGTTACGACGAATACAATCAAAAAACAGCACCTTTGATGGATTATTACAAATCTCAAGGAAAATTTCATGCTGTAAATGGTATCGGAACCATCTTAGAAGTTAACGAACGATTGAATCAAATTTTCGATAAATTATAGTCTAAAGAATTGGCTTGGAGATAAATTTCGGGCATTCAATTTTTTTTCAGATATTTGCACTCACAAAAGGAGCTATTTCCGATAATAGGGATTTATGCTCTTTTTTTGTAATTTTAAACTATGGAAATTTTAATAATACTTTTTCTAATCATTTTAAATGGTGTTTTTTCAATGTCAGAAATCGCATTAATTTCGGCACGTAAAAACAGATTAGAAACCGCTGCAAAAAAAGGAAATGCCAATGCTAAAGCGGCTTTAGATTTGGCAAATTCACCAAACGAATTTTTATCAACAGTTCAAATTGGAATCACATTAATCGGAATTCTTACCGGTATTTATTCAGGTGATAAAATTACAACTGATGTTCAAAATTTTGTAGCATCATTTGAAACATTAAAACCTTATGCCAATTCAATTGCTGTTGGAATTGTAGTAGTAACTTTAACTTTTTTCTCATTAGTTTTAGGAGAATTATTACCAAAGCGAATCGGATTAAATTATCCAGAATCAATTGCAAAAGCCGTTGCCGTTCCAATGAAAATTGTTTCTAAAGTTACTATGCCTTTTATTTGGTTACTGACAACGTCAACAGATTTTTTACTGAAAGTATTGCAAATAAAACCAACTGCCGACGGAAAAGTGACCGAAGAAGAAATTAAAGCAATTATAAAAGAAGGTACTGAAGGCGGAGAAATTCAAGAAATCGAACACGATATTGTGGAACGAGTTTTTCACATTGGCGATAGAAAAGTAAATTCGTTGATGACACATAGAAATTCTATTGTTTATTTGTCTTACGAAGATTCTGTTCAAGAAATAAAAGACAAAGTTCTTGATGAATTGCACTCATTCTATCCAGTTTGCGAAGACAATCTTGACGATGTTGAAGGAATTGTTCTTCTAAAAGATTTATTTGTAAGTTTTGAAAAAGGAGGCGATTTCGACTTGAAGAAAATCACTAAAGAACCAGTTTACTTTATCGAACATACATCGGCATACAAAGCCTTGGAAAATTTTAAAATATCTAAAGTTCATTATGCATTAGTAACTGATGAACACGGAGTTTTCCAAGGAATTATTACCTTAAATGATATTCTAGAAGCACTAGTTGGTGATGCTGCCGATTTCTATGAAGATGAATTTAAGATCGTTGCTCGCGAAGACGGAAGTTGGTTAGTTGACGGACATTATTCGTTGCACGATTTCCTAACTTATTTCGATATGGACGATCTAATTGGCGATTACGATGTAACAACCGTAAGCGGATTAATTGTAACCGAATTAGGAATCATTCCAAAACAAGGACAAAAACTAATTTGGAACAAACTAGAATTTGAAGTGTTAGATATGGATGGCGTTAAAATTGACAAAGTTCTTGTAACAAATATTAAAGATAATTAGGAGCGAATGGCTCGGGCATTTTAGCAAACCATAATCCTGCTTTTCGTTACAATCTTTTTTTACAAAAAAGATTTTCTCTACAATCAGGGCTAGATTGCAAACCATTTACATAAATAATAGTTTTAGTTAGAAGTTTAGTTAAACAACTTTAAACTTTTAAACCTTAAACTTTAAACAAAAAACAATGACAGAAGGAAATTTTGTAGACTACGTAAAAATATATGTTACTTCCGGAAAAGGAGGAAAAGGTTCTACGCATTTACATAGAGAAAAATTTATTGAAAAAGGCGGTCCAGATGGTGGTGATGGTGGTCGTGGTGGACACGTTTATATAAAAGGAAACAAAAATCTTTGGACATTATTCCATTTGAAATTTGTAAAACACATGCGAGCTGGTCATGGTGGCGATGGAGGAAGTTCAAGAAGTACAGGTCACGATGGAGAGGATAAATACGTTGAAGTGCCACTTGGAACTGTTGTAAAAGATATTGAAACAGGAGAAATACTTTTTGAAATTACAGAACACGGCGAAGAACGAATTCTAGCTCAAGGAGGAAAAGGAGGTTTAGGAAATTGGCATTTTAGAAGTTCAACTAATCAAACACCAAGATATTCGCAACCCGGAATGCCATCAACTGAATTGGATGTTATTCTTGAATTAAAAGTTCTTGCCGATGTTGGTTTAGTAGGTTTTCCAAATGCAGGAAAATCAACATTACTTTCAGTTTTAACTTCTGCTAAACCTAAAATTGCAGATTATCCGTTTACAACATTAAAACCTAATTTAGGAATTGTTGCTTATAGAGAATTTCAATCGTTTGTAATTGCAGATATTCCTGGAATTATTGAAGGTGCAGCCGAAGGAAAAGGATTAGGGCATTATTTCTTGCGTCATATTGAAAGAAATTCAACACTATTGTTTTTAGTTCCAGCTGATGCTGACGATATCAAAAAAGAATATGAAATTCTATTAGACGAGTTACGTCGTTATAATCCAGAAATGTTAGATAAAGATAGACTTTTAGTAATCTCAAAATGCGATATGCTCGATGATGAATTAAAAGCTGAAATGAAGCAACATTTGGATAAATCTAAACTCGGAATTCCTTACATGTTTATTTCATCAGTTGCACAACAAGGTTTGACAGAATTAAAAGACAAACTTTGGGAAATGCTAAATGTAGAAGACGATAAACCAGAAAACAGTCATGGTTTGTAAGATAATTTAAAATAAAGTAAAGCTTCGATATTTTCGAGGCTTTTTTTGTGTTTTAATTTCCTAAAGTAAAGTTAAAATTAACTTATTAATTAAGGTTTTCAACCATAAAATTTAAATAATCCTCAAAAAATCGTAATTTCGCAACACTAAAATTTTGCAATATTCAATTTAAAGTGTAACAAATTACATTTTAAATAGACTATTAGCTAACAAACAATTAACCTTTTTATATTTTCAATTATGAAGAAAATTTTATTATCCTTAATTGCTGCCATTATGCTTGTTCCAACAAGTGTTAAAGCTGACGAAGGAATGTGGTTTTTAATGTTCATCGAACGTTTAAATCACCGCGATATGCAAAAAATGGGCTTGCAATTGACAGCCGAAGAAATTTACAGCATCAACAATCATAGTTTGAAAGATGCTATCGTACAATTCAATGGAGGTTGTACTGCTGAAATCATCTCTAAAGATGGTTTAGTATTAACAAATCACCACTGCGGTTATGATGCTATTGCAGAATTATCGACAGCTGAAAAAAATTATTTAAAAGATGGTTATTGGGCTGCAGATAGAAAAGCAGAAATTAAACCATCTAGTTTGTATGTTCGTTTCTTTGTTAGAATGGATGATTGTACAAAAAGAATTTTAGCAGTTGTAAATCCTTCTATGAGTGAAGCTGATAGAGAAAAAGCGATTAATGCTGAAATTGCTAAAATTGAAAAAGAAAACAACGAAGGCGGAAAATATACAGTTTCTGTTCGTCCATTTTTTCAAGGGAATGAATACTACTATTTTGTTTACCAAGATTATAAAGACGTTCGTTTAGTTGGAACTCCTCCAGAAAGTTTAGGAAAATTTGGTGGTGATACAGACAACTGGGAATGGCCACGTCACACAGCAGATTTCTCAATGTTTAGAGTTTATGCAAACGCTGATGGTTCTCCAGCAGAATATTCTGAAAATAATGTTCCATTAAAACCAAAACATTACTTACCTGTTAATTTAGGTGGAGTTAAAGAAAATGACTTTGCTATGATTCTTGGATATCCTGGAAGAACGAACCGTTGGATGCCAGCAGCTGGAATTGAGCAAAATGTAAAATTTGCTTATCCGGCATGGGTTGAAGGAGCAAAAACTGGAATGGATGGAATGAAAAAATACATGAATCAAAGTGATGCTTTGAATCTTGTATATGCTTCAAAATATGCTTCAACAGCTAATTATTGGAAAAACCGTCAAGGAATGATTGATGCTTTGTCTAAATTTGGAACAGCAAAATCTAAAGCAGCACAAGAAGCTAAGTTTGATAAATGGGCTAATAAACCAGCCAATAAAGCGAAATACGGAAATGTAGTTTCAACTATTAATAAGTATTATGCTATGACGAATGAAAAATCACGTCATGATAACTACTTACAACAATTATTCAGAACATCCTCTTTTGGAACAATCGGAAGAAGTTTAGGAAGACAATTAGACGGTTATGTAAAAGCTGATGCTGCTAAACGAGCAACAATGGCACCTCAAATTATTGAGATGGCAACAGAAATGTTCAAAGAATTACACATTCCTGCAGAGAAAGATATTCTTGCTGCTCAATTGAGAACATACGCAACTAAATCAACAGGTTATGAAATTGCGCCGATGGTAAAACAAATAGGTGATGCTAACAACAATGATTTTGCTAAATATGTAAATGCGGCTTTCGATTTAAGTATTCTTACTTCTGTTGATAGAATTAAAGCTTTCTTAGATTTGCCAAGTGAAGCTATGCTTACAAACGATCCTTTATATGCTTTATCAAATGATATGGTTACTCATTTCGGAAAAAGAACAGATGAATTAGCTAAAGCTCAAAACGATTATGCTGCTTCATTCCGTTTATTGGTAGAAGGTTTAAGAGAATCTAAAATTGGAGCAATTAAATATCCAGATGCTAACTCTACTCTACGTTTAACATATGGAAAAGTTCGTTCACTTCCTGCTGACAAAAGAAATGATGCTGTTGTAAACAACTATACAACACTTGCAGGACAAGTTAAAAAATACAAAAAAGGAGATCAAGAATTTGATTTACCAGCACGTGTTTTAGAAATGAATAAAAACAAAGATTTCGGTCGTTATGCTGATAAAGACGGTTCGCTTCACGTGAATTTCTTAACAGACAATGATATTACAGGAGGAAACTCAGGTTCACCAGTTCTTAACGGAAAAGGAGAATTAATCGGTCTTGCATTCGACGGAAACATCGAAGCAATGGCAGGTGACGTAATTTTTGACAACAAATTACAAAGAACAATTAACGTAGATATTCGTTATGTTCTTTGGGTTATCGAAAATTTCTCAGGTGCAAAACACATTGTTGACGAAATGACTTTGGTAAAATAAAAACATTTTGTCATCCCGAGCGCAGTCGAAGGAAAATCAATAAAATTTCAACTCCGAATTAAGTAATTAGTTCGGAGTTTTTTTATGCATCATTTTGTCATTCCGTAGGAATTTCATCCTGTTATTTGTGAGCGAATGGCACGGGAATACTAGGTGTCCATATTCCTGCTTTACGTTACAATAAAAATGCCTTGAAACTATCAAGGCATTTTTATTTTCTCTGCAATCAGGGCTAAATAGTAATTGTATTGAATAAATGTTATTCTTTTACATTAACTCTTATTCCTTTAGAATGACTTTTGAATTCTGGAGCGTACATGCTTTCAATAGTAGTAATTCCGTTTGAAAAATTACCCATATTGTTAACTCTAATGTCATATTCCAAAATATAAGTTCCTTTGTTTATTTTGTCAAAAAAGAAATGAGTGGAAGCATCTTTGGTACACATATAGAACCCTAAGCCATCTTTCCATTTGTATTCAGATATCACATTTGTTGGTTCAAAGCAAGAAGCTCTCATGTCTTTTAAATGAATATATTCCATATCTTCTTTAGTAACTATTATCAATCGAACTGTTACCAAATCTCCTATTTTCAGAGGATTATTTGAATTTATTTTTTGTAATTCCTCGCCTTTGTTGGTAGTTTTCTTTAAATACAATTCTTTAGAAGTAGACAAATTTCCACCAACATTAGTTTTAATCTTATCTAAATCTTCAAAATATTGCCAATACACACCACCAAAACTAGGAACTTTAGATTTGTTTTCAATTGAAATAGATGCCATTTCTGGTTTTATTTCCTCTGCTTTCCAAGTTGTTTTTATGTAACCAGTTTCGGCTTCTTTTTCCTTTTCAGAAAGTTTTTTAGTCATTATTTTTTCATCACCTATTTTGATAATTGTATTATCTTTCACACTCAACCAATCGGTTCCTTTCATCATTAATGCATAAATAGCTTCGGTTGTAGATTTTGTAGTGGGCCAATTTTTAGTTTGTTTGTTTTTCAAAAGCCAAACTTTCATAGCATCAACCGATTTGTTGTCGTTGTCAATTTCAGAAAAGGCTTCAATCAATAAGGCTTGTGTTTCAATTGGCGCTTGATACCAATACCAACCCGATTTGTTTTCTATCCAATACATTCCCCAATCTTCATTGTTAGAAGAAGTTTCTTTTAAACTTTCTAAAATCATTTTGGCAGTTGCTTTTTCTCCAAATCTATTTAAGGTTAAAGCAGCCAAACCTTTCTCGTATAGCGAATAATTCAACCAATTTTCTATTGTGGCATCCAAATATTTTTTTGTTGCAGTTTTTAAAGTGTCTGAAAGTGGATAATCTTCTAAATAAAAACTTCTAGTATACAAATAGTGTAAATTAGAATAAGGATTTGTCCAATTAAATTTCGTTTTTTTCTTTTGATTATCAACAACTTTTTTATGGCTCTCTAAAAATTTGGTATCAATAAATGAAACTCCTTTTTTAACAACTTCATTTATTTTTTCATCAATTTTAATGTTATTAGCTTTTAACTTTTTCAAGTGTCCTAAACCTGCTAAAATATGACGAGTGATATATTCATTTTCTGTTCCTCCATCAAACCAAACAAAACCACCAGATGGATTTTGTTTGTTTTTAAGTTTTTCAAAAGTGGCATCTTGAGTGTTTTTCATATTTTCTAAATCGAACAATAAAGCCAACTTGTTTTTCTTTTCTTCCTCACTTTCCGCATCTTTTAACCAAGGTGTTTCTGCTAAAATCATCGATTTTAATTCTTCATTTTGTTCTAAATTGGAGGTTAATTTGCCTTTGGCTTTCCAATCTTCAAATAGTTTTGCAATTTTTGGATTACTATTAATTATTTCAGTAGCTAAGGAGTTTGCATAAAATTTTGCAAAAGTTTGTTCCGCACATTCATGTTCATATTCCATCAAATATGGCAACGATTGAATAGCAATCCAAGTTGGATTTGAAGTGTATTCCAAAGTAAATTGATGATTGCGAAGTGAAGAGGAAGTGTTATTTTTTAAATTCTCAAACAGATATTCTTTTTTGGAATTTTCTCTAACCCAAATTGGAATACTTTCTGTGACTAATAAATTGTTAGTTAATACAGGTAATATATTTTCTTCGCCATCTGAGTAATTTCCAGCTTTGGCAACAATCTTGTATTGGATGCCTTGCAATCCCTCAGGTATGAAGATTTTCCAATTAATATTTGTACTACCAAAAGCGTTGATTGTGTAATTTTTTATTAAATTTTTATTGAGTAAACTTACATCAATTGATTTCATTGTGGTAGCGTCAAAAAACTGTAAACTAGTAATGCCTGTTTTTGTGCTTTTTGTCATATTACTAATTTTTGCTGAAATTATTATAGTATCTTTTTCTCTAAAAAACCTAGGCATGTTTGGGACTACCATAATTTCTTTTTGAGTTATTACCGTTTTTTGTAAATAATTTGAATTACCTTTTTTTGTGTGTGCAAATAATCTAAATTTCCATTGAGTCAGTGCTTCAGGTGAAGAAAAATTAACACTTACAGTTCCATTGTCATTAGTTTTTAAATGTGGGAAAAAGAATGCAGTTTCAGATAAGTTTGTTCTAGTTTCAACTTGCATCAACTGTTGAAGTCCTTTTTTTGTTGTTATAATTAGTGCGCCATTTTTTCCTTGACTTCCATATAATTGAACAGCATTACTACCTTTTAAGACTTTTACATCTATGATTTCATCAGCGTTTAAAGTATTTAAAAAGTTTGATTCTTTTATTATTCCATCAATAACTAACAGAACATTATTTTCTTCACTTATTGATTTATAACCTCTTAATACAATACTCGTTGAAGGATTAGTACCGTTATTTTTTGTGATAATATTTAAACCTGAAACTTTACCAGCTAAAGCAGTAACAGCGCTTGTTGGAGCAGCAACTTCTAGTTCTTCTTTTTCAACTTTCTGAGAAGAGTAAGCTAATTTTTTTGTTTGAATTTTTCTTCCGAATGATCCAACTACTACTTCATCAATCTTCTTAATATTTTCAATTAACTGAATACTGATTTCATTATTTATATTTTTAGTAATTGGAAATGTTGTTGATTCATATCCAGAAAATGAGATTATCATAGTTTCTCCCTCTTTAGCTTCAATTTCAAAATATCCATCAACATCAGAATTTACGTGTCTAATTGTGTTCTTTATAACAATATTTGCACCCGGTAATGGTCCAGAATCATCAGAAATAATTCCGGATATAAGTTTTGAATTTTTTGGTTTTTTAGCTTTTTTAGTTATTTGTTTATTATATTCCTCTTTTGTAATTGAGTTTTCCGAGTTATTAAAATCAAATCCAAACCAAATTAAACTTGTTTTATTGTTTTTAGGATAATATATTGGAGAAATCAATGTATTATTGATGTAGAATGTTATGTCTACTTTTTCGAATCCAAGTGCATTTTTACCATAATAGTTGTTATTTGAATATAATTTTGAATTTAAACTATTCCAATTTTTTATTGCAAATTTATCTAATGAACTATCATACATGGATGCTAAAACTTCTAAAGGAATATTTTTACCATCTTCTTTGATTGAAAATAACCAATTTTCTTTTGAGTTTGGCTCAATTTTATTTCTGAATGTTTCTGTTTCAATTGAAATTTCTGGTAACACATCCACAAGTTCAATGCTTCGTTCAAATTTAAAATATTGGTTTTCAAAAATGGTTTCAAACGCAATTAAAATCTCATTTTTAAATTTTTTTTCAAGTGGAATTTTGATTTCATATTCAAAGTCTTTTAATGAAATTGTTTCCTCAAAAATTAAAGAATTTGAATAAATTCCAACACAATTTAAATACAAATCAGGTACAGCTGAATTAATTTTAATTTTTATAAATCCATCTTTTAATGGGTTTTCGTTTAATTGTTTTAAAGTAATTAATTCATTTCCTGTTGCTTTTCTGTCATTTGATTGCAAAATTTCAAATATTTTTTCGGATTCTATTAGATTGTTAAATCTGTCTTTTGTAGATAAAATTATTTTGTAATAGCCTGATTTATATTTTGATATAAAATCTAATCCGATCTCGTTATTTATTTGAGTATTTATTTTTTTTGAAAATGTCAAAGTTCCTAACTCATTAGTTAATGATTTTTCTGTATTTTCAAAAGGAAACAATCTGTTGAATTCTTCACTAGATATTGTTTGAATTTCAGGAATTCCAAAAACATTTTTTTTAAATTTATTTGAGTATTCTTTTAAATAATAAATTTTTAAGTCTGCATTGGTCGCGATAAATTGATTATTTAAATTTTTACTGCTAATAACTACTTTATTTTTCTCTGAAGTTATTACCTTATCAGGAACTATAATTTCTAAAATTAATGATTTTTGACCAACATTTATTTTGGTATTGTTTGATTGAGTTTCGCCGTTAATATCTGTAATAGTAGCTTTAACAAGATAAGAAAAAATTACATCATTATCGTTATTATATGATACATCGGGTTTTGCTATAAAATTTATTTTAAAGTTTCCATCATTATCAGTTTTTGTTTCTGATTCATAAATTATTTGATTTGAATATCCATAATAATCATTCCAATTTTCATAAACTTTTCGTTCGATGGTATATTTTACATTTGAATTAGCTATTGAGCTACCTGAAAAGGATTTTGCGTTTCCATTTAATTGTATCTCTTGATTTATTATATAGGTTTCTTTTACATCATCAAATATAATTTCAAATTTAGGTCTCTTATATTCTTCTACTTTAAAAGAAATTGATGAATTAAGTAATTCAGAATTATCCCAAATTGGATGTTCCTCTTTTATTTTATCATATAAAAGATCATCCTCATAATCATCAGGTTCTGATGCATTTATTCTAAAATTACCGGTTAGAATATTTTTAGGTAAAACAAATTCTCCTGAAAATGAACCAAACTCATTTGTAGTAACCTCAAAAGTCTTTATTACCTCAGAGTTAACATCTTTAATTTCAATTTTTAGTAATAAATTTGCTAAAACAGATTTTTCAGTTTCTGATTTTTGTATTATAATTCCCTTAAAAAACACATTTTGACCGGGACGATAAATGGCTCTATCCAAATAAAAATTTACTTCGAATTGTTGTTTTTTATCACTATTAGCATATTTGTCTAAATCATATAAATAGTGTTTATCTATTTGCAATGTATCATTATTGTTGGTAATAGTTATGTCCTTATAATAATTGTAATATTTTTTTTCATCTCTTAAATCATTGTATTCAGCTATTCCATTCTTATTTGTTTTAATATTGAAATCGTCGTTTTTAATAATGCAATTTTCTATTGGTTTCCCTGTTTTTCGATTAAGGACTTGATAGATAATTGTTTTATTTTTTCTATGAGCAATAACACTACTATTTGAAACATGTAATTTTTGGAAATTCCTGTGCATTATTAAAATTTCATTTCCAGTTGTTTCAGCAATTACAATGTAGGTTCCTAATTCTAGTTGAGGTAATAAAACTTCAGTTGTGTAATAAAAATAGTCTTTGTTATTATTCAACGAATAGTCAACAGATTTGTATATTTTATTTTTTAATTTAAAATTGTCATAAACACTGTCTTTTAATAAGTTTGAGTCTTCAAAATTAGAATTTACCTTATAAAATATAAGTTTGTAGTTATCAATATTTTTATAATTAATTTGAGCACGAATATTTTCTTTCTCATAGCAATTTTTTAAAAGAGTCATATTCAAATAACTCTTTGTAATTTCCTTTTTTATTTGTTCAGCTTGATTAATTAATCCCGTTCTATTTTTAAAATTTATTATAGAGTCCAAGATTGAAACAACCTTTTTATTATAATCAGGATGAAGTTCTTTTGATGCAAGACTTTTGTAATAATCACTTTTTTTAAGTAGTATTTCTTGTTGAATTTTCTCGTCTTTACTGCTTTTTTGATAGGTATTAAGTATTTTTAAATATTCAACATCTGTTGAATTCAAATTATTATGAAATAATTTTATTCTTTTAAGTTGATTTTCTTCAGAAATTGAATTTTGAAAAAGTAGTAATAGATATTTTAAATCAATATTACTAATTGTATCGAAATTTGCAGCTTTAAATTTTTCATCTGATTCAATATAAATATTAGAAAATCCTTTAAAATTATACATGTTAATTTTGGTAGATAAATAATCAATATTTTGTTCATTTAGGTAATCATATAATGATAATGAATTGAATTTTTCTTCTGAGATATAGTCGAAAATTGCATCGTATTTTTTGAGCGGAGTGTTTTTTAGAACGGCTTCATTTGTGATGGAATTGTTATAAGATTCTTTTATTTCATTTTCAAAATCATAAAATGTCCAAGTCAAAAAATCTCCCCTTGAAGTACTATTAATTTTTGTCCTATCATATAATTTATATGTATGTTTTTTAACATATTTATCCAAGCATTTAGCATAAATATAATTTAAAATGGCCTTTGAAGGTATTGATGAAGATTTAATTTCTTCATTTAAATTATACAAAATTTTTAGTTGAGCATTTTCGTCAAGGATTTGTGAGTACTTAGATTTATAAAAAAAACATTTTATAATTTGAGCTTCGTTATTAATTAGCTTTGCTTTTTTATAAATTGCCTCAACATCTTTGTTTGCAGATTTTATTTTGCCAAGATTTTCATATTTAACAACTTTTTCCCAGTCGTTGTAATAATTTTGACTCAAAGCGGATAAAGAATAAAGCAAGAATAGAAGTAGTAATTTTTGTTTCATAAAAGATAGTTTCTTTATATAGAGTATTATTTTATCAAAAAGGTTGGAATTGTTTTTTTATTTTATTAAAATTAGTTTAAAAAAATAACTTACTCAAACCATTTTCTTATTTTTGAACATCCAATAACAACCCATGAAATTTCTACCTTTTTTAATTCTACTAATTTCCTTCAATATGATGGCAGAAACTGATTTTGAAAAAGCAGAGAAACTCTACAAACAAGAAAAGTACGAACAAGCTAAAACTCTTTTTGAAAGCTATTTAAAGTCAAATCCTAATCATTACAAAACCGTTGAATATCTTGGAGATATTGCTGGACATCAAAAAAAGTGGGACGAAGCCATCAAGCAATATAAAGTTTTAAAAACTCAGTTTCCTAAGACAGCAAATTATTGGTATAAATATGGTGGAGCTTTAGGAATGAAAGCTAAATCAGTCAATAAATTTAAAGCTTTAGGAATGATTGATGATATTGAAAACGCCTTTCTTACAGCAGCAAAATTAGATGTAAAACATATTGATTCTCGTTGGGCTTTAGTAATGCTTTACATAGAATTACCCGGAATTGTTGGAGGAAGCGAATCTAAAGCCATAAAATATTCTAATGAGTTGATGGAACTTTCAAAAGTAGATGGTTATCTTTCTAAAGGTTATATCGATGAATATTTCAACCGTTATAAAAAAGCCGAAGCTAATTATATAAAAGCACACGAAATTGGCAATTCAAAAACCACTTTTCAAAAATTATATAATTTATATTTGAATAAAATTAAAGACAAAGCGAAAGCAACAAAATTAAAAGAACAATTTGAAAATAAATAATAGTTTAAGATAGTTTAATGACGGTTTGAAATTGTTTAATTTTATAAAAAAAACAACTTTAAACTCTTAAACTCTTAAACCTTTAAACTAGTTTAATGAGAACACATTTCATAGCAATTGGCGGTGCAGCCATGCACAATTTAGCATTAGCATTACACAATAAAGGATATCAAGTTACAGGAAGCGACGACGCTATTTTTGAACCATCAAAATCACGTTTAGAAAAAAAAGGTTTATTACCTGTAGAAATGGGTTGGTTTCCAGAAAAAATCACTCAAGATATTGAAGCAATAATTCTAGGAATGCACGCCAAAGCTGACAATCCTGAATTGTTGAAAGCAAAAGAATTAGGGTTGAAAATCTATTCTTATCCCGAATTTTTATACGAGCAATCTAAAAATAAAACTCGAGTTGTAATTGGTGGTTCGCACGGAAAAACGACCATAACTTCAATGATTTTACACGTAATGCATTATCATAATATTGAAGTTGATTATATGGTTGGAGCGCAATTAGAAGGATTTGACACCATGGTTCACTTAACAGAAAACAACGATTTTATTGTACTTGAAGGCGACGAATATTTATCATCTCCAATTGATAGACGACCAAAATTTCATTTGTATCAACCTAATATTGCATTACTTTCAGGAATTGCTTGGGATCATATTAATGTGTTTCCAACCTTCGAAAATTATGTAGAGCAATTTGAAATTTTTGTAAACCAAATCACGAAAGGTGGAATTCTTGTTTACAATGAAGAAGATCAAACTGTAAAGAAAGTAGCCGAAAATTCTGAAAATCCAATTAGAAAATTGGCTTACAAAACACCAAATTATACGGTCGAAAACGGAACAACAATGTTAGAAACTCCAGAAGGTCCAATGCCAATTGAAGTTTTTGGAGCACACAATTTGAATAATCTTGCTGGAGCAAAATGGATTTGTCAAAATATGGGCGTTGATGAAGCTGATTTCTATGAAGCTATAGCCAGTTTTAAAGGAGCAAGCAAACGTCTTGAAAAAATTGCTGAAGGGAAAGGAAAAGTAGCTTATAAAGATTTTGCACATTCACCAAGTAAGGTTTCAGCAACTACAAAAGCAGTAAAAAATCAATATCCAGATAGAACTTTGATTGCCTGTTTAGAATTGCATACTTACAGTAGTTTAAATGCCGAATTCTTAAAAGAATATCAAGGTGCACTAGACGCAGCTGATGTTGCAGTGGTTTTCTATTCACCAGATGCTGTGAAAATTAAACAATTAGAAGAAGTTACTTATGAACAAATTGCACAATCATTCCAAAGAGAGGATTTAATAATTTACACCAATCCAGCTGATTTTAAGAATTTCCTTTTCAGTCAAAATTTTGATAATTCAGCTTTGTTATTAATGAGTTCTGGTAATTACGGCGGGTTGAATTTTGATGAGGTAAAAGGATTGTTGAAGTAATTTGATTTTGTTATTAAATAATAATCTGAAAAAGAATTTTGAAAAAAAAATACACATACAGTTTGTCATTCCGTAGGAATCTCATTTTAAGTACGTAATTATGATTGAATACACAGAAGGAATTTATTCATTTTATGTTTATATTTTAACAAATAAAAATAGAACTGTTTTATACACAGGCGTAACTAATAATTTAAAATTGCGTTTGAATCAGCACGAAAGTAAATTAAATATAAATAGTTTTACATCGCGATACAATGCACATTTTTTAATTTATTATGAAAAGTTTGGTTGGATTCAAATGGCTATTGAAAGAGAAAAAGAGATTAAGAACCTTTCAAGAGATAAAAAACTAAATTTGATAAAAGAATTAAATCCAAATTTAGAATTTTGTAATGAACATTTTAAATAAAAGATTCCTACGGAATGACAACTTTGCGCTCAGTTTGTCATTCCATAGGAAATCTCACTTACATTTTATCATTCCATAGGAATCTAAAAAAAAACATTACTTTCCATACTTAAAATGTCCAACAATTTTCCAACTAAACAAACAATCTTCTGCGACTTGCCCGCCACCAACATTGTGAACAATCATCGGGTTTCCGTCTATTGATTTTTTGTGAGTTATAATTCCAATATGAGGTAATTTTCCATTAATCATCCAAGCTATAATTTCGCCAGTTTTATAATCATTTGGATTATCTGAAACTTCTAGTTTTTTGCCTTTTCGTTCAAAAAATACTTCAAGATTTGGAACTCTTCTGTGATCAATATTAGTATCTGTTTTTTTCAAACCCCATTTGGTTGGATATTTCGAAAAGTTAGCTTTCATATCTTCGTGAACTTCTTTTTGTAAATCAATTCCAAGTTTTCGGTAAGAACGAATTACCACATCACTACAAACTCCAGTTTTTGCAGGAACGTCACCATTTGGATATTTTAAAGAAACATAATCAGGAGTATAAACTACATTTTCATCAATAATTGAAATGGCAGCATTTGAAAGTTTCTCTTCAAAAGTAGATGGATATTGAATAGTAGTAACTGCAATGTTTTCAACTTTCAAATTATTTTTTTCAGTTTTTTTGCATCCAAAAGAAAAGCAAATTGCAATAAGAATTATAAATAGTTTCATGAAATGTTTTTTAATAAAACGAAATTTATAATCGTTTTATTTTGAACTCATTAAAAAAATATAGTTATTTGTACTTTATAAACGCCAAAATAATTATGTACACACCTATCAATCAATGGGCTGAAGACGATCGCCCAAGAGAAAAATTTCTTCTAAAAGGAAAATCTTCCTTATCCGATTCCGAATTACTTGCTATTTTAATTGGTTCTGGTTCACGAAACGAGAGTGCAGTTCAACTTTGTCAACGCATTTTATTTTCTACTAATAACAATTTAAACCAACTCGGAAAATTATCAATTCAAAAACTCACTGAATTTAAAGGAATTGGTGAAGCTAAAGCTATAACCATTGCAGCAGCATTAGAGTTGGGAAGAAGAAGACGTTCAGAAGATGTTGAGGAACTAAAAAAGATAACTTCTAGCAAAGCAGTTTTTGAGATTATGCAACCTATAATTGGTGAGTTGCCTCATGAAGAGTTTTGGATTTTATATTTGAATAATTCTAATAAAGTCATTCACAAAGCACAACTTTCAAAAGGAGGAATAGTTGGAACGGTTGTAGATGTTAGGATAGTTTTCAAAGTTGCTTTCGAGCAAAATGCTACTTCGATCATTCTTACTCACAATCATCCATCAGGAAAATTAATGGCAAGTCAATCGGATATTGATATTACGAAAAAACTTAAACTTGCTGGAGAACAACTAGAAATTTTGATTTTAGATCATATCATAATCACAGAAAATGGTTATTATAGTTTTCAAGATGAAGGAATATTTTAAGAAAATAGTAAGAAAATAAATGATTTTGTTTGAGTAACTTGCAACATAATTTTTTGATGATGCTACAAACAAAAAACCTCACTTTTTTCTACAATAAAGATACGCAATTTGCCTTTCCAGAATTGAGTTGTGATGCTTCAAATACACTTCTTATTACAGGAAATTCAGGCAAAGGGAAAACAACATTATTACATCTTTTAGCTGGATTGCTCCGACCAAAAAAAGGTGAAATTGTAATAGAAAATACGGATATTAGTTCGCTTTCTGAAAAGCAATTAGATCAATTTAGAGGTTCAAATATTGGTTTAATTTTACAACAATCACATTTTATTGCATCGATGACGGTTATTGAAAATGTGGTTTTAGCATCATGGTTAGCTACTGGTAAACAAGCGGTTAAAAAAGCAGAAAAGTTATTATCCGAATTGGATTTAGAAAATCAAAAGCACAAATTACCTTCTCAATTGAGTATAGGTCAGCAACAAAGAGTTTCCATTGCAAGAGCTTTGATAAATGAACCAAAATTGCTTTTAGCAGACGAACCAACATCGAGTTTAGATGATGAAAATGCCTTTAAAGTTGCTGATTTACTTGAAAAATTATCTAAGGAATACAAAGCTGCATTGGTAATTGTAACTCACGATTCTCGATTAAAAAACAAGTTTTCTAACCAAATAAATCTCAATTAATATGATAGCAAAATTAGCTTGGAGAAACATTTGGTTTAAACCATTAAACACACTTTTAAGTATCATATTATTAGCTTCAAGTGTAGCAATAATTACGGTTTTGATTTTATTGCAAAAACAATTTGAAGAGAAATTTTCAAGTAATATTGATGGTGTAGATTTAGTACTTGGTGCGCAAGGAAGTCCAATGCAATTGATTCTTTCCTCTGTGTATCATATCGATAATCCAACGGGAAATATTAGTTATGATTCGGCTAAAGTATGGATGAATCATCCTTTTATTGAAAAAGCAATTCCGTTAGCATTTGGAGATAATTACCGTGGTTTTAAAATCGTTGGAACCAACTCAGATTATTTAGAAAAATACAAAGCCAAAATTGCTAAAGGAAAATTATTTGATAAAAATTTTGAGGTTGTAGTAGGAAGCGAAGTAGCACAAAAATTGAATTTAAAAGTAGGTGATAAATTTCACGGATCGCATGGTGATGCGGCTGAAGGTGAAGTTCACGAAGATATTGATTATGTAATTACAGGAATTGCTTCTTCAACAGGAAGTGTAATTGATAATTTGATTTTGTGTAATATTCCCAGCGTTTGGCAAATGCATGGAACACATGAAGAAGAAGGACACGTTCATGAAGATGGAGAACATGTTCATACAGAAGCTTGTAATCACGAACATCATGAAACCGATATGACTTTAGATGAGCCAAATATGGAAATTACCGCAGTTTTATTGAAATTTAGAAATAAGATGGGCATTGTAATGTGGCCAAGAATTATTGCTCAGAACACTAAAATGCAAGCAGCTTCACCTGCAATTGAAATTAATAGATTGTTTAGTTTGTTTGGAATTGGTTTAAAAGCGTTAGAATATTTAGCTTATGCTATTATGTTAATTTCAGGAATATCAATATTTATTTCGCTGTATAATCGATTGAAAGAACGAAAATATGAATTTGCTCTAATGCGAATCAATGGAGCAAGTAGATTGCAATTATTAACTTTAATTATGATAGAAAGCTTGATTTTATGTTTCGTTGGATTTATCTTTGGAACAATTTTTGGTAGATTCGCATTAGGATTTATATCAAATTCAGCTGAAGATGATTTCAAAATGGCTTTCAATCCAATGGAAATTGTTTGGCAAAAAGAAACAATGCTGTTAGTAGCAACACTAACAGTAGGGATAATAGCCGCATTAATTCCAGCTGTAAAAGCATATCAATTAAATATTTCAAAAACATTAGCAAATGCATAATTCATTAAAAATAACTTTAGGTTTAGTAGTAGCATTTTTCTTTTTGAGTTTTTCAAGTTCAGATAAAAGTCAATTGGATAAAAATTTTCTTCCATTAAAAGGAGATACTTTAACTTGGAAACAATTAGGCGAAATAAAATACACCATGAAGAAGCATCCAAAATATGGTGAAGTTCAGTTTCCAATTGTAAATGATAAAGTAAAATTAAAAGGAAAGAAAAAAATTTATATTTCAGGATTCATTGTGCCAATTGATAACAAAAGTTATGCATTAAGCAAAAATGTTTTTGCGGCCTGTTTTTTTTGTGGTAAATCCGGACCAGAATCTATTGTTGGTTTAAATTTTAAAGGAGGAACGCCAAAGTTGAAAACCGATCAATACGTTACCATTGAAGGAACTTTTAGATATAATGAAGACGATGCTGACGATTGGATTTATAATTTAGATAATGCTGTAATTGTGAAAGGAAATTAAATGTTTCAAGATAAAATTACGGATATTTTTTTTGATTTAGATCATACACTTTGGGATTTTGACAAAAATTCTGAATTAGCATTTGAAAAAATATTTAAAGAAAATCATCCTGCCATAAATACCAAATTATTTGTTGACATTTATGCACCAATAAATCAAGCTTGTTGGAAATTATACCAAGTTGACAAATTAACTCACGATGAACTTCGTTACAAACGATTGAAAGATTCTTTTGATTTTTTGAGTTATTCTATTTCTGATGAAGAAATCAATCAAATGTCGATTGATTACATTACTTATTTACCTGAAAATAATATTCTTTTCGATGGAGCAAAAGAAGTTCTAGACTACTTAAATTCTAAATACAGACTTCATATTATAACTAATGGTTTTGCAGAAGTTCAATATAAAAAGTTAAAAAATTCAGGTATTTCAGATTATTTTATTTCTGTAACCAATTCAGAAAAAGCTGGAGTTAAAAAACCACATCCAAAAATATTTGAATTTGCATTATCTTTGGCAAATACTCAAAAGGAAAGAAGTATAATGATTGGAGATTGTATCGATGCTGATGTGAAAGGAGCATTGAATTTTGGTATGGAAGCAATTTATTTTAATGATAAGAATGTTCAAATTTCAAATGATATAATCCAAGTAAATCAATTAATAGAATTAAAAAAATATTTTTAAAATGAAAAAGTTAGTAGCGCTTTTAGTATTGGTTTCCACCTTTGGATTTGGTCAAAATTTGAATGATTATAAATATGCACTTGTTCCTGCGAAATTTAGTTTTTTCAAAGAAGCAGATCAGTTTAGATTGAATACTTTAACTAAAATGTTCATGGAAAAATACGGTTTTGAAACCTATTTAGATTCGGAAATTCTTCCGCCAAATTTTGCAAATGAGAATTGTAATAAAGTTTTCGTAGATGTTGAAGAACGAAATACTATTATGGTGACTAAACTTGTAGTTGTTCTGAAAGATTGTAAAAACAATGTTTTATTTATCTCTGAAGAAGGTAAAAGTCGTGAAAAAGAATATAAAGTTGCCTACACACAAGCACTTCGTGAAGCTTTTAATTCATTTAATGCACTACAACACAAATATGTTGAAAAAAAGAAAGTTGAGTCAGAAGTAGTTGCAATAAATAATAAATCTGTTGAAGTTCCAATTGATAAAGAAATGCTTGTTGAGAGTCAAGCTAATACTACTACTTCAAATGCTTTGTTTCCTCAACCTATTGCAAATGGTTTTCAATTAATCAATACTGAACCAAAAGTGATTTATAAAATCTTCAAAACTTCAACTAAAGATTTTTATATCGCCTCAAAAGGAACAAATCAAGGTATTTTCTTTTTAAGAAATAACGAATGGTTTTTTGAATATTATCAAAACGACAAATTAGTTTCAGAAAAAGTAGAGGTGAAGTTTTAAATTGTTTACTAAGGACTAATACCCATACTTATCTTTCCAGCGATTTTTTAAAAATTCTCTCGTTCCATTTTCTCTGGAGTTACTTCCGGGATCATAGAATTTCGTTTCTTTAATTGCATCAGGTAAATATTCTTGTTCACTAAAATTATTGGCATAATTGTGCGAATATTGGTATTCATCACCATAACCCAATTCCTTCATTAATTTTGTTGGAGCATTTCGCAAATGAATTGGAACAGGCAAATCACCAGTTTGTTTTACAACGGCTTGCGCTTCACCAATTGCCATGTAACTGGCATTACTTTTTGGAGAAGTCGCTAAATAAACCGCACACTGACTCAAAATAATTCTACTTTCAGGATAACCAATGGTTGAAACAGCTTGAAATGTATTATTTGCCATAATAAAAGCTGTCGGATTCGCATTTCCAATATCTTCACTCGATAAGATCAACATTCGTCGGGCAATAAATTTCACATCTTCGCCACCTTCAATCATTCTGGCAAGCCAATAAACCGCACCATTTGGATCACTTCCGCGAATAGATTTTATAAACGCAGAAACAATATCATAATGTTGCTCGCCAGTTTTGTCATAAAGAACGGTGTTTTGTTGTACCAATTCTAAAACTTTTTCATTGGTAATTGTAATTTGACCTTCAGGGCTTGCGTTTACAACAAGTTCAAAAATATTTAATAGTTTACGTCCATCGCCACCAGAAAGTCGCAACAACGCTTCCGATTCTTTGATTTTTATTTTTTTGGAAGAAATTATGGTGTCTAATTTCATCGCGCGTTCCAAAAGTGCCAATAAATCTTCCTTAGAAAAAGGATTTAAGACATAAACCTGACAACGTGACAATAACGCCGGAATAACCTCAAAACTCGGATTTTCAGTTGTGGCACCAATTAATGTTACCCAACCTTTTTCGACTGCTGCCAAAAGTGAATCTTGCTGCGATTTGCTAAAACGATGAATCTCATCGATAAATAAAATTGGGTTTTTCGCTGTGAATAATCCGCCACTTTGTTTCGCTTTTTCAATAACATCGCGAATGTCTTTCACACCACTATTTATCGCACTCAATTCATAAAACGGACGATTACTTTGCTTTGCAATAATCTGCGCCAAAGTCGTTTTCCCAGTTCCAGGCGAACCCCAAAAAATCATCGACGGAATAACGCCACGAGCAATCTGTTGCGTCAGCGAACCATTCGGTCCAACCAAGTGCAACTGACTAATATAATCTTCTAATTTCTGCGGACGAATGCGTTCGGCTAAAGGTGCTTCCATGTGGTAAAATTACGGATTTAATTTTTTTGGAGCGAATGGTTTGTTCTTTTTTTGCAATCCGTTTTCCTGCTTTCCGTTCTATCTCGTCTCGTTCCAAAAAACGAGACGGGATGCCACTGCAATCAGGGCTAGAAAGTTTTCCTATTTTGTGAAAAGCAATTTTCAAAACAGCATTTCTTAAAATAGAAACTCTGACAAAATAGCATTAAATGATTATTGGTTGTATTTTTGATAAACATATGTCACACTGAGCTTGTCGAAGTGCTTTTTTCCATGAGACACAATAACGAAATAAACCATTTTAAATTTTCACCATCAACTTGGATTGTACCAACGTTTTTGTTGGTTTTGATTTGGTTTGTATTTTACATAGACAATTCCTTCAACCTAGATTTAAACAATCACGGAATTCTTCCAAGAACGTTCTCAGGATTGCAAGGTGTAATTTTCAGTCCGTTTTTGCACGGCGATTTGAGTCATATTGCTAATAATTCGTTACCACTTTTTATTTTAACAACCGCATTGATTTATTTCTACCGAGAAGTTTCATTGAAAGTTTTAGTTTATGGAATACTTTTTTCAGGAATTATCACTTGGATTATTGGTCGCGAATCTTTTCATATTGGCGCAAGTGGATTAATTTATGTTTTGGTTTCCTTCATTTTTTTTAAAGGAATGATGACACAATATTATCGATTGATGGCGTTATCACTTGCTGTTGTAGTTTTATATGGCGGAATGATTTGGTATGTTTTTCCTGATGTAGACCACAAAATTTCTTGGGAAGGACATTTAGCAGGATTACTCACAGGATTTGTTTTTGCAGTAAAATTCAAAACTCCTGATTATGTAAAAGACATACAATACGAATGGGAGAAACCTGATTTCAATCCGCAAGAAGATGCTTTCATGAAACGATTTGATGAAAATGGAAATTTTGTGAATCCACCAAAACCCGAAGAATTATTGGAATTGGAAGATTTACAGGAAGAAGTTGTTTCACAACCGATTCAGTATGTTTATATTTTTAAAGAAGCGACAGACGATAACAAACAATAAAATGATTGGCTAATTAGCCCTGATAGAAATGAAAATCTCGTCTCGTTTTTTTGAACGAGACTAGATTGTAATGTATAGCAGGAATATGGATTGCTGATAAAGCCCAAGCCATTCGCTCCTCAATAACCCGAAACTTTTTAACCTCTTTGTCTTACAGTTTCATATAAAAAAGCTCCGCAAGCCACAGAAACATTTAGCGAACCTATAGTTCCAAACATTGGTAACTTTCCTTTTGCATCTACAATTTTCAAAACAGATGGATTGATTCCGCGGTCTTCACTTCCCATGATGATGGCAACAGGTTCGTTAAGAGAAATGTCATAAATGCTATCTTCGGTTTTTTCTGTTGCAGCAACAGTTTTAATTCCGCTACCTTGAAGGTAAAAAATGGCGTCTTTTATGTGGTCAACTTTACAAATTGGCACATTAAAAACCGCACCAGCAGATGTTTTTACAGTATCGCCATTCACAGGTGCCGAACCTGTTTTTTGAACTATAATTCCGTCAACGCCAGTACATTCGGCAGTTCTAATTATGGCACCAAAATTTCGAGCATCGCTCAATTGATCAAGGATTAAAAACAGAGGCATTTTTCCGCTCTCAACAACACTGTCAACAAGAGTTTCTAGTTTTACAAACGAGATAGGAGCAATGGTTGCCACCGCACCTTGATGATTATTTGGAGTTAATCGGTTTAATTTTTCTACAGGAACATAAGAGAAATTGATGCTATTTTTTTTCATCGCTTTCATCAATTCCTGCATCAATTCGCTTTGAGCATCACTTTGAACAAAGACTTTATCGATTTCTTTTCCTGCATTTATAGCTTCTATAATTGCTCTAATTCCGAAGATTTGGTTTTCTTTTTCCATGGCGCAAAGGTAGTTATTAGGAATTAAAAATTAAGAATTAAAAATTGATAAAAAACAACTTAATTCATAATTCATAATTTTTAATTACTTAAAAGGTTGCTTTCAGACTAATATGAACAATTGAATTAGAAAGTTTTATGGCTTGTTCGTTAGTACTTCCGTTGGCGTAAATCAAATTGAAAAGTCCGTTTTTTGTCAATAATCCAAATCCGAAACCAAGTCCAAGAAGATTGCCTTTTGTATCGGTAGTTTTATCTTGAAAATAACCATAATCAATGATAGAATGCACATAAATATTTGACGAGAGTACGTAGCGGTATTCGGTTAAAATAGAAGAAAAGATGTTGCCTTGCAAACTATTCTCATTAAAACCACGAATCGAATTGATTCCGCCAAAACGATGCAACTCATTAATAATATAATCATCACTTTGCAAATAGAAATTCTGAGTTTTTAAATTGACGACATTCTTATCATTAAGGTACAAATTGTGTTTTAGATTCAAACTTCCAAAAAACTGTGAATTACTTTGAAATTTAGATTCGCGTTTTCCTGTTCCAATTTTCACACTATAATTACTTTTTTCAGAAAACAGAAAATCATCTTGTTTAAAATCGACAAACTCGAAAGTTGATGTAATAAATTGGTTTTCAAAGTCACTTAAAGTCGAAGTGTTTACATTATTAATATCACTAGATTCAGCCGATTGATAACCTAAATACAATCTGGTATTGTAATTAAAATAATATCCCAAATCAATTGATGTTTGTGTGTTTTGAAAGGTGCTGTCTTGCTTGAAAATATTTAATTGCGCTTTCAAACCAATCGGACTTTTAAAAATATAAGGAAGTTCCAAACCTAGATTAAACGTTTTTTGATCTTCGCCATTACTTTTCCAATACAAAGCTATTTTCTCACCTGAATTTAGAATATTGTTCAAAGTCAAATCCAGATAACCATTAAAAATAACTTTAGAATTTTCATCGTTAGAAAAACCAATAAAACCATCAAAGTTATTCGCTTTAGCTTTTTCTAAATAAACATAAACTTCCGTAGAATCTTTAGTAAACAAAATCTCAGGATATTTAGTCTGCTTCACAAATCGATATTGTTCAATGTCTTTGTACAGTTTTTCCAAATTCTGCTGATTGAAAACTCTTTTTTTATAAAGTCTTTTCAGATTTTTCTTGTGACCTTCAGGAAATTTGTCATATCCATTAATTACAATATCATTCAGTTGACGCTTCTGTTCAGTTTTTACATTCAAGTCTGCAGTAACAAAACCGTTTTTGTTTTTAATGTTTTGTAACTTCACTTTTGCCATCGAAAAACCATTTGTTTCTAATTGCTTCAATGTAGTATTCAAAAAAGCTTCACTTTCAACAAAAGGCAATTTCAAAGTATCATTTTTAACTTCATAAATTCCCCAATTTTTTAAGGCATAATCTTTACCTATATATATATGTATAAAATTAGTTTTTTCACCTATATTATATAAGTAAAAAAAAGTACTATCATTTTCCTTTTTACTTTCTATAATTTCTTGTTCTAAAAAACCAATCTTCAACAACTTTTCCGAAAACAATTTAGTTTCATCAACAACACCTTTGGTATTGCTAAAAGATTTAGTATGACCTACAGAATCGATAACTTTAGTTTGCTTATCATTTTTACCAACAATCTTCAAATGCATATTTTGCCCAAAGTTATTTAGGGAAAAAAAGAAAATAAAAAGTAATGTTAGTTTCTTCATTATAAGGAGCGAATGGCTCGGGTTATATAAGTAATCCATATTCCTGCTGCCTTTCCAAATCTTTTTTGTAATCTCGAGCGCAGTCGAGAGACAAAAAAGGATTTTCCCTTGCATCAGGGCTACAGAGCTATTCATTCTAATTTTTGTTACCGATGTAAAAATAACGTAAAAATTCAGAGTTTAATATATTTTTTCAGCTCTTAAGAAATGTTGTTGAAAATTAATGAATTATGATTTTTTTTATTGAAAATAATTACTACATTTGCAACCCCGTAAAAAGCGGGAATTTTATAAACAAGTAATTTTTAGTATTTAATTATGCCAACTATTCAACAATTAGTAAGAACAGGAAGAACTCAGATCACTAAGAAGAGTAAATCGGTTGCTTTAGATTCTTGTCCTCAAAGAAGAGGTGTTTGTACGCGTGTTTACACTACAACTCCAAAAAAACCAAACTCTGCAATGCGTAAAGTAGCGCGTGTACGTTTGACAAATGGAAACGAAGTGAATGCTTACATCCCAGGAGAAGGACACAATTTACAAGAGCACTCGATAGTATTAGTGAGAGGCGGAAGAGTAAAAGATTTACCAGGAGTTAGATACCACATCGTTCGTGGTGCACTTGATACCTCAGGTGTAGCAGGAAGAACGCAACGTAGATCTAAGTATGGTGCAAAACGTCCAAAAGAGGCGAAAAAGTAATTTTTAAAACTTTTATTTAAAGAAAAGACATGAGAAAAAGAGCAGCAAAGAAAAGACCTCTTTTACCAGATCCAAGGTTTAATGACCAATTGGTAACACGTTTTGTAAACAACTTAATGTGGGATGGTAAAAAATCTACAGCTTTTAAAGTATTTTATGATGCATTAGACATCGTAGAAGCAAAAAAGAATAATGATGAGAAATCAACATTAGAAGTATGGAAAGATGCTTTAACTAACGTTATGCCTCACGTAGAAGTACGTAGTCGTAGAGTAGGTGGAGCTACATTTCAAATTCCAATGCAAATTCGTCCAGACCGTAAAATTTCTATGGCAATGAAATGGATGATTCTTTATGCAAGAAGAAGAAACGAAAAATCAATGGCTTCTAAACTAGCAGGTGAAATTTTAGCAGCAGCTAAAGAAGAAGGTGCAGCAGTTAAGAAAAGAATGGATACTCACAAAATGGCAGATGCTAATAAAGCATTCTCTCACTTCAGATTTTAATTCATAAGAAATGGCTAGAGATTTAAAATTCACAAGAAATATTGGTATTGCAGCTCACATTGATGCTGGAAAAACTACCACTACTGAACGTATATTATTCTACACAGGAAAATCACACAAAATTGGTGAAGTACATGATGGTGCTGCAACAATGGACTGGATGGCACAAGAGCAAGAAAGAGGTATTACAATTACTTCTGCTGCTACAACTTGTGAGTGGAGTTTCCCAACAGAACAAGGTAAACCATTACCAGGTTCTCAGGATTACCACTTCAATATTATTGATACTCCAGGACACGTTGACTTTACTGTAGAGGTAAACCGTTCTTTACGTGTACTTGATGGTTTAGTTTTCTTATTTTCTGCTGTTGATGGTGTTGAGCCTCAATCAGAAACTAACTGGAGACTTGCTGATCAATATAGAGTTCCACGTATGGGATTCGTAAATAAAATGGACCGTCAAGGTTCTAATTTCTTAATGGTTTGTCAACAAGTTAGAGACATGTTAAAATCTAACGCAGTTGCAATTACTTTACCAATCGGTGAAGAAAATGACTTTAAAGGAGTTGTAGATTTAGTAAAAAATCAAGCTATTGTTTGGCATGATGCTACACAAGGAGCTACTTTTGATATTGTGCCTATCCCAGAGGATATGCTTGCAGAAGTTAAAGAATACAGATCTATATTAATTGAAGCTGTTGCTGATTATGATGAAAATCTTCTTGATAAATACATGGAAGACGAAAACTCTATTACAGAGGAAGAAATCAACAACGCTTTAAGAGCAGCTACAATTGACATGGCTATCATTCCTATGATTGCTGGTTCTTCTTTCAAAAACAAAGGAGTTCAATTTATGTTAGATGCAGTTTGTAAATATTTACCGTCTCCTTTAGATAAAGAAGGTATTGAAGGAATTCATCCTGATGATGCTGATTTATTAGAAGAAGATCAAACAAAAATCTTACGTCGTCCTGATGTAAAAGAGCCGTTCGCAGCTTTAGCATTTAAAATTGCTACTGATCCTTATGTTGGTCGTTTAGCTTTCTTCCGTGCTTATTCAGGTCGTTTAGATGCAGGTTCATATATCTTGAATACTCGTTCTGGAAATAAAGAAAGAATTTCTCGTATCTACCAAATGCACGCTAACAAACAAAACCCAATCGAGTATATCGAGGCAGGAGATATTGGCGCAGCAGTTGGATTTAAAGATATTAAGACTGGAGATACAATGTGTGATGAAAAACACCCAATTATTCTTGAGTCAATGAAATTCCCTGATCCAGTAATTGGTATCGCGATTGAGCCAAAAACTAAAGCTGACGTTGATAAAATGGGTATGGCTTTAGCAAAATTAGCTGAAGAAGATCCAACATTTACTGTAAGAACAGACGAAGCTTCTGGACAAACGATTATCTCAGGTATGGGTGAGTTACACTTAGACATTCTTGTAGATCGTATGAAAAGAGAATTCAAAGTTGAGGTTAACCAAGGTGAACCACAAGTTGAGTACAAAGAAGCTTTTACAAAATCAGCACAACACAGAGAAGTTTACAAAAAACAATCTGGAGGTCGTGGTAAATTCGGGGATATTGTTTTCCGTTTAGAGCCAGCTGACTTAGTTGATGGAAAAGCACCTGTTGGATTACAGTTCGTAAATGAAGTTAAAGGAGGAAACGTTCCTAAAGAATATATTCCTGCTGTTGAAAAAGGTTTCAAAGAAGCTATGAAAGCAGGTCCATTAGCTGGATATACTGTAGATAGTTTAAAAGTTACTTTATTAGACGGTTCATACCATCCAGTGGATTCTGATGCTCTTTCTTTTGAATTAGCAGCAAAAATGGGATACAAAGAAGTAGCTAAGGCTGCTGGAGCTGTTGTCCTTGAGCCAATTATGAAAATTGAAGTTATTACTCCAGAAGAAAATATGGGTGATATCGTAGGAGATTTAAATAGAAGAAGAGGTCAAGTTAATGATATGGGTGACAGAAATGGAGCTAAAACTATCAAAGCTAATGTGCCACTTTCCGAAATGTTTGGATATGTTACTACTTTAAGAACTTTGTCTTCTGGTAGAGCGACTTCTACAATGGAATTTTCACATTACGAACAAACTCCTTCTAATATTTCAGAAGAAGTTATCAAAAAAGCAAAAGGTAACGCTTAATTTTTAACAAGATGAGTCAAAAAATTAGAATAAAATTAAAATCTTACGATCACATGTTGGTTGATAAATCAGCTGAGAAAATCGTAAAAACTGTGAAAAGCACAGGTGCTGTTGTAACAGGTCCAATTCCGTTACCAACTCACAAAAAAATATTTACTGTATTACGTTCTCCACACGTTAACAAAAAATCTAGAGAACAGTTTGAAGTAATGTCTTATAAAAGATTATTAGATATTTACTCTTCTTCTTCAAAAACTATTGATGCTTTAATGAAATTAGAGTTGCCGAGTGGTGTAGAAGTTGAGATTAAAGTTTAATTTCAAAATTACATTAAGTTTGAAAACCGCTAAAAACAATAACTTTAGCGGTTTTTTTAAACTTTAAAATAATATTTGGTGGTTGCAATATTAGTTGTATATTTGCACCCTCAAAAGAGGCGATATGTATCGTTCTCAAAATTAATTAATTAATAAATTGTTTAATATGTCTGGGTTAATTGGAAGAAAAATCGGCATGACTAGCATTTTCGATGAAAACGGGAAAAACATTCCTTGTACAGTAATCGAAGCTGGGCCTTGTGTCGTTACCCAAGTCAGAACCAATGAGGTTGACGGGTATGAAGCTCTTCAACTTGGTTTCGATGACAAAACAGAAAAACACGCTACCAAAGCTGACTTAGGTCACTTTAAAAAAGCTGGTACTTCTGCTAAAAAGAAAGTCGTTGAATTCCAAGGGTTTGAAGGTGAGTTTAAGTTAGGTGATAATATCACTGTTGAGGTATTCAATGAAGGAGAATTTGTTGATGTACAAGGTGTTTCTAAAGGAAAAGGTTTTCAAGGTGTTGTAAAACGTCACGGTTTTGGTGGTGTTGGACAAGCTACACATGGTCAACACAATCGTTTAAGAGCGCCAGGTTCTGTAGGAGCATCATCTTATCCGTCACGTGTATTCAAAGGAATGCGTATGGCTGGAAGAATGGGTGGTGATAATGTAAAAGTACAAAATCTTAGAGTTTTGAAAGTAGTTGCAGAAAAAAATCTACTTGTTGTTAAAGGAGCTATTCCTGGATGCAAAAACTCTTATGTAATCATTCAGAAGTAATGGAAGTAAAAGTATTAGACATCAACGGAAAAGAAACTGGAAGAAAAGTTCAACTTTCTGATTCAGTTTTCGCAATTGAGCCAAATAATCACGCAGTATATCTTGATGTGAAGCAATATCTTGCTAATCAAAGACAAGGAACTCACAAAGCTAAAGAAAGAGCTGAAGTTGCAGGTTCTACTCGTAAGATTAAAAAACAAAAAGGTACTGGTACAGCTCGTGCAGGTAGTAAAAAATCTCCGGTTTTTAAAGGAGGTGGAACTATCTTCGGACCTAGACCAAGAAGTTATTCTTTTAAATTGAATAAAAGTTTAAAAAGATTGGCGAGAAAATCTGCCTTCTCTTTGAAAGCTAAAGAATCTAATTTAATCGTAGTTGAAGATTTTAATTTTGAAACTCCAAACACTAAAAAATTCATTAGTGTTTTGAAAGCCTTAGGGTTAGAAAATAAAAAATCTTTATTTGTATTGGGTGATTCAAATAAAAATGTATATTTGTCGTCACGTAATTTAAAAGCATCTAGCGTTGTAACTAATTCTGAATTAAGTACTTACGCTATTTTAAATGCTAATAATTTAGTTCTTTTAGAGGGTTCTTTAGAAGGAATTGAAGAAAATTTAAGTAAATAAAAAGCCATGAGTATCATAGTTAAACCTATTATCACAGAAAAAATCACTAAAGATGGTGAGATTTTCAATCGTTTTGGTTTCGTTGTAGATAAAAAAGCTAATAAAGTACAAATTAAGAAAGCTGTTGAGGCTACTTATGGTGTTTCTGTTGTTAGTGTTAATACAATGAATGTTAGACCAGATAGAACTACTAAATACACTAAAAGTGGTTTAATAAGTGGAAAGTCAAATGCTTATAAAAAAGCAGTTGTTCAAGTACAAGAAGGAGAAACAATAGATTTTTACAACAATATCTAATAAAACAAGATGTCAGTAAGAAAATTAAAACCTATTACCCCGGGTCAGCGTTTTAGAGTTGTTAATGGTTTTGACGCTATTACAACTGATAAGCCGGAGAGATCATTGATCGCACCGATAAAAAACTCAGGAGGTAGAAATAGTCAAGGAAAAATGACCATGCGTTATACAGGCGGTGGTCACAAACAAAGATATCGTATCATTGATTTTAAAAGAACTAAAGTTGGAATTCCAGCAACAGTTAAATCAATTGAGTATGATCCAAACAGAACTGCTTTTATCGCATTATTATGGTATGCTGATGGAGAGAAAACGTATATCGTTGCTCAAAACGGTTTACAAGTAGGACAAACTGTTGTGTCTGGTGAAGATGCAGCTCCAGAAATTGGAAATACTTTACCATTAAGTAAAATTCCTCTAGGAACAGTAATTTCATGTATTGAATTACGTCCTGGACAAGGTGCTACAATTGCTAGAAGTGCAGGTACTTTTGCTCAATTAATGGCAAGAGATGGTAAATACGCAACAATTAAAATGCCGTCAGGTGAAACAAGATTAATCTTGCTTACTTGTTCAGCTACAATTGGAGCAGTATCTAATTCTGATCATCAATTAATTGTATCTGGTAAAGCAGGTAGGACAAGATGGTTAGGAAGAAGACCAAGAACTAGACCAGTTGCTATGAACCCAGTTGATCACCCAATGGGTGGTGGTGAAGGACGTTCATCAGGAGGTCATCCACGTTCTAGAAAAGGTCTTCCTGCTAAAGGTTATAGAACTCGTTCTAAAGTTAACCCGAGTAATAAGTATATTGTTGAACGCAGAAAGAAATAATTAGATAGACATGGCACGTTCATTAAAAAAAGGACCTTTTGTACACTACAAATTAGATAAAAAAGTTCAAGAAAATATTGCTGGAGGAAACAAAGGAGTTGTTAAGACTTGGTCTAGAGCTTCAATGATTACACCAGATTTCGTAGGACAGACTATCGCAGTACACAATGGTCGTCAATTTGTTCCAGTTTATGTAACTGAGAACATGGTAGGTCACAAATTAGGAGAGTTTTCACCAACAAGATCATTTAGAGGTCATGCTGGAGCAAAAAATAAAGGTAAAAAATAAGAAGCAATGGGAGTTCGTAAAAGAGAATCAGCAGACGCAAGAAAAGAGGCTAATAAGTCTATAGCTTTTGCTAAATTAAATAACTGCCCTACTTCACCTAGAAAAATGCGCTTAGTAGCAGACTTGGTAAGAGGTCAGAAAGTGGAAAGAGCTTTAAATGTATTAAGATTTAGCTCAAAAGAAGCTTCAAGAAAGTTAGAAAAACTATTATTATCTGCAATCAATAACTGGGAGCAAAAAAATAGTGAAGGGAATGTAGCTGAAGCAGGCTTATTTGTAAAAGAAATCCGTGTAGATGGTGGAATGATGTTGAAAAGACTTCGCCCAGCTCCACAAGGAAGAGCACACAGAATTAGAAAACGTTCTAATCACGTTACAATCGTATTAGGACAATTAGATAACACACAAAGCAATTAATTAAGATGGGACAAAAGACAAATCCAATAGGAAACAGACTTGGTATCATCAGAGGATGGGATTCAAACTGGTATGGTGGAAATGATTACGGTGATAAAATCGCTGAAGATTATAAAATCAGAAAGTATATCCATGCTCGTTTATCAAAAGCTAGTGTATCAAAAGTAATCATCGAGAGAACTTTAAAACTTGTAACCGTTACTATCACTACTGCTAGACCTGGTATTATTATCGGAAAAGGTGGTCAAGAGGTAGACAAGTTGAAAGAAGAACTTAAGAAAATTACAGATAAAGAGGTTCAAATCAACATCTTTGAAATTAAAAGACCTGAGTTAGATGCTTATTTAGTTGCAACAAGTATCGCTCGTCAAATTGAAAGCCGTATTTCATACAGAAGAGCTATTAAAATGGCAATTGCAGCAGCAATGCGTATGAATGCAGAAGGTATTAAAGTTTTGATTTCAGGTCGTTTGAATGGTGCAGAAATGGCACGTTCAGAAGGTTTTAAAGAAGGAAGAATTCCTTTGTCAACTTTCAGAGCTGATATTGATTACGCACTTGGTGAAGCTCACACTACTTATGGTAGAATGGGAATTAAAGTGTGGATCATGAAAGGTGAGGTTTACGGAAAACGTGATTTATCTCCACTAGTTGGAATGGATAAAAAACAAGCTTCTGGTGGAAAAGGTGGTGACTCTCCAAGAGGAGATAGAAAGCCTTTCAACAAAGGTGGTAAACCAGATGCGCGTAAAAGAAAGTAATTTTTTAAATTAAAGAAAAATGTTACAGCCTAAAAGAACAAAATACCGTAAGGTACAAAAAGGTAGAATGAAAGGTGTTTCTCAAAGAGGACATATGCTTTCAAGTGGAATGTTTGGAATTAAATCTGTACATGAAAATGGTGTATTTTTAACTTCACGTCAAATTGAAGCTGCTCGTATTGCAGCAACTCGTTTTATGAAGAGAGAAGGACAACTTTGGATTAATGTGTTTCCAGACAAACCTATAACAAAGAAACCTCTTGAGGTACGTATGGGTAAAGGTAAAGGTGCCGTTGAATATTGGGCTGCCGTTGTTAAACCCGGAAAAATTATGTTTGAAGTTGGAGGAGTTCCTTTAGCAGTTGCAAAAGAGGCGTTACGCCTTGCAGCTCAAAAGCTTCCAGTTAAAACTAAGTTTGTTGTTGCTAGAGATTTCGAAGCATAATATATATAAATTATGAAACAATCAGAAATTATTAGTCTGTCTACAGCTGAGTTACAAGTTAAACTTAGTGAAGTAAAAAAAACATACGCTGAATTAAAAACCGCTCACGCTATTTCACCAATTCAAAACCCACTTCAAATTAGAACAATGAGAAGAGCGGTAGCAAGATTGGCGACTGAATTAAGCAAAAGAGAATTGTAATCTGCTGAAAGATGGAAGATAAAAGAAATTTAAGAAAAGAAAGAATTGGTGTGGTTACTAGCAACAAGATGGAGAAATCTATTGTTGTTTCTGAAACAAGAAGAGTAAAGCATCCAATGTATGGTAAGTTCGTGTTGAAAACAAAAAAATATGTTGCACACGACGAAAAAAATGACTGTAACATTGGTGATACAGTAAAGATCATGGAAACAAGACCTTTATCTAAATTAAAATGTTGGAGATTAGTTGAAATCATTGAAAGAGCGAAATAGTTATGGTACAACAGGAATCTAGATTAAAAGTAGCAGATAACACAGGAGCAAAAGAAGTTTTGACTATCCGTGTTTTAGGAGGAACGAAACGTCGTTATGCCTCTGTTGGAGATAAAATTGTAGTATCTATTAAGGATGCAACACCAAACGGAAACGTTAAAAAAGGTGCTGTTTCTACTGCAGTTGTTGTACGTACCAAAAAAGAAGTGAGAAGAGCTGATGGATCTTATATCAGATTTGACGATAACGCGTGCGTTTTGTTAAATGCTGCTGGTGAAATGAGAGGAACTCGTGTTTTTGGTCCGGTAGCCAGAGAACTTCGTGAAAAACAATTCATGAAAATTGTATCATTAGCACCAGAAGTGCTTTAATTCGATTAATGATGACAAAGTTAAAAATAAAATCAGGTGACGTAGTTAGAGTTATTGCTGGAGACCATAAAGGTACTGAAGGTAGAGTTCTTAAAGTTGACCGTGAAAAAAATAAAGCGATTGTTGAAGGTGCTAACATGGTTTCAAAACACACGAAACCAAGTGCTAAAAACCCTCAAGGTGGAATCGTTAAGAAAGAAGCTCCTATTCATATTTCTAATTTGTCTTTAATAGATCCAAAATCTAAAGAAGCTACAAAAACTGGAGTTAGAGTAGAAGGAGATAAGAAAGTGAGATTTTCTAAAAAATCTAATCAAGTATTATAGTTATGGCATATATCCCTAGACTAAAAGAAGAATATAAGAGTAGAGTTATTCCTACTCTTAAAGAAGAGTTCGGTTATAAAAACGTAATGCAAGTTCCTAAACTTGAAAAAATCGTTATTAGCCGTGGAGTTGGTGCAGCTGTATCAGATAAAAAACTAGTTGACTACGCAGTAGATGAATTAACTAAAATTACTGGTCAAAAAGCTTTAGCTACAATTTCCAAAAAAGATGTGGCGTCATTCAAATTAAGAAAAGGAATGCCTATTGGTGCTAAAGTAACTTTACGTGGAGAAAAAATGTACGAGTTTTTAGATAGACTTATTACTTCTGCTTTGCCACGTGTAAGAGATTTTAGTGGAATTAAAGCTACTGGATTTGATGGAAGAGGTAATTACAACTTAGGAGTTTTGGAACAAATCATTTTCCCAGAAATTGATATTGATAAAGTTAACAAAATTTCTGGTATGGATATTACTTTTGTAACTTCTGCACAAACAGATAAAGAAGCGAAATCATTATTAGCAGAATTAGGTTTACCTTTTAAAAAGAATTAAGACATGGCTAAAGAATCAATGAAAGCCCGCGAGGTTAAGAGAGAAAAAACGGTAGCAAAGTATGCTGAGAAGAGAAAAGCTTTATTAGAAGCTGGAGACTATGAAGGTTTACAAAAATTACCAAAAAATGCTTCTCCAGTTCGTTTACATAATCGTTGTAAATTAACAGGTAGACCAAGAGGTTATATGCGTCAATTCGGTATTTCACGTGTAACATTTCGTGAAATGGCTAATCAAGGATTAATTCCAGGAGTAAAAAAAGCTAGCTGGTAGTTAGTTTATTTCAGTAGATAATTGTACATTTGCCAGCTTTTTGCAGGTAACGTACAATTGTCTGCTTTAAAAATTGAGTTTAATGGCTTCAGGTTCAGCGGAATAGTTCTTCTGAAAACCGTAGCCAAAATTTTATAAATATGTATACAGATCCAATTGCAGATTATCTTACGAGAGTTAGAAATGCGGTGAGAGCTAACCACAAGGTGGTTGAAATTCCTGCTTCTAATCTTAAAAAAGAAATCACAAAGATTTTATTCGATCAAGGATATATCTTAAGTTACAAGTTTGAAGATTCTACCGTACAAGGTACTATCAAAATTGCTTTGAAGTATGATAAAGATACAAAAGAGCCAGTAATTAAAGATATTCAAAGAATTAGTAAACCAGGTTTACGTAAGTACGCAGGTGCTTCAAAATTACCAAGAATTCTTAATGGATTAGGTATTGCTATTGTTTCAACATCTAAAGGTTTGATGACTGGGAAACAAGCTAAGCAATTGAATGTTGGTGGAGAGGTAATTTGTTACGTATACTAATTAAAAGCTAAACGACGATGTCAAGAATAGGTAAAAATCCAATTGTAGTTCCGTCTGGAGTAACTGTAGAAGTTGCTGAAGGATTGGTTACAGTAAAAGGAAAATTAGGACAACTAACTCAGGAGTTTTCGGACGTTACTGTTAAGTTAGAAGAAGGTCAAGTAATTGTGGAAAGATCATCTGACCACAAGGATCATAGAGCTAAACATGGTTTATACAGATCATTAATCAATAATATGATTGTTGGAGTATCTACTGGTTTCACTAATGAATTAGAGCTTGTGGGTGTGGGATACAGAGCTTCAAATCAAGGTCAAAAACTTGATTTAGCTTTAGGTTTTTCTCACAATATCATTTTGGAAGTAGCTAAAGAAGTAACTTTAGAAACAATCTCTGAAAAAGGTAAAAACCCTATCGTAAAGCTTACATCTTATGATAAACAACTTTTAGGTGCAGTTACAGCGAAAATTAGAAATTTCCGTAGACCAGAACCATACAAAGGAAAAGGTATCAAGTTTGTAGGTGAAGTATTAAGAAGAAAAGCAGGTAAATCAGCTTAAAAATAAAGATTATGTCATTATCAAAATCTGAAAGAAGACAGAGAATCCAGTATAGAATAAGAAAGATTGTAAGTGGTACTGCTACTAGACCAAGACTTTCTGTATTCAGAAGTAATAAAGAAATCTATGCTCAACTCATAGACGATGTGAATGGTGTTACTTTATTAGCTACTTCGTCGAGAGATAAAGGAGTGGATATTAAAGGTACTAATGTGGAGGTTGCAAACATGGTTGGAAAACTTGTTGCAGAAAAAGCATTAAAGGCTGGAATTGATTCAGTAACTTTCGATAGAGGAGGTTATTTATATCATGGTCGTATTAAATCATTAGCAGAAGGCGCAAGAGAAGCTGGACTTAAATTCTAATATATTATGTCTAATAAATACAAGAATATAGAATTAGTAAAACCAAGTGGTCTTGAATTAAAAGATCGTTTGGTAAGTGTAAATCGTGTTACTAAAGTTACAAAAGGTGGTAGAGCATTTGGTTTTTCTGCTATTGTAGTTGTAGGTGATGAAAATGGAGTAGTGGGTCACGGACTTGGAAAATCAAAAGATGTTTCTGAAGCAATTGCTAAAGCAGTTGAAGATGCAAAGAAAAATTTAGTAAGAATTCCTTTAAGTGGTCAATCTGTTCCTCACGAACAAAAAGGTAAATTTGGTGGTGCACGTGTATTTTTAATGCCTGCATCTCATGGTACAGGAGTTATTGCTGGTGGAGCTGTTCGTTCAGTTCTAGAGTCAGTTGGAATTCACGATGTATTATCAAAATCTCAAGGTTCTTCTAACCCACATAATGTGGTTAAAGCTACTTTTGATGCATTACTACAAATGAGAAGTGCTTACACTGTTGCAAAACAAAGAGGCGTTTCTTTAGAGAAAGTTTTTAAAGGTTAATTCAAGGAAATTATGGCTAAATTATTAGTAAAACAAGTTAGAAGCAAAATCAATTGTCCACTTACTCAAAAAAGAGGATTAGAGGCTTTAGGTCTACGTAAAATGGGACAAGTTGTGGAGCATGATTCAAATCCAACTATCCTTGGAATGATAAATAAAGTTAAACACTTAGTTTCCGTTGAGGAAGTTAAATAACAATTATAGTTATGAATTTAAGTAACTTACAACCTGCTGAAGGTTCTACACATAATCAAAATAAAAGAGTTGGTAGAGGAGAAGGTTCTGGTAAAGGTGGTACTTCTGCAAGAGGTCACAAAGGAGCAAAATCTCGTTCTGGTTATTCTAAAAAGATTGGATTTGAAGGTGGACAAATGCCACTTCAAAGACGTGTACCTAAGTTTGGTTTCAAGAACATTAACAGAATTGAGCATCAAGGTGTAAATCTTGATACTCTTCAAGCTTTAGTTGATAACGGAATCGTTACTGATACTGTAGATTTTACAGTATTAGTTGAAAACCGTTTAGCTACCAAAACTGAATTAGTGAAAATTTTAGGTAGAGGAGAATTAAAAGCAAAATTAAAAGTATCTGCTCACAAATTTACTGCTACTGCTAAAGCTGCTATCGAAGCTGCTGGTGGTGAAGTAATAACTTTGTAATACTGACTTTATGAAGAATTTTATAGAATCTTTTTTAAGTGTTTGGAAAATCGAAGAGTTGAAGAATAGAATTCTTTGGACTTTAGGTTTACTTGTAGTTTACCGTTTTGGAGCTCACGTAACTTTGCCTGGAATTGATGCAACTCAGCTAGCTGGACTTGAAGGTCAAACAAAAGAAGGAATAGGTTCTATTCTTGATATGTTTACTGGAGGTTCATTTTCAAAAGCATCTGTCTTTGCATTAGGGATTATGCCATATATTTCTGCTTCGATTGTGGTGCAGTTAATGGGTATTGCAATTCCTTATTTGCAAAAATTACAAAAAGATGGTGAAAGTGGTAGAAAAAAGATGAACCAAATAACTAGATGGTTAACAATTGGTATAACTTTACTTCAAGGTCCAGGTTATATTTATAACTTATATAAAACTGTTCCTCAAAGTGCATTTTTATTACCATCTGATTCTTTTGCATTCTTATTTTCATCTGTTTTAATTTTAACTACAGGTACTATTTTTGCGATGTGGTTAGGTGAAAAAATAACTGATAAAGGTATTGGTAACGGTATTTCACTTTTAATTATGGTTGGAATATTAGCTAGACTTCCTGAAGCATTTATACAAGAAGTAACTTCAAGACTAACAGGAGCAAATGGCGGTTTAATGGTTATTGTTATTGAAATCATTTTCTGGATGTTAATTATTATAGCTTGTGTCCTTTTAGTAATGGCTATAAGAAAGATACCGGTTCAGTATGCTCGTAGAACAACTGTTGGTGATTACGAACAAGATATAACAGGAGGTAATAGACAATGGATCCCATTGAAGTTAAATGCTGCTGGAGTAATGCCAATTATATTTGCTCAAGCAATTATGTTTATTCCTGCTGCATTAGCTGGTTTGTCTGAATCTGAAACATCACAATCAATCGCTGGTGCTTTCAGTAATATGTTTGGATTTTGGTATAATTTAGTTTTTGCTTTATTAATCTTAATCTTTACATTTTTTTATACTGCAATTACAGTTCCTACAAATAAAATGGCAGATGATCTAAAAAGAAGCGGTGGATTTATTCCAGGTATAAAACCTGGAGTTGAAACTTCAGATTTTTTAGATAGAATTATGTCATTAATTACTTTCCCTGGTGCTTTATTCCTTGCTTTAATTGCTGTGTTCCCAGCTATTGTATACAGCTTGGGTGTTCAGCAGTCATGGGCAATGTTTTATGGTGGAACTTCTTTGATAATTATGGTAGGAGTTGCAATTGATACTATTCAACAAATAAATACTTATTTATTGAATAAACATTATGATGGTTTAATGAAAAGTGGTAAAAATAGAAAAGCAGTAGCTTAATTTTTATGGCAAAACAATCAGCAATAGAGCAAGACGGATCAATTATAGAAGCATTATCAAATGCCATGTTCCGCGTAGAATTAGAAAATGGACATATTGTAATAGCCCACATTTCTGGAAAAATGCGTATGCATTATATCAAGTTGTTACCTGGTGACAAAGTGAAATTAGAAATGAGTCCTTATGATTTGTCAAAAGCAAGAATTACTTATAGATACTAAAGATTTTCAAAATGAAAGTAAGAACATCAGTTAAAAAAAGAAGCGCAGAGTGTAAAATTGTGCGTAGAAAAGGAAGATTATACGTTATTAACAAAAAGAATCCTAGATTTAAACAAAGACAAGGATAATTATGGCAAGAATAGCAGGGGTAGATATACCTAAAAATAAAAGAGGTGTTATAGCACTTACCTATATCTTCGGAATAGGAAAAAGTAGAGCAATTGAGATTTTAGAAAAAGCTCAAGTTAGCCAAGATACAAAAGTTCAAGATTGGAATGATGACCAAATCGGAGCAATTCGTGATGCAGTATCATATTACAAAATTGAAGGTGAACTTCGTTCAGAAACTTCATTAAACATTAAACGTTTAATGGATATCGGATGTTACAGAGGAATTCGTCATAGATCAGGACTTCCATTAAGAGGTCAAAGAACTAAAAACAATTCTAGAACAAGAAAAGGTAAGAGAAAAACTGTTGCTAACAAGAAAAAAGCAACTAAATAGTAAATAGTATGGCTAAAGCAAGTACAAAAAAACGTAAGGTTATTATTGAATCTTCAGGCGAAGCTCATATTAGTGCAACCTTTAATAACATCATTATTTCTTTAACAAACAAGAAAGGTGAAGTTATATCTTGGTCTTCAGCTGGTAAAATGGGCTTTAGAGGTTCTAAAAAGAACACTCCATATGCAGCTCAAATGGCAGCAGAAGATTGTGGAAAAGTAGCATTAGAAGCTGGACTTAAGAAAGTTAAAGTATATGTAAAAGGACCAGGTAACGGAAGAGAATCTGCTATCAGATCTTTACATAATAGCGGAATTGAAGTAACCGAAATTATTGACGTTACTCCAATGCCTCACAATGGATGTCGTCCTCCTAAAAGACGTAGAGTATAATTTTTACTGATTTTTCAGTATTTATATAACAATAAGTATAACAAAGATAGAATTAAGATTATCGAAGGATTTAGACCTGAATTCATAATCTCTATCTAAAAACAATTTAAAATGGCAAGATATACTGGTCCAAGTACAAGAATAGCTCGTAAATTTGGCGAAGCTATTTTCGGAGATGACAAAGCCTTCGAAAAAAGAAATTATCCTCCAGGCCAACATGGTATGGCGAAAAAAAGAGGTAAAAAATCAGAATATGCAGTACAGTTAATGGAAAAGCAAAAAGCTAAGTACACTTACGGTATTCTTGAAAAACAATTTAGAAACTTATTCGAAAAAGCAGCTGCTTCTAAAGGTGTAACAGGTGAAATCCTTTTACAGTTATGTGAAGCTCGTTTAGATAACGTTGTATACAGAATGGGAATTGCTTCTTCTAGAAGAGCAGCTAGACAAATTGTTTCTCACCGTCACATTACTGTTAATGGAGAATTAGTTAATATTCCATCTTATCATTTAAAACCAGGTGATAAAGTTGCAGTTCGTGAAAAATCTAAATCATTAGAATCAATTGAGCGTTCATTATCAAATTCAAATCATGTTTATGAGTGGATTACATGGAATAATGACACTAAAGAAGGTACTTTCGTTTCAGTTCCTGCTAGATTGCAGATTACTGAAAATATTAAAGAGCAATTAATCGTAGAGTTGTACAACAAATAATAATTGACACCAGTCTAATAATTATGGCAATATTTAATTTTCAGAAACCAGATAAGGTTATCATGATCGATTCAACCGATTTTGAAGGTAAATTTGAATTCAGACCTTTAGAACCAGGATACGGATTGACAGTTGGTAATGCACTAAGAAGAGTTTTACTATCAGCTTTAGAAGGTTACGCAATTACATCTATAAGAATAGAAGGTGTTGAACATGAGTTTTCAACTATTTCTGGTGTTGTTGAAGATGTTACAGAAATTATTTTAAGTCTTAAACAAGTACGTTTTAAACGTCAAATTGAAGATATAGATAATGAGTCTGTTACTATTTCTTTGACAGGAAAAGAGCAAATTACAGCAGGTGATTTCCAAAAATTTATTTCTGGTTTTCAAGTTTTAAATCCTGATTTAGTAATTTGTAATCTTGACCCTAAAGTTAATTTCAATATGGAATTAACCATTGAAAAGGGAAGAGGATATGTTCCTGCTGAAGAAAATAAAAAACAAAATGCTGTTATTGGTACTATCTTTACTGATTCTATCTTTACACCAGTAAAAAACGTGAAATATGCAATTGAAAATTTCCGTGTAGAGCAAAAAACAGATTACGAAAAATTAGTTTTTGAAATTAAAACTGATGGTTCTATTAATCCAAAAGATGCACTAACAGAAGCTGCAAAAGTATTAATTCACCACTTCATGTTATTTTCAGATGAAAGAATCACGCTTGAAGCAGATGAAATTGCGCAAACGGATTCATATGATGAAGAATCATTACACATGAGACAATTGCTTAAAACTAAGCTTGTTGATATGGATTTATCTGTAAGAGCATTGAATTGCTTAAAAGCAGCTGAAGTTGACACATTAGGAGACCTTGTCTCTTTTAACAAACATGATTTAATGAAGTTCCGTAACTTCGGTAAAAAATCTTTAACAGAATTAGATGAACTAGTTGCAGTTAAAAATTTAACTTTCGGAATGGATTTGTCAAAATATAAATTAGATAAAGACTAGTTTCTTTATTCAAATTAAATAGCATTTAAAATGAGACACGGAAAAAAAGTAAATCACTTAAGCAGACAAACTGGGCATAGAAAATCTATGTTAGCTAATATGGCTTGTTCTTTAATTGAACACAAACGTATTAACACAACAGTTGCTAAAGCAAAAGCACTTAAACAATTTGTTGAGCCGCTTATTACAAAATCAAAAGAAGATACTACTCACAATCGTCGTGTGGTTTTCGCTTACCTACGTAACAAATATGGAGTTACTGAACTTTTTAGAGAAGTTGCTGCTAAAGTTGGTGATCGTCCAGGAGGATACACACGTATTATCAAAGTTGGAAACCGTCTAGGTGATAACGCTGATATGGCAATGATTGAGCTAGTTGATTTCAATGAAATTTACAACGGTGGTAAAAAAGAAGAGAAAAAAGCTAAAAGCCGTCGTGGTGGAAAAGCAAAAAAATCTGAAACTCCAGCAGCTGAAACAAAAGCTCCTGAAGCTCCAGAAACTTCTTCTGAAGAAACTACTGAATCAGCAGAATAATGAATTCAATTTCATAAATATAAAGGATAAGCTTTTTAGTTTATCCTTTTTTTTATGTTTAAAATCTAATATGTCATTCTGTATGAATCTGGAGCGAATGGTTTAGGAATTATCTGCAATACATTTTCCCGCTTTTCATTCCAATCTTTTCTTTTTTAAAGAAAAAAAGAAAAGGATTTCCATTACAATCAGGTCTAATTAGTAAACTATTGGAATGTTTATAAACTTTAATAATTCCATTTTAGTATTATAAAAGATTAACTTAAATTTGCAAAACACAACTAACTACTACAATGAAATACACAACAAGACCACAAGCCATTTTACTACTAGCTGACGGAACCATTTTTTACGGAAAATCAATTGGAATTTCAGGAACAACATTTGGTGAAGTTTGTTTCAATACCGGAATGACAGGTTATCAAGAAATTTTTACCGATCCTTCTTATTTTGGACAAATAATGGTGGCAACAAATCCCCATATCGGAAATTACGGTGTTAATTCAAATGAAACTGAATCAGATAAAATAATGATATCAGGTTTAGTTTGTAAAAATTTTAGTTTTAATCACTCTCGTCCTGATTCAGAAAGTAATCTTTATGATTATTTCGAAAAACAAAATCTAATCTGCATTTCAGATGTGGATACAAGAGCTTTAGTAAGTTATATTCGTGACAATGGAGCTCAAAATTCAGTTATTTCAACTGATGGCACTTCTATCGAGTACTTGAAACAACAATTAGCTAATGTTCCTGATATGAAAGGATTAGAATTAGCTTCAAAAGTTTCTACCAAAGAACCCTATTTTTTTGGTAGTGAAAATGCTACGTTTAAAATATCAGCTTTAGATTTAGGGATTAAAAGAAATATCTTGAGAAACTTAGCTAAAAGAGATTGTTACATAAAAGTATTTCCATATGATTCTTCTTTTGAAGATTTAAAATCATTTAATCCGCATGGTTATTTTTTATCAAATGGTCCTGGTGATCCTGAACCACTTTTACAAGTTCAAGAAACAGCTAAACAAATGATTTCTTCAGAAAAACCAGTTTTCGGAATTTGTCTCGGTCATCAAATACTTGGTTTAGCAAATGGTGTTTCGACTTACAAAATGTTTAATGGGCATAGAGGTATTAATCATCCTGTTATGAATGTAATAACAGGAAAAGGTGAAATTACTTCTCAAAATCATGGCTTTGCTGTAAATAGAGAAGAACTTGAAAATCATTCAGATTTAGAAATTACGCACTATCATATTAACGATAATACAGTAGCGGGAATGCGAATGAAATCTAAAAATTGTTTTTCAGTTCAATATCATCCTGAAGCAAGTCCTGGTCCGCATGATTCATCTTACTTGTTTGATCAATTTATTGAGAATATTAAAAATGTAAAAACCTTACAATTAACTTAATTGTAAGGTTTTTTTAATTTAACGAAATCAATTATTAATCTACGTCAGTATATCTAGCATAGTTATTTTCAAACTGAACATTATTCTTTAGGAAAGTACTATTTGTAACATAGAATTTGTTAACCATTTGCTGTTTTTTGAATTGAACAGCTTTGTATTCTGCAAAGTATATATTTTTAACAGCATTATAGTTTCTTACTTTTTCATTGTACTCTTCGTCAGATATACTAGGGTTATTTTTTGCACTTTGAATATCTTGATATAATTTGTCATACTGAACAAAATACATATGTAAAATTGAATTATTGTTTTTCATGAATTCAATAAAACTTTTGTTTATTTTATTTAAACTTGAATCAGTTACATCATCATTATATTCTTCTATTGCTTTTAATGCATTGTCACATTCTAATTTTAGATAATTTAAGCATAGAGTAGCTTCTTCTGCTTTATTTTCATTTATAAGTCTAATGTATTTTTCATCAATTACACTAATTTTATAAAAAACAAAGTTTTCCATTGCATTATACTCAAGTATGTTTTTCTTTAAAAATGAGCGGATTTTAATGTCATATTTTAAACCAAACTCTCTTTTAGTTTTTTCAAAATTCGAAACTTCATTATAATAACTCATTATATCATTCTCTTTTTTCTTTAATATGGCATCAATTTCATCTAAACTTTTTTCACTCATTGCCACATAATCATTAAGCATCAAGGTTTTATTTTTGAATAATTCTAAAGTTCTGCTATTCAAATTAATGAATGCATCTCTAAGAGTTAAATCACCTTTCAATCCTTTGTCAGTTTTTAATAGAACTGTATTAATGTTTTCTAATTTGTTATAAATTGTAGTCACTGTTCTGTCTGTTCTTTCAACGGAAATTGAATTAACTACTGATTTTGTATACTCTGCTAAAGATTCTTTAACATACAATTCATTTTTTCCAAAATCTTCAATGTAAGATTTCTCATTTCTATAATTCTGTGAAAAAATAGAATTTACTCCTAATAAAAGTAGAGTAAGTAGTGTCATTTTGGAATTTCTTCTAATTGATTTTAGGTTAATTGTATTCATGATAATTAATTTGGGGATAATTATGAGATAAAATTAACAAAACTAATTCATTAAACATCGATAAAAAGCATTTAAAATCGTTAAAATACACTTTTTTAAAAATATTTAAATAAAAGATTACAAAATTTTGTCATTATTGATTTGTATTATTTTTAAAATATTAATTTTTTTGTTTTCTTTTTTACTAAATCGATTGAGTTTATAAGTTTTTAAAAAATATGTGAATAGATTTTTAAGTTTCATTAAATTTGTAGTATTAATAAAAACAACAACAATAAATTAACAAATAATCATAAACAATGAGTATTATTATCAAAATTCACGCTAGACAAATTCTGGACTCAAGAGGAAATCCAACAATTGAAGTAGATGTTGTAACTGAAAATGGTGTTTTAGGTCGTGCTGCAGTTCCAAGTGGAGCTTCAACGGGCGAACACGAAGCTGTTGAACTTCGAGATGGTGGAAAAAATTATATGGGTAAAGGTGTTCTAAAAGCGGTTGAAAATGTAAATACCAAAATAGCAGCAGAATTATTAGGAACTTCAGTTTTTGAGCAAAATCTAATCGATAAAACAATGATTGAATTAGATGGAACTCCTAATAAATCTAACCTTGGTGCAAACGCAATTCTTGGTGTTTCTCTTGCAGTTGCAAAAGCTGCAGCAAATGAACTTGGTTTACCTTTATACAGATATGTTGGTGGCGTTTCAGCAAATACATTGCCTGTACCAATGATGAATATCATTAATGGTGGCTCACATTCAGATGCACCTATCGCATTCCAAGAGTTTATGATTATGCCAGTAAAAGCAACTTCGTTTACACACGCAATGCAAATGGGAACAGAAATTTTCCATAATTTGAAAAAAGTATTACACGATAGAGATTTATCAACAGCAGTAGGTGATGAAGGTGGATTTGCTCCAAATCTTGCTGGTGGAACTGAAGATGCTTTAGATACCATCAAAAAAGCAGTTGAAAATGCAGGATATAAATTTGGTGATGAAGTTATGATTGCTCTTGATTGTGCAGCTTCAGAATTTTATGTAGATGGAAAATACGACTATACTAAATTTGAAGGTCCAACAGGAAAAATTAGAACTTCTAAAGAACAAGCAGAATATTTAGCTTCGTTAGCAACAAATTACCCAATTATTTCTATTGAAGATGGAATGTATGAAGATGATTGGGAAGGATGGAAATATTTAACAGAATTAATTGGAGATAAAACTCAATTAGTAGGTGATGATTTATTTGTTACAAACGTAGAACGTTTAGCAACTGGAATTGAAAAAGGAATTGCTAATTCAATTTTAGTAAAAGTTAACCAAATTGGAACTTTAACAGAAACTATTGCTGCCGTAAATATGGCACATAATGCTGGCTACACTTCTGTTATGTCGCATCGTTCTGGTGAAACAGAAGATAATACGATTGCAGATTTAGCAGTAGCTTTAAACTGTGGTCAAATTAAAACAGGTTCAGCTTCTCGTTCTGATAGAATGGCAAAATACAATCAATTATTAAGAATTGAAGAAGAACTAGCTAACACAGCATACTTTCCTGGTGTAAAAGCATTCAAACAAAAATAATTTTTTTATTAAATTACTTAAACCTGACTTGTGTAAAAACTTGTCAGGTTTTTTTGTATCGAATTCTAACTGTAAATCTTCAAATTCTAATTTGATATTTTTTCTCAAATTGTAAATAGTATCTTTGACTATCAATTTCAGAAAAATGAAATCAAAACTATTTATATTTATTTTCTTCATTACTTTGTTTGCTAATGCGCAAAATAAAGAAATTGATAGTTTAAAAAATGTTTTAAACCAATCAAAAAATGATATTGATAAGGCGAATGTATATAATTTGATTTCAGACAATTATAAAACATCAAATCCAAAATTGATGTTGGATTATGCAAATAAAGCATTGCAATTGTCTAAAAAAATAAATCACAAAGAAGCAGAAGGAACAAGCTACTTAAATATCGGGAATGCAAATATTATTTTAGGAAATTATTCAAAAGCACTTGAAAATTTCTCTCAAGCACAAAATATTTTTGAAAATCAAAATAAAACTATTGAAGTTAGAAAAGGTCTTGCTAAAGCTTATGGAAGTATAGGAATTATTTTTTCAGAACAAAGTAATTATGCTAATGCGTTAAAGTTTTATCTAAAATCCGTCAAAATTTATGAAGATTTGAAGGATGATGCAAAATCGGCAAAACTTTATAATAATATTGGAATCGTTTATAAATCGCAAGGAGAAGATTTCAAGGCATTAGAATATTTTGTTAAAGCACAAAAAATACAAGAAAAATTAAATGATACAAATATTGGGATTACACTAACTAATATTGCTAATTGTTATTTAAATCAGAAGAGTTTTGATAAAGCTTTCGATTATTATAGTCAAGCAAAATCAAGTTTAGATAACTACCCAAATCAAAGAGCGTTAGGTGAATGGTATAATAATTTTGGATTGTTTTTTAAGGCTACCAATAAAACTTCAAAAGCAATCGAGAATTGGAATCAAGCAATAAAAACATTTCAATCTATTGATGATAAATTCGGAATTGCAGATACTTATATTTATCTAAGTCAATTATATTTCGACAAAGGAAATTATCAAGAAGCATTGCAGTTTGCCAATAAATCCTTGAATTTATCTAAAGAAATCAACGTTTTAGAACAAATTGTTTTGTCAGAGAAATTGTTAAGTGACATTTATTCAAAAATTGGAAATGCTAATTTAGCATTGGAACATTACAAATTGTATAGCAAAGCAAATGACAGTTTGATAAATGAAACAAACATCAGAAAAAGCGTTCAAGAAGAAATGACTTATGAGTTCGAAAAACGTGAGGTTATACAAAAGGAAGAACTTGAAAAAAGAGAATTATTGCTTCAAGAGCAATCTAAAAGAAATAAAATGCAATTGTTCTTTGCAGTTTTATCAGCTTTGTTATTATCAGGAATTGGATTTTTAATTTATAACAGAACACAACTCAAAAAAACATTAACGCTTCAAAAAGAACTCGCCGAGTATGAACAAAAAGCATTGCATTTACAAATGAATCCACATTTTGTATTCAACTGTTTAGGTTCGATTTCGAGTTTTATTGTTCAAAACGGAACTGATACTGCAGTAAAATATCTAGCAAAATTTTCTAAACTAATGCGACTAACTTTAGAATATTCTAAGGAATCTTTAATTCCAATTGATAAAGAAATTGAAAGTTTACAAAATTATTTAGAGTTAGAGCAATTGCGATTCAATCAAAAATTTGACTTTACAATTTCAAAATCTTCTGATATTGAAGATGATACAGCTTTGCCGCCATTATTATTACAACCATTTGTAGAAAATGCTATCATACATGGATTGATTCCCAAGAAAGAAAAAGGTTTGATTTCAATTAAATTTTCATTGGAAAATGAAAGTTTAATTTGCACTATTGAAGACAACGGAATTGGTTTTAACAAATCAAAAGAAATTAAAGAATCATTGGTTTCCGTTCACAAGTCAATGGCATTAGACATCACAAAGAAACGATTAGAAATGATGGAAGTTTCAACATCACAAAAAGCTCATGTGGAAATCGAAGAAAATAAAAACAATCAAGGAGAAATTCTAGGTACAAAAGTAGTTCTGAATTTACCGTTACAATATATAAAATAGTTAGTAGTATTCAGTTTGCAGTTTTGCAGATTGAGCACTAAACACTGAACATTGAATTTATGATTACAGCAATTCTAATTGACGACGACGAAAATTTAAGAAACGGAATGAAGCAACTTCTTTCGCGTTACACAAGTCAAATTCAAATTATTGGTGAAGCGGATAGCGTTGAAAGTGGCGTTGAAGCTATTGAAAAATTGCATCCGCAAGTAGTTTTTCTAGATATTCAATTAAATGACGGAACAGGTTTTGATATTTTAGAAAAAATTGCATCACGAAATGGAAAGTCAACGTCGCACATTGTTTTCATTACAGCTCACGAGCAATACGCCATTAAAGCGTTCCGATTTAGTGCTTTAGATTTTCTCTTAAAACCTGTTGATCCTGACGAATTAGAAATTGTAATTGGAAAAATTAAGAACATCCTAGAAAAAAATGATAATCATGCACACATCGATTTGTTACTAGAAAATATCCGAAAGAAAGTAGATAATTTCAAGCGAATTGCACTTTCAAACTCAGATGGTATTCATCTTTTTGAAGTAAGTGATATCATTAGATGTGAAAGCGAAGACAATTATACCAAGTTTTTTATCAAGAATAACAAACCTATTTTGATATCAAAAACTTTAAAAGAATATGAAGAACTTTTAACCGAACATGGATTTGTGCGAGTGCATCAAAGTCATTTGATAAATCTTGCTTATTTGAAGTCTTACATAAAAAAAGATGGCGGATATGTTATCATGGCTGATAATAGCAACGTTCCTATTTCGCAACGAAAAAAAGAAAGTTTACAAGAAATTTTGACAAAACAATTGAACAATTAAAAAGCAAACAATATGAAAAAGTTATTATATCTTTTACTATTAATCACAGGATTTAGTAATGCGCAAATCGTCAATATTCCTGATGCAAATTTTAAAGCAAGATTATTGAGTTCAAATTTAGTTAATAATGTTGCAAAAGATCTAAATGGTGATAATATGATTATTGATCAAAATGGTGATGGAGAAATTCAATTATCTGAAGCTGCTTTAGTTTATCAACTTAATAATTTGAGTTATTCAAGTCTGTTTCCAATTTATGATTTGACTGGTATTCAAAGTTTTTCAAATTTGACTTCATTATTTTGTGGTTACAGTGAAATTTCAAGTCTTGATGTATCAAACATGACAAATTTGTCTATTTTATTTTGTAATAATTCAAATTTAACCTCAATAAATATTTCTGGGTGTGTAAATCTATACCAATTAGTTTGTGAGAATAATCAACTGACTTCATTAGATGTATCGGGATTTACATCACTAACTAGTGTATATGCGGACAATAATCAACTGCAAAATATTAATTTGAATGGAGCTACTAATTTATCAACTCTTAGTGTTGGAAATAATCTTTTAACTTCAATTGACGCTACTCCATGTCCAAATCTTTATTCATTGTATGCATCAGTAAACTCTCTCAATTCAATAAATATATCAGGATTAGTAAATTTAAATGGTCTTTATTTGAATTATAATCAATTAACTAGTATTGATTTAAGTTCGTTAACCAATTTGGAATATTTGCAATGTTCATATAATTTATTAACCACAATTGACATTTCTAATAATCACAATTTTACTTCATTGGCATGTACTGATAACCCAAATTTAGTTGCAGCATATTTAAAATTTGGAAGACCAAGTTTATCAATAAGTGGTTATCCAATGACAAACAATCCTAATTTACAGTATGTTTGTGCTGATGACTATAGAGTATCAACATTTTTGAATTATTTTATTTTAAATAGTATGTCTTCTGTAGTGGTTAATAGTTACTGTTCCTTCACTCCAGGTGGAAATTACAACACAATTACTGGAAGTGTAACTTTTGATGGAGATAACAATGGTTGCGATGCTACTGATTTGCCTCATCCAAATATCAGAATAGATATCAATGACGGAATTAATCAAGGCGGAACATTTACAAATAATTTAGGAAACTATAATTTTTATACACAAGCAGGTAGTTTTTCTTTAACGCCAAATTTAGAAAACCCTTCTTGGTTCAATGTTTCACCAACAACGACAACGATTCCTTTTGCAAATAATAACAATAATATTGTAACTCAAAACTTCTGTATTGCTGCAAATGGAGTACATCCTGATTTAGAAATTGTAATTGCGCCATTTGTTCCTGCTCGTCCAGGTTTTGATGCAGTGTATCAAATTGTATATAAAAACAAAGGAAATCAAACCCTTTCTCAATTATATGGTGTTAATTTCTTTTTCAATCAAAACTTAATGGATTTTGTTTCAGCTTCAATTTTGCCTTCAACAGTTGGCTCAGGTGCGTTGAGTTGGAGTTATACTAATTTACTTCCATTTGAAAGTAGAAGTATTTACGTAACTTTAAATATCAATACACCAACAGATACAAATCCTGTAAATATTGGAGATATTTTACAATTTACAACTTCAATTTTACCAATGGCTGGCGATGAGTCAACTTCTGATAATACATTTTTATTCAATCAAACGGTCGTTGGTTCTTTTGATCCAAATGATATAACTTGTATGGAAGGAAATGTAGTTTCGCCGTCAGAAATAGGTGAATATTTACACTACGTAGTTAACTTCGAAAACACAGGAACAGCAGAAGCAGAAAATATTGTAGTTAAAACTGAAATCAATACAGTAGATTTTGATATAAACTCGCTTCAATTGCTAGACACATCTCACAATTGCTACACAAGAGTATCAGGAAATATTGTTGAGTTTATTTTCCAAAATATAATGCTTGATACTGGTGGACATGGAAATGTATTATTGAAAATTCGTTCAAAATCAAATCTTGTAACTGGAGACACAGTTTCAAAACAAGCTAATATTTTCTTTGATTATAATGCACCAATATTAACCAATATGGAAAACACAACGTTCCAAGCTTTAAATAATGATGAGTTTGAAAAAGATAATTTAATTGCAATTTATCCAAATCCAACACAAGGAAATATCAATATCAATAGTAATTTTAATATAAAGTCAATTGAATTATACGATGTTCAGGGTAGATTGTTACAAACAAAATTGATAAATGAAACAATATCAACAATCAATATTTCAGATAAATCAAACGGAATTTATTTCTTAAAAATTACATCTGATAAAGGCATTAAAGTTGAAAAAATCATGAAAAAGTAATTGGAGTTAATAAGTTAATTATTTTTAAAATCTCATTTTCTGTAACAAGATTATGAGATTTTTTTGTTGAAGTTAATTTTTTTTTAAGCTAATATTTTCTTCGTATATATTAATCTTGCATTTTTTATAAAAATATTAACGAAAACGTTATTATATTTCTTTTTTAATTCAGTTATAATTCCATAATTTTGTTAAATTATAAATTATCAAGATTAATTTCCGTAAATATTATGTCAAAAACAGCAATATTAGAATATGATGGCAATAAATATGAGTTTCCTGTAATTATAGGAAGCGAAAATGAACCAGCTATCGATATCGAAAAACTACGTGCCTTGACTGGCGCAATCACCTTAGATCCAGGTTATAAAAACTCAGGTTCGTGTAAAAGTGATATCACTTTCCTTGATGGAGAAGAAGGAATTTTACGTTACAGAGGTTATGCAATTGAAGATTTAGCTGAAAAAGCTGATTTTCTTGAAGTATCTTACTTAGTGATTTTTGGAGAGTTACCTACAAAAGCACAATTAGCACAATTTGAAACTGACATTCGTAAATATACTTTGGTAAACGAAGAGATGAAAAATATCATCGATGGTTTTCCAAAAACAGCTCACCCAATGGGAGTTTTGTCTTCGTTGACTTCTGCTTTAACAGCTTTTAATCCAAAAGTAGTTAACGTAGAAAACGAATCTGAAATGTATGAAGCAGTTTGTAAAACAATGGGTAAATTCCTTGTAATTGCAACTTGGACATACAGAAAAATGATGGGTTATCCTTTAAATTATTATGATAATACTCAAGGATACGTTGAAAATTTCATGCAATTAATGTTCAAATTACCAACTGGACCATATTCTGCAAATAAATCGGTAGTTGATGCATTAGATAAATTATTTATTCTTCATGCTGATCATGAACAAAACTGTTCTACATCTACAGTAAGAATTGTTGGTTCTTCACACGCAGGTTTATTTGCTTCAATTTCTGCTGGAGTTTCAGCACTTTGGGGTCCATTACATGGTGGTGCAAATCAAGCAGTTTTAGAAATGTTAGAAGATATTCAAAAAGATGGTGGTGATGCAGATAAATATTTAGCAAAAGCAAAAGACAAAGACGATCCGTTCCGTTTAATGGGATTTGGACATAGAGTTTATAAAAACTTTGATCCAAGAGCAAAAATCATTAAAAAAGCTGCTGACGAAGTTTTAGCAACGTTAGGTGTTGATGATCCAATTTTACAAATTGCAAAGAAATTAGAGGAATCAGCGCTTGTTGATGACTATTTTGTATCAAGAAAATTATATCCAAATGTTGACTTCTATTCAGGTATTATTTACCGAGCTTTAGGAATTCCAACCGATATGTTTACAGTACTTTTTGCAATTGGTCGTTTGCCAGGTTGGATTGCACAATGGAAAGAAATGCGTGTTAACAAAGAACCAATTGGAAGACCAAGACAAGTTTATACTGGTCATCCTTTGAGAGATTTCGTTCCAATGGATAAAAGATAAATTCTTTATAAAATCATACCAAAAGCTTCGCTAATCAGCGGAGCTTTTTTGTTCTTACGATATTTTTCTTATCTTGTTAAAAATTAATATAAAAATCGTCAAAGGTTTAATTTAAATTAATAATTTTATTAATAATTTTAAACTTTTAATATATGAAGACAAGGAATCATTTTTTTATTACAGTTGTAATTTTAATTATTATGAATGTAAATGTCAATGGACAAAGTAATAATACTTTCACAGGAGTTGGTGCAGGAACTAATAATTCAGGTTCAAGTAATAGTGGTTATGGAGTAAATTCATTACAAAATAATACTAGTAATAGTAATAGTGCTTTTGGACTTGGTACTCTTTCTAATTCATCAGGAGGTTTTAATTGTGCATTTGGAAATTCTGCACTAACTAATAATACTTTAGGTGATTTTAATTGTTCATTTGGTACCAGAAGTCTTGAAAATAATACTTCTGGGAGATATAATATTGCCATTGGGCATAGATCTTTGGGGGATTTAAATACTACTGGTTCTCAAAATATTGCAATCGGTTATGCTAGTTTATTGAGAAATAATGGTAATAGTAATATTGCTATTGGTCATTATATTGCAAATAATAATTTGAATGGCTCAAATAATGTATTTATAGGAGGTTCGGGCACTACCGATCCTGGAAGTAATAAACTTTTTATACATAATAACAATCATCCATCTCCTTTAATTTATGGCGAATTTGATAATAGAAATTTAAAATTTAATGTTATTGGTAGTTCAAGTTCTCGAGTTGAAATTACTAGTGGTGTTAATAATAATTATTTAAATGGGACATCAGGTTTAAGATTTACAAATCTTACTAGTGCTACAAATGTTGTTGCAAATCCATCTAACCCGCCAAAAGTTTTATCTGTTAATGCTAATGGTGATGTAATTCTCGTTAATGATACTGTTGGAACAGGTTCAGGAGGTTCAACAACAATTATAGCAGGAACTAATATTGCAGTTTCAGGGACAAGTACATCTGGGTATACAATTTCAAGTCCATATCAAACACTCTCACAGGATGGAAATACCATAACTTTGTCAAATGGAGGGCAATTTACATTACCTACATTTACAGATACTGATGCCCAAACTTTATCTTTTAATTCTAATATTTTGAATCACACTAATGATATATCTATTTCAAATGGGAATACTATACAAGTTCCTATGACATATATATCACCAGGAAGTAATACAAGTATAACTGGTAATGGGAGTCAGTTAAATCCTTACATTATAAGTTCTACATCGGGTTCTTCAGGTACAGATCTAAGTATTTATAATGATAATGGAATAATAAATCAATCAACAACAACGGGTTTAAATAGAATTGTAGATTTGAATGACAGAAATATTTGGTTTAATTCAGCAACTAGTAATAATAATGGTAGAGTTTACATTGGCAATACAGCGGTTTATCCAACAATAAATTCAAATTATAGATTATATGTAGAAGGAGGAATTCTAACAGAAAGAGTTAAAGTAGCTTTAAGAAGTACAGCTAATTGGGCAGATTATGTTTTTGCAAATGATTATAAGTTAATGCCATTAAAAGATGTAGAAACTTACATTACCAGAAATAAACATTTACCAGGTATAGAATCTGCAGAGACATTATCAAAAAATGGATTAGATCTTGCTGATATGCAAACCAAACAAATGGCTAAAATTGAGGAGTTAACTCTGTATGTTATTCAACAAAATAATCAAATAGAAAAACAGAATAAGGAGATAGAAGAATTAAAAGCACTTGTGAAAACTTTGCTGGATAGAAAATAATGTAAGTTTAACTTAAATTTTTTAATTATGAAAAAACTTATATTTAGACGGAGTAAAATTGTAATTCTCTTAACATTCCTTTTGAACTTAATAGGAATACAATGTTTTTCTCAGGTTAATTGTTTAAATAACGGTGTAAATATTACAATCACAGGTTCTACTACTTCACCATACAGTCCATCTGCATCTACTACAGTATGTCTTCCAGATTCAGCATTCACTGGAGTTGGTTTTTATACTGGTAACACTGCAACTGGTGTGGTGACATACACTTTTAGCCAACCAATTACTAGTGCAACAGTAACTTATAGTGCTGTAAACCTCACTGCTGACACTGATGTTGGTCAAATTACAATTAATGGTGGAGGAACGCTAACACTTACTAATCCTTGTGGGGTTGCAATTACAGGAGGAAATACATTAACTTGTAATTTAGCAAATGCATTTGGAGATGTAAGTGTTACGGTTAATTCAACCTTGCCATTTACAACCATCACATTAACAAATATTGGAGATCATACTGGATGGGTTCAAGGTAATCCATGTAATTTTATATTGTGTCTTCCGACTGAGACATTGATTTCTCCTTTAGATGATATGAATAATAATTTTGCAAATGGATTTAAATTGATAGAGAGATCAAATTGGATAAGTGCTTCAAATATAATCAATATAGGAAACAATAACCTACTGGATGGAGTAGTATATCACGCGGCTAATTTTGTTGATTTAACACCAGGTTTTGATGCTGTTTTTGGTTCTCAATTTGCAGCTTATCCCGAAGGATGTACTGGGAATACAAGTTTTGTATATAAACACCAGAATAATGGAATTCGAAGTGAATCATATCATCCGTCAGTATTTGAATCAAATATGAGCTTTCAATTATATCCTAATCCATCGACTGACTTGGTTGAATTATTAATGCAAAACAACATGAGTATTAAGGTTTTAATTTTTTCACTTGATGGGAAAATTATTTTTGAAAAGAGTTTGCAAGATAAAAGTAGTTATCAACTTGACGTTAGTCAATTTGAAAAAGGTATCTATATTGTTAATGTAATTTCAGATGATGGACAAATACACACAGAAAAGTTAATCAAAAATTAAATTCTTTATAAAATCATACCAAAAGCTTCGCTAATCAGCGGAGCTTTTTTGTTTATATTTGTAATTCTATTTTGAAAAATAAAATCCATAATGTTAGAAAAAGTAGTTCTTATCACTAAAAACAGTAAACATCAATTACTCAATATTGAAGTCAAAAATCATAAGTATGAGATAGATTTATCGTGGATTGAAAAAAGTAAAGAAACTAGTTTTGACATAGAATTTGTTTTTCAAAAGCCTATTCAACATTTTAGAAACCACGATTATACTTGGGTTGATTGCAAAAAAGATAGAATTGCTACAGAGTTTTCTCCAAAAATCATAAAACTTTCAAATGATATATTAGTTCAAGCTAATGTAAATCTGGGAATTTGGGAAGTAAAAAAGAAATTCCCTAAATCGTTGTTTTGGAAATTCAATCCTGAAAATGCATATCCAATTGTAAACTATATTGGAGATAAAAATGAAAAGAAAGTAATTTCAACCAATGTAAAAATTGATTTCGAAATAAAATTAGAGTTGCTTTTTCCTAAACAAGCCATGGAAATTAGTAGATCTAAGATTCCTTTTTCGGCGATTACTTGTTTTACAGATCATTGCGATTTTGATACTTTAGAAAATTTAAAAACCCAAAGGGAATTTTTTAAAAAACAACAAATCAAAGTTACGAAAGGTTTTTTTCTAAATCATTATTCAAAAAGAGAGGACAATGCTTCGTTTGAAAGAAATTCGGAAGAAATAAATAAATGGCGAGAAGACGGACACGAACTTTGTTATCATTCGCTTTCTCAATCCATCAAAAGTAAGGATGAAAGTTTTAATGATTTTGAAAATTTTCAACCACCATATTCCGATATTCCGACATGGATTGATCATGGATACCAACCGTATAATTTATCACTTTATAATAAAAATAATAAAACGGAAACCTATTTTTCTGATACTATGAAGGAAAAAGGAATTCAAATTTTATGGAATTATATCGATTCAGGAACATCAACAAATGGCGTTATTAATCAAATTAATCCAGAGCATTTTACCTTAAAATCCTTTTTAAAAGGAATTAAAGATTTGAAATTTGTTAATCGAATTAGTTTATTGATTAAAAACATTATTTTTCATTATTATGGTGATGAAAAACTTATCATCAATTATAAATCGTCTGCTAACACCTTCAAAAGTATAGTTTTTAAAAGACAATTTAAAAATATTCCTATTCTATTTACTAACTTTTATAGTATTCTAATACCATTGTTAAAAGTGTTTTTTAAATGGAATGATGAAAGTGAGAAGCCTTATAAATATGCAAAATATACACCATTATTTTTTAGATATAGAATAGATAAAAAGGAGTTTTTTATTTTTCAGACGCTTGAAATTATTGATTTTATAAAGACTTTAAGTAAAAATAATATTGACAAACTTAATTCAGAGAAAGGAATTTTTATAGGTCATACTTATTTTTCAGCTCCAATGACTTACCATTATGGAAAAATGATGAGTTCTGATAATGCAATCAGTTCAGAAGTAGAAACAAATTTTGCTTATCTTAGTAGCATGATAAAAGAAAATCAAATTTGGAATCCAACTCTAAATGAACTAATTCTTTATTTATCTAATTTTTATAAAGTTAAATTCATTATTGATGATGAAGCTGATTTGAAATTGAATGAAACTTTTAATTTAAATGTTAAGAACGTAGATGTTTAATGCTTTTTTTTTAAAATTAAGGAGGTATGTCAAGATTAAAGATGTTGATGTGTCAATTTATTATCTAACTGATAAGGATGAAATATCGGTTTTACCAAAAATTGAATTTGAAATAGAAAAAGAAAAGATTTCAAGTTCTACAACAAGATATTTTATTAATTACGATGGTTCTTTTGTTCATCATAGTTATTTATATAAAAAAAAGAGAATTTTAAAAGTAATAGATAAAAAAGGCCCAATAATAGGCGATTGTGTTACAACTGTTAAGTTTCGCGGTAAATCGATTTATCCATTTGTGCTAAATTATATAGCAAGAGATTATCTTTCTGACAAAAAGAATAAAGAAATTTTTGTCTTGGTGGCAAACAAAAATAAAATTTCTATTAGAGGAGTCGAAAAATCAGGTTTTAAATTACATTCAAAAATCAAAGCTAAAAGGTTTTTATTTTTCTATTATAATATTTTAAGAGAATAATGTTTTTTATATTTGCCTAATAGCCAAAAGCAAATTATATGTTACAATTAAATGTAAAAAACGAAACTTCAAGATTAAGAGCCGTTGTTTTAGGTTCAGCAGTAAATAATGGACCAACTCCAACAGCTGATGAAGCGTACGACCCAAAATCCTTAGAACACATTCTCGCCGGAACATATCCTGTTGAAGAAGATATGGTTAACGAAATGGAAGCCTTCAACAAAGTATTTCAAAAATATGATGTAAAAGTTTTTCGTCCTGAAATGATTGAAAATTATAATCAAATTTTTACTCGTGATATTGGTTTTGTAATCGATGATGTTTTTATAAAAGCCAATATTTTACCAGATAGAAATCGAGAATTAGATGCAATTCAATATGTAATCAATCAAATAAATCCTGACAAAGTCGTTCGTCCGCCAGATGATGTTCATATTGAAGGTGGCGATGTTATGTTGTGGAATGACTATATTTTTATAGGTACATACAAAGGTTCTGATTATAAGGATTACATTACTGCTCGAACTAATATGCTTGGAGTTCAATACATTAAAGATTTGTTTCCAAACAAAATTGTAAAAGAATTCGACTTGGTGAAATCTAAATTAGAAGCTCGCGACAATGCATTGCACCTTGATTGTTGCTTTCAACCTGTTGGAAGAAACAAAGGAATCATCTATAAAAGTGGTTTCCGTGAAGAAGCAGATTACGTTTATTTGGTAAAATTATTCGGAAAAGAAAACCTGTTTCACATCACGCGTGATGAAATGTATCACATGAATTCTAATGTGTTTTCAATCGCACCAGATGTTGTAGTTTCAGAGAAAAACTTCACAAGATTAAACAATTGGCTTAGAGAACAAGGTTTTACTGTAGAAGAAATTCCATACGCCGAAATAGCAAAACAAGAAGGATTGTTAAGATGTTCGACGCTTCCTTTAATAAGAGATTAGAAAAGTTATCGGTTGTCAGTTAACAGTTATTAACTATATAAATTGTTGATATGAGTAGTTATCAGGATTTGGATATTTATAAAATTAGTTTGGCATTGTTTTATGAAGTTCATCCAGCATCATTACTTTTGCCAAAGTATGAAATGTATGAATTAGGAAGCCAAATTAGACGCTCTTCAGATTCAGTAAATTCAAATATAGTTGAAGGTTACGGAAGAAATCGTTATAAAGCAGATTTTATTAAATTCCTAGTATATTCTCATTCAAGTTGTTTAGAAACAAAAGGGCATTTAATTAAAATAAGGCATTTGTATAAAGATTTAATTCCTGATATTGAAAGATTTATAATTGACTATGATAATTTAGGCGCAAAAATATTTAACTTTATAAAATATGTTGAAAGCAATTGGAAAACCTAACAACTAGTCACAAAGATTGTTAACTGATAACCGACAACTGACAACAGAAAACTAACAAAAAAATGAATCAAACTACAAACTCAATCTTGATGATTCGTCCGGTAGCGTTTAGAATGAACGAACAAACGGCGGTAAATAATTATTATCAAAAAGTCCTTGACGGATTAACTCCAGCGAATGTTAATGAAAAAGCGCAACAAGAGTTTGATACTTTCGTAAACAAATTAAGAATGGTCGGAATCGATGTGACCGTTGTTGACGATACTTTAGATCCAGATACGCCAGATAGTATTTTTCCAAACAATTGGATTTCTTTTCACGAAAATGGTGATGTAGTTTTATATCCAATGTTTGCCGAAAACCGTCGTGCTGAAAGACGTGAAGATATTTTAGATATTCTTGAAGCTAAAGGCTACGAAATCAACGACGGAATTATGGATTACACTTCTGCCGAAGATGATGGATTTTATCTAGAAGGAACAGGAAGTATTGTTCTTGACAGAGAAAACGGAAAAGCATATTGCGCACTTTCTCCAAGAGCAGACGAAGAATTATTCATTGAATTTTGTGAAGATTTCGATTTAAATCCAATCATATTTGAAGCATTTCAAACTGTTAATGGCGAAAGAAAATTGATTTATCATACCAATGTTATGATGTGCATTGGAGATACATTTGCCGTAATTTGTGCTGATTGTATCGATGATAAAAAAGAACGAAAAATGGTTCTAGACAGTCTTCGTTCTGACGAAAAAGAAATTGTTCTAATAACAGAAGACCAAATGAACAACTTTGCAGGAAACATGTTAGAATTACAAGGCGCAAACGAAAGAAGATACTTAATCATGAGTTCATCGGCTTACAATGCTTTAACCAAAAAGCAAATTGCACAATTAGAAGAACATATCACAATTCTACATTCGAGCCTAGACACTATTGAAGCATGTGGCGGCGGAAGCGCAAGATGCATGATGGCAGAAGTTTTTCTTCCTAGAAAATAATTGTTTTGTCACACTGAGAAGTTTATACTGAGCGAAGACGAAGTACAGTCGAAGTGCTTTTTTAAAAGATAATCCCAAATTTCAATAGTTTTTTCATTGGAGTTTGGGATTTTCTGTTTTCTATATTTTCTGTCATTAATATTTAACAAATTGGTATCCGCCTTTTTCTGCACCCCAAACTTGTTTATCATTTTTATCAAAACCTTGATCCCAAGATATTATTTCGTTTTCAGTGACTGTTACAATTGAAGAAGCATAACTTGCTCCTCGCAATTCACTTGGACAGCTTTTGTTTCCAGTAGCACCAGAAAATTTATTTTTATCAATACGTTTTAATACCACTGCACAACCTTGTTTTACTTCGATATCTGTTTCAGATAATTTATCAAACGCTTCAGGAGTTTTCCATTTGCCAATCCATTCTTTTTCATTTTTAAGCGTATGAATTTCGCTTACAAACTCATTGCCATGTTGGCTAATTTTGTAAATTCTAACTCTATATGGTTTTTCTTGTTTATTAAACATAGCTTGTTCTACATATAAATAATGACCTTTATTTTTCCAAATAGGAACCATTCGCAACGAAATATTAAAATAAGATGTGTCTCTTTTTGAATGTGCTTCAGAAGAATATTGACCTTGCATTATGGTAAGTAATTCTTTTAGTTCAGAGGAGTCTGCTGTATTTGAAATTGTTTTAGTTGAATTACAACTAAAAAATAAAGTTATAAGTGTAAGAAGTAGAATAATTGTTTTTTTCATTGTTTTACTATTTTTAATTTCTAGTGGAATCAAATTCCTCTAATGATACTCAAAACTGCACTAATAATATATTGAATACCAATAGCAACCGTCAAGAAACCAACAATTCTCGAAATCGCCACAATTCCTGATGCACCTAAATATTTAGCTAAGTAATGAGCGCTTCTCAAAACCAAAAAAATTAGAATAGAAACCACGAAAATAGCAAGACTAGAAGACAAAATTTCAGGAGTAGTTTTATGATCTTGATTAAATGCTATTAACAGCGAAATCGAACCTGGTCCAGCTAACATTGGCATAGCAAGAGGCGTTAAAGCAATTGAAGTTCTACTTTGTAAATCTTCTTCCACTTCTTTACTAATACCTTTTCTCTTTTTCGGATTGGCGTTTAGCAAACCAAATCCCGAACTCGCAATCAAAATTCCACCAGCAATTCTAAGTGCCGAAATCGTAATTCCAAAAAAACTCAAAACATATTCACCTACAAAAAAGGAAATAATTAAAATAATACAAACGTTAATTGCAGCCATTAAAGAAACTCGCGAACGTTCTGCTTTGTTGTAATCTTGTGTCAAACCCACAAAAAACGGAATTGCACCAATCGGATTCAAAACCGAAAACAATGCACCTAGCAAAACAAAAAAAGTATTCAAGAAAACATCCATTCTTTGAAAAGTTTAAATTTTTGACAAAGATAAATAAAGAAGTAATGCCTAAAGTTAAAATAAAAACAATTATCCGTAATTTTGCCAAATGAAAAATAAGAAAACTTTAGTTCTTGGTGCTTCCACCAAACCCGAAAGATACGCTTTCAAAGCCATAACAATGCTAGTTGACAAAGGCCATTCGGTTATTGCTATTGGGCAAAATCAAGGAGAAGTTGCAGGAATTTCCATCAGAACTAAAAATATTCCTCTAAAAAATATCGATACCGTAACCTTGTACCTAAATCCGGTTCGTCAGCGCGAATATTACAACTACATTATCGAAACCAAACCTAAAAGAGTAGTCTTCAATCCAGGAACAGAAAACCCAGAATTTTACCAATTACTAAAAGCCAATTCTATAAAAGTAGAAGAAGCTTGTACCTTGGTTTTATTGACAACTAATCAATATTAATTAATGTCAGATTGAGTTCTGTTTATATTGAGCTTGTCGAAATATCGAAGTCAGGAGCGAATGGCTTGGGCTTTATCAGTCCCGAAGTTTCGGGAGTAATTCCCGCTTTTCGTTGCAATAAAAAATGCTTTCAAACAATGAAAGTATTTTTTGTTTTCACTTCAATCGGGGCTAGTGAGGTTTCCATTTTAATTTTTGATTGAATTTTCCAAAACAATATTCAGTTCTTCAAATTTGTCAATAGTCATAAAATGTCCTCCATCAACTATTTTGACATATGATTTTACAAATTGAATAGGTAAAATTCTATCTTTAGTTCCATGAATGTGTTTTAGATTTTTGTGTATATAAGTATTCTTCCAGTTTACAATTTTATCAATCGCCCATTTTAGAAAAGTTTCATCAGTATCTTTTAAAATTTCTTTCAAAAGAATTTTATTTTCTTTACTATCAATTCCAAAAAACCAAAAACTCAAATAATTGGATTTCTTCATTAATTTAGCTGGAATCAATTTGTGAAGATTAAAAAATCCAGCAAATCGATAATAAAAAGGAATTTCATTTTTACTTTTGGCAGAAGCAATTAAAATTATTTTCTTTGATTCAATAATTTTTCCAACTTCAACAGCCATAATTCCACCAAAAGATAAACCTATTAATGTTGGATTTTCAGAAGTAATTTGTGTAGTTAATCTTTTTGCATAATCTTCAATTGATTCAGTCTCAAACGGATTAATCCAATCAATAAAAGTTGCATTATATTTTGAAAAATCTAAATATTTAAAAACTCTTTTGTCAGCACCAAGTCCACTAAAAATATATAGATTTTCCATTCCTAAAACTTCGTCTGAATAGTAGCGGGTTTGCTAATAATCAGTAAACCAATAAAAGTAATCAATCCGTTAACGATAATTAATTCTTCAGCAAATTCATAATTGCCAAATAATTCTTTAGAATAAACACTAATTAAAAAAGTTAAAGTAGGAGCAAGTAAACAAACTAGCGGAACTAAATATTCATTTACCGTCTTTGTTTTAACAAACAACCCGAAAGCATATAATCCTAAAAGTGGTCCATAAGTTAAAGCTGCGATTTTAAAAATTAAACTCACAACAGAAGCATCATTAAAATAGTTTATCAATAAAATTACAAAAAACATCAGTAATGAAAATCCAATATGAACTAAATGTCTAGTTTTTACTTGGTTTGTTTTATTCTTGTTTTCTTCTTTGTCCATTCTCAAAAAATCAACACAAAAGGAAGTTGTTAAAGCAGTCAAAGCGGAGTCTGTTGTTGCAAATGTTGCCGCTGTCAATCCTAATAGAAATATTACAGCAGGAACGATAGTTAAATGATTAAAGGCAATTTCAGGAAATAATAAATCGGTACGTTTTACATCGTTTACCATTGGAATTGCAATACCATTTTTCTCAGCATATAGATAAAGTAAGGCGCCAACACTTAAAAAGAAAATATTAATCACCACAAAAATCCCAGTGAAAGTGAACATGTTTTTTTGAGCTTCTCCAATGTTTTTGCAACTCAAATTCTTCTGCATTAAATCTTGGTCTAATCCTACCATAGCAATTGTAACAAACATTCCGCCAAAAATTTGTTTGATAAAATGGTTGCTTTTTAACCAATCTTCATAGAAAAAAACCTTAGAATAATTACTTTCTTTAACGGCTTCAAATGCTTCTCCAAATGAAAAATTTAAACTACTGCAAATAAATATGATTGTAAAAATTACTGAAGAAACCAAAAAGAAAGTTTGCAAAGAGTCGGTAATTATAATTGTTTTTAAGCCACCACGATAAGTGTAGGCGAAAATTAAACCTAAAGAAATTAAAACAGTAACCCAAAAAGGAACTTCAAAAGCATCAAATACATAACGTTGTAAAACCAAAACCACCAAATACAATCTCGCTGCAGATCCAATTGTTCTACTTATTAAGAAAATAAATGCAGCGGTTTTATAGGAAATAATTCCTAGTCTTTGTTCAATATAACTATAAATCGAAGTCAAATTCATTCGATAATAGAGCGGAAGCAAAACTTTAGCAATGATTAAAAATCCTAGTGCATTACCTAAAACAAATTGAAAATATTTAAATTGAATATTAGGATCGCCAACTTGTCCCGGAACCGAAATAAATGTCACGCCAGATAGCGCTGTTCCTATCATTCCAAACGCTACTAAATACCATTTAGAATTTTTATTTGCCTTAAAAAAAGCATCGTTACTACTATCTTTTTTACTAACAAGATTAGAAATAAAAATTAGAACTCCGAAATAGATAATGATAATGGCTAAAATAGTTCCTGAAGACATAAATAGTTTTTTTGGTTGTGCTAAAATAGTAAAAAACTTGGAAGATGAGAGTTGGAAGATGGAAGTTTCCAAAAAATAGTTAAAATCTTTAAAATTTCCATCTTCTATCTTCCATCTTCTCGTTTTCAAACTTTTTCTTTACTTTTGCCACATGGAATTTTCATCAAAACTTCTCGAAAAAGCGGTCAACGAAATGGCGCAATTACCCGGAATTGGTAAACGAACTGCCTTGCGATTGGTATTGCATTTATTGAAACAACCGAGTGAGCAAACTCATTTTTTATCGCAAGCATTAACTTCGATGCGCGATGAGATTAAATTTTGTAAAAATTGTCATAATATTTCCGATGTTGATGTGTGTGAAATTTGTTCAAATACCTCAAGAAATCACAAAATAATTTGCGTTGTTGAAGACGTTAGAGATGTGATGGCTATTGAAAATACCAATCAATTTAAAGGAATTTATCACGTTCTTGGTGGGAAAATTTCGCCTATTGATGGTGTTGGCCCAAGTCAATTGAATATCAATTCGTTAGTTGAAAAAGTAAAATTGGGTGTAATAGAAGAAATTATTTTTGCTTTAAGCTCTACAATGGAAGGCGATACTACCAATTTTTATATTTTCAAACAAATAAAAGAATGCGATATTAAAACTTCAACAATCGCAAGAGGAATAGCGGTTGGCGACGAATTAGAGTATGCCGATGAGGTTACTTTAGGAAGAAGTATTTTGCAAAGAGTTCCGTTTGAAAATTCTTTAAAAAATAATTAGTCAATATTCTATTCTAACTTTTTTGTTTTTAGTTTTGAAAAACTATCTTTGTTTGCTAAATTATTTTTGATAATGAACAATCGAGTACTTTATATACTATTTTTTATATCTATAATTTTTACGTCATGTATCCCAACAAAAGATATGGTTTACATGCAGGACAAAGGAAATAATAATAAAACAGTAGTAGATGAGTCTGTTTATAAACCTTACAGATTACAATCTAATGATATTTTAAGTATCAATATCAAAACAATTGATGCAGAATTAGCCACTATATTCAGTAATACAACTTCTCAAAATGTTGCTCAAACAGCTGACAACATTTATTTTAATGGTTATACTGTTGATGATCATGGTAATATTAGAATTCCAATAATAGGTGAGATTAATGTTCTCGGTTTCACAGTAGAAGAGGTTAGAAAAAAAATTGAGAAGAAATTATTGGATGAATATTTTAAAAAAGAAGACAAGTTTTTTGTTAATGTAAAATTAGGTGGATTTAGATATACAATCAATGGCGAAGTAGGAAGTCCGGGAACAAAAACGTTGTTCATGGAAAAATTAAATATTCTTGAAGCAATAGCTAATTCAGGCGATATTACCATAACAGGCGATAGAAAAGATGTTAAAGTAATTAGACAATTCCCTCAAGGAAGTGAAACATTTTCAATTGATTTAACGGATGCATCCTCTTCAAAGTCACCAGTGTTTTACTTACAGCCTAATGATTATATTTATGTAAAACCTTTGAAACAAAAATCTTGGGGTACGGGAAAAACAGGTATAGAGTCATTAGGAACTATAATTACAATTTTATCCTTAGCAACGACTACTTTTTTATTACTTAAGAATTAAAATAGCCATTTATAATGTTAGATGTAAAAGATTTTTCTTTTTTTGAAAACCAAAACAGCTTTGATTTTAAAGGTTTTTTGATCAAAACAGCAAGTTATTGGAAGTGGTTCGTTTTAGGTCTAATAGTTTGTTTGACAATTGCGCATCAAATTAATATTAGAAAGCAAAAAATATACTCACTTGAAACAACTTTGGCTGTAAGTGAGCAGGAAAATCCGTTGTTTACATCAAATACAAGTTTAGTCTTTAATTGGGGTGGAACTTCTGATCAAGTTCAAACTATTGGTACAACTTTACGTTCACGATCTCACAATGAATTAGTAGTTGATAAGTTAAGTTTTTATATTGATTATCTAAAAGAAGGTAAATATTTTACCGAAGATGTTTATGGATATACTCCATTTGTAGTAAATTTAGATAAATCTAAAAATCAATTAGCTGGAATACCAATAAATATAAAGTTTGTAACACCAAATGAGTTTGAAGTTACTATTGATTTTACTTCAAATTCTGCTAAAGTGATTAATTACAGTACAAATAAGTATGATAATGTTGATGTTGTTCAGGGAATCTTAAAAAAGAGATTTAGAATTGGACAGCAAATAAATTTACCATATTTAAGTTGTAATTTATCTTTAGTTGATAATGACGAGAATTACATTGGAAGCGATTATATTATAAAGATGAATTCATTTGATGGAACCGTTTCAAGATTCAGAAATGTTAAGGTTGCTATTGATGAAAGAGCAGGTTCAATTATTAAGCTTTCAATGGAAGGAACTAATAAAGCAAGAATAGTTGATTATTTAAATGCTACAGTAAAAATGTTGATGAAAATGCAATTAGACAGTAAAAATCTTTTTGCAGAAAACACTATAAAATACATTGATACTACTTTAAGTCTGATGGAAGATGATTTGAAAGACGCAAATAATCAATTAAAAGATTTTAGTAGAAGTAAAAATGTTTTGGAAATTGAAAGCGGTGGTTCAACCTATCAAGACCAAATTCTAGAATTAGATATCAAGAAAGACGATATTGATAGAAAATTAAATTACTATAATGTTTTAAATAGTTATTTGAAAAATTCAAATGATTTTTCTAAGCTTCCAGCTCCAGCAGTTGCAGGAATTGATGATATTAACGTTATCACAAACGTATCTAAATTGATACAATTATCAATTAGAAGAGCTGAAATTGGTTATTCAGCTAAAGGCGATGTCATGTTTGACCAAATTGATAACGAAATGGCATCGGTAAAAAAAGTGTTACTTGAAAATATAAATTCTGCTAAAGCGGCAATTCAATACGAATCTTCACAAGTAAAAAATAAAATTTTTCAAGCGGAAAGTAAAATAATGACTTTGCCTGATGACAATCAGGAGTATCTCAGCATAATGCGTAAATACAATTTGAGTAATAGTATTATTGATGCTTATCTTCAAAAAAGAAATGAGGCTCAAATTGTTAAAGCAGCAAACTTATCGGATATACAATTTATTGATCCAGCAAAAGATATTGGTGATGGTTTAATTGGACCTAGAACAGGAGTTAATTATGTAATTGCTATATTTTTAGGATTACTAATCCCATTGCTTATAGTATTTTTAATATTTTTTATTAATAATTCTATTCAAAATACAGATGATATTAGTAATCTAACACAGATACCTCTAATTGGAGTTGTTGGATTAAAGCATTCAGATTCAAATTTAGCAGTTTTTGAAAAACCAAAGTCAGCATTATCAGAATCATTTAGGGCAATTCGTTCTTCATTACAGTTTTTATATAAAAAGCAAAATGTTTCTGGTACAAAAACTTTGATGCTTACTTCATCAGTCAGTGGTGAAGGAAAAACATTCTGTTCAATAAATATTGCAACTGTTTTTGCAATGAGCGAGAAAAAAACGGTTATTGTTGGTTTGGATTTAAGAAAACCTAAAATATTTGAAGATTTTAATTTTAAAAATGATGTTGGTGCAGTCAATTATTTAATTGGACAAAACACACTTGAAGAAGTTACTTTAAAAACAAAGATACCTAATCTTGATTTAATTACTTCAGGACCAATTCCTCCAAATCCTTCAGAGTTGATTATGGGTGAAACAATGAGAGAATTGATGGAAGAATTGAAGAAAAAATATGAATATATTATTTTAGATACACCGCCTGTAGGTTTGGTTACTGATGCAGTAGAATTATCTAATTATGCTGATGTTACTTTATATGTTATGCGTCAAAATTTCACTAAAAAAGAAATGGTAAATTTACTTAATAACCGAGTAAAAAGAGACGAACTAAGCAATGTAAGTATTATTCTTAATGGTTTTGAAAATAAAGCAAAATATGGTGCAGGTTACGGATATGGCTACGGCTACGGTTATGGAGCATACTCAAACGGATACCATGAAGAAGATGAACCTAAAAATATGTTTGTAAAATATTATAAACGTTTTATGAAAAAAATTAATTTTTAATGGAAACGTCAATCTTAATAACAGGAGGAGCAGGATTTATTGGTTCAAACCTTTGTGAATATTTTCTATCTAAAGGATATAAAGTTACTTGCTTGGATAATTTTGCTACAGGACATCGATATAATGTTGAAAAATTTTTAAAGGAAGATAATTTTACTTTAATTGAAGGTGATATTAGAAATATAGAAGATTGTAAAAAAGCTACTCTAAATGTTGATTATGTTTTACATCAGGCAGCATTAGGTTCAGTTCCTCGTTCAATTAATGACCCAATTACAACGAATGATGTCAATATTTCAGGTTTTTTGAATATGTTAGTAGCATCTCGTGATAATAATGTGAAAAGATTTGTTTATGCCGCAAGTTCATCTACTTATGGAGATTCAGAGTCTTTACCTAAAATTGAAGATAAAATTGGGAAACCACTTTCTCCATATGCAATAACAAAGTATGTTAATGAATTATATGCAGAAATTTTCAGTAAAACTTATGGGTTAGAAACAATTGGATTACGTTATTTTAATGTTTTTGGAAGAAAACAAGATCCAAATGGAGCTTATGCAGCAGTAATTCCTAAATTTGTAATGCAATTGATGAATAATGAAAGCCCAGTAATCAATGGAGATGGTAATTATTCAAGAGATTTTACTTATATTGATAATGTAATTCAAATGAATGAATTAGCAATGACAACTCAAAATCAAGAAGCGCTAAACACAGTTTATAATACAGCGTTTGGTGATAGAGTTACATTAAATGAAATGGTTCAATCATTAAAAAAATATTTGTCAGACTATGATAGTTCTATTGCAAATATTGAAATAATTTACGGACCAAATAGAGTAGGAGATATTCCTCATTCATTGGCAAGCATTGAAAAAGCAAAACAATTATTAAAATATAACCCCAAATATTCTTTTCAAGATGGTTTAAAAGAAGCTGTGAATTGGTATTGGAATAATTTAAAATAAAAAAGAATGAAAATTACAAATATTTGCTGCATTGGCGCAGGATATGTTGGTGGACCAACAATGGCAGTTATTGCAAAAAAATGTCCACACATAAAAGTAACAGTTGTAGATTTAAATGTTGAAAGAATTGAAAGATGGAACGATGAAAATGTTGACAATATTCCTGTTTACGAACCTGGGTTAGGAGCAGTTGTTGCTGAAGCTAGAGGAAGAAATTTATTTTTTTCTACCGAGGTTGATAAAGCAATTGATGAAGCTCAAGCCATTTTTATATCTGTAAATACACCCACTAAAACCTATGGAAGTGGAAAAGGAATGGCAGCTGATTTAAAATATATTGAATTGTGTGCTAGACAAATTGCAAGAGTATCTAAAGATGATAAAATTGTAATTGAAAAATCTACTTTGCCAGTAAGAACTGCCGAAGCTATCAAAAACATCTTAGATAATACTGGAAACGGAGTGCAATTTCAAATTCTTTCAAATCCTGAGTTTCTTGCAGAAGGTACAGCGGTTGAAGATTTATTTGCTCCAGATAGAGTTTTAATTGGTGGAGATACTACTCCTGAAGGTCAAAGCGCTATTCAGTCTTTAGTAGATGTTTATGCAAATTGGGTTCCAAAAGAAAGAATTCTTACCACAAATGTTTGGTCTTCTGAACTTTCAAAACTTACTGCAAATGCATTTTTAGCTCAAAGAGTTTCTTCTATAAATGCTATGTCTGAACTATGTGAAAAAACAGGTGCAGATGTAAACGAAGTAGCAAAATCAATAGGAATGGATAGTAGAATTGGTCCAAAATTCTTAAAGTCATCAGTTGGTTTTGGTGGTTCATGTTTTCAAAAAGATATTTTAAACTTGGTTTATATTGCTAAATCATACGGTTTAAATGAGGTCGCTGATTATTGGGAACAAGTTATCATTATGAATGACCATCAAAAAAGACGTTTTTCTAAAAAAATAGTTACAACTTTATATAATACTGTTGCCGATAAGAAAATTACATTTTTAGGATGGGCTTTCAAAAAAGACACGAATGACACAAGAGAATCTGCTGCAATATATGTTGCTGATGATTTGATAAATGAACAAGCAAAAATTGCTGTTTATGATCCAAAAGTTTCTTACAATCAAGTAATTAGCGATTTGAATTATTTAGAATCAAGAAAGCCAGAAAAGAACGAAAAATTTACTAAATCATTTGATAATCCTTATGAAGCTTGTAAAGATTCTCATGCTATTGCAGTATTGACAGAATGGGATGAGTTTAAAGAATATGATTGGCAAAAAATATACGATAATATGTTAAAACCTGCGTTTATATTTGATGGAAGAAATCTATTAGATAAAGAAAAATTAACAAAAATAGGTTTTCATTTTCAAGCTATAGGTTCGTAATAAATTAAAGAAGCATGGATATTAAAATAGCAATAATTGGTTTAGGATATGTTGGATTGCCACTTGCAAGATTATTTGCGACAAAGTATCCTGTTGTAGGGTTTGACATCAATCAAAATAGGGTTAATGAACTTAATAATGGAAATGATTTTACCCTTGAAGTTGAAAAAGAGTTACTTCAAGAAGTGTTAATCGATAAACCATTATCTAAAAATGGACTTTATTGTTCTACAAGTATTGAAGATTTAAAAGATTGTAATTATTATATTATTACGGTTCCAACACCAGTTGATAAAAACAATAGACCCGATTTAACACCTTTATATAAATCGAGTGAAACGGTAGCTAAAGTTTTGAAAAAAGGAGACATCGTAATTTATGAATCAACGGTTTATCCAGGACTTACCGAAGAGGAATGTGTGCCAGTTTTAGAAAAAAATAGTGGTTTAAAGTTCAATCAAGATTTCTTCGCAGGATATTCGCCTGAAAGAATTAATCCTGGTGATAAAGAACATACTGTTGATAAAATTTTAAAGATTACTGCGGGTTCAACTCCAGAAATAGGAATTAAAGTAAATGATATTTATAAATCCGTTATTACTGCCGGAACTCATTTAGCACCATCAATTAAAGTAGCAGAAGCAGCAAAAGTTATAGAAAATTCACAACGTGATATTAATATTGCTTTCGTGAATGAGTTGGCTAAAATTTTTAATATTCTTGATATTGATACGCAAGCAGTTTTAGAAGCTGCTGGAACTAAATGGAATTTCTTGAATTTCAAACCAGGTTTGGTTGGAGGACATTGTATAGGTGTTGATCCTTATTATTTAGCTCAAAAAGCACAAGAAGCAGGTTATCATCCTGAAATTATTCTCGCAGGAAGACGTTTAAATGATAGTATGGGTGAATATGTTGCTTCGCGAATTGTGAAGCTAATGATTAAAAAAAGAATTCCTGTAAATCACTCTAAATTATTGATGTTAGGAATTACTTTCAAAGAAAATTGCCCAGATGTTAGAAATACTAAAATTGTCGATGTCATCAATGCTTTGAAAGATTACGGAATAGATGTTTCTGTTTACGATCCATGGGCTAATCCTGCTGAGGTTAAACATGAATACGGATTAGTGACTACAGATAAATTGCCAACAGATAAATTTGATACAATTGTTTTAGGTGTTGCTCATAAAGAATTTTTGGACATTGATTTAGAACAATTTAAAAATCAAAATTCTGTTGTTTATGATGTGAAAGGCGTTTTAAAATGTAAAATTGATGGAAAATTATAATATGAAAAAAATTGTAATAACAGGTGGAGCAGGTTTTATTGGTTCTCATGTGGTAAGACGATTTGTTAACAACTATCCAAACTATCACATTTATAACTTAGATGCCTTGACTTATGCAGGAAATCTTGAAAATATTGCCGATATTGAAAATGCTCCTAACTATACCTTCGTAAAAGGAGATATTGTTGATGCTGATTTTATCAATGATTTATTTCAAAAACATCAATTTGACGGTGTTCTACATCTAGCTGCTGAATCGCATGTTGACCGTTCTATAACTGATCCATTAAGTTTTGTGAAAACTAACGTTATTGGAACAATGAATCTTTTAAATGCAGCAAAAACCATCTGGAAAGATAATAGGGAAGGAAAGCGTTTTTATCATATTTCAACTGATGAGGTTTATGGTTCGCTTGGAGCTGAAGGATTATTTACAGAAACAACTTCGTATGATCCAAATTCACCTTATTCGGCATCAAAAGCAAGTTCAGATCATTTTGTTCGTGCCTATGGTGAAACTTATGGATTGCCTTATGTGATTACGAATTGCTCTAATAATTATGGTCCAAATCATTTTCCAGAAAAATTAATTCCACTTTTTATAAATAACATTATAAATAACAAACCATTACCAGTTTATGGCGATGGAAAATATACACGCGATTGGCTTTTTGTAGAAGATCATGCTGTTGCCATTGATTTGGTATTTCACGAAGGAAGAAACCATGAAACCTATAATATTGGCGGTTTTAATGAATGGCAGAATATTGACTTAGTAAAACTACTTTGCTCTCAAATGGATGAAAAACTTGGAAGAGAAAAAGGTACTTCAGAAAAATTGATTTCCTACGTAAAAGATAGACCAGGACACGATTTAAGATACGCTATTGATGCTTCAAAAATCAATAAAGAATTAGGATGGAAACCTTCAGTAACTTTTGAACAAGGACTTGAAAGGACAATTAATTGGTATCTTTCTAATGAAGATTGGCTGAAAAATGTCACTTCAGGTGAATATCAAAAATATTATTCAAAGCAATATAATTAATTATGAATCCTTATTTATACATTTTTGGCACTTTGTTTTTTACAGTTTATGGTCAAATTGTATTAAAATGGCGATTATCAGGTTTAAAAGTTGTTTTACCAGAGGGTTTTTTAGATAAAATTATTTACTTAGTAAAATTAGTTTTTGATCCATTTATTTTTTCGGGGTTTGCTTCAGCTTTTATTGCTTCATTATTTTGGATGGCAGCAATGACAAAATTTGAAATCACTCAAGCTTATCCTTTTATGAGCCTTGCACCTGCATTGATTTTTATAATAGGTATTTTTTTTATGGGTGAAACTTACACTATTGGTAAATTACTAGGATTAATTTTAATAATGATTGGTATAGTTGTTACTGTTAAATATTAATTTATGGATAAATCAATTCAAGTTTCAATAGTCAGTCCTGTTTACAAAGCTGAAAAGTTCATTCATAAATTAGTTTCTGAAATTCAGAAAGTAATGGCCGAAATGGAAGTTACCTATGAAATAATTTTAGTTGATGACAGAAGTCCAGACAATTCTTGGGAAAAGATGGTTGAACTATCTAAATTGTTTGGCGAAGTTAAAAGTGTTCGGTTAAGCAGGAATTTTGGACAACATCCTGCAATTATGGCTGGATTATCACTTGCAAAGGGTGAGTGGATTGTAGTAATGGATTGTGATTTGCAAGATCAACCTAAAGAAATTATAAAATTATTTCATAAAGCTCAAGAAGGGTTTGACATAGTTTTAGCCCAAAGAGAAGATAGAAAAGATAGCTTTTTAAAAAAATTATCTTCAAAATTATTTTCAATAATATACAGTTATTTAACTGAAACGAAGTTTGATAATTCAATTGCAAATTTTGGAATCTACAACAAAAAAGTGATTCATCAAGTTAATGAAATGAATGATTACATAAAGTCTTTTCCATTATTTGTAAATTGGGTTGGATTTACATCTACCTACATAAAAGTGGAACATGCTGAGCGAGATTCAGGAAAATCGAGTTATACTTTTTCAAAGCTTTTAAGTTTAGCTTTCAATACTATAATTTCATTTTCTAACAAACCATTAAAACTATTTGTTAAATTTGGCTTATTGATATCTCTTTGTTCTTTTGCTTTTGGTGTATATACAATAATTAGATATTTTACAGGACATATTTTAGTATTAGGATATAGTTCACTTATGGTTTCAATTTGGTTTTTGTTTGGAATATTGATTACAGTTATTGGTGTTGTAGGCATTTATATTGGTAAAATCTTTGATCAATCAAAAGGAAGAGCTTCGTTTATAATAGATAAAAAAATTAATTATGGAGAATAAAAATATTTTTGCAGATGAAATTATTGTTGGAAAAAATACTATTATTGAGCCTTCAGCAAAAATTAGAGGGATAAATGGTAATGCTAAAAGGATATTTATTGGCGATAATTGTTACATTGGCGAAAATGTTCAAATTATTTGTGATGATTTTTCAATTGGCGATTATTCTAAAATTCAACACGATACTAATGTACATGGTTATTTGCCTTGCCACATTGGTCACAATGCATGGATTGGTCAATATTGTATAATTGATTCAATTGGAGGAACTACTATTGGAAATAATTGTGGAATTGGAGCACATTCTCAAATTTGGAGTCATATTAAGTATGGAGATACTCTTGAAGGTTGTAGATTTTTAACAGAAAAACCTATGGTAATTGGCAATGATGTGTGGTTTGTAGGACATTGTATTGTTTCACCAATAGTTGCACAAGATAAATCAATGGCTATGGTTGGTTCTGTAATAACTAAAGACATGGCTTTTAATGAAATTTATGCAGGATCACCAGCAAAATCAATTTCAGATAAAATTGGTTTTCAGTTTTTAGAGGTTTCTACTGAAACTAAATTTCAAAAAATGAATGAATATTTAAAAGAATGGAATCCTAATTCCAAATCTATTAAAATTGTTTCGGACAAGAATGAAATTGATTTTGAAAATAAATTAGTCTCTTATTTTAATGTTTCTGATAGAACCTACACTAAAAGACTTTCAGATGAAGAAATAGGTTTTATGAAATTTTTACTTCCTGCAAAAGGAAAATTTACTCCACTTTAAACTTGTATAAAAAATAAATTCTATTTAATGATACCATTCAATAAACCATATTTATCAGGTAAAGAAACACATTATATTTATGATGCTGTAAACTCCGGAAAAATTTCAGGAAACGGGAAATATACACAAAAGTGTCAGGCATATTTTGAAGAACAATATGGTTTTAAGAAAGCACTTTTAACAACATCATGCACTGACGCTCTAGAAATGTGCGCAATGTTAGCAAATATTGAACTTGGCGATGAAGTAATTGTGCCAAGTTTTACCTTTGTTTCTACAGCAATTGCTTTTGTTAGACAAGGCGCAAAAATTGTTTTCGCTGATTCATATTCTGATAATCCAAATATTGATGCAGATAAAATAGAAGCTTTAATTACAGATAAAACTAAAGCTATTGTTCCTGTTCACTATGCTGGTGTAGCTTGTGATATGGATAAAATCATGGAATTAGCAACAAAATATAATCTTCTTGTTATTGAAGATGCTGCGCAAGCTATTGATAGTTTTTACACTGGAAAAAATGGTATAAAAAGAGCTTTAGGTAGCATTGGACACATGGCTGCATTTTCTTTTCATGAAACAAAAAATATTATAGCTGGCGAAGGTGGAATGTTAACCATCAACGATGAAAGATTTGTTCATAGAGCAGAAATTATATGGGAAAAAGGAACTAATCGAGCAGAATTTTTTAGAGGTGAAGTCAATAAATATGGTTGGGTTGATACTGGTTCCTCTTTTTTACCATCTGAGGTTATTGCAGCATTTCTTTGGGCACAAATAGAAAATATTGAAGACATTCAAACCAAGAGAAAATTACTTTGGAATACTTATTATGAAGGATTGAAAAATCAGTCTACAATTGTATTGCCAAAAGTGCCAAGTTATGCTACAAATAATGGTCATATGTTTTATATCACAGCAAAAAACATTGACCACAGAACTCAAATCATAGATACATTAAAAGAAAACGGATTTCACTCTGTTTTTCACTATATTTCATTACATTCAAGTGATTATTATATTTCAAAACATGATGGTAGAGCGCTTGAAAACTCAGATAAATTTACGGATTGTTTGTTGCGTTTGCCTTTGTTTTACGAATTAACCGAAGCTGATGTAACGGCAATTGTTGCTCTTTTAAAAGCATAAATTTTACTATAAAATGTTTAAAATAATTAATTTATCGAAGTTAAATTCAATTACTGTATTCCTTGGTTTTACTGCGATGATTGTTATTTTATCGATTTGTATTAATACTTTTTATTGGTCTGATGATTATGCTTTTATGGTTAAGCTAAATCAAAAAGGAGTTTTAGAAAATTGTATTTATGGTTATAATACATGGGATGGAAGATTTTTAACTTTAGCAGCATTCTTTCAAGGATTCTTGTTGCATTATGTTAAAATTGAAGCAGTTACTTTTTTCTGGACCATTACTTTTGTTTTAAGTTGTTTTTTTTTAGTTAAAATTCTCCAACAGGAGTTAAAAATAAAGACTAACAAACAAGTGTTTTTTTGGTTTTTATTGACAACTGTTTTTTGGTTAGGTTGTTATCAACATTTCTCCGAAACCGTATACTGGGGAACAGGCGGAATATATTCTCTTGACTTACTTCTTGGTGCAATTTGGATATATTGGTATTCTAAATTAAATGTAAACAATTTTACAATTTCAAAAAAAATATATTTTATACTTTTTTCATTCATTGTTGGAGCGACAACTCAAAACTTAACTATTGCTCTTCTATCTTTAATTTTTATTGATATAATTATTAAATTACTTAAAAAAGAAAAGCGAATGATAGGCTTTTATAGTTTGCTTTTTGTAGTAGTTTTTGGAGGAATGTTATTTATTTCCTTAGCACCAGGAAATTTTACAAGAATTGAAAAAACAGGAATATCTTCAATTGACTTAAGTTTTTTATCACTGATTAAAGGTTTTTTGCAGGTAGGTTTTGCCTATGCCAAAATTTCAATAGTATTAATACTTCTATCAATTATTGTTGCCGTTGGAATGGTTTTAATAATTATGCCAAATGCTAAGCTTACTACTAAATCACTATTTTTTTTTCCTAGGAATAAAATTTTGTTTATCAAATTCTTATCAGATTATAAATGGTTTTTAGTTTCATTAAGTACTATTTTACCTTTTATAATAGCACCAGGTTTAGCTTTTCCAAGAACAGCATTGTTTTTTATGTATTTCTTATTGCTATTTATAATAACATTTGTTTATAAATTGTTTTCAATAGATGAAAAGCAAATTGTTTCTACAAATTTTAAAGCTATTTCTGTTAATATTATGTTTAGTTTCATTTTCATCATTGCAATTGGTTTCGGAGTTTATAATTTTATTAAAGGAACTGAGCTAAAAAAATTCATATCTTCAAGAGAACAATTATTACAAAAAAGTAAAGGCAAAACGGTAACTATAAAACTTGTAAACCCTGAAATGGAAAGCTCGTGTTATGATATAACCGATTTGTCATTTATAGAAAATGAAAGGGTTGCATGGCGAAGACTTCGACTTGAAGAATACTATAAAGTAAAAAAAATAATTGTCGAAGAATAATCTTTTTTTTAAGGATTCTTTACAAGATGAGTTGTTAAAGTATATGATAGCAGTTACTATTGTAATTCCGGTTTATAACGCACAAAGGTATCTTGAGGATTGCATCAAATCGTTGATGGCGCAAACCATGCAATCTTGTGAATTCATTTTTGTGAATGACGGATCAAAAGATGAAAGTCAATTGATTATTGAAAAGTATCAAAAACTTGATAGCAGAATAATTCTTCTAAATCAAGAAAATCAAGGTGTTAGTGTTGCTAGAAATAACGGAATTTCAAAAGCAAAAGGAACGTATTTAGGTTTTGTTGATGCTGATGATTATGTTTCAAAGGATTATTTTGAACGACTATTTGAAATTTCGAAGCAAACAAATTCTGATATTCTCGTTACAAATTTTAATACAGTTTCAAATGATACTATATTTTCAAATGTACCCATTTTTGAAGTTGGAAAAGTTTATACCTCAAAAGAAATTCAAGAACAATTAATTCCCTATTTTATAAAAGAAGATAATTTGAATCCGGTTTGGAATAAATTTTATAAAACGGATGTAATAAAGAATTATGGTATTCATTTCCCTAAAGGAATTGTAATTGGCGAAGATGGATTGTTTAATTTACAAGCTTTTAATTTTGCAAAAAGCATCTTTTTTACAGATTATTCGGGCTATTTTTATCGCGAAATAGAAAACAGCGCTGTTAGAGATGTTCAAAATAAAGACTATTTCAAAATTGCTTTGCAACAATACCATTATGATTATAAATATCAGTTTGGCGTACAACTTGAAACTAATGAAATCGAGAAATTAAAATCCATCCGATTTATTAATAATATCATCTCTTTGACTAATATTTATTTGAATTCAAACTTTAGTGCTTCACAAAAAAAGAAGTACATAAAAGCAATGATGAATAATGAAGTTGTTCAAAAAATCATAAAAAAATATTGGACAGAAATTATGTCTAATAAATCAAAATACCAACAATTTATTTTATATTGCATTAAAGTAAAATCATTTTTTTTACTTCAACTTGCAACAAAATATAGTAATTTCAGAAACAAATAAGTACGAATGAAAATTTTAATGTTTTTCCATAATGGAAGTTTAAATAGAGGTTGTGAGGCAATTGTGCGTTCGAGTGTTGCGTTAATTAAAAATCAAAATCCAAACGCAGAAGTAAATTTAGCTTCGTTCAATCCTACATCGGATAAAGTTATTCCGTTAATAAATACCATTTTTGATGCTACAAAAATCAAAATCAGTAAGACTTCACTTGTAGGAATTATTGCTGCTTTAAAATTTAAACTTTTTAAAGATGAAAATTATTATCTAAGACACGAACAAGAAAATATTATTAAACATATCCCAAATCATGATATTTTACTTTCTATTGGTGGTGATAATTATTGTTATGGTGAGCAACCATGGGTTTATGAAATTGATAGAAATATTAAGAAAGCAGGAAAAAAATTAGTGCTTTGGGGTGCATCTATTGGTGATGAAGATTTATCAGAAATTAAAATTAATGATTTAAAATCCTTCGATTTAATTCTAGCAAGAGAATCATTAACGTTTGAAATTTTGAAAAAAAATGGCATTGAAAATGTAAAATTGATTGCCGACAGTGCTTTTACGATGCAAAAAGAAGAATTGCCTTTGCCTATGGGTTGGCAAGAAGGAAATACTATAGGATTTAATTTTAGTCCGTTGGTTTGGAATAAAAATAAAGCATCACAAAAAGCATCATTCGATTTAATTCAGCATATTCTTGACACAACAGATATGACCATTGCGCTGACACCTCACGTAATTGAAAAAGGAAATGATGATTACGAATGTTTACTGGATTTTTACAATAATTTTAAAGATTCAGGTAGAGTAATTTTATTGCCAAATAACTTAAACGCCATTCAATATAAAGGTTATATCTCGAGAATGCGCTTTTTCATTGGAGCACGAACACATGCAACCATTGCTGCTTATTCTACATTAATTCCAACATTAGTTTTGGGTTATAGTATTAAATCTAAAGGAATTGCTAAAGATATTTTTGGTGAAGAAAAATTAGTTTTAAGTATCAAAGAAATTTCAGATTCTCAAAAACTGATTGCCAAGTTTGAAGAAATGAAAGCAGAGGAAAAAGAAATCATAACTACATTGGCAAACAAGATTCCTGAAATCAAAAAAATGTCGCAAAAAGCGGCTGAATATTTGTTTGAATTATAAATGAAGAAAAAAATACTTTTTATAATGCCAAGCTTGCAAGCTGGCGGAGCTGAAAAATGTCTTGTCAATTTGTTAAACGAATTTGATTACAATAACTATGATGTAGATTTATTGTTGCTCAATAAAACGGGTATTTTTTTAAAATTGCTTCCACAACAGGTAAAAATAATTACACTTCAAGACGATTTTGCTATTTTTTCAAAAAATATTCTAAGTTCTTTTTTTAGTTTTCTGTTGAAAGGAAAATTTAGTTTAGCTTATTCAAGAATCGCTTTTACTTATAAAAATAGAAGTATTAAAAATTCAGGTTTTGCAGAACAATATTCATGGAAAGATTTAAAAAAAGCGATTCCTACAATTGATAATAACTATGATGTAGCAATTGGATTTCTTGAAAAAACTTCCATTTATTTAACAGTTGATAAAGTTGTTGCCAAACAAAAAATTGGTTTTGTAAACAATGATTATAAAATGCTAAATCTTGATTCAAAATTTGATGAACCTTATTTTTCTAAGTTAGATTATCTTTTTACAGTTTCAGAATCATGTGAAGAAGTTTTGAGAGATTCTTTTCCAAGTTTGACATCAAAAATAAAAATGATGTATAACATTCTTTCTGAAAAAGCGATTCAAAATTTAGCTAATGAAAAAAATGACGAACTCGATAAAGGAATAAATTTGGTAACTTTAGGAAGATTGAGTCACCAAAAAGGTTTTGATATTGCTATTAAATCATGTGCTATTTTAAAGCAAAAAGGAATCGATTTTAAATGGTATATTCTTGGTGAAGGTGAAGATAGAAAAGCATTGGAACAATTGATTATTGAAAATGATGTTGCTGGAAATTTTATACTTTTAGGAATTAAAGAAAATCCATATCCATATATTAATAATGCAACAATTTATGTGCAACCGTCGCGATTTGAAGGAAAATCATTAGCCATTGACGAAGCAAAAATTTTACATAAACCCATTTTAGTATCCAATTTTCCTTCTGCAAAAGACCAAATTACGCACCTTGAAAGCGGAATAATCGTACCTTTGGACGCTGAAAGTATAGCAGTAGGAATTGAAAACTTAATTGAAGATTCAGAATTAAGAGCAAAATTAGTTTCAAATTTAAAAATGCATCATTACGGAACAGAATCTGAAATTAATAAATTATATCAACTTATTGATAATTAAAATAATATGAAGAAAGATATACTCTTTGTGATGAATAAATTGAGTTGTGGTGGTGCTGAAAAATCTTTAGTTTCATTACTTCATTTGATAGATTATTCAAAGTATAATGTTGATTTATATTTGTTTAAACATGAAGGCTTTTTAATGAAGCAATTGCCAAAAGAAGTCAATTTGTTGCCTCAACCAAAAGAGTTTCAATATTTTGATATGCCTTTTAAACAAATGGCTTTAGAGTGTTTATCTTCTTTCAATTTCAAAATTTTGTGGGCACGATTTAGAATGTCATTAATGCTAAAATCGGAAAAAATCCCTGCTGTTAAAGAACAAAAGGCATGGGAATTTATTGGTCCATGTTTAAAAAAAGTGACTAAAAAATATGATGCAACAATTGGTTATTTAGAAAAAATACCAAACTATTTTTGTGTTGATCATGTGAATGCTGATATAAAAATTGGGTTTGTAAACAACGATTATAAATTGTTGATGCTCGATGAAGCCATTGATATTCCTTATTTTGAAAAACTAGATTACATTGTTACAGTTTCTGAAGCTTGTGAGGATATTCTCGTTGATTGTTTTCCTCAGTTCAAACACAAAATCAGAATGATGTATAATATTTTGACAGAAAAAACAATCAATGGTTTAGCAGAAGAATCAATTTCTGATTTCGATGAATCTAATATAAATTTGGTTTCCCTTGGAAGATTAAATTATCAAAAAGCTTTTGATGGTGCTATTGAAGCTTGCGCCATTTTAGTGAAAAGAAATCCAAAAATTAAATGGTATGTTCTTGGTGATGGTGAAGATAGACAAAAACTTGAAAAGTTAATTGCGCAACATCATCTTCAAAATAATTTTATATTATTAGGAATAAAAGAAAATCCATATCCATATATTAAAAAGGCAACGCTGTATGTTCAACCTTCGCGTTTTGAAGGAAAATCGCTTGCCATTGATGAGGCTAAAATTATTTGTAAACCAATTCTTGTTACCAATTTTCCATCAGCAAAAGATCAGATTACTGATGGTGTAAATGGAAGAATTGTAGGTATGGAACCAATTGATATTGCTAACGGAATTGAAACTTTAGTAAATGATTCAAAAACGATGAATTTGTTTGTAGAAAATTTACAAAAAGAAGAAACAGGCACTGAAAGTGAAATGAGTAAATTATATGATTTAATCGAAAGTAAATAAAATGTTGTATTTTCTAATTTTATTGTTGGTTTTTGTATTTTCAATTTTAATAATTGATTGGATTCCACAGTTCAATACTTGGCAAAGCCGCATTAAAATTGGGAAATTTGAGGATAAAAATTTTTGGAATCAAAAAGTAGTTGAAGTTTCAAAAAAGTGGTTGAACAAAACACCAACAATAAAATTGACCGATAATAATCGCTTGATAATTATTGATATTATAAAAGGGAATTATAAAAGAAATTCCATTCAATCTTGGCAAAAAGCGTCATTATTATTAGGATTAAATCAGTTTGCTATTAAAAATAATGATGCAGAAGTAAAAAAAATAATTCAAAATTATGTCCTTTCAGAAATAGATTCTAATGGAAATTGGGAGCAAAATCCAACCGAAATAGACGCAATAATCTTAGCTTATGCCATATTAAAAGTTGATGGTTTAGATGTTCAAAAATATAAACCGGCTTTGGATTTTAGTTATAATTTAATTCAAAATCTAAAAGGAACAGACGGAACAATTGCCTACAGAAAGCATATTTCAGATTTTAGATTTGTTGATACTATTGGATTTATTTCACCTTTTTTAATTCGTTACGGAACATTATTTAGTAATCAAGATGCTATCGATTTAGGGATAAAACAAATTACAGAATTCAACAAATTTGCAATGCTGAATGAGGAGTTTATTCCTTGCCATACTTATAACATTAAAAGCAATTTACCAGTTGGATTATTTGGTTGGGGAAGAGGTTTAGGTTGGTATGCTATTGGTTTAATTGATGGCTGGAAAGAACTTCCTGAAACGCATTCTCAAAAAAAGGAGATGACGCAATTGGTAACAAAATTTGCTCAAATGGCAATGAAATTTCAAAATGAAAATGGAAGTTGGAATTGGCTAATTTTAAACCGACAATCACAAGCTGATTCGTCAACAACGGCAACGTTAGCTTGGTTTTTAGCTAATGCTGCGTCAATTTCTGAAATTAGTGATAAAGCAAATTCTTCAAAAGAAAAAGCACTCAATTATTTGCAAAAAGTTACTCGAAGGAGTGGAGCAATCGATTTTTCTCAAGGCGATACAAAAGGAATTGGTGTTCACTCGCAAGAGTTTGATATTTTGCCTTTTACACAAGGTTTTTGTTTAAGAACTTTAAACTTATAAATCAAAACCATTAAATGAATAGTAGTTCAAGACTTTCTAATTCTATAAAAAATATTTCTTTTGGATTGTTTGCTCAAACAACTCAAATGGTTTTAGGATTTGTAACTCGAACTATTTTTATTCAATTTTTAGCTGTTGAATATCTAGGAGTTAACGGATTGTTTTCTAATATTTTGACACTTTTGTCATTAACGGAACTCGGAATTACAACCGCAATTGTGTATTCACTGTACAAACCATTAGCTGAAAAAGACGAACGAAAATTAGCAGGTTTAGTTAACTTTTTTTCAAAAGTTTATACAAAAATTGCTCTAATTGTTGCCGCTTTAGGATTGTTAGTTGTCCCGTTTTTAAATCAAATTGTTGAAAATCCGCCACAAAAAATCAAAGAGGATTTAATTTTAATTTATTTAATTTTTTTATTCAACACGGTTTCTACTTATTTCATGCAGTATAAGCAGAGTTTGTTTCATGCTGATCAAAAAAGTCATATCATTTCTAAATACAACATTTTTGTTTTTTTGTTTCAAAATTTGTTTCAAATAATTGTACTTGTTTTATTTAAAAATTTCATTCTTTATCTACTCATCCAATCTTTTTTTCAAATAGTGAGTAATTTTATAATTTCAAGAAAAGTAGCTCAACATTATCCATTTTTGAAAAAGTACAATACAGAAAAAGTTGATGAAGAAACTAAAAATAAAATCTTTTCTAATGTAAAATCTACGGGTTTAATAAAAGTTGGTGGTTTACTTGTCAATAGTACAGATAACTTAATTCTAAATTATTTTTCAGGTTTAATTCTTGTTGGATTTTTATCAAATTATGTACTATTAATTGGTTTAGCTTCTGGATTGATAGTTCAAGTATTTTCAAGTTTGCAAGGAATTATTGGAAATATAAATGTAACAGAATCAAAGGAAAAGCAAATTAGTACGTTCAATTTTATAAATTTTGCTAATTTTTGGATTTATGGAATGGCAACCATTGGAATTGCTTTTTTAATGAATGATTTTATAAAGATATGGATTGGAGTAAAATTCTTATTGCCTATAGAAATTGTCATTGCTCTAGCTATAAATTTTTATATGTTTGGAATGCAAAGTGCAGTTTGGAGTTTTAAAAGTTCGTATGGATTTTTTAAACAAGGTCAATATTTAGTTATTCTTACGGCAATTTTAAATTTAATTCTATCTTTTATTTTAGGATATTATTTTGGACTTTTAGGTATTTTAATAGCAACTGCAATAGCGCGATTAGTCACAAACTGTTGGTATGATCCATACATTGTGTTCAAATTAGGATTTAATTTAAGTCCGATGATTTACTTTAAAAAATATTTGAAATACTTATTTTTGGTAATTATATCCATCGCAGTATTATTTGGAATTAATCATTTTATATCATTTGATGGCATTTTTGGATTAGTATTTAAATTGGTTTTGGTTTTAGTAATCCCAAATATTTTAATCTTTTTTGCATTCAAAAACGCTACAGAATTATTGAGTTGTTATCAAATAATAAAATCAGTTTTTCAAAAAATATTGAAAAGATAAATTCAAAATGAAGTTACTTTATATCACAAATGGTGTCAATGGTTCTGGCGGTTTAGAAAGAGTTCTTTCTATAAAAGCAAGCTATTTAGTTGATAAATTGGGCTATGAAGTAACAATTTTAGGATTGAATAAAGGTTGTTCTAATTTATTTTATGAATTTAGTAATCAAATAAAATTTGAAGAAATTGAAGTTTCAGGAAATCCGTTTTCTTACATTAAAAAATATATTTCTGGAATTAAGGACACTATAAAAAAATTAAATCCTGATGTAGTTATTGTTTGTGATGATGGATTGAAAGCATTCTCTCTGCCTACAATTCTAGGAAAAGCAAAACCTATTATTTATGAACGTCACGTTTCTAAAAATATTGAAATAGGTAAGGATTTTAATGTTTTTAAATTGATTATTGCTAAAACCAAAATGAAAATCATGGAAGTTTTAGGTAGTACATTTACAAAATTTATCGTTTTAACTAAAGAAAATACTAAGGAATGGAATTTGAAAAACCTTCAAATTATTTCTAATCCACTTTCTTTTTATCCAAATGAGAGTGCTACTTTACAAAACAAAAAAGTAATTGCTGTAGGAAAACAAAGTTATCAAAAAGGTTACGATAGATTATTAGTTAGTTGGCAAACGGTTATAGCTAAAAATCCTAATTGGAAACTAGAAATATATGGAAAGAAAGATAGTACTCAAGGATTAGAAAATTTAGCAAAAGAGTTGAATATTGCATCTTCTGTCACTTTTTTTGAACCTGAAAAAAATATTTTACCTAAATATTTAGATAGTTCCATTTATGTAATGTCATCGCGATTTGAAGGTTTTGGAATGGTTTTGATAGAAGCAATGGCTTGTGGAATTCCTTGTGTATCATTTGATTGTCCTTTTGGACCAAGTGATATCATCCAAAATGATGTTGATGGATTTTTAGTTGATAATAACAATACAGATGAACTAACAAATCGATTAAATCAATTGATTGAAGACGAAAATTTACGCTTAAAAATGGGAGCAAATGCAAAAGAAAATGTAAAGCGATTTTTACCTGAAACTATTATGAGTCAATGGGATAATTTATTTAAAACCTATAAAAATTGAAGAAAATTGTAATTTTAGTAGATCAATTAAATTCTCATGGAGGAATTGAGCGTTTAGTGGCAATTAAAGCGAACTACTGGGCTACTGTTTTTAATTATGACGTCACAATAATCAGCACTGAACAACATAATAAACCATTAATTTATGACCTTTCTAATCAAGTAAAGTTTGTTGATTTAGCTGTTAATTACCAACGTGAAAAGAGTTATTTTTCAATTGGAAACGTCTTGAAATTTGTTTCAAATATTTTTCAAATTCAACGTTATATTTTGAAGCAAAACCCTGATTTTATTATTGTTGCTTCTCATATTCCAATTACATATTTCTTACCTTTTTTATACAGAAGAGCAAAAATTTCTAAAGAATTTCATTTCTCAAAATTCAGAATCAATAATAGTGGATTTAAACAAAAAGTTCTCAATTTTATTGAATCTAAATATGATAGCTTAATTGTTTTAAGTCAAGAGGAAAAAGATTTTTATGTGTCAAAAAATGCAGTTGTGATTCCTAATCCAATTGAAAATCAAATTATTGATAATGGATTTGAAATAGTAAAGAATCAAAATATTGCAGTTGCTGTTGGACGATTTGCTCCTGTAAAAAGATTGGAGAAAATGGTTGAGATTTGGAGTCAATTTTCCGTCACTAATCCCAATTGGAAATTGCATATCTTTGGCACAGTTGGAAATGATTATTATAAAGAGATTGAACAGCTTGTTATAAAAAAAAACTTGCAAGAGGTTATCCTTTTTAAAGGACAATCAAATACGATTGAAGAAGAAATTAGTAAAGCAAAAATTTTATTGATGACTTCAGAACAAGAGTGTTTTCCAATGGTAATTCTTGAAGCAAATTCTGTTGGAATACCAGTAATTTCATTTGATTGTCCAACAGGACCAAGAAATATAATTCATCACAATGTTGATGGGATTTTAGTTGAACATAATAATATCAATAATTTTGTAAATGAATTGATTCGGTTTGATTCTGATGAAAATTTGCAAAAGAAATTATCAAATAATTCAAAAGAAAACGCAAAAAAATATTCCCTTGAGCTTATTATGAAACAATGGGATGAACTCATTTTTAAGGCAAATGATTAGAAAAATAGTTTACTTTTTTGGACAAATTTTATTTTTTCCACACTTGATTCTTTTCTTGTTTTCAAGCAACAAAGAATTAGTGATTGATGATTTGTATTCAAGAAATACTAGGCAAACAAGTTTTGCAACTGTTTCTTACGATTTGACTTTTCAGTTATTAATCAGTAAGTACTTTAGAACACTTTTTTATTTTAGAACAACTTCTGTTTTTGCTAAAATTCTAAGGTTTTTTTACCCAAAACACCAGTCATTCACAATAGATATTAATACAAAAATTGATGGAGGTTTGCATCTTGCTCATCCATATTCTACTATTTTGAATGCAGCATCAATTGGTAAAAATGTTTATGTAAATCATTTAGTTACCGTTGGAGAAAAAGACGGTAAAAAACCAATTATTGGAAATAATGTAGAACTTCATGCTGGATGTATCGTCATTGGTGGAATTACAATCGGTGACAATGTTATCATTGGTGCAGGATCAGTTGTAGTAAAAGATGTTCCTACTAACTCAATTGCAGTTGGAAATCCTGCAAGGATAATTGAATCAAAGAAATGTTGAGCTTTATACCTAACGAATATTATTCATCTGTATTTTACCATATTATTTTGGTTGTTGTTTTATTTGTTTTTTTTGGAACTTATAAAACAGAGTTAACTAACAGTTCGAGTTTAAAGGCAAAAAATGGTTTTGGAATAGTACTCATGTTGTTTATTATCCTTTACATGGGATTTAGACCAATCTCTATATATTTTGGAGATATGGTTATTTACAATAGAGAGCTTCAAATGTATATAGATGGCGCACCATTTAATTCAGAATCAGATATATTATTTGAGGCTATGAAGTATTTTTATGCAAAGTATCTCAATGCTCAATTATTCTTTTTTACCTGTTCATTTTTTTATTTATACTTACTTTATCTTGGAACTAAAAAGATTTTCAAAGATTATTGGTTTTATGCATTTTTGATGTTTATCATCGCTTTTACATTTTGGGCCTATGGAGTAAATGGAATTAGAAACGGACTTGCAACATCCTTATTTGTTTATGGAATTAGTAAAGAAAAGAAAGTAAATACGATTCTAATTCTTTTTTGTTCTTATTTTATTCACTCTTCAATGATGATCCCAATTATTGCATATTTAATGACATTTTTATATAGTAACACAAAAGTTTATATTATTTCTTGGATATTACTAATACCATTATCATTAGCAATAGGAGGTTTCTTTGAATCTTTCTTTTTAGGATTAGGATTTGGAGCAGACAAATTAGACTCTTACTTAGGAGAATTTAATCAAGCAAATGAAGGAGTAGAAATTAGTGTAGGATTTCGTTGGGATTTTCTTTTATACAGTGCTTCAGGAATTTTTGCTGGTTGGTATTATATTTTTAAGAAAAAGTTTGAAGATATTTTGTATCAAAAAATATTCCATATCTATTTGATTTCAAATGGGTTGTGGATTTTAATTATTAGGGCAAATTATTCAAATAGATTTGCTTATTTATCATGGTTTATACTTGGTTTAGTGTTAATCTATCCTTTGTTAAAAAGTGAGCTTGTTAAAAATCAGCATGTTTTAATTGGTAAAATTTTAATTGTTTATGTTGGATTTACTTATTTAATGAATGTAATTTTATATAAATCATGAAAGCAATTACAGTATTTACAACTACATACAATAGAGCGTTTTGTTTGCCACAATTATATCAAAGTTTAGTACATCAAACGAGTCAAAATTTTTTGTGGCTTGTTGTTGATGATGGTTCCACAGATGATACAAATCAATTGATTCAGCATTGGATTACTGAGAATAAAATCGCTATAAAATATATTTTTCAAGAAAATCAAGGAATGCATAGCGGTCACAATACTGCTTATCAAAATATTGATACTTTATTGAATGTTTGTATTGATTCAGATGATTATATGCCAAGTAATGCTGTAGAACTTATTTTAAAAAATTGGGAATTATATAAAAACGAGAATATTGCTGGTTTTATAGGTCTTGATTCTTATAAAAATGGTGAAATTATTGGTTCTAAATTTCCCGAGTTATTAAAAAGAACAAAACTCTCTGATGTTTATTTAAAACACAAAATTATTGGTGATAAGAAATTAGTTATAAAAACAAGTGTTGTAAAAGAATTTCCTCAATACCCAATTTTTAAAGAAGAGCGTTTAGTTCCGCTAGGAACTTTATATTTAATGATTGATCAAAAATATGATTGGATTTGTACTAATGATGTTTATTGTATTGTTGAATATCTTGAAGAAGGATCGTCTAGAAATATTTTGAGACAATACAAGAAAAGTCCTAAGGGTTTTGGCTACTCAAGATTAATCGAAATGAAGTATTCAAAAAGTATTGTTTATAGTTTTTCCAGAGCAGTTCATTATATTTCATCTTGTTTATTTCAACGTAAATTAGATTTCTTTACGAATAATCCTAAAAAACTAATCACATTATTTGCAATACCTTTCGGGATTTTATTTCATTTGTTTTTACTTTTTAAAATTAGAAAATGAAAGTTCTGCAAGTAATCAATAGCATGGCAACTGGTGGAGCAGAAAAGTTGTTGCTCGATACAATTCCAAAATATATTGAAAAAGGAATTGTAATGGATATTTTAGTGCTTAACGGTACAGAGTATCCATTTTATAATGAATTGAAAAATAACCCTAGCATTCGATTAATTTCATTAGGAGATTCAAGTGTTTACAATCCTTTTTTGATATTTAAAATCATAAAGTATTTAAAAAAATATGACTTTATTCATGTTCATTTATTTCCCTCATTATATTGGGTTGCTCTTGCAAAATGGATTAGTTTTTCTAAAGTTAAATTAATATATACTGAACATTCTACTAGCAATAGAAGAATGAAACATTGGTTTTTAAAAATTATTGATCGTTTTATTTATTCAAAATACAATAAAATAATAGGTATAACAGATAATGTTAAAAGTCAATTAAAAAAACAACTTCAATTTTCTGATGATAAATTTATAATAATCGAAAATGGAATTGATTTAACTAAAATTGAAGAATCTATAAAATATGATTTACCTGAACTTAATTTAAATTTACCAGTTGATGTAAAACTATTAATTCAAGTTTCCTCTTTTCAATTTCCAAAAGATCAAAAAACTGTTATTAAATCATTACAACATCTTCCGCAAAATGTTCATTTGTTGCTTGTTGGTCAAGGTGTTATGTTAGATCAAAATAAAAAATTAGTTGAAGAGCTAAAATTAAAGGATAGAGTTCATTTTTTAGGCATTCGAATGGATGTTGCTCGTTTATTAAAAACTTCCGATATTCTAATATTGTCTTCTCAATACGAAGGACTTTCGTTGTCTAGTATTGAAGCCTTGGCATCAGGAAAACCATTTGTAGCTTCAGATGTGCCAGGACTAAAAGAAATTGTAAGTGAAGCAGGAGTTATGTTTCCTTTTCAAGATGATAAAAAACTTGCAGAAATTTGTGTTGAATTGATGACTAATAAAAATAAATATGATACTATTGTATCAAATTGTATTTTAAGATCGAAACAATATGATATTACAGTCATGATTGACAAACATATTAATTTATATAAATCCTTACTGAAATGATATGTGTGGAATAAACGGATATATAGCCAAAAACAGACAACCTAAAGATATCATTAAATCTATCTTAGAGCAAATGAACCATGAAATACTTCATCGTGGTCCAGACGAAGATGGCTTTTTTGTAGAAAGTGACACGACTAGTATAGGAATGGCAATGAGAAGGTTATCAATAATTGATTTAAGCACAGGAAAGCAACCTATTTTCACAGAGGATCAACAGAAAGTAATTTTGTTTAATGGCGAAATATATAATTTTAAAAAAATTAAATCTGATTTAGAAAAAAATGGTATTTCATTTAAAACAAGCTCAGATACTGAAGTAATTGTTAAACTTTATGAGAAATACGGAACAGCTTCTTTTGCAATGCTTGATGGTATGTTTGCTTTTTCTATTTATGATAAAATTTTAAATAAAGTTTTCATAGCTCGTGATTTTTTTGGAGAAAAGCCATTGTATTATTATAAAAACGATGATTCATTCTTTTGGTGTTCCGAGTTGAAATCCTTAATGAAAATTTTACCATTTAAACCTAATATTAATGTCAAGGCACTTAATTTATATTTTCAATTAACTTATATTCCAGCACCTTATTCTATTTATGATGAGATTTTTAAACTAGAAGCTAATCATTATATAGAGTTTGATTGTACAACATTTGATTTTACAATTAATGAAATTAAACAAGATTTCAAAACAATTGACAAGCAAACAAAAAAAGAATATATAAAAACAACGCATGATTTGGTGCAAGAAAGTGTTCTTTCACGTTCCATTTCAGATGTTGCAATTGGTACATTTCTTTCTGGAGGTGTTGATTCTTCAATTGTTTCACTATGCTTATCACAACAATCTAATTCTAAAATCGATACATTTTCAATTGGTTTTGAAAAAAAATCTTTTGATGAATCTGATAAATCAAGAACAGTAGCTAAACTAATAAATAGTAATCACCATGAGTTTATTATTTCTGAAAAAGATTTGACTCATAATATTGATGCAATTTTATTAAATTTCGATGAACCCTTTGCAGATTCTTCAAGTTTGGCAAGTTATGTAGTTGCAAATAAAACCAGGCAGTATGTTACTGTAGCATTAACAGGTGATGGTGGAGATGAAGTTTTTGGCGGTTATAATAAGTATTATATGGGTAAATTAAACCAAAAATATACTCAAATTGTACCACAAAAAGCGCATCAATTATTTTCTAAATCAATAGGAACGCTTCTCAATAGTAAAGATGATAAAAGAGGAAAGCGATTTAAGTTGAATCGACTTTTAAAAGCTATAAATTATGAAGGAGATTTTTATTATAATATTATATCGCTTGGATATACCGATGAAGAAATTGAAGGATTGCTAAAACAAAATTGGTTGCAACAAAATAGTTTGACGTATTATAAAAAACTAATCGGTAACCATAATAAATCCATTACGGATTTCAGAAACATTGATAAAATAATTAGTTTAGAAGGCGATATGTTAGTCAAAGTAGATCGTACAAGTATGTTGACTTCACTTGAATGTAGAGCTCCATTTTTAAACAAAGAAATTTGGAATTTTACTAGTCAAATACCAGAAAATTATCTGATAAATGGATGGGATAAAAAACACATTCTAAAAGAATCATTTGCTGAATATTTTCCAAAAGATTTTTTAAATAAGTCTAAAAAGGGATTTGGTGTTCCTGTTGGTGATTGGCTTAGAGATAATCTCAAAAACGAACTAATGTCTTATTGTGAAAAGTCATTTATTGAAAAGCAAAATATATTTAATTACGAAGTGATTTCTAAACTAGTTAATAATCATGTTCAAGGAAAAATAGATAACACTTTTAGAGTTTGGACGTATTTTTGTTTCCAAAAATGGTATAAAATGACCTATGAAAAATAAACTGATTCGAATTACTACTATTCCAATTTCTCTCGAAAAATTACTTTCGGGACAATTGCAGTTTATGAATTCTTATTATCAGGTTATTGCAGTTTCTTCTGAAAAGGAAAAGCTCGAACAACTTGGAAAATCTCAAAAGATAGAAACATATTCTATTGAAATGACCAGACAAATAACTCCAATTAAAGATGTAATTGCGGTTATGCAGCTTTATTTTTTTCTAAAAAAAACTAAGCCATTTATTGTTCATACTCATACTCCAAAAGCAGGAATTGTAGGTATGTTAGCATCAAAGCTAGCAGGTGTTCCTGTTCGATTGCATACAGTTGCAGGTTTACCATTGATTGAAGCAACAGGTTTTAAAAGAAAAATTTTAGATTTTGTAGAAAAACTAACCTATAAATGCGCTACTAAAGTTTATCCTAATTCTTTCGGACTTTTAGAAATTATTAAACAAAATAATTATTGTTCATCCAGTAAATTACATGTTATTGCTAACGGAAGTTCAAACGGAATTGATACTTCATACTTTAATCCAAATTTATTTTCAGACGATGAAAAAACAAAATTAAGAAAGGAATTATCCATTTCAACTGAGGATTTTGTCTTTATTTTTGTTGGAAGATTAGTAAAAGATAAAGGTATCAACGAATTAATATCGGCTTTTAATCTACTTCAATGTGAAGTTACAAATTTAAAATTACTATTAGTAGGAAATTTTGAATCTGATTTAGATCCTTTATCTCAAGAAACTTTAGAAACTATAAAAAATAATAAGGCTATTATTTCTGTTGGTTTTCAAACAGATGTTCGTCCATACTTTTCAATTTCAAATGCATTAGTTTTTCCTAGTTATCGTGAGGGTTTTCCAAATGTTGTTATGCAAGCTGGTGCAATGAATTTACCCTCAATTGTTTCTAATATTAATGGGTGTAATGAAATAATTTCTAATGAAGTAAATGGATTAATCATTGCTGTAAAAGATGAAAAAGCAATTTTTGAAGCAATGAAAAAAATTACTAATCTTTCTGTTTATGATGTTATGAAATCTAATGCCAGAAAAGTAATTGTTGATAATTATGAGCAAGAAAAAGTTTGGAATGCTTTATTAGAAGAATATCAAAGTTTTGAAAAATTTTTGAAATAAAAAAATAGTAGTTTATGTCTTCTAAAGAAAATAAATATTTAGATATATTGCAGATATTCAGAGGGTTTGCTGCATTAATGGTTGTGGTTCATCATACTCTTGGTGCTTTGGTATACTACAATAACATAGATTATTATTTTGTAAAATTTATTGGTGATTTAGGAAAGTATGGTGTAGATTTCTTTTTTGTGCTTTCTGGTTTTATAATAGCATTCACCAGTTATTATAAGTACAATAAACCATTAGCTTACAGAAAGTATATTATAAATAGGGCATTAAGAATTTATGTGCCTTATATTCCTATTGGATATTTGATGCTGTTTTTATATGCTAATTATCCTGAATTATCAAATGCGAGTCAATTAGATTTTAGTTATTTAACTTCATTAACGCTTCTTCCTGATGGTTTTCCAGCTTATGGTGTTGCATGGACACTAATTTTTGAACTTATGTTTTACTTTTTATTTAGTTTAACATTTATATCAAAAAAATTATGGAATTGGTTTTTGATAATTTGGCTTATTCTAATTTTAAAAAATAACTTCATTACGGATGTTGTTTCCAATGAGAAAACGTTTCAAAATGTTTTTTTATCTTTATATAATCTAGAATTTATGCTGGGTTATTTATTATCAATATTGATTATAAGAAAAGTAAAATGGAATTACATGTTTGTAGGTACTCTTTTTATTGTTTTTACACTATTTTCACTTGTTTTAAAGTATTATAATATCATTCTTTTTAAATTTTCTGATCATATTTTTGTAGGAATAAATTCATTTTTACTAATTTATATTTCTGTTACTTACTTTAATCCTAAATTGAATGAAAGAAATATTTTTATGATGATTGGAAATGCAACTTATTCAATATACTTAATTCATGATCCCTTAAAAACATTAATAATAAGATTGTTTCCTAGTACAAATTCTTTAATTTTGAATTTTCTTATCTTAACCGTTGTATTGATAATTTGTTCAATCGCAGGATATATTTATTATTTAATTTTTGAAAAATATATCATGAATAAGTTTAAAAAAACATTAGGTGTGTAATTTTGAAACTTGAAGTTTCTTGTAAACAAAAAATATATTGGTACTAAAATTTACAAAATGTATAAATCGATTGTAAAACCTTTTTTTGATATCTCTTGTGCTTTGATTGGATTGGTTTTATTACTTCCAATATTTATTTTAGTGACTTTATTTTTACTATTTGCTAACGATGGAAAACCTTTTTTCTTTCAATTAAGACCTGGTAAAAACGGAAAGATTTTTAAAATTATTAAGTTCAAAACCATGAACGATAGGAAGGATGCTAATGGAAATTTACTTCCAGATGCAGATAGACTAACTAAGATTGGTAGTTTTGTTAGAAAAACTTCATTAGATGAAATTCCTCAATTGTTGAATGTTGTCGTTGGTGATATGAGTATAGTTGGACCAAGACCATTACTCACAACCTATATGCATTTGTATAATGATTTTCAAAATCGTCGGCATGAGGTAAAACCCGGAATTACGGGTTGGGCTCAAGTTAATGGCAGAAACGCCATCTCATGGGATAAAAAATTTGAATTAGATGTTTGGTATGTAGATAGTATATCTTTTTTATTGGATGTTAAAATTCTATTTAAAACCATTCAAAAAGTAGTAAAGAGTGATGGAATAAATGCAATAGATTCAGCAACGACAGAACCTTTTCAAGGAAGTTAATTATAAATAGATTTGATATGCAAGATATTGTAATTATTGGTGCAGGCGGTTTTGGTAGAGAAGTAAAAACTCTAATTGATGCCATAAATAAGGATAATAAGATCTATAATTTTTTAGGATTTTATGACGATGGAATTGAAAAAGGGAAAATTATAAATGGTTTTCCAATTTTGGGTGGTGTTTCTGATTTGAATATAGTTTCAAAACCACTTTGTATAGCTTTAGGCCTTGGTGATCCAACAACAAAAAGTAAAGTTATAGCTTCAGTATCAAATACAAATTTAAGTTTTCCAACGCTAATTCATCCAAGTGTTATAATTTCAGATGATGATGTAATTATTGGAAACGGATGCATTATATGCGCAGGAACTATAATTACATGTAATATTAAAATAGAAAATTATGTAACTTTGAATTTGATGTGCACTGTTGGTCACGATACATTTATTGATAGTTTTTCATCGTTTATGCCTTCAGTAAATATTTCGGGCGAAGTTAAAATTGAAGAAAAAGTATATGTTGGAACAGGAGCAAAAATAATTAATCAATTAACCATTGGCAAGTCCACAATAGTTGGTGCTGGTGCAGTAGTTTCAAAAAGTTTACCCGAATTTTGTACCGCAGTTGGAATTCCTGCAAAACCTATAAAATTTCATAACAATGACTAAATCAAAAATATGGCTTTCTTCACCACACATGGGAGGAAACGAGCAAAAATATATCAAAGAAGCGTTTGATACGAATTGGGTAGCACCACTTGGGCCAAATGTTACTGGATTAGAGCAAGATTTAGAGCAATATTTAGGAAATAACTCCTTTGTAGGAGCTTTGAGTTCAGGAACAGCTGCACTTCATTTGGGATTAATTTTACTTGATGTAAAAGCTGGCGATGAAGTAATTTGTCAAAGTATGACTTTTTCAGCCTCAGCAAATCCTATTGTTTATCAAGGAGCAACTCCAGTTTTCGTTGATAGCGAAAGTGATACATGGAATATGTGTCCAAATGCACTTGAAGAAGCACTAAAAGATAGAATTGCTAAAGGAAAAAAACCAAAAGCAATTGTTGCCGTTCATCTTTATGGAATGCCATTTAAAGTTGATGAAATTAGAAGTATAGCAGATAAATATGAAATTCCAATACTTGAAGATAGTGCAGAATCATTAGGTAGTACCTACAAAGGTCAAAAGTGTGGTACTTTTGGTGATATTAGCATCTTGTCATTTAATGGTAATAAAATTATTACAACTTCTGGAGGTGGTGCAATTGTTACAAAAAACTTAGAGCAAAAAAATAAAGCGATTTTTCTTGCAACTCAGGCAAGAGATAATGCGCCTCATTACCAGCATAGCGAAATAGGTTACAATTATAGAATGAGCAATATTTGTGCAGGAATAGGTCGTGGTCAAATGGAAGTTTTAGATAATCATATTGAAAAACGTCGCGCAATGCATCAATTTTATAAAGATGTTTTTATACAAAATCAAGGAATTGAAGTTTTTTCTGAACCAAGTTCTGATTATTATTCTAATCATTGGTTGTCAGCAATTATTGTAGATGCTAAAAAAAATAATGGCAAATCAAGAGAAGATATGCGATTGAAATTAGAAACTGAAAATATTGAAAGTCGTCCTTTGTGGAAACCAATGCATCTTCAACCAGTTTTTAAAGATGTACCTTATTATGGAGGAAGTATTTCTGAAAAGTTATTTGAGAATGGTCTTTGCTTACCTTCAGGTTCTAATTTGTCTTCGGAGGATAAAGAAAGGATACAAAAAACTTTAAATGATTTTTAAGGTTTTTTTAACAAATTTTTTTTACTATTTTTACATTCATAAATTGATTCAAATTGAATAGCTCCAATAAAAATTTTATTTCTGATTTCTTTAAGATTTTTTCAGATGTAAATACTGGCTTTAATTTCAGTAATTTAGGTTATTTGCCTAGATGGATGATTTTAATGTTGGATGTTTTTATTGTAGTTTTTTCCGGCGTTATTACTTTTCTATTATTTAAAGGGTTAAAACTAAGTTATATACCTAATCAATATTTAGTTTTTGCGATTTTATTTTATCTAACTATCAATGTTTTTTTCTTTTGGATATATAGAACTTATTCAGGAATTATTCGACATTCCTCCTATATTGATGCCTTAAAAATTTTCTTTTCTCAATTTTCCACTTTTGTGGTTATTATTGTTTTCAATTTTATAGTTATTTTGTTTGACAAACAAAAAGTTTATCTAACAACAGGAGCTTTTATTAATGCAATATTATCATTTAGTTTGTTGTTTTTTTATAGAATTATTGTAAAACAAACTTTTGAACGTTTTTTTTCAGAAACTGCTAACGTAAAAAAAATTCATGCAATAATTTATGGTTCTGATGCTAATGCAACTGCTGTAGCCAACGCATTAAAAGCTGAAATTCCTAGCCGATTTAATTTATTAGGTTTCATTGATAAAAACAACCAAAATTCAACAAAAAGAATTTTGAATCTTCCTATTTTTCAAATAAAGAAAAGTATTCCTGTTTTAATGCGTTCTAAAAAAGTGGAAGCTCTAATTATTGCTGATAAGAGTTTGACAAAAGAAGAACGTTTAACTATAGTAGAAGAATGTATCGAATTTGGATTTAAAGTATATACTTTACCACTTGTTTCAGATTGGGATGATCAAAAGGAAATTTCAAAGAATATTAAAAACTTTGAAATTCAAGATCTATTAGAGCGAAAACCAATTGTTTTAGATACCAAATCAATATCGTCAAAATTGAATGGAAAATCAATATTGGTTACAGGTGCTGCTGGTTCTATTGGTAGTGAAATTGTTAGGCAAGTTTTAAATTTTAGTCCTAAAAAAATAATTATTCTTGATCAAGCTGAAACACCTTTACATTCTTTATCTCTTGAGATTATTGGGATGAATCAAAATATTGACGTTATAAATTGTATTGCTGATATTAGAGATTTTAATGTTTTAGAAAAAATATTTAATCAATATAAGCCAGATGTAGTTTATCATGCAGCAGCATACAAACATGTTCCAATGATGGAAGAAAATCCATCTCAAGCCATTTTTACAAATGTGATTGGAACTAAAAATGTTGCAGATTTATCAAATAAATATCATGTAGAACGATTTGTGATGGTTTCTACAGATAAAGCTGTAAACCCAAGTAGCATCATGGGTGCAAGTAAAAGAATTGCAGAAATGTATGTTCAATCAAAACATTTCAAACATAAAAAATTAAATTCTGAACGATACACAAAGTTTATAACAACTCGTTTTGGTAATGTTTTAGGTTCTAATGGTTCTGTTGTACCATTATTTACAAAACAAATTCAAGAAGGTGGACCAATAACGATTACGCATCCTGAAATTATTCGTTATTTTATGACCATTCCAGAAGCATGTCAATTAGTTCTTGAAGCATGTTCTATGGGAAATGGAGGCGAGATATATATATTTGATATGGGTAAACCAGTTAAAATTATTGATTTAGCTAAAAAAATGATACGTCTTGCAGGTTTTATTCCTGATAAAGATATTTCCATTAAAATTGTTGGTTTACGTCCTGGTGAAAAATTATATGAAGAATTGTTGAATGATTCGGCAAAAAATTTAGCAACTCATCATGAAAAAATAATGGTAGCAGTTGAAGTGTGTGATGTCTTTGATGTTGTAAATAAGCAAATTGAAGAGTTGTCTGAAATTGCAAGCAAAGGAAATGTTGATAAGCTAGTTTCTAAAATGAAAACTATGGTTCCTGAATTCAAAAGTTTGAATTCAATATATCAAACTCTTGATATAGAAGTTAAGGAATCTTATGTTTACACTAAATAAATGCTTTATATCAATGGAATTGGTATATTTGCTAACTTAAATAATGTAATTTCAAATGAAATATAATTATCTGTGTATATCAATAATAGTAATCCTATTGTTTTCTTCTTGTGTTTCTAAAGAGAAAATGGTTTATCTTCAAGGTAACCAAGATTTTAATAATAAATCTACTAACTATGATCCTTTAATTCAAAGAGATGATAGATTATCAATTATTGTTTCCGCTTTAGAACCAGAAACGGCAAAACCATTCAATTTATATCAAAATAATAATATATCTAACACTTCTAATAATTCATCTAATAATAGTCAAAATACCTATTTAGTTGATGTTGATGGTAAAATTGATTTTCCAGTAATAGGCACACTTGCAGTAGAAGGATTTTCAATTAATGAATTGAAGACTATGTTGAAAGAGAAATTGTCTATATACATAAAAAATCCTGTAATTAATATTACAATTCAAAACTTTAAAGTAACCGTTCTTGGTGATGTAAACTCACCTGGAATAAAAACGTTTAATAATCACAGAGTTACTCTTCTAGATGTGCTTGGTGCTTCGGGCGATTTGTCTATTTTTGGAAAACGTAACAACATACTTATTGTTAGAGATTATCAAGGAATTAAAAGTTTTAATAGAGTTGATATAACTAAAGCTGACTTTGTAAACTCACCATTTTATTATTTAGATCAAAATGATGTTGTATATGTTGAACAAAGAAAAGCGAAAATGGACTCTTCAGCTCTTCCTAATTTACCGTTAATATTTTCAGTTTTAAGTTTTGTAACAACAATTGTTTTTTTAGTAACTAAATAGAAAATGCAAAATTCCTTACCCACGACTGACATAAATTCACAAAGTGATTTTAATATTAAGGAACAAATTTTTCACTACCTTCAATATTGGAAATGGATTATTATTAGTGTATTAATTTGTCTTTCGATAGCTTTTATTTACTTGCGTTATTATGTAGTAGAATATGGAGCTGCAGCATCTATCTTGATTAAAGATGAAAAAAAAGGTGGCACAAGTGAATATTCAGCATTTAGTGATTTGAATATTTTTTCTGCTAAAAATAATGTTGCCAATGAAATAATTGTTTTAAAATCAAGATCTTTATCAGAAAGTGTTGTCAAAAACCTTGATTTAGATATTTCTTATTTTAGTGAAGGTAGAGTAGTTAGCAGAGAACTTTATAAAGAAGAGTCACCAATAAATATCGTTTTTATAGATAAAGTTCCTTCTTATTATGAGAAAGATACTACCATGGTGGTTACCATAAAATCTAAAAACCAATTCATATTATCTAACTCGCAAAAACAGAACTCTAAAACTTTTTTATTTGGACAAAAAATTAAATCTCAATTAGGTGAATTTATTATTCAAGTTAATCCAAATTATAAGAATGTTGTTGTTGGAGCTGAAGTTTATGTCATAAAATCAAATCTTGAATCTAGATCTTCATTTTTTAGAAATAAAGTAAATGTTTTTGAAATTGATAAGACAAATGTAATTAACTTAACAACTTCTGACAGAATAGATGAAAGAGGTATTGACTATCTTAACGCTCTTATTGAGCAATATAATCTTGACGCAATAAAAGATAGAAATGAGGTTGCAGCGACTACTAAAAATTTTATTACTAATAGGTTAGATATTATTACGAAAGAATTAGGTGGTGTTGAAGGGCAAGCAGAAAAATTCAAAAAAGATAGAAAGTTAACAAATTTAGAAGCTGATTCTAATTTAAGTCTGATGCAATCAGTTGATTATAATAAATTAGTTTTAGAGATTGAAACTAATGTAAAATTAAGTCAATTCATGATTGATGAAATTAATAAGACAAAAATTGATGAACTTTTACCAACTAACATTATCAAATCTAGCGAAGTATCAGGAGGTTATATTAGTCAGTACAATCAGCTCATTCTTCAGAAAAGAAAGCTTTTAAAAAGTGGAACCGAATTAAATCCTGAAGTACAAAAAGTTGATAATGAAATTGTTTCTCTTAAAGAAAATATTATTGAGAGCTTAAGAAATAAGCAAAAAGATTTATACATAAGTAAAAATGATTTATTACGACAACGTTCTATTTATGATGGTAAAGTATATCAAGTTCCTACAAACGAGAGGTACTATAATGAAATAGCTAGACAACAACAAATTAAAGAATCATTATACCTTTATCTTTTACAAAAGCGTGAAGAAACAGAAATTTCAATGGCTGTAACTTCACCAAAAGCTAAAATTATTGATTTTGCTTATTCTAATGGCGCAATTTCATTAAATAGAAATGTATTTTACATAGCAGCAATTATTTTAGGATTATTATTACCAGTCTTAATTATTTTCTTGATTCAATTTTTTGACACAAAAATTAAATATCGTAATGATATAGAAGGAAAAGTTTCTATACCTTTCTTAGGAGATTTACCGAAATCTAAAACTAATGAAGAGATAATTAAATCTAACAGCCGTTCGAGTTCTGCCGAGGCTATTAGAATGATTCGAACGAATCTCGAATTCATGTTAGCTCATGTTCCTGAAAATAAATGTAAAACTATTTTTGTAACCTCTTCAATACCAAAAGAAGGAAAAACATTTTGTGCCATAAATCTTGCAACAACAATTGCTCTGTCTGGAAAAAAAGTTTTAATTATTGGTCTTGATGTCCGAAACCCTAAATTAGATCAATATATATCACTTCCATCAAAAGGTCTTACAAATTATTTGTCAAAACCAAATGATAATATTAATGATTATATTGTAAAGGTTAAGGATTTTTCAAACTTTTTCGCATTGCCATCAGGAGTTATTCCTCCAAATCCTGTTGAATTATTAATGAATGATAAGTTGAACACAATGTTCAATGAATTAAAAAAGGACTTTGATTACATTGTTGTTGACACAGCTCCAATAAGTGTTGTAACCGATACTCTTTTAGTCGCTAAAAATGCTGACTCTTTTGTTTATGTAATGAGAGCAAATTATGTTGATAAACGAATGTTGAAATTTGCAGAATCACTTTATAAAGAAAATAAATTGCCAAACATGTCGATTTTACTAAACGATACCGAGCAAAAGAAAACGTATGGCTACGGTTATGGCTATGGCTACGGTTATGGCTACGGTTATGGTTATGGAGTTGAAGAAGAAGAAAATAGCTTTATTGAAAAACTGAGATCTTTTTTTAAATCGAAGAAATAAAAATTAGAAATTAAAAAATGAATTGTTCTGAATTACCTCACTTAGTTTTTGATGGTTTTTCAGAACAATTTTATTATTGAAAAATGCTACATGTTTCATATGATGTGTATCAGAACCAACAAAATCAATCAGATTGTTTTCTAAAAGATAATCAGCAATTTTTGCCACTTGAGGATTGTAATATCCAACACTTGATAATAAGTTTAATTGAAATTTGCATCCCACAGTTTTTAACTTATGGTATTCTTTTACATTGTTATGATAAAAATTATAACGTTCAGGATGCGCTAAAATGGGTTGGTATCCAGCAACTTGTAAATCGAAAAGAATGTCATACAAATTCAAAGGTGCATTGATGTATGACATTTCAACTAAAACAAAATTGTCTTTTAAAGTCAATAAGGTTTCATTTTGAAAAAGTTCTCTAAAATGGTCGTCCATCATATATTCAGCACCAATATTAAATGGGGTTTGAATGTTATTTTCAATAAGTAACGAAGCTGTTTTTTTATGATTTTCTAAAATGTCATTTTTAGAATTTTTCCAAACATATTCCATTACATGCGGTGTAGTAATGAATTTAGAAAAGCCAATTGACTTTAATGCTTGAATCATTTCAATTGTTGTTTCAATATCTTTTGATCCATCGTCAATACCAGGCAATAAATGCGAATGAATATCCACAAAATCATTTGGAATTAAATCACTTAAAACTGGTTTATTTTTTTTGAAGAAAAACAAAATTTTATTTTTTTTACAAAGAAACAAATATTAATTAAAACAATAGAAACTCATTCTATAATTATGTTAAATTACTATATTTGCTTTTTATATAAAAATTCAATGTAACAAGCTTTTTTCTTAAAAAGTTTAAAAATAAATGGAAGCAAATAACGAACCACAAGATTGGGATTTAGTAATAAAAGGACATTCTTCACTCTTTAGTTTAAATTTTGGAGATCTTTGGCGTTATAGAGATTTGCTCTTGATGTTCGTTAAAAGAGATTTTGTAAGTTTTTATAAGCAAACTGTTTTAGGTCCACTTTGGTTTTTTATACAACCTATATTCACAACATTAGTTTTTACGTTCATTTTTGGAAATTTAGCAGGAATAAGCACTGACGGCTTGCCTCAACAGTTGTTTTATTTAGCCGGAATTACCTCTTGGAATTATTTTGCAGATTGCCTTACCAAAACAAGTACCGTTTTTAGAGATAATGCCAATATTTTTGGGAAAGTATATTTTCCACGCTTAATTATGCCATTGAGTATTGTTGTAAGTAATCTTGTTCGATTTGGAGTGCAAATGCTTTTGATGGTTGTAACCATGATATATTTTAAAGTTTTTCCAACTCAAGGAACTGATTTTACTGTAACACCAGCTATTTTAATATTTCCTTTTTTAGTTATTTTAATGGCTTTGCTTGGTTTGGGATTAGGATTAATTATAACAGCAATGACTACAAAGTATAGAGATTTGTCTTTCCTTGTTTCTTTTGGAGTTCAACTTTTAATGTATGGAACTACGGTTGCTTATCCTTTAAGTCATGTAAAAGAAAAATATCCGCAAATGGCATATTTAGTTGAACTAAACCCTATGACAGGAATCATTGAAGCATTTCGTTACGCCTTTCTTGGAAAAGGTGAATTCACTTTTTCGAGTATCGGATATTCAACTATAATAACCATTGTAATACTATTTTTAGGAATAATTATTTTCAATAAAACTGAGAAAAATTTCGTTGATACAATATAATGAGTAAGCCAATAATAAAAGTAGAAAATCTCTCAAAAGCGTATCAAATTGGACAAATTGGTACAGGTACTTTATCAAAAGATATTGATCGTTTTTGGCAAACCAAAATTCTTGGTAAAGAAGATCCATTTCTAAAAATTGGAGAAACAAATGACAGAAGCGTAAAAGGTGAAAGCAATATTGTTTGGTCTTTAAAAGACATCAATTTTGACATTAATCAAGGCGATGCTGTTGGAATTATTGGAAAAAATGGCGCAGGAAAAAGTACATTATTAAAACTACTTTCAAGAGTTACAAGTCCAACAACTGGACAAATAAAAGTAAAAGGAAGAATTGCAAGCTTACTTGAAGTAGGAACAGGTTTTCACCCAGAATTATCCGGAAAAGAAAATATCTATTTGAATGGCGCAATTCTTGGAATGCGAAAAAAAGAAATCACTCGTAAACTTGATGAAATTATTGATTTTTCAGGAGTTGAACGCTATATTGATACACCAGTAAAAAGATATTCCTCAGGAATGTATGTTCGATTGGCTTTTGCAGTTGCTGCACATCTTGAAAGCGAAATTCTAATTGTAGATGAGGTTTTAGCTGTTGGTGATGCTGAATTCCAAAAGAAATGCCTCGGAAAAATGGGAGATATTTCTAAAGGTGAAGGACGAACGGTTTTATTTGTAAGTCATAATATGGCAAGTTTGAAAAGTTTTTGTCAAAAAGGAATTCTTTTGAAGAATGGTTTGATAACAAACAATGGCGAAATTGATCAAGTAATTTCAAGTTATTTAAGTCAAAATGATTTTTCAGAATTTGTATTTGAAAATGAAGAGTGTATTTTAAAACAGTTTCATATTCAAAATTCTTTAAATGTTGAAACGATTAACATTTCTAATGGTGAAGATTTTTCTTTTGGAATTACAATGGAAGTTAAAAAAGAAAATCCTGATTTTGGTTTTTGTATTGCTATCTATAATGATTTAGATGAACTAGTAACTGCTATAAACTCTTACCATATTAATGATGATATCTTAAATATGAATAGAGGAACTCATAAAATTGATATACAAATTCCAAAGTATATTTTTAATACAGGTTTGTATAATATCAATTTCCATTTCAATGATAAAAGTGGTAACATCTTTAAAAAAATGGAGCGAGTAGCAACGTTCAATATATTTGACGATGGCTTCAGAAGAGGAAATAAATATAGTGGATTGTGGCCAGGAAAAGTTAGTATTGTCCCAAAAATTTCAATAAATGAAAATGTATAAATCTAAAAAAGATAAGAAAGAATCTCTGAAAGATTTCTTTAATAACAAAATATATTTTGGACCTTTCACTGGTTTAAAAGTTCCTGATGCTCTGTACAAAATCCTAACTGTTAGTGAAATTCTTGGAATGTATGAATCATGCTTACATCCATTATTTTCTCAGCTTTTCAATAGGAAAATTAAGAATATAGTTCTCGTTGGAGGAAATAATGGTTATTACTCTGCTGGTTTAAACTATTTGTATAATCCTGAAAAAATAGTAATTTATGAAATAGTTCAAGAGCTTCATAGTACAATTTCTTCGTGGTTTGAAACAAATAATTTAACTAACTATGAAATATTAGGCGAAGCAACTGTTGATGGTTTCAAAAATTGGAAAGAAAAAACCGATTTATTACTAATTGATTGCGAAGGTTTTGAGGTTCAATTACTAAATCCGATTGAATTTGAATGGCAAAAAAACACAGATGTTATCGTCGAATTGCATCCATTTTATGTAGATAGACTTTTGAATATTATATCTGAACGATTTAGTGAAACTCATGAAATTGAAATTATATATGATGATTTTTCAGAGGATGATAAAATTGATAAAATTTTAAAAGGACTAAATTTAAACATTGATTATAGTCATCATCCAAATCATAGATGGATTAAAGAAAATGGAAAAAAAATATTTACAAGTGGATTGTTTATGTTTTTAAAAAGAAAGACTTTATGATTCCAAAAATAATTCATTATTGTTGGTTTGGTAATAATCCTAAAACTCAGTTAATAAACTATTGTATTGAGTCTTGGAAAAAATACTTGCCTGATTATGAAATTATTGAATGGAACGAAAGTAACTTCAATTTAAATGAGAATGAGTTTGTAAAGTCGGCTTATAAAAATAAAAAATGGGCATTTGTTTCTGATTATGTTCGTGCTTATGTTTTATATCTTCATGGTGGAATTTACCTTGATTCTGATGTTGAAATAAAACAAAATTTAAATCAATTTTTGCATCATGGTGCTTTTTCAGGGTTTGAAAAGTCTGGCTTTCCTTTCACAGCATTATGGGCAAGTCAAAAAAATCATATTTGGCCTAAAAAAGTTTTAGATTATTATAATGGTTTGGAAACATACAGTGAAGAGACTAATACAATAATTGTTACTCAAATTTTAATTGATGAATTTGAAGTAAATCCTAATAATGATGTGTTTCAACTCTTAAAAAATGACATCGCTATTTATCCTTCACATTTTTTCTGTCTTGATTTAAACCAAAATTTTGCTACACATCATTTCAATGGATCGTGGCTGGATGCTAAAATCCCTTTTAAAGAAAATTTACACAGACACTATTACTCAAAAAAATATTTTGAAACCCTTTCTGATAAATCAATTTTACAAGATTTATTAGATTATAATGACATTTCTTTAAAAGAAACTTTTGTTTTTTTTATTAGAAGTCTCCTTAAAAAAGTCAATAAGAGAATCGCTAAACTTGTTAAAATTTAGTTTAAAAGTAAATGAACAACATTAAAGTATCCATAATTATTGCTACTTACAACAGAGGTCATTTTATCTTTGAGACTTTAAAATCTATAGTGAATCAAAGTTTTAAAGAATTTGAATGTATTATTGTTGATGATGATGGAACCGATAATACTTTTGAGGTTATTAAACCTATTCTCGATTCAGACAGTAGATTTTCTTTTCATAGACGACCAAGTTCACACAAAAAAGGGTTACCAGGAACACGAAATTATGGTATTTCAATTGCAAAAGGAGAATATGTTATTTTCTTTGATGATGATGATATTATCCATCCAGAAAATCTTCAAACTTGTGTTAATGAGTTTAAAAACAGTGAAATAGATTTTTGCAAGTACGATAAAAAAGCTTTTTTTGGCGAATTTGATTATGTTTTTGAAAATGCTTTAATAAAAAATAGAACAAAGTTTGATGTAAAAAATATTCAATCTCTTGTAGATAATTCTGCGATGTTTGCATCTTGTGTAGTAATGTGGAAGAAAGAATGTTTTTTAAACAATCTATTTAATGAAAATTTGATGTATGCTGAAGAATGGGAATTGTATCCAAGAATAATTTCAAATGGTTTTTCAGGAATTACAATTGATACTACTTTATATTACAATAGGAAACATGATGAATCTAACACAGGTCAGTTTTGGAGTTTTGATTCTGTCAGAAGAAATTCTAAAAATGAAGCAGTTAAATTGGTTTTCAATAATCTCAAAAAGAAAGATTTATTGACGTTTTCAATTACAAGCTATCTCGTTTCTTTAGCATTTTTTTTAAAAGAAAAATCTCTTTTAGATTATATTTTGTCAAAAAGCGATTTTACAGTTTTTAGAAAAATGTATATAAAATTAAAATATTATATTTATCCGTTTGTTAAAGTCATAAAAAGAAAATTAAAGTAAACACAATACCTTGAAATTATTACTCTGTTTCGGAACAAGACCAGAAGCTATAAAAATGGCTCCTTTATATCATCAACTTACTAAAAATAAAGGTGTTTCAGTAAAGTTGTGTATTACTGCGCAACATAGAGAAATGCTTGATCAAGTATTGTCTTTTTTTGAAATTGTTCCCGATATTGATTTGAATTTGATGTTGCCTAATCAAACTTTAAATGCTTTAAGTTCAAATATTTTAAGCAAAATGGATGAAGTTTTAAAAACTGAAAGTCCTGATTTGGTATTGGTTCATGGTGATACCACAACATCTTCAATGGTGGCGCTTGCTGCTTTTCATAGAAATATTAAAGTTGGTCATGTGGAAGCAGGATTGAGAACTTTTAATAAAAAAGCGCCATTTCCAGAAGAAATTAATAGGCAAATTACTGGAAGATTAGCTGATTTTCATTTTGCTCCAACAAAACTGGCAAAGCAAAATTTATTGAAAGAAGGTGTTAAAAAAGAAACTATTATTATTACTGGCAATACCGTTATTGATGCACTAATTTGGGCAAAAAACAAAATAGATAAAGGTTTTAAACATCCACAAATAAACGAATTACAAAATAAGTTATCGTATTCAAAATTAGTTTTAGTAACTGGACATCGAAGAGAAAATTTCGGTCAAGGATTCATTGATTTTTGTGATGCATTATTAGAAATAGCTAAGAATAAGGATGTAGAAATAGTTTTTCCTGTACATTTAAATCCAAATGTTCAAGAACCAGTAAATAAAATACTTTCTAGTGTAAAAAACATTCATTTAATTCCTCCAGTAGAATATCCTGTAATGGTTTGGTTAATGCAAAAATCAAGTTTAATAATTTCAGATTCAGGTGGAATTCAAGAGGAAGCACCAACGTTCAACAAACAAATTTTAGTTACAAGAGAAGTGTCTGAAAGACCAGAAGGCGTTGCAAGTGGTTTTTCAATCCTTGTTGGAACAAATAAAGAGTTGATTGTAGAAAAAGCAAATCATTATTTGAATATCAACACAGGTACAGAAGGTAAAAACCCTTATGGAGATGGAAAAGCTTCTCAAAAAATAATTAAATTTTTACTTAAAAATAAATAATGAAAATTTTAGTAATTTCAGAATCCATTGACATTGAAGACAGTAGTGCTTCAAAGGTTAATATGGCTTTAATTAATAATTTAATAAAGGCAGGTTTTGAAGTAAAAGTATACCATTATTCTTATAAAGAAATTGCTGTTCCATCTGCTGAATCTATTCTTATAAAAGAAAATAAATTCAGTATTTGGTACTTACTTTCTCGCATACAAAGAACCATTCAAAGAGTATTTAAAATTAATTTTAATAGCAAAATAGAAAACTTTTTAGGGTTTTCATTTGCACATACAAGTGATTCTTTAAGTATTGCAAATGCTATTAAAAAAGATTCAAGTTTTAATCCCGATTTTATTTTAACATTGAGTAAAGGTTCGAGTTTTAGAACACATCGAGCACTTTTAAAATTAAAGCATTTACATCACAAATGGATTGCTTACATACATGATCCTTATCCTTTTCATTACTATCCACGACCATATAATTGGGTTGAAAAGGGATTTGATAAAAAAGAAAAATTTACTTTAGATATGTTCTCAACTGCGAAATATATTGCTTATCCAAGTCAACTTTTAATGGAATGGATGGAAAGTTATTTCGAATCAGGTAAAGGCAAAGGAATTGTAATTCCTCATCAAATTGGCGAAGTGTCGATGGCTCAAGAAGTACCAAATTATTTTGATGAAAATAAATTCAATTTGCTTCATGCAGGAAATCTTTTGAAACAAAGAAATCCTGAGTTTTTGATTAAAGGTCTTTTGAAATTTTTAGAAAATAATCCAAATGCCAAATCGGTTTCAAAATTAATTTTGGTTGGTTCAAACGATTATCATAAGGATTTATTAGATAATTATAGAAATCATTCTAACATCGAAATTGTTGGACAAACGGAGTATGCAATAGTTTTACTAATGGAAAATAAAGCATCTGTAAATATAATTTTAGAAGCCATTTCAGAAATTAGCCCATTTTTACCTGGTAAGTTTCCAAATTTAGTTGTAGCCAATAAACCGATACTGCTGCTTAGTCCATATTATAGTGAAACCAAACGACTTTTAGGCAACGATTATCAGTATTGGTCTGAAGCAAACGATGAAAAGAAAGTTGCACAATTAATTTCTGAATTATTTTCACAATGGAATAATGACAAAATCAATCTTGCTTTAAATCGACACGATTTGAAGGATTATTGTAACGAAGTATATTTGAAACAGACGATAGATTTGCTAGAGAAATAATGAAAGAAACCAAATTTTCAATAACTATTTCTACAAAAAATCGAATCAATGATTTGATTTTTACTTTAAAATCTTTGCAAGATTTATTGGAAAGAGATGATATAGAATGTGTTGTTTTTGATGATGGTTCAACTGATGGTACTTCAGAAATTATTAAAAGTGATTTTCCAAAAGTGATACTTTTACGAAATGAAATTTCTAAAGGATATATCTATTGTAGAAATTATATGCTTAATCAAACCAAAGCCGAATTTGCAATTTCTCTTGATGATGATGCTCATTTTTTATCTGAAAATCCTTTAGAGGAGATTGAAAATTATTTCAATCAAAATAGTCAATGTGGGTTGATTGCTTTCAGAATTTTTTGGGGTTTGCAAAATCCAAGTAAAATAAATTCTGAAGATCAAATCCAACAAGTAAAAGCTTATGTTGGATGCGGTCATGTTTGGCGAATGTCGGCTTGGAAAACAATTCCAAATTATCCTGAATGGTTTGTATTTTATGGTGAAGAGCAATTTGCAAGCTTTCAATTGTTTAAAAATAATTGGCAAATAATCTATCTTCCGTCTGTTTTAGTTCATCATAGAGTGAATATAAAGGATAGAAAAAAAGATAACGATTATCAAACTCGAATTCGAATGTCTTTACGTTCAGGATGGTTTTTATTTTTTTTATTTTTACCTTTATCAGAAATTGTTAAAAAGTTCACCTACTCATTGTGGTGGCAATTTAAAAGTAAAATTTTTAAAGGCGACTGGAAAGCAACAAAAGGAATTTTTCAAGCCATTATCGATTTAATAATAAAAGTACCAAAAATACTCTCAAACAGAGATAAACTCACTAAAAGTGAATATTTAAAATATAATAACCTACAAGAAGCTAAAATTTATTGGAACCCAAATGAAGAATAAAATTATAGAATATAAAGACAGAGCTATTTTTGCTAATGCAATGTTAGATAAATATTTTCAATCTGCACCAAACAAAGTTGTTAGCGATATTGGAGCAGGTTTTGGACATATGCAAAACAAAATTGAATCATTAGGCGCAACATGGCAACCTTTTGATTATGTTAGAAAAATTGAAAAATCAATTATGTGGGATTTGAATAATCCATGTCCTAATGAAGCTCAAAAAGCAGGAACTATAATTTTTTTAGAAGTTTTAGAACATCTAGCAAATCCACTTTTATGTTTACAAAATATCGCAAACAATCTAGAGAAAGGTGGTTGTATAATTCTTACAACTCCAAATCCAAGCTCTAGTAAAAACACTATAAATCTTTTTCTGAAAGGGAGATTGTACGCTTTTCAAGAAAAACATCTTGTTGAGCATCATGTTTTTACGCCTTGGGAACATATTGTAAAATTCTTTTTAGAAGAATGTGGTTTCGAAATTATTGAATATGCCATCATTGACACGCAATATAAAGATCAAAAGAAAGCTTCGATGAAAGAATTCATTAAAAGTAAAATAGAAAATTATATCGAAAGTAGAAACCCAAAAGCTAAAGGTATGAGCTATGGTTTAGTTGCAAGAAAAAAATAAAATAATGACTTCAAATCCATTTATAATTGCAGAAATAGGTCAAGCTCACGACGGAAGTCTTGGTATGCTTCATTCTTATATTGATGCACTTGCGCCAACAGGAATTGACGCCATAAAATTTCAAATGCACATTCCTGAGGCTGAAAGTAGTGCGCATGAACCTTTCAGAGTAAAATTTTCATATGAAGATGAAACGCGTTATGATTATTGGAAACGCATGAGTTTTACTTTGCAACAATGGAAAGAAATTAAAGCACATTGCGATGAGGTTGGTTTAGAGTTTTTATGTTCACCTTTCAGTAATTTAGCTGTTTATTGGTTGGAAGAAATAGGTGTAAAACAATATAAAATAGGTTCAGGCGAAGTCAATAATTTTCTAATTTTAGAAAAAATTGCAAAAACAGGAAAGCACATTATTCTCTCTTCGGGTATGAGTAGTTTTGAGGAATTGGATAAAACTATTGCTTTTTTGAAAGAGAAAAAGGCAATGTATTCTATTTTGCAATGTACCACATCTTATCCAACTAAAGCAGAGCAATTTGGGTTGAATGTAATTCAAGAATTAAAAGAAAGATATAAAGTTAATGTAGGTTTTTCTGATCATTCTGCTAAAATTGAAACTTGTATTGCGGCGGCAACTCTTGGAGCTGAAATTTTAGAGTTTCATGTGGTTTTTGATAGACGACAATTTGGACCAGATTCTAAATCGTCTTTGACAATTGATGAAACAGCGCAATTAGTTGCAGCAGTAAGAACAATAAAAACAGCACTTAACAATCCAATTGATAAATCAAATAATGAAAGTTTCACCGCTTTAAAACAAATTTTCGAAAAATCATTGGCTGTAAATAAATCATTACCTAAAGGACATATTATAACTTTTGAAGATTTGGAAGCAAAAAAACCTAAAGGATATGGAATTGATGCGTCAAAATTCAAAGATATTATTGGTAAAAAACTTATTTTTGACAAAAATCAATGGGATTTTTTAAATGAAGAAGACGTACAATGAGTAAAAGAAAAATAGCAGTTGTCATAACCGCAAGACCATCTTACAGTCGTGTAAAAACCGTATTAACGGCAATAAAAAATCATCCAAATTTAGAATTGCAATTAATTATTGCTGCTTCTGCATTGTTAGATAGATATGGTTCAGCCATAAATTATATTGAAAAAGATGGTTTTACTATTGATGCAAAAGTTTTTAATGTTTTAGAAGGAGAAAATTTAACTGCTGCAGCAAAAACAACAGGAATTGGAATTCTTGAACTTTCAACAGTGTTTGATAATTTAAAACCAGATGTAGTTGTAACTGTTGCTGATAGATTTGAAACTATGGCAACCGCAATTTCAGCATCTTATATGAACATTCCTTTAGCACACATTCAAGGTGGAGAAGTTACTGGAAATATCGATGAAAAAGTTCGTCATTCTATAACAAAGTTAGCTGATTATCATTTTGTAGCTTCACAAAGCGCTAAAGAAAGAGTTATAAAATTAGGCGAAAATCCTGAGTTTGTTTTCAATACAGGTTGTCCATCTATTGACATCGCTTCTGAAGTTGCAAAGGTAGAAGGATTGAATTTTAATCCGTATCAAAAATATGGTGGTGTTGGTGCTGAACCTGATTTATCAAAGGGTTATTTAGTTGTAATGCAACATCCAGTAACTACTGAATATCAAGATTCTAGAAAACATATTGAAGAAACATTGCACGCTATAAATCAATTGAATATTCCAACGCTTTGGTTTTGGCCAAATGTCGATGCTGGAGCAGACGGAACATCAACAGGAATAAGAAGCTTTAGAGAAAAAAATAAACTAGAAAATGTTCACTTTTTCAAAAATATGGAAGGTGATGATTTTTTAGTTCTATTAAATAATTCTATTGGATTAATAGGTAATTCGAGTGTTGGGATAAGAGAATGCGCCTTTCTTGGTGTTCCAGTAATCAATATTGGTTCACGTCAAAACAAAAGGGATAGAGGAACAAATGTTATCGATGTTGATTATAATAAACAACAAATTATTGACGCTATTCAAATTATAATTTCAAACGGTAAGTCCAATAAATCAACAGTTTATGGTGGAGGAAATGCAGGAGAAGAAATAGCTAATTTAATTTCAAATGTACCTTTACAGTTTCATAAAACAATAATGTATTAATGATATGAGAGTAGGTTCTAATCCACAAAAGTTTGATAAAAAAATTGATTTAGAAACTCATCATAGAGTTATTGTTGTTGTTTATATTCCAAACGAAGATGGTTTTTATAAAAATTCATATGATGTTTTTAAACTTTGTCTAGACTCATTAGTTTCAAGCACAAATACAAACTGTGCAATTACAATTGTTAATAATGGTTCAAGTAGTAAAGTAACAAATTTGTTAAATGAATATTTAGAAAATGACAAAATTGATACTGTAATACATCACAAAAGGAATATAGGTAAGATTGATGCTTTAATTGGTGCAGCAAGAGGAACAAGAGAGCAATTAATTACGTATTCTGATTCTGACATCTTATTTTTAAAGGGTTGGCAGGAAAATGTTGAAAAGGTATTTACAAGCTTTCCAAATGTAGGTGCCGTTTCTCCAATTCCGGTTAGAAAGGGAATTTTTGCATTTACTAGTTCTGTTTTAGTATCAATATTATTGAATAAAGTAAAGTTTAGATTTCAATCAATTCCAAATAATTTTGATACTTATAATAGATATTTAGAAAGTATTAATTGGGATTTAGAAACTGATGATAAAAAACTTTGGCCTATAATATATAAAGGTAATGCTAAAGCAATTATTGGAAGTGGTCATCAAGTTTTGACTATCTCAAGAGATATTGCATTAAAATTTACACCATTAGCACCATCTTTGATTTTAGTTGGTGGTGATTCAGAGAATAATTATGTTGATCGTCCAATAGATTTATCGGGAAAACTACGATTAAGCACCTACGAAAATTATGCATATCATATGGGAAATACTCTTGAAGAATGGATGTTGGATGAATATAAAATAAAATTAAAAACTAAAGTTGAAATTTCAATTGATAAAGAAATTATTAAAAAAATTGGAGTAACACCATACAGCAAAATTAAATTAAAAATATATTCATTAAGAAAGCGAATAGCAAAAAAAATATTTAAGTTTAAGTATAAGAAATCTACTAACTATTAATGAGAATCCTCGCAATAATTCCTGCTCGTGGTGGATCGAAAGGTGTTCCTGGAAAGAATATAAAAATTCTTGGTGATATGCCTTTAATTGCATACTCAATTAATCAAGCGAATGAAAGTCAATTAATTACAAAAACTATTATTTCTACTGATGATGCGTCAATAATTAAAATTGCTAAAGAATATCATGTAGAAATTCCTTTTGTTAGACCAATTGAATTGGCATCAGATGCAGCTTCAAGTATTTCTGTTGTGCAACATGCCATAGCTTTTTTTGAAGATAATAACGAATTCTTTGATGCTGTTTGTTTGCTTCAACCTACTTCGCCATTCAGAGAAAAAGGTTTTATTGACAAAGCAATTTCAACATTCATGAATACGGATTGCGATGCTTTAGTAAGTGTTTTAAAAGTACCGCATGAATTTAATCCGCATTGGGTTTTTGAAGTTAATGAATCAAATTGTCTTCAAATTGCCACAGGCGAAAAAGAAATTATCAAAAGAAGACAAGATTTACCCAACGCCTTTTTCAGAGATGGTTCTATATATTTAACAAAAGTTGAAGCCATTAAAAAAGGTTCTTTTTATGGCAAAAAATTAACTTACATTGAAAGTAATCCCGATTTGTATATTAATATTGATACACAAGAGGATTGGGAAAAAGCAGAACAAAAATTACCAATTATTTTATCTAAGATATAATGTGTGGAATTGCAGGAATTTTAGGTGCAAATCCAAAAAATAAATTGGATTTAGAAAAAATGCTTTTAGCCCAAAAGCATCGTGGACCAGATGCTATGCAAGTTTGGAATGATGAAAAAATGGCTCTTGGTCACAATCGGCTCAGCATAATTGATTTATCAACTGAAGCTAATCAACCCATGATGAGTAATTGCGGCAATTTTGTAATTATTTTTAATGGAGAAATTTATAATTATCTTGAAATAAAATCACAATTAGTTTCTGAATATCAATTTAAAACTTCTTCCGATACTGAAGTGCTTCTTGCGGCTTACATCGTTTGGGGTAAAAAAATGTTAGAAAAACTCAACGGAATGTTCAGTTTTGCTATTTGGAATAAAAAAGAGGCCACTTTTTTTGCTGCAAGAGATCGATTTGGGGTAAAACCATTTTATTATACCGTTTTCAAAAATCAGTTTTATTTTTCAAGTGAAATAAAAGCACTTTTTGCAGCAGGAATTTCTAAAGTTAAAAACAATAAAGTTTGGGCAAATTATTATTCGTTTGGAACGTATGGTTTGCCTGATGAAACTTTTTTTGAAGATATACATCAATTAAAAGTTGGACATTTTTTAGAAATTAAATTTTCTGAAATAATCAAATTTGAAACGATTAAAATCCATCAATGGTATGATTTTCCTGAAAGAATTTCGCAAATAAAATTACTTTCAAAAGACGAATTAAAACAGCAATACGAACAACTTTTAATTGATGCTGTGAAACTAAGATTTCGTGCCGATGTTCCTTTAGGAATGAACGTTAGCGGAGGTTTAGATTCTTCAACATTAATTAGTTTTGTGCATCAAAATTTACCTTCTCAAAAAACAATTGAGGCATTTACATTTTATTCAAATAATGAAAATTATGACGAACTACCTTGGGTAAATCAATTGATGCTAAAAACACCTTATCATTTAAATAAAGTGTTACTCGATTTTAATAAAATTCCAAAATTAATTGAAGAAGTAAGTTATTATCAAGACGAACCTTTTGGTGGATTTCCTACATTAGCATACAGTTTACTTTTTAAATCGGCAAGCCAAAAAGGTATCAAAGTACTTCTTGACGGACAAGGAATGGACGAAGCTTGGGCTGGTTATGATTATTATCACAATAATAGTAATAGTGTAATTCAAGGTGTAAATTCTTCACCCGTTCGACCAGAAGCAATTGATATGGAGTTTTTGAAATTTGCATCGAACGAAACCTACGAAAAGCCATTTGATAATAATCTTCAAAACCTTCAATATCGCGATTTATTTTACACTAAAATTCCAAGAGCATTGCGTTTCAATGACCGAGTTAGTATGATGCACGGCACAGAATTGCGCGAACCTTTTCTAGATTATCGTTTAGTTGAATTAGCATTTGCACAATCTGATGAAATGAAGTTGCAAAATGGACAAACAAAATGGATGTTGCGCGATTTAGTTAAAAATCAACTAGGTAATACCATTGCTTTAGCTCCAAAAAGACCTTTGCAAACACCTCAAAGAGAATGGATTTCAAATGAATTGAATGATTACTTTACAACCCAAATTGAATCATTTTCAAAATTAGACTTTGTAAATCAAAAGGAAGTTCAAAAAATTTGGAAAGAATATAAAAATGGAAATCAGGATAATAGTTTTTATATTTGGCAATGGATAAATAGTATGTCAATTAAATAAATTTGATGAAAAAACTTGGTGTTGTAATTACTGATGGAGTAGGTTTTAGAAACTTTATATTAAGTGATTTTTTGGTTGAAGCCGAGAAAGCATTTGATGAGGTAGTTATACTATCTTGTTTACCTAAAGAAGTTTATGATGGATTTTTATCTAAATCAAAAGTAATTGAACTTGCTGTTTTTGAAGAAAAATTCCCAAGTTGGTTTTTTAGAAAAACGAAAGAGGTTGCTCATTTACAATTGCATAAAAATAATAATTTTGGGATTAGTGATAATTTGAGAGCCAATAAATCAAAATCAAAAAGTATTCGTGGCTTTGCTACACGATTGATTTTTAAATGGACCAATTATTTTCATTCAGAAAAGTGGATTCAAAGATATACTTCATTTCAAGAGCAAAGTTTCAAAAATAATTCAATTTCATTTGAATATCAAAATCTTCTTCAAAATGAAAATTTTGATATATTATTTTTCACACATCAACGTCCACCATATATTGCGCCTCTAGTTTATCAAGCTAGACAATTGAAAATTAAAACATGTTCGTTTATTTTTAGTTGGGATAATTTAGCTTCTAAAGGCAGAATGGCATCTAATTTTGATAATTATTTGGTTTGGAGTGACCTAATGAAAAGTGAGCTGAGTCAATTTTACACAACTATAAATATTGAAAATATTGAAGTTGTTGGCACACCTCAATTTGAACCTTATGTTTTAGATCGATATAAAGTTTCTAAAGATAAATTTGATAAGAAATTTAGTTTAGACAGTTCTAAAAAAACAATTTGCTTTAGTTGTGGTGATATTTCAACCAGTAAAAATGATGAATTGTATATTGAAACTATTGCAAATGCGATTCTAAATAGGAATTTACCAGATGTTAATCTAATCGTGAGAACATCACCAGCAGAAGATCCAATTCGTTTTTCAAGTATTGCTTCAAAATTTTCTTTTATAAAATGGAATTATCCTAAGTGGAATTTGTCTCGTCAAGGTCATCAAGAAGAATGGTCGCAACGAATTCCTTCTGTAGATGATGTTATTGATTTAAGAGCTATTTTAGAGTTTTCAGATTTAAACATCAATATGTTATCAACAATGAGTTTAGATTTCATGCAATTTGATAAACCAGTAATCAATACTGTTTTTGGAAATGCAGAAAACGGTTTGTACAATGACCAACGATTTCTAGATTATAGGCATATTCAATATGTTGTTGATAGTAAGTCAACTAGAATTGTAATGAATGAAAATGAGTTAATAAAATCTATTAATGAGTATTTGTCAGATTCATCAAAAGATAAAATTAATAGAGAAAACTTACTGAAACTGCAAGTAAGTAAACCTTTGAGTGGAACGGGAAAAAGAATAGCAGAAACGTTATATAAATGGGTTTAAGCCAACAAAAAATAGCGGTTATTTGTAACTATGAACTTCTACCTGAAAGAGTAGGAGGAATGGACTATTTTTATTGGTTATTTGATAAAAAGTGTAAAGAAAATAATATTGAAGTCGATTGGTTTTTCCCCAATAAATCAAACCATGGCGATTATGAAAAACTGACTGTTTTTTCAAGCAACTATCAAAATGTAGAAAATTATTTTCTTCAAAATCATACTTCAAATAGATATTCACATGTTATTACTCATTTTATAGAAATTTGTACACCATTTTTCAAGAAATTAAAAATAGTTTCTAATGCCAAAGTCATTGTAATTGATCACAATCCAAGACCAATTGATGGATATCCTTTTAAAAAGAGAATAGAAAAAAGAGTTAAAGGATTTCTACATTCAAAATATATCGATGTTTTTGTTGGGGTTTCTAATTATACTGTTAATGAGTTGATTAAAGATTTTGGAAGTCATATAAAGCATAAAACGTCAACGATTTATAATGGAGTAATCATAAATGATATCAAAGTTAGAGAAAAACGTTCGGTGCTAAATCCAACTTTTATGGTTGCTTCACATTTAAGACAATCTAAGGGAATTCAAGATTTAATTGAAAGCGTTTCCTTAATGAGTTCAGAATTAAAATCTAAGTTTAGTGTTGATATTTATGGAGATGGACCTTTTAAAAATAATTTACTTGAAAAAGTAAACCAACTAAATGTTCAGCAAAATTTCAGTTTTAAAGGAAGCAAATCAAATTTAAAAGAAATTTTTTGCAATTATGATTATATGTTGCAACCAACTCATATGGAGTGTTTTAGTTTGTCAATTTTAGAGAGTTTAGCGGCAAATGTTCCTGTAATTACAACAAATGTTGGAGGAAATGAAGAAGCTGTTTTTAACGGTGAAAACGGTTTTATTTATAAAGCAAAAGAAATTTTAGAGCTAAAAAATATTTTGGAAAAGGTAGTTTCTAATGAAATGGGTATAACGATAAATACCAGACATTTGGTTGAAAATAATTTTTCTTTAGAAAATATGGTTGAAAATCACTTTAAACTTTTGTAATGAAAATAGCATTTTTAACTCCCGAATTTCCTCATCCTAAAACAGGTTCGTCAGGCGGAATTGGGACAAGTATTTTCAATTTGTCCAAAGGATTAGTAAATCTTGGACATAAAGTTATTATTCTAGTTTATGGACAAAAAGAGGATGAAATTTTTCAAGAAAATGGAATTACTTTTTACCGAATTAAAAACATAAAAGTAAAAGGAATTTCGGCTTATCTGACACAAAAGAAAATACAAAAATTAATCAACGATTTATATAAAAACAAACAGATTGATATTGTTGAAGCTCCAGATTGGACCGGTTTTTCGGCATTTTTAAAGCCAAAATGTCCTTTGGTAATTCGACTTAACGGAAGTGATACATATTTTTGTCATCTTGATAATCGTCCTGTAAAATGGAAAAATAAATTTCAGGAAAAAAGAGCACTTAAAAATGCAGATGGAATTATTTCGGTAAGTAAATTTACAGGTGATTTAACTAATAAATTGTTCAAAATTTCAAAGCCATTTGAGGTAATTCCTAATTCTATTGATTTATATAATTTTGAGTCATCAACTCACGTAAACAACAATACGATTCTTTATTTTGGAACTTTAATTAGAAAGAAAGGACTTTTAGAAGTGCCTCTAATTTTTAATGAAGTTTATAAAAATAACAAAAATGCTAAATTAATTCTTGCAGGAAAAGATGCTTCCGATGTTATTTCGGGAAATTCGTCAACTTGGCAAATGATGATTCCGTTATTTAATAATGAAGCTTTCCAGAATGTTCAATTTATTGGAAGTCTTCCTTATACTGAAATTAAAAAGCAAATTCAGCAAGCTACAGTTTGTGTTTTTCCTACCTTTGCAGAAGCTTTGCCAGTTTCTTGGATTGAAGCTATGGCAATGCAAAAACCTGTTGTAGCGTCTAATATTGGTTGGGCAAATGAAATTATTACAGATGAAAAAGATGGTTTGTTAGAACATCCAAATAGGCATGAGGAGTTTGCAAATAAAATCAATTCCATTTTAACAAATGAAGCTTTGCAAATTGAAATGGGCGTCGAAGCTAGAAAAAAAATTATACAAAAATTCAGTAAAGAAGTTGTGGCAAAACAATCAGTTGCGTTTTACCAAAAATTTCTAAAATAATACTATGGCATTAAATTTCAAAGAATACATAAATTCAAAAGGCGAAATAATTCTCTACATTGGGAATCCAAATCTTGATAAATTAGAACAACTTTCTCATGGATTTGGTGATATTTGGCATTCATCATTTGAACAAGGATATAAAAATGCTTTTCCAGATTTGGTTTACCAAGCTTTTGTGTTTTTTTGGTACATCAATGATTTTGATGCTATCGATGAAGCAGTTAGTTGGCGTTTAAATCCAAATCATTTTGCGGTTAGAAAATCGGTTTGGGAATTATTTAATGGCTTTGATTCCGACTTTAAAAGTAATCAATTAGCAGCTTTCGATTTTGCATACAACGCTTTACGAAATGGCGGTGCAATTCCTCTTTATGTAAAAGGTTTATTTCAAGAAAATACTAAAGAAATTATTGAAATTTCAACGAGAGACAGATATGTTTTCTTTAGAAAAAACTTTATTTTCAGTCATTCGCTTTTTATGTTATACCGAAAAGGAATTTGGAAATTATCAGAATGGAATTCCCTTTTTTATGCTAAGAAAAATTTCAAACAAAGAACAAACAGAATCGTTCTTTCTCCAAGAGAACTTAATGAAATTGAAGGAAAACCAACTGTGAGTTATATAATTCCAACGATGATGCGTCAAGATTTTACGCTAAATTTATTGGATGATTTAAAAACTCAAACTTATTTACCTACGCAAGTAATTGTAGTTGATGCAACTCCAGAAAATAGTCGTGATGAAAGTTTGTATAATCCTTCAAATTATCCATTTGAAGTACAATTTCATTGGCAAACCTCAAAAGGAAGCTGTCGTGCTCGTAACGAAGCAATCGATTTATGTACAGGTGATTATATCGTTTTTGGTGATGATGACATCAGAATTCCTTCTGATTTTATTGAAAATCATATTCGATTATTACAAACCTATAACGCTGGAGCTTGCAATGGTTTAGACATTCAAGCTGATCATCAAAAACAAACTTTAGAGGATTTAAAAGTTAAACTTGAAAATTTTGCATATCCAAGATGGTATGTTGGTGCTTCTCAAAGTTATAGTAATGCAAATTCCTGTGTGAAAAGGGAATATGTTTCAAAATTAATAGGAAATGATATCAACTATGATGGCGGTTATGGTGAAGATAGCGATTTTGGAATTTCCTTAACTAAAATGGGCGTTCCAGTTTTACACAATCCATTTTCAACCAATTTACATTTAAAACCACCTGTTGGAGGTTATCGTTTTTGGGGAAGTCAAGCTAAAATTATGGGTAAAAAGCGCAAAACCCAACCATGGGAATTAGATACACCTGTAAAAAATATTCGTCCAGTTCCTAGTCCAACGATTATGTATCAAATTCATAAACAGTTTACACCACAACAACTTACAGAATACAAACATAAATACTTTATAACTTATCTTTTTAAAGGTAACAAATGGTCTATTCCATTAAAGTTGATTAAGTTACCACATAGATTAATGCAATTTGATAAATCGGTTTTTTATGCAAAAAAATTGATGCAATTAGGAAAACGAACCAAATAACTAAATGGAATTTCTTTTCACAAAAGACAATGATTGGTTACAAAAATGGGATGATTTTCTTCTTTCAGAAAATCGTGGAAGCCATTTGTTATATTCCGATTGGTTACAGTCTTATAAATCGTATGGGTTTGATTTTGAAGTTTGTATTTGTGTAGAAAATCAAAAAATTATTGGTGGATTTGGTGCCGTAATTGCTAAAAAATCTTTTTTTAAATTTTATATTATTCCACATGGACCAATTGTAACAGATGGTTTTGAAAATCAATTGGATGCAATTATCAATAAAATTAAAATTCGTGCTAAAGAAAAAGGATGCTGTTATACTCAATACAGTTTGCCAATTTCCAATGAAACGGAAATAAAAAATAAAACTTTCTTGCCTGAAACTATAAACTTGATTGGTAAAAAAGGGAATCTTTTCAAGTATGTTTATAGTAATTATGGAATAAATTGGGTTGGTTTTAATATTACAAACTCACCCGAAGAATTATTGATTCAAATGACTTCTCAAGTTAGAAGAAACATTAATTTGTCATATAAAAATAATGCAGAAATTATATTTGCAACTACAGAAGAAGAATGTAAATTAGCCTATAAATCTATTGAAGACAATGCTTTAGAAGGAAATTATGCTGTTCGTTCTTTTGAGGATTTTAAAGAGACTATTGTAAATTTAGTTACTAAAGGCAAAGCACATTTGCTTTTTGTAAAAATTGATAATGAAATTAAAGGTGCAGGTTTTGCAGTAAATAGTGGTAACTGTTTGACTTATATTTCAGGTGGAACAAAAAAAGAAAAACCCGATTTAAAACTTGGCTATTTAATTCATTGGGAATTTATTAAAAAATCTTACGAATTAGGATTTAAAGGATATAACATTTCAATGGGTGGATCAAAAGGAGTAGTGGAGTTTAAAGCAAAATTCAATACTAAAACCATTTATTTTGTTGAGCCACATCGTCATATCATTTTAAAGCCATTGATTTTTAAAATATATTTAATTTTAAATTCTATTTTTGTTAAAAATAAGAAAACTATTTCGGTTTTATTAAAGCGATTCAAATAAACTATTATGAAGATTGAGAACAAAGATTTTTGGGAAAAAGATACAATTATAAAAACTCAAGAAGTATTAAAACAAGCATCCGATTTTGAGATGTTTATGTTTGAAAAAGCAAAAATTCGTTATCAGTCTAAAGTTGATTCCATAAAAATTTTTGGATGTGGTACAGGTCGCGAAATAGAATCTATTGCCGATTTCTATCAACCATCAAGAATTGTAGCTTCTGATATTTCAGAGAATATGATTTCTAAATGTCAGGAAAATTTAAAACTTTGGAATATTGATTCCATAACAGAAACGGTTGTTGGTGATGCAACTCTATATAACAAAGAAACTGAAGCTTTTGACTTGGTCACAATTTTAAATAGTATGCTGACTTATGTTCCTTTGAGAAAAAACAGATTGACTATTTTTAAAAATTCATTCCAAATTTTAAAACCAAAGGCAACTTTAATAGGAACAGTTCACAATCAAGTAGGTTCGCCTGCAAAAACCTATTATTTTAAATTAAGAAATCTATTTTCTTTTATTCTTGGTGAACGAACTGGAAACAGAAATACAGGTTTTAATGGATTTAAAGTTCCAGGATATTATTACAACAAAAAGGGTTTGATAAAAGATTTGAAGGTTTCTGGTTTTGAGAATATTGAAGTTTACTCCTTAGAAGAATATTATAAATTGCACAATGCTGTTTACAACAGAAAAACAGGATATAATAATTTAATTTTTATTGCTACAAAACCTTAAATTCATTGGAAAACTCATTAAAAATTAGTTTGATACTTTGCACGTACATGCGAGCAAAACCGTTGTTGAATTTATTAAATTCAGTTAAAAATCAAACTTATTATCCATCAGAAATCCTTGTAATTGATGGTTCTACTAATGATGAAACTAAAAATGTAATTGAAAATAACAGTTTTAAAAATCTTATTTACTATCAAGTTTCTGCAGAACATCGCGGTTTAACAAAACAACGAAATTTTGGAATTTCAAAAGTTTCAAATGATATCGATGTAGTTGCTTTTCTGGATGATGATACAATTCTTGAGAAGAATTATTTTGAAAATATTGTTAAAACATTTAATGAAAATCCTAATTCCATTGGCGTTGGTGGTGTTGCAATTAATGAAAATAAATGGAAAGTAAATAGCAATAATATCAAGCAAAGTTCAAAATATTATACCATTGAAAACTACTATATTAAGGAGACTTCCAGAAATTATTTAAGAAATATATTAGGGTTAAGTTCTAAAGAATTACCGGGAATAATGCCTGAATTTTCAAACGGAAGAACGTGTTCTTATCCATTAAATGGAAAATCATATCCTGTAGATTTAATTGTAGGAATGGCAATGAATTTTAGAAAATCAGTTTTTGATTCCATAAAATTCTCTACTTATTTTGAAGGTTACGGACTTTATGAAGACGCTGATTTTTCTTTACGAGCGTTACAATTAGGACAAAATTATATTGCTACTTCCGCACAATTAAGTCATTTTCATGATAGCTCAGGAAGACCAAATAAGTACAATTATGGTAAAATGGTTTTAAGAAATGGTTGGTATGTTTGGCGTATTAAATATCCAAATCCATCAACAGTTGCACGAATTAAATGGAATGCTATAGCTTTTTTACTAACTTTAATTAGATTTACAAATACCTTTACAACGAACAAACGAAAAGAAGCATTCACAGAAAGTTTAGGAAGAACTGTTGGATGGTTTAGTTTATTGTTTGACAAACCAAAAGACAATGGAAGAAAATAAAACTATTTTTCAGCGGTTTTTTCAATTAAATAGAAAAGCGATTCCGTATTTAGCAATTCTATTTTTAGTCGTTAATTTGATACTTCAAGTTAAGTTTTTTGGCGATTTCTTTTTAAATACTCAGCCAAATGCTGATGAAACAGGATATAGATTCTTTGTCGAAAATACACATCAATTTTCATGGTCATTATTTTCAAACTCAAGTGCGCAACCATTTTCATTATTGACTTATTTATTCAATTTGATTTTTAATGATGCACAGTTTACAATTCGATTTGTTAGTTTATTATCATCATTAGGTTGTTTTGCGTTCTTATTTATTTATTATCGTAAAAATAGATTTATAGAAATTGTAGAAGGAAACAAAACACTCAATAATTTAATAATTTTCAATGTTTTATTTGCCGTATTTTTTATTTTATCATGTCATTTTATAGGAACTTCTGATGCGTTTTCTGTAGCATTTGCAATTCCAGGTTTTATACTTTTAACAGAAGTTTTATTAAATAATAAAAGGCATAATGTTATTTTGATTGGTGCTTTATTTGCAATATCATTTACATCAAGACCTACTTTTTTAATCGTTCTTTTTGCTTATTTATTGAGTTTGTTATTGTTTTTTTCTTCTAAACTTTTTACAAAAAAACTGATTTTAGTTGGAGTCTTTTTTGCCTTTTTTACGGCAATAATTAATTATAGTCCAATAGTAAACCAAGGAAAAATAGTCCTTGATGTTAAAGAAATTCCTTCAAATACAGGAACATCTTGGTTTGAAATGAATTATTTAATGGCTAAAAAATGGGATTCAGGAGAAATTTCCAATACACAATGGTTGTCAGCAACTGATGTGATTAATTTTAAAAAAGAAAATCCAAGTTTTATTTTTCCAAAAAATCAATTGGATATTATAATGAATGACACAGGTTTTTTCTTTAGACAAATGTTTAGAATGTTTAGTGTTTCAATGTATACTTCCTTTAGATACTTGTATTTTTTATTTCCTTTTTTAATTTTTTATATCTTTTTAAAAGATAAAGGAAGCACTTCATTAGCTAGTAAAAAAGTCTATTTTACTGTAAGTTTTTATTTTATTTCTTTAATTGTGTTTATGATTTCTGCATTTAAATTAATGGAATTCAGATGGATGTATATTTTAATCGTTTTTTATGCATTTTATGCAATTCATTTTTCTAAAGGAATTTCACATGAAAAGAGAATTGTTTTATTCAATTTAATTTTTCTATCAGGAATTGGTTTTTTTGTTCTTAAAATGTTAAAATAAAATTAGTTATGACATTTTGCATCATCACACATGTTCCACATTGCTATTCAGAAAATAATTATTTTGGATATGCACCTTATGTTCATGAGATGAATATTTGGTTGAAAAATGTAGATAAAGTTATCATCGTAGCACCTTTAAAAAAATACCCAATAACTCCAATTCATCAAAGTTATAATCATGACAATATACAGTTTATTGAAGTTCCAGATTTTTCATTGACGAGTTTCAAAGCGATTCTAAAAACCATTATTGTAGTGCCAATAATCTTTTTTAGAATTTTGAAAGCGATGTCATCTTCAAATCATCTTCATTTGCGATGTCCAGGAAATATGGGTTTGCTAGGAAGTTTTGCTCAGATTTTTTTCCCAAGTAAAACAAAAACTGCTAAATATGCCGGAAATTGGGATGCTGAATCAAAACAACCTTTGAGTTATCGAATTCAAAAATCGATTTTAAGTAATACTTTCTTAACCAAAAAAATGAGTGTTTTGGTTTATGGCGAATGGAATAACCAAACTAAAAATATAAAACCTTTTTTTACAGCTACGTATCGTGAAAGCGAGAAGGAAATTTTAAAGCCAAAGGATTTTTCGGAAACTATAAATTTTCTCTTTGTTGGAACACTCGTTAAAGGCAAACAACCTTTGTATGCTATAAAACTCATAGAGCAATTAAAGTTAAAAGGAAAGAATGTACAACTTTCAATTTATGGTAATGGAAGTGAAAATAATGTTTTGCAAGAATATATTAATAACAACAGTTTGAATGGTTTTGTCTCTTTAAAAGGAACTGCTGATAAAGAAACAATGAAAAAAATATATCAAGACAGTCATTTTTTAATTCTTCCATCAAAAAGTGAAGGTTGGCCAAAAGTGGTTGCAGAAGCAATGTTTTTTGGCTGTTTACCAATTGCGACAAAAGTTTCTTGTGTTCCAAATATGTTAGACAATGGGAATAGAGGTATTTTATTGATTGAAGAGATTAATTCTGATGTATGTCAAATCGAAGAATTACTTTCGAATCAAGAATTATATAATTCAAAAATAAAAGCAGCAATAAATTGGTCTCGTAACTTTACAATTGATAAATTTGAAGACGAAATAAAGAAATTGTTAGCATAAATGAGAATTATCCAAATTATAGATTCATTAGATATTGGCGGTGCTGAAAAAATGGCTATAAATTATGCTAATGCATTGGCTGACAAATATGAATTTTCAGGAATTGTGGCTACAAGAAAAGAAGGCGAACTAAAAAGTTCAATTGCTGAAAATGTAAATTATCTATTTCTAAAAAAGACAAAACTTATTGACTTTTCTGCCATTTTAAGATTAAAAAAATATTGTGTTGAAAATAAAGTTCACTATGTTCAAGCGCATAGTAGTTCTTTTTTTACTGCTTTTTTGTTGAAGTTAATTTTATTCCGAATTAAAATTATTTGGCACGATCATAACGGTTTGAGTGAATTTATAACTGCAAGAAAATCATTTGTTTTAAAAGTTGCCTCTTACTTTTTTGAAGGAATTATAGTTGTTAATTATCAGCTTAAAAATTGGGCTATTAAAGAATTAAACTGCAAAAAAGTAATTTATTTGCCTAATTTTACCAAACTCGAAAGTGAGCCAAATAAAAGCACAATGTTATTTGGAAATGAAGGAAAACGTATATTGTGTTTGGCAAATTTAAGATTTCAAAAAAATCATTTTTTATTGATTGAAGTAGCTTCGTTATTAAAAAAGTCACATTTTGATTGGACTTTTCATCTGGTTGGTAAAGATTTTAATGATGATTATTCTAGCAAAGTTAAAAAAGCAATAATTGATAATGATTTAGAGGAAAATGTTTTTGTATATGGATCAAAAAATGATTCTCAAAATATTATAAATCAATCGGATATTGCAATATTAACTTCTCAGTCTGAAGGTTTGCCCGTTGCATTGTTAGAATATGGTTTAAATAAAAAACCAGTTGTTTGTACTGAAGTTGGTGAAATTCCATTGATTATAAAAAATGGGTTGAATGGTTTTATTGTTCCAAAATATGATGCAAATTTGTTTTATAAATCATTAATAAATTTGATTGATAATAAATCATTACAAATCGAACTAGGAAATTCATTGCATCAAACAATAATGGAAAATAATTCTGAACAAGCTGTTTTAGATAAATTTTCATATTGGTTACAAGAAAAATAATGGAATTTAAAGACAAAAATTATCTTTTTTTAATATTACTTCATGCATTAATTGGTGTGTTGGTGTATTCTATTCCTGGCTTTTCAAAGTTATATGGTTTTTCTATTTTATTTGTCAGTTTATATTTTATTATAAAAACTAGGAATAGAAATAACGAAGTTTTGTATGCTGCAGCATATATTGTAGGTAGTGAAGTTTTTCTTAGAATGACAAATGGTAATATAAGTCATGAGTTTTCAAAATATGGAGTAATGCTCTTTCTATCTATGGGAATGTTTTACAGCGGATTCTCTAAAAATGCTGTACCATATTGGATTTATTTAATATTATTAATTCCAGGAGTTATAATTGCTACCTATACATTGAATCTCACTACAGTTGATATTAGAAAAACAATTATGTTTAATATTTCTGGACCTTTATGTCTAGGATTTGCTTCGCTGTACTGTTATAACAGAAAAATTTCAATAGGAGAAATTAATAATATTCTTCTTGTAATGGGTTTGCCCATAATTGCTTGTACCATTTATTTAATATTATACACACCAAGCGATATAAAAACTGTTTTGACAGGAACAGGATCAAATGCTGAAACTTCAGGTGGTTTTGGACCTAATCAGGTTTCTACAGCTCTCGGACTTGGAATGTTTATTTTCTTTGCAAGAGTTATGTTAATATCAAGAACAAAATTACTTTTTGCTACAAATTTAATTATCGCGGTTTTAATGACCTATAGAGGATTAATTACATTTTCTCGTGGTGGTGTTATTACGGGTTTTTTAATGTTAATTATTCTTTTGTATTTTGTTTATATAAATTCTAAATACAAAGGAAAAGTTAAACTAAATTATATGATAGTTTTAACAGGATTATTAATGTTAGGAATTTGGTTTTATACAGAAAGTAAAACAGATGGGTTAATTTCGAAACGTTATCAAAATAAAGATGCTTTGGGTAGAGTAAAAGGAAGTAATTTTACAGGTCGTGAAGAGATTGCAGCAAGTGAAATAAATGCTTTTTTAGATAATCCTTTTTTTGGAATTGGTGTTGCAAAAGGAACTGAATTAAGACTTGAGCAAACAGGTGAAGTTGTTGCTTCTCATAATGAAATTACAAGATTACTTTGTGAACACGGCTCTTTAGGAGCATTAATTTTGTTAATTCTTTTTTCAACTCCAATATTTTTGTATTTGGACAATAAACAAAATATTTATTTGTTTTGTTTTCTTATTTTTTGGCTTTTAACAATTAATCACGCTGCAATGCGAACGGCTTCACCGTCATTTATATACGCATTATCACTTCTAAAAATTCAATTCAAGCAAGATGAAGAAGTTGCTCTACATAGGGAATAAATTATCAATTCATGGAAATACAGCAACTTCTATTGAAACTTTAGGTAGTTTTTTTGAAGAAGAAGGATATGAAATGTATTATGCATCTTCAAAAAAAAATAAAATATTTCGATTTTTAGATATGATATTTTCAACTGTAAAATATTCTAAAAAAGTTGATTATGTTTTAATTGATACCTATAGTACTCAAAATTTTTGGTTTGCATTTGCTGTCAGTCAGTTGTGTCGAATTTTAAATCTAAAATATATAGCAAAACTTCATGGTGGTGATTTACCAAATCGATTATTAAAATCACCTTATTTTTGTGATTTGATTTTTAAAAACGCATACAAAATTACAGCGCCTTCAAATTATTTGCTACATGCTTTTAAATTAAAATATAATGATAATTTAATCTACATCCCAAATACAATTGAAATTAAAAATTATTCTTTTGTTGAAAAAAAATTTTCAATTCCTAAACTTTTATGGGTTCGTTCTTTTTCAAAAATCTATAATCCTAAAATGGCGATTAAAGTTTTATCTGAATTGAAAAAATATTATCCAATGGCAGAACTTTGTATGGTTGGTCCTGATAAAGAAGATTTAGTAAATGATTGTAAGTTGTATGCAAAGAACTTAGGTGTTGAAGTGCAGTTTACAGGAAAACTTTCAAAAGAAGAATGGATTGAAAAGTCAAAAGACTATACTATTTTTATAAATACAACTCATTTTGATAATGCTCCAGTAAGTGTTATTGAGGCCATGGCTTTAGGGTTACCAATTGTTTCAACTAATGTTGGCGGCATTCCTTTTCTTTTAGAAAATGATAAAAATGCTTTTTTGGTAAATGATAATGATGTTGAAGGAATGGTAAAAGCAATTCAAAAACTAGTTGAAAATCGTGAGAATACAAAAGAAATAGTAAAAAAAGCCCGATTAATTGTTGAAGAGTTTGATTGGAATAAAGTAAAATCAAGTTGGTTTGAAATATTAAAATAACATCTTACTTATAGCTATATTTTTTATTAACTTGCGCTAAATTTGAAATAAAAATCATGAATTCTAATAAAAAAATACATTTTGAGGTTTCAGAAAGAAAAATTCTTCTGAAGGTTTTTGATGTACTTTTTGTATTACTTTCATTATATATAATTAGCTCTATTTTTGATTTTAAGTATTTCACATTTTCTGCAACTAATTTTTATTGGGCAATTGTTCTAGGTTTGTACATCAATGTTTTTGGTTCTGTTTTTGAAATGTATAATCTTCAAGTAGCAAGCAGTCAGTTTCAGGTTATTAAGAGTATTATTTTAACTACATCAGTTACGGTTTTAGTATATCTTTTAACCCCAATTTACACACCAGTTTTGCCTTCAAATAGGTTGCAAATAATTATATTTTTTGTTGCTATTTTATTTTCACTTTTGCTGTGGAGAATATTCTACGTTAAGTTTCTTGCTTCTCATAGATTTGTGAAAAATGCCATATTAGTTTGCGATAAAGAACAACTTCAAGAGTTAGTTGAAGGTCTTGAAAATGCCGATCCACATTATAGAATAATAGGCTATGTAAATTCTGATGGGGATAATTCTTTTAAAGTAAAACTCAATAAAATTAAGAATATTAAACCTGACGAACTTGAGCATTATGTTCGTAACAATTCTATTTCCGAATTAGTAATTGCTTCTCAAAAAACAGAAGGAATTACGGTGAGTTTATATAACCAATTAATTCATTTACTTGAAAACGGATTTATTATCAGAGAATATACTCAGGTTTATGAAGCAATAACACAACGAATTCCAGTACAATATGTTTCTCGAGATTTCTACAGATATTTTCCTTTTAGTAGAAGCAATCAAAATCACCTATATCTTTTAGGAACTCGTCTTGCTGAAATACTATTTTCATTAGTTGGACTTACATTTGGACTTTTATTTTTGCCAATAATATTATTAGGGAATTTAATCGGTAACAGAGGTTCTCTTTTTTACACTCAAGAGCGTGTGGGAAAAAATGGTGAAATTTTTAAAATATATAAATACAGAACAATGGTTAAAAACGCCGAAGTAAATGGAGCAGTTTTTACCACTCAAAATGATGCAAGAATTACTTCTTTTGGTAAATTTATGCGTAAAACTAGATTGGATGAATTTCCGCAATTTTTCAACATATTAAAAGGCGATATGGCAATTATTGGACCAAGACCTGAGCGACCAATTTTTGTGAACGAAATAGCTGAAGTTATGCCTTTCTATGAAACACGTCATGTCGTAAAACCAGGATTAACAGGTTGGGCACAAGTTAACTATGCCTATGGCGATTCTATTGAAGATAGCTTAGTGAAATTGCAATATGATTTATATTACATAAAACATAGAAGTATTTTTCTAGATATAAATATTATTATCAAAACCTTCAGTACCGTTTTATTTTATCGCGGTCAATAGTTTTTTTATCTGAAAACGAATAGATAGCGATTTTTCGCTCACGAAGTTCTTGTATTTCTTTTCAAACGAAGTTCCTTAAATCCCTTTAAAATCTAATTGATTGAAGTAATCTTTTTTTACTTTCACTGCGCTGAGTAAATAAAAGAATCAATCAGTGTTAAAGATTTTCATTTTGAACTTTATTGTATTGTTTCAAAAACCTAAATAAAATAAAACCATTTGCTAAAATAAACGGAATCATTAATGGTAAATGAGGTTTACCAATCATAATTACACTATAAATTAAGAGCATTACAAAAGAAGTAATACAAAAGTTTTTAAACCATTTTCCTCTCAAAAAAGGTAATATAACAAATAATGGATTAAATAATAAGGCATTATAATTCCATAAAAGTTCCTCATGAAAAGAATACAGCCCAACAAAACAGAAGAAAACACCTAATAATCCTAATACAAACAAATAAGAAAAATATACAAATAGTTTGCGAAGGATTACAATTATAAATAGGAGTAAGGCAATGAAATAAATACTATTTAAAAAAGAAAATTCACTTTCTAACTTATTACTTCCTTTTACTAAAATTTCTTTTTTGGTAACTAATGGTTTTCCACCTACAATAGCTTTGTCTAGACTATTCATTAATTCTACAGGAAGAAACAATTTTTCAGCTTTTGCATCAGTTTTAGCACCAAAAATGATATTTATTCCTAGTTTATACCAAAAATAATTGTCAAAATAAGGATAAAATAATTCTCTGTACGTTATTGTTTTATCGTCAACTTTTTGTAGAAATGGTTTCCCTATTGATTCATTGATTTTGTCAAGTACTTTTGTTGTACAATTTCTGTCGATAAATTTATAAGTATAATGACTTTCTTCAGATGATAATGAATTCGTTAATAATTCAAATAATTGTTGTTTTTTTTCAAGAGATAAATTTAAAGTTTGTTCTACAACTTCTCTTTGATCCATTTGATATTCAAAAACAAAATCTTCATAAGAAGTAGCGTTGATGAAATATTGCAAATCTCCTTTTACAAATTTTAAATAGAAATTTTCAGTTCTAAAATCAAATGCGCCATAGTTGTAAACTACATCAAGAAAATTTTCTGAATCTTTGATTCTAATAGCTGTATGCCCAAAAGTAGAATACAATTCATTTCCTCTACCACAAGTAAAAACACTCACTGTTGCCTTTTCTGAAAGAGGTTTGTATTGCGAAAAAGCAAAAAATTGAAGGAATAAAAATAAAGCTAAAAGTAATTTTTTAATCATAAAATAATTATCTAAAAATACCCAAATCTACTTTTACAGAAAAAATATTAGAATATAAAGCGGCACTTTGATCTCCTAAATCAGTTAAAGCATAATCAACTTGAATTCCTTTGTACTTGAATCCAAGTCCAATATTAGGTTGAAAACCAATTTTTTTAGAATCATCAATTTGAGTTACATTTTGAAAATTTCCAACACCAAGACGAAGAAAAACCAAATCAGTATAACCATATTCAAAACCAATAGCAGGATCAATACTTACAAAATCAGTTGAAATAATATCGTTAGTTCGTGCAAATTGCATATTCAAATTTGCCGCAGCTAAAAGCGAAGTCTCGTTATGAAATTCAAATAATTTTGACATTCCAAATTGTGCTTTAGGTAAAGTAATTTCTGTGCTTTCAGGTAAGTCTTGATTTTCTCCAGGAATGGCATCTTTAATTTTATTGTATTGGTCTTCATCAATATTCCAAATATTATAGGTAGTTGTAATATCGCGAAGCATCAATCCGTACTTCCAATTATTTCTTTCAAATTGAAAACCTACATCAAACCCAAAACCCCATGAATTAGCAAATTCACCAATGACACGACGAATAACTTTGGCATTTACACCATATTGAAAACCAGGAACTTGAAGTCTTTTTGCATAAGAAAGTGTCAATCCATAATCTGCTGTTGAAAACAGACTAATCCTATTGTAATCAATATTTCCTTCACTGTCAATAAGTTGTGTAGTATTTAAAATATCATCAACACCAAAACGTATTAGAGAAATTCCCCATGCGCTTCTGTCGTCAATTGGTTTTGCGTAAGCCAAATAATCATATTGGGCAATATTGGCAAAATAACTTGCATGCATCAATGAAGCTTGACCATCTTCGAGATGAACCAAACCAGCAGGATTCCAATAACCAGAGTTTACATCGGTTGTATTTGCTACTACAGCATTTGACATTCCTAATGCAGCAGCATCAACACCAATATTCATAAATTCATTAGAATACTTTCTAACTGCTTGACTGTAAGCAAAAAGATTTCCTAAAAAGAAGATTAAACAAAGTATTTTTTTCAAAGCAAATTTTTTTCAAAAATAGAAATTTTTATTGAGCAATTGTGTTTTACAAATCATAATAATATCTCAAATAAAAACTCTATTTACAAACGTACATTTGTATAAACTTATTGTATTACATTTGTAATTAGAAAAAATTATAAAATGAATATCAAAAAACACATTCCAAATATACTAACATTGCTAAATTTATTTTGTGGTTGTATTGCCGTTGTTTGTATTTTTAATTTTAAAATTGAATGGGCTTTTTTCTTTGTTTCGTTAGGTATATTCTTTGATTTTTTTGATGGTTTCTTTGCCCGAAAATTTGGTGTAGCTGGACCACTTGGAGTTCAATTAGATTCATTGGCAGATATGGTTACAAGTGGTTTTGTTCCTGGTGCAATGATGTATTCTTTACTTTATAGTATTGAATTTCAAATTAGGATTGCAACACTCAATCCTTACAATTCTTCTGAAGTTTTTTTATTGCCGTTTGTTGGATTTATTATAACTCTTGGCGCTTGTTATCGTTTGGCAAATTTCAATATAGATTCGCGTCAAACCGATTCTTTTATTGGGTTGCCTACTCCAGCAAATACTTTGTTTATTATGAGTTTACCAATAATAATTAAAGATTTTTCTTTTCCTACTATGGCACAAATGGTTACTATTAAGTGGATTTTAGTTGCTATTTGTATTGTTAGTGCTTATGTTATGAATGCTGAAATTCCATTATTTTCTTTAAAAATTAAGAATTTTAGCTTTGCTAAATATAAACTTCAAATAGGATTTTTAGCGACTTCAGTCATTATGATTGCGACTTTGCAATTTCTTGCTGTTCCTATAATTATTATTTCTTACGTTTTATTGTCTGTTGTAAATAATATGTTGGCTAAAAAGTAGTTATTAAAGTTGTAAGATTAACACTTTTATGGCAAAAACTACCACAAGAAAAGCACCAATTCGTAAAAAAGCAACCAAGAAAAAGGCATCTTTTTTTTCTACAAAATTTGTTGTCATTTCTATTATAATCTTATTGTTTTCTTTTGGAATATATCATTATCGAAATGCTATTTTATATTATTTTAGTTTTAAAAGTGATAAAGTTCTAAAGGAAGACAAAGTTGCTCAAGCAAGAATTTTTCAGATTTTAAATAAGTACAAAGATTTGACCGTTGGTTTTGATGTTTCTCAATATCAAGGAACAATTGATTGGGAACAAATAGATTCTGTTGAAAATAAATTTCCTCTAAAATTTGTGCTCATTCGAGCTACAGCCGGAAATGATAAAGAAGATTCTCAATTCGATACAAATTGGAAAAGTGCAAAGCAACATCATTTTATTCGTTGTGCTTATCATTATTATCGTCCTAATGAAAATTCAATAGAACAAGCTGAGAATTTTATCAAAACTGTTAAGTTGAGAAAAGGCGATTTACCTCCAGTTTTAGATATTGAACAATTGCCAGAAGAACAATCTATTGATAGTTTGAAAATTGGTTTGAAACGTTGGTTAAAAAAAGTTGACGCACATTATAAAGTAAAACCAATTATTTATACCGGTGAACGTTATTATGAAGATTTTTTGAAAGAAGAATTTAAAGGATACACGTTTTGGATTGCCAATTATAATTTTTTTGTAGAAAATATTCAGGACGATTGGACTTTTTGGCAATTTACAGAAAAAGCTACTTTAAAAGGAATCAACGAACGAGTTGATTTGAATATCTACAACGGAACACCAAAGATGTTAGAGTACTTGACTATTAATTAGTTGGTTAAGAATTATAAATCAGTATAATTATTAAAATCAATACAATCAAAAAAACTAATACAGATTTAGTATTTGCAAAATTGATAGTCCAACCCATCCATTTTATTCTTTTTGGAGGGAAAATACGTTTGTCATCTTTGTTGTAATAGAATTCTCCGTACTTCCAATTTTTTGGATTTTTATGCCATTTTTCTAACGTTTCTTTTGTTGGATTATTCATTTTATTAAATGTCTAAATCAACTTTTGGAGCATTAAAATCAATTTTTGTTTTACGTAATTCGAAGTTCTGACCAAGATAAACTCTTCTAACCATTTCATCTTCAACTAATTCTACAGGTTTTCCAGCTTTTAGAATTCCTCCTTCAAACATTAAGTATGTTTTGTCTGTAATGGCTAAAGTTTCTTGGACATTATGGTCAGTAATTAAAATTCCAATATTTTTATTTTTCAACTGAGCTACAATTCTTTGAATATCTTCAACCGCAACTGGGTCAACTCCAGCAAAAGGTTCATCTAACAGAATAAACTTTGGATCTGTTGCTAAAGCTCTTGCAATTTCTGTTCTTCTTCGTTCACCTCCAGAGAGTAAATCACCACGATTGGTTCTAATGTGTTCTAAACTAAATTCAGCTATCAAACTTTCCATTTTAGCAATTTGCTCTTCTCTGGTATGGTTTGTCAATTGTAAAACACTCAAAATATTATCTTCAATACTCAATTTTCTAAATACAGAAGCTTCTTGAGCTAAATATCCAATTCCATGTTGAGCACGCTTGTACATTGGATAATCAGTAATATTCAAATCATCTAAAAATATATTTCCAGCATTTGGTTTTACTAATCCAACAATCATGTAGAAAGAAGTAGTTTTCCCTGCTCCATTTGGACCAAGTAACCCTACAATTTCTCCTTGATTTACTTCAACAGAAATTCCTTTAACGACACTTCTGCCTTTGTAGGTTTTAACTAAATTTTCGGCTCTTAATTTCATATTTTAGTTTATGAGTTTAGAAGTTTATGAGTTTAAAAGTAAACGGTTTCTAATAAAACATCTACAAATAAACAAATAAACACTTTTATCTACTTAATAATTAACAATAATTTATTTGGAAAGATTTAATTTGCCAACTAAAAACTAATTACAGAGCATTTTCTTCCAATGCTTCCCAAAATTCGTAAGCTCTACGTAAATGAGGAATCACAATAGTTCCACCTACAAGAGTTGCAATTCCCATAGCTTCCATCATCTCTTCTTTAGAAATTCCTTCCTTAAATGAAGTTTCTAAATGATATTTTATACAATCATCACATCGAAGTACTGCTGAAGCAACTAATCCTAAAAGCTCTTTGGTTTTTACATCCAAAGCACCTTCTGCATAGGCATTAGTATCTAAATTGAAAATTCTTTTGATGACTAAATTATTATCAGCTAATAATTTTTCATTCATCTTAGCACGATAATCATTGAATTCTTTAACTTGATTGCTCATTTTTTAATTTGTTTTTTACTACTATTGCTGATATAAAAATACTTGCCTCATATATAATTAACATCGGAATGGCAACGGTTATCTGACTTATAACATCTGGAGGAGTTATAATTGCTGCAACGATTAAAACTATTACAATGGCGTATTTTCTATAAGTTCTTAAAAAAGTTGGTGTTACTAATCCTAATTTAGTTAGGAAATAGATAATTATTGGGAGTTCAAAAAATAAGCCACTTGCAATTACAGCAGTTTTTACCATACTTACATAAGAGTCAATATTGAATTGATTTTGAACAATTTTACTAATTGAGAAAGAAGCTAAGAAATTGACAGACATTGGTACAATTACAAAATATCCAAAAAGAACACCTATAAAAAACAATATTGAGGCTATGAAAATAAATAGTTTAGCATGTTTTTTCTCATTATCATACAATGCAGGACTTATAAATTTCCACAATTGAAATAATATATAAGGAAACGCAAGTATAAAACCTGCTGTTATACAAGTCCAAACAAAAATATTTACTTGTCCTTCCATTTCTGTATTCTGAATAATAAAATTCAGTTCAGTAATACAAATACTGTCTGCAAATCCTAAATAATGAGATGCGTCACAAAAAAAACGGTAGGTGATGAAATTTGTTTTTGTTGGACCAAAAATAACTTCTTCAAAAATAAAATCAGCAAAGAAGTAAGTAATACTAGCCATTATTACGATAGCTACTGAACTTCTTACTAAAACCCATCTTAACTCTTCAAGATGGTCTAGAAATGACATTTCTTTAATATTCTTTTCTGCCATTATACTATTCCTTCTTTTAAAATGTCATGTAAATGGATTACACCTTTATATTCATTATTGTCAACTACAACCAGTTGCGTAATCGAAAAATCTTCTAATATATTTAAGGCATCAGCAACCATATCAGATGATTTTATGGTTTTTGGATTGACAGTCATAATATCTTTTGCAGTTAGTCCTGTAATGGTTTCAGTCTTGTTTAGCATTCTTCTTATGTCGCCATCAGTTATAATTCCTATTACTTTATCATTTTCTATGACAGCAGCAACTCCAAGTCGTTTTTCTGAAATTTCAACAATTACATTTTTAATACTTGAATCTGGATTTACAAATGGTTTTCTCGTGGTGTCTAACATATCTTGAACTCTCAACAATAATTTTTTACCTAAAGCGCCACCAGGATGATAAATAGCAAAATCTTCTGCTTTAAAGTCTCTCATTTCCATCAAGCAAACCGCTAAAGCATCGCCTATAACTAATTGTGCAGTAGTGCTGTTTGTTGGGGCTAAATTATTTGGACAAGCTTCACTTTCTACATAAGTGTTTAGCGTAATATCAGATTCTTTTCCTAAAAATGAAGTTGTATTTCCTGTTATTCCTATTAATTTATTTCCAAATCTCTTTAAAAGCGGAACCAAAACTTTTATTTCAGGACTATTACCACTTTTAGAAATACAAATGATTACGTCACCATTTTGAATCATACCTAAATCACCATGAATGGCTTCAGATGCGTGTAAAAACATTGATGGAGTTCCTGTTGAATTCATTGTTGCAACAATTTTTTGCGCAATAATGGCACTTTTTCCAATTCCTGTAACAATTAATCTTCCTTTACAATTATAAATTAATTCTACAGATGCAACAAAGCTATTGTCAATAAAATCAGTTAGTTTTGCTATAGATTGGCTTTGAGAAATCAATGATTTTTTAGCCGATTGAATGATATTTTCTTTAGTTACCAAAATAGATTTGTTATAAAATTTGTATGAATAAAAGAAAGTTGTATATTTATGGTTGCAAATTTATGTAAAAATACTATTAAGTAAGAATGAATTCAAACGAAATTGACATCCACAAAGAATTAAAAAAATATTTTGGTTTTAACCATTTCAAAGGTTTACAAGAAAAGGTTATAAAAAGTATTTTGGCAAAAGAAAATACTTTTGTGATTATGCCTACTGGTGGCGGAAAATCATTGTGCTATCAGTTGCCATCACTTATTCAAGAAGGAACAGCAATTGTTGTTTCTCCATTGATTGCATTAATGAAAAACCAAGTTGATGCTATAAGAAGTGTTTCATCAGAAGATGGGATTGCACACGTTTTAAACTCGTCCTTAACAAAAACCGAAATAAATCAAGTAAAAAAAGATATTACCTCAGGTATAACTAAATTATTATATGTAGCTCCAGAATCATTAACAAAAGAGGAATATGTTGAGTTTCTTCAATCAGTAAAAATATCTTTTGTTGCTATTGATGAAGCGCATTGTATCTCAGAATGGGGACACGATTTTAGACCTGAATATAGAAATTTAAAAAATATTATTAAACAATTAGGTGATGTTCCTGTAATTGGACTAACGGCTACAGCAACACCAAAAGTGCAAGAAGATATTCTAAAAAATTTAGATATGTCTGACGCAACTACTTATAAAGCTTCATTTAATCGTCCTAATTTATTTTATGAAGTACGAACTAAAACTAAAAATATAGAGTCAGATATTATTCGTTTTATTAAACAGAATAAAGGAAAGTCTGGAATTATTTATTGTTTGAGTCGTAAAAAAGTAGAAGAAATTGCTCAAGTTCTACAAGTAAACGGAATCAGTGCAGTTCCTTATCATGCCGGTTTAGATGCAAAAACACGAGCAAAACATCAAGACATGTTTCTTATGGAAGATGTTGAAGTTGTTGTGGCAACAATTGCCTTCGGAATGGGAATTGATAAACCAGATGTGCGTTTTGTTATTCATCACGATATCCCAAAATCATTAGAAAGTTATTATCAAGAAACCGGTCGTGCAGGTCGCGATGGTGGAGAAGGACATTGCTTGGCTTACTATTCCTATAAAGATGTTGAAAAGTTAGAAAAATTCATGTCAGGAAAACCTGTTGCCGAACAAGAAATTGGTTTTGCACTTTTGCAAGAAGTAGTTGCTTATGCAGAAACATCAATGTCTCGTCGCAAATTTTTATTACATTATTTTGGTGAAGAGTTTGATAGTGAAAATGGAGAAGGAGCAGATATGGATGATAATGTTCGAAATCCAAAAGTAAAAGTTGAGGCAAAAGACAATGTAAAAAAACTATTGGAAGTTGTTCGAGATACCAAACATTTATATAAATCTAAAGAAATAGTTTTTACCTTAATAGGAAGAGTAAATGCAACCATTAAAGCTCACAGAACTGATACTCAATCTTTTTTTGGTTGCGGTAAAGATCAAGAGGAACGCTACTGGATGGCGTTAATTCGTCAAGTTTTAGTAGATGGCATGCTTACAAAAGATATTGAAACTTATGGAATTTTAAAAGTTTCAGATAAAGGTCACGACTATATTAAGAATCCAACATCGTTCATGATGTCTGAAGACCATGAATATAATGAAGCTGAAGACGATGCTATTGTAACTGCAGCAAAATCTTCAGGAACAGCAGACGAAGCATTAATGGCAATGTTACGTGATTTGCGTAAAAAAGTGGCAAAAAAACTTGGTGTTCCACCATTTGTGGTTTTTCAAGATCCATCTTTAGAAGATATGGCTTTGAAATATCCAATTACTATGGATGAATTGATTAATATTCATGGTGTTGGTGAAGGAAAAGCAAAGAAATATGGTAAAGAATTTGTAGAATTAATCAATAGATATGTTGAAGATAACGACATTATTCGTCCAGATGATTTAGTTGTAAAATCAACAGGTGCTAATTCTGCTAACAAATTATATATCATTCAAAACATTGATAGAAAACTTTCTTTAGATGATATCGCTTCAGCAAAAGGAATGAAAATGGACGATTTGCTTAAAGAAATGGAGCAAATTGTTTATGCTGGTACAAAACTGAACATTAAATATTGGATTGATGAAATACTAGACGAAGATCAGCAAGAGGAAATTCACGATTATTTCATGGAATCAGAAACCGATAGAATTGAAGATGCACTCAAAGAATTCGACGGCGATTACGATATTGAAGAATTACGATTGATGAGAATAAAATTTATTAGCGAAGTAGCTAATTAAGTCGTTTAAAAAAGAAATTCTATGAAAAAAACATTTTTTATAATTCCGATAGTCTTAATGATCTTATCATTTTCAGTTTTTAGTTTCACTAGCGGAGACAAACAATATGATTCAAAATTAGTTGGAATTTGGAAAGGATTTGAAGCTGATAAGGAAACCAAAGGAGTTGAAAAACATTGGATTCAAGAAAGGTTTAAAAATGGAACCTATGTAATTATGTTTACTGCTAAACAAGATTGTGAAATTGAAACCTTAACTGAAAAAGGTAAGTGGTGGACAAAAGATGGAAAGTTTTATGAATTGTCAAATAATAGTAAAAACACAGATATTTATAACTATGAAGTGAAGAATCCTCAAGTAGTTGAATTTAAAAGTATTCAATTATCAGGAGAAAAAAATGACACTTACATATTTAGCGATTATAGAATGGATGTTGATTAAACATAAAGCTCACCACGATGAGGCTTTAAGGCATCGCGAACTTGAATCATATTTTCGTCAGTAACAACCATAAATGCTATAGCATACATTTCGTTTATTATTTCAAATCCCGTTATATTAATAGGAAATTTTTCTATTGCTATATATTCTTTCAAATGAATTTCATGATGTTCAGCTGTTTTTGCTGCAACTTCTCCACGAAAATCCCAAATGAGTTTTATTTTTCTTGACATATAAATTGTTGTTCTCCTGCAAAATTACAATAACAATTTTCAAATTACTATTTTTGTCAAAAATTACTTTTATGCCTCGCGAAATTCAAACCCAAGTCTCACCTGAAGTTGCTCATAATGAAATATTAATCAACGAACATGTTGCAAGAATATTGAATACTTCTGTGAAAGAAATTCAAAAGGTCATTGTTTTAAAACGTTCAATTGATGCACGTCAAAAAGCTATAAAATTTAATATAAAAGCTACCGTTTTTTTTACAGGTGAAGATTTTGTAGAACAAAAAATTGAACTACCAAAATATAATAATGTTTCTAATTCACAAGAAGTTATAATTGTTGGCGCTGGTCCAGCTGGACTTTTTGCAGCTTTACAATTAATAGAATTAGGATTGAAGCCAATAGTAATTGAAAGAGGAAAAGATGTACGTGGTCGTAGAAGAGACTTGAAAGCCATCAACGTTGATCACATTGTAAACGAAGATTCTAATTATTGTTTTGGTGAAGGTGGCGCAGGAACGTATTCTGACGGAAAATTATACACGCGTTCAAAAAAACGTGGTGATGTTGACAGAATTCTAAGGTTATTAGTAGGTTTTGGAGCTTCAGATGATATTTTAGTTGAAGCGCATCCACATATTGGAACCAATAAATTACCTCAAATTATTCAAGATATTCGTGAGAAAATTATTGAATGTGGTGGACAAGTTTTGTTTGAAACTCGTGTAATTGATTTTATAGTAAAAAGTAATGAAATTCAAGGAATTGTAACTCAAAATGGCGATACAATTTCTACTAACAAAGTAATTCTTGCTACGGGACATTCGGCTAGAGATATTTTTGAATTATTAGACAAAAAGAAAATTTTTATTGAAGCTAAACCTTTCGCATTAGGCGTTCGTGCAGAACATCCGCAGGAATTGATTGATAAAATTCAATATTCTTGCGATTTTCGTGGTGAATTTTTACCTCCATCACCTTATTCTATTGTAAAGCAAGTTAATGGACGAGGAATGTATTCATTTTGTATGTGTCCTGGCGGAGTAATTGCTCCATGTGCTACAAGTCCAGGTGAAGTAGTTACTAATGGTTGGTCACCATCAAAGAGAGATCAAGCCACTGCAAATTCAGGAATAGTTGTAGAATTAAAATTAGAAGATTTTAAACCATTTGCAAAATTTGGAGCTCTTGCCGGAATGGAATTTCAAAAATCAATCGAACAAAAAGCATGGCATTTAGCAGGTTCAACTCAAAAAGTTCCTGCGCAACGAATGGTCGATTTCACTCAAAATAAAATTTCGAATTCAATTCCAAAAACGTCTTATGTTCCAGGCACAACCTCTGTAGAAATGGGACAAGTTTTCCCAGGATTTTTATCTCAAATTATGAGAGAAGGATTTAAGGAATTTGGTAAAACAATGCGTGGTTATTTAACTAATGACGCCATTCTTCATGCACCAGAAAGTAGGACTTCATCACCTGTTAGAATTCCAAGAGACAACGAAACATTAGAACATCTACAAATAAAAGGATTATATCCATGTGGCGAAGGAGCAGGATATGCTGGTGGAATAATTTCAGCAGCAATCGATGGAGAAAAATGTGCCATGAAAATAGCTGAAGTATTGAAAAAATAAAAATTTTAAATAAAAAGTAGGGTGATTGATTTTTGAGTTGTCTTAGCTTTAAACATTAAATTTTATTAATTATGAAAAAGTTAAAAGTATTATTTCTTTTCGCAGCTATTTCTTTAGCAACATTGTATTCTTGTACAGATGGCGATTCAATTGAAAATGAAGTTGTAACTGAAAAGAGTTTCTCTTTAAGATCAGTTTTAAACGAACTAAAAAAATCTAATAATATTTCAGGTAGAAGTATCAACGATACTATTGTGGTAGATTCAACCGCTTTATGTTTTGAATTCGTTTATCCATTGGATTTGGCTTATAACAATGGTACAACCGTTTCAGTTTCTTCATTTGATGGAATCATTGATTTATTATCTAATGAAACTCCTAGTTTATATATTGAAGGAATTGCTTTTCCATTTCAAGTAACTTTAGCTACAGCAGATTCTGCAACTCCAATAACAATTAGTAATGAAGCAGATTTTGAGGAATTAATTTCAAGTTGCGGTATGGAAACTTTTGATAATTATGTAACATCAGGAATGTGTTATGAATATACATATCCATTATCATATATCAATCAAAACGGTACCACAATTACTGTTAACAATGAATCAGAATTGTTCGATTCTATTATCAATGACGAAAATATTATTGTTGAATTAGCATTTCCTTTTAATGTGATTTATAACGGTGAATCTGTAGAAATAAATAACCTTTACGAATTGTTTGAAATGGATAACAATTGTGTATCAAGTTTTTGTACTTGTTCAGATGAATATGCGCCAGTTTGCGTTGCAACACCAACTGGAGAAACTATGCAATTCCCAAATGCATGTATAGCTGAATGTGCAGGATATACACCAGCAGATTATGTAGATTGTGGTTCTTCAAGTGTTAGTGGTTTTGATGGACTTGGAACATGTTTTACAGTACAATATCCAATTCAAGTGCAATATCAAGGAGCAGTTTATAGCGTTAGTAGTGATAGTGAATTATTAGATTATCTAAATAGTCCAACTGGAGCAGTAGTTAACTATCCTATAGTTATTCACCATGCTACATCATCAATGATGTTTACCATAGAAAGTCAAGAAGGATTGAATGCTGTAGTATCAGATCTTTGTAATTAATATAGTTGGGTTAACTTAAACTTCATTGCCGCATATTTTGAAAAAGAAGTATGCGGTGATGATTTTAAAAAGAATATGGACATATCTAATAAAGATTCTACTTCTTGTTTATGCAGTGATGCTGTTTTTAAATCGATTTTTCAATTGAATTTTAAACTAATCAGAAATTATTTGATATATAAATATAAAGATGCTGATAGGGCAGAAGATGTTGCTCAAAATGCTTTTGTAATTCTTTGGGAAAATTGTAAAGTTCTAAAACCTGAACAAGCAAAAAGTTTTTTATTCACAACAGCAACACGTTTATCACTCAATCAAATTAAGCATGAAAAAGTAGTTTCAAATTTTGAACTAAAGTCCAATAAAAGTGAATTGAATTCTGAATCACCAGAATTTTTATTAGAAGAAAACGAATTAAGAAAACAACTTGAAAGTGCAATAAATCAATTGCCTGAAAAACAAAGAGAAGTTTTTTTAATGAATAGATTTGAAAATCAATCTTATACAGAAATTGCTTCTTTATTAGGATTGTCGGTCAAAGCAGTAGAAAAAAGAATGCACTTAGCGTTAGTAACTCTAAGAAAAGTAATGAAAAATATTTAATCAGAATATTTTTTAAAAAATTACAAAATGGAAAATAAAAACGATACATTTCTTTCCGATTGGTTAGCTGATAAAATTTCAGATAATCAGTTGAAGCAATTGGTTTCCAATGAGGATTTTTTAGCTTACCAAAAGTTGAAGAATGCACTTGGTAATTACACAATTTCTGATGCTGATTTGGAACTAAATTATGCTAAAATTCAAAAGAAAATTGAAGCAAAAAAACCAAAAACTCCTCAACCAAAAGTTTTTAATCTTTGGAAATACGTTGCAGTTGCGGCTAGTTTACTCTTATTTTTTGGTTTGTATCAAGTTTTTTATTTTTCAAATACTACAACAACTGATTATGGTTTAACACAAGTTGTGACTTTAAAAGACAATTCAAGAGTTACATTAAATTCAAAATCTGAATTATCTTATCCCAATTTTTTTAATTGGAATAGAACACTAAAATTAGATGGTGAAGCCTTCTTTGAAGTTCAAAAAGGAAGTAAGTTTACCGTTGAAACTAAATTAGGAAATGTAACCGTTTTAGGAACAAAATTTAACGTAACAAGTTTCAATGATTATTTTGAAGTGGTTTGTTTTGAAGGCAAAGTAAAAGTTGAAAACAGTGCTAAAACAGTTATTCTAACAAAAGGTGAAAGCGTTAGAATTTATGAAAAAACATTTGAAAATTGGGCTCAAAGTAATGCTGAAAAACCACTTTGGATTGATGGTGAATCGGCTTTTAAAAATGTACCAATTCATTATGTTTTAGATAAATTTGAAATGCAATTTAATACCAAAGTATCTTATCCTAAAAATATAAAAGAAATTAAATTTACAGGAAATTTTTCAAATAAAAATATAGAAACTGCTTTAAAAACAATATGTGTTCCATTAAATTTGAAATATAAAATTAATGAAGGAAATATTATTTTAATGGAATGAAACAATTAATTTCGTTTTTATTCATTTTTCTTTTTCTTCAAAGTTCGTGGGCACAAAAAATGGAGAGGTATCAATTTTACTATTCTTCAACCGAATTAGAAAAAGTACTACTTGACATTGAAAAAAAATTCAGTGTCAAGTTTTCTTATGTTGATGAAATTTTAAAAAACAAGCAAGTATCCTTGTTCAAGAGGAAATATTCTTTAGAAGAAATAAGTTCTGAAATTGAAAATCAAACCCAACTAAAAATTATAAAAATTGACAATCGTTTTTATTCTTTAGTAAAAAATGAGGAAGAAAAAACTATTAAAACTACTTATATTGAAGAGGTTTTAATTGAAGGTTTTCTGGCTCAAGGAATAAATAAAACAAGTGAAAAATTTACTATTTATCCACAAAAAGTAGAAACACTTCCTGGCGTAACTGATGCCGATGTTTTATTAGCATTGCAACAACTTCCAGGTGTAAAAAGTCCTAATGAAACGGCAAGCGGTTTGCATGTTCGAGGTGGAACTTCCGATCAAAATTTAGTGCTTTGGGATGGAATCCGATTGTATCATCCTGGACATTTATTTGGGATGATTTCAGGTATTAATCCATCAATTTCACAGTCAGTAAATTTTTATAATAAAGCAGTAAATCCTAAATTTGGAGAGCGAATTTCGAGTATAATCGATATAAAATCTTCTGATAAAATTACTGACGATTTTCAAGGAAATGCAGGAATTAATGCTTTAAATGTTGATGTTGATATAAAAGCTCCTATTGTAAAAAATAAATTAGGAATTCAAATTGCAGCAAGAAAATCTTTTACCGAATGGCTGCAATCAGCAACCTTCAATCAGCTTGAAGATAAAGTTTTTCAAAACACTATTTTCAATGATTTTGGTAATCAAAATAAATTTCAATTTCAAGATTTTTCTACTAAACTGAATTTTAAACCCAGTGAAAATTCAACAATTTCTCTATCAGGAATTTATATTGATAATGATTTAAAATATTCTAATAAAACGCACAATAATTCTACTGAAAACCAGCAAATGAATATTTCGAATTATGGTTTTAGTATCAATTGGAATCAAAAATATTCATCAAAATTCAATCAAAAAGTATTGTTTTTTTATTCTAATTATGATTTTGATTATGAACGAAAAGAACAATTTTCAACATCAGAATTTGAGGCGTATAAAAAAATCAACCGAATTACAGATTCAGGTTTTGAAGCAAATTTTAATTATTTAATGAATTCAAAATTTAATTTAGATTTTGGATATCAATTATTTGGAAATGATGTTTCACATTTATTCAATTCATTTAATCAAGATATTGGTGTGGTTTTGAGTTTAAAGCAAGCTTACAATATTAATCATGTGGGTTATTCTTATTTAAAATTTGATAATAAAAAATGGATGATAAATTCAGGTTTTAGATATAGTAATTTCAGAGAAAATGGTTCTATTCTTGAACCAAGAGTTTTAGTTCAAAGACGATTTTCAAAAGAGTTTATTTGGCAAATTTCATATGAAAAAAGAAGCCAAATTTTAAGTCAAATTCGTGAAAATACCATTAATGATTTGAGTTTAGAAAATTACGTTTGGGCGTTGTCCGATAAATCAAATTATCCTATACAAAAGGCAAATCATTTTAATTCAGGAATCATTTATAAGAAGAATGATTGGTTGTTAGATTTGGATATATATCACAAACAAATTGATGGAATTACTTCTTCAACTTTTGGTTTTTCTAATCAAAACGTAACGACTATATACAAAGGCAATGGTTTTACAAATGGTTTGGATTTTTTGCTTCAAAAAACTGGCAAAACTTGGAGTACATGGATGACTTATACTTTTCAAGATTCTCAAAACCGTTTTGAAACCATTAATAATCATAATTATTTCCAAATTAATTCTAATGTAAAACATGCTTTAAGTTTATCGTTCAATAAAAAATGGCAACATTATTCGCTTGCTGTGGGATGGTTTTTACATACAGGAAAACCATACAGTTTGTTGGATGAAAATGAAGAGGCAATTGCTTTAAATTCAAGAACACTTGCTGCTTATCATCGTTTTGATATTTCAGGATTCTATCAGTTTTTAAATAAAAAGGATAAAAATTTTAAAGTCGGATTTTCAATATACAATTGCTATAATAACAGAACTATAATTAGTAAAGAATTCGAACGAAAATTTTCTGATTTCGGTGATTTTAACACACCAAGATATGATGTCAGAAATTATTATTCTTTAGGAATTACTCCTAATGTTTTTGTAAGGATGAGTTTTTAAAATTCAATATTTTAATTTTTTGAAGAACAAAAATTTTTATCAAACGTTACTTTTTTATGCTAATTTGTATTATTTTAGCACATTACAAACATTTAATTAAACAAAAATCAAATTATAATGAAAACTATTAAACAAATTCTTATTTTACTTTTGGTCGTGTTACCATTAGGAATTTCGTGTTCAGATGATGACACAAAAACAAAGGATACACAAAAAAGTGCTTCTCTTAGAGTTGTATTCAATGAAATGAAAAACAATTTCAATATTGCAGGAAGAAGTAGTTCGGATGACGATGATGAAATGTGTTTTGATTTTGTATATCCAATAACATTGTCATACAATACTGGAACAACAGTTACCGTGAACTCTATTGATGAGCTTATTGATTTATTGTCAAATGAAGATGAAGATATGTATTTGGAAGCAATTGCATTTCCTTTTCAAATTCAGTATTTAGCATCTGGAACGACTGTTACAATCAATAGTGAAGATGATTTTGAAGGAATTATTGACGAATGTGACTTTGATACTTATGACGACGATGATTATATGGATTCTGAATGTTTTCAATTAGTTTATCCGTTTTCAATTATCAATACAACAAATAGTGAAACTTTTTTAATGGAAAGCGAAAGTCAATTGTATGCTTTTTTTGAAGGTTTAGACGATGAAGATGAAGATTTTAATTTTGATTTTGTGTACCCAATTTCTGTAATTGTTGATGGCGCAACTGTAGTGGTAAGCAATTCTTATCAGTTTGAAGAAATATTAAATTCATGTGATGACGATTATGATTATGATGACGATTGCGTTTGTACTGAGGAATACAGTCCAGTTTGTGTAATTGATGAAGATGGAGAAGTAATTACTTATCCTAATCCTTGTCACGCACAATGCGATGGATTTACTGAGAGCGATTTTGTTGATTGCAATTAATAAATAATTAGAATAAAAAACGGCTAAACTTTTTTTGAGTTTAGCCGTTTTTTTATTTTTTCAATCGATCATTAAAGACCTTTTCAAACTTTTCAATTTTAGGTTGAATTACCATTTGGCAATAAGGTTTGTCTTTATTGTTTTCATAATAACCTTGATGATATTCTTCCGCAATATAGAATTTTTTCAAAGGTTCTAAAGTGGTAACAATTTTATTAGAAAATACTTTTTCATTCAATTCTGCAATCAAAGTTTGTGCAGCTTTTTTCTCAGTTTCATTTTTATAAAAAATCACTGAGCGATATTGAGTTCCTGAATCTGCGCCTTGTCTATTCAATGTTGTAGGATCATGAACGGTGAAAAATACTTTGAAAATTTCATCTAAATTGGTCTTCGTTTTATCATAAGTGATTTCTACAACTTCAGCTGCGCCAGTTCTACCAGTACAAACTTGCTCATAACTTGGATTTTCGACCATTCCACCAGCATAACCAGAGTAAACACTTTTTACACCATCAAGGTTTTGATAAACGGCTTCCACACACCAAAAACAACCACCACCAAGAACAACTGTCTCTAAATTCCCAGTATTAGAAGCAATAGCATCAGGAACAAAATCTAATGAAATAGCATTCATGCAATACCTTTTTCCTGTTGGTTCTGGACCATCATCAAACAAATGTCCTAAATGCGAATCACATCTACCGCAATTAGCTTCAATTCTTCTCATTCCATAAGAATTATCATCTTTAAAAGTGATACTTTCTTTGTTTTCTTGTTCAAAAAAACTTGGCCAACCACAACTACTTACAAATTTTTGATCCGATTTGAATAATTTATTTCCACAAGTTGCACAATAATAAGTTCCTTTAGTTTCGCTTTTCCACATGGTTCCTGTAAAAGCTCTTTCAGTATCGGCTTCACGAGCAACAGCATACAAATCGGGTGATAAAACTTTTTTCCACTCGGCATTTGAAACAGTTAATTTTTTTGTATCAGTATTAGAATAGTAAGGATTTTCAGGTTTGCTGATTACGTTTTCCATAGTTTTAATTTCTTTTTTAGAATTTTTTTTATCCGATTGACCACAAGCCGTTAAAGTAAGCAAAGGAATCAGAAATAAAAAAGTGATTATTTTTCTCATAACAATTAAATTAATTGATGTACAAATTTACAATAGAAGTACGTTGCAAAATGTCTTACAGTTTACAAATTGAGATGATTTAAGGAAAGTTTAACGGTTGTGGAATTTCTCTATTTCTAATTGTAAGTTAGAGTTATATTCACAACTATATTTTTTTAATGCTTCATCAAGATATTGAATGTATTCTTGTGTAAATATATTAACAGATCTACTTAGTTTGTCAAATATATTTCTCTTTATTTGGTCTACATCTTCATTGCAAATAGACGAAATAGCTTCATAATAATCCAAATTTTCTAAATTTTCGTTTTCTTTATTTTGAAGAATTTTTATAAAAGATTCATCTGGAAATTTTGAAATTGCTAAAAACGAGTTATCTATGTTTTGAAGAAAAAATGGTAAATCCTTTTTGTTTTGAAAATTAGCCAAAGTCGCAATTGTCTCTCTTGTCATATATTTGTGAGCAAAATATTTGACTCTTTCATAATTCTTAAATTTATAATTATTAAGTTCAAATATTATGTCTATCGTTTCAGGTATTATAGAATCATTTGTGATGACTATTTCATTGAATTGATTTAAAACGCTATCAACTTCTTTTTTAGTCCACTTGGTTTTATATTGTTTAGCAAAATTATTACCATAATACTCTTTTAAAGTAACTTTCAATTCATCGGATTCATTTTCGTAATTTTTAATTAAATCGATTTTTTCTTTTTGATAAAATAAATAGCCATATAGTTGACCAGCCGTTGTAGAAATATCTCCAACGCAACCGTTTTGAAATTTTATCTTTTTATCATCATTTATATAATTTGAGAATAGTTGAATTAATTTTTCTGATTTTCTATCTACCATTACTAATGACAAATAACCTTTTACAACATCATTTCCATTTTGTACCATAAATAGAATCTCTTCATCATTAGCTATGGAGTCTAATTCTTCATACATTTTATATACACTACTTTCCTCTCCACTATAGCCTAAGTTTTGACTTTCTATTCGATCTTTTTGCAGTAATCCTTTATAAATAGTATTCACTTTTTCTGAAAGTTGTGAAAAAGTTACAATTGGAAATAGTAATAAGATGTTATATTTTATCTTCATATATATTTTAACTGCCAAATTTTAAATTTATTTCATAAAAATACAAAATATAAACACACGTTAAACTTTTCACAAACTCCAAAATCACTTCACAACCAATTCTTTTTTCGTATTTTTGACCATCATAAAAAATCTATGAAAGAAGAACAAGTAATTTTAGTCAACGAAAAAGACGAACCTATTGGTTTGATGAACAAACTCGAAGCTCACGAAAAAGCAGTATTGCATCGTGCATTTTCTGTATTTGTTTTAAATGATAAAAATGAAGTTATGCTACAGCAACGTGCGCATCACAAGTATCATTCGCCTTTACTTTGGACAAATACTTGTTGCAGTCACCAACGAGCAGGAGAAACGAATATTGAAGCAGGAAAACGTCGTTTGTTTGAAGAAATGGGTTTCAAAACCGAATTGAAAGAATTGTTTCATTTCATCTACAAAGCGCCATTTGACAATGGTTTAACCGAACATGAACTTGACCATGTAATGATAGGTTATTCTAATGAAGAACCTAATATTAATTGTGATGAAGTGGAAAGCTGGAAATGGATGACAATAGAAGACATCAAAGAAGATATGATTCAAAATCCAGATATTTATACAGTTTGGTTCAAAATAATTTTTGATGAATTTTACCATTATCTAGAAGACCACAAATTATAATTTCTGTTACACTGAGCTTGTCGAAGTGAAAACCCTAAATCCATTAATCGTAAATCCTTAATCAAAATGAAAGTTACCGTTTCAAGAAAAGCACATTTCAACTCAGCACATCGATTGTATCGAAAAGATTGGACTATGGAGCAAAACGATTTGGTTTTTGGGAAATGCAACAATCCTAATTATCATGGACATAATTATGAGTTAATAGTTTCTGTTACAGGAGAAATTGATCAAGAAACAGGTTTTGTAATTGATGTAAAAATACTGTCAGATTTGATAAAAGAGCATATTGAAAATGCTTTTGACCATAAAAATTTGAATTTAGATGTTCAAGATTTTGCCGATTTAAATCCAACAGCAGAAAATATAGCTGTTGTAATTTGGAATAAACTTAGAAAATATATTGATACCAATAAAGAATTAGAAGTAGTTCTTTATGAAACACCTCGAAATTTTGTAACCTATAAAGGAAACTAAAATGCCACTAAAAGTAGGAGACAAACTTCCCAATTTTTCAGCAAAAGATACTAACGGAACAATTTTTAATTCGCAAGATTATATTGAAAAACAAGCACTTGTAATTTATTTTTATCCTAAAGATGAAACAAAAGTTTGTACACAACAAGCGTGTAGTTTTCGTGATAATTACCAAGAATTTAAAGATTTAGGAGCAGAAGTAATAGGAATTAGTGCTGATACAGTTACTTCACATTTAAAATTCAAAAGCAAATTCAATCTTCCATTCATTTTACTTTCAGATAATGATAAAAAACTTCGAAAATTATTTGGAGTTGAAAATGATTTTTTAATTATACCTGGACGTCAAACTTTTGTAGTTGATAAAAATGGGATAATTGTCATGATTTTTAATAGCATGTCAGGAAATATTCATATTGAAAAGGCATTAAAAACATTAAAGAAATTGACAAAATAGTATATCCATTTTTTTGCATCTTTGTACTTTAAATATATAAAATGAAACTTTATCCATTGCAATTCCAACCCATTTTAAAAGAAAGAATTTGGGGCGGAACAAAACTTAGAGATTATTTAAACAAACCTATTTCATCTGAAATTACTGGTGAAAGTTGGGAAATTTCTACTGTTGAAAATGATGTTAGTGTAATTTCTAATGGAGTTTTTGCAGGAAAATCGTTAAATGAATTGATTACTGAATTTCCTGAACAAGTTTTGGGTACAAAAGTTTACCAGAAATTTGGAAAGCAATTTCCACTTCTTTTCAAGTATCTTGATGCTCGTGAGGATTTGTCTATTCAAGTGCATCCAAATGATGAATTAGCAGCAAAACGTCATAACTCATTTGGTAAAACCGAAATGTGGTATGTAATGCAAGCCGATGCAGAGGCAAGATTAATTGTGGGTTTTAAAGAAAAATCATCTCAAAAAGAATATTTAGAAAATCTTGAACATAAAACATTGATAGATATTCTTGATACTAAAAAGGTAAAAAAAGGTGATGTTTTCTTTTTAGAAACAGGAACGGTGCATGCTATTGGAGCTGGAACTGTAATTGCAGAAATCCAACAAACTTCTGATATTACTTATAGATTGTATGATTTTGATAGAGTAGATGTTCATGGAAATACTCGTGAGCTTCATGTTGATTTAGCTGTTGATGCAATTAATTATAATGTTGTTCAAGCTGAGAAAACCTACACTAAAACTGAAAATACTTCAAACGAAATTGTAAACTGTCCTTACTTCACCACTAATTTTATTCCGCTAGATGGAAATGTAGCTGTTATAAATGATGAAAATTCATTTTCGGTTTATATGTGTGTTGAAGGTGACTTTGAATTGAATTATGATGGAAAAACGTATACCTACAAAACTGGTGATACCATTTTAATTCCTGCAAAAATGAGAGAGTTTATAATTAATGGGAAAGCATCATTATTAGAAATATACATTTCTTAACTTATATTCAAAAGATTATATGTAATTTTGCACCAAATTTTAAAAATAAAAGAAAATGCCAAGCGTTAAAAATTTAAAAAAAGACATCAACTTCGTTTTAGGAGATATTATTGAAGCTGTTTACATTCACGAGATGACTAGTGAAGGAAAACCTACTGAAGCTACTAATGCAGTTATAGATGAGGCAATTACATCTTTTGATGCTTTAATCACTAAGGTAAATGCAAAAAATGTTGAAAATAAAAAAGCACATTTCAAACAAATCAATGTAGAATTAGAACAAACTGCAAATCAATTGATTGAAAAAATCAACGCTTTATAATTAAAAAAATCATTAAAAAAGTGCAAAAAAATTTTGGAGATTTAAAAATCACTATTATATTTGCACAAGAAATGAGACCGGCCAGCGTAGCTCAGTTGGCTAGAGCAGCTGATTTGTAATCAGCAGGTCGTGGGTTCGAGTCCCTCCGCCGGCTCTTAATAAACCATCACAGAAATGTGGTGGTTTTTTTATTTATAATTTTAGGAAATAAAAAAAGACTCCATTTTGCGAAGTCTTTTTTTCTATTTCAATAAACTATTAATTAGTTTTCAGTTTTTCTTCTTTCTTTAATTAATTCATCAAGTTTTTTTCCATAAAGTGATTTAGCAACTTTTGGTGTTAGTGACTTTTGAATTGTATCAAGATATTTTAGATTGATATCATAAATTTCAGCTAAGGCCAAATAAGGTGCAACTTCAGAATCTTTATGGTTAACTGCAAAATTTGTTGTGAAAAGATATTTACGTTTCAAAATATTTTCTTGCTGTTTATTTATAGTCACAATTTCTTCAGATTTACCATTTTTATAGGCATTCAATTTTTTTTCTAAAAGTGCTAAATCTTGATCAACTAACCTAGTAATAATTTTTTTATACTCTTCATATACTTCGTGAGATTTTGATCCAGTAATTTTTGAGTCGGCAGTTAAAAAATCTAATGAAGTTTCAATATTTATTTTTCCCTTTTCAGCAAAAAATGGAATGTTATTGTCTAATGAATTTGTTACACCTCTATCAAGAAACAAATAATACATTTCTGGTGAATTAATGTCAAGTTCTGAGGTGAAATGTGAATCACCATTTATCTTAATTGTGTCTAATGCGACTAATGTTGAGTCTTGAAGTTTTTGGATGTATATAGTCCCTTTTTTCAACCCTTTGATGTTTCCAGTAATAAGTAAGTCTTTTTCCTGTTTTTTTTCTCCACAAGAGCTTAAAAGCACTAATGAAAGTAAAGCAATAATTGTTTTTTGCATGATTTATTATTTTTGGCAAAATAATAAAAAAATCCCCAATCTATAACATAAATTGAGGATTTAAAATTTGATTTTAAAAGTTTAACCTTTCAACCAAGCTTGATTTAAATTTTTCTTACTTGTATCAGAAAGATTGTATCCTTTTGATTCATTCATTGGTATAATTGCTTTTCCTGATAAGGTTTGCTCTTTATCGTTTCTTTTAATTTTCATTGTAATAACATCACCTTCTTTCCAACTTTGAACTGATTCCATCATTTCAGAAATTCCATCAATGTTGTATTCTTTTCCGTTTATTGATTTGATTACATCATCAGCTTTTAATCCCATATTGGTTAAAAAAGGTGTTAATTCTGTATTGGCTCTAATAACAATTTCCTTAGTTGCAGGAATTCCAGAAATGCATGGCGTTGATTTATTTAAAAATGGATTTCCTGTTTTTTTTATTATCGAATTTGAAACTCCCATTTTTGCAAAATATTCTTCATAATTTATTGGTGTTTCTCCATCAACATACGTTGTTAAAAATGCACCAACTTCAGGGTAAGTTAAAGCTACAATTCTGTCAAAAAGTTGTTCATCAGAGAAAGGTTTTTTTGAACCAAATTCATTTGATAATTTTTGCATTAAATCTAAAATACCTCTTTCACCATTGCTTTTTTCTCTAATAGTAATGTCAACACACATTGCAATCAATGCACCTTTTTCATACACATTTAAATATTGATCTTTGTATGGTTTTTCTAAAACATTTGCACTCATTTTAGTAAAAGGCATTTTATCATTCATGCGTTTTGCATTTCTAATTTTTTCAGTCATTCTTAAATAAAAATCTTCCTCATCAATCAATCCTTGATTTACTTGGAAAAGATTTGCAAAATATTCTGTTACACCTTCATACATCCATAAATGTTTAGACATTTTAGGAGTATTAAAATCAAAATAATGAATTTCGTTTGAGTGAACGCTTAAAGGTGTAACAATATGAAAGAACTCGTGTGAAACTACGTCTTTAATTTGTTCGCCAAGTGCGCTTGAAGGCATCATTTCAGGGAAAACAACTGTTGTAGAAGTGTTGTGTTCTAATGCACCAAAACCTTTTGCATCTTTTTTCTTCATGTCTGAAAGATAAAGAAGCACAGTATATTTTTTATTATCATTTATTGGACCTAAAAATTTCTTTTGAGCACGCATTGTTTTTTCTAAACTTCCTGAAAGTGCTTTTGCCGAATGTTTTCCTGAAGGCGAATAAACACTAAAAAGAATTTCCATTCCATCAACGGTGAAAGAAGTGTAGTCTGGTTTTGAATACATAATTGGGTTGTCAACTAATTCATTATACCTTGAAGTTATAAATACATCAGAAGTAGCGCTAGCATCAGAATCAATGAGTGAAGTTGCTCCAAAAAGTGTTTCAGGATGTAAAACAGTTACTTTATAAGTCAAATCTTTTTTATCTGTAAAATAACCAACAAAACCATGATTGTTCAACATAAAATTTTTGCCTTCATCAATGTTTGTTCCTGCAGGCGAAAAAACATCTCCGCCACCCATTCCGCCACTTTTTTCAATGTCAAAAGTGTCGTTAACTAAATAAGTTACTTTGTCTAGTTTTTGTGCGTCAGAAATTGTCCATGAATTGACATCTTTTTTCTCAACTTTTAAAAGATTTCCCTTTTTATCATAAGCTTTTAAATCATCAACAAATTTACCATAATCATCCTCTGAATATGTTCCAGGAATAATTTTTGGAAGTTGATAAACAATTTCAGATGAAGTAATTGTTGGCGATTTTACAGTAACTAGAACTTTATCATCAACAATTTTATTCAAATCAATAGTAACTCCAACTTCATTAATTGATGCAGTCGTTGCTGAATCTGTTGCTGATTTACAACTAAAAAGTAAAGTTGCAATTGCAAAACTAAATAGGATTTTCTTGTTCATGGATATAATTTTTAACAGTATATTGGTATGGATTATTTAGGATTTGTTACAAACTTATATTGAATTTATGAATTCAGCCATTTTTTCAGATAAAATTGGCATTACAGGAATTGTACCATCGTTATAAGATTTAATATTTTCAGCTTCGGTTGGAGTTTCTTTGAAAAGATGATTCATGTTTTTAATAATTTCAATTTTTGCTTTAGGAAAAGCATCTTTTAGTAAATGGGCGTCACTTTCAGGAACTTGTAAATCTTTTGTTCCGTTAACGATTAATATAGGAATTTGTAGTTTTTTTATTTCTACAGTTGGAATCCATTTTGACCATGAAATGAAATAGGGTTGAATGCTGGGTTTAAAAATACTCATCATCGTTGCATCTTTTGATTTGTATTCAAAAGTTTTACCTTCCTTATAGTTTTGTATGTTTTGTTTAATTTCTTTAGAAAAATAGGGTGCTTGTTTTAATAATTGTTCTTCAAGAACTTCATAAATTGGTCGTCCTGCACCAGCTAGTGAAATGAATCCATCTGCTTTTGTTTTTTTTGCAACAATCATTCCTATTAATGCGCCTTCACTGTGACCTGCAATGATTATTTTTTTGAATTTTTTATTTTTTTTAAAATAATTTACAACGTTCTCAGTGTCAGTAATCATATCATCAAAAGTCATTGAATTATCATTTGTAATTCCTTTTCTAATTTGAGCAATTACTCGTTTGTCAAAACTAAAAACGGCTATATTTTTAGTTATTAAATCTTCTGATAAAAATTTTAAATTGTTTGTTACACCTCCAAATTGATTTCCGCTTCTGTTCGTTGGTCCTGAACCTGCAATTAAAATTACAAGTTTTGTTTTCTTTGTTATTTCTTTAGGAGTAAATAATGTTCCTTTAATCATTGAGTCAATTTCTACACTTTCAGTATTGAATTTTTTTTCTTGAGATTGACTGTATAAAGTGATAAAAAATAGAAGTGTCAAAAGACTTTTTTTCATTTGTTAAATTTTAAATTGCTATTGAATTAAGCAGGTACTAAATTAAATAAAAAAAAACGATAAGTACTTATCGTTTTTAATATTTCAGTTTTGAATTAATCAAATTTATTTTTCATGTAATATTTGCCGTCCAAATCGTCTAAATCATCATCGACCATTGGTTTCGGTTTCGGTTTACTTGCTGTGACTTTCTTTTTCCAAAGCTCAAAATTGTCTTTGGATAATCTTTTTCGCATCAATTCAGTAACTTCATTTTCAGTAATTCCAAATTCAGCTTTTAATACTTCAAAAGGTTTCCTTTCCTCTTGCGCCATACTGACAACTCTTTCTAATTGTTCGTTGTCAAGTTCTACTCTTTTACTTTTTTTCATTAGTTGAAAAGCACATTAACGTTAATTCTTTTTTAGTTTATCAATTTATATACCAATATTAAGAAAAAAAATAATCACTTTTAAAAATGGATGTAAATTTTTTAATTTTCTTGTGGCGAACGTGTTTTTTGAAATGGAATTTTTAAAAGAGGAATTAATTCATTATTTTCTTTCGGATTCATGTGTGTGTCAACTCCATAGATAATTTCTTCTCTTTTTAAATATGAAAATGTTCCAAAAATTCTATCCCAAACAGAAAAAATATTTCCATAATTACTATCTGTGTAAGGAAGTTTATAATGATGGTGAATTTTATGCATATCTGGTGAAACTAATAGATAACTCATAAATTTATCTAATTTCTTTGGCAAACAAATATTAGCATGTGTAAATTGTGTAGCAACAACTGATAGTGTTTGATAAAGAAATACCATCCACATTGGACTTCCAACGATTAATACTCCAAATGTTGTAAAAATGAAACGAATAACACTTTCGCCAGGATGATGTCTGTTTCCTGAGGTTGTATCTATATAAGTGTCTGTGTGGTGAATTAAATGAAAACGCCATAGAAATTTTACGCGATGTTCAACAAAATGAGCTAAATAAGCACCAAAAAAGTCCAATAAAAGTAACCCAAATATGGTATAAACCCAAATATTCATTAGTGGTAACCATTGTAAAATTCCGAACTCTTTTTTACTAACAAATTCTGCAGTTTCTAATAAAATAAATGCTAAAGCAAAGTTTATAATGATTGTGGTTAGCGTGAAGAAAAGATTAATTCCTGCATGGTGTATTTTACTATAATTAAATTTAAAAAATGGGTTGATACTTTCAATTATCCAAAAAAAAGCAATTCCACCTGCCAAAATTAATCCTCTATGTAATGAAGGAACAGTTTCAAAATAGTTTATTAGATGATCCATAAAAGTGATTTGTTATCAAAAATAGTAAAATAATTATTTAATTATTCTGAATGTTAAATTTATTCTTGGCCCAATTTCTTTCATGGTTTTAGGAATTTGATGTTTCCAAAAATGTTGGGTTTCGTCTTTCATTATCAAAAGACTTCCGTTTTGTAATATTATTTTTTGTTTGGCTTCTGCAATGGAGTTATGTTGCAAATGAAAAACTCTTTCAGCACCAAAACTTACTGAAGCAATGATTGGATTTCTTCCAAGTTCTTTTTCATTGTCAGCATGCCAACCATTACTGTCTTTTCCTGTGCGATATAAATTTAATAAAACTGTAGTGAAGTTTTCATTACAAACTGCCTCAATTTCTGATTTTATAAACATCAACAAAGCATTCCATGGATGAGGTTGCATTATAATATTTGAATAGGAATATTGTTTTCCTTCATTTCCAAATAATGCTGTTAATCGTGGTTGAGGATGTGTTTTTCCAAAAACAGTAATGTCATCTTGTTGCCATGGAATTTCATTTAATAATTTTTCAAACAGCAATTTTGATTGATTTGCATCAAAGAAGTTAGGATAATACTCCACAGAAGCATTTGGTAAATTGAAAGTAATTTTTTCAGATGGAAATAAAGAATTCATATTTCAAAGATAAAAAAAACGACGAAATTAATTCCGTCGTTTTAATAATAATTAAGATGAAATAATTATTAGTTATCTGATTTTTGAAGTAAATTTTTATAAACAAGTCCTCCTACAATTGCACCTAATATTGGTGCAACCCAAAATAACCAAACTTGGTAAAGTGGTTCACCTTGAGTAAAAATAGCTTGCGATAATGAACGAGCAGGATTTACAGAAGTATTTGTGATTGGGATACTAATTAAGTGGATTAATGTTAATGCTAAACCAATTGTGATTCCTGCAAATTTTCCATTAGCAAATTTATCGGTTGCTCCTAAAATTACTATCAAAAAGAACATTGTTAATACGAATTCTGCTGCAAAACAAGAAAGCATAGAATAACCATCAGGTGAAAAGGCATCAAATCCATTTGTTGCAAATGCTCCAGCTTTTGAATTATCAATTACATTACCATTTTTTCCTGTCCAAATGAAGTACAAAGTTCCTGCCGCAGCAATTGCTCCTAAACATTGCGAAACAATATATGACGCTAAATCTTTTGCTGAAAAACGTCCTCCAGCCCAAAGTCCAAATGAAACTGCAGGATTAAAATGTCCTCCAGAAATGTGTCCAACAGCATAAGCCATGGTTAAAACAGTAAGTCCAAATGCCAAAGAAACTCCAGCAAATCCAATTCCTAAATGTACTCCAGCAGGAGTAAGGTAACCAGCTGCAAATAATGCACTTCCGCATCCTCCAAAAACTAACCAATAGGTTCCAAAAAATTCTGCAAATAATTTTCTCATAATTTGTTTATTTATAGTTATTTAGTTTACAGGTAAGTATTGGTATGCCCAATAAATTAAGATAAATTGAATAGGAATTCTCAAATATAAAATCCATCTCGGAATTCCAAGACTTGCTTCATCATTTGTTATCATAAAAAGATTTGATGGAAAAACAACCATTAGATAGCCGATTATTCCCCAAAGTGCATATTCAGTAAAAATTGGAATAAAAATATAGATACCTAATAAGGCACATAAAAACCCTATAATTTCATTAACATGTTTTTTATACGGGATAAATGGTGGGATTACTTTTTCATATAATTTAGGTGAAATAAAGTGATTAATTCCGGCTAGTATATAAAGCACTGCCATGACGTATAAATGCCAAGGTTTGTCCATGAAATATTTTGTTTATTTCATACGAATATAATAATAAATTAACAGATAAATGTTATTTGTAGTTATAATTAGACAAAAAAATAGCTAATTTTTTAATTTTGGTATTTGGATATTCATAATTACAATTGCAATTATAATTAAAATGATTCCAATCCATTGTGAAAAGATTACAACTTCATTTAAGATAAGAAATGCCATTAAAACCGACACAGGAAGCTCTAAAGCAGAAACGATACTTCCAAGACCAATTCCAGTAATAGGGAAGCCAGCATTCATAAGTAAAGGAGGAATAATTGTTCCAAAAAGAGCTAAAAAGATTCCCCATTTTAAGAAAATATCAAAATTGAAAGGTGTTGTTTGAGTAAAAAAACCAAAACCAAATACAATAATAGCTCCACCCAAAAGCATATAAAGACTTCTTTGCGCCGATGAAATTCCCAATGCTACTTTATTAGCCGTAAACATTGTTGTGGTGAAAGATGCAGCTGCTAACATTCCCCATAGAATTCCTCTCCAATCAATATCAAGTTGATTGTTAAGCAAGTTTGTTGCTAAAAAGGTTCCAATTAAAACTATCAAAACGGATATTATTTTTTGCTTAGAAGGAACTCTTTTTTCAAGAAACCACTCTAATAAAACGCCCATCCAAACGGTTTGCATCAATAAAACTATAGCAATGGAAACATTAATATACTTTACACACAAATAATAAAATACACTTGTCATTCCTAATGATGTTCCGGCAAGCATCAAGTGAAATATATTTTTTGGAGTAGCTTTTTCAACAGCTTCTTTATTTTTGAATTTTTGAAAAGTATTGATTATTAAAATACCAAGAATTCCTAATATGAATTGAGAAGAGGTTACTTCGGCAGTTGTAAAACCTTCTTCATAAGCTAGTTTTACAAATGTGGCCAACATACCATAACTTGTTGCACCAAGACCAACTAAAAAAACTCCTTTTAGCAAACTGTTTTTTGACATTTTTTAATTTTTAAAAAGCCGACAAAGATAATAGTTTGTTTGGGGTTTGAACTTGTTCTTATGAGTTTTTTAAAATATTCCTTCTAAAGGTTTATTACTAATTCCAATTTTTGAATAATCAAAACTCATTTTTTCTTTTAATAATGAGGCATAAACACTTCTAAAATCGATTTGATGTTTTAAATCGCCATTGTCTAAATCTGATAAATTTGGATTTTGACCAACGATAGTTCCTTTTGTATTACCACCAATAATAAACATTGGAGCTGCGGTTCCATGATCAGTTCCATTTCCATTGTCTTTTACGCGTCTTCCAAACTCTGAAAACACAACTAAAGTTACATTTTGCATCAATTTTGCATTTTTCAAATCTTGATAAAAACTAAAAACAGCATCATTCAATTCGGATAATTTTCGTTTGTGAATATCTAATTGATTATCATGTGTATCAAATCCTCCAAGTGATGTGTAATAGACTTTTGAATTTAAATTTCCTTTAATCAATCTTGAAATCCATTCTAAGTTTTTAGCCAAACCTGTTTTTGGATAACTCATTTCAGATGAAGATTTTGTCAATGCTTTTTGGATTTCATCTGAACCTTCAGAAACAGAATTTGCAATTTTTCTAACAAAATCTAATTGAGGATTATCCGATAATTTTACATTGTCCTCTTTATCGGTTCTAATTTTAAATCGGTTTGGATCTTTTACAGTAATTGAATTTGGTTCGACACCTTTTAAAGCTAAGTTGTCAATAGAATCTAAATTGATTCCAGCTGTTGGTTGATGTTCATTGCATTGTAAGCCTAAATATCTGCCAAGCCATCCTTCGTTTAAGTATTTATTTGAATCTGTAGCGGTTTGCCAAATTTCTTGACTGCGAAAATGTGAACGAACTGGTTCAGGATAACCCACATTTTGAATGACAGATAAATCTCCATTTTGTTGTATTTGAGCAAAATCTTTTAATGAAGGATGAAAAGCCATGCCTTTATTTTTACCAATTACATCATTTGTATTGATTGAAATTTTTGGTCGTAAATCATAGTACAATGGATTTTCATAAGGAATAAACGTGTTTAATCCGTCATTTCCACCATTGAGTTGAATAAAAACTAAACATTGTTCACCAATTACCAAACTATTTTGTGAACCAAAAGCATGAAGAAATTCAGGAAGAATTAGCATTCCGCCAGTAAAAGTTCCTGTAAGCGATAAAAAGTTTCTTCTGTTCATCTTTTTGTAATTAAATTAATTGATATTCAGGTGTTTTAGTGATATAGTTAAATAATCGTAAAACAGCAAAATCAGCATTTGAATCTTGTGCGTCAAAGTCATATTTCAATAAATTTTCCATGTCTTTTTGCATAGTTTCATCAACTCTAAAAAGTAATCTGTTTGATAAATCGGCTATTATTTTTTTATTATTTGCGTTTTTATCAAAATTGATTTTAACCTTTACTTTTTCTAAAGAAATTGAAACTTCATCGCCTTCTTCAGGAATTTTATTAAATGCTTTTCTACTTATGTTTCGTCCATTACAAAGCAAGTCGCTAGTATTGTTTCGCTGTAAATATATTTGAGATGTTAACCATGAATTTCCTCCATCCCAACCTTTAACATTGGGTTGATTGAACAAATCCATGCCTTGTTGTTTTAAGTAAAAAGCAATTAAATTATTGTCTGTTTCTTCAATATTCAATTCATTTAAAAGTTGTAATAAGTAAACCAGTGGATCTTTTATTTTGCTTCCCTCATTGTTTTTAGAAAATTCTTCCGTAAAAATTTTAGTCAAAAGTGGTTCTATTTCAAAGTTTTGTTTTCTGAAAAAATCTCCATAATAAGTAACTAATTCTTCCGATGGAGTATCATAAATAAACCATTTTAAAATTTTTCTTGTAATTAAATAAGGCGTATTTTTTTGTTCAAATAGAATATCTACTAAATCATCAGCTTTGAAATTTCCTTGTTTTCCAAAATAAGTTTTAATAGAATTATCTTCTAAAAAACGTCTATAAACCGCATTTTCTTCGCCAAGATTTAATCCTGCAAGTGCTTTTGCTCCTTCTTTAATATCATTTTCAGTATAATTTCCAATTCCGATGGTGAATAATTCTAATAATTCTCTGCTTAAATTTTCGTTGATTTTATCTTTTCGATTGTCAACATTGTCTAAATAACGAACCATTGCGTTTGACTTTATAATCTTTTTAGTCAATTCTTTAAAACTTCCAAAAGCATTTTCTCTTAAAATCATATTGTGTTGATAAACCCAATAAGTAGATTTTACCTTTTGTGATGTTGCAACAAAGTGATTGTGCCAAAAGCAAACCATTTTTTCGCGCAAAGGAAAATGTTCAGATTGTATTTTTTCGAGCCACCATTTTTTCAACTCAAAAGCATTTTTGATTTGTTTTTTTATAACTTTTTTCTGTTCATCAGCACCAGCATTTTTGATTGATTGTCGCATTTCTCTCAGTTCAGCAATGGTTTTTGGTTCATCATCGAGAAATGAAGGTAATTGTGTTTCAACCTTTGTATTGAAAGACTTTTTTAGAAAATTATCTAAACCTAATTTATCAATTTCAATAGCTTGCTTAGTTGAAAAACCAAGTCGCAGTGACCAAAGATTACTTTTGTTCATAATCAAAAATGTTATTTTATAAGTTTAGACTTTATTTAACATAAAAGGTTTAAATATTTTTAAAAATATAACGTTAAATAGAGAAATAATCTTTTATAAATGAAAAATATTTTACTTCTATTCTGTTTAAGTTTTCTTTGTTGTAACAATGCAAAAGTGGAAACTCCTGTTAAAGATTATAAATCAAAAAATTTAGAAGCATTAAAATATTGTAAGGAAAATGGTTTTAATGAAGAGTATTATTTTTTATTAGATTTAAGTATTCATCCAGGAAAAAATAGATTTTTTATTTATGATTTTAAAGAGAATAAAATTTCAGATAAAAATTTAGTTACTCATGGTGCGTGCGATCATTTTGAAACTAATCCTGATAAATGGGAAAAAGCTAAGTTTAGTAGTAAAACCGACAGTCATTGTTCCATGAAAGGAAAGTATAAAATAGGTAAAAGAGATTATAGTTCTTGGGGAATTAATGTGAAATATTGGCTTCATGGATTAGAAGAAAGCAATAAAACAGCAGAAAAAAGAGTAGTGGTTCTGCATTCATGGAGTGCGGTTTCTAACGAGGAAATTTATCCTGAAGTAGCACCTTTAAGTTGGGGTTGTCCTGCTGTTTCAGATGAATTTATGAGAAAATTGGATACCAAACTTAAAGCGACAAAAAAGCCAGTATTGCTTTGGATTATAGAATAGAAAATCCTGCAAAAAAATAATTCTTGCAGGACTTTGCTCCCAAATTAAAAAACCTAACTTTATCTTCTGCCGTTAGATCTTGCTCTAACTGGACGTGTTTTTTTAACCCTAACAGCTTTCACTTTTCCTCTTTTATTTTTATGTACTACTGTTGTGCCTTTTCTGTTATGAACTACTAATGTTGAAGAGTTTCTTCTTGGCGAATAAACTTTTCTTGCTACTACAACTCTGTGAGTAGTTGTTCTATGATAGTAAACTCTGTGCGGTGCGCAACGACCATAAAAAACGTTGTGACGATAGGGTTTCCATGGTTTCCACCATTTAGGATAAAATCCCCATCGATAAGGTGAAACCCAAACTACATAACTTGGTGCATAAATAAACCGAACACTTGGCCAAAACCAAACATTTACAATTACTCTTGTGGTTTTAATTTCAAAATTATTTGGACCTTTCGAATTTTCTGCTTTTTCATTTACATCAAAAGGTTCAACAATTGTGTTTTCTGCATATAAATTTTCATCACCAATAATTTGAAGTTGTGCTTCTTCAGTTCCTGTTTTTTCAATTCCAATGGTTGCAACATCTTGTTTTTCATTTTCACCCAAAAATGTACTTAAAACAATTACATGAGTGTCACCATCTTTAATATCATTAACCGTAATGTAATCAATTTCACCATCATTGTTTAAATCAAGATTGTTGACATTGTTGTTGTCTTCATTGATTAATTTTTCAAATTCTTCTAACGATTTAGCATTTTTAAACATGGCTAACGCACCTTCTAAACTGAAATTTTCTCCTGTATTTTCAGTAGAACTTTCTTCTTGAGCATAACTGATTGTTAAACAAAAAGTTGCTAAAATTAATGAGATTGTTTTTTTCATATTCTTATCGTTTTTAAATAAGACTATGTTTCTTTTAAAAGGTTTAACTATGAATTAAATTTTACTTCAACTTTTTTTAAAAAATAGGATAGAATTAGTCCTATAAAAACCTAAATATTTCATAAAAAAAAACAATGCTGATTTTTAACCAGCATTGTTTAAAATTAAGGAATGACTTATGAATTCCTATCTAAATATTTACTAATTTTTATGTAGAGTTTGATAATATAATATATTATTACAACTATAAAAACTATATTTAAAGTTTGCCACAACGAGTTTAAAATATAATCTGCATTCCAAACCGTTTCTGTTTCATAGACTTTATCTTCCATATTTTTAATATTTCAATTATTTCTTTTTTAAAAATTTTAAACAAACTTTCAAAAAACTTAAAACAATAATTATAAAAACAATATACATCAATGTTCTTATAACTTCACTAGTGCTAAAAAGGAAAAAATACTTCAAATTATTTACTTTCTATCAAGATATTTTATCAATTTTCTGTAAAGTTTGATTATACTGTAAATAATTATTAGTAATAATATAATAATTAAAATTTGCCAAATAAATAAACCAAAACTAAAATCATTAAGAATTTTTTCCATTTTTATTCTCTAAAAATTTCATTAAAGCTCTATATAATTTTACTATATAATAAACAATAATAATTATTAGAATTATTTTTAGGGTATCAATTATTGTATAAACAATGTAATCCATGTTTACAACCGGTTCAATTTTGTGAATTTCTGTATTTTTCATCTGTAAACTTTTTAATATATCATTGTTAGATTACTGTTATTTTAATATTTCTTCGTTTGTAAATGATTAATTAAATTTTTACACAAGACGATGAGATTACAATTCCAGTGTTAGGATTATAAACAACTGTTAATTCATAAGTATTGGAAACACTAATACCAATACTTTCAATTATTGAATTCGTTTTAACAGTTCCAATTACAACAATTTTTGATGCTCCACTTGGAAGAGTAGTAATACTTGCTTCCCCTTTTTGAGTCCAATCACTCATTATATATAATCCACTTTCCACAGTTGTCGCGGATGTGATTGTTGAGGTTCCATCAGAATGATCTACTATGTTAGCAATCAACGTTACACCTGTATATGAATTTAATTTAAAAGTGAAATATCCCTTATGACCATTTTCTTGTTCAATTATTTCATTTGACTCTAGAAAAGGGGTTATTGAAATAGAATTAAAGTAATTCTCAAACTCCTCAACATCATCAAAAACTAAAGCATTATCCTCTGTAATAGTATCATCAATTACAAAACTTCCTCCATTTTCATTGCAAGTATTAATCATATCTTCAACAAACTCTTCATTTTCGGCTGTTTGACCATTTTCACCAAAAAAATTTACAATACTTGTCCATGTTTCATTTTCAGTATTTTGTTGTAAACTATCTATACTAACTGTTGGAAATAAAAACTCTCTTTGTTCAACTGATAAGTTTTTTACAAAACTTGTTAATGCCGCTTCTTCATATGATAGTGTAGGTTCAGTAAGAATGTTGTTATTACTATTTGAAATGCCACTTGTTTGTTGTGTTCCGTTTGAACCATTGCCTGTTGGAAAACCACTAGTATTATTTCCTGTATTAAAATTAGGTATATATCCAGAAGGAACATAACCAGAAGCACCACCTGTTGTATTTGATGGGACATTTTCAGCATATCCAAATTGAATTTGTGTACCATTACATGGAGCTACAACAAAAGTTGTCTCTATTGTTGATGGTCCTATTTGATCAATAGTGTGCACATAACCACAAATTCCATTTCCAAGATCGTACAACTGACCAACATGTTTTCCTTCAACGGCATACAAGCTAGTTTTTATATCCAAGTCTAAAACAGGAATACCATTTTTTATATTTTCTCTGTCTTGATCTGTCAATTGATAACTTGCTAAAAAAGATTTGTACAATCCATTTTCATCAGGTTTTAAAATTATATTTTCAAGATTTGCATTTGGTTTTTTTCTGTAAATTGGTATCGTAATCCAGTGTTTACTTCCTTCTTCAATAAGTAACATATTTTGATCATCTATAAAAAAATCATATTCCTCATTGTAAACTAATTTACCCGAATCCATATTACTTTTTTTAGTTTTAAACTCTTGTATTTTACTTACAGCATTAGGTTTGCTTGATAACTCTTTTAAAGTAATATTTGTTTTCTTTATATCTCTTTTTGAACTCGATACAACTTCCTCTTGTGTTTCACAACTAATAAATAGTATTACAAAAGATAAAAGAAATGTTTTTAATAAATAATTGAATGTGTGTTTCATGTGTGTGTATTTTTAAATTAATAATTTAAAAAATAAAAAAAGCGCAGGCAGAACCAAATACTCGAACCTGTGGGAGTCGAAGCCCAATTGAACAAAGCAAAAGGAACGCCCACGCAAAAGCATGAACGTATCCACTTTACTTCCCTGTTCAATTTGAATTTCGACATTTCAGGTTCAGGAAATTTTAAAGCAAAACGCTATTTATTTTTCGTTAATGTAAGAACGTGTTTTTTAGTTATAACTATTCCAAATATACTTTTAATTTTTAAAGAAAAAAATGTTTTGCACAAAAAAAAGCCAGTAAAAAAATACTAGCTTTAATTGTGATGAAAAATTTTGTAGTTAATTGTCTACTTCAATTTGATAAAGACCTGAGCTCGTGGTATCAGTGTTTTTAACTAAAATAAAAGTGCCATTTGCATTTAATTCTTCTGATGATTTGCTCAATGCAGCACCTCCACCTATGGCAACTTCAATTCCTTGTACTTCGTTTGTGGTTGACAAGCAAAATACTAAAGGTACTAAACCTACATTTCTAAAAGTAAAAATATTGTCTGTTGAAAAAGCTACTGTACCTACATTTTTTGTGCTATTAGCCGTTACTTCACCGCTAAACTCTATAATGTTTGAGGTGCTTATAGACGAGTTATATACAAATTGTTTTTGTTTTGCATAATCATCTTTATAAACACGCTGTGCAGCAGCATTTATTTGAACAACATATTCATAGCATGTATTTAAAATAGTTATGCGGTCTTCAGTAAGTTTTGGTCGTTGTTTTTTAAATACTTCTTGATTAGTGTTTGCTGTTTGTAATTCAGTTCTAATGGTTTGAATTTCGGCAATTGCTGGGGCTGTAAAACCTTTAGCTACTAATTGTGTTTGATATTTTACACATGCCTTACTCATTTCGTCAAGAAACTGAATCATTTGTGTAGAGCTTTTTCTAGCACGTTCATAATCGTTTAAACCAAACTCGTTTTGAGTTGCAACACTTAGCGGAAAAGCTTTTTGTACAAAATATTTAACATCGGCATACTTACTTTTTGCTTTTTCCATTGCGGTTTGAATTAGTTCTGTTTTTTGAACTTGTATGTCAATTACAGCGGTATCTGCAACAACAGTTTCAGCATTGGTAACTGCGGTTAAAAATTGCGTTGCAAAAGCAGCTGTTATGGTGCTGTCAAAAGTTGTAAATTTAGTTAAATCAGAAATCAGTAGGTTGTGTGCTACCCTTGCGTATTCTGCCATTTGCGCGTCTGAGCCATTGTAAGCTCTAATTACTTCTTGTGGATTCATAATAATATTTTTATTTATTCGTAGATTATAAATTTACTCAAATGAATAATTCAAAATACAATTTAACATATATTTATTATATATGACATTCCGTCATATCTTTAATGCATTCCGTCATGTTTTTAATACATTCCGCCTTTGTTTTACAATGTATTGTCAGTTTTTTATAACATTCCGCCTTGTTCTTACAGTGTTCCTGTAGCGGAAAGAACTAAAAACAAGGCGGAAGATTATAAAACTAAAGCGGAAAGAATCAAAGACAAGGTGGAAGGCTATAAAACTATAGCGGAAAGTTATAAAAACATTAGCCTTTTGTATTTTCAGTGTCTAATAAATCACTTAAATGAACGCGCAATGCTTTCACAGAAATACTGATTTCCCAAAAAGAAATGCCTAAAGAAATAAGTAAACAAAGCAAGCTCGCGCTAAAAATATAGATACCAATTAGCTTCCATTCGATAAACAAAACTAACATTCCAAAAACAGAAAGAAATAGACTCAATACTCCAAAAAGTTGCATGTAACGAATTAAGGTTAAGCGCAAGTTGAGGTTTTTAATTTCAACTAAAATACTTTTGTTATGTTCTATATCGTAGGTTTTTTTCAATCCACGAACGATTTGCGCAATAGTCAAAAACCGATTTGTGTAAGCTAAAAGTATTAAAGATGTTGCTGAGAAAAGTAACGCTGGAGTTTCTATGGATAAATTCATGATTTATTTTATTATTTCAAAGGTTTCCGAATCTTTTTTAAATTTAAAATGTACTTGATTAGCTTCTTTGTTAATAATCATATCAATATTTATGTTTGTGACATCAAAGTCAACTTGGGTAATCCATCTATTAGAAACATTTGAAAAATCGGAAGCAATTTCTTTAGAATCTGAAATTAATTTTAATTCAGAACTATTGGAAGAGAAAACCAATTCACAACCTTCAAACGTTTTGTATTTCTTTTTCCCAATGACAATAATATTCATAAAATGATAGTCGGAAAGTTCTTGGAAATCTATCCAAATTCCTCCATTTTCTATTGAAGCGATTTGCTCACCAGGAACATTTAAAATTCGGTTTTCTGTAAAAGTATCAACATGATTTTTTTCAGATGTATCAACTCCTCCAAGTTTTGAAACGATGGTTTTTAATAAAGAAATCATTTTAATTGTTTAAAAGTGAATTTATTTTAGTTTTTAGTTCTTCAAATTCTCCTGTTGAAAATCCTGTTGAAGTGTAAACAACTTTACCATTTTGGTCTATTAAATAATTTCTTGGGATATATTTTGTGGCAAATAGATTATAAATTGCTTTTCCTTTATCTGCATAAATAGGAAATGTGAACTTCTTTTTTTGAATAAATGCGTTAATTTCCTCTTGTGAATGATCACGTCCAATACTAAGAATAGTGAAATTTTTATTATTTTTAAGTTTGTTCCAAATATCTTTTTCTATAAATGGCATTTCTTGCATACAAGGTCCACACCAAGTTGCAAAAAAGTTTATCAAAACAACTTTTCCTTTATAATCAGAAAGATTTACAATTTTTCCTTCTGAAGTTGTAATTGAAAAATCTGGCGCAACTTCATTGATTTGTACCAAACTACTATTAGTATATTCTTCATTTTGATTTTGACCGAAAATGGAATTAAATCCTAAAAGGATAATTAAAAATAATTTTTTCATGATGAGTTTTTTATAATCTCAAATATATAAAAAAAACCTGCAAGTTCCGAAACTTCGGAATAACTTACAGGTCTTTTATCTATCAGTCTAATATCTATTTAATCAACTCAAAACTTCTCTTTACGAAAGCAGTTAATTCTTCGCCTTTTAATAATCCTTGAGAAATTTTAGCTAAATCAAGAGCTTGTTTTACCAAACTTTCTTGAGCAGATTTGTCAGAGGTGTTTAAAATGGTTGTTGCTAATTCAGAATTCGTATTTACAACCAAGTTGTACATTTCAGGGAAATTACCCATTCCGAACATTCCGCCGCCGCCAGTTTGACTCATTTCTTTCATTCTTCTCATGAATTCTGGTTGCGTAATCATAAATGGTGCAGCATTGCTATCCATTGGTTCTAATTGTACAGAATAATTGGTTTTTGGTACAATTTCCTCTAAAACCGTTTTCAAATTCGTAGCTTCATCTTCTGATAATTTTGAAATTTGAGTTTCTTCTTTTTGAATTAATTTATCTATATGGTCAGAATCTACACGAACAAAAGTTAGGTTTTCATTATCAGATTCTAGTTTTTGAATCAAATGCGAAACAATTGGAGAATCTAAAAATAAAACTTCGTATCCTTTATCTTTTGCAATTTCAACATAACCGTGTTGAGTATCTTTATTTGAAGCATATAAAACTACTAATTTTCCGTTTTTGTCGGTTTGATTTGGAGTGATAGCTTCTTTCAATTCTGATAAAGTGTAATATTTATCATCAACTGATGGATATAAAACAAAATCGCCTGCTTTTTCGTAGAATTTTGGTTCCGATAACATTCCGTATTCTAAAACAATTTTGATGTCGTTCCATTTTTTCTCAAAATCTTCACGGTTTTCATTGAATAAACCTTTCAGTTTGTCGGCTACTTTTCTAGTGATGTAATTTGATATTTTCTTCACATTACTATCAGCTTGTAATCCAGAGCGTGACACATTCAATGGAATATCTGGTGAATCAATGACACCTTTCAACATTCCTAAAAATTCTGGCACAATTCCTTCAACGTTATCGGTAACAAAAACTTGATTTTGATACATTTGAATTTTGTCTTTTTGCATTTGCATGTCGTTAGACAATTTTGGGAAATACAAAATTCCGGTCAAGTTGAAAGGATAATCTACATTCAAATGAATATTGAAAAGTGGTTCTTCAAATTGCATTGGATACAATTCGTGGTAGAAATTTTTATAATCTTCATCTGTTAAATCTGTTGGTTGTTTTGTCCAAGCAGGAGTCGGATTATTGATAATGTTATCTACTTCTTTATATTCAGTTTTATAATCTTCTGGAGCATCTTCTGGTTTAGGTAATGCTTCTTGCTTAGTTCCAAATTTAATTGGAATAGGCATGAATTTATTATATTTAGTAAGTAATTCTCTAATTTTAAATTCTTCTAAAAATTCCAATGAATCTTCAGCAATATGAAGGATAATTTCTGTTCCACGAGACGTTTTATCAGCTGCTTCCAGAGTAAATTCTGGACTTCCATCACAGGTCCAATGTGCTGCTGGTTCGTCTTTAAATGATTTTGTGATGATTTCAACTTTTTCTGCCACCATAAAAGCAGAATAAAATCCTAAACCAAAATGACCTATAATTCCTGAATCTTTGGCAGAATCTTTATATTTTTCTAGGAATTCCTCAGCACCAGAAAAAGCTACTTGATTGATGTATTTTTCAACTTCATCAGCTGTCATTCCTAAACCTTGGTCAATGATATGAAGTTTTTTAGCTTCTTTATCAATTTTTACCTCAATAATTGGATTGCCATATTCTACTTTAGCTTCGCCAATACTGGTTAAATGTTTTAATTTTAAAGTTGCATCAGTTGCATTTGAAACCAATTCACGAAGAAAAATTTCGTGATCATTGTAAAGAAATTTCTTGATTAAAGGGAAAATGTTTTCTACTGAAACATTAATTTTTCCTGTTGACATATTTTGAACTTTTAAGTTAAACAATTTATATTTTGTTACTAGTCAAATAGAATACCAAACAAATAAATATGACAAAATGACGTAGTTATATTTCTACACATAAAAAAAACTTAAGTTTATAGTGAGTTAAGATTCGTAATAGTAACTTTGCAGCTCAGTTAAACAACGGATTTTTTTTAGGTTAAATAACCTAGATTTTTTTTGTTTTAATTGAATTATATTTACAAATAATTATAAAATTAAAATTATGAAGAAAAGTTTACTATTAGTGTTACTTACAATCACGTTGATTGGTTGTAAATCTAAATCGGCTACCAATACGAAATTGGACATGAAATCTGAAAGAACCATTAAAGGAGATTTTACTTTAACAGCGGTTACTTATCCTGGTTCAGATTATATTAAAGTTACTTCATTTGACATTGCAGATTCTAAGTGTTTTGTAGGAAGTAAATGGAAATTTGTTGCTAATAATAACAAAGGTAATTTTGCTTTAGATAATGCAAAATGTACTTCATTTACATCACCTATTACATGGTATATGAATAAAGAAGGTAATTTTGTTATGAAAATTTTGAATGAAACTAAAGCAAAAAAAGTAACTGATGGTTATATTTTGAAAGTTTCAAATTTAACAGAATCTTCTTTTCAATTAGTTGACAAAATTAATGTAGGAGGAAAAATGGTTGATGTTGTTTATGAATTTCAAAGAAATTAATTTTTAATAAAAGAGATATGAAAAAAATTACAATTTATTTTTTAGTAAGTGCTTTTGCATTTAGTACCGTTTTTACAAGTTGTGAAGCAACAAAAAACACTAATAAAACACAACGTGGAGCAGCTATTGGAGCTGTTGCTGGAGCAATTTTAGGTGGCGTTATTGGAAACAATATTAAAGGTGGAAACACAGCAATGGGCGCAGTTCTTGGTGGTGTAATTGGTGGAGTTGCTGGAGGAGTTATTGGTAACAAAATGGACAAACAAGCCCGCGAAATTCAAACAGCTTTGCCTGGCGCACAAGTGGAAAGAGTTGGAGAAGGAATTCGATTGGTTCTTGGGGAAAATGCCGTTCGTTTTGATACAAGTAAATCAACTTTAACAGCTGCTGCTAAAGCTAATTTAGATAAATTAGTTCCTGTTTTTCAAAGTTATGCTGATACAGATATTGTTATTTATGGATATACAGATAGTACAGGTAAAGTAGAATATAATCAAACATTATCTGAGCAAAGAGCAGCTTCTGTTAAAACATACTTAGCTTCAAAAGGATTAAATACTGCTAGATTTACAACTACTGGTTTAGGAATTGCTGACCCAATTGCGACAAACGATACGCCAGAAGGTCGTACACAAAACCGTCGTGTAGAATTTGCTATTACTGCAAATGCTAAAATGGTTGAAGACGCAAAAAAGCAAGCAGGAAACTAAACTTAAGTTTTTTAGATTTGAAAAGCGATCAATTTTTATTGGTCGCTTTTTTTTGTTTTCAAATAAAATGAAAAACATTTAACAAAATTTTTGTTTAAATAATTTTAGTAATAGTTAAACAATAATTAACTTTACATTCAAATTTATTTCAAATATGGAAACTACAAAGAAAACAACAAGCAAAAAGAAGATTATTACAGATGATGCAATTATTTCTATGTATATGGAAAATGTATTATCAAACAATGCTGAACCTAAAAATGTCTTTTCTTTTTGTAAAGAACATAAAATAGAAGAAGCTGATTTCTACAAGTTCTTTGGGTCAATTGAAGCGTTAAGGCAAGAAATTTGGGTTAAATTTTTTGAGAATGCCGAAGCTTCGATTAAAAAAGATGAAGCTTTTGATAGTTATACTGAAAAAAATAAACTTTTGACTTTGTATTTTACATTGTTTGAAATATTGACTTTAAACAGAAGTTACGTGATATTTTCACTTAAAGAAAATAAAGAAGGTTTGAAGAATTTAAAAACTTTAAAACAATTCAGAAACCATTTTAAAGATTTTATCGTAACTATTATAGACGACAATCAGAACATCGTTAGTGATCGAGTTTCTAAAATAACAAAGCCAGTTTTTAGTGAAGGAGCATGGATTCAGTTCTTATTTTTATTGAAATTTTGGATGGACGATACTTCTACGGGATTTGAAAAAACAGATGTTTTAATAGAAAAATCTGTAAATACTGTAGTTGATTTATTAGATACAAAGCCTTTAGAAAGTTTGTTTGATTTAGGAAAATTCCTTTGGAAAGAAAAAATGAATTAACACATGAAAACATTAGATAAAATTCCAACAGGAAAAATAGAACGCGCCAGTCAATTAGTAAAAACGGGAATCAAAGTAGGAGGAAATTATGTTGCTTATTATGGTGAAAAGATTGTAAATCCGTCTTTAAATCGTGATAAATTAAATGAAAGTAATGCCGAGGATATTTATGACGGACTAAAAAATTTAAAAGGAAGTGCCTTGAAAGTAGCTCAAATGTTGAGCATGGACAAAAGCATCATGCCACAACAATATGTAGATAAATTTTCGTTGTCTCAATTTTCGGTTCCGCCATTGTCTGCGCCTTTAGTTAGAAAAACATTTAAAAAATATTTAGGTCAATATCCAGAGAACTTATACGACACGTTTACACCAGATGCTATGAATGCTGCGAGTATCGGTCAGGTACACAAAGCGACCAAAGATGGGAAAAATCTTGCTGTGAAAATCCAATATCCAGGTGTGGCAGATAGTATAAGTTCGGATTTGGCATTGGTAAAACCATTTGCTGTCAGAATGTTTAATATAAAAGGTAAAGATTCTGATAAATATTTTAAAGAAGTAGAAGATAAATTGTTAGAAGAAACAGACTATAATTTAGAATTGAAACAAAGTTTAGAAGTTTCAGATTGGTGTAAAAACATTGATAATTTGAGATTTCCAAAATATTATCCTGAATTATCTTCAGAGAAGATATTAACAATGGAATGGATTGATGGTGAGCATTTATCAGAATTTGCTGCTCGCAATCAAGATAGCGTAAAAGGAGATAAAATTGGTCAAGCACTTTGGGATTTTTATATGTATCAAATGCACCATTTAAAACAAGTTCACGCTGATCCGCATCCAGGAAACTTCTTGATTGATAAAGATGATAAATTGGTTGCTATTGATTTTGGTTGTATCAAGCATGTTCCTTTGGAATTTTATGTTCCTTATTTTGAATTGGCAAAACCAGAAGTAATTGATAATCCAAAATTATTTAATGAGAAATTATATGAATTAGAAATTTTAAGATTAGATGATACAAAAGCAGAAATTGAATATTTTACTAAATTGTTTCATGATTTGTTAAGTCTATTTACAAAACCATTTCACGGTGATTTCTTCGATTTTTCTGATGATGATTTCTTTGGACAAATTGCCACAATGGGAGAAGAATTTGCAAAAGATACACAATTGCGAAAAATGAATGGGAATAGAGGTTCCAAACATTTTTTATACATAAACAGAACATTCTTTGGTTTGTATAATTTATTACACGACTTAAAAGCTAGAGTAAAAACTAAAGAATTTGAAAAATACATTAAGTAGAAACTTTTTGTTTATTTATTGGTTAGGTTGATAAGAGCGATGGCTACACGTTTTAGCATCGCTCTTATTGTTTTTAATTCTTACTTTTGTACAAATTATAAATTACAAATGCTTCAAGTACAATCCATTTCTTTTGCTTATCAAAAAGAGAAAACCATTTTCAATGCTTCATTTTCTTTAAATAAAGGAAACTCACTGGCTATCATTGGTGAAAGTGGTTGCGGAAAAAGTACGCTTTTAAAGTTAATTTATGGATTATATGATTTGAATGAAGGACAGATTTTTTGGAACCAGACCGAAGTTCTTGGTCCGAAGTATCATCTTATTCCGGGAATGGATTTTATGAAATATCTTGCTCAAGATTTTGATTTGATGCCATACATAACTGTTGCAGAAAATGTTGGTAAATATTTGTCCAATATTGATTCTGAAAAAAAATGGAATAGGGTAAAGGAGCTTTTGGAAATTGTTGAAATGGAAGATTTCTTTGATGTCAAAGCTAAAAACTTGAGTGGAGGACAAATGCAAAGAGTTGCTATTGCTAGAGTTTTAGCATTAGAACCAGAAGTTTTATTGCTTGATGAACCATTCAGTCATATTGATAATTTCAGAAAAAATAGTTTGCGAAGAAAATTATTTGCTTACTTAAAAGAAAAACAGATTACTTGTCTTGTTGCCACACATGATAGTACTGATGTTTTATCTTTTACCGATGAGGTTTTGGTGATGAAAAATGGCGAAATTATAGAAACAGGAACTCCAAAATCATTATACGAAAATCCTAAATCTAAATATATTGCTTCCCTTTTTGGCGATGTGAATGAAATTAATATTGAAGGAAAAGTAAAATACATTTTTCCGCATCAGATAGAAATTGTTCTTCCACAAGCTCAGGAAGACACTTTGAAAGTTGAAGTTCTAAATTCTTATTTCAGAGGAAGTCATTATTTAATTGAAGCAAAATTGGATAACGAAATTCTATTCTTTGAGCATGATTCCGAAATTCCTAGTGCGACTCAAGTACATATAAAAATAAAATAGACCTTTAAATTTCTTCAAAGGTCTATTCTCTATATTCTATTTTATTTTGTCATCCTGAGCTTGTCGAAGGATTAGTTTTTCAAATACTTTTCTAAAAACTGGTCTTGTTCCCAAAGCAAGTGAAAGATATTTTCTTTAGCTGCATATCCATGAGATTCTTTTGGCAAAATAACCATTCTTGTTGGAGCGCCTAAGTTTTTTAAAGCTTGAAAATAACGTTCAGTTTGCAAGGTGAAGGTTCCAGGATTATTATCTGCTTCACCATGAACTAAAAGCAAAGGTGTTTTCATTTTATCGGCATTCATGAATGGTGACATTTCATTGTATATGTTTGGAACATCCCAATAATTACGCTGCTCACTTTGGAATCCAAAAGGCGTTAAAGTTCTATTATATGCGCCACTTCTTGCAATTCCACAAGCAAATAAATTAGAATGAGTAAGTAAATTAGCTGTCATAAAAGCACCATACGAGTGTCCGCCAACGGCTACTTTTTTACGATTAATATATCCTAAATTATCTACAGCATTTATTGCAGCTTCAGCATCATCAACTAGTTGTGTTATAAAGGTGTCATTTGGTTCTGTTGTTCCTTCGCCAATGATAGGAAAGGAAGCATCGTCAAGAACAGCATAACCTTTAGTTACCCAATATACAAACGAACCATAATTAGGAAAAGTAAATTCATTTGGATTTTTATCATTTTGTCCTGCTGAGTTTTTGTCTTTAAATTCTGCTGGATAAGCCCAAATTAATAAAGGTAATTTTTCTTTTTTAGTTCTATCGTAACCTGCTGGTAAATATAAAGTTCCAGATAAATCTACGCCGTCTTTTCTTTTGTATTTAATTACTTCTTTATAGACATTTTTAATGCTTTCAAATGGATTTTTAAATGTAGTAATGGCAGTTAATTTTCCAGATTTAATATTTCTAAAGTAGTAATTTGGATAATCATTTTTAGATTGAATCATTACTAAAACATCACCTTTTTTATAATCTTCAATAGACATCAAATCTTCTTTTTTATCTTTTATTTTTGAAGTATATAAACGTTTTGTTTTTAATGTTTTCAAATTCAATTCATCGATAAAAGGAAATTGTCCTTCTTTTGTATGTCCGTCGCCAATTAAGTAAGCGTTTCCGTTTTCAGTTGCAATAACGTATCTTCCAAACTCATTTTTCTTGGTTTCAAAATTTCCGGGATCAGAATAAATATCTTGTGAGTTTCTATCCGAAATTACTTTTGGAGTTTCATTTGGATTGGATGGATTTAATAAATAGGTTTTGGTATTTCTAGTGTCATACCAACTATCAAAAGCAATAGCAAACGAGTCATTTCCCCAACTAATTCCACCAAAACGTTGTTGTGTTTTCATCATTGATGTTGGTTCCGAATTAAATGGTGCATTCCACTGAAAAACTTCGTCTCTATAATCTACTTTTTTAGCTTGATCGCCTTCGTCAAGCGCTTCTACATAGACTAAAGTTGCCGGTTTGTCTGCTCTCCAACTCATACTTCTTTTTCCTTTTCTTACCGATGAGAAGCCTTTTGGCATAATTTCAGTTAAAGGAACTTCATTTACTTGCTTGATTTCTTTTCCATTCAAATCATACACTATAGATTTTTGAGGAAAACGACTTAAAGGAACTATATAAGAATACGGTTTTTGAATCGTTGTAAGCATTAAATAATTTCCATCAGGCGAAAAACTTTCTCCTGCATAAATATCAGCAGATTTGAATAATGTTGAGTTTCCAGAAATGGTTACTTTATGTAATTCAGATGTTACTAAAGCATCAAAATTTGCTTCATCATTTTTATTTTTTAATAAATCTTGAAATGTTCTGTTTTGAGATTTTGATCCATCACTCACAGAAACAGTTGGTCCTTTTGGCAAATCTTTTTTCTCATCAATTAATGCTGGACGATTTTTAGGTAAAACTTTTACTAATAACGTCTGATTGTCATTCATCCAACTAAAAGGACTGCCTAAATTGGCATTCAAATTATCTGAGGTTATTTTTTTTGCTGAAGCTGTTGCAACATCAATAATCCAAAGTTCAACTCCTGAGTTTGTTGTATTGGTAAAAGCAATTTTCTTTTCATTTGGCGACCATGAAATGTTTGTAAGTTTTGCATTTTGAGGAAGTCCAGTCACTTGAGTTTCTTCTTTGTCCGCAATTTTTCTAATTTTTAAATTGTTGATGTAAGTAACCGTGCTGGAAATATTGGTAACAGGATTAATTCGCAATCCACCTAAACGCATTTCCTCTTGGTTCAAATCATCAAGAGTTTTATACGTATTTCTATAACTCAAAAGCATGTACTCTTTTTTTGAATCCATGCTCACAGATGGTGCTCTTTCATAATCGGCAAGAGCTAATATTTCAGCGGATGGTTTTTTATAACTCAGATTTTCTTGACCAAAACAAGTAATTCCAAATCCGAGCAATAGAAGAAAAATAGATTTTAGTTTCATGATTTATCATTTTATTTTTAACATTGGACTAAATTAATGCAATGGTGTTACATATTCCACAAAGTTTTTGTTAAACATTGAAAATATTTTTCAAATGTTATCTCGAGTTTAAACATATATTTTATAATTTTATAAAAAAAATGCCATGAGAAATTTATACTTTTTCTTCATACTTGTTTCTAATTTGACTTTAGCTCAATATAATTGGACACCACTAACTACAATACCTTCAAATGGTGCAAGTGGACAACGTTTTGATGATGTTTTTTTTCTGGATGAAAATATTGGTTGGGCTGCTAATGGTGGTTTTGGTGATGTTTATAAAACTATTGATGGTGGAGCAACTTGGACATTGCAAGCCAATAGCGCAACTCTAGGAAGTAGTCATTATTTTAGAAATATTGAGTTTTTAAATGCTAATATCGGTTTTTTAGGAACATTAAATAATAAATTTTACAAAACAGTCAATGGCGGAACAACTTGGACACAAGTTACTAATATATTTCCAAATCCACCTGCAATTTGTGGTCTTGATTGTGTAGGAACTTCAACAATTTATGGTTGTGGTGCTTATTTTTCACCTGCCTATGTAATAAAATCTACTGATAGTGGTGCCACTTGGCAGTATATCAATATGAGTACCTATGCTGATGCTTTGGTTGAAGTACTTTTTATAGATGAAAATACAGGTTTTGTTTCAGGAAATAATGAAAATGGACCCGTAATCTTGAAAACCACAAATGGAGGAACAACATGGACAACTATCTATAACGGAACAATTCCAGGTGAATATGTATGGAAATTGCAAATTCTTGCTTCAAACCCAAATGTGATGTTTGGATCTGTAGAATCTGTTGCGCCAAATCCGGGAAGAATCATAAAATCAGTTAACAATGGTGTAACTTGGACATCAAATACGTTTCCTGATGTTGATGTTCAAGCTATTGGTTTTACGAGTGAAACTCATGGATGGATGGGCGGACATCATACAGGTTTTTACGAAACAAATAATTCAGGTGCAACTTGGACAAATTTAAATATAGGAAGTAACTTAAATAGAATTTTCTTTGTGGGAAATATTGCTTATGCCTCAGGGACAACTATTTATAAAATGTCTAATACATTATCAAATGTTGATTTTGAAGAGCAGGATAGAGTTCCATTAAAGGTAAGAGTTTCTCCAAATCCAATTAAAGATAAATTGAATCTAGAAATTGATTTTATTGCAAGCGACCATTTAAGATTAGGATTATATTCAATTGATGGAAAATTTATTAAGCAATTGATTTTAGATGAAATTGCCTCTGCTGAAACAAAAAAATACACTTTTGATTTTCCTTATCCTAATGGAACTTATATTGTAAATCTTCATACTAACACAGGAAGACAATCGGTTAAAGTTACTAAATAGAATTATTTTAGTCTTGGATAATTTGTTCTATCCAAATTTTTTTCATAATTTTATTAATCGAAACAACTAAAATAAAACACATAAAATGGGAAAATTTGTAATATCTACAAGAAAAAATGGTGAATTTCAATTCAATTTAAAGGCAGGAAATGGTCAAACTATTCTTGCTAGTGAAGGTTATACAACAAAAGCAGCTTGTGAAAACGGAATTGAATCTGTTAGAAAAAATTCACAAGATGATTCTAAATTTGAAAGATTAGAAGCTAAAAATGGTAAACCTTATTTTAATTTAAAAGCAGGTAACGGACAAATTATAGGTTCAAGTGAAATGTATGAAAGTGTAGCTTCCAGAGATAACGGAATTGAGTCGGTTAAAAAAAATGCTCCAGATGCAACTGTGGAAGAAGCTTAAAAAAAATAAATTAATAGTTCTAAAACCAGTTTATTGTATAAGCTGGTTTTTTTTATACAATTCTAAAAAATGATTTTATTAATTTCAAAATTTATGCTTTGTAATGATACTCTTTTTTAAAAGATGATTAAATTTGTAGTATCAATTTTGCTAAATATATAATATATGTTTCATTCAAAAATAAGTGGACTTGGCTTTTATGTTCCAGAAAATGTAGTTACTAATGATGATTTGTCTAAAATTATGGACACTTCTGATGAGTGGATTCAAGAACGTACAGGAATTAAAGAGCGACGTCACATTGTAAAAGGTCAAGATACAACAACTTCAATGGGTGTAAAAGCTGCTAAAGTTGCAATAGATCGTGCAGGTTTGTCTCAAGATGACATTGATTTTATTGTGTTTGCAACCATTTCACCAGATTATTATTTTCCTGGTCCAGGAGTTGCTTTACAGAAAGAATTAGGTATGAAAACCATTGGTGCATTGGATATTAGAAATCAATGTTCTGGTTTTGTTTATGCCTTGTCAGTTGCTGATCAATATATTAAAACTGGAATGTATAAAAATATTTTAGTTGTAGCTTCTGAGGTGCAATCTTTAGGTTTAGATATGACAGATAGAGGTAGAGGAGTTTCGGTAATTTTTGGTGATGGTGCTGGTGCAGCAGTTCTTACAAGAGAAGAAGATGTAACCAAAGGAATTCTTTCTACACATTTACATTCAGAAGGTCAACATGCTGAGGAATTAGCTGTTTTGGCACCAGGAATGGGTGGAAGATGGATTACAGATATTATTGCGGATAACAATCCTGATGATGAAAGTTATTTTCCACACATGAATGGACAATTTGTTTTCAAAAATGCTGTAGTTCGTTTTAGTGAAGTCATTAATGAGGGTTTACAAGCTAATAATCTTCAAGTTTCTGATATTGATTTGTTGATTCCGCATCAAGCAAATTTGAGAATATCGCAATTCATTCAGCAGAAATTTAAATTGACTGATGATCAAGTTTTTAATAACATTCAAAAATACGGAAATACAACCGCAGCATCAATTCCAATTGCTCTAACAGAAGCTTGGGAACAAGGAAAAATTAAATCTGGCGATACGTTAGTTTTAGCTGCTTTTGGTAGCGGTTTTACTTGGGCAAGTGCTATTATAAAATGGTAAGATAAAATCTATTTATAAAAATAAAACCTCGAATTGCACTTCGAGGTTTTTTATTCAAATGGTTTTCTAGGTTTGTACTATCTTTTTAATGAAAAATGGGCTTTAAATTCTTTATTTTTATTGTCTTTTTGATAATTAATTACGAACCAATAATCGTCAGAAGGAACTTCTCTACCGTTATAAGTTCCGTCCCAACCTTGACCTGATGGTTTTATTTGTTTCATCAATTTACCGAAGCGATCATAAATTTCAATAATCGCTACTTCTTGATCTCTCAAATCATAAATGTTCCAATATTCATTAACGCCATCACCATTAGGTGTAAAGTAATGTGGATAATAAACAACAATCGCTTCAGTCGTAGTTTCACCACAGCCATTTATATCTCTTACAGTGATGGTGTGAATTCCAGGTTGAACATTATTAAATGTTGGACTACTTTGATAAGCGCCATCATCTAATTGATATTCATAGTTTCCACCAGTTCCTGTTGCAGAAACTACCACCGTTTGATTTGGAGTAAAATCTTCACTTATAGAATAAGCAATCACTGCTGGTTCTGATTGATTTACAGTCACAAAAACTTCTTCTGAAGGACATCCTGTAGCATTATTAGTTGCAATAACACTATATTGTCCTGGTAAAATTGCTTGATAGTTGTTGCTTGTACCAATTACGTTTCCTAATTCATCAAACCATTGAAAGGTGTGGGTTGAAGTCGATAGTCCTGTTGTAATTGTATAAGGATTCAATAAAGTTCCAGTTTCACTATCAATACATACAATACCACCTGTTGCATTTGGTTCAGGTAGTTTGTTCACAATTATTGCTATTGGTTTTATATCAAAACAATCAGGTGCCAATGAATTATTTACTCTAACATAAATTGTTGTAACATCAGAAATTGTTATGGCATTGTTCTCATTTGTTGCATCTTCTATATTTTCATAATAACTAATATTGAATTCTGCACCCGTTTGAGAAGCTAAAATAGTTGCACTTAATGTTGTTAAATCAAAATCAGTAACACCATTATTATTGCCATCTTCATCACAAATTGTTCTCTCAATAATAGGAACAGGATAAGCAACAGGTTCAGGAATTATAGTTACAGTAAACGAAGTTTCATCAGAACAATTTGGACTAAATCCTGAGTAGGCAAAAACATAAATTGTTTTAGAAGTAGCAACAGAACTACCTTGTGCTAACATTCCACCAGTTCCATTTGGTCCATTGTAAAAATTTCCAACGGCTAATGTTGGTAAGATATAACTACTACATGAAGTAACATTTGGCAATTGTTCGACATTAAATATACTAACATTAAAACTCTTTTCATCAAAACAATTTGGAGTAGTTCCTGTTTCAGCATAAACGAATAGTGTTTGATTTGTAGTTAAAATATCTCCTGCATTTAGCATCGTTCCATTTCCTCCAGTTTCTGTAAAGTAGTTTCCAACTGTAAGTGTAGGAAGTGTATAAGATTCACAAACATTTACATTTAGAATTGAGGCAATTATTGGAGTAGGAACTATATTGACTACAAAATCACTTTCATCAGTACAATTAATTCTTTCACCAGATTGAATAAAAATATAAATGGTTTGGGTTACGTTTATTACAGTTCCAGCAACAAGTTCTATTCCTGTGCCAAAAGGACCATTGGGCTGCGTATAGTATTTATTATTTCCAGTAAGCGCAGGTAAAACATAGCTGTCACAAGCGGTAACATCATTAGCTTCAAAAGCATCAATTGAAAAGATATTTAATTGAAAACTAGTTTGCGCAGGGCAACCATTTTCTATAGCATAAATGTAAATTAATTGTGACGTTGTTAATACATCACCACCATTCATTTGTGTTCCGCCACCATTTGGTTGTGTAAAATAATTTCCATTAGCTAAATTGGTTAAAGTGTAAGAATGGCAAGCATCAATATCAGATCGATTATCTAAAATAGGTCTTTGATAAACAGTAACATCAAAAGTAATTTCGTTTTGGCAACCAGCATTATCAGAAACAAAAATGTAAATGGTTTGTGAAGTTGTTAAAACATCTCCTGCAAATAAAGCTGTTCCAGTTCCATTGCTTCCTGTAAAATAATTTCCAACAGGAATTGAAGGTAAAACATAGTTCTCACAACCTGATGTTATGGTTGGAGCAGTTAATGTAGGTAAAACAATACTTACGGTAAAGTTATAATTATCAGTACAGTTAGGTGGCGATTGTGATACAGCATAAACATATATTGTTTGATTAGTATTTATAAAAGTTCCAGCAGGAATTTGAGTTCCCATTCCCATTGGTTCAGTAAAATAATTACCCACATTTAAGTTGGGTAAAGTATAGCCTACACATTCAGTAACATCAGTTGGAAAGTTTATTCCAATGACAACTTCAAAACTTGATTCGCTAGTACAAACAGAATTTTGACCAAATATATATACCGTTTGCGAACTTGTAATGGCAGTTCCAACAGCTAATTGATTCCCACCACCATTTGGAGCATCATAATAATTTCCGTAACTTAAAGGTTGTAAAATAAAAGAAGTACAATCAAAACCATTTTGAAGAATTGGAACGTCTTGTCTTTCAATTATTGTAATACTAAATGGTAAATCTATCAAACAGCTAGGATCAGTTTCAGAAATAAAATAAAAGTAAACCGTTTGAGTAGTTGTAATAGCACTGCCTTCAGAAAGTTCTGTTCCACCACCATTTGGTGCGGTAAAATAACCACCAAATTCAACTCCTGGTAATGAATAACTTTCGCAATAATCACCTGATTCAATAGGTAGATCTTCTGGTTTCACAATGATAACTCTAAAGCTACTTTCGTTTTTACAAAATGGAGGTAAAGTTCCAGCATTATAGATATAAACGGTTTGGGTTTCTGTAATAACATCTCCAGCAAATAAAGCCGTACCGCCACCATTTGCAGCAGTAAAGTAATTTCCATTTGTAATAGGTTGCAATACATAATTATCGCATACAATTACATCTTCAAGCTCGTCAACAACTGGCAACGATGAAACATTCAAGTTTACACTTGTCAAACTAAAACAACTAGAATCTGTTATTAATTGCACTCTAATATGAATTGTTGTTCCTGAAGTTATGAAAATATTATTTGGTGAAGCATTACTTCCTGAACTTGCATCAGCTAATGAATTGTAATAAGAAACAGAATAAATATCACCTGACTGACCATTTAAAACACTTAAACTTATCGGATTTAAATTGAAAGTGGCCTCACCTGAACCAAACGTAGATTCACACAAATTAATATCTAAAGGTTGTGTTGCTGTTGGTGGTGGAGAAAGTAATAATTCAAATGATTTTACTGTAAAGCATGAACTATTTTCTTTATTAATTCTTACATAAATAGTTTGATTTCCTGCAGACGAATATGTTGATGGAAGTACATTTGTGTTATTGTTTGCATGCAATAAACTTGCGTGATATGAAATTGTAACTCCAGGATTTAATCCTGCAGTAACTACAGCAGTATTTTGTGCTAAATTATAATTGTAGCTAGCCAAACCTGTGTCACACAAAAACAAATCAATTGGTTCAGGAGTTATATATTCAGGAGTGAATTCAACAACTATTGAATCAGTTATGGTTTCACACGTAAAAGTAATATTAGTATATTCTAAAGTATAAGTTCCTGGTTGTGTAACGGTTAAATTTGGACCAGTTTCTCCTGCAAGTGTTACACCATCTTTTTTCCAAACAAAAGTAAAATTAGATGGATTTAAGTTAGATTCAATCACCTCTGAAGTTCCAAAACAAACCGCAGTATTATTTGCAATGGTTAAATCTGCACCCAAAACTTCTTGACCAAGATTAAAGCTGTTTGAAGATAAAAATATTGCTGAGTCGGATAAAATATCTGTTCTATCTGCAATTACAAGTTTAATTTTATAAAGTGTACCAGGAACTAATGTTGATGATGCATTTAAAACAACAGTTTGACCATTAAAATTTATGGGAGACGAACTTGCATTTGAACCACCATTAAAAGTTCCAAAGAAGGAAGGATTTACAGATTCACAACCAGAGTTATAAAGAAAATCTCTAATAGTTACAACAGAAATTGGAGTAGAAGTTCCTGGAACAACTGCTAAATTTGTGGTTACTCCTGTTGACATATTCGTCAATAAAAAAGCAAAAGCATCAGAAAACTGACATTGAAAATTACCATATTCTTCAGATGCAAATAGGAAATCAAAATCGAAATGAGGTGATAATGGCGTAAATTCAAATTCTAAAACGGTAGCATTTACAGAATTCATAGTAATTCCTGATGCTGCTAATGTTGATTCTAAGGTAGAATCTCCTGGCCAAGAAGTTGAACCGTCATTTAACATTGTTAAATTTGGTCCGGGTGCATTTAAGATATTTCCTGTACTTAAAATTACACCACTTTGCATTGGAAAATTCGGATTAGTATTCTGAAAATAACCAATTCCGTTAGAAGAACCAAAGTTTGTTCCCGTACTCCAAGTTATATTATTTGCGGTAATACATGGTGAATTAATCAAAACATTATTGACTAATTGAGGAACTGTATACGTACTTGTATCAACTGTAATAACTTGAGAAAAAACAGTTGAACAAGAAAAAAGTATTAGTAGGGTTAATAATTTTTTCATTTTTCATTATTTAAATATTTGATTTGGACAGAATAATATTACTAATAAATCCGATTAAATGCAAATAAAATCGACAAAAATCATTATTTAGTAGTTTTTTATTGGTATTATCTTACGTAAATTTTTTATTTTGTAATTAAAATCTTATTGCTTTTTTATTAAGTTTTAACATTGAATTATTCAATTGGTACCAATGATTTTTTTATTTATTCAAATTTAATTTACAGATTATATTTAAAATTCAAAAATTAGATGAGTGGAAACAATTTCACTTTAAGTTGTTGTTTTTGAAGGTTAAAGGTTTTTATAATAAGTTCAGTTTTATATCCAATTTGGATATGACAATCTACTTTCATGTATTGTTATGTTCTTTTAGGACTATTTTGCAATCTTCAAATTTTATTTACACATTAAATTGATATACTTTAAGAAAATAGTTATCAAGAATTTCTTTTTTAAATTTTTTAAGAAACTGTAATCGTAAATAGATTTTATTTCAAAAAAAGGTGACATAATTGACTATAGACTCTGAAAACTTATATTATAAAGAATTCTAATTTGTTTTTATCTGCTGTAAAAAAGAAAGATTTTGCAATTAAATTCTATCTTTGCAGTCTTAAAAAAATAATTAAAATGTCACTACAAGAAATCTTAAATCCGTTTATTAAAGAAGCTATTCAAAAAACCTTCGATGTAACTATCGAAAAAATTGAATTTCAAGCTACTAGGAAAGATTTTGAAGGTGATATTACTATGGTTATTTTCCCTTTATTGAAAGTAATTAAAGGCAATCCTGTCGAAATTGGAACAAAAATAGGAACGTATTTAGTTGAAAATGTTGCCCAAGTTGAAAAATTTAATGTGGTTGCAGGATTTTTGAATATCGTAATTTCCGATGCTTATTATGTAGATTTTTTCAACCAAATTTATACTAACAACAAGTTTGGTTTTGTAGAACAATCTAATACTGATAAGGCAGTTATGGTAGAATATTCTTCACCAAATACTAATAAACCTTTACACCTTGGTCATGTTCGTAACAATCTTTTAGGATATTCTGTTGCTGAAATTATAAAAGCGTCAGGAAAGAAAGTTTATAAAACACAAATCATCAACGATAGAGGAATTCACATCTGTAAATCGATGTTGGCTTGGCAGAAATTTGGTAACGGACAAACTCCAGAGACTTCAGGTTTAAAAGGAGATAAGCTAGTTGGAAATTTTTATGTTGCTTTTGATAAAGAATATAAAGCACAAATTAGTGCTTTAATCTCAGAAGGAAAAACAGAAGAGGAAGCAAAGAAAACTGCTCCTATTATTCAAGAAGCGCAACAAATGCTTTTAGATTGGGAAGCAGGAAAACCAGAAGTTATTGCGCTTTGGAAAACCATGAACCAATGGGTTTATGATGGATTTGCTCTAACCTATAAAAATTTAGGAGTTGATTTTGATAGTTACTATTATGAATCAAATACTTATTTATTAGGGAAAGAAGTAGTTCAATTTGGATTAGAAAAAGGAATTTTCGAGAAAGATCCTGATGGTTCAGTTTGGATTGATTTGACACCTGATGGTTTGGACAGAAAAATTGTGCTACGATCTGATGGAACTGCCGTTTACATGACGCAAGATATTGGAACTGCAATTCAGCGTGTAAAAGATTTTTCCGATGTTGGTGGAATGGTTTATACTGTTGGAAATGAGCAGGATTATCATTTTAAAGTATTGTTTTTAATTCTGAAAAAATTAGGATTTGATTGGGCAGAAAGTCTATATCATTTATCTTATGGAATGGTGGAATTACCTTCTGGTAAAATGAAATCTCGTGAAGGTACTGTTGTTGATGCTGATGATTTGATGGAAGAAATGACCGCAACGGCCAAATCAATTTCGGAAGAATTAGGGAAACTTGATGGTTACACCACAGAAGAAAAAGAAAACTTGTATAAAACAATAGGACTTGGTGCATTGAAATATTTTATGCTGAAAGTAGATCCAAAAAAATCAATGCTTTTCAATCCTGAAGAATCAGTAGATTTTGCCGGAAATACCGGACCATTTATTCAATATACGTACGCTCGTATTCAATCTATTTTGCGTAAAGCCGATTTTGATTTTGTTTCACAAAGTGCAGTCGAAGTGCTTCATCCAAAAGAAAAAGAATTACTAAAACAATTGGAATTATTTCCTGAAGTGATTCAAAATGCGGCACAAAATCACAGTCCAGCTTTGGTTGCAAATTATACGTATGAATTAGTAAAAGAATTCAATTCGTTTTATCAAAATGTTTCTATCCTTGGAGAAGAAAATCAAAATATAAAAGTATTTAGAGTGCAACTTTCTAAAAAAGTAGCCGATACTATAAAATTAGCATTTTGCTTATTAGGAATTGAAGTTCCTGAAAGAATGTAAAAAAAGAAAGGTTAGAGGAAATTCTAACCTTTTTTCTTTTAAAAACTATACCTCAAAAAAGCGTTTAAAGTTCGTTCTAAAGAATAAGTATTTATTTGTTCAATAGAATTCGTGTTCTGATTGATTCTATAATTTTGATTAATTACATTCTTTGAATCTAAGATGTTCTGAATAGAAAAACCACTTACGACTTCTGAGTTTTTAGAAATTTTAAATCCTTTACTTGCTGAGAAATTCAATTGAAAGTAATTTTCTAAATGAGTTGAATTAGGAAATTGATAAGCAATTTCTTGCTCGTTTTCAGCATTTATAACTGGTGTTGGACTTGACGGAATCGTATTTGGTTTTCCTGTAAACCATCTTGAACCAAGTGCTAATTTTAGTTTTTTATAATCATAAATCACAGCCATTCCTATATTGTGATTGATTTCAAAATTATTTGGAAAAGCATTGTTTGAAAAACTTTTAAACTCATAGTTGTTATCAGTGTAGGAATAAGTCAACCAAGTTGTAAAGTTTTTAACTTGTTTTTGTACTAAAAATTCCGAACCAATAATGGTGTAGTTTCCATTTATTCTGATAAACTCTAACTGATTTTGAAAACCTTGACTTCTGCTTGTAATTCCGTTAACCGATTTATAAAAATTATCTAAAGTCAGTAACCAATTATTTTTCTTGAAAGTAAATCCAACTGAAATTTGATTGTTTTTAATAATTGGAATGGATTCATTGTTAGCTAAAATCCAACGACGTTTTTCTATGCCAAGAAAATCTTGTTGCAAATCAACTACTTGTGAGGTAACTTGACTTTTTCTTTCGGCTAAAATTTCGGTTTGAAATGATTTGTTAAAGGCAAAATTGAACTGTAAACGTGGTTCAAAAATAAATTCTTTAAAATCTTGAATGTAGTTTTGTCTAATTCCAATATTGGTTTTTAGTTTATTGTTTTTGGAAGTATATTGTAACTCGGCAATGGTAGCATGAATCAATAAAACATTTTTAATTTTCCTGAAAAAAACAGGTGAATTAATTTCATCTAGGTTTCTAATTCCAATTTCATTAAACTGATAACCATTATTGAATCTCAAAGTTTTTGATAATTGATGCACGTTTTTTAATCGGAAACCTGTGTCTAGAATGGAGTTTTCTTGATTGAAAATTTGATTGCTTTCAATGTTTTCGTTTTCAGATGTGATTTTATAAAACGAACCATAGCCATTCATTTCAGTTTGAAAATTTTTATTCCAATTGATTTTTAAAGTTATATTTCCACCAAGAGTTTTTTGTTCAAGGCAACTGTATTTTGAAATTGTGGTAGCGTTTTCAACTTTACTCTCTTTTAGATCAAGTGAGTTGTCTATAGAAATTCCATCAATGGATAAATCTATTTTTTTTCCAATTTTTTGTCTAAATTGAACTGTGAAATCATAAAAATAAAATTTTTCATCATTTGAATAATTAATCATTTCATTGTTAGTCAAATTAGTTACAGCAGTATTTTGAAAAATTCTATTGTAATAATTTTTATAGGTTGGTGTGTCAATTAAATCAGTGTAAGAGCGACGTCCACTGATTTCTAAATTGGAGGATTTTGAAGTTTTAATTTTGGCGTAAGCATCAACATTTATCATGTTTAAACCAATGGAAGCATTACTATTTTCAACATTTGTAGAATGTGTAGAAATATCAATTACACTGGAAACACTTTCGCCGTAAAAAGGTGAACTTCCGTTTTTAGTGATTTTAATATTTTGAGCTAAATTTGGATTTAAAGCAGAAATTAACCCAAAAAAATGTCCCGTTTGAAACAATCGAATACCATTCCAAAGGAATAAATTTTGATCATGCGTTCCGCCACGAACATTTAGATTTGAAACGGTTTCGTCTGTACTTGCAACTCCAGGAATTTGTTTTAAAGTTTCAAAAACATCAGGTTCAGTCAAGCCAGGAAGCAATCCAAAACGTTTTGGTTTTATTTCAAAAGTGCCATCCGTTTTTTTAGAAATACCTTTTGTTAAATAGGTTTGTGCAACAACTTCTTCAATTTCATTTAAGGAAGGTTTTAAAACTATTTTTGGACAATTTTCTGTGTAAAGTTCTTCGGGTTGAAGTTGTAATTTTTGAAAATTTACGTGTGAAATTTCAATTGTATTTGGCGATTTTATTGTGATTTCAAAATAACCTTTCTCATTGGAAGAAGTCGTATAATTTGTTTCAATGATTTTGATATTTGCAAATTCAACAGGTTGATTTGTAATTTCATCAAATAAAAATCCGCATAAAGGTTTGTCTAATTTTTGATTGTTTACAACGGAAATATAATTGTTTGAAATGAATTTGAATTGCAGTTGCGTTTTTTCTGAAATGTATTCTAATTTCTTTTTTAAAGAAAGATTATTTTTGGGTGGAATAATTTTGAAAATGGCAATTTCATCTTCAATGTAATTCAAGGTTACATTATCTTTTTTAGCAATATTTTCAAAAACAGTTTTCAATAAAACGGCTTTGTCTTTGTCTTGAGCGTGCAAACTCAAAGCAAAGACAAAACACACAAACAAACATGAAATTATTTTATTTATTTTCACTTTATTTCTTCAATAACATATTTTGAATTTGTTGATTTTGAATATTTTAAGTGATAGATTGATGTCAAGGATTGCAATGCAACATCAATATTATTAGAAGGTATTTTTCCCGAAAATAATTGTTCTGAGTTTACTTTTGTTGCATCAATTGTAATGTCATATTGTCTTTGAATTTCTTCTAAAACATTAACCAATTTTTCTTTTTCAAAAAGCATTTCATTTGATGTCCAAAGCGGTTTTGAATCTGAAACAGTTTGCTCAATAATTTTCACATCATTTTCAAAAGAAACTGTCTTTCCTTTAGTTAAAACGACTTCTTGATTTTTATAATTAACTTTTACTCTTCCTTCAAAACAAGTAACATCAAAACGATTATTTCTTGCTTTTACATTAAATTGTGTTCCAAGAACGGCAACTTTTCCAAGAGTTGTATTGACTTCGAATTTTTTCCCTTTGGCAACTTTAAAATACGCTTCACCATCTAAATTTAGATTTCTGTTTTCATCCCAATTCCATTTTTTATACTCAATTTCTGAACCCGAATTCAAGGTAACTTCAGAATTGTCAGGCAATAAAAATGTGGTTTGTTTTCCGTTTAAAGCCACTTCATTGGAACTTGAAAAGGTATTAAAAGTAAATAGTAATCCTAAACCAATAACTAACACAGCAGCAATTCTTAAAAACCAATTTGGTTTCAGGTCAATTACTTTTGGAGTTTTATTTTTAGCCGCAATTACATTTGATAATACTTTTTCACCATCAAAATTAGGAGTTTCTAATTGTGATGAATAATTTTTTATCTTTTCATATAATTGATAATCTGCTTCAGCTTGAAATTCTTTCAATTCAGCATCGGTCATTTCTCCACTAAGCCATTTCGCTAATTTGTAATTTTCTTCCATAGTTTTTCTTCTATTCGAAAGTATTAAATAATTTTATGATAAACAATGTACTTATTTTTTTATCAGCTTTATCGTTTTTTGATTTCCATTTGAATTCAATTTACAAAAATAAATTCCACTACTTAAGTTTGATAAATCTAATTCGTTATTTGATGAACTTATATTTTTTTCTAATAATAGTTTTCCTGAAATATCATAAATTGAGGCCTTAGTATTAGCTTCATTTTCATCTATTTGAAAGGTGATTTTGTCTAAAAATGGATTTGGAACAATTTGGGTTTTCTGTGAAACTTCTTCTTGATTTGATAAAGTTGTTAAATTATAATGATAAACACTCATATTGTGTTCGCTTATTGCAAAAAGACTGTCATCATTGGCAATTTTACAATATACACCACTTCCGCCATAAATATTTGGTGTGCTTATCCATTGTTGAACTCCTGAATTATTATATTTCAATATAACCATTTGAACGGTTGCCATTGTAGCACTTGCAGTTGGTCCGCCTTTTCCAATAACGATTGGTTCGCCTAAGGAATTAGTAGTTACATAAAACGGAATTTCATCAACACTACTTACTGCGTTATAAACAGTATTCCACAATTGAACACCATCAGTATCAATTTGTTGTGTTCTCCAATTAGGTTCAAAACCATAAGAATAAGAAATAATACTTAGTCTGTTTCCACCAAGAGCGAATCTTCTAGGATAATCATTTCCATCAAAATCATAATTTTGTTGCCAAAGTAAAGTTCCAGTTGGACTCACTTTTTGAACCAATATATCAATATTATTTGTAGCAACAGATGTCGAGTGATTCGTTCTGCCTAAAATGTAAATGTTTCCTGTGTCATCAACTTCTAAGTCTTCTCCAAAACCCGTTAAGAAACTAGGATTTATATTGTTTACATGAACAAAACCAGCAGAAAAAATTAGATTACCCAATGTATCCCATACTACTAAAGGTGTTCCATGAACTGTGTCACTTGAACCAGTCATATAAATTTTGCCATTTTTCAAACGCATTGTTCCAAAACCATAACCGCTATTTGAGTTATTACTTGTTTGAAACAAAGTACTTCCTGTAGGACTTAATTTTATTAATGTTAAACCTGAAGGTGTCAATTGTGATGTTCCGATATACAAATTTCCATCAGTATCAACTTCACTTCTTAGAGTAAAACTAGGCGATGTTCCTACAGTTGATGGTGTTACGGGAAGATTTCTTTTCCATAATAATGTTCCTGATGGACTGTATTTTAGTGCTACAATTGCATCGGCATATTCTGAACTTGAACTAATTGTGTATCTTTTTCCAACAACATAAATATTTCCACTTGAATCACAATTGCTCCAAATAGGTTTTTGATAATTACTTGCAATTCCTGAACTATTTGAAACTTCCCAAAGAAAAGTTCCGTTTGAAGCATATTTTCTTGTGTAAATATCACTATGCATCCAATGTCCGGTTACAATAACATTATTTGAATTATCTGTAGCCATCATTATGGCAGTTTTATTGTATTCAGAAGCATCATGCATCCAATCAAAAGTATATTGAGCAGCAATTATCTCGCTATTTAAAACCGATAATATGAAGATAAGTAGTAATTTTTTCATAATTCAAAACGTTAAATTATAAGTAATATTTTCTGTTTAATTACCTTATAACAAACTAAGTAATTTTTACCCTACTTAAAACCTTTAAATTCTTTTCTTAATTCAACTAAAGCTAAATGAATTCTTTTTTCAACTGCTTTAACACTAATATTTAGTTCTTCGGCAATTTCATAATATTTTTTTCCATCAATTCGGTTCATTAAAAAAGCAACTCGTTGAGTTTCATTCAAATTTTCAATGGCAACAAGCAGTTTGTCTTTAAATTGTTTCTCTTCTAATAGAAATTCAGGATTTTCATTTGATCTATCTATGTGAGAATTATTTTTTTGATAGTTTAGTTTTACTTTCTCGTGTGAGATGATATTTAAAGAAGAATTGTTGGCAATTGTGTAAATATAAGATTTAGCTTTTTCTAACGGTACATCTTTACAATTTTGCCATAGCTTTATAAAGGCTTCCTGTGTGATATCTTCGGCGTGGTCTTGATTTCCAAATTTGAATAACAGAAAATTACGTAGGTTTTTCGCATGATTGTTGAAAAATTCTGAAAATAAATTTTCTTTACAAGTTTCTGATATTAAATGATTTGCCATGAAAAAATAAATTATTTTTTTTGTAAAAGTATTATTTTTTTTATTTCTGAGTAGGGTAAAAAGATAATTAATTGTTTTACTCTCACAATAACCAAAAATTAAAAGTTAATTATGAAAATAGTAAATTACTTTTTTATCGTTCTAATTTCATTAGTAACAATTTCTTGTCAAGAAGAGGAAGAAGTTGTCATTGAAGATACTACTCAAAATATTGCAAATAGAACACCTTTAACAGATTTGATTATTCGTGTTTCTCAAAATCCAACTTCAATTGATAATGTTCTTGATAGTTCAAGTTGCTTTAGAGTTCAATTGCCTGTAACCATAGTTTTGAACGGAAATTCTATCACGGTAAATTCTGAAACAGATTATCAATTAGTTCAAGATGCAATAGATGCTTTTACAACAGATGATGATATTGTAAACTTTAATTATCCAATTACAATTCAATATCAAGATTTTACTACTCAAGTTTTGAATGATTCTGATGATTTAGATGATGTTTTAGATGCGTGTGGTGAAGATGATGGTTTTGACGAAATTGACTGTGTTTCTGTAGTTTATCCAATATTAATAAATGTATATGATCCTAATAATGAATTGGCTAATACATTGACAATTACAAGTAATACAATGTTACATAATTTTCTTGAAAACCTTGAAGATAACGAATATGTAGCAATAAATTATCCAATTTCAATGATAGATTCAAATGGTGAAACAGTTATAATAACTAATAACAATCAATTAGAAGATTTTATAGAAGATTCAATTGATGATTGTGATGATGATTCAGGGGTTAGTACACCTATAAATTTAACTGGAACATGGTATGTTTCGTATTATTTTGAAGGCGATGATGATGAGACTGTAAATTATAACGGATATAATTTTACCTTTTTTGTAGGCGGAAACATTGAAGTTGAAAAAAGCGGTACTTATTCTAATGGCATGTGGACAAAATACATTGATGGAGGACAAGATTGGTTAGAATTAGATTTTGACGACTCTGATTTAGGAGATTTAGAAGAAGATTGGAAAATCGTTGAATTTACAGAAACTCAATTACGATTGAAACATACAAGTGGCGGTGGCGGCGATACAGAATATCTATATTTTACAAAAAACTAATAATAATTACTAATCAATAAATTTAAAATCATGAAAAAGTTAACCTTACTTCCAATCTTATCTTTAATTTTTATGTTGAATATGGCTTCAACATGCAGTGGCGACGATAATAATTCATCATCTGTAGATGCAACACCTGTTATAAATACAGTAACTTCAGGAACATGGCGAGTGACTTATTATTTTGATACAGATACTGATGAAACGAACCATTTTACTGGATATAATTTCACTTTTAATGGTTCAAATGTTTTAACTGCTACTAATGGAACAAATTCATACACAGGTTCATGGTCAGTAATAAGTGATGATAGTAGTGATGACGATAACCCTAGTGGAGATTTAGATTTCAATATTCTTTTTAGTTCACCAGCAAATTTTGCTGATTTGTCTGACGATTGGGATATTCTTTCAAGAACTGCTACAAAAATTGAGTTAATTGATGTTAGCGGTGGAAATGGAGGAACAGATTATTTAACTTTCGAGAAAAATTAGTACCTACTTTACTTTACTATATGCTAGAAAGCCATTCTATTTATTTAGGATGGTTTTTTTCTTTTAATACTTTCATACTTCAATTTCAAATGCTTAAATTTGCACTTCATTTTTAGAAAACTCCAATAATTATGTTCAATAATTTAAGCGAAAAATTAGATAAAGCATTTCATATCCTAAAAGGACACGGAAAAATCACAGAAGTAAACGTTGCCGAAACTCTTAAAGAAGTTCGACGTGCTTTACTTGATGCCGATGTAAACTTTAAAATTGCTAAAGATTTTACTACAACAGTAAAGGAAAAAGCAATTGGTCAAAACGTATTAACCACTTTAGAACCAGGACAACTTTTGGTGAAATTAGTTAAGGATGAATTGACTGAATTAATGGGTGGCGATGCTGCAGGAATTAATCTTTCAGGAAATCCAACAGTTATATTAATGTCGGGTTTACAAGGTTCAGGAAAAACTACATTTTCTGGAAAACTTGCCAATTATCTAAAAACTAAAAAGAACAAAAAACCACTTTTAGTTGCTTGTGATATTTATCGTCCAGCGGCAATCAATCAATTACATGTTGTAGGTGAACAAGTTGGAGTTGAGGTTTACTCAGAACCTGAAAATAAAAATCCTGTTGACATATCTTTAAAAGCAATTGCTTATGCAAAAGCAAATGGTTTTAATGTCGTTATTGTCGATACTGCTGGTCGTTTAGCTGTTGATGAAGAAATGATGACAGAAATTGCGAATGTTCATAAAGCAATTCAACCTCAAGAAACGTTGTTTGTTGTAGATGCTATGACAGGTCAAGATGCTGTAAATACGGCAAAAGCATTCAACGATAGATTAAATTTTGATGGAGTTATTCTAACAAAATTAGATGGTGATACTCGTGGTGGAGCTGCAATATCTATTAAATCTGTAGTGGACAAACCAATTAAATTTATTGGTACAGGTGAAAAAATGGATGCTATTGATGTTTTCTATCCAAGTCGTATGGCTGATAGAATTCTTGGTATGGGTGACGTAGTTTCACTTGTTGAAAGAGCTCAAGAGCAGTATAATGAAGAAGAAGCAAGAAAGTTACAAAAGAAAATTGCTAAAAATGAGTTCGGTTTTGATGATTTCTTGACTCAAATTCAACAAATCAAAAAAATGGGTAGCATGAAAGATTTAGTTGGAATGATACCTGGAGCTGGAAAAGCAATGAAAGATGTTGAAATTGAAGATGATGCATTTAAACATATTGAAGCAATAATTCACTCCATGACTCCAATTGAAAGAAGCAAACCTTCAGTTCTAGATATGAAACGCAAAACTAGAATTGCAAAAGGTTCAGGAACAAAAATTGAGCAAGTAAATCAATTGCTAAAGCAGTTTGACCAAATGAGCAAAATGATGAAAATGATGCAAGGTCCAGGCGGAAAAAACTTGATGCGAGCAATGGGTGGAATGAAAGGAATGAAATAATATAAAGACGCGATTTTTCGCGTCTTTTTTTAAATACACAACACAACAAATAACTACAAAATGACAATTTTAGACGGAAAAAAAGTTTCAGAAGATATTAAAAATGAAATCGCTGTTGAGGTTCAAAAAATGAGAGACAATGGTGAAAAAGTTCCTCATTTAGCAGCAATAATTGTTGGAAATGATGGAGCAAGTTTAACTTATGTTGGAAGTAAAGTAAAAGCTTGTGAAAGAGTAGGTTTTGAATCTACATTAGTAAAAATGCCAAGTACAACATCGGAAACAGAGTTGCTAAAAAAAATTAAAGAACTAAATCAAAATGATGACATTGATGGGTTTATTGTACAACTTCCTTTACCAAAACAAATCGATACACAAAATGTCATAAATGCTATAGATCCAAGTAAAGACGTTGATGGTTTTCACCCAGAAAATTTTGGAAAAATGGCTTTAGATATGAGTACGTTCATTCCTGCAACACCTTTTGGAATTCTTGAAATTTTAGAACGATATAATGTTCCAACAGATGGAAAACACACTGTAATCATTGGAAGAAGTCACATTGTTGGTCGACCAATGAGTATTTTGATGGGAAGAAATCATTTTCCCGGAAATTCAACGGTTACTTTAACACATAGTCATACTAAAAACATTAATCAAATTACCTCACAAGCTGATATTATCATCACCGCACTTGGTGTTCCAAATTATCTAAAAGCGGAAATGGTAAAAGATGATGTTGTAATTATCGATGTAGGAATTACAAGAGTAGCAGATGAAGCTTCTGAAAAAGGATATAAAATTGTTGGCGATGTAGATTTTGAAAATGTATCGAAAAAAGCATCTTATATTACACCTGTTCCTGGTGGCGTTGGTCCAATGACAATTGCAATGTTATTAAAAAACACTTTGTTAGCAAGAGAACAAAAACTAATGAAGAAATAGCATGACAATTTCTGTAGTTTCAAAAAATCAATTGTCAATTATTAGAGATTTGGCATATCAAATTTGGCCAAATGCCTATGGAGAAATTCTTTCCAATGAGCAATTGGAGTATATGCTTAATTTAATTTACAGTATTGATTCTTTAGAAAAACAAATCGATAATGGTCATACTTTTTTGCTTGTTGAAGATGGAAATCAGTATGTCGGATTTGCTTCTTATGAATTGAATTATGAAAATTCTAACAAAGCAAAGATTCAAAAACTGTATGTTTTGCCTCAAATTCAAGGAAAAGGAATTGGCAAAAAACTAATAGATTTTATTAAGGAAATAGCTGTTGAAAATAAAAATCTTTCGCTTGTATTAAACGTAAATAGATTTAATAAAGCGAAAGATTTTTATGAAAAATATGGATTTGAAATCACTAAAGAAGTCAAAATCGATATTGGAAATGATTATATAATGGATGATTATGTAATGGAATTTCAGTTGAAATAAATTTTATTTCAAAGTAGCATCAATTTTTACATTCACCTTTTTAGAAACTTTTTTACTAACAACACTTGGAATTTTTATATCAAAATCATCTGTGTTTACATAAAAACTAGAATTCAAATCAACACCATTTGCTACTTTTTTTAGAGTTGCAGTAATAGTAATTTCTTTAGATTTTCCGTGAAGTTCTATAGTTCCTTTAATGGTATAGGTTTTTCCTTCAGTAGTTAGTTTTGAAAAATCAAAATTTTCAATTTTACCTTTAAAAGTTGATTTAGGAAACTTATCGCTTTCAACGTAGTTTTCATTAAAATGTTCTTCCATCAAAGCTACTTTAAATCGGAATCCTTTAACTAAAGCTAAGGAAGCAATTTCACCTGTTTTAGTATTGATTATAAAAGTTACACCATCATTTTTAGCTTTTACTTCCTCAAAAGAAGGAACAGAAGCTTCAAAAGATAATGAGCCATTTTTAGTCACAATTTTATCTTGTGCAAATAATGTTGAGCTAACAATAATTGCTAGAAATAGAAATATTTTTTTCATAGTATTTTTTTTAAATTTATTTACAGCAATTATTCTGCCAAACCTTCATCTTCCCATTGACTAATTAAATCTATTGTTACTTGTGGTAATCTTTGTGCACCAAGAGGCATTGCTCCAGTTGAACCTTCAGTTCTAGAAATTCTATCAATTAAACCTCTATTTAAAACTGCATCTTTAACTTCTTCGTATGTAGTTAAAGACATTGGCGCTCCAAAAGAAGGAGTTGAACCATGGCATTGTAAACAATTGTTATCAATAATGTTTTTTATTGAAGTGGAGTATTTAACTTCTTGATTTGGGTCAAATGAAACTAAATCATCTGTACTATCATTAGTACAACTACTTAAAAGTAGTATTGGAAGTAAAAAAAATGGTAAAATTCTGATTTTCATAGCGATTTGTTTAAAAACATGATTAATATCATTGCATAAAATTAAAAAAAAATTATTAATTTTGGATAAAATTTTTACAAATGAAGAAAAAAATTATAATATTTCTTATTATTGTTAGTGTTTTAGCTTTTTTTGGTTATAAATACATTTATCAAAGTCACAGAGATATAAGTTCTGAAACCGCTTCTTTTTCAATAAAAGTAGAACAATTAAAGAAAGATTTTAGTTCAAATGATAGTGTTGCAAATGCAAAATATCTTGATAAAACTATAGTCATTTACGGAGAAGTTACAAATGTGGATTTAGAGAATAAACAATTAATAATCGATTCATCTTTAAATGCAAAAATGACAGGTGATATTTCAGCAATAAAAGTCAAGGATAAAGTTACTCTAAAAGGAAGATTTATTGGTTATAATGATTTGCTTGAAGAGTTTGAAATGGATCAATGTACAATTGAAAAAGAATGATAAAAAAAATAGTTTTATTTGTAATTCTAAATTCATTTTTTAGTTTTTGTCAACAAAAAGATATTTTTTTAGTTGCCAGAAATGGTAGTGTTTTTGAAATGGAATCAATACTAAAAGAAAGCCCAAGTGCATTAAATTCTAAAAATGAATATGGATTTTCACCATTAATATTAGCTTGTTACAAATCAAATAATGATGTAGCACGTTATTTAATCGAAAACAAAGCCGATTTAGATTATGTTTCCCAAGAAGGAACAGCATTGATGGCGGCAACAGTTAAAGGAAATGCTAAGTTAGTTGAATTGTTATTATCAAATAATGCAAATCCTAATTTAACCGATGAAAAAGGAACAACTGCTTTGATGTATGCCGTTCAATTTAAAAATGAAGAAATAATACAATTGCTTTTGAAATATAAAGCTGATAAAACAAAAATAAATAACGAAGGAAAAACGGCATTTGAATTTGCGGTTTTTTCTAAAAACGATAATATAATTAACCTTTTAAAATAAATGCTATGAAATTAAAAACTACTTTATTATTTACATTACTGAGTTTGGGTGTATTTGCTCAACAAAAATCGACGGGAACTTTAACATTTGTATCTGGTTTGCAAGCTAGCATTACTTTAAATAGTGCTACATCTACAGCTACAATTGTTTTATCTGGCCCGAGTAATAGATGGTTTGCTTGTAAATTTGGTTCATTTACTACAGGAATGCAGGTTACAAATGATGTTGTTTATTATAACGGTACAACACTTGTCGATGCAACACAAACTGGTGGTGGACCAACAAATGACGCTACTCAAAACTGGACAGTTACAGGAAATACTGTTTCAGGTTCAACAAGAACAATTACAGCTACTAGAGCTTTTTCTACAGGTGATTCTAATGATTTTACATTTGTTTTTGCAAATACAACAATTGATATGGCTGCAGCTTATGGACCAACTGCGGGTTCATTTGCTTTAGAGTACCATGGAGGAAATAGAAATAAATTTATTGATACACCAATTAATGCAACACTTGGCGTTGAAAAATATTCTTTAGATAATGCTCAAGTTTATCCAAATCCTTCAAAAGGAGATTTTATAGTTAAATCTGAAATCTATTTTTCAAAAGTAAACGTATATACACAAACAGGTGCTTTTGTTAAGACTGTTGAAGTTGAAAATAATGACGATAATGTAGAAATTAATATTTCAGGATTATCAACAGGTGTTTATTTACTTGAAATTGTAAATGATACTCAAAAGTCTTGGAAAAAAGTTGTAGTAAATTAATTATTGAAAGTTACTATATTTGAGAAAAATACTAAAGCTATGTTGTCAAAGTATTTGAAATGATGACATAGCTTTTTTTATGTGTAAAAATTAAAAAATTAAAAAATGAAGAAGATTTTATTACTGATTTTATGTCCATTTGCTCTTTTTGCACAAGATGATTTATTGAGTGAAATAGATTCTGTTGCTACAAATGAAAAAGTGGAATCAGCATTTAAAGGTTTAAAAATTGTAAATATTGAATCAACAAAACTTGCAGCAAAAGGAGACTTGTATTTTATTGTTGCGCACAGATTTGGTTCTGTAAAGGATGGATTTAAAGGTTTTTTCGGACTTGATAATGCTGTTACTCAATTAAAATTTGTTTATGGAGTAAACGATTGGTTGACAGTAAGTGGTGCAAGAAGTGAAGTTGTTTATGATTTTTCTGCTAAATATTCATTACAACCTCAAATTAAAGATGGTTTTCCTGTTTCAATTGTTGGATTTAGTAGTATTGGTATCAATAATTTATTAGATGAAAGTATTTATCCAAAATTGGAATTTAACAATCGAATGATTTATGTTTCTCAGGTTTTGGTTTCAAGAAAGTTTAATAATAAATTATCATTACAATTGGCTCCAACATTTTTTCACGAAAATTTTGTAGTTGATGATAATCAAGATAATAGCCAATTTGCATTAGGAATGGGTGGAAGATATAAACTTTCAAACCGTTGGTCTTTGAATGTTGATTATGCAGCACATTTGAATAGAGCATCGACGGCACCTTATAAAAATCCTCTTTCTGTTGGAGTTGATTTAGAAACTGGAGGACATGTTTTTCAAATGCACTTTAGTAGCTCGCAAGGAATTCATGAGTCAGGTTTCTTAGGAAATACAACAGGAGATTGGTCTAAAGGTCAAGTATTTTTTGGTTTTAATTTGTTGAGAGTTTTTTAAAAAAAAGTTCAAGAAAATAATTCAAAAAAAAATCCCGATTTCATTAATTTGAAATCGGGATTTTTTTTGAATGAATAAATTTATTCTTTGATGAATTTTTGACTATAGTCTTTTCCGTTTTCATCTCTTAAAAGAAGAATGTAAGTTCCAGTCATTAATGATTGAACATTAATTGAATCGTTTTTCAAATTAGATTCTAAAACCATTCTGCCAGTTAAATCATAAACTTGTGCCAATGTCATTGTTACTCCATCGTTTGTTTTAATATTTAAAACTTCTTTAGCAGGATTTGGAAATAAACTGAAAGCAGTATTATTAAAATCATTAATACCTAAAGTTGACCCTTCAATAACATGAAGTCTTTGATTAATTGCAGGATTATTGATTGTATCAACTGTTCCTGATGGCCATCTAATAATAACTTGAGTTATTGCTGTTGCAGCTCCAATTCCAAAATGAACATTTAATGAACTCATGTATTTGAAACCGTCACCACTTCGAGCATCTCTAATTTGTTTTCCCCAAGCACCGTATATTTCAACTCTTGCTCCAATTCCGTTGCTATTACTTGCAATACCTTGAAGTGATATTTTTATCCAATTATTAGAATTACCAGTATTGAATTTTATTGTATTTCCCGTTTGAATATCAAGAAAACCATCATTGTTTAAATCACCAACTGCACCAACACCAAAACCAACTGAAACGGGTAAAAATGTTCCATTTGTTTGATTAATCATAATTTTATTTCCGCCACCCATAACGTCAACCCATCCATCATTATTAAAGTCATGAGCAATATGTTCAATATTTGTGCTTGTATTTGTATCCCAACCAGAACCAGCAGTGATGTTTGCAAAAGTTCCGTTTCCTAGGTTGTCCATATATTTGTGTGTTCCATCTGTAGTAGAACTTGCGCCTACTAATGCATCCATGTCACCATCATTGTCAAAATCCGCCCAAGCAGAAGACCATGTTTGTACTGGATCATACATGTTTGCAGCTACCGAAACATCAGTAAACGTTCCATTTCCATTGTTTCTGTGAAGCTCATTATATTTTGCAGTACCAGCTCCACCACGACATTTAGCTATAAATAAATCTTGGTCGCCATCATTATCATAATCAATCCAAATTGTACCATAGTTTCCACCTTCTGGATGCACACCAAGTGAAACTGCTCCTGGCGTAACTCCTGATTGATAATAGGTTAAATTTCCAGATGAATCATTCAAATAATAAACATTTGGATCGACATCATGACAAGTAAATGCATCTAGATTTCCATCATTATTGATGTCGATAAAGTTAGTTCTTTGACAAAATACATATTGACCTGGTGTAACGTTTGTGTAGGCAGTTCCTGTATTATTTGATCTCATTAGTGTAACTCCATTTCCACCGCCATACATTAAATCATTATAACCATCTTTATTATAATCACCTGCGGCTAAACTCCATGATGGCAAGTTTACAGCATTTGTAGTGGTTCTATCAACCATTGTAAATCCACCAGCACTATTTTGATTGTGAACTCTAATATTTGTAGCACTAACACCAACAATATCGTCTAAATAGTCATTATTCATATCGACTACACATATATTATAGCTACTATTTATTGTTGAAATTGTTTGAGTCGTAAAACTAACACTATTTGGAGAAGTAGGAACAGTTGTGCCTTCAATCAATTGGAAAGTAAATCCTGTAGAATTCCATTTATTATCAAAAGCAATGTAATATGTAGTTCCTGCTGTAACATTAAAAGTAGCGATTGATGAATAGTTAGAACCTGAATCATCATCTCCAGAATAACAGTTCAAAGCAGCACATCCGCCAGTATAAACGTGGAAACGCGTATCTTTTCTTGGTGTATTAGCTGCAATGTCAGTAGTTATTGTTACCGAATAATTTGCTGTTGGAGTGTAAGCATACCATTCACCTGCTGTTGCACCTGTACCATTATCGGCACAAATTGGTGAAGGAACTTGTGTTCCGTTTACAGCGTCAACAACATACAAACCTGCTGTATTTAATGGTGTTGCGGTTGCACACGTGTTTTGAGAATTTGCAAAATGTAGTGCAAACAAAAATGTAAGTAGTAAAGTAATTTTTTTCATAATGGGTTGGTTGGTTTTGTTTTTAGTTGCAAGGTTCTAAAGAATTTATCCACTCTTGAATAAGTTCAATTCCTTCTTCGTGTATAATTGATCTGCCTAAAAGCGGCATTCTGTAACTTTCATTCTCAGTATTCAGTCTATAATACATCATAGATCTATTGATATTTGCTGGGTTAACTATTTTAGACAATGCTGATGGAAAATCTGCCATATCTTGTGTGCTAACACAAACACCCATATTTTCTAAATCGGTTGTTTCGCTATATGCAAATCGCATTGGTCTATAATCACAATGACTATTGTTTTGATGGCAATGTGCACAATTGATATCTAAATAAGATCGCACTCTTAATTCTAAAGGTTTTGACGTGTCTTTATAATCAACAGTTGAAACAATATTTGAAGGTATATTATTTTCTAAATATCCTTGTTGAATCCATTTTTGCAATTGATTTTTTGTACCCGTAGTGTAAGCGTAATCAAAATTTAAATTTTGAGGTTTTATTCCAATTGGAACAGGAAGTTCATTAGATTTATGACAAGTTAAGCATTGTTGTTCTGAAGGAATTCTGTAGCTTGAAACCGATTTTAATGAGCCATTTTCCATCCATTCTACACTAGTATTACTTCCATTCATGTTTAAAATTGCTTCTGTTTGTTCTTCATTCCAAACATATTCTGCAAAAATCCAACCTGTCTCTTTCTTAATCATTATTCTAGTTTCAATGATTCGTGTTGTGTTTGAAGGTTGAACATTGTCATAATAGAAACTTTTTATTAAAGCAGAACCGACAGGTAACTCTAAAATTTTTCCATCTTCATTATAAGTTGCTTTACTTCCTTTTGGCATCCATACAAATCTTTTTTTATGAGCGTAGTCTGTAAAAAGTGACGACGCAGGTTCGTATGGTAAAACATCTTTTGAAGGAATTTGATTTTTCATTTCACCTTCAAAAAATTTATAATCAGATAGTTTTTCGTAAGGAACAGTTGTTAAATCAACAACCACAGGAGATAATTCTATATAATTATCATCTCTATCTGTGCAAGAAATAAAGAATGTTATGGATGAAATTAAAGTAATTGCTAAAAGAAGGTAATATTTTTTCATGTAAATGGATTTGATATATCAAAAATATAAAAAAAATCACAAAATCCTAATTATTACGCATTTAAAATGAGGACTTGAGGTAATTGTTATCAGTTACTGTCTTTATAAGACAACTAAAAATAAAAACACCCTACTTTTTTTAAAAAATAAGGTGTTTTATTTTAATTAATTTCAACTTTTACATTGTAATTTTTGAGATTTTCAATAGCTTCTATCGATTTATAATCAAAAATTTCTTCATGCTCTTGTTTTTCTTTTCTCACAGAAATCATTTTGACACAATAATAAAAGCGTCTTACTTCATTTAAAGAGGACAAAATTAGCTTCGGGACTTTTACATTATTTCCATCTTTATCCTTTGCAACCATAGTAAAATAGGACGAATTACAATGTTTTACTTTTCCTGTTTGAATGTTTTCTGCTTCAACTCGAATACCTACAATCATCGAGCTATTTCCAACATAATTTACAGATGCTTTTAATGTTACAAGTTCGCCAACTTCAATTGGATTTAAAAAATCTACCGTATCAACAGATGCCGTAACACAATAATTTCCAGAATATTTTGAAGCACAGGCAAAAGCAATTTGATCGAGTAATGACAAAATGTAGCCACCATGAATTTTGCCCGAAAAATTTGTGTGTGATGGCAACATCAATTCTGAAATGGTAATTTGAGATGATTTTACAGTTTTATAGTCACTCATAAATTATTTCATCTTAAATGGTGAGACATCTTTTTGAACTTCTGTAATAAAATAATTTGTGTCGCCCCACCAAGGAAATGTTCTATAACGTTCAATATAAGAAACTTTTACGTATTGTCCTTGAAGCTCTTTCATGCCTTCAATTACTTTTTCATTATTGTCTAATACTGAAAATTTAAATATTTGAGCACCAGAAATTCCCTGACTAATTTCTCCTTCCCAAGTTTTAAAAACATAACCTTTACTACTGAATTTTATCAATTCACCAGAACGAACACCTTCGCTGTAAGAAGCATAATATACAAAAGCAAAATATGCTGTTGTTAGCAATATTATTCCGAGAGTAAAGTAAATAATGACTTTTCTTAACATAATTTCTATGGTTTTAATTTAATTTTAAATCTTCGTTTGAATGATCAGAACTTTCAAATATGTTGGCTCTGTTTATTATGTTTTCGGGTAAAGCTTTTTTTGCTTTAGCACCCATTTTTTTCAATTTTTCAACACTAGTAATCAAGTTCCCTTTTCCATCAACAAGTTTATTCATCGCACCTTGATATTCTACTTTGGCTTCATCCATTTTTTTGCCAATTTTTATTAAATCTTGAACAAAACCTTCAAATTTATCATACAAAGCTCCAGCTTGACGTGCAATTTCTAAAGCATTTTCTTGTTGTTTTTGGTTCGTCCATATGCTATCAATTGTGCGTAAAGTTGCTAATAGAGTAGAAGGTGTAACAATAACAATATTTTTCTCAAAAGCTTTGTTATACAAGGTTGTATCTTCATTTAAAGCAATGGCAAACGCCGATTCAATTGGGATAAAAAGCAATACAAAATCAGGACTTTCCATGTGATACAAATCCTGATAATTTTTATTTCCTAATTGTTCAACATGACGATTAATCGAAATTACGTGTTCTTTCAAATATTGTGCTTTCAAATCATCATTTTCTTCATTGATGTAACGCTCGTATGCAGTTAAAGTCACTTTCGAATCGACAATCATTTTCTTTCCATCAGGAAGATTGATTACAACATCAGGGAAAACGCGATTTCCATCTTCTGTAACAAAACTTTGTTGTACAAAATATTCGCGATCTTTTTCTAATCCTGATTTTTCTAAAACACGTTCTAAAATCAATTCACCCCAATTTCCTTGCATTTTACTATCACCTTTCAAAGCTTTAGTCAAATTCAAAGTTTCTTTACTCATTTGCTCATTCATTTCGCGTAAGCCCAAAATTTGTTGGCGTAAAGCGGCATGATAATCAATACTTTCTTTGTGTGTGTCTTCCACTTTCTTTTCAAAAAGTTGAATCTTATCTTGCAGCGGAGAAAGAATATTTTTTAAATTCTCTTTATTTTGTTCTGTGAATTTGGTGGTTTTTTCTTCTAAAATCTTGTTGGCTAAATTTTCAAATTCTTTAGTAAATTTCTCCTGAAGTTGTTCTACTTCTTGTTTTTGTTCTTTATTGCGTTCCCAAAGATTTTCAAAATCGGTTTCTTTTTTTGAGAGTTGAATGGCTAAAGCATCTTTTTCAGAACGAATAGTTTCTTTTTCTGAATTTGAAAGAGCCAATTGTTTTTCAAAATCCAATTTATCAGATTGAATTTGCTTTTCAAATTGATTTCTTTCGTTTTGAAATTGTTCTTTCAGTTGATTAATTTGTGATAACAATCCATTAGATTTTTCTTCTAACGATGCTTTTTCTGATTGTGATTTAGCTGAAAATAATATTTTTCCAATGAAAATTCCAATGGATAAAGCAATGATGAAAGCGAGTATAATAGATAAAGAATCGGTCATTGAATGTAAAAAGTTTTTGTAAAAATAAGCATTAAATTGAAATTGACTATTTGAAAAATGTATTTTTGCTGAAATATATTTTATGCACCAACATTTCCTTATTCACAAACCCTACGGCTATTTATCGCAGTTCATCTATGAGTTGAAACGCAAGAAAAAATTGCTTGGAGAATTATATAATTTTCCTGAAGGAACGATGGCTATTGGTAGATTAGATGAAGATTCAGAGGGTTTACTTTTGTTGACAACTGACGGAATGATGAGCGAAATTGTTCGTAGTAAAAAAGTTGAAAAAGAATATTACGTTCAAGTGGACGGAATTATCAATCAAGAAGCTATTGAGAAATTAATGAATGGTGTTCAAATTGGTTTCAACGGAAAGAAATACATCACTAAAAAATGTAAAGCTGCTATTTTAAATTCAATTCCTGAATTTGGCGAACGAGGAAAAAAAATTCGAGACGAACGTCATGGACCAACTTCGTGGCTATCAATTACAATTAATGAAGGCAAATTTCGTCAAGTTAGAAAAATGACATCAGCAGTGGGATTTCCTACATTACGATTAGTGCGTGTTCGAGTTGGAAACATTTTCTTAAATGATTTAAAAGCAGGAGAAGTAATGGAAGTGAATAATTTTGATGTCTAATAATATAATAGTCTAAATATCTAAAAATCTAATCAATGTTAAACATAGTTTTAGTAGAACCCGAAATCCCAAATAACACAGGAAATATTGGACGATTATGTGTTGGAACCGAAAGTCGTTTGCACTTGATTCATCCGTTTGGTTTTGTGATAAATGATAAAAATTTGAAGCGATCAGGATTAGACTATTGGGTACATCTTGATGTTACCGAATATCAAAATGTAGAAGAATGGATTGCTCAAATTTCTGATAAATCTAGAGTTTTCTTGATGAGTTCACATGCTACAAAATCAATATATGAAAATCAATTTCAAGATGGCGATTGGTTGGTTTTTGGCAAAGAAAGTGTTGGATTATCTCAGGAAGTTTTGGCAAAATTTGAAAATCATTTGACTATTCCAATGTCAAATTTGATACGAAGTTTTAATATTGCCAATTCTGTAGCTTTTGTGGTTGGAGAAGCTAAAAGACAAATTAATTTGAAGTAGTTTATGCGACCATTTATTGATTTAAATAATGTATGGTATTCTGATGAAACTCTTGTTTATTATTCAAGATATGAAATAGTTAGTGCATGTATTTTTCAAATCGTAATTGTTTTATTGTTTTACTTTTCTTTAATAAATAACAATTATATCGTACCGACTATTTTGCTATTACCAACTTATTTTTTAGTAAAAAAAATAAAGCAATTGTATATTGAAAGAAATGTAATTCAGTTGACAATTAACTCCTACGGAATTAAAGTTAAGGATGAACAAATAATTAGCTGGGAAAATATAGAAAATGAGCGGATTATTAGAATAGGAAAGAGAAAAAATTCACGACACGATTTTGTTTTCTATGATAAAAGTCAACATAAAAAAATCCAAATCAGAACCGATATACTAAATTTTGGTTGTTTTGAATTATTAGATTCTGCTAAAATTCATAGAGAACGATATAATAGAAGGAATGAAATCATTTAAATAAAATTATGAGAGAAAAAATAACAGTTGCTGAGGCAATAAGTAAAGGAAAAGTAAAGTTAGTTTATTTACCAATGGTTATATTATTCTTGTCCATTGGGTTAGGGTTTTATCTTCAGTTTATGCACTATTTTGAAGGTTGGATTATTGGAGTTTCGGTTTTTGCAGGTTTTGTTTTGGCTTGGTTTGCATGGAGTTATTTTGTGGTAGAATGGAAAATTTGGGCTTTTGAAAATGTTAGAAACGTACATGAGTTAAAAAGGAAAGCTATTCAAAATAATTTGATATGGAAAGACGATAGTTGGTTTAAAAAGACAGAAATTATCAGATATGACCAAAAACAAAAATTAAAACAACTCGAGAAAAAATTCCTTGAAAAAGATATTTATCATGATGATTTGAATGTTCCAAAAGAAACTTTAATTCATTATTCTAAGGCAACAATTATTTTTGGATTAGTTTTAGGAGGTACTTTTTCTGGATACGCAATTTATATACTTTTAACTACTGAAAAAGAATATTTTTATTTGTTGTTTTTAGCTGTTGGAGCTTACTTTTTATATAATTCAATAAGTAAATTGATTAATAATAGTCCTCAAATTATTATAAATTCAACTGGAATAACTTTACACAAACAGAGTTTAATGAAATGGCAAAACATTACAAATGAATGTGTTGAATCTAGGAGAAGTGGAAAGCATATGAATTATTATCTAGTATTTAAATTCAATAATAAAAACTTTGAATTTCAAATTGATGACTTGAATATTGATGGCGAAAAGTTAGAGAGTTTGATGCAAGTTTATAGAGTTCGATTTGGAAAAAATAATCAAATGCAATAAAATAAAAACCTTCAAAAAATTAATATAAACTGATTCTTAATTTTTTGAAGGTTATAGATATGTAATTACAATTATTTGAAAATTTCGTCGAAGAAATCTTTCATCGCTTGCCAAGATCTTTTTGCAGCTTTTTCATTGTATGCTGCACCTTTGCTATTATCATTTCCAGCATCTTTATGAGTAAAAGCATGAACTGAGTTAGCGTAATATATCATTTGCCAATCTGCTTTTGCGGTTCTCATTTCGTCCTGAAAAGCTTTGATTTCAGTTTCAGGAACATAAAAATCGTCTGCTCCGTGAAGTACCAATACTTTAGTTGAAATAGGTTCAATTGTTCTTGAAGCATCTCTTCCTAATCCGCCATGAAATGAAACTACACCTTTAACCTTCATGTTTGTTCTTGCCGCTTCAATGGCACCAGTTCCACCAAAACAGTAACCAATTACGGCAATTTTATCAGGATTTGCTCCGTTTTTAATTAACTCATTTAAAGCTAATTGAATTCTGTTTTGATATTCCTTAATGTTTGTTTTGAAATATCCTGCAATTTTTCCCGCTTCACCTGTGTTTGTTGGTCTTTTGTCAATACCATAAATATCTGCTACAAATGTTTTGTAACCAAGTTTTGCTAATTCTAGAGCATTTTCTTTTGCATTATTATCAATTCCCATCCATGCTGGAAGAAGTAAAACGGAATTTCCATTGGAAATTTCTTTTTCTGGATTGTATATAAATCCTTCAAGTTTTTGATTTCCATCAGAATAAGAAACTGCTTTTTGAGCATGTGATGCTAACATTGTAAAACCGAATAAAAGAATAAAAAGACTTTTCATATAAATTATTTTTTTTCAAAATTACCGTTTTCAATCTTTTTTTATCTAAAACAAATCATAATTATTTGATAATAAACTTTCCCTTTTCGCTATCAAAAATAATATTCTGGTCTTTAAAAAGTGAATTAAAAACACCTTTTGAAATCAAATTACAGGGTTGGTCTTGAACAACATTATTTTCTGTCATCACAATCATTTCATCTGAAAGTTGAATAGCTAAATCAATATCGTGAGTTGAAAAAAGGATACATTTATTAGTTTCTTGTGATAGTTTTTTCAATAATTTAAAAACAGAAACTTTGTGCAATAAATCTAAATGAGTTGTGGGTTCATCGAGAATTATTAAAGGTGTATCTTGAGCCAATGCTCTTGCAATTAATACTTTTTGTAATTGGCCATCGCTAATTTCAAAATGCTTTTTATTTGCGAGTGATTCAATTTGAGTGAGTTGCATTGATTGATTTACTTTATCTAAATCTTCATCGGATAATTTCCCTAACCAATTTGTGTAAGGTTGTCTTCCAAGTGCAATTAATTCAAAAACAGTTAAATTACTTGGAGGTAATTTTTCAGTTAAAACCAAACTTAAATTTTGCGCTAAAACTAACGGTTCAAAACTTTGAATATCTTTTTCATTGAGGAAAACAATTCCAGAAACAGGTTTTTGAATGCCACAAAGTGTTCGTAATAAGGTTGATTTTCCAATTCCGTTTGCACCAACTAAACTAATTAATTTTCCAGCTTGTAAATTCAGATTTAAATTTGAAGCAATGACAATTTTCTCCTTTTTGGTTAGATAACCAATGGATAAATTTGAAGCAGAAAGAATGTAGTTACTCATTTTTTAATTTTTAAACACATAGAAACATAGAAAAAAATATAAATCAAAGATTGATATAGAAGCAAAAGCTTTTCATTTAGTATTCTTATATTTATTGTATTTTTTTAAAATATTCGTTTACAAATGTTTTTTGACCTTCCTTAAAAATATTAAAACAATTGAAATTTATAATAATGCCTTTCGGAGCCTTTAAAAGTTTCATGTAGGTTAATAATTGAGCTTCACTTATTGGATTTAACTGTAAAATAGACTTTAATTCAATAACCAAAATATTTTCAACAAATAAATCACATCTAAAATCTATTTTCAATTCCTTTTCTTTATAGACTAACGGAATTTTCATTTCTGTTTGAAAATTAATTTTTCTACTTACCAATTCTTCTTTCATACATTCGTGATAAACACTTTCAAGCAAACCTCTTCCTAAAGTTTTATGAACTTCAATTGCAGAACCAATAACTTCATAAGTTAAATCGTCTAAATATTTTTGTGTAACCATATATTGTCTTTTTTTTAAACAGATAGAAACATAGTTTTTTATTTCAAATCTATAAAAAAGCATTGCTTTTGTTTCTATCCTTTACTTTTATTAAAAATTTATCTATGTTTCTATGTGTTTAAAAAACATTATGTTAAATTTCTCTTCCTAATTAACAACCATATCACAATTGGTGCGCCAATTATTGACGTTATTGCATTGATTGGTAATGTAAAATCCAATCCTGGTAATTGCGAAATCATATCACAAAAAAGCATCAAAATACCACCAATTAAAATCGTACTCCAAAACAATATTTTATGATTACTTGTTTGAAAAAGTAATTTTGCTAAATGAGGAACTGCTAATCCAACAAAAGCTATTGGTCCTGCAAAAGCGGTGATACTTCCTGCTAAAATACAAGTGGCAATTATGATGGTATATCTTGACTTTTTGATGTTTAAACCTAAACTTTTTGCATAATTTTCGCCTAGTAATAATGCGTCTAATGATTTAATTGATAGTAAACTTAGTAGTAATCCAACTAGAACGGAAACGAATAAAATGAAAATGTTTTGCCAAGATAAGTTCCCTAAATTTCCCATGCTCCAAAAGGTGAATTTCTGCAATTGTTCTGCTGAACTGAAATAGGTTAATACAGAAACTATTGCACTTGTAAAACTACTGAACATTAACCCCACAATTAATATGGTTGCAGTATCACGAAGTCTTTGTGAAACTATTAAGACCAATAGCATTACAAGAAAACTTCCTAAACAAGAAGCTAAAATAATTCCATAGGAAGAAAGTAAAATATCAGAAAGAAAAGTTGGTAACAAACTTGCGCCTAAAATTACAAAGGCAACACCCAAGCTTGAACCTGAACTTAGTCCTAAAACATATGGTCCAGCAAGCGGATTTCTGAATAATGTTTGCATCAATAATCCTGCAACAGATAACCCAATTCCAACTAAAATTGCTGTTATTGCTTTTGGTAATCTAAAGTTAAAAATGATGTATTCCCATGTGTCTTTGCTTGCAGTTGAACCGAATAAACTCTTGAAAACTTCCTTTAATGGAATACTAACCTGACCGAATGAAATGTTCAATAACAATATCAATAATAATGTCAAGGACAAAATTGTAAAAAGAATTGTATTTCGGGTTTTGAACATTTATTTTATTTGTTTTTTGTCATTCCGAGGAACGAGGAATCTCATAAAGTGTTTTAAATAATGTGATTTCTATTAAAAGGTCGAAATGACAAAGTTAGTATAAAATTCGTGTGAAAAACTACTTCAACTTCTCAAAAAAGAAAGGTTTATAACCAACTAATAATTCGGGATGTAATATTTTTACTAAATCTTTTAGTACTAAATCTGGTCGATTTGGTGCTAATTCATAATATAAAATACCACCAGTTTTTCCTTTCTTTCCAGCAAAGGAATAGACATTTTTGTTTTGAAAAGCTTTAAATTGATTGTAATGAGGATTAGCTTCAATCATTTCATTTAAAGTTGAAAATTGTCCCGATGTAATCCAAAAATCGGCATCTTTTGCTTTTTCAAAAACGGTTTCAAATGATAAAGATAAACTTCCTGTTCCTGTAGTTTTTTGCCATAAATAATTTGAATTTGCTTCTTTCAAAATCAAACTTCCCCAACTTGTGCCACTTGGCAAATACCATTTTCCCTCAAAAATATCTCCAGCTAAAACAGTTGGTTTTGATGTTGCCTTTTTTGCAATTTCAATAGTTTTTAGATAGTCATTTTCAATTTTAGAAAAAATTTCGTTGGCTTTTTCTTGTTTATCATATAAAGCTCCGAAAAACTTAATCCATTCAGCTTTTCCCAATGGAGTTTGCTCGTTCCAATCGCCATTTAAAAGTACTTTTAAACCACTTTTTTCTAAGTTATCTAATGTTGGATTATTATTATCTAAACCATAACCAATGATGACATTAGGTTGTAAATCAATTAAGATTTCGGTATTTAATGTTTGATTTGTACCTAACTCTTTTACTTTTTTTGCATCAATCAAAGACCTAACTTTTTCTGATGAAATGTAATCAAGGTTTGGAAATCCAACCAATGTTTTTTCTTCCTTCAACATTTCCAATGAAGGAATATGAGTTGTAGATGTCACTACAATTGATTGAATAGGAACATTAATCGTTAGGTTATTTTTCAAAGAATCAGGAATAATTCCGTTTTTCTTTTTTAATATGTATTTGTAGGTTTTTGAAGCTTTAGGCCACGGATTTTTTACAGTTACAACAGCATAATTTCCATAATTTTCAATTGAAAATCCTTTGGCATATTTGACTGAATTTACTTTTGAAATCTTAGATTCAATTGGTTTCTCATTCTTACATTGGACAAAAAGAGAAGCTACTATAAGAATTATTAATAAAGATAATTTTTGCACAATTATTTTTTTTGCAAAAGTAGACAAATTACTTTTTGTGTAACAAAAGATGCAAAATCAATAAAAAGAATCTAGTAAATTTGAATAAAATTTTATTTATGAGAGGTAATTCAAACATCTTTATGTACGTTGTTGTTGGAATAATTATACTTCACTTTGTAGTAGGATATATTTGGTTGATTTATAAATTTTCTAAAAAGAATGACAATAAATAATTCGTATTTATACTTTTTAATTTTCTACATTTGCACTCGTATTTAGGTTGTGACTTTGATTTTTCAAAGAAACATTAAAAGGGAATTTGGTTAAACACCAAAGCTGTACCCGCAACTGTAAGCTACAAAGCTTGTTGTTATCTACACAAACCATTGTTTCCTTAAAAAAGAGATGAGAAGGTCAACAACAAGACGCAAGCCAGGAAACCTGCCATTTACATTGAGTATCAAACTTTCGGGAAAAAAGGTTTGGGTATGGGTAATTCTATGCTTTTCTCCCATTTAATGGAACCATTTTTAATTTAAAAAATGAACAAAAAAGTAATTTTGACAAGTGCATTATTTGCATTTGTAACGACTTGTGTTTTGGCACAAGAAAAAGATTCAACTAGAACGAATCAAATTCAAGAAGTGGTAATTTCGGATACCAAATTTGCTCAAAGCAAAGAAAAATCAGGAAAAGTAATTGTGAAAATTACGCAAGAAGAACTTCAAAAAAAATCAGGACAATCTTTAGCCACAATTTTAAATTCCGTTGCAGGTGTTGAAATCAATGGAAATCAATCGGCTAACGGAAAAAACCTTGGTTATTATGTTCGTGGTGGAAAAAATCATCAAGTTTTAATTTTAATTGACGGAATTCCTGTGACTGACGCTTCGGGAATTAATTTTCAATATGACTTGCGTTTACTTCCAATAGATCAAGTGGAAAGTATCGAAATCATGAAAGGCGCAGCAAGTACACTTTATGGAACTGGAGCTGCAACTGCTGTCATCAATATTACTTTAAAAAAATCTTCTAAAAAATCGATTCAAGCAACTGCTTATTTGAATATTGGTTCTAACAATACTGCTTCAAATGAAAAATACAATGGACAAGATTTTAATCAAGGTTTTTCATTAAATGGTACAATAAAAAAGGTAAATTATTTAGCATCTCTAAATAGTTCTGAAACTAATGGAATGTCACAAATTGCTGAAACAATTCCAAATTCAAATTATGATTTTGATCGATTTTCAAGAATCAATTACAGTACGAAAATAGGTTTTAAAGCAACTGAAAAATTAACTTTTGATTTCTTTGGAAATTATGACAAAGTTACAAATGATTATGATTATGGATTTGACAATACTGGTTTTAACGATACTGATTTGAACCTATCTAAGTCAAATCAATTTCGATTTGGGTTTTCTCCAAAATATGAGTACGCTAAAGGAGAATTTGTTTTAAATTCGAGTTTTAATAAAATTGAACGTGAATATGATGAATTCAATACGTGGACAAGTGTTCTTGAAAATTCTAAATATCAATCAAGAAGTATCATTATTGATGCATTTAATAAATATAAATTTACTGAAACTTTCTTTCTTGTAATTGGTTCTAATTATCAGTTTCATGATATGGCATCGCAAACACCTTATGGAAATATTGAAAATGATAAAGTTAAATTTAATATGATGGATCCTTATTTTACAGGAGTTTATACTTCTAGTTATGGATTAAATTTGAATATTGGAGCAAGATTAAATGTTCACAGTGAATATGGAAATCAACTTGTGTATAATATAAATCCATCGTATAATTTGAATAAAAACATCAAAATTTTATCATCATTTAGCACTGCTTACATTACACCAAGTTTGTATCAATTATATTCTGAATATGGAAATTTAGAATTGACTCCTGAAAAAAATAGTACTATTGAAGGCGGATTTGATGTTTCTTTTTTTGATAAAAAACTAAGTTTTAATGCTGTTGGATTTTATCGTGAACAAGATAATTCAATTGGGTTTGATGCCTCTCGTTATATAAATGTTGATGGAAGTAATAAGGCAAAAGGAGTTGAAACAAATATTAATTATTTGATAAATAGAAAATTAAATTTAAATGCAAATTACACTTTTACTCAAGTTGATGAAGCTTTAAATCGCTTAATTCCAAAGCATAAAGCAAATGTTTCTTTAGATTTTTCTGCTTCAAACCGACTGTTTTTTAATTTGAATTATCAATACACAGACGTAAGAATGGATGCTTTTTTTGATGGAACTACTTTTGGGGTTGTTTCAACAAAATTAGATTCTTATCAGTTGATAAATGCTTTGGTTAAGTATGAATTGGTTAAAAACACCTTGACCATTTTTGGAAATGCAACTAATATTTTGAATAAGGAATTTGTTGAAAATATTGGATATTCTACTCGAGGAAGAAACTTTAGATTAGGTTTGAATCTTAATTTTTAGATTAAAATATGTTTTTGTCATTTCGACGGAGGAGAAATGACAAAAACAGTTTTATTTATTTTCTATATACATTTCACTTCGCAATGGTTCAAGTTCCTTAGCGTCAGATAAATGCTTGAACTTTTTTAGATTGTTTTGATTGCTAATTCTATTGCCATTTGAAATTAAATTCAAAGTATAATTTATCATTGGTTCAGATTGATTTCCTATTATTCCCAGATTTCCATAATCTTCAAGAAATTCAAAGTTAGCCAATAAACCTGTTTGATAATCGCCAAATCCTGCTGCATTTATTGTTTTTAAAACTAAAGGTTGCATAGCATATTTGTGATTGGGATTTAGATTTTCCTTTTTAAAATTAGGTGAATCATATAAAGTGACTGAACCTACATTTTTACCTGTAGTTTTATCACCAATTTGAACTACTTCAATATAAGGTTTCAATCCGTTGATGACTAACTCACTTGCAGAAGCCGTACTTCTTGAGGTTAGAATATAAATTTTAGATAAATTGAGTTTGTTTATTGCGGTTCCATTTCCAATTGTATTTGTAAAATTATTTACAAATTGACTTGGATTATTGTTTGCCCAATAGTTTTCAAGTTTTTCATTCCATTGTTGTTTTGCAAAAAGTTGACCTGTAAATTGACCGGTAATCATGCTTGCTAATCGTGTTGCGGTTGCAATAGAACCACCAGAATTGTATCTTAAATCCAAAATTAAATCTGTAATATTTTGATTTTTCAAATTTGCAAACGCATCATTCAATTGCGATTCATAACTTGGATAAAATCCGTTGTACATTAAATATCCAATTTTTTTATCACCTTGAGTGAAAGTAGATGTATTGTAAACAGGATTTTCCGACAAAGAAGTTTTCGTTAACGTAACCGATTCTCCATTAGGAGTAATATTTCCATTATCAAAATCAGCGAGATTTAAAGTGTATGATGTTTGCGAAAGTAACGATTGATAATTACTTGCGGTTAATGCAGTTCCATTTACAGCATAAAAAATGTCACCGCGTTGAATATTTTTAGTTGACGCATCAGAATTTGGAAGAATATAGCGAACCCAACCAAAAATATCCATTGTACTGCCACTTTTATATCTCAAACCATAATCAACACCATTATTTAAAGTGTTTCCAGAAAGCACACCTTCTAAAACAGAATAATCACTATAGATTACTGAAAACCGATCAATAGAATTGTTTGTTCTTAAGCTATTAAAAAGTGAAGTCGGATTTGAATAGTTTTTTAAAAATGAATTCAATTGATTTTGATTTTCAAATCGATCATCGGCTAAATTGGTAACATCTTTTTGCCACAAATAATACAAATTCATTCCTTTCCATATGAAATCATTTATTCGCAAATCATCTGGAACTTCTAAATCATCTTGTTTTTCGCAACTTATTGTTGAGATAAATAAAGAGAAAAATAACGAAATTAAAATAAATTTTTTCATGTGAGATGTTGATTTTCCATAGCTTGACTCAAATGTATTAATTTTTTTTAATTATATTGTAACAAAAATAATTGTAGTTCGTCTTCATTATATAACCAAGCAAACCAAATGAATCAAAACGAGTTTATAAAGATAGTTTCTCCATTTAAAGATAAGCTCTTTAGATTGGCAAAACGATTACTCGTGAGTACAGAAGAAGCTGAAGATGCAACACAGGAAGTTCTTGTAAAATTGTGGACTAAAAACGAAACACTTTCTGAATTAAAAAGTGTGGAAGCTATGGCGATGACAATGACAAAAAATTATTGTTTAGACCAATTAAAGTCAAAACGTGCAAGTAATATGACCATTGTTCATAATAATTACACGGACAATCAAGCAAGTTTGCAAAAAAAGTTAGAAGATAGTGACAGTTTGAATTGGGTTGAAAAAATAATTAACGATTTGCCCGAACAACAAAAGTTGATTATTCAAATGAGAGATGTTGAGCAATATGAATTTGAAGAGATTGCTAAAATTTTAGACATGAGTGAAGCAACAATAAGAGTTGCATTATCAAGAGCTAGAAAAACAATAAGAGAAATAATGACCAAAACACATAATTATGGCATTGGATAGAATAGAAAATTTAATTGACAAATACTTTGAAGGAGAAACAAGTATTGCTGAAGAAAATGAATTGAAAGATTATTTTTCTTCTACAGATGTTGCGCAGCATTTGAAACAATACCAAACCATTTTTGGTTATTTCTCTCAAGCAAAAGAGCAGCAGTTTACACAAGTGATTCCATTAACTTCGAAGTTTCGAGATAAAAAACGAAATATCGTTATGTGGTTATCAATTGCAGCTTCAGTTGTTGTTTTACTTGGTGTTGGTACGATGATGTATTTTGATTCTAATGATTCTAATCAATTTGTGAGTTGCAATTCAGAAGATGATCCTGAAAAAGTGATGCAAGAAACACAAAAAGCATTAGCATTAGTATCTGAAAAACTAAATACTGGCATAGAAAGTGTAAGTTATATTAACGAGTTTGATAACTCAAAAAATAGAATTTTTAAAAAATAAATCAATCAAAAAACGAATAGAAATCATGAGAAAATTAATTTTAATTGTCGCTTTAGTATTAGTATCTAATACTTTATTTTCACAAACAGTCTTTGATAAATTTGATAATCAAGACGATATCACTACAGTAATTGTAAACAAAAAAATGTTTTCAATGCTAAGTAAAGTTGATGCAAAAGATAAAGAGTCGCAGCAGTATGTTAACCTGATTAAAAAGTTAGAAAACCTTAAAGTTTTTGTTACTGCAAATGCAAAAAAAGGTTTAGAAATGAAAGCTGTTGCTGATAAATATCAAAAATCAGCAGGTTTAGAAGAGTTAATGCGTATCAATGAAAAAGGTAAAAGTGTAAAGATTTATGTAAAATCTGGCGCTACTGAATCTCAAGTAAAAGAACTTTTAATGTTTATAGAAGGTTCAGGAAAAGAAGAAACCGTATTGATGTCGTTGACAGGAAATTTTGATATTGATGAATTATCAGCATTGACAGATAAAATGAATTTGCCAGGTGGCGATGAGTTGAAAAAAGCAGGAAAAGGTAAAAAATAGGTTTCAATAGCAATTTCAAAAATCAATTAAAATGAAATCAATTTATATAGTATTAATTGCAGTTTGCTCGCTATTTGTAAGCTGCAATTCTGAACCAACTTTACAAAAGTTTTTTGTAGAAAATCAAGAGAAAAAAGATTTTATAGCTTTAGATATTTCTCCAACAATTTTAAATATTGACAAAGCAAGTTTGACTGGCGAACAGAAGAAAGCTTTAGAATCATTTGATAAAATGAATGTAATTGCATTCAAAGCAAATGATAAAAACAAAGCGGAGTATGAGGTTGAAAAAGCTAAATTAAACACAATATTAAAAGACGAAAAGTACCAAGAATTAATAAAAGTTGGTTCAGGAAGTCAAGGTGCATCAGTAAGTTTTGTTGGAACAGAAGATAATATTGAAGAGTTTATTTTTTATGCAAATAAAAAAGAAAACGGATTTGCAGTGGTTCGAGTTTTGGGTGATAAAATGAATCCAAATGATGTAATGAACATGATGTCGGTTTTGCAAAAAGCTAATGTAGATTTAGAGCAATTAAAACCATTGCAAGATATAATGAAATAGTTATTTTATAATTATAGGGTTAGTTGTAAAACAAAAATTCCGATTCGTAATTGAATCGGAATTTTTTATTTTTTAAAATATTTTAACGGAACAAACAACATTCCAAAACATTCACCATCACCTTTACCAATATGTTTGTGATGCATTTTGTGTGCTCTTCTTACACCTTTTGCATAAATATTGTTGGCATTTCTAAACAATTTAAAACGTTGGTGAATAAAAATATCATGAACAACGAAATAAGCTAATCCGTAGGCGAAAATCCCTAATCCTATAGAAATTCCTATCTCTAAAATTCCTTTTTGCCATAATAAAAAACATCCGATACTTACCACAGCATAAAAAATAAAAAACGCATCATTTCTTTCAAACCACGAATCGTGATCTTTTTTGTGATGGTCTGCATGAAGATTCCAAAGAAACCCGTGCATGATATACTTGTGAGTAAACCAAGCCATGAATTCCATTATAACAAACGTTAGAACAAAAACTAATACGTGTAACCACATAATTTATATAATATTTAATTTATAAGAGAAATAACATTTAGCGAAAAGACCATATTTTTGATAATCAGAAACTCTAATTCTAGTATTTTTAATTTCTGTTGATGGTGTTTTCTTTAATTTGGAAAGTAGTTTTTTGTAATATATATATGCTGTATAAACACCAAATTTTGCCTCTAATGGCAATCCAACAATTCCTTGGTAACCAGCTTCAAAATCGGCTTCTATTTCTCTAATGATTTCGTTTTTTGAAGTTTCGTCTAATTTTGTTAAATCGGTATTTGGGAAGTAAGTACGACTTAAATCTTCAAAATCAGCTTTTAAATCTCTAAGGAAGTTTACTTTTTGAAATGCTGATCCTAATCGCATTGCCGAATGTTTTAGCTCTTCATATTTTTCTTCATTTCCGTTTACAAAAACTTTCAGGCACATCAAACCAACAACATCTGCCGAACCATAAATATATTCGTTGTACTCTTCTTTAGTTTTGTATTCTAATTTTACCAAATCAAGTTTCATACTTTTCATGAAAGCATCAATCAATTCATTTGGAATTTGATATTTATGAACTGTATGCTGATATGAATTCAATATTGGATTCAAACTAATTTTACTTTGTAAAGCAGCTTGTAAATCTTTTTCGAATAAATCAAATAACTCTTCTTTATTATAATCGTGAAAAGAATCAACAATTTCGTCAGCAAAACGGACAAATCCATAAATATTATAAATATCTTGTCGAATACTTGGAGCCAACATTTTTACAGCAGAGGAGAACGAAGTGCTGTACGACTTAGTTACATTCTTGCTACATTCAAAAGATACGGTGTCAAAAAGTGATTTCATCTATTTAAATTTTAGCGGTGTTTTTTTATTAAATCTGCAACAAGTTTCCCCGAAATTAATGCTGGTGGAACTCCTGGTCCAGGAACTGTTAATTGTCCTGTAAAGTATAAACTTTTAACTTTTTTACTTTTCAGTTTTGGTCTTAAAAATGCTGTTTGTAATAATGTGTTTGCCATTCCATAGGCATTTCCTTTATATGAATTATAATCTTTTATAAAATCATTTACACAGAAAGACTCCTTAAAGATAATATTATTTTTTAAACTTTGCGCAGTTAATTTTTCCAAACGCGTTATAATTTTTTCAAAATATTCTTCTCTAAGCTCATTAGTGTCATTCAAACCTGGTGCTAATGGAATCAAAAATATTGCAGCTTCTTTACCTTCAGGTGCCGAATTTGAATCAGTTTTAGAAGGAAAACTTGCATAAAAAAGAGGTTCTTTTGGCCATTTCGGATTGTCATAAATATCTTGTGCATGAACATCAAAATCTACGTCAAAAAATAACGAATGGTGTTCAACATTATCAATTTTTTTATCAAAGCCAACGTAGAATAGGAGTGACGAAGGTGCAAATGTTTTCTTTTCCCAATATTTTTCAGAATAGGCGCGGTGTTTTTCATCCAATAAAGTTTCTGAATGGTGATAATCTGCTCCAGATAAAATGATGTCTGCCAAAACTCTTTCGCCATTTACTACTAAAGCTGTAGCTTTTCCATCTGTAACTTCAATTTTTTCAATATTAGCATTCACATTGATAGTAACTCCAAGTTTTTTTGCTAATTGTTCCATGGCAAGAACTACTGAATACATTCCGTTTTTCGGATGCCAAGTTCCTAATCCAAAATCAGCAAAGTTCATAAAGTTATAGAATGATGGCGTATCAGAAGGTTTTGCACCTAAAAATAAAACAGGAAATTCTAATATTTGAACTAGCTTTTTGTTTTTAAATCGGCGTCTGATGTCTTTAGAAATATTACCGAAAAACTGGTTTACTTTTAAGGCAGTTTCAACTGTAATTAATTCCAAAGGTGAAACTCCTGGACGATAGACTAAATCTTTAATGGCAATATCATAATTGCTTTGTGCTTCTTTCATGAAAGAGGCTAATTTTTCACCACTACCTTTTTCGATAGATTCGAAAGTAGTTATGATTTCTGGAAGATTATCTGCAATGGTTACAAATTCATTTACTCCAAAATATACTTGATAAGCTGGAGATAGTTTTATTAACTCGTAATAATCAGAAGGTTTTTTGCCAAAATCATTGAAGAACCTTTCAAAAACATCGGGCATCCAATACCATGTTGGACCTATGTCAAAAGTAAATCCGTCTTTTTTTAGTTGTCGAGCTCTACCACCGATAGTGCTGTTTTTTTCGAAGATAGTTACTTTATTGCCATCTTTAGCTAAGTAGCATGCGGCAGCCAAAGCTGAAAATCCTGAACCTATTATTTTTATATTTTTTCTCATATTGTTTAACAAAAATAGTAAAAAGTTAAACAATAAAAAAGTTTTAAGAAAATTTTATATGTTTTCAACTAATTCGTTGATTGATTTAAAGATTCTGGTCTTATTATTTAAGTTTTTTTGTTCTACATGATCAGTCATTCTTCCAATCAACCACAATTCTGAAGTATCATCAAGAATTTCTTCTTTCAAATCTTTGATATAGTTATTAATTTCTGCCTTTTCGGGCTCAACAGTCATGTAGCAAATATAAGTTATGTTATCGAAATATTTTTTTAAATCTTTCAAACTATCTAATGGAACACTTTCACCAAGGTAAATCGTTTTATAACCACTATGTAAAATTTCGTAGTTAAGATACATCAATCCCAATTCGTGAATTTCGTTCATCGGAAGATAAAGTACGAATAATCTGTCGTCTCTAGTGGGTTGTTGCGTCTGAACTTTTTCAGTATTTGTAAGTAATTTTAATTTTATCAAATAACTAATAAAGTGTTCATGAGCTGGAGTAATAGTGTCAGACTGCCATAGAAAACCAATTTCTTCCATTAATGGAATAAATACTTCATAGAAAATTTCTCTAAAAGATTTTTCTGAAAGAAGCGTATTGTATGTATTAAAAAATAGCGATTGATCAAAATTCATCATTGCCATTTTAAATGAGCTTATGGCATGACTTTTAGCACTTTTAGCAGAAACAATATCGCGTACTAATTCAGGAATTTTTTCTTGTGGCATTTTCGAAATTTTCGAAATTTTATAGCCATAATCATGCAATAATGTGATGTTCAAAAGCTTTTGTAATGCATTCAAATCATAAAAACGAATGTTTGTATCAGTACGCATTGGTTCTAAAACATTATATCGTTTTTCCCATATTCTAATGGTGTGCGCCTTTATTCCTGATAGGTTTTCTAAATCTTTTATACTGAAAGTATTTTTAACACTGTTCATTGTTTTGATGTTTTTGTTGAACAAAAGTACTAAAAAAATTAAACAAAAGATAAATTTTTGGATTTTTTTGGAAAATAGTCAGATTTTATGTGATAGATAGTACTTAAAAAAAAATTCCAAATCAAAACCTTAAAAGCATGCTTTCTGATTTTAATTTGGAATTTAATTCATCCGTGACTTCGATGGGATTCGAACCCACACGCCTTTCAGCACTACCACCTCAAAGTAGCAAGTCTACCAATTTCTCCACGAAGCCGTAAATAAAAAAAGCCAAGCAAAATGCTCGACTTTTTTTGTGACCTGGCTGGGGCTCGAACCCAGGACCCCATCATTAAAAGTGATGTGCTCTACCAACTGAGCTACCAAGTCATTGCTTGAAGAAATATTATTTTATAAATTGTGACCTGGCTGGGGCTCGAACCCAGGACCCCATCATTAAAAGTGATGTGCTCTACCAACTGAGCTACCAAGTCAATACATTTCCTCAATGCGGGTGCAAATATAAGACGTTATTATTTATTTTTCAAAGCAATTTTGTTTTAAATTTACCTTTTTTTAATAATATCTCTTAACGCCTTAATTTATAAGGTTTTATTTTATGAAAAAAGTTGTATTAATAGGTTATATGGGAAGCGGTAAGTCGGTTGTGGCAAAAAAATTAGCACATAATATTGGAATTTCCGTCGTGGAATTGGATAAAATGATTGAAGAAAAATGTGAAATGTCAATCGAAACACTTTTTTCTACAAAAGGCGAATTATTCTTCAGAAAGCAAGAACATCAACTTTTTTTAGAATTACTTTCAGATGATAAAAATATGGTAATTAGCACTGGTGGTGGAACGCCATGTTATTTCAATAATCATGAGTTACTTAATGATGAGAATGTGGTTTCTGTTTATTTAAAAGCTTCAATTGATACATTATATAATCGTCTTTTACAAGGAAAACAAAACCGTCCTTTAATAGCGAATTTAGGAGATGACGAAATAAAAGAATTTATTGCAAAGCATCTTTTTGATAGGAGTTTTTATTACAATCAAGCTACTTTCAAAGTTAATGTCGATGACAAAAGTATTGATGAAATTGTTAACGAGATAGTAAATTTACTAACTTAATTTAGCATAATTATTATTGTCTTCAAATACTACTGAAACGTGTTCATGCGATGATGTTGAAAGAGAAATTCCTTTAAAATCTACTTTGATAGGGTATTTTTTATGATTTCTATCAACTAAAACAGCAGTTTTGAATTTTTTTAATGGAACATCTAAAAAGTGTTTTACTCCATACATTAAAGTTGAACCAGAATTTAATACATCATCAACTAAAATAATGCCTTTGTTTTGATAAGTATCACTTGATATTGATGTTTTAATTTCCGAATTTGGATTTGTTTTGTCAATTATTACTTCACATAAAATTACTTTTATTGGTGAAATCGATTGTAAAGAAACTGCCAATTTTTCTGCCAATACATATCCATTAGAGGCAATTCCGGCTAAGACAATGTTTTCCTCATCTACGAAAGTTTCATAAATTTGATAGGCAATTCTCTTAATTTTATGTTCAATTTCTTGATGTGTAAGAATGATATTTTGGCTCATGGTTTTATTTTTTTGTAAATATAAAAAAGAGTTCGTTTCCTTCTCTTGGTTTTATGGAATTATATGCAGTTTCTAATTTTTTAATATTAAAATCATTCTCAAATAAAGACAAGTATTCAGTTTTTGAACCACCAAAAGGCGGACCAACTTCTGTCAATGGAAATTGAAATAGCAACCCAATAATTTTACCATTTGACATTAATAATTCTTTCATTTTTTGAACATAATCTTTTCTTAAAGAAGGTTCTAAGGCGCAAAAGAAAGTTTGTTCAATAATTAAATCATACTTGTTTTCATGTTCAAAAAAATCTGATCTTATCAATTGATTAGGATTACAATTTGGTATTCTTTTTAGAATGTTATCCAAAGGAGATTGAGCAAAATCTAATACAAACACATTTTGAAAGCCATTTTCAATCAAATATTCAAATTCGTAACTATTTCCTGCACCAGGAATTAATATTTTTATAGATTTATCTTGAATTTGATCGATGTATTCTTTTAAAGGAGTGGATATCGTTCCAACATCCCAACCAATTTCGTTATTTTTATAACGATCTTCCCAATAGGAACTATTCAGTTTCATCGATTTCGGTGTTAAATTCGATATCATCCAAGTCACGGCGGTCTTTTTTTGTTGGACGACCAGTACCTGTTTTTCTGTAATGTTCTTTAGATAGTTTTAATAATTCTAAATGAGCAAATGATTCAGCAGGCGTTTCATCTTTTCTGTAAACATCAACAAGTTTTGCACCAACCCGATTGGCAGGTATATCTAAAACCGAAATGATATGAGTAATTTGATCTTTTCTAAATGTGATTTTATCACTTGGAAAAACCTCTTTAGATGCTTTAGCAACCTGACCATTTACAGTAATATGGTTTTTTTTACAGGCTTCTGTAACCATATTTCGCGTTTTATAATATCGAACACACCACAAGTATTTATCAACTCTCATAATTTTTTCTAAAATCAACGTTAAATAGTTTACAAAAATAAATCAATATTGTATCTTGCGCACTCAAAATTACTATAAAAATGAAAAAAATTAGTGTAAGTATTCTTTTGTTTGTTGTATCATTATTTATTTATTCTTGTACGAAGGATGATGGAACATCAGTTGAACCTGCAAGAGATTATTCAGATCAATATTTAAAAGATATCGATTCAATTGATAAATTCATTGATACGCATTTTATGACTGTTGATACAGATTATAATGTTACTTTTACTGAAATCACTGATGAAACACCAGGAACACCAATAAGAAATAATCCAAATCTTCAATTTAAAATGATTGATAATTATGATGAGGATGGTGACGATTTTCAATATAAAGTGTACTACATTAAATTAAGAGAAGGTGTAAATGAAAGACCTACAAGAGTTGATTCAGTTTTTGCATCTTATAAAGGTGTTTTAGCAACAACAACTGCTCAATTTGATTATGCTGAACAACCTATTTGGTTTCAACTTGAAGGTGTTGTTCGCGGATGGAGTGAAATTTTTCCACTTTTCAAAACAGGTACTTATGATACAGATGAAGGTCCAAACCCTGTAACGTACGATAATTATGGTGCAGGAGTAATGTTTTTACCTTCTGGTTTAGCATATTATAATAATTCGTCTTCTTCAGGAACTATACCTGCTTATTCAAATTTAATTTTCTCATTTAAGTTATTTGAATTGCAGTACAAAGATCATGATAGAGATGGAATACCTTCAAGATTCGAAGTTGCAACTCAATTAAATAGTGATGATTCAAATTTAGATGAATACAATAAAGAAGCTAACTTTATAGATTATGATTCTGATGGTGATGAATATGCAAATATGTTTGATATTGATGATGATGCTGACGGTGTTCAAACTCGAGGAGAAATAATATTAACAACTAATCCTCAAACTTTATATCCTTTTTCAGGTATACCTGATTGTAGCGGTAATACCACTAATCCAACAAGAATTAGAAGACATTTGGATGCTAGTTGTAAGCCACCATATTAATTAAACAGTATATAAAAAACCCGATTTCAAATACATGAAATCGGGTTTTTTTATACAATTTAGTTTAGAAATTTATTTTCTCTTCAAAACTTTTTCTACTGCTTCTACAATAGCTTGATAGTTAAGTTTGTATTTTTCCATCAATTGTTCGGGTGTGCCACTTTCACCAAATGAATCTTGAACAGCAACAAATTCTTGCAGAGTTGGATTATTTAATGCTAATGTTCTTGCAACACTTTCGCCTAATCCACCAAGAATATTGTGTTCTTCCGCAGTAACAACACAACCTGTTTTAGCAACAGATTTTAGAATTGCTTCTTCATCTAAAGGTTTTATAGTATGAATATTGATTACTTCTGCTGAAATTCCTTTTTCTTCCAGAGCTTCTGCTGCAATCAAAGCTTCCCAAACTAAATGTCCAGTAGCAATAATTGTTACATCAGTTCCTTCATTTAAAAGTATTGCTTTTCCAATTATGAATGGTTCATCAGATGGCATAAAATTTGGCACAACTGGACGTCCAAAACGCAAATAGGCTGGACCATGATGATCTGCTAATGCAATTGTTGCTGCTTTGGTTTGATTGAAATCACAAGTATTGATTACCGTCATTCCTGGTAACATTTTCATTAAACCTATATCTTCTAATATTTGGTGAGTTGCACCATCTTCTCCAAGAGTTAATCCTGCATGAGAAGCACAAATTTTTACATTTTTATCAGAATAAGCAACTGATTGACGAATTTGATCATAAACTCTTCCTGTAGAAAAGTTTGCAAATGTTCCAGTAAAAGGAATTTTTCCACCAATAGTTAATCCTGCTGCAATCCCAATCATGTTTGCCTCAGCAATTCCAATTTGGAAAAAACGTTCTGGATGATTTTTTTTGAAATCGTCAAACTTCAATGAGCCAATTAAATCGGCACAAAGAGCGACAACATTTTCATTTTTTTGTCCTAATTCGGTCATTCCTGCACCAAATCCTGAACGAGTATCTTTACTTCCTGTGTTTGTATATTTTTTCATAATTCTAGTAGTCTCCTAAAGTTTCTGCGTTTTGTTCTAAAGCTTTTGCTAATTGCTCATCATTTGGAGCTTTTCCATGCCAAGCATGTGTGTGCATCATATAATCAACACCATTACCCATTTCGGTGTGAAGTAAAATACAAACTGGTTTTCCTTTTCCTGTTCTTGATTTAGCTTCATTTAATCCGTTAAGAATAGCTTCAATATTATTTCCTTCAGTTATTTCTAAAACATCCCAATCAAAAGCTTCAAATTTAGCACGTAAACTTCCCATGTTTAGAACTTCATCGGTAGTTCCATCAATTTGTTTTCCGTTTAAATCGACAGTAGCAATTAAATTGTCAACTTTTTTTGCTGATGCATACATAATAGCTTCCCAGTTTTGACCTTCTTGCAATTCGCCATCGCCTGTTAAAACATAAACCAATTGTTGGTCATTGTTTAACTTTTTAGCTTGCGCAGCACCAATTGCTACAGACAAACCTTGACCTAATGAACCTGCGGCCATACGAACTCCAGGCAAACCATCATGAGTTGTTGGATGACCTTGTAAACGAGTGTTAAGTTTTCTAAAAGTTGCTAATTCCGAAACAGGAAAATAACCACTTCTTGAAAGTACACTATAAAAAACGGGTGAAATATGACCGTTTGAAAGGAAAAATAAATCTTCACCAATTCCGTTCATATCAAAACCATCATTGCGTTTCATGACCTCTTGGTAAAGCGCAACAAGAAATTCGGCACAACCCAAAGAACCTCCGGGATGACCTGAATTTACTGCGTGAACCATACGAAGAATGTCTCTTCTTACTTGTGTTGTAAAATCTTGTAGTTGTTTAATGTCAGACATTTTTTGTAGTTATAAATTATAATTCGTCAAAAGTAAATCTATTTTTTTGGTGAGGCAAAAGAATTTATTACAAGTTATCAATACTATAGAATCACAAATAAATCTAAAATCTAAAATCTAAAATCTAAAATAATTTATCTTTGCTCCCGAAACTTTGGGAAAAACGCCTATATGAAATTTGATTTATTACAAAAAGATACCCACTCTAAAGCTAGAGCAGGAAAAATTACTACTGATCATGGAGTTATTGAAACTCCAATTTTTATGCCTGTTGGAACCGTTGCTTCTGTAAAAGGAGTACATCAACGTGAATTAAAAGAAGAAATTAATCCTGATATAATTTTAGGTAATACATACCATTTATACCTTCGACCGCAAACAGAAATTCTTGAAAAAGCTGGCGGATTACATAAATTTATGAACTGGGATAGGAATATTTTAACTGATTCTGGTGGTTATCAAGTGTATTCACTTTCAGCAAACCGAAAAATTAAAGAAGAAGGTGTAAAATTCAAATCTCATATTGATGGTTCTTACCATTTTTTTACTCCTGAAAATGTAATGGAAATTCAAAGAACAATCGGAGCTGATATTATTATGGCTTTTGATGAATGTACGCCTTACCCGTGCGATTATAGATATGCACAACGTTCTATGAAAATGACACATCGTTGGTTAGACAGATGTATCAATCATTTAGAAAAAGTACCAACAAAATATGGATATGATCAAGCATTTTTTCCAATCGTTCAAGGAAGTACTTATAAAGATTTGAGAATGCAAAGTGCTGAATATATCGCTAATTCTAATCAAGTTGGAAATGCAATTGGTGGACTTTCTGTAGGTGAACCTGCTGAAGAAATGTATGCAATGACTGAAGTAGTTTGCGATATTCTTCCAGAAGATAAACCACGATACTTAATGGGTGTTGGAACGCCAATAAATATTCTAGAAAATATTGCTCTAGGTGTTGATATGTTTGATTGTGTGATGCCAACACGTAATGCTAGAAATGGAATGTTATTTACGGCAAATGGTACAATTAATATAAAAAATAAAAAATGGGAAGCCGATTTTTCTCCTTTAGATGAGATGGGAATCACTTTTGTTGATACAGAATATACAAAAGCTTATCTTCGTCACTTGTTTGCAGCAAATGAATATTTAGGAAAGCAAATTGCAACCATTCATAATTTAGGATTTTATATGTGGTTAGTTCGCGAAGCTAGAAAACATATTATTGCCGGCGATTTTAGAACTTGGAAGGAAATGATGGTAAAACAAATGAGTCAACGACTATAAAAAAGAGAAATGAAAAAAGCTTTATTGATTGTTTTATTTTTTTCTTATTTAACTACAAATGCTCAAATTGTAAAAGAAGAGTTAGTAGGAAACTGGATTTATCATCGCTTTGAATCGGATAAAGAAGTTGATTCTATTGGAAAGAAATTGATGGTTAGATTTTTTGGTAAAATGTCTGTTAATCTTACTTCAGATGATAACTATCAGTTGTCAATGATGGGTAAAAAAGAAGAAGGAAAGTGGAGTTTTGATCAAGAAAAGCTATTCTTTAATTCTACTAAAGGAATACAGTCAAATTTTAGCATTCAAAAAAAAGAAGCCGATACATTGCGATTTGAAATGAAACCAAATGAATTCATTATATTAAAACGTGGTGAACAATTGGTTCAAAAAATTGATTTGAAAGTTGACGATTTTAAAACAGTTTCAGTAGATAAAAAACAAGTTTCTAAGAAATGGTTTATTACAAAAAAGATTGTACCAAATAAAAGTGAAAAGCAAATTGAAATGCTTGCCATTTTATTAGAAGGTTCTTATATTGATTTTAAACCTAATGGTAAATGTGAAATTTCTATTTTATCAATTCAAGAGACAGGAAAGTGGTATTTGAATGATAAAAAAGACGAGATAATTCAAGAAAAACCAGATGACACAAAAGTTTTTTGGAAGATATTAAAAGTTTCAGAAAATGAATTATTGCTGAACAAAGGAGATTTAAAAGAACAGTATTTATTTTCAACATCCGAAAAATAAGTACTCCATAATTAATAAATGTCTTAAAAAGAGATATGTTTAAAATAATTGATAAATACATTTTAAAGCGCTATTTAGTAACATTTTCAGTAATGGTATTGATGTTTATTCCTATTGGAATTGTCATTGATGTGTCTGAAAAAGTAAACAAAATGATTGCTAATAAAGTTCCGTTTAAGGAAATTGCAGTTTATTATTTTGATTTTACAATTTATTTTGCAAATCTATTATTTCCGATATTTTTATTTTTATCCATAATATGGTTTACCTCTAAACTTGCAAATAATACCGAAATTATTGCTATTTTAAGTTCAGGAATTTCATTCACTAGATTTTTACGTCCTTATATTGTAGGAGCAACTATAGTTTCTTTATTTGCATTAATAATGGGTTTTTTCCTTGTTCCTAAAGCGAGCGCAGGTTTTAAGAATTTTAGATATACGTATCTTAACAATTCAGGAACAGCAGGAATGCGAGATGATTCTGATGTTTATAGACAAATTAGTGATGATGAGTATATTTATGTAAGTAACTTTAATTCGGCTTCAAAAACTGCTTTTAATTTTTCTTTAGAGAAATTTAAAGAAGGTAAAATGTTATACAAAATTACCTCAAGCAGAATAAAATGGAATGAAAAGGATAGTACTTATACGATGTACAATTACAAGAAAAGAAAGATAGGTGAGTTAAATGATATTTTTGAAAGTGATGAAAAAAAAGATACTGTTTTTAAATTTGATTTAGAAGATTTAACGCCAGTTGTTTTCATTGCAGAAACTTTATCTTACTCAGAATTAACAAGTTTTATTGAAAAAGAAAGAGAAAGAGGTTCATCAAATATAAATACTTATTTAGTAGTTCTTTATAAAAAGTTTAGTATTCCAGTTGCAGCTTTTATTTTAACAATTATTGCTGTTTCGGTTTCATCAATGAAGCGAAGAGGAGGAATGGGAATGAATTTAGCTATTGGAATTTTGCTTGCATTTTCATTTGTATTTTTAGATAAAATTTTTGGAGTTTTAGCTGAAAAATCAAGCATGCCTCCAATAATTGCAGTTTGGATTCCTAATTTCGTTTTTGGAATTCTTGCTATTTACCTTCTTCGAAATGCTAAACGATAATACTAAAAGTTATCTTCATCTTCATTTGATAGTTTTCATTTGGGGATTTACAGCAATTTTAGGCAGACTAATTTCTCTTAATGCATTACCTTTAGTTTGGTATCGTATGTTGTTTGCGGTAGGATTTATTTTTATTTACATAAAATATAAAAAAACACCAATTAAAATTCCAAGGCGAATTTTATTGAAGTTTCTTGTTGCAGGTTTAGTTATTGCACTTCATTGGTTTACTTTTTTTAGAGCCATCAAAGTCTCAAATGTATCAATTACTCTAGCTTGCTTGTCAACAGGTGCTTTTTTTACATCACTTATTGAACCTATTTTCTTTGGAAAAAAAATCATTTGGTACGAAATTTTCTTCGGATTAATAGTTGTTTTTGGTCTTTCAATCATATTCAATGTTGAAGGAAGATATGTTGAGGGAATTGTTTTAGCATTAACTTCTGCCTTTCTTTCAGCTTCTTTTGCGGTTATAAATAGTAAGTTTGTTAAAGAATATGATCCAACAGTAATTTCTTATTACGAGTTATCTGGAGGTGTTTTGTTTTTTTCCATATTTCTGCTTTTTACCAATAGTTTTAGTGCAGCATTTTTTACATTATCAATTAATGATATTATCTATTTAATAATTTTAAGTTCGGTTTGTACTGCTTATGCTTTCATCGCTTCAACAGCTGTTATGAAGTTTTTAAGTCCTTATACTGTGATGCTTACCATAAATTTAGAACCCATTTACGGAATAATTTTAGCAGTACTTATATTTGAAGATAAAGAACAAATGAGTCCACAATTTTATGTTGGCGCAGTAATTATTTTGATAACTGTTATTTTAAATGGAATTATAAAAAGCAGATTAAAAGCAACTTAGCATTTGTTTACAACTTATCCTGTAAAATTACTTTTACAGAAGATTTAAAATTTTATCTTTGTAATTCGAATTTTAATTAAAACGCACAAATCCTATGGAATATTTAGATTTTGAGCTTCCTATTAAAGAATTGGAAGACCAATTAGACAAATGTCAGATTATTGGTCAAGAATCAGATGTTGATGTAACCAATACTTGTAAACAAATCGAGAAAAAACTTGAAGAAACTAAACGTAAAATATACAAGAATTTAACAGCTTGGCAACGTGTTCAACTTTCTCGTCATCCTAACAGACCATACACTTTAGAACATATTACTACTTTAACTAAAGGAACATTTTTAGAACTTTTTGGCGACAGAAATTTTAAAGATGATAAAGCAATGATTGGCGGTTTAGGAAAAATTGATGGTCAGTCATTTATGCTAATTGGTCAACAAAAAGGAATCAACACCAAAATGCGTCAGTATAGAAATTTTGGTATGGCAAATCCTGAAGGTTATAGAAAAGCATTACGTTTGATGAAAATGGCCGAAAAATTCGGAGTTCCTGTAGTAACTTTTATTGATACGCCTGGAGCTTATCCTGGTTTAGAAGCTGAAGAAAGAGGTCAAGGTGAGGCTATTGCTAGAAATATTTTAGAAATGTGCCGCCTTAAAGTACCAATTATTTGCGTAATTGTAGGTGAAGGTGCTTCTGGTGGAGCTTTAGGAATAGGTGTTGGCGATAGAGTTTTAATGATGGAAAACACTTGGTATTCCGTAATTTCTCCAGAATCATGTTCGTCAATTCTTTGGAAAAGTTGGGAATATAAAGAACAAGCAGCAGAAGCATTAAAATTGACTTCAGCAGATATGAAAAAGCAAAAACTTGTGGATGATATTATTCCGGAACCACTTGGTGGAGCTCATTATGATAAAGAAACAACTTTCAAAACAGTAGAGCAATATATTATGAAAGCTTTTAATGAATTGAAAGATTTATCAACAACTGAATTAGTGTCACAGAGAATGGACAAATACAGTAAAATGGGCGAATATAAAGAGTAAAATCGTACAAAATTTATCTAAATCCGTGTCGTCCAAAAAGCTTTGATGACACGGATTTTTTTTTGGTTGTTAACAAAAAACAATTAGTTATAAACAAAAAATAGTAATAACTAAAGTTCACAAAAATTACAGAATTGGTTACTTTCGCTACATGGAAAATCTCAAAAATATAAACCCAATTAAAGTAGATAAAACTACGATAATCAATCTTGAAAAAGGAAAGTTACCTCCACAAGCATTAGACCTTGAGGAAGCAGTTCTTGGTGCGATGATGATTGATAAAAAAGGTGTTGATGAGGTTATTGACATTCTGCAATCAGATGCCTTTTATAAAGATGCTCACAAGCACATATTTGAAGCAATTTTTCAGTTATTCACAGATTCTCAGCCTATTGACTTGTTAACAGTTTCGGCTCAGTTGAAAAAGAATGCCAAACTAGAGTTAGCTGGAGGTGATTTTTACCTTATTCAGCTTACACAAAAAATATCTTCATCGGCACATATTGAATTTCACTCCAGAATTATTTTACAAAAATACATTCAAAGAAGTTTGATAAGAATATCTTCTGAAATCATAGAAGAATCGTACGATGAAACTACTGATGTATTTGATTTACTTGACAAAGCCGAATCGAAACTATATGAAGTTACTCAAGGAAATATAAAACGTAGTTCTGAAACAGCTCAAAGTTTAGTAATTCAAGCTAAAAAAAGAATTGAAGAAATTGCTAACAAAGAAGGTTTATCAGGAATCGCAACTGGTTTTGATAAATTAGATAAAGTAACTTCGGGTTGGCAACCATCTGATTTAGTTATCATTGCGGCTAGGCCAGGTATGGGTAAAACTGCGTTTGTTCTATCAATGGCTCGAAATATGGCTATTGATTTTGGACATCCTGTAGCATTATTTTCTCTTGAGATGTCTTCTGTGCAGTTGATTACTCGTTTGATTTCATCAGAAACAGGTTTGTCTTCTGAAAAACTTCGTACTGGGAAATTAGAAAAACACGAATGGGAGCAACTTTCTGTAAAAGTAAAAGATTTAGAAAAAGCACCTTTATATATTGATGATACGCCATCGTTATCTATTTTTGATTTACGTGCGAAAGCAAGACGTTTATCATCGCAACACGGAATCAAATTAATTATTGTCGATTACCTTCAGTTGATGACAGCTGGAGGAAACGGAAAAGGTGGCGGAAATAGAGAGCAAGAAATTTCAACAATTTCTCGAAATTTAAAAGCTTTGGCTAAAGAATTAGAAGTTCCTGTAATTGCACTTTCACAATTATCGCGTGCTGTAGAAACTCGTGGTTCAAGTAAAAGACCTTTACTTTCTGACCTTCGTGAATCGGGTGCAATTGAGCAAGATGCTGATATTGTATCGTTTATTTATCGTCCAGAATATTATAAAATTGAAGAATGGGATGATGATGAACAATCACCAACAGCAGGTCAAGCCGAATTTATTATTGCAAAACACAGAAATGGATCATTAGAAAATGTTCGTTTAAAATTTATAGGAAATTTAGGAAAGTTTGATAACCTTGAAGATTATGGTGGCGGATTTGATGATTTACCTTCAAAAATGAATCTTGGTGATGACAATCCGTTTTTTACAAAGAATTTGCCATCTGCTAATGAAGCTTTTGGAAGTAGTGCAAATTCAATTGATGATGATAGTGATGTTCCATTTTAACAATATTAAAAGTTCTGAGAAATCAGAACTTTTTTTTTATAATAAAAACACGTAGTTTTACGTGGTTCTATAAAATACTAATCATTTAATTTTATACGCTCATAGATTGTATATTAAAATGATTGATAATAAATTAGATAGTGATCAAATAATACAGATAATAAAGTTGCTTTTTATAGTTTCTTTATTCTTTGCACTATTAATAATTATCATTTTTCATTATTACAGAAATAAATATTTAACCCTAATAAATAATAAGTAAACATGGCACAAAACACAATTACACTAGAGCAAGCGCAAAAATGGGCAGCAAAATGGAGAGCTAATCCAGACACAAGAGTTATTGCATTTTTAATTCCTGAAGTTGATTTAACACAAGTAATGGCAGAAAGACAAACCGTTAATGTTAGAGCTTATTTAGGTATTGATGATAATAATGAATCTAAGTTAATGATTGTTGGTGTAGATTCTAATGGTAAAGATTTAATTGACGATAAAAATGGTCAATATATTTACGATTTCACTCAAGGTTGTCAGCCTAATTGTGATGTAAATAGTCCGTTATTTAACTTTTAAATGATGTTTAAGATATTTGAAATAGCAGCTAATATTTTTTTATACATAAATTTTATACTTTTTCTTCTTCGTTTTAACAAAGAAAATAAAGCTTTTAAAATTTATACAATATATTTAGGAATAATAGTTGCTGTTCAAATATCTTTAAAAACTTTTGTTTATTTTGGGTATGAAAATTTAATTTTATCTCATGCCTATTTTTGTGGTCAGTTCATAATATTAAGTTTATTTTATTTAGAACTTTTAAAAGAAAAATATCAAAGACAGATAATTAAATGGAATTTGGGTATAACGATGACTGTCGTTATTACGAGTTTTTTACTAAATCCATCCTCTTTATTTAATTATAACCCAATTGAAATTTTGTTTACTTCGATTACACTAATTGTCTATAGTACTTTTCATTTTTATAATATGCTTTCAAATAAAAAAGAGTTTTATTACATAAATTGTGGAGTTTTAATCTACTTATTTGGAAGTACAGTAACTTTTTTACCGAGAAATCTTCATTATAAATTTGATGTTTCTTACTATAATGTTTTAGAACTATTGAATATTGTTTTATATAATGTGTATTTAATTTTCATTTTTATGGAATGGTTTAAACTTAATTCTAAAAAAGTAAATGAAGAATAATATTTTCTTAGTGTTCAATCTAGACGAAATGAATCTGGCTATAGGTTCTGTTTTTGTTGCATTTTTATTAATGTCATTTATAGTTATTTCTTTTTTTTACTTCTCTAGAAAGAAGATTATCCAAAAGGAAATTGAAAAAAAAAACTTAGAAATTAATCATCAAAAAGAACTTTTACGCTCAGTTATTTTAACGCAAGAAGAAGAAAGAAAAAGGATTGCTCAAGATTTGCATGATGACATTAGCTCTAAATTGAATGTTGTATCTTTAAATACACATCTTTTAAATACTCCAAATTTATCGGAAGAAGAGCTATTAGGAATTACAAATAATATTACCGATTTAACTCAAAAAGCTCTTGAAAGTTCAAGACGAATCGCTCACGATTTATTGCCTCCAGTTCTCGAAAAATTTGGACTTCACGCCGGAATTGAGGAATTGGTAGCCGAATTTAATACTTCAAAATCAGTTCATGTAATTTATAAAAATGAATTACGCTTTAATATAAATGAAATTGATAAACAACTTCATATTTTTAGAATTCTGCAAGAATTGTTAAACAATTCGATAAGACACGGAAAAGCTTCTGAAATTTCTATCGAATTTAAGACAATAAATGGAAAAGAAACGTGTGTTTATATCGATAATGGAATCGGATTTGATTTAAAATCAGAAGATTGCAAAAAAGGATTAGGAATGAAAAATATTGAAAGTAGAATCAATTTTTTAAACGGTACATTTTCAATAGAATCAAATAAAAATAAAGGTGTCCAAATTAATTTCACTTTTTAAATATGAGTAAAACAATCAAAATTGTAATAGCTGACGATGAGGAATTGTTTCGTAAAGGAATTTTATTTCTTTTAGAAAGAGAAAAAAATATTGATGTAGTTTTTGAAGCATCAAATGGTGTTGAAGTAATTGATTATCTCCAAAAAAGCAATGATTATCCTGATATTATTTTAATGGATTTAAAAATGCCTTTGCTAAATGGTGTTGAAGCAACAAAAATAATTCATAAAGAATTTCCTGTTGTAAAAATTATTGCTTTAACAAGTTACAATACTAAATCATTCATTGCGAATATGATCAATGTTGGAGCAGCTTCATATCTTGTAAAAAGTGCCTCACCAAAAGCAATGATTGAAACCATAAACGAAGTGGCTGAAAAAGGTTTCTTTTATGATGAATTAGTAATGGAAGTTATTCAAGATGATATGTTGTCTGAAAGCAAATCAACTAAAAACGACTTGTTTAATCCTGATTATTTGACCAATCGTGAAAAAGAAATTTTGGAGTTAATTTGCCAGCAATTGAGTACTAATGAAATTGCAGAAAAATTATTTATAAGTTCACGAACAGTTGAAGGTCATAGAAATAATCTTTTATTAAAAACAGAATCTAAAAATATTGCAGGATTAGTTGTTTATGCAATTCAAAATAAAATTGTGGAAGTCGATAGTTTCTGATAAAAATATAAAGATTAACTAAAAATAAACTTTACGGATAGAACAAAATAGACAATCATCATTATAACAAATAACGACACGCCTATTTTTTTAAATAAATTTAAATTTCTAAACATATTTCCCATTGCTATTACTAAGTTTAAATCCATAGTTAAAATTGTTATAACTCACAAATTCAAAAATACTGCTATTATTTTTTCTGTATATACGTAGAAATACGTGTTTTTAGCTTTAATCTAAAAAAATATTTTAACATAAAATTATCTTGATGGTACTTAATAAAAATAGTATCTTCGAATAAATTTAATATTCATATTTAGAAATGCTTAAACGAATTTATTTAGTGCTTTTTTTGATTTTTCTACTTCCAGTAAGAGCAAATTTTATATTGCTTCCTATGGATGATGTTTCTCAAAAAAATCATTTAAAAGCCTATGGAATAACCTATTGGTGTCTTGATAAACAATATAAAGCGAGTTGGTTGCTAAACTATCGTGGTGGTTCTTTTTTGTTGCCCGATGCTCCAGAAATTAGAAAGGAATGCCAAATTAGAAACGTGAGTTTTGAATTACTTTCTGATGGTGAAGCTAACCAAATTCTTGAAGAAATTTCGTCACCATCACAAAATATGGAAACGGTAATTCTTGAAAAAGCACCAAAAATAGCCGTTTACACGCCAAAAGGAAAACAACCTTGGGACGACGCTGTTACTATGGTTTTGACGTATGCTGAAATTCCTTTTACACCAATATATGATGAGGAAGTTCTTAGCGATCAATTGATATTATATGATTGGCTACACTTGCATCACGAAGATTTTACAGGACAATATGGAAAATTTTTTGGTGCGTATAGAAATGCACCTTGGTACATCGACCAGAAAAAAGAAGCAGAAGCACTTGCTACTAAACTTGGATATTCAAAAGTATCTGAAGAGAAATTAGCCGTAGCAAAAAAGATAAGAGATTTTGTTATTGGCGGTGGATTTATGTTTGCAATGTGTTCAGCAACTGAAAGTTTTGATATTGCACTTTCTGCTGATGGAGTTGATATTTGTGAACCAATGTTTGATGGCGATGCTAGTGAAGGCAACTATCAATCTAAAATTGATTACTCAAGTACTTTTGCTTTTAAAGATTTTATTTTAGAAAGAAGACCTGAAAAATATGAATTCTCAGATATTGATATGTCGGTGAAAAGAAAAATTCCAATGGAAAAAGATTACTTTACCTTAATGGAATTCTCAGCAAAATGGGATGTTATTCCGACGATGTTATGTCAAAATCATACGCAATTAGTAAAAGGTTTTATGGGACAATCTACCTCATTTGAACGTGAACTGGTAAAATCAAATGTTTTAGTTTTAGGTGAATGTCAATTGAATGAAGAAGCACGATACATTCATGGTCAAAAAGGAAAAGGATTTTTCACCTATTATGGTGGTCACGATCCAGAAGATTATGAACATAGAGTAGGAGACGAGCCAACTGTTTTAGATTTGCATCCAAATTCTCCTGGTTTTAGACTTATTTTGAATAATATTTTATTTCCAGCAGCTAAAAAGAAAAAACAGAAAACTTAAAATTAAGGTTCGCTACATTCTTCTGTTGTGGAAATAAATAATTTTTTATATTCCTCATACATAGGATCTCTGTTTTCTAAAACTTCACATCCTTTGCAATTTTTTTTAGTGTTGTTATTCCAACCGAAAGTGAACAAATCCATTTTTGCATATTCTAAACATTGAGGTGAATTCAACCTGCTTTGAAACTTTTTCTCAACATGTTCTGGTGAACCATTGTTTGCTTTTTGTTCTTCATTTAATTTTTTCCAAGCTGCAATCATTTTCAAACTATCACCAGATACTAACGCGTCAACATAAACTTTTGCTTTTACATCATACACTGTTTTTACTAAATTTTTAGGGTTAGCATAAGCAAAATAAGCTGTTTTTTCATGTTCGTAGAATGATTTTAATTCTAAAAGTTTTAGTTGCTTTAAGTTATTCCAATAAGGTAAATCAACTACTTCTAAGTTTTCAAGTTCAGCTTTTCCTTCAGCATATCGTTCTTCCAAAACTTCAATGGGTTCTGTTTTGTCATCCAAATTAAATACAGGATAACCATCAAAATTGATATAACCAATAGTACCAAACCAAAGATGATGGGTATCTTTTAATTGTTTTTTTGAATATTTAGACACATCGAATTTGCTGTTCATTTCACATAAATCAGTGTACCAATTTATGGTATCAATTTCAGTTTCAGGAGTTATTTCTTCTGTAACAGAAATGGATTTTTCCTCAGGTTTACTCTCTTTTTTACATGAAATACTGCTAACGGTAAAGAGAAATGTAAGAGTTATTAAAATATGCTTTTTCATCATGATTTTTTTGTTAAAGTAATATAAAATGAAAATCCCAAACTCAATATATATGGATTTTTGGGATTTAATTTTTATTAATTATACTCGATACGTTTTTTAAAATAGTAGCTATTAAATGAACTTTATCTTTTTTTTATTGAAGGCTAAATAATCTACTTAATTTTTTTTTAATCTATGTTTTTTATATTTTCCAATTATTTTTCATTGCTTCTAATTTCGGAATTAAACAAGATTTTGTCTCGTCATTTTCTGAAACAAAAAGATTGATTTTATCTTCAGCTTTTTTTTCCAACATTATCGAAAGATCGGTTGTTTTAGATTTTCCAAATATTTTTTGTCCGTTTGAGCTTAGATAATAATAATTTATTAAGATACTTTGTCCAATATTTGTTATTGGTAATCCTGAATTTAGAGTTAATGAAATAATTGTTCCTTCTTTCACGATTCCATTCTTATACAAATTATAATCTCTTAAAGCAGGAACTAATCCTATAAGTGAAAATATAGAACCTAAAACAAAAAATATAAACGGTAAAGTATAAAATAAATAAAATGGAAAAGTAAAAGGCTCTAAATTTTGAATTTTAGATTGATTTTCAAAAGTTTTAATCTTTATTTCATTTCCAATTTTCATTTCGTTAGTTTTTTCTAGATCCATAGTTTGGAATTTGTCAGATTTAGTTAAACCTTTATCTGAAAACTCGTAACTTATTTTTAAAGGATGTTCACCATTTATTGTAACATTATTCACTGGTCTTAAATCAGTAATTTTTGCAATTTTTTCAGTTCCATTTTGCTCAATTTTTACAAAATCATATTTTTCATAAGGTTCAAGAAATGAGTTTATCATGAACAAAACACTTGGCAATAAAATGAAAACTGATGAGAAAACAAATACTATTCCAAGAATTGAGAATGGTTTTCTGTTTTTAATAAGTGTAATTAAATTTGAAAGTCTAACTTTTCTTTTGGACATTTTTTTATTAGTTTAATTTTTACTTTTTTTTAGGAGTATATTACTCAAAATTTCTTTGCTTGGAAAATTAAAAACTTTGGAACTTTTTTTGTTATAGTAACCAAATTTTTAGGAAACAAAATTTCATGAACAGAAAAAGCTATTATCTAAAACAGCAGTTAGTCATAGACATGTTTTAATTATTAAATATTTCAACTTTTTGTTTGTAACCACTTTTGGATTTCATTAGTATATCAAATTTTTCTGTTTTGAAATACATATTCATTTCTGTATCAGTTTCATATTTTGAAATGAAATTATTTTTAATATCATAAATCATTATTCCTTTCCCTTGACCATTTGCTGTAACTTCAAATTTAGATGAATTTGTTTCCATTGTGAATATAACTACTACATCTAAATTTGCTTTACCATTTGATATACTAATGAGTTTAAAACTTGAATTCATTGAAATATTAATTGTGTCTCCTGAAATCGGTATTGATAAGGGAGATTTTCTTGAAAAACTCTCTCCGATTTTTATTTTTCTTTCAGGAAAATTTAATTGAGAAAAAGTAGCTTGTAATGATTCAAGAATTGACTTCTTACTATTTTCATCCATACGATTTGATGTAATAGAATCTAGTTTTGGCATTTCACCAATTGTTCCTGTACCATATATTTCTGTTCCTTCTAATATAGGTGTTGTTTCACTACTATTTGTCGTTTTAGTGAATTTCATTTTTAAAGGGAAGTTTTTGGAGTTGTACAGTTTTCCAGTAAATACAACTGCTTCATTTGTTGAAGATTGATTTGTTATCGTTGGATTTTGAATATTTTTCTTTTTTAAATTTTCTCTTAACTCTTCAGAGCCAATATATTCGAGAGTCGTTTCTGAAGTTTGTTGAATGATTTGGTTGTATTTTTTTTGAGGACTGTAATATCCTTTGAGAATTATTTCATCTTGTGAATACAATAATGAAAACTGCAATATCGAGATTAAAAAAAGTATTTTCTTCATAAGTAATTTGTTAGCTATTATGTATTTTTAATAAAATCATACACAAAGAACTAAAACAAGTTATATAAGTATGAAATAAAAACAAATATAACAAAAACCGATAAAGACTTCATTTTAAATTTTCAATAAAAAATCCCAAACTCCAAAGTAATCAATTGGAATTTGGGATTTTGACATTAAGATAAAATCTTATTTATTATTTTCAATAATGTAGTTCAAAACTTTAGTCATTAAATGCACTCTGTCTTTTCCAATGACATTGTGTTTGTGCATTGGATAAGGGAAATAATCTACTTGTTTACCAGCTTCAACAAATTTCTTTACTAATGATAAATTGTGTTGTTCTACAACTACATCATCATTAGTTCCATGAATTAAAAGTAGTTTTCCTTTCAAATTCTTTACATGAGTTAGCAAACTTGCTTCTTCAAAACCTTTAGCATTTTCTGTTGGTGTGTCCATGTAGCGTTCGCCATACATTACTTCATACCATTTCCAATCTACAACTGGTCCACCAGCAACTCCAACTTTAAATGCGTCAGGTTTTCTTAACATTAACGAATTGGTCATAAATCCACCATAACTCCAACCGTGAACTGCTAAACGATTTCCGTCAACATAAGGTAATGATTTTAAGTATTCTACACCTTTTATTTGGTCTTCAATTTCGTTAGTTCCGCATTTTCCGTGAATCACACTTTCAAAAGCAAATCCACGATTATCAGAACCACGATTGTCCACTGTAAATACTAAATAACCTTGCTCTGCCATCCAATACATCCATAAATTCGCACCATCTAAATACGAATTCGTAATCATTTGAGCGTGTGGTCCACCATAAACATAAACCATTACAGGATATTTTTTTGTGGCATCGAAATTACTTGGTTTGATTAATCTTGTATATAAATCGGTTGTTCCGTCAGCAGCTTTTATCGTTTTGATTTCAGCCGTTCCCATTTCGTAACCATCGTATTTATTTTTGCTTTCTAAAAGAGTAATTGCCTTACCTTTTTTGTCGTAAAGTAACGATTTTGATGGTGTTGAATGATTAGAATATTCATCAAAAATCCAATTGTAATCGGAAGAAATAGAAACATTATGAACACCTTCATCTTTTGTAATTAAAGTTTGTTTTCCTTTCAAATCAACTTTATAAACTAACATATTTGTTGGATTTGGACCAGTAGCTTTAAAGTAAATTTCAGTTCCAGTAGGATTTGCACCAATGATTTCTCTGGTTACAAATTTATTATTGGTTAATTGCTTAATCAATTTCCCATCAATAGAGTAGTAGTAAAGGTTTTGAAAACCATCTTTTTCGCTATGCCAAACAAAATTATTTGACTTTTCACTTGGGAAAAAAGCATCGTGTTCTGGTTCAACCCATTTATCGCTAGTTTCATTCAAAAGAGTTTTGATAAATGCACCTGAATTTGCATCATATAAATTCAAACACATATCATTTTGACCACGATTTAATTCAGCAATTAATATGAATTTTTCGTCTGGTGTCCAAGTTAGGTTGGTTAAATAATCGTCAGCGTTATTTCTAGGTTTGATAAAAACGGTTTTTCCTGAAGACAAATTGTAAATTCCAACTTTAGGTTTTTCCGATTTTTGACCAATCATTGGATATTTTATTGAAACCAATTTACCTGGAGTTTCATTAATGTCTAATAAAGGATAATCAGCAACATCGGTTTCATCTTTTTGATAGAAAGCTAAATGAGATGATTTTGGTGACCAAAAAATTCCACCTGAAATTCCAAATTCGTTTCTAGAAATTGATTGTCCCGAAACAATATTTTTATCAGTATTGTTAGTTACAGCAATTTTTTCTTTGTTTTTATTTATCAAAAATAAATTGTTTCCTTCGGTAAAAGCTAAATTTTGTTTCGATTTATCGAAGGTTTGATTTTCGGCTGCTTCTGGAGTTTCTAATAATTCTTTTCCTGATTTAGAAGTCACAGAATATGTAAAATATTTTCCGTTTTCAGAAACTAAAATAGTGTTGGCATCTAACCATTCGATACCAAAAAAGTTTTTTAATTTTGTTCCTAAAGCAGTGTTGATGTCTGCTAAAGTTGGCGTTTCTAAGGCATTTGGACCTTGCGTTCCTTGTACAAAAGTTGTCCACGAATCTTTAAAATAAACATATTTGTTAGTGTTTGGAATCCATTGAAAACCTGTCATTTTATCAGCTCCAAATTTTCTTCCTTGTTGTAAAACGCCATCTTCAAGAGTTATTTTTTTCAATTGCGCTTGAGAAGTAACCGCAATAAATAAACTGAAGAATAGTATAATTTTTTTGTTCATAATGTAATTTGTTTGTTGATGTAAAGGTATAAAAAAAGGATAATGTTAGTTAGACTAAAATCATTATCCTTTGTTACAATTTTATAAAGCACTTCACTTCGATAAACTCAGTGCAAGCTAGTTCAGTGTGAAAATAAGTTAATTATGTAGAAACTCGCAACCTAGAACTCGCAACCCGAAACTGATTTTAGTCTTCTTCGATTTCAAATTCGGCGTCTTTTTCCCAAATTTCCATTTCGCAAGGTTTGCAATTGAATTTTAGTTTGTATTCTAATTCGCCTTGTTTTAATACCAATGGTTCTTTTAGCTTAGTTTCTATTGTATCTTTATGATATTTAGGACATTTTTCTAATTCGTACTTAATGCAATATTTGGTTGTCATTACACGAGATTTTCCTGGATCCCATTGCAATTCGAAGGCTTGTTCAATTTCAGTTACACCATGTCTTTCGTAGAATTTACGAGCCGTTTTGTTAGCAACATTGTACATGAAATCCAATTTACTTTCTGGATATGGATGTGATGTTTTAACCATTTGATGTTCCTCACGAACGTAATTTGCCAAACGAATTTCAGATAATTGCTCATAAACTGTTCTACGCATTTCGTTGATTTTAGAAATAGGTAGAAACCAATTTTGTGAGAATTCAATTGTAATTTCATCTGCATTATAAGGTGTAAAACCTGTTTTAGCTAAATTTATTTTGAAATTTTCCTCAATCGATTCGTTGTTTTTTGTAAGCTCTTTTGGATGAACTAAAGTTATAACGCTAACATTTCCGTCTTCATCAGTAGCTTTTAATTCAAAACCATTTTCATTTTCAGATAGCAATAAAGTCGTACTAATTTTTCTGACTGCACTGTCTTCACGTTCTACAATTTTGATAAAAGCTGCGTCATTATTTCTATAGATGAATGTTCCATCTTTAATTTCTTTTAGAACATTTGGATATACAAAACCATTTTCTGCACGATTTACATAAATTCCATCGGCTTCATTGTTTTCGTTTATAAAACACAATCCGTCACCATTGTTAAGCAATTCACCATTTTCAATTTGATACGAATTTCCAACAGTTTTAATTAGTTTTCCAATATATTGACCTTTTGATTTAGCACTTTCCCACGAACCAATTGCTTGATGTCTTTCGTTTACAAAATAATCGGTATAACCACGATTGAATGACTTATCTAGTGAAGACTCAAAAGTATAAGTCGATTTTCCTGAAGAAGCTTTGGTGTATTTATAACTATTTTGTTCTAAAAAGGCATCTAATTTTTGACGTAAAAATGAAACATTATTTTTAACATAAACAATGTCTTTTAATCGACCTTCAATTTTGAACGAACAAATTCCGGCTTCAATTAAATTTGGAATTTGATCGGTAACATCAAAATCTTTTATAGAAAGTAAATGGCTGTTTTTGATTAATGTGTCTCCATTTCCATCAATTAAATTATAAGGTAATCGACAGTTTTGCGCACACGAACCACGGTTAGCTGAACGTTCACCATTAGCAACACTCATATAACAATTTCCGCTAAACGAAACACAAAGTGCACCAGTCACAAAGAACTCTAATTCAACATCGCTTGCTTCGCTGATTTCTTTTATTTGATGCAAATTCAACTCACGCGCTAAAACGACACGTTTAATTCCGGCATCAGCTAGAAATTTTATTTTATCGGCATCACGATTATTAGCTTGTGTACTTGCGTGAAGAACTATTGGAGGCAAATCCATTTCCATGATTGCCATATCTTGAATGATAAGCGCATCAACTCCTATATCGTACAATTTCCAAATTAATTGACGGCACGTTTCTAACTCATCGTCATATAATATGGTATTGATTACTACAAAAACTTGTGCGTTAAAAAGGTGTGCATATTTCACCAATTCAGCAACATCTTCAATAGAATTGTGTGCATTAGAACGAGCTCCAAATTGTGGTGCGCCAATATAAACTGCATCAGCACCAGCATTTATAGCTGCCATTCCGTGAATTAAATCTTTTGCAGGAGCAAGAATCTCAATTTTCTTCTTCATATAATTCCTTAAATAAAAGTGTGCAAAGGTCTTATATTTATTGGAGAAATCGAAATCTTACTTAACTTTTTTATACTTCCATTTAATTATGATATAAACGAAAGAAAATTTAATTGAGAATTAAAAATAAATTGGTCGAATTTCCATCTGCTGAACCCTTATTGGAGCTTATAAATTGAGGTTCAATCCAGTACTGTTCATCAATTACAAATTTGAAATAACCTTTGTAGTTTTTTGGTCCAATTTTACTTTTTGGAATAGTTATTTGATAGTAATTATTAGTAGTTTTAGTAAGTTTGAATTCTGGATTTTTGAAATCCCAATTATTAAAATCTCCTGCTACATTTATTGATTTAATAGTTTCAAGTTCTTTTTTTGTGAAATTTTTTGAACCTTTATTTCCATTGCCAACGATTTTATTCGATAAATTGAAAATGAAAGTTACGGTTTCTTTGTCTTGAGTAAATCCTTCAATTGTTTTTTTTGTATTTGGCTTAAAGCCAATAGATTTTAGATGTTTTTCATACCTAGATTTTTTTAAAAAATCAGCCACAACATCGCCGTTTTCGTAATCTAATTCAATGATTTCTTTGATTGCTTGTTGTTTGTTTTTTGCATTATTATAATAATATTTACAAATGGTATAACCAACAGCATAGCCCAAATCTGAACATGGTAAAAGTGGATTTCCGCCTGTTCCAATCCAATTTGATTTTGCTTTTCCGTTCATTTCATTATAAAATACAGACCAAATTTCTAATTCATTTTTTTGATAAAACGGTATGTAGTTGGTTGGATAACTTCCGCAGACTAATTCTGCAACGAAATCGCATGCACCTTCTAATATTGCATTTCCAAGTAAATTAGTTTTGTTTTCGTTTTCTAATTTCTGTTGCGTGTGTACATATTCATGAATGTTTAAACTTACCAATCTAGTGTCATCGGATGCATCAAAAATTTCTCGCAACCAATTGTCCTCAAAATCAGATGTACTAACGGATTTATCGCCAAGAGCAATTTCAGTACCAATTAAAACTTTGTCTTTTTGAGTTGTTCCACCTGAATTTATTCTTCCAATGAGGAAATAGATTTTAGAATCTTTTAGATTTGGATATATTTTTTTGAAGTTTAAAATTTGATTTTCGAGTTCTTGTTTTTTTAGTTTTAAAAGTGTCATTCTTGGGCGAAGTGTTTCCCAATAGTTAGGCAATTGTTCAATTAAATCTACTAAAATTTCTGGTGAGGCATGACGTTCTTCAACAAATGCTTTTAAGCCTTCAGAGCCTTTATCAAAGTAAAGGCGTTTCATAATGTCTATCTTTTTCTCTTTACTAGTTTGTACTTTAATACTATCAAATGCAATCCAAAAACGGTCTACATCGTCCATTACAATTTTTTGAGATTGACTAAATCCAAATGTAAATGAGAAGTAAATGACGATAAGTAAAAGAAATTTTTGCATAATTTGTTGTATTTATCTGATAGACATATTTTTTAATTATTTGTTACAAATATCATTTACAATTTTCAAATGATGGTTGGTATGTAATTTCAAAAACCACATTGTAGATTTTTTATTCAAATTCCCGAAATACGGATGTTTAAAGTAGGCATCGTTATCAAATGACTTCCATTCTTCTAAAATTGCATTTACATTTTGTAAGCTATTTATAAGTGATTCTTCTGAAATATTTTCGTCAGGTAGAACTACTTTTGGAGCTTTCGCTTTGCCTCTTGGAATAAAACCTAAAATTGAAATAAACAATTTACTTTTATTAAATTTCCACTGGTATTCTTGAGGATTGGAGTTTTTGACAACTGAAGCAATTTGATAAATGGTTTTCAAACTGTGCTCAATTTGCCAACCAACTGTAGAACTTGAAACAGAAGAATTTGTCTTTTCGTACAAAGGAATTTTAGTTTCTAGCTGGGAAATGAGGTTTTGTAGGTTTTGCATTTAATTTAGAATATTTAATTTTTTAAAAGCTTCTTTAGTTGTATTTAATCTAATTGCTGGAAATTCGTCCATATTTGTTTCTTCTTTTTCAACGTTTGTTGCAAAAAAGTACACAGAATTATTGGTTTCCAAATATCCTACTAGCCAACCATTGTTGATGTCATTTCTCATTCCCCAACCTGATTTACCACTCAAGGTATAAATTTCTGTTTCTTCGATTTTCATAATATCTTTCATAATATTTTCAGTTCTTTTTGATATGGGTAATTTTGAAAAATATAATCGTTTTAGAAAATCAATTTGTTGCATTTGAGAAATTTTTGATTTTCCCTCTAACCAAAAATTATCTATTGTTAGTGTGTCGAAAACCATTCCTTTATAGTTTAGTTTTTTTAAATACGATTTCATTCTTTTTACACCAACTTTTCTAGCAATCTCTTGATAACAAGGAACACAAGATACTTGGAATGCTTTTTTTAAGGTTAAATCTTGTTCCCATTTTTTAAATCTTCTTTTTTCTCCATTCCATTTAAAAATAGTTGAGTCGCTTTCAATAACTCCTGTTTCTAGAGCAATTATAGAATTTGGTATTTTAAACGTTGAAGCTGGAATAACTCCCATTTTTGCCCAAGAAAAATTATTAGAATAATAAGTGTTATTTTTAAAATCGTAAATTAATACAGAACCTTTTACATCCAAACTATCTAAAATTTTGTCAAATTCAGGTTTAATGATTTCGCTAGGTTTGGTATTATTTTTTTGACAAGAAGCATTTATTGACAATAAAAAGAGTAAGTAAAATATAAATATTTGTTTTTTCATTTTTTTTCATTCTTATTTAAAAAATCCCAAAAACCGTTTGGAATTTGGGATTTTAGTTCTTCAAAATTTATTTTTTAAACCGTTTCTTCTTGTTCTTTATCCAAATAACTTTGAACAATTTCAATAGCATTGGTAACTACATCACTTAATGCTGTGATAAATGTTCCATCTTCTGCAGTATCAATAGCGTGTTTGATAGCTTCGGTTTCTTTAGAAATAATTTCGTGAGTTATAGTTCTACCAGAAGCGGCAATTCCTTCCATGATTAAGCCAATGATTTCTTCTTCGGTTCTTCCACGTAAATATTTTTCTTGGCGAATGATAATGTGGTCAAACATGCGAGCTGCAATTGTGGCACATTCTTTAATATCTTCATCACGTCGATCACCAACACCGGCAATAATTCCGATTTTTTTAGTAGCTTCAACACTACTTAAATATTCTTCAACACCTTTATATCCGGCAGGATTGTGAGCAAAGTCAATCAATACTTTGAATTTTTTGAATTCGAAAATATTCATTCTTCCTGGAGTTTGTGCCGCACTTGGAATGAATGTTTGCAATGACAAACTGATATCTTCTGTTTTAAATCCTTGTAAATAAGCCGCTAAAGTGGCTGCCAAAACATTCGCAATCATGAATTTTGCTTTTCCGCCCATTGTTAACGGAACGTGTGTAGCTCTTTCAACACGAATTTTCCATTCGCCTTTTTTGATGGTGATGAATCCGTTTTCATAAACGGCTACGATTTTTCCTTCCTTAGCAAATTGAACTACTTTTGGATTGTTTTCATCCATTGAAAAATAGGCAACATTGCAACTTAATTCGTTAGCAATTTTCAAACATTGGTCGTCTTCTGCATTTAAAATTGCCCAACCATCTTTTTTGATACTGCGAACCACAGTAGCTTTTACACGAGCTAAATCGTCTAATGTATGAATATCTGATAAACCTAAATGATCTTCTTGAATGTTAGTAATAATTCCGATATCGCAACGACTGAAACCTAAACCAGAACGAAGAATTCCGCCACGAGCTGTTTCTAGAACTGCAAATTCAACTGTTGGATCTTTCAAAATATATTCAGCAGAAATTGGTCCTGTGGTATCACCTTTTTCCATCAAATGGTTTTGAACATAAATTCCATCAGATGTTGTGAAACCTACACGATATCCATTGTTTTTTACAATATGAGCAATTAAACGTGTTGTGGTAGTTTTTCCATTAGTTCCCGTAACGGCAATAATAGGAACACGACTTGGTTTTCCTGGAGGATAAAGCATATCAATTACTGGAGCAGCTACGTTTCTAGGCAAACCTTCGCTTGGAGCTAAGTGCATTCTGAAACCTGGCGCAGCATTTACTTCAAGAATACAACCACCAGTTTCTTTTAATGGTTGTGTTAAATTTTCAGCCATAATATCAACTCCGCAAATATCTAATCCGATGACACGAGAAATTCTTTCGCAAAGGAAAATATTTTCTGGATGCATCATGTCAGTAATATCTACAGAAGTTCCACCTGTACTTAAGTTTGCTGTTGATTTTAAATAAACTACTTCGTCTTTTCTTGGAACCGTTTCTAAAGTATAACCTAGTTTTTCTAACAAATCTGTAGTATCTCTATCTACGTCAATTTGGGTTAGAACATTTTCGTGACCATAACCACGTCTTGGGTCAAGATTGGTTTCTTCAATTAATTGTTGGATAGTTTGTTTTCCGTCACCTTTTACGTGAGCAGGTTCGCGTTTTGCTGCTGCAACTAATTTATTGTCAATGATTAAAACTCTAAAGTCGTAACCTGTGATGAATTTTTCTACAATAACTCTGTGACTATATTTTTTAGCATAAGCCAAACCTTCCACAGCATCTTCCCAAGTTTTTACGTTGATTGAAGCACCTTTTCCGTGATTTCCATCTAGTGGTTTTAAAACAATTGGGTAACCAATTTTCTTAACAACTGCTTCTAAATCTTCTTCGTCAACACAAATTCCACCACTTGCGACAGGAATAGATGCTGCGTCTAACATTTTTTTAGTTTGCTCTTTGTTACAAGCAATATCTACAGCAATACTACTCGTTTTACATGTAATGGTTGCTTGAAAACGCATTTGGTTTACACCATAACCCAATTGTACCAATGAATTTGTTCCAAGACGAATCCAAGGAATATCTCTAGAAACCGCTTCTTCAACGATACTTCCCGTTGATGGTCCGAGACGAACACGTTCACGAATCTCACGCATTTTTTGAATGTCTTCTTCTGGATTGTAATCTGTTCCTGCAATTAATGCTTCAGCGATTCTTACTGCTGCTTCTGCTGCATATAAACCTACATTTTCTTCGGTATAGCTAAAAACTACATTATACACGCCAGGTGTTTTGGTTTCACGAGTTCTACCAAAACCAGTTTCCATACCGGCAAGGGTTTGGATTTCTAGCGCAATGTGTTCGATAACGTGTCCCATCCAAGTACCACGATCTACTCGTGAAAAGAAACCGCCACGGCAACCTTCAGAGCAACGATGTTCTATCATTGTGGGAAACATGGCTTCAATTCGTTCACGAAAACCTTCAATTTTATTAGTAGGACGTTCTTCTAAATCTTCTAAATCTAATCGCATTTGGATTAGTTTTTTTCTTTGTACACTCCAAATATTTGGTCCACGTAACGCTTGAATTTTATCAATCTTCATAATTCTATTGGTATTTTGTTTTGTATTGATTGTAATGGATTTGTTAAAAATAGAAAATATTTATTATTATGAAACATTTTTTATGAGAAAAAGTTTGTTTTTTATTTGATTTATTATGGTTGTGTTGATTTTTAAGCATTTGCTTTGCATTTTATAGCTGTAATTATCGATTTTTTGTTTTGAAAAAATGAATAAATATGCCATTTCATTACTGTTTAGCCCCGATTGTAGTGGAAATCCTCGAAGAGATTGTAACGAAAAGCGGGAATATGGTTAATAAGTAGTCGATAAGTTTCGCTTCAAAAAGCAATAAAACGTTTGTCAAATATTATGAAATAGTTATTTTTACCGCATGAAAATACAAGGAAAACTAATAATAATAGGTGGCGCTGTTGATAAAGGCAGTTTTACCGAAACAAATTTGGATAAAGACGCTCCAAAAAATTTAAACTTTTTTGAAGAGGGAATTTTGAAAAGAATCATAAAAGAATCTGTAAATAAAGAGTTATCTAGGATTGAAGTTATTACTACTGCTTCGAAAATTCCGAGAGAAATTGGACCAGAGTATGTGAAAGCTTTTAGCTATTTAGGTGCGAATAATGTTGATGTTTTATATATTGAGAAACGTGAGCAAGCAAGTGAACCTGAAGTTTTAGAGCGTTTAAAAGCTGCTGATGTAGTTATGTTTACTGGTGGCGATCAATTGCGATTGACTTCTATTTTAGGTGGAACACCATTTGATGATATTTTGATTGATAAATATAGAAATACCGATTTTATTTATGCAGGAACTTCGGCTGGAGCTGCTGCTGCTAGTAATAATATGATTTATCAAGGAAGTAGTCAGGAAGCTTTGTTGAAAGGTGAGGTGAAGATTACTTCTGGTTTAGGTTTGATTGATGATGTTGTAATTGATACGCATTTTGTACAACGTGGAAGAATTGGAAGGTTATTTCAAGCTGTTGTTGGAAATCCAAAAGTTTTAGGTATTGGTCTTGGAGAAGATACTGGTTTGTTGATTTTGAACGGTCGACAAATGGAAGCTATCGGTTCTGGATTAGTGATTTTAGTGGATGGAAGAGAAGTGAAAGATACTAATTTAACTCAGGTTGAGCTTGGTAAACCTATTTCTATAAATCATTTAGTGACTCACGTGATGAGTAAACATGATACCTTTGATTTGGATACTTTTAAAATGACTATTAATAGTTCGCAATACGTTTAATTCCATATTAAATATTAGATATCTGATATCAAATATTTAAAATCTACTATCTAACATGAAAATTATAATTCACGGTGGTTTTTTTTCGGAATCTTCTACAAGTCAGGAGACAAAAGTAGCTAAGCAAAATGCTTTATTGCGAATTGTAAAAGATTCTTATGAGTATTTGAAAACGCATTCGGCTGTTGAAACGGTTGTTTATGCAGTTTCGTTATTAGAAGATGACGAATTGTTTAATGCTGGAATTGGTTCGCAGATTCAAAGTGATGGAAAAATTAGAATGAGTGCTTCATTGATGGATGGAATGTCACAGAAGTTTAGTGGCGTTATCAATATTGAGGAAGTAAAAAATCCTATTCAAGTGGCTTTAGAATTGATGAAAGTTGATGATAGAGTTTTGGGTGGAAGTGGAGCAACTAATTTTGCAAGACAACACGGATTTGAACAATTTTCAACTGAAATTCCTCAACGTAGAGCAGAATATGAAGCAAAATTAGCAGCGACAGGAACTGGAACTGTAGGTTGTGTGGCTTTAGATGCTGATGGAAATTTAGCAGCTGCTACTTCGACTGGAGGAAAAGGTTTTGAAATTCCGGGAAGAATATCCGATAGTGCCACTGTTGCTGGAAATTATGTGAATGAATTTTGTGGTGTTAGTTTAACTGGAGTTGGAGAAGATATTGTAAGTAATGCAACTGCTGCTAAAATAGTTACCCGTGTTACCGATGGATTTTCATTAGATAAAGCATTTGAGAAAACTTTTGCTGAATTGAAACCTTATGATGGTTTTGCTGGAGCAATTGCAATCGATAAAGACGGAACTATATTTCATCAAGATTCGCATCCAAGTATGGTTTTTGCGAGTTATGATGGCGAGAAAGAGGAGGTTTTTGGTTAGGAATTAATCTCCGCCACCACAACCTCCACATCCACTGGAGCAACCGCTATCTCCAGAACATCCATCATGTCCAGAGTTGCTTGAACAACCTGATGCACATCCGTAAGAACATCCCGAACCACCATTTCTATTGTTTTTGTCTTTACTTGATAGATACATAAGTAATCCAAATACTAATATTACAATTATTATTGCACCTAGTTGATGGTTTAGAAAAGTGGCTTGAATTAAGAATAAGGATATCAATGTTATAATTGATGTTATTAATATACTTTTTTGCTTAAAATTAGGCTTTTTAATTACCCAATTACGATTGATGTTAATTCGTTTAAAATGAATATCACTAAATCGATTTTCATTATTTGGCCAAATTTCTATTGGCGGTTCTGATTTGAAAATTGTTTTGTAATCTTCTTTAGTTTTCGAGTAAAAGGAGTCAAATTTTATTGCTTCAGAAGTTCCACCTTTTGTAGGATTGTGATGGATTTCCTTCTCTAAAGTGTTTTTGCATAAATCAATCCAGTAAGATTTTGTGTAAGTTAAATGTAGATGCCAAACTTGGTCTACTTGGTCTGAAGGTGTAACACCAGTTGTTGTAATGCAACATAAGAATATAAACTTCTTGTATTCTTCGATTGCCTTTTTTGAATAATCAACGGACCAGTTGTTTTCTCTGGCTAAACGATCTGAAAATTTGAAGTCGTTTTCTTCATCGTTGAAATTGAATTGAGAAATTTTTTCCCATAATAGTTTTTCGTTTTCTGTCATATAGTTTAATTATTACAAAGTTTATAAAAAGAAAGTTAATTTATAATTAAGTAATAATAATTATATCGTTAATAAAACAAAAAATCCCAACCTTTCGATTGGGATTTTCTATATGTAAGTAAGTTAAACAGGTTGTACAAACGTTTTTTATTTCACTTTTTTCACAACAGCTTTGAAAGCTTCTGGGTGATTCATTGCTAAATCTGCTAATACTTTACGGTTTAATTCGATACCGTTTTTCTTAACTAATCCCATGAATTGAGAGTAAGACATTCCTTCTAAACGAGCTCCAGCGTTAATACGTTGAATCCATAATGAACGGAAGTTTCTCTTGTTTTGTTTTCTATCGCGATAAGCGTAAACCATCGCTTTTTCAACTGCGTTTTTAGCTACAGTCCAAACGTTTTTACGACGACCAAAGAAACCTTTGGCTTGCTTCATTATCTTTTTTCTTCTTGCTCTTTTAGCAACTGAATTTACTGATCTTGGCATAATTTTTCTTGTGTTTTTGTAGCAGGCGTCCTGAATTTAATCAAAGGAACTTTATAGCCATACTCCAAGGTTATTAAAATTGTTTTAACCTAAAGAATTTTTTAGTTATTAGTAAATAGTGATTAGTGAATAGCAAAAAAGCTAATTACTAAGAGCTAATTACTAGTTACTAATTATATAATTCTTAATTGTTGTTTAATGCTTTTTTCATCTACTTTAGCAACTAATGCAGAGTGAGTTAAAGCTAATTTACGCTTCTTAGACTTTTTAGTCAAGATGTGGCTTTTGAAAGCGTGTTTTCTTTTAATTTTTCCAGAGCCAGTAACTTTAAAACGTTTCTTAGCACTAGATTTTGTTTTCATTTTAGGCATAATTTCCCTAATTTATTTAAATTTAACTTACTTACTTTATTATTAATCTGAATTCTGCAGACTGAAATCTGTCAACTGAAATCTGATTTACTTCTTTTTCTTCGGAGCGATATACATAATCATTCTCTTTCCTTCAAGAACTGGTAAAGCTTCTACTTTTCCGTGTTCTTCTAGATCTTGAGCTAAACGTAATAATAATATTTGTCCTTGCTCTTTATAAATGATTGAACGTCCTTTAAAGAATACAAATGCTTTTAATTTAGAACCTTCTTTCAGGAATTTTTCAGCATTTTTTCTTTTAAACTCATAATCATGCTCGTCTGTTTGAGGACCAAAACGAATTTCTTTAACCACAATTTGCGTTGATTTTGCTTTTAGCTCTTTCTCACGCTTTTTTTGCATGTAAACAAACTTTTTATAGTCTATAATTTTACACACTGGTGGTTCAGCATTTGGAGATATTTCTACCAAATCTAATTCTAATTCATCCGCAAGACGCATAGCATCTGCAGTTTTAAAAATACCTGGTTCTACATTGTCTCCAACAAGACGTACTTCAGGCACACGAATAAAATTATTTATTCTGTGTTCATCTTTTTTTTCTACTCGAGGTTGATAACCTCTGTTGTTTCTAATTGCTATGGCTTTATTATTTTAGTTAAACTTCAAATGTTTTTAATGTTTTTGCAATTTCTTCGTTCACGATTTTAACAAATTCTTCAATTGTAACCGTGATATTGCCTTTTCCTTCTTGACCGTGACGACGTACTGAAATAGTTCCGTTTTTCTCTTCTTCCTCACCAACTATCAGCATAAACGGCATTTTCTGAACTTCTGCTTCTCTAATTTTCTTACCAATTGTCTCGTTGCGGTTGTCAATTAGGGCGCGAATTTCGTGATTTTCTAGCAATTCTAAAACTTTTTTCGCATAATTTTCATATTTCTCACTCAAAGACAGTATAATAGCCTGCTCTGGCATTAACCAAAGTGGGAAGTTTCCTGCGGTATGTTCTAGTAAAATTGCAATAAAACGTTCCATAGAACCAAAAGGTGCTCGGTGAATCATAACTGGTCGATGCAATTTGTCATCTGCACCTTTATATGTTAATTCAAAACGCTCAGGTAAATTATAATCTACTTGAATTGTTCCAAGTTGCCAACTTCTACCTAAAGCATCTTTAACCATGAAATCCAATTTTGGACCATAAAAAGCAGCTTCACCATATTCAACAACAGTATTCAAACCTTTATCAGCAGCAGCATTGATGATTGCATTTTCTGCTTTTTCCCAATTTTCATCGCTTCCAATATATTTATCTCTGTTTTCTTGATCACGTAATGATATCTGAGCGGTAAAGTTTTCAAAACCTAATGAACCAAATACATATAATACAAGGTCAATTACTTTTTTAAACTCACTATCCAATTGATCTGGTGTACAAAAAATATGAGCATCATCTTGAGTAAATCCTCTTACACGTGTTAATCCGTGTAATTCGCCACTTTGTTCATATCTGTATACCGTACCGAATTCGGCATAACGTTTTGGTAAATCTTTATATGACCAAGGTTTTGTATTATAAATTTCACAATGATGAGGACAATTCATAGGTTTCAATAAAAACTCTTCTCCTTCAGCAGGAGTTGTTATGGGTTGAAAACTATCAGCTCCATATTTAGCATAATGTCCAGAAGTAACATAAAGTTCTTTTTGTCCAATATGCGGTGTGACAACTTGTTCGTAACCCGCTTTCTTTTGAGCTCTTTTCAAAAATTGTTCTAATCTATCTCTCAAAGCAGCTCCTTTAGGTAACCATAGAGGCAAACCCTGGCCAACTTTTTGTGAAAAAGCAAATAAATCAAGTTCTTTTCCAAGTTTTCTATGGTCACGACGTTTAGCTTCTTCAAGTAATTCAAGGTAGTCTGTTAAATCTTTTTGCTTCGGAAACGAAATTCCATAAACACGAGTCAACTGTTTGTTTTTCTCATCACCACGCCAATAAGCGCCAGCAACACTCATTATTTTCATAGCTTTGATAATTCCAGTATTCGGAATATGTCCACCACGACACAAATCAAAGAAATTAGAATGATCACAAAAAGTAATCGTTCCGTCTTCTAAATTTGATATTAATTCAGTTTTATATTCGTTACCTTTATATACATCTAAGGCTTCGGCTTTAGAAACGGCACGCATTTTAAATTCATGCTTCTCTCTAGAAATTTCTAAAACTCTATCTTCTATAGCTTTAAAATCTGCATCAGTTATTTTGTTATCACCAAAATCAACATCATAATAAAACCCATTGTCAATCGCTGGTCCAAGAGTTAATTTAATGCCTTTAAATTTTTCTTCCAAAACCTGAGCCATAACGTGTGAAGTAGAATGCCAGAAAGCTTTTTTACCTTCTTTATCATTCCAAGTATATAATACAAGTGAACCATCGGTCGTTAATTCCGTAGAGGTTTCTATAGTTGTACCATTAAAAGCAGCAGAAATCACATTTCTTGCTAATCCTTCACTGATGCTTTTTGCAACATCCATCGGAGTTGTACCTTTTGCAAACTCCTTAACCGAACCGTCTGGTAGAGTAATCTTTATCATTCCTTAAATTTTATGGACTGCAAATATATAAGATTAACAAAACCCACACAATATATATAGGTATAATAGTTAGTATTTTTTTCATGAGCGATTGTTTTGTGCATTTCGGTATTCTGTTTTCCCGCTTTTGTTGCAATAAAAGTAGTTTTTAAAGAAAAAACTATTTTTATTTCCACTACAATCGGGGCTATTTGGTAG
>NZ_JAIXUB010000005.1 GCF_027484205.1 Flavobacterium sp.
CATTCTATCAAGATTTAGATGGTGACACTTTTGGTAATCCAAATGCTTCAACTCAGGCTTGTTCGCAACCAGAAGGATATGTATTAGACAACTCTGATTGTAATGACGACCAAATTCAATATGCAGATACTGACAATGATGGTTTTGGTTCTACAACTCAAGTAGCTTGTGGTGTAACTAACAATACTGATTGTAATGATAATAACGAAAACCAAAATGTATTAATCACATTCTATCAAGATTTAGATGGTGACACTTTTGGTAATCCAAATGCTTCAACTCAGGCTTGTTCACAACCAGAAGGATATGTATTAGACAACACTGATTGTAATGATAATAATCCAACATTAAATCAAACTTTAGTTTTCTACAGAGATGCTGACGGCGATGGTTTTGGAGATTTAGACAACTATTTTGCAAGTTGTACTCAACCTCTAGGATATGTTTTAGATAATTCGGATTGTAATGACAATCAAATTCAATATGCTGATGCTGACAACGATGGTTTTGGTTCAACAACTCAAGTTGCTTGTGGTGTAACTAACAACACTGATTGTAATGATAACAATGCAACTCAAAATGTACTAATCACGTTCTATCAAGATTTAGATGGCGATACTTTTGGTAATCCAAATGTTTCAACTCAATCTTGTTCTCAACCTGTTGGTTATGTATTAAATAATACTGATTGTAATGATAATAATGCAAGTTCAACTGCGTTAATTAGTTACTATCAAGATTTAGATGGAGATGGTTTTGGAAATCCATTAGTGGTAATTCAAAATTGTTCACAACCTATTGGTTATGTAGCTTCAAACACTGATTGTGATGATACGAGAGCATCTGTTCATCCTGGAGCTGTTGATATTTGTTATGACGGATTAGACAATGATTGTAATGGCATAATTGACAACAACTGTACTCCAATTGTATCATCTGTACCTACAGCATCATGTGGAAGTACTATATCAGGTTTATCAACATCTGTATATGCAACTATAGTTTCAGGAGCACAAGGATATAGATTTAAAATAACTAACACTGCAACAGGAATAGTTCAAATTTTTGATAGACCAGTTAACAATTTAGCTTTCTCTGCAATTCCTGGTGTTACTTACAATACTCAATATCAAGTAGAAATTGGAGTTAAATATAATAACGTTTGGCAACCATTTTATGGAGCACCATGTTTTGTTAACACACCTTCTCCAACATCAACAATTGGAGCACAATGTGGAACAACTTTAACAACAATGAATCAATGGATTAATGCAACTTATGTTTCAAGTATTTCTGCATACAGATTTAGAATTACAAATACTTCAACAAGTGAAGTTCAAATTGTAACTACAAGTTTGAATAAATTTAATATGACTCAACTAGCAAATCGTTCTTACAATACAACTTACTTTGTTGAAGTTGCATTAAGAAACACAGATGGTACATTTTTACCTTATGGTCAAGGATGTAATATTACAACACCATTCTTCCCTACAACTAAGTTGAGAGATGATAAATGTGGATATGTGGTTTATAATTCAAATGAATTACTTCCTGCAAATGTAGTCTCAGGAGCAACTGCTTACAGATTCAAAATTTATAATACAGCTTTAGGATATGAAACTATATTAAACAGAGCTACTTCATCATTTAGCATAAGTTTACTAAGTGGATTAGTTAGCGAAACATCTTATAAAGTTCAAGTAAGTGTTCAAATAAATAATGAATTTGGACCTTATGGAGAAGATTGTAATATTTCATTACCTGGTTTAGTTGATAGAGCATCTGAAATTAACACTGTTAAAACTTTAAATGCCTCAATTGTACCTAATCCTTTCTCAAGTGTTTTCAACATTAAACTTGAAAATAATTCGACAGATAATATAACTATTAATGTTTATGACCTTACAGGAAGAATGCTAGAAAACAAGACTATTCAATCTTCTGAAATACAGTCATTCTCATTTGGAGAGAATTATCCTTCTGGTGTTTATAATTTAATATTAAGCCAAGGTGATCAAGTAAAATCATTAAGAATTATAAAAAGATAGACGTCCCAAATCTATTTCTATAAAGCCATCAAATTATTTTATTTGATGGCTTTTATTAGTATAAACAACATTTAAAATTGCATGCTGAATAAAAAATTTTAAATAAATATGTAAGAATTTTATATTTAAAATGATTTAAAAATGACATTTCATCGATTATTTTATACACTTTATCGGATTTTTAAAAAAACGAATATATATTTGTAGTGTCAAATTAATAATTGGAACGATTATAGTAATGTATCCAAAAAAAAAAAATAACTAATCCCTATAAGTTATGAAAAATTTTACCCAAGTAAAAATGTTATTAAAAGTATTCTTTTTGATACTTATACCAATAACATCATTTTCACAAACTGTGATAAACTCAGAAACATTCGAATCTGGCTTTGGAATATGGACTGCAGGTAGTGGCAATGTTACAACAGAAACAACTGCGCCGTATCAAGGAACAAGATCTGTAAGATTTAGAGGAAACTCAGGAATGACGTTAACATCACCTACAACTGGTATAAACACTCTTCCTTACAACAAAATTGATGTAAAATTCTTTTTAAGACATAGTGCCAATGCTGGAGAAGCAATTTCACTGGAATATAGAGAAAACACACTTGCTTCATGGAAAACAGTAAGAATTTACACTGTTGGAAATGGTACAAATCCTAGGGATATGAATACAGCAAGTTATCATGCTTTTTACGCAACTTTATTTTCAACAGATTATACTTTTTCATTATTATCTCAATTTAGATTTACATCTAATTTAGGTAATAGTTCCAGATTTTTCTATTTAGATTATGTTTCAATCATTGGAACAACTTACAATACAATTACAACTGCTCCAGGTGGAATTACTGCAAACTTAGAAACTTGGTTAAGAGCTGATAAAGTTAACGGAACTGGTGTCGCTGCAAACAATTCAAATGTTGATTCATGGCAAGATATTGGTAAAGGTAATGATGCTACTGTAATCGATGATACAAGAGCAGCATTAACAAATAGACCAAGATTTAGAGATAACTCAACAGATAATATAAACTTTAATCCTGTTGTTTATTTCAACAACGATCCATCAACATCTTCTACAGATTACACAGGATTACAAAACAAAGCCGAATTAAACGGAACAGGAGGTTTTAGTACAAATGAACAATTCATAGTACTTGTAAACGATACTCCATCAACTTATGAAGATGCAACTCCTAGTATAGATATCTATTGTTCTCAAAAAGCTAATCCTTATGACAACGATGGTACTGGTTTTGGATATGGACAATATACAATTAGAATGGATAACGAAATTGTTAGTTATTGTTTAGGTTCAAGTCCAAGTCCTAATCCAGCAGATGTAAATACAAGAGGATACGGTATTGCTCATACAAGCACAACAGCTTCATACACAAATGCAATTAGTATTTTAAATGCTAGAAATAATTCAGCAATAAATGGTCAACAATTATACTTCAATGCAAATAGAATTGACAATACAGAAGTTGGTGTACCACAATTTGCAAATCTTAATAACAGAAGATATTGGCTTGGAAGAAGTCAAATCTACAGTGGTAGTTTTGGTGGAAGAATTGCAGAAGTAATCAGTTATTCTAACAGAAAAAATGATATTTCTGAAAGAAGAAGAATTGAAAGTTATTTAGCTTTAAAATATGGAATTACTCTTGGTGTAAATGGAACTTCAATGAATTATGAAGATTCAAATGGTACTGTAGTATGGAATACAACTACTAATGCAGGTTACAATTTTGATATAGCAGGAATTTTTAGAGATGATTCTTCTCAACATTCTCAAAAACAATCAAAAAGTATTAACTCAACTGAGGTAATGACAATTGGTTTAGGAGATGTTTTAGCAACAAACTCTGCAAATACAAACACATTTGCAACAAACAGAAGTTATTTAGTTTGGGGTGCAAATGGTGGAAACATGAACAATTCAGGAGTAGATTTACTTGTAGATTTAGGTCCAACAACAATTACAACAATTACAGAAGTAGTTAACAGAAAATGGAAAGTGGTTGAAACCGGTGGTGATGTTGCTACAACAAGAATTTCTGTTCCAACTGCAGCATTTACAAGTGGGTTACCTGCTTTAGGTCCAACTGATGCTTATGTAATGGTAGTTGCAACTAATGCTGCTTTTACAACTGGTGTTGAAACAGTATTTATGTCAACAACTGGTGCAAATCAAACATGTCTTTTTGATTTTGACGGAACAAAATTCATAACATTTGGAGTGGCGCATCAAGCGGTAAATCCTTTACATATTACATTAGATGGTTTTGATGATTTTGTTAGAATTGACAATGTTAACGAACTTGGGGCAAACTTTTCTGTAATGACATGGGTAAGACCTGATGGTGCAAACGCTCTTGGTACTGAAAGAACAATAATTTCTAAAAAACCTAATGCAACATCTGGTTATCAATTAGTTTTACAAAATGACAATAAAATTAGAATGGAATGGTATGGCGCTTCTCCAATTCTAAGAAGTTTAGTTTCAAACACTGCTTTACCAAATGGAAAATGGCATAATATTGCTGTAACTTATGGAAGCAACACATTAAGAATATATATTGATGGTGTTGAAGATATAAATGCAAACATACCTCAAGCTCCAGCAGCAACAACAAGTACGTTTAGTATTGGTGCGCAATATATCAACAAAACAACTATAAATAATTTATGGAAAGGTGATATTGATGAATTGAGAATGTGGAACAGAGAGGTTACTCCTACTGAAATTCGTTTCATAATGAATCAAGAAATTCTACAAAACGGAACTGGTACAAGAGGAACTATCATACCATCAACAGTAACTAAAAATGATATTAATACCTTATTGTGGTCTAACTTATTTGCTTACTATTCGATGAATTCGTACATCGGAACTCACTTAGATGATGACTCTACGAACATCAATAGAGGTAGTTTAGTTATTCCTGATAAAATTTCAATAAACCAACAAACAGCTCCAATGCCTTATGTTAGTTCAGCGAATGGTTCTTGGTCATCAACAACAACGTGGACAAATGGTTCAATTCAAGATGTACCATATAGTCTATCTATAATTGATGCAACGACGCCAATTGCTTGGAATATCGTTAGAACAAATCACAACATCGATTCTAATGGAAACAAAGATGTATTAGGTTTATTCATTAATTCAAATACAGTTACAGCATCAAACGATTCTAAACTTGAAGTTACACATTACTTAAAATTAGATGGTAAAATAGACTTAAGTGGAAGATCACAATTAGTACAAAGAAATCAAAGTGATTTAGATCCAACAAGCGCGGGTTCATTAGAAAGAGACCAACAAGGAACAAGTAATTTATTTAATTACAACTATTGGTCATCACCAGTAGGTGCAATAAATAACACAACTAATAATAATGCCTATACTGTAGCAAATGTTATGAAAGATGGAACTACATCAACTCCTCAAAACATAACATGGACATCAGGAATAAATGGCAGCCCAACGTCGCCTGTAACTTTAAGTAACTATTGGATTTTTAAATTCCAAAACTTAAGTGATAGTTATTCAAACTGGCAGTCAGTTGGACCTTCAGGAACATTAAATGCTGCACAAGGTTATACATTGAAAGGTAGTGGTTCAGCAAGTCCAACACAGAATTTCACATTCGTTGGAAAACCAAACAACGGAACAATAACAACAACAGTTGCTGCAAATAATTTGAATTTGAGTGGTAATCCTTATGCTTCAGCACTTGATGCTACTGCTTTTATAACTAACAACAGTGCTTCAACAAACGGAACATTATATTTCTGGGAACACTCACCTACTAATAATACTCACAATTTATTAGGTTATCAAGGTGGATATGCAACTAGAAACTTAACAGGAGGTGTTGCCCCAGTTGCACCAGCAGGAATTTTTGGAGTAGGAACGAGTTCAAAAGTGCCGGGAAGATATATTCCTGTAGGACAAGGTTTCTTTGTAAAAGGTTCAGCATCTGGTGGAACAATTACATTCAACAATAGTCAAAGAGAATTTGTTAAAGAAAATAACATTAACTCTAATACACTTTTTAGAAGTTCAAGTGTTGCTGCTTCATCAGTTGTTTCGGTTGACCACTTTAGTGATAACAGAGATTTTGAAATTCCTGAAGACGAATTCAAGAAAATACGATTAGGATACATCTCTGCTGATCAGTATAAAAAACAAATTCTTCTTGGATTCATGGAAGAAAACGCAACAAGCGGAATTGATTATGGATACGACGCAATTAACATCGATAACCAAATGAATGACATGTATTTCATTACAAATGGTGAAAAACTAAACATTCAAGGTGATAGTTATTTTAACTTAAACAATATTTATCCAATAGGAATTAAAAATAATATTGCAGGAAATGTAACTTTCAAAATAGATACTAAAGAAAACTTTGTAGGAGATTTTGAAGCATTCATCTATGATAATGTAACAAATACTTACAATAACATTAGAAATGTTGATTTCACTATCAATCTTCCTCAAGGAACAATTGACAATCGTTTCTCATTGAGATTCATCAATGCTGGCTCAGCTTTAGGAAATGATGATTTTGATATCAATAATGGAATTCAAATGATTTATTCAAATGATAATAATATAATAAGCATAAAAAATAATGTGGTAGAAACCACAGTCGAATCAGTTGCACTTTATAATATGTTAGGACAATCTGTTGGAACATGGGATGCTAAAAACCTTGACCAACTAAACATTGAGTTACCTGTTAAAACTTTAAGTACAGGAACTTACATTGTAAAAATTAATACTGACAAAGGTGAAACAAGCAGAAAAATCATTATTAATTAGGGTTTAAATAATTGATTTGACACCGAAAAGCCACGCAATTGCGTGGCTTTTCAAGTTTATAGAACTATGTATTTTATATTCTTATTTCAATTCAGAAATTAAATCGTTTAGTGAAACCTGTTTTTGTTCACCCGTAATAATGTTTTTAAGAGTAAATAAATCTCCTGAAATTTCTTTAACTACATAAGGAATTCCTCTTCTTTCTGCATGTTTAAATTGTTTATCAATTTTAGCACTATCAGGATATAATTCCGATTTGATATTCTCGTTTCTTAATTTAGTAATCACTTGCATTGCTTGAAATGATTGATCGTCACCAAAATTTAAAAACATTACTTTAGTAGATGTAATTACCGTTTGTGGAAACAAATTCAATTCATCAAGAACTAAATAAATTCTGTCCAATCCAAATGATATTCCTACTCCACTCATATTTTTCAAACCAAATATTCCTGTCAAATCATCGTATCTTCCACCGCCACCAATGCTTCCCATGGCAACCTCTTTTGGAGCAGCAACTTCAAAAATTGCTCCAGTATAATAATTTAAACCTCGCGCAAGAGTAACATCTAAATCTAAAACAGCTTGTTTCAATCCAAGTTTTGAAACATTTTCACATATAAATTTCAATTCTTCAATTCCTTTTTTTCCCTCTTCAGAACTTGAAAGCAAACCTAATAATTTTTCTATTTTCTCCTCAATAGTTCCAGTAAAACTGAAAAGTGGTTGTACTTTTTCGAGAGCATTTTCAGAAATTCCTTTTTCAATCATTTCTTTTTTAACGCCTTCCTCTCCTATTTTGTCTAATTTATCTAAGGCAACGGTGAAATCAATCAATTTATCTGATGCACCAATTACCTCAGCTATTCCAGATAATATTTTTCTATTATTGATTTTAATTGTTACTCCATTCAAACCTAAATCAGCAAAAACAGCGTCATAAAGTTGCACTAACTCTACTTCTTGCCACAATGATGTCGAACCTACAACATCAGCATCACATTGATAAAACTCTCTAAACCTACCCTTTTGTGGTCTATCAGCACGCCAAACCGGTTGAATTTGGTATCTTTTAAAAGGAAACTCAATTTCACTTTGATTCTGAACAACATATCGTGCAAAAGGAACGGTTAAGTCGTAACGAAGTGCTTTTTCGGATATTTTTGATGTAAATCTATTTAATTCAATGCGTTCCTCTAAAGTCAATTTATCCGCATCATTTATTTGCAAAGAACTTATTGATTGTGGAATTTCAATTTTATTTTTATTAAAGAAAAAATTACCACTATTCAATATCTTAAAAATCAATCGATCACCTTCTTCACCATATTTTCCCATCAAAGTATCTGAATTTTCAAAACTTGGAGTTTCAATGGGTTGATAACCAAAATTTTCAAAATGAACTCTCATCTTAGAAATAATGTAGTTACGCTTTGAAACCTCAACAGGTGAAAAATCTCTCGTTCCTTTTGGAATACTTGGTTTAGATGCCATTTTAAATATTAGATTTTAGATTTTTTGATATCAGATATTAAATTTTAGATAGACCTATTGATATTAAATCTAATATCTAAAGCTACTCATCTAAAATTATTATGCAAATATCATAATTTCTAAAAGATTTTTAATCATTTTCTTTGAGATTTGAATTTTTAAAAAAATGTTGTTTATCACAAACTCCAAACATCTCACTTACACCATTTCACACTGACCGCAGTCGAAGTGCTTTTCTCTCATCTTCCAACTTCCAACTTCCATCTTCCTTCTTCCAACTCCAAACTTCCATCTTCCATCTTCAATCTTCCAACTTCCAACTTCCAACTCCAAACTTCCTGCATCTTTTTTAACCAAACTTGTAACAAAAAGCGTAATTTCGTGACAAATTAGAGATATGAAAGGAGTTTATATTGAAAATATTAAAATAGCTTTTGGTTCTATCAGAACGCAATTGCTTCGAACTACGCTAACTGTGTTTATCATTGCTATTGGAATTATGGCTTTGGTGAGTATTTTAACAGTAGTTTCAGCATTGGACAATACCATGACTTCTAATTTTGCATCGATGGGTTCCAATACTTTTAATATCAATCAGTATGAAACTACTACAAGAAATCGCGGCGGTGGCGAAGTTGAAAAAATAAATCCAATCATTTCTTATCCTCAAGCAAAAGCGTATAAAGACAAATATAATTATCCATTAACACACACATCACTTTCATTTACAGCAACTTCAGCCGCAGAAGTAAAATTTGAAAACGAAAAAAGTGATCCCGAAATTTCGGTTTTAGGTGTTGATGAATTTTTTACAACAAATTCTGGTATCGAAATTACAGAAGGTAGAAATTTAAACGCGTTCGACATCAACAACAATACCTATTCTTGCTTAGTTGGAAGTGATTTTGTTACAAAAGGTTTGCTTAAAGACGTTAACCCAATTGATAAAATTCTTACCATTCGTGGAGCAAAATTTAAAGTAATAGGCGTTCTAAAAGAACAAGGTTCTACTTTTGGAAACAGTCAAGATTTAAGGGTTTTAATTCCAATTCAAGTAGCACGTTCCATTTTTTCGGCACCAAATATAAATTACACCGTTAGCACAATGGTTGATGATAAAGGAATGCTTGATAAAGCCATTGATCACGCAGTACTGACTATGCGCCAAATTAGAAAACTAAATCCTGTTGAAGATAATAATTTTGGAATTTCTAGAAGCGATGATTTGGTGCAACGAATTGCCGAAATGACAGGCGTTTTAAGTGCTTCTGCTTGGGTTATTGGAATCATTACAATTCTTGGTTCGTCGATTGCATTAATGAATATTATGATTGTTTCTGTAACTGAAAGAACGCGCGAAATTGGCGTTAGAAAATCGCTTGGAGCAAAAAAATCTACAATCGCTTGGCAGTTTTTTGTAGAAACTTTAATCATTGGTCAACTTGGTGGTTTACTAGGAATTATCCTTGGAATAACCATTGGATATTTTATCTCACTTGGTTTAGATTTTGAATTCGTAATTCCATGGAGCGCAATGATTGCAGCTTTTGTAACAACATTTATTGTAGCAATTGTATCTGGTTCATATCCTGCAATGAAAGCTTCAAAATTAGATCCTATTGAAGCATTGAGATACGAATAATTTATAAGTACAAATTACGAAATACGAAGTACAAAGTAAGAAATCAGTTTATGATATTTAAGTTTTATTTATTTGGTTATTTCTAGCTGTCTTTATTGAAGCAACTATAATAGCTAAGATTTCATTTCCCTCTTTTAAAAGTTTTTCAATTTCAATTTTCAAATCTTGGCTTTTGTTTATTTCTAATAAAACTTCTAGAAAAAAATTACTTTCGTCAGCTTCTTCTTCAACTATTTTTAATTTGTTTATAAAATCCGCAGTAGACTTTGCCCTTTAAGAAGCCCTATAATTTGCACCTACTGAACTAGAACATCTAATAAGCTGATTTACATAAGCATTAAACTCTCGTGAATTTGGTATTTTAGCACAAAAAAGAGCGCAATCAATAGTGAATTTTTAGTTCTAGCTTTCATATCTGTCATCATCTCAAATTTTAATAATTTTTTTTAAACTTCGTACCTCGTATTTCTTACCTCGTACTTTTTATCATTCTATCATTTCCATAAATATCTTTTCTCAATTCAATAGTTGCAAAACCTAAATTTTGTAATAATTCTACTGTTTCTTTTCCTAAATATTGATTGATTTCGAAATATAATTTTCCGTTATCTGATAAATTTTTCTTAGCTAATTCTGCAATTTTTCTGTAAAAAAGTAACGCATCATTATCTTCAACAAACAATGCTAGATGTGGTTCAAATTCTAAAACATTAGGTTTGATTTCCTCCTTTTCAAGATTTCTAACGTATGGCGGATTGGAAACAATAATATCAAAAGAAGTTTCAAGTTTCAAGTTTGAAGTTTGAAGTTCTGATAACTCATTAACATTTAAAATATCAACATTGATAAAATTCACTTCAACTTTATTGATTTCAGCATTTTTCTTTGCTGTTGTTAAAGCTTTTTCAGAGACATCTATCGCAGAAACTTGAGCATTTGCCAGATTTTTTGCCAATGAAATTGCAATACAACCACTTCCTGTTCCAATATCTAAAATATTCAATTTTGTGCTTTTGTCTGACTGACCTTTTTGAAGTCCTTCATTATCTGAAATAATCCATTCTACCAATTCCTCCGTTTCTGGTCTAGGAATTAATGTATTTTCATTGACTAAAAAAGGTAAACCATAAAATTCAGTTTCTCCTAATATATATTGTATGGGTTTTTGCTTTTTTAAATCAGACAGAACACTTTCCCAACGAAGTAATTCCATTGCATCCATTTCCATTGCTGGATTTAACGCTAAATCTATTCGCTTTTTGTTATGAAAACACTCTAAAATAATATAAAAAAAACTCTCAATTTCTTTCTCATCATATAAAGGAGAGAGTTCTTCTAAAAATGTGGATTTATAGGTTTTTAATAACATTCTTATTTAATTTCTTTTCTTAATAAAGTATGAATTTTAGTAATATATCCAAATGACTTATTCAAATCATTTGAATTCTCAACTACGTTTTGTAAAACAATTAAACTTGTTTTTGTTTTTGGATAATAAAAATTTACGGAAACAAATCCTGGAGTAAATCCTGTTTGTCCATATTGAATAATGTCATCCTTTGTATCAACTGTAATGCCTAAACCATAATCGGTTTTTCCAAAAAGTGGATGATTTCTAATAGCTCCATTTTGTTTCGTTACAAACAATTTGAATGTTTTATCAGAAAGTAATTTTCCGTTATAAAGTAATTTATTCCATTGCAACAAATCATTTGCAGTAGAAATAAAACCTCCAGCAGCTACATAATTTTCAAAAGTCCTACTCTCAATTTCTAATTTCTCATTATCATTTAGAGTGTATCCAAAAACAAGGTTTTTATGCTTTTTTAAATCAGGATGAAACGTATTAAACATTTTACATTTTTGAAATAAATCAAAGGAGATATCAGCAAATGATTTTTTTGAAGTTTTTTCAACAATTTTAGCCAATAAATCAAATCCAATTTGTGAATATTCATATTGAGTGCCTGATTCAAATTTTGTTTCTTCATTCAAAGCTATAATTCCATGCATATGTGTCAACAAATGCCTAACTGTAACTTTGTTTGCCCATTGTTGCGTTAACTCAGGAAGGTATTTTTTTATTGGAACATCTAATTCTAAATTACCTTTATCAAATTCTTGCAATACCAAAACTGCTGTAAACTGTTTACTTATTGAGCCTATTACAAACTGACTTTCAGAATTAAACTCTGTTTTTTCTTCAAAATTTGAATAACCAAATGATTTACAATAAACATTTTCTTCTCCCTTGTTTATTAGAATAACACCATTAAAAGGAATAGCACTTTTTTTATCAATAAGTGTATCTATTTTATTTGAAATAAATTCCTTTTTTGGATTACAACTAATCAGTAATAACAAAAATAAAATTTGAACATTAATCTTCATAACTCATAACTGTTTCATCATCCAAACTGGGCAACTTGTATGACCTGTTCCACCAATAGGTGCACAAAGATACTCAAACCCAACTTTCTTATATAAGTGTTGAGCAGCAAGCATTTGAAGAAGTGTTTCTAAATAGCATTTTTCAAATCCAAACTCTTTAGCTTTCGCCAAACATTTCTGAATCATTTCAAATCCTACTCCTTTTCCACGAGTTTCTTGTAAAAAATACATCTTTTGCAATTCGCAGATATTCTCTTCAGTATTCTCCAATTGACTTACTCCTGCTCCACCAACTATTTTGCCTTCATCTTCAATTACAAAATAGATAGCACGAGGTTTATCATAAGTTTCAAACATAAAATCCAATTGTTTATCTGCAAATGCCGTTCCTGTTTTTGGATAGTCATCTGATATAAATACGTCTCGAATTACCGATGCAATTTGATCGTTATCTTGAGGTTGTATTTCTCGTATTGTCATTTCTAAAATTTTAAAATTCGTTATTCCAAGTTGAATATCCAAAACTCAAAGAATCAAATCTACTGTGAATTATGGAATAACATCACAAAAATAACCTATTTGTTTAAACCACACCGAAACATGGAAATAATAAATAAATTAAAAATCGCTTGCCTCAAGATAGAACTAATTTAAGATACAATAATTAAAATTTTATTCTCTATGAAACTCTTTTTTAGCTTTAAAACTATACTTATATGTGATTAAAACTATAAAGATAAAATCCTATTTTTGCAAAATGAATTCGAATGAAAAATACATAAAACGATGCATCGAATTAGCCAAAAATGGTTTGGGTACAACTTATCCAAATCCTCTTGTTGGAAGTGTAATTGTATATAATAATGAAATTATAGGTGAAGGTTGGCACAGAAAATCGGGCGAACCACATGCTGAAGTAAATGCAATAAATTCTGTAAAAAACAAATCGCTACTCTCTAAATCTACTATTTATGTGAGTTTAGAACCTTGTAGCCATTTTGGAAAAACACCACCTTGTTGCGATTTAATTATTGCAAATGAAATTCCAAATATTGTAATTGGAACCATCGATCCATTTGCTAAAGTAGCTGGTGCTGGTATAAAAAAACTCATTGAAAACGGAAAAAATGTAACTGTAGGAATTCTAGAAAACGAATGTAACGAATTGAACAAACGTTTTTTTACATTCCATACTAAAAATCGACCTTATATTATTCTAAAATGGGCAGAAAGCAGTGACGGATTTATTGCTCCATTATCAAAAAAAACTCAAAAACCCTTTTGGATAACTAATGAATATTCAAGACAATTAGTTCATAAATGGAGAAGTGAAGAGCAAGCAATTTTAGTTGGAACAAATACTGTTATTGACGACAATCCTAGTTTAACAACACGAGATTGGGCAGGAAACAATCCAATTAGAATTGTTTTAGACCAAAATAATAGAATTTCAAAAGAAAGTCATATCTTTGATAATCAAGCAAAAACTATTTCAATTTCAAAAGAGAATATCAATTTTAATAACAATTTGGCTCTTGAAATTTCAAATTTATTATTTATTGAAGGAATTCAATCCTTAATTGTTGAAGGCGGAAGACAAACGTTGCAAACATTTATTGATGCCAATGTTTGGGACGAAGCAAGAGTTTTTAAAGGAGAAATTTCTTTAGCAGAAGGCACAAAAGCGCCAATAATTTCGGGTAAGAAAACAAAAAAAGAGCAATTTCTAAAAGACGAACTTTTAACATTTTTCAATCATGATTGATACTATAATTTTTGATTTCGGTGATATTTTTATCAATTTAGAAAAAGAAGCGCAAATTGAAGCCTTCAAAAAGTTAGGTTTAAACGAACCAAAACCTGAATTAGTCCAAATGAACGATTTATTTGAAAAAGGAAAAGTTTCCGAATTAGAATTTCTCGAATCATTCCATCAGTTTATTCCAAATGCCTCAATCGAAGAAATTAGAGAAGCTTGGAACACCATTATTGGAGAATTTCCTCTTTACAGACTAGAATTTTTACAATTGCTATCTTATAAAAAATACCGTTTATTTCTTTTAACTAATACTGACGAAATTCACATAAGCCGATTTGAACACAATGTCGGAATTTCCTTTTTTAGTGATTTTTATCAATGCTTTGAAAAAGTGTTTTATTCATACGAAATGGGAATGAGAAAACCAGATCCAGCCATTTTTACTACTATTATGAATAAATATGACTTATCGCCAAAGCGTACTTTATTTGTAGATGACAAAAAAGTAAATACCGATGCTGCAGCAAGTTTAGGACTTCATGTTTGGAATTTGGAAGTGGGCAAAGAAGATGTTGTTGACTTGTTTAATCAAAAACAATTGCCTCTTTAAGTTTTGAACGATACCTACAAAACCATCTCAAAATCATCGGAAGAAATTCTATTCAAAGAAAAAAACAGTAAGTTTTATGGCTATGCATTTCCTGTAACTTCTGAACAAGAAGTTAAAAATCATTTGGATATTTTGAGAAAACAACATTATGGTGCCGTCCATTTTTGTTATGCGTTTCAAATAGGAACAGATAAAATTCAATTTCGGGCCAATGATGATGGCGAACCAAGTAATACCGCAGGTGCGCCAATTTATGGACAAATACAATCTTTTGGTTTAACCAATATTTTAGTTGTTGTAGTTCGGTTTTTTGGTGGAATAAAATTAGGTGTTGGAGGTTTAATTTCTGCCTACAGAACTTCGGCTCAGATGGCTCTTGAAGTTTCAGAAGTTATTGAAAAAACTATTAATATTCATTATATTATTTCATTCGATTATAAAAATATGAATAAAGTAATGCGAGTTATCAAAGAAAAAAATCTAGAAATTATTTCTCAAAATATGAATGAAAGTTGTGAAATAGAAATTGCAACACGAAAAAAAAATGCCGAACAAATATTCGACATTTTCACAAATTTGTATGAAATAGAAATTAAATTGAAAGATTAATCACACTTTTCTAAAATATCTAAAATGTATTTTGGTGGCTCAATTGGTTTTCCATTTTTTATATCCACAAAAACCAATATAAAATGTGCAGTTGTTAATAACTCTTGGTTTTCATTACGAATTTCGCAATCAAATTCTATCTTCACTCCGCTGTATTTCTTTAGTTTAGTATTAACCGTAAGTAAGTCATCATAACGAGCTGGTTTTTTATAATTTAAATGCATAGATACAATTGGCAAAGCAACACCACTTTCCTCAAGCGATTTATAAGAAACCCCTTTGTTTCTTAGCCATTCCACTCTTCCAATCTCAAAATATGGCACGTAACTACCATGATAAACCACTCCCATTTGGTCTGTTTCACCATATCTAACTCTAACTTCTACACTGTGTCCGTTCATCTGTTTTTTTTGCTTTTAATCTAATTTGAAAATATTCTTTACAACAAAATTTTTAAAAAATCAATACCATATTATTTTTTTTTAAAGAAATTTGTTCACATATTTGTTAACCCAAAAAACACTAAAGAAATCCCTTTTTCTTTTGTAAGATAACCTTTAATAAAAATAGTAATTTTAACAACAATATGAACAAAACTGCGCAATCAGTATGGGAAAACTGTCTGTCTTTTATAAAAGACAATATTCAAGAGCAAGCATATAAAACTTGGTTTGAACCTATTAAGTCAGTAGAACTAACTGATAACGCATTATACATTCAAGTTCCTAGTAAATTTTTCTACGAATGGCTTGAGGAACATTATGTGAAATTACTAAAAGTTGCCCTAACCAAAGAACTTGGAAAAAACGCAAAGTTACTGTATAAAATTAAAATGGAAAACACTTATGGCAATAAACAACCGTTTACGGAACAATTGCCAAGTGCTCATAGAAGTCCAATAAAATCGCAAGAGGTTGATGCTCCATTTAAAAACCTGAATCCTGAATTAAAAAATCCTTTTGTAATTCCTGGAATTAGAAATTTAAAAATTGAGTCGCAATTAAATCCCAATTACAGTTTTGACAACTTCCTTGAAGGAGACTCAAACAGATTAGCGCGTTCTGCAGGTATGGCTGTTGCCAATAAACCTGGAGGAACTTCATTCAATCCATTATTAATTTTTGGTGGTGTTGGTTTAGGAAAAACACACTTAGCGCACGCTATTGGTGTTGAAATTAAAGATAAATATCCAGAAAAAACAGTGTTGTATATTTCTGCTGAAGTATTCACACAACAATATATAGATTCTGTAAAGAAAAATAACCGAAACGACTTTATTCATTTCTATCAATTAATTGATGTTTTGATTATTGACGATGTACAATTCTTATCAGGAAAATCAGGTACTCAAGATGTATTCTTTCATATTTTTAACTATTTACATCAAAACGGAAAGCAAGTAATTCTTACCTCAGACAAAGCTCCTGTTGACATGCAAGATATTGAACAACGTTTGTTATCTCGCTTCAAATGGGGATTATCTGCCGAATTACATCAACCAGATTACGAAACTAGAGTATCCATTTTGAATAATATTCTATATCGTGATGGTGTTGAAATGCCTAACGAAATTGTAGAATATGTTGCTCAAAACATTAAATCAAATGTTCGTGAACTTGAAGGTGCCATTATTTCATTAATAGCACAATCGTCTTTCAACAAAAAAGAAGTAACGCTTGATTTAGCAAAAAGTATCGTAGAAAAATTTGTTAAAAATGTAAAACGTGAAATATCAATTGACTACATTCAAAAAGTAGTTTCAGATTATTTCCAATTGGATTTAGACACATTACAATCTAAAACCAGAAAACGCCATGTAGTTCAAGCGAGACAATTAGCCATGTTTTTTGCAAAGAAATTTACAAAAGCATCTTTAGCAAATATTGGTTCACAAATTGGAGACAGAGATCACGCAACTGTTTTACACGCTTGCAAAACTGTCGACAACTTAGTTTCTACTGACAAACAGTTCAAAAAATTTGTAGAAGATATTCACAAAAAATTATCTTTATAATTACTTGTAATTCTTACTTTTGTATTAAAGTAAAAAGTAACTTAATATAGTATGTCCGTTAAAATTTTAATGGTTTGCTTGGGTAATATTTGCCGATCACCATTGGCAGAAGGTATCTTGGCTTCAAAACTACCTAAAGATAAATTCTTTGTTGATTCTGCAGGAACAGGTAATTGGCATGTTGGAAAAAAACCTGACGAACGTTCCATTGCAACTGCAAAAAAAAACGGGCTTGATATTTCGACTCAAAAAGCTAAACATTTCACCTCAAAAGACTTTGATACTTATGATTACATTTTTGTGATGGACAATTCTAATTATGATGATGTAACCTTTTTAGCAAAAAACGAAGAACAAAAAAGTAAAGTCCGATTGATTCTTGACGAACTTTTTCCTGGCGATAATGTTGATGTTCCTGATCCATATTATGGACTTCAAAATGGATTTGACATGATTTATGAAATGCTTGATGAAGCCACAGATTTATTGGCAAAAAAATTAATAGAAAACCATTCTTAATGAAACCAGTAAATCTAAAAGGAAAATTATATTTAATCCCAACTACTCTAGGCGACTTGAGCAGTAATGATCAGGCAAAGCAAAGTAATCCGTTAGACGTTTTACCTCATACTGTAAAGCGCACTATAGAACTAATTGATTGTTATATAGTTGAAAACGAAAAAACAGCCAGAAGATTCATAAAAAGTATTTATCCTGAAAAAATACAAGCTTCATTATTATTAAGCACTTTAAATAAACACACAGAAGTTTCTGATCACAATAAAATGATTCAACCTTGTTTAGAAGGAATTGACATTGGTTTGATGAGCGAAGCTGGTTGTCCTGGAGTTGCTGATCCTGGTGCAGTAATTGTAAAACTAGCACACGAAAAAGGAATTCAAGTAGTTCCGTTAGTTGGACCTTCTTCCATTTTATTAGCCATGATGGGAAGTGGCATGAACGGACAAAGTTTTGCCTTTAATGGTTATTTACCCATAGATAAAAGCGATAAAAAAGCAGCTTTAAAAAATTTCGAAAAACTTTCTTTTGACAAAAATCAGTCGCAATTATTTATTGAAACACCTTATAGAAACAATAAATTAGTAGAAGATTTATTGCAAACTTTACAACCTAACACCCATTTATGTATTGCGGCAGACATTACTCTACCCACAGAATATATTAAAACGATGAAAGTTTCTGAATGGAAAAAAGCAACCATTGATTTACACAATCGACCAACGATTTTTATAATTCATAAGATGTATTAAAAACAAAAACCATTCACAATGAATGGTTTTTGTTTTTGTTTTTATTTATATTCTTTAACTATCTTACTCTAGCATTACTATCAGCAACAATATTGTGAGTTTCATAACCACCAAATTGCTTCATGTAACTACTAATTGACGTTCCGTAGTTGTCTTTACATTTTTTTGATCCATTAGAATTTAAAAATTTTCTAACTGAACCTGCACCACCAAGATGCGCTGCCGCAAGAATTCCTGATTCGGTAATACGAACTCCATCAATTACTTTCCCTCTAAATTCTTTAATTTCCTTACGTAATTCCCATTTATTTCTTTTAAGTAAAGTAACAAAAGCTTTCTCTTGCAATTTAGGGTTACTCATAAATTGCAAAGAATCTTTAATTCCGATAGTTTCAAGTGTGGATTTTCCAAATTGGTATTTACCTAAGTAACCTAAAGTATTTACTTTATTATATTTTCCTTGCGATTCTTTAAAAGCAATTGCTTCTTTGAATCCAATAAAAAATTTTCCGGTATAAGGTAAGGAGAGCGAAACGTAATCTGAAGGTTTTTCTGAAGGAAATTGATATAACAATTCTTCATTTGCATCTACATAAAACCATTTGTGATTTTGAGAATCAATGGGTTTGAAAGCGGAACTTACCAAACCAACAATCATAAATATTCCTATGTAAAACGACCATCTTTTTATCATAATTTGTTATTTCCAAGCGCTGTCACCATCTTGATATTGACAATGCAAATATACAACAAATTTTACAAATCTGAAAATCAGAACGTTAAAGGTTTCTAAAAATATAAACAATGAAAGTTAACAACTCCGCGAGAGTTGACTTCTAAAGTAGGTGCAGGAATTTTGATAGTGTTAATAACTGAGAAAATTGTCTTTAAAAAATGTGATTTTGTATTAATTTTTGTCAAATCGGCATCCAAACTCAAATAAAATTGTCTAGTTCTTTGTTTTTCATCAAAAAAAACAGAATTCACTAATTCATCACTTCCTGTAATCATTCCTTCTGCACCATATCCAATAGCAATATTGAACCATTTTGGAATTTTTGATTGCTTGAAAAAGGAATGTAAATTACCAGAAAGCCAATACGTTTGTCCGTTGTAATCTTTCAAAACTTGTTCAGAAACCGAACTCCCTAAAACATTTGGTCGAGCAGAAGCATATTCTGTAGTATGAAAAGAAAATTTTGGTACAATTCGTTGTTCTTTCCAAAGCAATTCTTGTGAGACATATAGCGCAGTTCCACCCGCATTTGCTGCAACATCACCTAATGAAAAACCCCATTCTGAGGAATATCCATCAAAAACCTCAACAGTGGTTAAAAAAGCAAAACCTATTGTTGAACCATAAATGAGTTGGCTTTTTCTATTGCAACCACTCCATTTTAGAGCTTGAGCACCAAAACTTCCTAAATGATAAGAAGAAAAAACATGACCTGCCTTGTCTATTTGATTCCATTGATCGTTATCATTAATAAAATGAAAATCTGATTTTGGATAGTCAGTATACCAAAGTTGATTGAGTCCAACTAATGCTGTAGCTGCAAGAATAGATTCGGAAATTACCAAGCCGTTTCTTCTTGATTTATCTAATGAATCGGAAGGTTTAAAAAAAGAATCGAAGTTGTTTTGAGAAAATCCAAACTGAAAATTCACAAATAAAAAGAGTAGATAATATGCAAATCTATTTTTCAAATTATCGCTTTGTTCCAGTCGTATTCAACCAATCGGCATATTTTTTTGCATTCACTTGATGTTGCGCATACGTTGAAGCAAACTCGTGGTAACCGAATTTTTCAACACTTGCACAAAAATAAATGTAATCATTATCATCAGGTGACAAAACCGCATCGATTGCATCAATATCTGGCATCGCAATTGGTCCTGGAGGTAATCCTTGATTTACATAGGTATTATAAGGAGAACTTATCAATAAATCGTCGTATAAAACTCTTTTAATCACTTGATCAAAATCATTATCTCTAGATTTCAAAGCATAAATAACAGTTGGATCTGCTTGCAATGGCATTCCTTGTTCTAAACGATTCAGATATACTTTTGCAACAACTGGTCGTTCACTTTTCTTTACCGTTTCTTTATGAACAATTGATGCCAATGTAATTACTTGCACTGGAGTCATTCCTAAATTTTCTGCTTTTTGCAAACGTTCTTTAGTCCAAAAATTTTGATATTCTTTCAGCATTTTATCTCGAAATTTCTCAGCAGAAACATTCCAATAAAATTCATAAGAATTTGGGATAAACATTGCAATCACATTGTCTTTAGTAAAACCGTTTTGCTTTAAAAATACTGAATCTCTGAAAGTAGCCAATAATTTTGTGGTATCAGGTTCTATTTGTGAACTGATTCTAACACATAAATTCTCCAAGCGTTCTTGATTATTAAAAGCCAATTTTACAGGAACATTGCGACGCATTGCAGCAACCAATTTGAAATTACCCATTCCTTTCTGTAATAAAAAACGTCCAGATTTTACATTTTCATCATATTTACGAAGGCCAGCCATCATTTCAAATCCGCTCATGTTTTCAACATAAGGAGAAATTATTTTCTTTACATCTTCATAAGTTGAACCTGTTGGTACTTCAACAAACAATTCTTCTTTAGAAAATTTAGTATTTGAAGAGAAAAATTTTACGTAAACAACAGCGATAACTACAAGAAAAAGAGCTGTACCAATTCCTAAAATGGTTTTTAATTTTTTGTTCAAAACAATATTTTTTTAATGTTGATGATTGATTAACTGAAAAAATGCTTCGTCATGAAAGGAATTACCATGATAAATCCAATCTTTCTTTACACCTATTTTCTGAAATCCAAAAGTAGTAAAAAGGTTTAAACTTGCTTCATTATCCATTCCGATATTTGCATAAAGTTGGTGCAATTGTAGTTTATTGAAACTATAATCGATTAATAAACCAAGAGCTTCCTTTCCTATTCCATTACCTCGATGAGTATCCTTTTGAATTAAAATTCCAATTCCTGCACGATTATTTACTGGATCAAACTCGAATAAATCTATTAATCCAATTGCTTCAAAAGTGTCATTTTTACATATCGCAAGACGCAATTGCTTGGCTTCATATATGTCTTGATGTGCATTTTCAAGATACTGACGAATTAAAAATTTACTATAAGGCGTTTGCGTATTGCTCACATTCCAAATCGATTCGTCATTCTCTATTTGATAGACAAACTCCAAATCTTCTGGTTCGAGAGCACGTAAGTGTATGTTTTTTCCTTTGAGTGTAATCATTTAATTAGTAATCTTTTTTGTGAGATTCCTGCGGAATGACAAAATTGAACATATTTTAATTCGTAATTATAATTCAATTTCTCCTTCAAAAACAAAAGTTGCTGGTCCGATTAGAAAAACTTTTTCAAAACCTTTGTCCGATTTTTCAAATGTAACTTTCAATTTTCCTCCTTCAACATCAATATCAATTGCATCTGATTTTGTTTTCCCAATAACATTCATAGCAATTGCTGTTGCCGTTGCTCCTGTTCCACAAGATAAAGTTTCGTCTTCTACTCCACGTTCATAGGTTCGCAATCGGAAATGATTTTCTGAAATTTGATTAACAAAATTTACATTGCTTCCTGCTTTTCCATACAAATCAGAATATCGTATTTCGGCACCATTTTCTTTTACATTATAGTGTTCCAAATCATTTACCAAAGTCACATGATGTGGCGAACCCGTATTTAAAAAAACATATTCTGAATCAATTTTCACCTCATCAACATCTTTCATCTGAAGCGAAACTATGCCATCTTCATTAATTGTAGCATGATGCAAACCATCTGTAGCAATGAATGTTGCGTTATTATTTATAACATTCAAACTTTTGGCGAAAGCTACTAAACATCGTCCACCGTTACCACACATAGAACTTTCATTACCGTCAGAATTATAGTAAACCATCCTAAAATCTGTCGAATTGTCATTTTCTAGCAGGATTAATCCGTCAGCACCAATACCGAAACGTCGGTCACAAAGACGTTCAATGAGTTTGGTATCGTTTTTGGGAAAGAAATTTTGACGATTATCAATCATCACAAAGTCGTTTCCTGTTCCTTGATATTTGTAAAATTTGAGTTGCATTTTTATTTTTGTATGTTACAAAGTTACAAATATTAATGAGAAGTTAAAGTCTGTTAAACGAGCGTTAAACTGATTTTATAAAAATAATAAATTACTAATTTTGATGTTAAATGATTTAAAACAATTTAAAAAATGAAAAGATTATCAAGTTTATTTTTAGTGTCTTTGTTAAGCGGTGCTACAACACTAGGTGCTTATAAATTATTTATTGAAAAAGATGTTGACGGAAATTCAATTGTTACTCAAGCTCCAAGTTTTGCTGGAAGAACCGTTGGATTAGGTGCTGAAAATATAGATTTCACATCGGCAGCAGAAAATGCAGTTCACACGGTTGTTCACGTAAAAAATGTATCTGTTAGAACGGTTTATAACCCAATAATGGAATTTTTCTATGGTTCGCGTGGCGGTCAACAACAAGAACAAATCGGTACAGGTTCTGGAGTTATTATTTCTGAAGATGGTTATATTGTTACTAACAATCACGTAATTAAAGATGCTTCTGAACTTGAAGTTACTTTAAACAATAATAAAGTTTATAAGGCGAAATTAATTGGAACCGATTCTAAAATGGATATTGCTTTGTTAAAAATCGATGCCGATGGAAAATTACCTTATTCCACTTTCGCGGATTCTGATCAAGTAAAAGTTGGCGAATGGGTTTTAGCTGTTGGAAATCCATATAATTTAACTTCTACCGTTACAGCTGGAATTGTTTCGGCGAAAGCTAGAAATTTAGACACTAAAGGAATTCAATCCTTTATTCAAACCGATGCTGCTGTAAATCCAGGAAATTCTGGTGGTGCATTGGTAAATACTCGCGGTGAATTGATTGGAATTAACACTATGATTTCCTCTCCAACAGGTAGTTATGCAGGATATTCATTTGCCGTTCCATCAAATATTACTCGTAAAATTATTGAAGACATCATGGAATTTGGAAATGTTCAAAGAGGAATTCTTGGTGTGGAAGGAGGCGAATTGACAGGAAATTATTCTAAAGAATTAGGAATTAAAGATACGGAAGGATTCTATATCAACAAAGTAAACAAAAATTCTGGTGCAGAAAAAGCTGGTTTGAAAAAAGGTGATATCATCAAGAAATTAGACAATCAAAAGATTTCAACTTTTGCAGAATTATCAGGTTTTATAAACACAAAACGTCCTAATGATAAGATAAATGTAACTTATGAAAGAGATGGACAAACAAAAGTTGTTCCAGTAACATTAGTTAAAAATGATATTATTGAAACCGATTTTAAAGGATTGGAATTAGAAAATTTATCAGACACTGAAAAGAAAAACTACCGAATTGATTATGGTGTAAAAATCAAAGAAGTCAATAACGAAAGATTACAACCTTACAAAGAAGAATTAGAAGGTAGTGTTATTTTAGATATTGATGGTGCAAAAGCAACTGACATTGAAACGGTATCAAGATTAACTAATAATAAAGACGAAAAGCAAGGTACAAGTGTAAAACTTTTACTTAAAAATGGTCAAGTAATGCGCATAATCATCTAGGTTAATTCAATATAAAAAGGTAAAAACCATTCAGATTAAATTTTGAATGGTTTTTTTTATTAAAAAAAGTTTGAAATAATTTTACGAAAACGTTATAGTTGATTACTTTTGCACCGAATTTTATTTATAACAACACAACATAAACTACTTTTTTTCAAAATGAACAAAAACACATTATACGAAAAAGAACTTTCTTTTCAAGCCGACCGACGTAAAGCTGGAGTTGAATTTATTAAAATCATCAGTGATTTATGGTATGACAAGTCTATCGAATTGGTTTTTTTTAGAAATCAATTAATTGACAGAAATGTTAGTGACATCATGAATCTTCATGAATATGCAGGCGAATTCGTTCAAAAACCAATTAATGTTTTTGATTCTGTTGAAATTGCTCGTGCTATTGAAAATTTAGATTTACCACCATCAAGAATTGATATTGGAAAATTAACGTATGAATATCATTTAGAAGATAATAAATATCATGATGCTCGTGCGTTTGTAATTGACAAATTAAGAGACGCTAAAAATTCGCAAGAAATTAAACCTAAGGATGTTGTTCTTTACGGATTTGGCCGAATTGGAAGGTTATTGGCTCGTGAAATGATGAGTAAAATTGGGAAAGGTCAACAACTTCGTTTGAGAGCAATTGTAACTCGTGATAGAAATGACGCTCAATCTTTAGAAAAAAGAGCTTCCTTATTAAGATACGATTCTGTTCATGGAGACTTTGAAGGTTCAGTAAATGCTGATACTGATAATGATGCGTTGATTATTAACGGAACAACGGTTCACATCATTACAGCTAATTCTCCAGAGGAAATTGATTATACAAAATATGGAATTGAAGATGCTTTAGTAATTGATAATACTGGAGCTTTTACAACAGAAGAAGCTTTGCAGCGTCATTTAACTTCTAAAGGAGTTGATAAAGTTTTATTGACTGCGCCAGGAAAAGGAGTTCCGAATATTGTTTATGGAGTAAATCATAACGATTATAATCCAGATACGGTAAATATTTTCTCGGCAGCATCTTGTACAACAAACGCTATTACTCCAATTTTAAAAGCTGTTGAAGACACGCTTGGAGTTGTAAAAGGACATTTAGAAACCATTCATGCATATACTAACGATCAAAACTTGGTAGATAATATGCACAAAAAATACCGTCGTGGAAGAGCAGCGGCTTTAAACATGGTGATTACTGAAACTGGTGCTGGAAGTGCTGTTGCAAAAGCATTACCAAATTTGGCAGGAAAATTAACTTCAAATGCTATTCGTGTTCCTGTTCCGAATGGTTCTCTTGTAGTTTTGAATCTTGAAGTTGGTAAAGAAACTTCAGTTGAAGAGGTAAATAATATCATGAAAAAATACGCTCTTGAAGGTGAACTTGTAGAGCAAATTAAATATTCTTTAAATAATGAATTAGTTTCTTCTGACATTGTTGGAACATCGGCTCCATCTATTTATGATAGCAATGCGACAATTGTTTCTGGCGACGGAAAAAACATTGTTCTATATGTTTGGTACGATAACGAATATGGTTACAGCCACCAAGTTATAAGACTTGCAAAATATATTTCTAAAGTAAGACGTTATACTTACTATTAGTAGATTATTAATTCGAAATTAAATTCCGTTTCATTATTTGAAGCGGAATTTTTTTATTAAAAATAAATATTTATATTTAGTGTTTTAAAAGTGTAACCCCAAATTTACATTGATGTATAAATACCTGCTAATCACGCTATTCTCAGCGCAATTTTCATTTAGTCAAGTTTCCATGACTACCTATAAATATGGTTATAATGGCATGGAACTTATTGTTAAAAGTAAAAACGAAACCATCATTATAAGTACTTTTAATTCTAAAAAAGCTATTAAAGATGAGATTGCTCAAAAAGTATATGACCATTTCAAAAATTCTCAAATAAATTCTGGCGATACCATTTCAATTCAAGGTAATGACGCAAAAGTCACTGGAAAATGTTTTATTTCTAGAAAGAAAAAACTTATTTCAATAAATTTCTATTATGAAAAAATTGAATGGAATAATGGCTCAATTGAATTGTATAAGAAAACATAAAAAAACTCCCAAGTTTCCTTGAGAGTTCTTTTTGCAAAAATAAATTACTAACCAATTATGCGTTGGCTGCAATTAAGTTTAAAGCCGATCCAGCTACAAACCAACCAATTTGGCTTTCGTTGTACGTGTGATTTGCTAAAATTATATCTTTTGAACCATCAGCATGAACGAATTCTAATGTTAATGGTTTTCCTGGTGCAAAATCTGTTAAATCTAAGAAATTGATAGTATCGTTTTCTTGAATTTTATCATAATCTGCTTCGTTAGCAAAAGTTAAAGCTAACATTCCTTGTTTTTTCAAATTGGTTTCGTGAATACGAGCAAATGATTTTACCAAAACTGCTTTAACTCCAAGGAATCGTGGTTCCATTGCAGCATGCTCTCTTGAAGAACCTTCACCATAGTTTTGATCACCAACAACAATTGAAGGAACACCTGCTGCTTTATAAGCTCTTGCCACAGCAGGAACAGCTGCATATTCTCCTGTTAATTGATTTTTAACTTTATTAGCTTCTTGGTTGTAAGCATTAACTGCTCCAATCAACATATTATTAGAAATATTATCCAAATGTCCGCGGAAACGTAACCATGGTCCAGCCATTGAAATATGATCGGTAGTACATTTTCCGAAAGCCTTGATAAGTAATTTTGCTCCAGAAATATTTTTTCCATCCCATGCATCAAATGGTGCTAAAAGTTGTAGCCTATCTGATGTTGGAGAAACAACAACTGAAACATTACTTCCATCTTCTGCTGGCGCTTGAAAACCTGCATCTTCCACATCAAAACCTCTTTTTGGAAGTTCATCACCTGTTGGAGGATTTAATTTTACAGCTTCACCTTTATCATTCAATAAAGTATCTGTTATTGGATTAAAAGATAAATCACCTGAAATTGCTAATGCAGCAACCATTTCTGGAGAAGTTACAAAAGCATGTGTATTTGGATTTCCGTCAGCACGTTTTGAGAAATTTCTGTTGAAAGAGTGAACGATAGTATTTTTTTCACCTTTGTCTGCACCTTCTCTATCCCATTGTCCGATACAAGGTCCACAAGCATTTGTAAATACTTTAGTTCCCATTTTTTCGAAAGTAGCGATAATTCCATCTCTTTCAATAGTATAACGAATTTGCTCAGAACCAGGATTGATTCCGAATTCTGCTTTAGGAGTAATTCCATGAGCAACAGCTTGTTCCACAATAGAAGCTGCGCGAGCCATATCTTCGTAAGATGAATTAGTACATGAACCAATTAAACCCCATTCTACTTTTAAAGGCCAATCATTTTTAGTTGCTTCTTCTTTCATTTTAGAAACTGGAGTTCCTCTATCTGGCGTAAATGGTCCATTGATATGTGGTTCTAACTCTGATAAATTAATTTCGATTAATTCATCAAAATACTGACTTGGATTAGCATATACTTCAGCATCACCAGTTAAATAATCAGCAACTGTATCAGCAGCATCAACTACATCTTGACGACCAGTTGCTGCTAAATATCTTCTCATTGAATCATCGTAACCGAAAGTTGAAGTCGTTGCTCCAATTTCTGCACCCATATTACAAATAGTACCTTTTCCAGTACATGACATATTGACAGCACCTTCGCCAAAGTATTCTACAATCGCTCCAGTTCCACCTTTCACAGTCAGAATATCGGCAACTTTTAGAATTACATCTTTTGGAGCCGTCCAACCGTTTAATTTTCCTGTCAATTTAACTCCAATAAGTTTTGGAAATTTCAATTCCCAAGACATTCCAGACATTACATCAACCGCATCAGCACCACCAACACCAATAGCTAACATACCTAATCCACCAGCATTTACTGTATGTGAATCGGTTCCAATCATCATTCCACCAGGAAATGCATAATTTTCTAAAACAATTTGGTGTATAATTCCTGAACCTGGTTTCCAAAAACCAATTCCGTATTTATTTGAAACAGAAGAAAGAAAATCAAAAACTTCTTTCGATTGTGAATTGGCTACAGCTAAATCAGTAGTAGCACCAACTTTTGCTTGAATCAAGTGATCACAGTGAACTGTTGTAGGAACAGCTACGGTTTTCTTTCCGGCATGCATAAATTGTAATAATGCCATTTGAGCCGTTGCGTCTTGACAAGCAACTCTATCAGGAGCAAAATCAACGTAATCTTTTCCTCTTGAAAAAGCTTGAGAAGGCGTTCCTTCCCATAAATGTGAATATAAAATCTTTTCAGAAAGTGTTAATGGACGCCCAACTAACTCACGTGCTTTATCAACGCGTTCCGCCATTGTTCCGTACACTTTTTTAATCATTTCGATATCAAAAGCCATAATGTAATAGGTTTATTTATTTGCAATGCAAATTTAATGAAATTAATGATAATTAAAAAATATTTAATAAATCTGATGTTTCAAAAGATTATTATTGCCAAATCACCATTTTGACTAATTATTATTGCATAAAAATGAATTTTGAATAAAAATTTTGAATAATTGTTAATTTAGAAACCTTTTTTTATCATATTCGAAATTTAAGAAACAAAAGCACAGCTAAGAACGTTTCTAAATTAGATGAGAAACTTAACTTTAACTAATAAATTATAAAATTGAATTCGCTTTGTTAAAAGAAAGGAATAATAAAATTTAGAATTTTTTTGGAATAGATTTATAGAACATTCCAATAGAAGCTGCAATTAGTACGAAACAAATTAAAAAACCAACTGAAACTAATTGAATTGCTGAAAAATCGATTGTTGTAATTTTTTTAAATTCAGATAGTACAGCCAAAATCATATACAATCCAAAAAGGAAAAAGATGGAGCCAAGAATAATTCCGACAATTTTATTTTTGATAAAAAGTTGAAGTGATACAATAATAAAAACGACTATGGTAAAATAATTAATATGTCCCGATCCCAAATAATTATCTAAAAACCAAAATATTGATAATGCAATAATAAAAAATTCTGGGAGTAAGAATGAGTATTTTTTCATGGTTAAAATTTATTTTAAAACGAAAAAAAACTATGAATAGTATTAATTATATAGTTTCTGCCAAAAAAATAAAATAAAGTAAGCAATCACACCAATTCCTAAAAACAAAAAAATCTTTTTATACCAAGTAGTATAAAAAGATTTCAATTTTAAAAGATATAATAATCCAATAACTAAAAAATAAAGAATACTAACAACAAATAAATACAAACATATTAATAAAAATAATGCTTGATTATTCATGCTTGTTAAAAACATCTTACATCAACTTACTAATAATTACTTCTTCTGTAATTCCTTCAGCATCGGCTTTATAATTTTTAATTATTCTGTGACGAAGAATTCCGGTTGCAACTGCTTTTACATCTTCAATATCTGGAGAGAATTTTCCGTTGAAAGCTGCATTAGCTTTAGCTGCCAAAATTAAATTTTGTGACGCTCTTGGTCCTGCACCCCAATCTAAATAATTATTTACATAATCTGTTGACAATGGTGAATTTGGACGCGTTTTTCCAACTAAAGTTACTGCATATTCAATAACATTATCTGCTACTGGAATTCTTCGAATTAGATGTTGGAAATCGATAATTTCTTGAGCAGAGAACAAAGGATTTATTGTTGGTTTTGCATCAGAAGTAGTGCTTTTTACTACTTCAACTTCTTCTGCAAACGAAGGATATTCTAACTTGATAGCAAACATAAAACGATCTAATTGCGCTTCTGGCAACGGATATGTTCCTTCTTGCTCAATTGGGTTTTGAGTTGCTAAAACAAAATAAGGCAAATCTAATTTATAATTGTGACCTGCAATTGTTACTGAACGTTCTTGCATGGCTTCAAGTAAAGCTGCTTGTGTTTTAGGTGGCGTTCTGTTAATCTCATCGGCTAAAATGATATTAGAAAAAACTGGTCCTTTTATAAATTTAAACTGACGGTTTTCATCTAAAATTTCACTTCCTAAAATATCGGACGGCATTAAATCGGGCGTAAACTGAATTCTTTTAAAATTCAATCCTAAAGCTTGAGAAATAGTATTGACCATTAATGTTTTTGCTAAACCAGGAACTCCTACAAGCAAAGCATGTCCACCTGAAAAAATGCTCAACAATATTTGATCAACAACATCGTCTTGACCTACAATTATTTTGGAAATTTCTTTTTTAAGTTCGAGTCTCTTTTGAACTAAATTCTGTATCGCTGTAACGTCTGACATAATTAATATGAGATTTTAGATTTTAGATTTTAGATATTTAATATACTAAAACTAAAATGTAATATTATTTTTTCAACCAATTATTTGTAAAATCACAATTTCTGTAATCTTCATTAATATTGATGTATGATTCTTTAATTTTTTCTTCTGTCCACTTTGCTATGGCATTGATTTGTTTTTCTTTCAATGCTAATTCTTTAATTTTGATGTAGTCTTTACCATAATCAGCAGTATGTTCATTGATTCTGTTAGTTACCATAATCAATTTAATTTTTTTACCTTTTCTTGGATCTTCTTCTAAAATGGGTTCTGAAACTTCATCACCTTTCAAGTTTGAAACTTGACTGTATAATTCGGGATCCATTTTTGTTAATTCGAAATGCGTATCTTGTGTTTGTGGATTAATTAACGTTCCGCCATTAGCACGAGTTTCTTTTTCGTCTGACATAGATCTTGCAGCATCAGCAAATGTAATTTCTTTATCCTCAATTCTTTTTTTAATTAAAAGAGCTTTTCCTCTAGCATCAGCCATATCCGATTCTGAAACTTTTGGTATCATTAAAATATGACGTAATTCTAAATCTTGTCCTTTAATTTTTTCTAAATAAATAATATGATATCCGTATTCTGTTTCAAATGGTTCAGAAATTTCACCTTCTTGCAAAGAAAAAGCAACTTCTTTAAACTCCTTTACAAACGATGTTTTTTTGTTAATTTTATAAAATCCTCCAGATGAAGACGATGCTTTATCATCAGAATAAATAACAGCTCTAGTTTTAAAACTTGCTCCTTCTTGAACTTCTTTTTTGATGTCTTTTAATTTATTGATAATTCTTTGTTTTTCTTCTTCAGAAACTTTTGGAGTGATAACAATTTGAGCAATTTCAAGTTCTGCCCCAAACAATGGACGTTCCATTTCAGGAATTTTCTTGAAAAAATTTCTTGTTTCTTCTGGAGTAATTTGAATATCATCAACAATTTTTCTTTGCATTTCTGCCGCTAATCGTTGCTCTTTCAATAAATCAAACATTTCTGTTCTAAATTCTTCTTCTGTATCTTTTTTAAAGTATTTAACTACATTTTCCATAGAGCCAATTTGCTCTACCATATAATCAATTTTTTGATTCATAGAACCTCTAATATCCTCATCTTTAACAATAATAGAATCTTGTATTGCTTGATGCGCATATAATTTTTCTTCTAAAAGTTTTCCAAGCATTTGACATCTTGTAATATCTTTTATGGAATTTCCCTGACTTGAAAGTTCAAGAAAAGCTTTATCAATATCAGAATCTAGTACAAGATATTCACCTACAGTAGCTATAATCCCATCTACTTTTTGCTTTTTTCCTGTTCTAACAACTTCTTTTTTTGTTTTTACAGAATCAACAATTATTTCTTGAGCAAACGAAATACATCCCGCAAATAAGAAGAAAAGAGTTGTGATATTTTTAATTGATTTTGATATTTTCATTTTGTGTGTAATTAACTTCTTTAAATGCAATTTTTACTTTTTTATTCTTGTTTTTATTTTTTCAAAAACATCTTGATTAACTTTTACTGAGAATTCTTTCTTCAATTCATTAACCCAATTTTGTTCTAAATATTGTTGATAATCATTAACCATTTTACCACGGCATTCGTCAAGCGTTTTATCACCTTCTGGAATTACTTTATTCACTTTAGTTATGTAATAATAATCACCTTCCTTAAATATCTCTGACAAACCAACTTCTTGTTTTGTTCCTTTTGGCATTACTGAAGAACCAACTTCATTTACACCTTCAGTAACCATAACATTTACAACATCATTAGTATTAAGTTTTTCTTTTATTGTTTTATAATCAATACCTTTTTTTAACATTGAAAGTACCTTTTTCATTACCTCTTGTTTTGTAGAAGATAGTATTGCTAAATCCAATCTAGTCTTCCATCTAGGTTTATTATTTTGGTCGGCATAGAATTTTTTTAAACCAATCGTATCTGTTTTAGCACGTTGCCAAATTTCTCTTTCCATCAAGTCAAACAACAAAAGCCCATCTCTATATTCTTCTACAACAGAGGCAAATTCTGGAAACTCAACTTCTAAGTTGTCATTATAATATTGATTTAATTGGTCGTCTTTAAATTTATCATATAAAATATCAAGCGCTTTTGATATTGGTTTTAATTTAGTTCCCGATTTTTGCTGACTTTTTATATAATTTAAAAACTGCTCGCCTGAAATGGTTCTGCTTTCAATAGAAAATAATTTTCCTGCAAATGGTTTAACATCTTCTGGCATCTCCCATTTTGCATCATAATAATCGTTAGTTACTACTTTTGAAAGTGCAGCAAACATTTTTTCATCTCTTTTTACCTTGTATTTTTTTCTTAATTTTTCAGTTAAAGAGTTCGTTATCAATCTTGAACGATCATCTCTTGCAATTTTATTTTCTAGTTCAGTTTTAGAATCTTCAAACGATTTTATTGGAAACTTATCAATAAATTTAACAATGTGCCATCCAAATTGCGATTGAAAAGGTTGTGAAATAGGATTATCTTTTGTCAATGAAAAAGCAACATCTTCAAACTCTTGTGAACTTAATTGTCCAGAACCAAAGCGGTTTAGAACACCACCTTTTGAGGCCGAAGATTTATCTTCTGAAAATTGTTTTGCTAAATCTTCAAAGCTTTCACCTTGTTGTATTTTTTTATAGATTTCCTGAATAGTTTGTTTCGGTTTTTCTGGATCCTCACCTTCCTTTTGGTTCATCAACATAATATGAGAAACTGCAACTTCACCGCGGTTATCTCTTATATCGTTTACTTTTATAATATGGTATCCAAAACGAGTGCGAATTGGATTAGAAATTTGTCCTTTTGGTGTTTTGTAAGCTGCATTTTCAAAAGCATAAACCATTCTAAAACTAGTAAAGTACCCTAAATCTCCTTTGTTTTCTTTAGCAGATGGATCTTCAGAATAATCTTGTGCTAAACGATCAAAACTTTCACCACTTATAATTCGTTGTCTAAGATCAGCAATTTTTTTATAAGCTTTTAAAGTATCCTCTGGCGAAGCATTTTCGTCTACCATTATTAAAATATGAGAAGCACGAATTTCCTTTTTTAAACGTTCATGACCTTCTTTTACTAATTCAGCAGTAACTTTAGAATCTGAAGTATAATTTTTTGAAAGTTGTGATCTATAACTTTTTAGTTCGTTTTGATATTTAACATCATTTTGAAGACCAATTTTATTTGCTTTAGTAACCTTCAATTTATAACCAACAAAAAGTTCAAGATAATGATTTAAATCTTTTTGAGATTCGTCTTTTACTAAATCTAAGTTTTTGTTATAAACTCTCTCAAATTCATCTACATAGAAAGGTTTTTCATCGATAGTAAATAGAACTTCTTTAGGTTTATTTTGTGCATTTATTTGTGAAAGGAATAAGATTAAAAATCCTAAAAACACTTTTTTCATATTCTGAATTTATATTAAAACTTTATAATAATTACAATCAACAAAAGTAACAATTCGTTGTTATTAAACAAGTATAAGCAATACTATTAACAAAATTTTATTAACACAAAAATTAATTGTAAACATTAAAAATGCAATTAGTTATTTCGGCAATAAATAGTATTTTTGCAATCCATTAAACAAGATATGAGTTTTTTAAAAGAAATAGAACGTAGAAGAACATTTGGAATTATTTCACATCCAGATGCAGGAAAGACAACTTTAACTGAAAAATTGTTACTTTTTGGAGGTGCAATTCAAGAAGCTGGAGCGGTAAAAAACAACAAAATTAAGAAAGGTGCTACAAGTGACTTTATGGAGATTGAGCGCCAAAGAGGAATTTCTGTTGCGACATCAGTTTTAGCATTTAATTATAGAGATAAAAAAATAAACATTTTAGATACTCCAGGACATAAGGACTTTGCTGAAGACACTTTTAGAACATTGACTGCTGTAGACAGTGTTATTGTTGTAATTGACGTAGCAAAAGGAGTTGAGGAGCAAACAGAAAAATTAGTTTCAGTTTGTAGAATGCGAAAAATTCCTATCATTGTTTTTATCAACAAATTAGATAGAGAAGGAAAAGACGCTTTCGATTTAATGGATGAAGTGGAAAAGAAACTTGGATTACAAGTAACTCCGCTGAGTTTTCCTATTGGAATGGGATATGATTTTCAAGGAATTTACAACATTTGGGAGCAAAACATTAACCTTTTTAGTGGTGATAGCAGAAAAAACATTGAAGACACAATAGCGATTTCTGATATTAATAGCCCTGATTTAGAAAAATTAATTAAAGAGAAACCTGCTCAAAAACTTAGAGAAGAGTTAGAATTAATTGATGAAGTATATCCAAAATTTGATCGTCAAGAATATTTAGACGGAAATTTACAACCTGTTTTCTTTGGTTCAGCTTTAAATAATTTTGGAGTTAGAGAAATTCTAGATTGTTTTATTGAAATTGCGCCGTCACCAAGACCAAAAGAGTCAGACACTAGGTTAGTAAATCCTGAAGAAGAAAAGTTATCAGGATTTGTTTTTAAAATTCATGCCAACATGGATCCAAAACATCGCGATAGACTTGCATTTATCAAAATTGTTTCAGGAACATTTGAACGCAACAAACCTTACACACACGTTAGACTAAATAAGAGTTTAAAATTTTCTAGTCCAAACGCTTTTTTTGCTGAAAAAAAAGAAATTGTAGATATTTCTTATCCTGGTGATATTGTAGGACTTCATGATACAGGAAACTTTAAAATTGGAGATACATTAACAGAAGGAGAAATAATGAGTTTCAAAGGAATTCCAAGTTTTTCTCCAGAACACTTTAGATACATAAACAATGCTGACCCTTTAAAAGCAAAACAATTAGAAAAAGGTGTTGACCAATTGATGGATGAAGGTGTAGCCCAATTGTTTACCTTAGAAATGAATAATAGAAAAGTAATTGGAACTGTTGGAGCACTTCAATATGAAGTCATTCAGTATCGTTTAGAACATGAATATGGCGCAAAATGTACTTATGAAAATTTCCCTGTTCACAAAGCATGTTGGGTTAAGCCAGATGATGCAAAGAATGAAGAGTTTAAAGAATTTAAAAGAGTAAAACAAAAGTTTTTAGCCCACGATAAATATGGTCAATTAGTATTTTTAGCAGATTCAGATTTTACAATTCAAATGACTCAAAGCAAATATCCAACAGTTAAATTATTTTTTACATCAGAATTTGATTAATTATTCAAAAAACTATCTCGATTTCGTAAAATTTATTCGACAAATGTATAATTTAAAGCATTTTAGCTTCTTTATTTAAAAAATCATGTTATCTTTGCGAACTGAAATGTAATCATTGTTATGAAAAGTATTTTTAAGTTTTGTTTTTTATCATTTATGCTGTTGTCGAACTTTATAGCGTTTGCTCAACCAGGTGATGATGATGGATCTGGAGGATTAGAAGACACATCTGATCCACAACCTGCAGATATTAATGGTAAATTAATCTTGCTTTTAATTTTAGGAATTGTTTTTGCTTTTTATATCATCAGAAAGAATTTAAAAAAAGCATAATATTATAATATTATCAAACATAAAAAAAGCCTCACTTTTAGTGAGGCTTTTTTTATGTCTTAAATTTAAAAAACAAATAAAAAAAACCTCCTCAATTACTTGAGGAGGTTTCTGTTTATTTATAGTTTATCAAACTATCTTTTGATAACTCGTAAGGTTTGTGTGTTTTCTCCTTGAGTTACAATTACATTGTAAACTCCTGATGGATATCCACTTCCAACCTCAAACGATGCAACATCTGAAACATTGA